>NZ_SJVC01000009.1:0-53652 GCF_004337165.1 Exiguobacterium sp. SH0S1 | reverse complement strand
TCAGGGAACAATTCCCTTGTCTGGTGGCGATAGCGAAGCGGCCACACCCGTTCCCATGCCGAACACGGAAGTTAAGCGCTTCAGCGCCGAAAGTAGTTGGGGGTCTCCCCCTGTGAGGATAGGACGTTGCCAGGCCATATGAAGGACGACCAAGCACATGCTTGGTCGTCTTTTCTTTTGAGCGACGACGCATTTGCGTCGTCGCTTTTCGTTTGCCTTTTTTTAAATCAATGATAGAATAAAAACAAAAGTCAAAGATGGTCAGAGGGTGGTGGAGATGAGAAACATATCTGATGTAATCGAACAGTATTTGAAGCAAGTGCTGAAGGAAAGTCAGGCAGAAGCGATTGAAATCAAACGACAAGATATCGCGAAACGTTTTGAATGTGTTCCGTCTCAAATCAACTATGTCATCAATACACGTTTTACGGTCGAAAAAGGTTACCTTGTAGAAAGTAAGCGAGGCGGGGGCGGTTATATTCGAATTCGTCGCGTCATTCTTCATGAGAAACAAGACTTGCTGACGAGTTTAATGGACATTTTACAAGACCATCCTCGCCTGACGGAACAACTTGTTGAAAACATTTTGATCCGTTTATTTGAAGAAGGTATGTTGAGCGAGCGGGATGTCCGTTTACTGTACCACTTGTTGTCCGACGAAACGCTCGGCTTGAACGCCGACGACCGCTATCTGATTCGAAGACAGCAGCTACTCGCCTTGATGAAGTTACTTAGTTATCACTGACGGAGGCTTAAGACATGTTATGCGAACGGTGTAAACGGCGTCCTGCCGTCAATGAAGTCGTTATGTTGGAAAACGGGGTCCCAGTCGAACGAAAACTATGTCGGAACTGTACAGCCGAAGTGATGGCTGGTTACGTTCCTGTCGTGAAGCGGTGTCCAACTTGCCAGATGACACAGAGCGAGGTGACGCACCTAAGAAAAGCGGGCTGCGCTTCATGTTACACAGTTTTCCGTGAAGAGTTGATTAAAATGACA
The DNA here is from genome assembly GCF_004337165.1 of Exiguobacterium sp. SH0S1. Taxonomy (NCBI): domain Bacteria; kingdom Bacillati; phylum Bacillota; class Bacilli; order Caryophanales; genus Exiguobacterium; species Exiguobacterium sp. SH0S1. The sequence goes on along the minus strand of NZ_SJVC01000009.1, from coordinate 52,653 downwards.
CGTCAGTACCAGCAAGGGCATGACCATCATGTCGGTTCGGTACCTGACGCGTTACGCACACCGGATGAGCGAATCGGCGAACGTCTTGTAAAGTTAGCAGGGGAGTTAGAACGGGCCGTCGAACAAGAAGATTATGAACGAGCGGCACGCATCAAAAAAGAAATGACGCAACTGAAAGGGCAAGGTGAGGCGTGATGGAGACATTCCTCAAACATCCACTCGGTCCAAAAATGAAAGAACGGGCCAAGCTTGATGATCTTGTCATCTCGACACGAATTCGTTTGGCACGCAATTTAAAAGACACCGTCTTTTCTCCTACATTGTCTCAAGAAGGACAGCGACAGCTATGCGAACGCATCGAGACGGCCTTGGGCGGCTTACAAGGCTTTGAATATCTGCATATGCGCGCCTATGATCAAGTGACGCGGCAAGCTCTCGTCGAAAAGCATTTGATCAGCCCGACGATTGCGGAAAAAGATGAGAGTGCTGTTTTCCTGAGTGAAGACGAGACGATTAGCGTGTTGATTAACGAAGAAGATCATTTGCGAATCCAAACGTTGCTTCCTGGCTATCAAGTCCAAGAAGCGTTCGAACTGGCGAAACGAGTCGACGCGCTCTGTGGCGAGTCGCTCCCATACGCTTTCGACGAAGAGCTTGGCTATTTGACGACGTGTCCGAGCAATATCGGTACTGGACTTCGCGCATCGGTCATGCTGCACCTGCCGGGTCTGACGTTAACGGGACGAATAACTCCTATATTAGTAGAACTTCGAAAACTCGGATACACAATTCGAGGACGTTACGGAGAAGGCAGTGACGCAGCCGGGCGTTTGTTCCAGTTATCGAATCAACGGACGCTTGGCAGCGATGAATCGCAGCTGTTATCTGATTTTATGGAAATCACAGAACAAGTCGTCCACGCGGAACGTCAAGCCCGAGAACAGCTCCTAGCCAGTAACCAAGATGAGTTGGAAGATCAGTTTTATCGTTCTTACGGGATTTTACGGTATTCCAAATTATTGTCGTCGACAGAGGCGATTGAACGGTTATCCGATTTACATTTAGCGAGTGACCTCGGTATTTTGTCCGACTGGAGTCCACCGCAGTTTCATGATTTGATTGTCCGCCTACAATCAGGTTTCCTACAAAAACATTTCGGGAAAACATTATCTACGAAAGAACGAGATCGCGAACGAGCGACTCTCGTACGTCGAACGTTAGATCATGGTTTAGTTTGATCCAACTTTAAGGAGGTTTTGTCAATGATGTTTGGTCGATTTACAGAACGAGCTCAGCGCGTATTAGCTTTAGCACAAGAGGAAGCGGTACGACTTGGCCATCATAATATTGGTACGGAACATATCTTGCTCGGACTTGTCCGTGAAGGTGAAGGGATTGCTGCCAAAGCGTTGTTCGCCCTCGGTCTAACTTCTGAGAAGATTCAACAAGAAGTCGAGGCGTTGATTGGCCGTGGTTCTGAGAACGGGTCGACAATCCACTACACGCCGCGTGCGAAAAAAGTAATCGAGCTCTCGATGGATGAAGCCCGTAAACTCGGTCATTCTTACGTCGGGACAGAGCATATTTTACTCGGATTGATTCGTGAAGGCGAAGGCGTCGCTGCCCGCGTCTTGAACAACCTCGGTATCAGCTTGACGAAAGCACGGCAACAAGTGCTTCAACTTCTCGGGAACACGGAATCGTCGTCAAACGCATCACAACCAGGCACGAGCGCTGCGACACCGACACTTGATGGCTTGGCCCGTGACTTGACGCAACAAGCGCGTGAGTCACGTCTCGACCCTGTTATCGGCCGTGCCGGTGAAATCCAACGGGTCATCGAAGTGTTGTCTCGCCGGACGAAGAACAACCCGGTCTTGATTGGAGAGCCAGGTGTCGGTAAGACGGCAGTTGTCGAAGGACTCGCGCAACAGATCATCAACAATGAAGTGCCGGAGACGCTTCGCAACAAACGCGTCATGGTGCTTGACATGGGTACGCTCGTCGCGGGAACGAAATACCGCGGTGAGTTTGAAGACCGATTGAAAAAAGTCATGGACGAGATTCGCCAGGCCGGCAACGTCATTCTCTTCATCGACGAGTTACACACGTTGATTGGGGCGGGTGGAGCCGAAGGGGCGATCGATGCCTCGAACATCTTGAAACCGTCGCTCGCGCGAGGGGAGCTCCAATGTATCGGTGCAACAACGCTTGACGAGTACCGGAAGTACATTGAGAAGGATGCCGCACTCGAACGCCGCTTCCAACCGATTCAAGTGAATGAGCCGACGACGGACCAGGCTGAACAGATCTTGTTCGGTTTGCGTGACCGCTATGAGGCTCACCATCGTGTCACAATTACGGATGAGGCGATTCATGAAGCGGTTGTCTTATCTGACCGCTATATTTCGGACCGGTTCCTTCCAGATAAAGCGATCGACCTCGTCGACGAAGCGGCTTCGAAAGTTCGCCTCCGTTCATTCACGGCGCCGCCGAACTTAAAAGAGCTTGAAGCACGTCTCGAATCGATCCGTAAAGAAAAAGATGCGGCCGTCCAGAGCCAAGAGTTTGAAAAAGCGGCTTCGCTTCGTGATACAGAACAGAAGCTCCGCGATGAACTCGAGCATCTCAAATCAGAATGGCAGAACAAGCAAGGCAATGAAAAGCTTGAAGTGACGAAAGAAGACATCGCTCAAGTCGTCGCAAGCTGGACGGGTGTGCCGGTGACAAAAATTGCCGAAGAGGAGACAGACCGTCTCCTCAAGCTCGAGTCGATCTTACACGGTCGGGTCATCGGTCAAGATGAAGCCGTCAAATCAATCTCACGGGCAATCCGTCGGGCCCGGGCCGGACTGAAAGATCCGAAACGTCCGATCGGTTCATTCGTTTTCCTCGGACCGACCGGTGTCGGGAAAACGGAACTAGCGCGTGCTGTCGCTGAGGCGCTCTTCGGTGACGAGGATGCGATCATCCGAATCGACATGTCAGAGTATATGGAAAAACACGCGACGAGCCGTCTCGTCGGATCACCTCCAGGGTATGTCGGATACGAAGAAGGCGGTCAGTTGACGGAGAAAGTCCGTCGTAAGCCATACTCGGTTATCTTGCTTGATGAGATTGAGAAAGCTCACCCTGAAGTGTTCAACATCTTGCTCCAAGTGCTCGATGACGGGCGTCTGACCGACTCGAAAGGTCGTACGGTCGACTTCCGCAACACGGTCATCATCATGACGTCAAACGTCGGTGCGGCCGCACTTAAACGGAACAAATATGTCGGCTTCACCGTCGAAGATGACGTGAAACGTGAATATACGGAAATGAAAGATAAAGTCATGGAAGAATTGAAGAAAGCGTTCCGGCCTGAATTCTTGAACCGGATCGACGAGATCACCGTCTTCCATTCGCTTCAAAAAGAGCATATCCAAGAAATCGTCAAACTTATGGCGAAGACGCTCACAGACCGACTTGGCGAGCAAGGCATCGATTTCACTTTGACGGAATCGGCGCTTGAGAAGATTGCCGTCGTCGGTTATGACCCTGAGTATGGGGCTCGTCCGCTCCGCCGTGCGCTCCAGCGCGAGGTGGAAGACCGACTCTCAGAATCGATGCTCAGCGGGGAGATCACGAAAGGCAGTAAAGTGGCTCTCGATGTTCAAGACGGTGAATTCATCGTCCGCAACGAAGGTGTCGTCCAGTAAATACGGAGCTCCCTCTCTCTTGTGAGGGGGCTTTTTTAGACAGAAGGGAATAACATGGCAAAAATTAAAACGAAGTACGTATGTCAGTCTTGTGGATATGAATCCGCAAAATGGATGGGCCGTTGTCCGGGATGTAACGAGTGGAACACGCTCGTCGAAGAATTTGTTGAAGAAAAGAAAGCGAAACGGGGAGCTGCGTTCGTCCATAGCTCGTCGCGACAACTGAAGCCAGAGCGTCTCTCAGACGTCGTTTCCCAAGAAGAAACACGTGTGCATACGAACAGTCAAGAGTTCGACCGGGTGCTCGGGGGCGGAATTGTCCCGGGCTCGCTCGTCCTCGTCGGTGGGGACCCGGGGATCGGGAAGTCGACAATTCTCCTGCAAGTGAGTGCACATCTCGCCCATAGCGGTCGGAAAGTGCTATATATTTCCGGGGAAGAATCGTTGAAGCAGACAAAGTTGCGCGCGGAACGACTCGGATTGCCGACGCAGGATTTATACGTTCTCGCCGAGACGGACATGCTCATGATCGAACGGGTCATCGATGAAGAGGAACCTGGGTTCGTCATTATCGACTCGATTCAGACGGTATACATGGATGAAATCCAATCGGCGCCAGGCAGCGTCGCCCAAGTGCGGGAATGTACGGCTGCGCTGATGAAAATTGCCAAGACACGAGGGGTCGCCGTCTTTATCGTCGGCCACGTGACGAAGCAAGGGTCGATTGCCGGACCGCGTCTGCTCGAGCATATGGTGGATGCTGTTCTGTATTTTGAAGGAGAACGTCACCACACGTTCCGGATTTTACGGGCCGTCAAAAACCGGTTCGGTTCGACGAACGAGATTGGAATATTCGAGATGAAAGAAGGCGGTCTTGAGGAAGTGCTCAACCCGTCAGAGATTTTCCTCGAAGAAAGGACGGCGGGCGTCTCAGGCTCGACGGTCGTCGCGTCGATGGAAGGGACACGGACGGTACTCGTTGAGCTGCAAGCACTCATTTCCCCGACGTCGTTCGGGAACCCGCGCCGGATGGCAACGGGAATCGACCAAAATCGGGTCGCTCTTCTTATGGCCGTGCTGGAGAAACGTTCGGGTCTCTTGCTTCAAACGCAAGATGCTTATTTGAAGGCGGCGGGCGGGGTCAAGCTCGATGAACCGGCAATCGATTTGGCGATTTGTATTTCCATCGCCTCGAGTTTCCGGGACCGTCCGACTCGTCCGACCGATGTCTGCATCGGCGAGGTCGGATTGACCGGAGAAGTGCGCCGTGTGTCACGGATTGAGCAACGTGTCGCGGAAGCGGCCAAGCTCGGTTTCACGCGTGCGATCATTCCGAAGAATAACCTAGGGGGCTGGACCGCCCCTCCTGGTATCGACGTGGTCGGTGTCAGTACTGTCGATGAAGCGCTCCAACTTGCCATCCCGTTCTGACGGGGCGCTTCCGGCAGTTTTTAACGCTTTGTAACGAACGGATTTAAAAGAACCGTGTTACAATATAAGTGTTATTTTTTTGAAATTTTAATTCAATAGAAGGAGGTGGAATGAGTGAAGATTGCAGTGCGACTCGGATTTATTTTGATTGGACTCGTCGTCGGATGGTTTGGCATGATCGAAGCGATGGTGCTTCTTGATGACCTCGGTGTCAGCGTGCCGGCATGGTTGACGATTCCTTACGTTGCTAGTTTGATTGGTGGACTTATCTTCTTCATTCTCAGTTTATTTTTGACCGATGTGATCGTCAAATTTATCCGTTTTGTCGAAGAACGGCTCGTCCGTTTACCGGTCGGCGATATTTTATTCGGCTCGATCGGATTGATCATCGGTTTATTGATTGCCTTTTTGATCAGTGTATCGCTTGAGGTCACAGGCATCTTCTTACTCAGTAAGATTGTACCGATTTTTGTGACTGCCCTGTTCGGTTACTTTGGATTTGCCGTTGGTTACCGGAAGCGGAACGAATGGATCAAGTTGTTCGTGAAAAGTGAACGGGACAAGCCGGAAGCGGAACCATTACGCCGCTCTAACGATAAAATATTAGATACAAGCGTAATCATCGATGGTCGGATCGCCGATATTTCGAAGACCGGATTCATCGAAGGGACACTCATCGTTCCTCAGTTCGTCATCGGAGAGTTGCAGTACATCGCCGACTCGTCGGATACGCTTAAACGGAATCGAGGCCGACGCGGTCTGGATATTTTAAAAGAGCTCCAAAACAACGATCGAATCGAGGTCGAGATTTACGATGGTGACTTTGAAGACGTGGCCGAAGTCGATATTAAATTGATCAAGCTCGCCGAGTTAAAAAAAGGCATCGTCGTGACGAACGATTACAACTTGAATAAAGTGTGTGAAGTCCGAAACGTACCGGTGCTCAACATTAATGATTTGGCCAACTCGGTCAAACAGATCGTCATTCCGGGAGAAGAGATGGTCGTGACGGTCATCAAAGAAGGGAAAGAACAGAACCAAGGGGTCGCTTACCTCGAAGACGGGACGATGGTCGTCGTCGAAGGCGGACGCAAGCTCATCTCGAAGACGCTCCCTGTCGTCGTGACGAGCGTACTCCAAACATCCGCGGGCCGAATGATTTTTGCTCGCCCTGAATAAGTATGGAAAAAGAGACGCATCAGCGCTCTCTTTTTTCACGAAGAGAGGTGAACGTGATGGTACGTTACACGGTCGTCATCCCGGCTGCCGGGAAAGGCAAGCGCATGGGAGCCGATGAGAATAAGTTGATGTTGTCGCTCCAAGGAAAACCGATCATCGTCTGGACCGTCGAGGCGTTTGCGAGAGACACATGGTGTGAACAGATTGTTCTGGCGATTCGTCCGGAAGAAGAGGCCTGGTTCGCGCATGAGTTACGTAACGTCCCGACGCCGATTACGTACGTGGCAGGCGGAGAAGAACGGCAACAGAGCGTTCGAGCCGGTTTACAGACAATCGACACGGACGGAGTTGTGTTGATCCATGACGGGGCCCGGCCGTTCGTTCGAATCAGTCAGTTGCATCAAGTAGCGGAAGCGGCTCAGACGAAAGGGGCCATTTTAGCCGTTCCTGTGAAAGATACGGTGAAACAAGTGACCGCGGGGACGATTACGCAAACTGTTCCCCGTGAGACGCTTTGGCTCGCTCAGACACCGCAAGCGTTTCCTGTGGCTGATATCCGGGCGATTCATGATCAGGCGGAATCATCCCGATTCGTCGGCACCGATGATGCGAGCTTGTTTGAGTGGTCAGGGAAAGAAGTCACCGTCATTCCAGGTGACTATCACAACATAAAAATGACGACCCCCGAGGATTTATTGTTCGGGGAAGCGATCTTGACGAAGGAGGACTATCGATGAGAATCGGACAAGGTTTTGATGTACATGCGTTCGCAGAAGGACGTCCGCTTATATTAGGAGGGATCGAGATTCCACACGATCGCGGTTTGCTTGGACACTCGGATGCCGACGTGTTGCTTCACACCATCGCGGATGCGGCGCTCGGTGCCATCGCGGCAGGGGATATCGGCAAACACTTCCCGGATACGGATCCCGATTTTAAAGATGCAGACTCGAAAGTGTTGCTTCAACACGTATGGCAGCTCGTCAAGGCAGAAGGGTATGTGCTCGGCAACGTGGACGCGACCGTTATGGCGGAACGACCGAAGCTTCGGACGTATATCGATGACATGCGCGCGGTCATCGCCGAACTGCTTGAAGCTGATATTAGCCAAGTGAACGTGAAAGCGACGACGACGGAACGGTTAGGTTTCACGGGGCGTGAAGAAGGAATCGCCGCCCAGGCGGTCATCTTGCTCAACCGTGCTTGACAAAAGTGGTATACTATTTGGGCAGAAGAGAAGAAAGGTGGAAATATTATGAGTGAAGTGCGTGTACGCTATGCGCCGAGTCCGACGGGTCACCTTCATATCGGGAACGCCCGGACCGCGCTATTTAACTATTTATATGCTCGCCACGCAGGCGGGAAAATGATTCTTCGGATTGAGGACACGGATCAAAAACGAAACGTCGAGAACGGTGTCGAAAGTCAGATGAAGTACTTGGAATGGCTCGGTATCGACTGGGATGAAGGTCCGGGTCGCGATGGCGATTACGGTCCATATTTCCAAATGGAACGACTCGACATCTACAACAAATACGTGAACGAGTTGATGGACAAAGGGCTCGCTTATAAATGCTACATGACGTCAGAAGAACTCGAAGCGGAGCGCGAGGCACAGATCGCACGCGGTGAAGCACCACGCTACTCGGGAGCACATCGCGACTTGAGCGACGCTGAGCGCTCGGCGTTCGAAGCCGAAGGACGGAAGCCGTCGATTCGGATTCGAGTGCCAGAACAGGTTACGTACAAATGGACAGACGTTGTCAAAGGCGACGTTTCGTTCGAGTCGAAAGACTTCGGAGACTGGGTCATCGTCAAGCAAGACGGGATCCCGACGTACAACTTTGCCGTCGTCGTCGATGACTACTTGATGAAAATCAGCCACGTGTTGCGCGGGGATGACCATATCGCGAACACACCGAAACAGATGATGGTATACGATGCGCTCGGATGGGAGTATCCGACGTTCGGTCACATGACATTGATCTATAACGAGAACCATAAGAAGCTCTCGAAACGTGATGAGTCGATCATCCAGTTCATCGAACAATATGCAGACCTCGGATATCTCCCTGGTGCGCTCTTCAACTTCATCTCGCTTCTCGGTTGGTCTCCAGTCGGTGAAGAGGAAATCTTCACGAAAGAAGCGTTTATCGACATGTTCGATGCGGGCCGTCTATCGAAGAGTCCGGCCGTATTCGACCAGCATAAGCTCGCTTGGATCAACAGTGTCTACATGAAGCAGGCTTCGCTTGACGAAGTGGTGGCACTCAGTTTACCATTCTTACAAGAAGCAGGACGATTGCCTGAAGCCTTGTCAATGGAAGAGGCGGACTGGGCCACAGCGCTCATCGCTCTTTATAAAGAACAAATGACACACGGTGCCGAAATTGTACCGTTGACAGACTTGTTCTTTAAAGACGAGGTCGAGTATGACGAGGCGGCGAACGCGGTGCTTGCCGGTGAAGCGGTGCCGGCTGTACTCGCCGAGTTTAAAACGCAACTCGAGGCGATCGAGGACTTCACACCGGAAGCTATCAAGGCGGCTACGAAGGCCACTCAAAAAGCGACTGGGCAAAAAGGAAAGAACTTGTTCATGCCAATCCGTGTCGCCACGACCGGACAAACACATGGACCAGAACTTCCAAACGCGATTGCGCTGATTGGCAAAGAGCGTGTGTTGGCACGTCTCACAACATTATTAGCTTAAAGGCAACGATGAGGAAAGTAAGCGGGTTGACACTTGTCAGAGACTAGAACCTAGGCTGGAAGTTCTAGAAGCGTCCCCCGTCGAAGTGCACCTCGGAGCCGTTCCGGCGATATGTAGTCGGGACCGCGACTCGGCGTTAACGAGACTTGAGAGGGGAACTTTCCCAAACAGAGTGGAACCGCGCTTACGGCGTCTCTGTGCCTTGGCACAGGGGCGTCTTTGTTTTTGATATGGAAAAGGAGAACAATTATGGGATTTTGGAAAAGTGTGAGCGCCGACATCCGGAACGTGCTCGAACTCGATCCGGCTGCCCGCTCAAAAGCAGAAGTCGTATTGACGTATCCAGGCCTCCATGCCTTATGGTCGCATCGGATCGCGCATGGGTTGTGGACGCGCAATATTAAACTATTGGCTAAAATGATTGCCCAGACGAGTCGCTGGGTGACCGGGATTGAGATTCATCCGGGTGCCATCATCGGCGAAGGTGTCTTTATCGACCACGGATTCGGGATCGTCATCGGGGAGACGGCCATCATCGGCAACAACGTCACCATCTATCAAGGCGTGACGCTCGGCGGAACCGGCAAAGAAAAAGGGAAGCGGCATCCGACCATCGGGAACGATGTGCTCATTTCGGCCGGCGCGAAAGTGCTCGGTAATATCACGATAGGCGATTGCGTCAAAATCGGGGCCAGTTCGGTCGTCTTAAAAGATGTCCCGTCAGACTCGACCGTCGTCGGAATCCCGGGACGTGTCGTCATCCGCAACGGGGAGCGGGTCAAACAGCACGACCTCGACCATCGCTTACCGGACCCGGATCGTGAATGCCAAGAGCGGTTAGAGAACGCCGTGGCTGATTTGGAACGTAAGTTAGCATCACTCGAGAAACAGATGGAGGAGAAGTCACATGATTCAGTTTTACAACAGCCTCACGAATAAGAAAGAACCGTTCAACCCAATCGTTCCTGGGAAAGTGTCCATGTACGTATGCGGACCGACCGTCTATAATTATATTCACGTCGGAAACGCCCGTCCGGCCATCGCATTCGACACGGTACGGCGCTATTTGACATACCGAGGCTACGACGTGAAGTACGTCCTCAACTTTACCGATGTGGATGATAAGATCATCCGTACGGCGAATGAGCTCGGTGAAGATGTCGGAACGCTGACGAACCGCTATATCGACGCTTATTTGGCGGATACGGGTGCGTTGAACGTCTTGCCAGCGGACGTGCATCCACGTGTCACCGACACGATGGAGGAAATCATCGACTTTATCCGTAACTTAGAGGATGAAGGCTACGCCTACGCGTCAGAAGGCGATGTCTATTTCCGGACGCGTAAGTTTGAAGAGTATGGCAAGCTCAGCCAACAGTCGATTGAAGACCTTCGGGCCGGGTCACGTGTCGACGTCGGGGAGAAGAAGGAAGACCCGCTCGACTTCGTGCTTTGGAAAGCGGCTAAACCAGATGAACCGGCTTGGGACAGCCCTTGGGGACAAGGACGCCCCGGCTGGCATATCGAATGCTCGGCCATGGCGAAGAAGCACCTCGGCAAAACGATCGACATTCACGCAGGCGGGCACGACCTCAAATTCCCGCATCACGAGAATGAGATTGCGCAGTCTGAGGCGTGCAACCATACGAAGTTTGCGAACTACTGGCTCCACAACGGCTTCATCAACATCGAGAACGAGAAGATGTCGAAATCACTCGGGAATTTCCTGCTCGTCCACGAGGCGTTAAAAGAAGTCGACGCGATGGTGCTCCGTTTCTTCATGTTATCGGTCCACTACCGTCATCCGATCAACTATAGCCGCGAGCTGATCAATCAGGCCGCGAACGGATGGGACCGGATCAAGGAAGCGTACCATAATGTCGAACACCGTCTGTCGGTCACGGCCGGTCTCGTTGAACCGAGCGAGGCGATGGAGCGAAAACTTGCGACGGTGAAAGCAGCATTTATCGAAGCGATGGATGATGATATCAACACGGCGAACGCCGTGACAGTATTGTTTGATTTAGCAAAAGAGGCAAACATCTACGCCAAAGCAGACCATGTCTCGAAAGACACGCTCGAGCAAGTGCTCGACTTGTTCAAAGAATTGACGGGCGTGCTCGGGTTGACGATTGAAGTGGAAACAGAACTACTCGACGCCGAGATCGATCAGTTGATTCTCGAACGGAATACGGCCCGAGCAGAGCGTAATTTTGCCCGTGCCGACGAGATCCGTGACTTGTTGAAACAACAAAATATCCAGCTCGAAGATACGGCGCAAGGCGTACGGTGGAAACGGTCATGACGAATGCGAATCAACTAAACGCGCTCGCCCTCGCTTATATGGGCGACGCAGTGTATGAGATGGCGGTACGAAAACGACTGCTCGGCAAAGGGTTGACGCGACCGAACGACCTCCATCGTGGGGCCGTTCGTTACGTGAACGCAACCGCGCAAGCGAGCGTCGTCACCCACTGGTTAGAGACGGGTATCTTGAGCGAGGATGAGACAGCGATCGTCCGGCGCGGTAAAAATGCGAAATCAGGGTCGATCCCGAAACGCACCGACGTCCACACATACCGCTACTCGACAGCTTTTGAGGCATTGATCGGCTACACATATCTAATAGAAAGAAGGGATCGTCTTGAAGAACTCATCGAACAGGCACTCACATGGCTCGAAACCGAGCAACCCGAAACGACATGACGGAGGACGAGCGAACGACAAGCGTTCGTTTGACCGTCCAAGAGGCGAACGGGGCGACCGTCCGCACCGTCAAAAGCCAGAGCGCCCGGACTATCAAGAAGTTGACGTCCTTGAAGAAGGCATCGATTTCTTATATGGACGTAATCCAGTAATCGAGGCGCTTCGGAGCGGACGGGATATGAATAAAGTCTTTATCATGGAAGGGCAGCACAAAGGGCCGCTCGCCCAAATTATCGGCATGGCCAATGAGGCCTCGGTACAGATCTCGTTCGTCCCGAAGACGAAGCTTGAAAAGATGGCGGGCAGTGAACACCATCAAGGCGTCGTCGCGGCCGTTGCGGCTTACGAGTATAAGACGCTTGACGATATGTTCGCGCTTGCCGAGTCTAAAGGGGAGACACCGCTCTTTATTTTGCTCGATGAGCTAGAGGACCCGCACAACTTGGGATCGATTTTACGGACAGCTGACGCGGTCGGCGCCCATGGAGTCATCATTCCGAAACGGCGCTCGGTCGGCTTGACGCAAACCGTCGCGAAAGCCTCGACTGGAGCGATTGAATATATCCCGGTCGCGCGTGTCACGAACTTGACGCGGACGCTCGAAGAATTGAAAGAAAAAGGGATGTGGATCGTCGGAACTGACGCGAGTGAGAGTCAAGACTATCGTCGGCTCGATGGAAACATGCCACTCGTCGTCGTAATCGGCAGCGAAGGGAAAGGGATGGGCCGTCTCGTGCGCGAGGCGTGTGACTTCCTCGTCCATATGCCGATGGTCGGTCATGTCACGTCGCTCAACGCTTCGGTCGCGGCCGCACTTCTTCTGTATGAGGTGCATCGCTCTCGTAATCCGTTATCATGAGCCTGAAAAAGCGAGAATTACTCCTCGTCGATGGCTATAACATCATTGGGGCGTGGCCGCATCTTCGAAAACTGCGAGACATCGACTTCGATCAAGCTCGAAATGACTTGATTGAAGCGATGGCCGAGTATCAGGCCGCCACAGGCCGCATGGTGACGGTCGTCTTTGATGCCCACATGCGCTATGGGCGCGAATCGATCCAGAAGCGGAGCCGGGTCGAGGTCGTCTATACGAAGGAGAACGAAACGGCGGATGAGTGGATCGAACGGCGGGCCCATGAACTCGTGGACGATCGTTTAGTGACGTTATTCGTCGCCACAAACGATTTTACCGAGCAATGGGTCATCTTCGGTCAAGGTGCCCTCCGTGTCCCGGCGACCGAACTATTAAAGGATTGGAAGCAAGCGAAAGTGGCGATTGAGCAAGAGCGTCAGACGCTCGCGAGCGATCGGTCCAATCGAAAAACAATCGATATCCCGCCTGACGTCATGGCCCGTTTTGAAGAAATGCGGCGCCGTAAGTCGAACGGTGAGGATTCTCACTGACGAGTTCATACAATGGACTCGTTTTTTTGTTTTTAGTTTGACATTTTTTTGGAAAGAAATGTTGTATACTATTAGTTGTATGAGTTACACCATATCTAATTGACGGAATTTTTTGAAATTTATTTGACGGTCGTTTTGTATGACGCCTATAATAAGAACACTAACTTACATAGTTCATTATCAATTGCCGGGGGGTATGAAACATGAACGGATGGCCATACGAGCAGTTTGAAACGATGTCAGACGAAGAGCTCGTCTCTCTAGCGCGGAATGAAGGGGATAGTGATGCGCTCGAGTTTTTGATTGAACGTTACCGTTACTTCGTGCGGGCGAAGGCGCGGTCTTACTTTTTGATTGGCGCCGACCACGAGGATATCGTCCAAGAGGGAATGATCGGTCTGTATAAAGGCGTGCGTGACTATCGGGATGAACGCCTCGCGTCGTTTAAGAGTTTTGCCGAGATGTGTATCACCCGTCAGATGATCACGGCGATTAAGACGGCGACGCGTCAGAAGCATATTCCGCTCAACTCATACGTCTCGCTCGACAAGCCGATCTTTGACGATGAGTCTGACCGGACGTTGCTCGACGTGATCATCCCCCCGCATCCGAACGACCCGCAAGACTTGCTCGTCACGCGGGAAGAACAACTGTTCATGGAAGAGAAGATGGATGAGCTCCTCAGTGACTTGGAACGAAAAGTGCTTCGCCTTTATTTAGATGGCCGTTCGTATCAAGAAATCTCTGACGACCTTGACCGTCACGTGAAGTCGATCGATAACGCCTTACAGCGCGTGAAGAAAAAATTCGAGCGGCATGTTGACGTTAAAATGCTGACGAGTTAACTCGTATTGACCGCACGCCTCCTATGTGATACTTTTAAGGCAGCGCCTTGTCCGTAGACGCCATTTACAGGAGGCGTTTTTTTTTCGCTCTTTTTTAATATGGAGCTGTCGAAAGGGGCGCTTATGGATGGCAAAGAAAGTAAGTCTCGAGTGCGCGGATTGCGGGTCAAGAGTTTACTCGACGACCAAGAAAGATGATGTGCAGACGCGGCTCGAGCTGAACAAGTTCTGCCGTCGTTGCAATGCGCACACAACACATCGAGAATCAAAGTAACGTAGATTGGCATTCAACGTAGGAGGAAGCTACCATGAACTTTTTGCGCGATGTATGGAAAGAGTTAAAGAAGACGAGTTGGCCGACTCGTAAAGAGCTCACAAAATATACCATCACAGTCATCGCGACGGTCGTCGTGATCGGCCTGTTCGTGTTCGGCGTAGATACTGGTGTCAGTTATCTCGTCAACCTATTGATTAACTAAGGAAAGAGGTGAAAGCCGTGGAGAAACAATGGTTTGTTGTCCAGACGTACTCTGGCTTTGAGAACAATGTCAAAGAAAACCTAGAACGTCGAATCGGTTCGATGAACATGGAAGATAAAATTTTCCGCGTCCTCGTTCCGACCGAAACAACGCAAGAAGAAGTCACGTTGAAGAGTGGCGAAAAGAAAATTAAAGAGCGTGAAGTGAAAAACTTCCCTGGATATGTCTTCGTCGAGATGATTATGACAGACGATTCATGGTATGTTGTTCGTAACACGCCAAACGTAACGGGCTTCCTCGGATCAACCGGGGGCGGCGCCAAGCCGATCCCGCTCCAGCCTGATGAAGTGACGAACGTCCTTTCGCAGATGGGTCTGATTGAGAAGAAAGACCGTTATAACTATGAGCTTGGCGATCTCGTTCGTGTCAAAGAAGGCGCGTTCGAGAACTTTGAAGGTACGATTGATGAGATCGAAACTGACAAAGAGAAGCTCAAAGTCGTCGTCGACATGTTCGGCCGCGAAACAAAAATTGAGCTTGATTTCGAACAAGTTCAGAAAATTAACTAAAACCCACTTGCCATTCTCGGAAACGGATGGTACAATCGGAAATGTTTGATGTTGTGCTATATTTCAGTACAAACTCGACCTAATAGATTGAGTGGGAGGGCGCACAACGTCCAAGAAACCACATTTTAGACTTAAGGAGGTGTGTCTCGTGGCGAAAAAAGTTACTAAACTCGTTAAACTTCAAATCCCTGCTGGTAAAGCTAACCCAGCACCACCAGTTGGTCCAGCACTTGGTCAAGCAGGTGTTAACATCATGGGATTCTGTAAAGAGTTCAACGCTCGTACACAAGACCAAGCCGGATTGATTATTCCTGTAGTCATTACGGTATACGAAGATCGTTCGTTTACATTCATTACGAAAACTCCACCAGCTGCAGTTCTTTTGAAAAAAGCTGCTGGTATCGAGAGCGGTTCAGGAGAACCGAACCGTAAGAAAGTAGCAACGGTTAAGCGTGATAAAGTTCGCGAAATCGCTGAACTTAAAATGCCTGACCTTAACGCAGCGTCTGTAGAAACAGCGATGCTTATGGTTGAAGGTACTGCGCGCAGTATGGGTATTGTAATCGAAGACTAATTTATTAGTCTCTGGGATTGTCGGTGCATATTTTGCTCACCTTCAATCCCTTCATTATGTGGGAGGAAATTCCGCTAACCACAAGGAGGAAAAGAATCATGGGTAAAAAACACCAAGAAGCAGCTAAGCTTGTTGATCGCACGAAGTCTTACGACCTCGCAGAAGCGGTTGAACTCGTTCAAAAAACTGCAACAGCTAAGTTCGATGAAACAATCGAAATTGCTGTCCGTCTCGGCGTAGATCCGAAGAAAGCGGACCAACAAATCCGCGGTGCCGTTGTACTTCCACACGGTACTGGTAAAACACAAAAAGTTCTCGTCTTTGCAAAAGGCGAAAAAGTTAAAGAAGCTGAAGCGGCTGGCGCTGACTTCGTCGGCGACGCTGAGTACATCACTAAAATCCAACAAGGATGGTTCGACTTCGATGTTATCGTTGCGACACCTGACATGATGGGTGAAGTTGGTAAACTCGGTCGCGTTCTCGGACCAAAAGGCCTCATGCCTAACCCGAAAACAGGCACAGTCACGTTCGACGTTGCGAAAGCAATCGCGGACATCAAAGCTGGTAAAGTTGAGTACCGTGTTGATAAAGCCGGTAACATCCACGTACCAGTTGGTAAGAAGTCATTTGAAGCAACAAAACTCTCTGAGAACATCGAGACTATCCTCGAGACACTCATGAAAGTTAAGCCTGCTACTGCAAAAGGAACTTACCTCAAAAACATCGCGCTTTCTTCGACAATGGGTCCTGGTATCCGTGTCGCGACTGCCGATTTCATCAAGTAATTCACTTGAAATAAACTGTTGACAACGTGTGATGCCGCTGTTAAAGTAAAACACGTTCAACCGAATATGTTGGATTACCGCAGACAGAAGGTGGACATCGGTCCGTAAACCCTTCCGAGGTGTCTTTGCTCGAACTTGAGCCTGTTGTCACAGGTTTACTTTCAAACAATTACGCCCTCGTATGTCTTCA
The DNA here is from genome assembly GCF_004337165.1 of Exiguobacterium sp. SH0S1. NCBI lineage: Bacteria > Bacillati > Bacillota > Bacilli > Caryophanales > Exiguobacterium > Exiguobacterium sp. SH0S1. The sequence goes on along the minus strand of NZ_SJVC01000009.1, from coordinate 36,083 downwards.
TACGAGGGATTTCTTTTTGGAGAGCAGCCTCTCGTCCGGTATAAGAATTGACTAGGAGGTGCACAAACATGGCAAGCGAAAAAATCGTAGCTCAGAAATCGGTACTCGTTGATGAAATCGCTGAGAAAATGCAAGCAAGCGTTGGAACGATCGTTGTTGACTACCGTGGACTTACAGTTGAAGAAGTGACTACACTCCGTAAAACACTTCGTGACGCTGGAATCGAGTTCAAAGTATACAAAAACGGTCTCCTTCGTCGCGCGGCGACTCAGTCTGGTTATGACGGTCTCGATGAAGTCTTCACAGGTCCTACTGCAATCGCGTTCTCGAAAGAAGACGTTATTGCTCCAGCGAAGATCTTGAACGACTTCTCAAAAGAGCACAAAGCGCTCGAACTTAAAGGCGGAATCATCGAAGGCAAAGTAACTTCACTCGAAGAAGTTAAAGCCCTTGCAGAACTTCCATCACGCGATGGTCTTCTCTCGATGCTTCTCAGCGTCCTTCAAGCTCCGATCCGCGGGCTCGCAATCGCAACAAACGCAATCGCAGAACAAAAAGAAGAGCAGTCTGCTTAATCTTTGTCGCGTAGCGTAAAAAAACTTTTTACAACATCAAAGGAGGAAAACCATAATGGCTTTCAACAAAGAGCAATTCATCGAAGACCTCAAATCAATGACGGTTCTCGAACTTAACGAACTCGTAAAAACAATCGAAGAAGAATTCGGCGTATCAGCAGCAGCTCCAGTAGCAGCAGCAGGTGCAGGCGCAGCAGTAGCTGAAGAGCAAACTGAATTCGACGTAATCCTCACAAGCGCAGGTTCTGGTAAGATCAACGTAATCAAAGCAGTACGTGAACTTACTGGCCTCGGTCTTAAAGAAGCAAAAGCACTCGTTGACGGAACTCCGGCTCCAGTCAAAGAAGGCGTTTCTAAAGAAGATGCAGACGCAGTTAAAGCTAAGCTTGAAGAAGCTGGCGCATCTGTCGAAGTTAAGTAATCTAACTTTTACTTCACAACGTATAGAAGCTCGCTATGGCGAGCTTCTTTTATTTCCTTGAAGAGTGGGTTAGGAGGTTCAATGCATGGGAGATCATTACTATACGAACGATCCGAGTTCGAAAAGTGCCCCTGAGACGTGGACGTATGAGTTGCGAGGGAAGATGTATCGCTTCACCTCGGACCGCGGCGTGTTCTCGAAAGGATCGGTCGATTTTGGGTCACGTCTCTTAATCGAGTCATTTGAAGTGCCGGAAGTTGAAGGTCGCATTTTAGATGTAGGCTGCGGCTACGGTCCGATGGGGATCTCGCTTGCCGACGCCTCTGGGCGTGAAGCGCTTCTCGTCGACGTGAACGAACGAGCGCTTGCCTTGTCAGAGCAAAACGCCGCCCAAAATGGGGTGACGATCGAAACACGGCTTAGCCACGCATATGATGGAGTCGGAGGCGAGCAATTTGCCGCTATCGTGACCAATCCGCCGATTCGGGCCGGGAAGCAAGTGGTTCACACGATTTTAAGAGATGCGTACGCGCATCTCGTCATGGGCGGGGCACTCTACGTCGTCATTCAAAAGAAACAAGGAGCGCCTTCTGCTAAGAAGTTGCTTGAAGATGTGTTCGGTCAGGTCGAGACGGTTGCCAAAGACAAAGGCTATTTTATTTTCCGGGCAATTCGCTCTTGACAAACGGTTGAGTCTTGTTGACTCGCTATAACGTATATGCTAACATTATAAAATGCCATTGGAATGGAATTCGCCTTGAATTGCCGCGTTTGCCGCTTTTTAGACGCGGAAAAAGGGCGACATTCAATGACAATGTTCGATTATTACGCCCGAAAAATTCGATAGAGAATTGGGGGTCTGAGAGGTGAATCAGTTGACTGGTCAACTTGTTCAGTACGGTCGTCACCGTCAGAGAAGAAGCTTTGCCCGTATCAGTGAGGTATTAGAGCTTCCGAATTTGATTGAAATTCAAACTGCTTCTTATGAGTGGTTCTTACGTGAAGGATTGAAAGAGATGTTTACCGACATTTCGCCAATCTCCGACTTCACTGGAAACCTCGTGCTTGAGTTCATCGATTACTCGCTTAGCGAGCCGAAATATTCGATTGATGACTCGAAGGAGCGCGACGTCACTTATTCTGCGCCATTGCGCGTGAAAGTACGTCTGCAAAACAAAGAGACAGGTGAGCTTAAAGAACAAGAAGTATTCATGGGTGATTTCCCGATTATGACAGAGTCGGGAACGTTTATTATTAACGGCGCAGAACGCGTCATCGTTTCCCAGCTTGTTCGTTCGCCGAGCGTCTATTACAATTCTAAACTCGATAAAAACGGTAAACGTGGTTTCGGTGCAACAGTCATCCCGAACCGTGGAGCATGGCTCGAACTTGAGACAGATGCTAAGGATATCGTTTATGTTCGTATCGACCGTACCCGTAAAATCCCGGTAACGGTGTTGTTGCGTGCTCTCGGATTTGGTACGGACCAAGAAATTATCGACCTTCTCGGGGATGATGAATATCTTCGGAACACCCTTGAAAAAGATAATACCGAGTCGACAGAGAAAGCGTTGATCGAGATTTACGAGCGTCTCCGCCCTGGTGAACCACCAACGGTTGAAAACGCGAAATCACTTCTCGTCTCACGTTTCTTCGACCCGAAACGCTACGACCTCGCAAACGTTGGTCGTTATAAGATGAACAAAAAACTTCATCTTAAAAACCGTCTCTTCGGTCAGAAATTGGCCGAGACGCTCGTTGACCCAGAGACAGGCGAAGTGATCGCCGAAGCTGGAACAATCCTCGACCGTCGCAACTTAGACCGCGTCCTTCCACATTTGGAAAACGGTCTCGGTTACATGGACGCTGAGCCAACTGGCGGCGTTGCTGAAGGTGAGCCGTTTGGTCTCCAATCGATTAAAGTCATCTCACCGGATGACCCGGATGGAGAGCGTGTCTTGAACATTATCGGTAATGGCAACATCGACCGTAGCATCAAGCACGTCACACCAGCGGATATCATTGCATCGATCAACTACTTCTTCAACTTACTTCACGAAGTCGGAACAACAGATGACATCGACCACTTAGGAAACCGTCGTCTTCGTTCAGTCGGAGAACTTCTCCAAAACCAATTCCGTATCGGTCTTTCTCGTATGGAACGTGTCGTAAAAGAACGGATGTCGATTCAAGATCAAAATGCGATCACACCACAGGCGCTGATTAACATCCGCCCGGTAATCGCATCGCTGAAAGAGTTCTTCGGTAGCTCGCAGTTGTCACAGTTCATGGACCAAACAAACCCGCTCGCAGAGCTCACGCATAAGCGTCGTCTCTCTGCGCTCGGACCGGGTGGTTTGACACGTGAGCGTGCCGGCTTCGAAGTTCGAGATGTTCACTATTCGCACTACGGTCGGATGTGTCCAATCGAAACACCTGAAGGACCGAACATCGGTCTCATCAACTCGCTTTCATCTTTTGCGAAAGTAAACGAGTACGGTTTCATTGAGACACCGTACCGCCGAGTCGACCCAGAAACAGGTCTCGTCACGAGCGAGATTCAATATATGACGGCGGATGAAGAAGATCTCTACGTCGTCGCCCAGGCGAACATGCCGCTCACTGAAGACAGTTACTTTGCAAACGAGCAAGTCCTTTGCCGCTTCCGCGGACAAAACTTGTCAGTTGAGCCAAGTCGAGTCGACTACATGGACGTTTCGCCGAAACAGGTTGTTTCTGCGGCAACAGCATGTATCCCGTTCCTTGAGAACGATGACTCGAACCGTGCCCTCATGGGAGCGAACATGCAACGTCAAGCTGTACCACTCCTTCAACCGGACTCGCCGATTATCGGTACTGGTATGGAGTACGTGTCAGCGAAAGACTCTGGGGCCGCGATTATCGCGAAATACCCAGGTATCGTCGAGCGTGTCACAGCGCGTGAAATCTTGGTCCGCCGCACGTCTGACGTGAACGGAACAACGGTTTCAGGTGACCTTGACCGCTACAAACTTCAAAAGTACGTTCGTTCGAACCAAGGAACGTGCTATAACCAAAAGCCGATCATCGCTGCTGGTGACCAAGTCGAAAAAGGAGAAATCCTTGCTGATGGTCCATCGATGGATATGGGTGAGCTCGCGCTCGGTCGTAACGTCGTTGTCGCCTTCATGACTTGGGACGGTTACAACTATGAGGATGCGATCATCATGAGTGAGCGCCTCGTGAAAGATGACGTCTACACTTCGATTCACATCGAGGAGTATGAGTCAGAGTCACGAGACACGAAACTCGGACCTGAGGAAATCACACGTGATATTCCGAACGTCGGTGATGACGCGCTTCGCAACTTGGACGATCGTGGGATCATCCGCATTGGTGCGGAAGTGAAAGATGGCGATATCCTCGTCGGGAAAGTCACGCCTAAAGGTGTAACTGAACTGACGGCGGAAGAGCGTCTCTTGCATGCGATCTTCGGTGAGAAAGCCCGTGAAGTCCGTGATACGTCACTCCGTGTACCAAACGGCGGCGACGGCATCATCTTGGACGTCAAGGTGTTCGACCGTGAGAACGGCGACGAACTTTCACCGGGTGTGAACCAAATGGTTCGTGTCTACATCGTTCAAAAACGTAAGATTCACGAAGGGGATAAGATGGCGGGACGTCACGGTAACAAAGGTGTTATCTCGCGGATCCTCCCTGAAGAAGACATGCCATACATGCCAGACGGCACACCGATTGACATCATGCTTAACCCACTCGGTGTACCATCGCGGATGAACATCGGTCAGGTACTTGAACTCCACCTTGGAATGGCGGCTAAAAAGCTCGGCATCAAAGTGGCGACACCTGTATTCGATGGCGCACGTGAAGAAGACGTATGGGCAACGATTGAAGAAGCTGGAATGGACAAAGATGCCAAGACTCGTCTCTATGACGGTCGTACTGGTGAACCGTTCGATAACCGCGTCTCGGTCGGTGTCATGTATATGATCAAACTTGCGCACATGGTTGATGATAAACTTCACGCTCGTTCGACAGGACCATACTCGCTCGTTACGCAACAACCGCTCGGTGGTAAAGCACAGTTCGGTGGACAGCGCTTCGGTGAGATGGAAGTTTGGGCACTTGAAGCGTACGGCGCAGCCTACACGCTCCAAGAAATCCTTACAATCAAGTCGGATGACACGGTTGGTCGTGTGAAAGCATACGAAGCAATCGTGAAAGGCGAGAGCGTTCCGAAAGCGGGCGTTCCTGAATCGTTCCGCGTCTTGATCAAAGAGCTTCAAGCGCTCGGTATGGAAGTCAAGATGATGTCTGTGGACGACGAAGAAGTTGAAATGAAAGATGAAGATGACGACAACATCCCGAACGCAACATCGGCGTTAGAACAAGTCGTTCAACCGACTGTTACGGAAGAGGAATAAGGCGAAAAGGGAGGTCGGCCCCTTGGTAGATGTTAATCGATTTGAATATATGAAAATCGGCTTGGCTTCACCCGAAAAGATCCGTTCGTGGTCTTACGGGGAAGTCAAAAAGCCGGAAACAATCAACTATCGTACACTCAAACCAGAGAAGGACGGACTGTTCTGTGAACGAATCTTCGGTCCTACGAAAGACTGGGAATGTTACTGCGGGAAATACAAACGAATCCGATATAAAGGAGTCATTTGTGACCGCTGTGGCGTTGAAGTGACGAAAGCGAAAGTGCGTCGCGAACGTATGGGCCACATCGAGCTCGCGGCTCCGGTTTCGCACATCTGGTACTTCAAAGGGATTCCAAGCCGAATGGGGCTTGTTCTCGATATGTCACCGCGTGCGCTCGAAGAAGTAATCTACTTCGCGTCGTACGTCGTGACAGAACCAGGTGACACTCCGCTCGAGAAGAAACAACTTCTCTCGGAAAAAGAATTCCGTCTCTACCGTGAGAAGTACGGTAGTGACTTTAAAGCAGACATGGGTGCGGAAGCGATCCGGACACTCCTTCAAGACGTACAACTCGAGAAGGAAGTCGGAGAACTCCGCGAAGAATTGAAGACAGTTCAAGGCCAACGTCGTACACGTGCGATCAAACGTCTTGAAGTGCTCGATGCGTTCTTCACGTCGGGGAATGATCCAGATTGGATGATCCTCGAAGTACTTCCTGTCATTCCACCTGAGCTTCGCCCGATGGTGCAGCTCGACGGTGGGCGCTTTGCGACTTCTGACTTGAACGATTTATATCGTCGAGTCATCAACCGTAACAACCGTCTCAAACGTTTGCTCGATCTCGGCGCGCCGAACATCATCGTGCAAAACGAGAAGCGTATGCTTCAAGAAGCGGTTGACGCCCTCATCGACAACGGTCGTCGTGGTCGTCCGGTAACAGGTCCAGGTAACCGTCCACTTAAGTCGCTTTCACATATGTTGAAAGGGAAACAAGGTCGTTTCCGTCAAAACCTTCTTGGTAAACGGGTCGACTACTCAGGACGTTCGGTTATCGTCGTTGGACCAAACTTGAAGATGTTCCAATGTGGTCTCCCGAAAGAGATGGCCCTTGAACTCTTCAAACCGTTCGTGATGAAAGAACTTGTCGGTCGCGGGATCGCGTCGAACATCAAGAACGCCAAACGCAAAATTGAGAAGATGCAACCAGAAATCTGGGGCGTCCTCGAAGAAGTCATTCGTGAGCATCCGGTTCTCTTGAACCGTGCCCCTACACTTCACCGTCTAGGGATTCAAGCTTTCGAACCGATTCTCGTCGAGGGCCGTGCGATTCGTCTACACCCACTCGTATGTACGGCTTACAACGCCGACTTTGATGGTGACCAAATGGCGGTCCACGTACCACTTTCAGCCGAAGCGCAAGCAGAAGCTCGTCTCCTCATGCTCGCTGCACAGAACATCTTGAACCCGAAAGATGGTAAACCAGTTGTTACACCATCGCAGGATATGGTCCTCGGTAACTACTACATCTCGCTTGAACGCGACGATGCCATCGGACAAGGGAAAATTTTGTCGAACGTCAACGAAGCGCTCATCGCGTATCAAAATGGATACGTCCACTTGCATACACGTGTCGCCCTTCCAGCACGTACGCTCAACAACCCGACGTTCACAGCGGAGCAAAATGAGAAAATGTTAATCACGACAGTCGGTAAGATGATCTTTAACGAGATCTTGCCGAACACGTTCCCATACTTGAACGAACCGACGATGGAAAACTTGCAGGAAGCAACGCCTGATAAGTACTTCATCGAAAAAGGTGCCAACGTCGCGGAAGAAATTGCCGCACGTCCACTCATCGAACCGTTCAAAAAAGGATTCCTTGGTAAAGTCATCGCGGAAGTGTTCCAGAAGTTTGAAACGACTGAAACGAGCCGCATGCTTGACCGGATGAAAGATCTCGGCTTCAAACACTCGACTAAAGCGGGTGTGACGGTCGGAATCGCCGATATCATCGTTCTTCCGGACAAACAAGAAATTCTTGATGAAGCGCAAACTCAAGTCGACCAAATCATGAAGTCGTTCCGTCGTGGTCTCATCACTGAAGATGAGCGTTACGAGCGCGTTGTACGCTCTTGGAACGAAGCGAAGGACGAGATTCAATCGCGATTGATGAAATCCCTCAACCGCTTGAACCCGATCTTCATGATGTCTGACTCAGGTGCCCGTGGTAACGCGTCCAACTTCACGCAGCTCGCAGGGATGCGTGGTTTGATGGCCGCTCCATCTGGCCGCATCATCGAACTTCCAATCAAATCGTCGTTCCGTGAGGGACTGACGGTTCAAGAATACTTCATCTCGACGCACGGTGCGCGTAAAGGTCTTGCCGATACAGCCCTTAAAACGGCTGACTCAGGTTACTTGACGCGTCGTCTCGTCGACGTTGCCCAAGATGTCATCATCCGTGAAGAAGATTGTGGAACGGACCGCGGAATCCGCGTTGCCGCTCTCCGCGAAGGCACGGAAGAAATCGAAAACTTGTATGACCGCCTCGTCGGCCGTACAGCGTTCGAGACAGTGGCACATCCGGAAACGGGTGAAGTCATGATTGAGAAGAACCAATTGATCACAGAAGATATCGCCCGCGACATCGTCGACGCTGGTATCGAACGAGTTGAAATCCGTACAGCCTTCACATGTAACACGTCACACGGCGTATGTAAGAAGTGCTACGGCCGCAACTTGGCGACCGGCTCGAACGTTGAAGTTGGCGAAGCAGTCGGAATCATCGCCGCGCAATCAATCGGTGAGCCAGGAACGCAGCTTACAATGCGTACCTTCCACACAGGTGGGGTAGCCGGAGATGATATCACGCAAGGTCTTCCACGTATCCAAGAGGTATTCGAGGCTCGTAACCCGAAAGGGCAAGCGGTCATCTCGGAAATTCCTGGTACGGTCATCGACTTTACCGAGTCGCGTGACAAGCGGGAACTCACGGTCGAAGGACTCAGTGAGACTCGTACGTACACGATTCCGTTCGGAGCGCGTTTACGCGTTCAAATCGGCGACACGGTAGATGCCGGGGAAGTCTTCACGGAAGGTTCGATCGATCCGAAAGAATTGCTCACCGTCCGTGGTGTGTCTGGTGTCCAAAACTATCTTCTTCAAGAAGTTCAAAAAGTATACCGGATGCAAGGGGTAGAAATCGGCGACAAACACGTCGAAGTCATGGTTCGCCAAATGCTTCGTCGCGTCAAAGTCATCGAGTCAGGTGACACGCCACTTCTCCCTGGTTCACTCGTCGACATCGGCGTCTTCAAAGAAGCGTGTAAAGATGTACTTCGCGTAGGTAAGAGCCCAGCAACGGCGAAACCGGTCCTTCTCGGAATCACGAAAGCGTCGCTTGAGACAGATTCGTTCCTCTCGGCCGCTTCGTTCCAAGAAACGACTCGCGTGTTGACAGACGCTGCCATCAAAGGCAAGCGCGACTATCTTCTCGGACTCAAAGAGAACGTCATCATCGGTAAACTCGTGCCAGCTGGTACAGGAATGCCGGTATACCGTGACGTTAAACTTAAAGAAGATGCGTCGAAAGCCGTCCTCGAAGACGCGAACGTCGAGTAAAAACGTCTTGACAGCACTCTTTGGCGGTGCTACTATGATTTAGTGCCGCCAATCGGTTGTTGTCGATGACAATGGTGTCCAGCAGTCGGCAAGCTACTTGGACGTTAACCGATCTTTCTACGGAAAGGTTTGGCTGCTATTATTGCCACTTTCAAGGTATAACTCACGTTTTTGCGAGGTCATGGAATGCCTACGCCTCGTAAAAGCGTTTCGTTATGACCTTAAATGAACCACCCGGGTCGGTGGGTCTAGAAAATAGCATAATTCAGGAAGGGAGGATCTTCAAAGATGCCTACTATCAACCAGTTAGTCCGTAAAGGACGCAAATCGAAAGTCGTTAAATCTGACTCTCCAGCACTTAACAAAGGTTACAACAGTTTCATCAAGTCACAAACAAACGTGAGCTCACCACAAAAACGTGGTGTTTGTACACGTGTTGGTACAATGACTCCGAAGAAACCGAACTCGGCTTTACGTAAGTATGCCCGTGTTCGTTTGACTAACCAAATCGAAGTGACTGCGTACATTCCAGGTATTGGCCACAACCTTCAAGAGCACAGCGTTGTTCTTATCCGCGGAGGACGTGTAAAAGACTTACCAGGAGTACGTTACCACATCGTTCGTGGTGCACTTGACACTGCAGGTGTGGACGGACGTATGCAAGGCCGTTCTAAATACGGTACGAAACGTCCGAAAGCTGCGAAGAAGTAATTCTCGCAAACTAAACTACTGAAATTTTGAAAGGAGGGTACTCGGATGCGTAAAAACCGTGCAGAACGTCGTGACGTTATCGCAGATCCGATCTACAACTCGAAATTGGTAACTCGCCTCATTAACCGTGTCATGTTAGACGGTAAAAAAGGTACAGCTCAAACTATCATTTACAACGCATTTGGTCTCATCGCTGAACGCTCAGGCAAAGAGCCTATGGAAGTGTTCGAAGAAGCAATGACAAACATCATGCCTGTACTTGAAGTTAAAGCTCGCCGTGTAGGTGGAGCAAACTACCAAGTTCCTGTTGAAGTTCGTCCAGAACGCCGTACGACACTTGGTCTTCGTTACCTCGTGAACTACGCTCGTCTCCGCAACGAGAAGACGATGGAGCAACGTATCGCGAATGAAATCATGGATGCAGCCAATAACACTGGTGCTTCTGTTAAGAGACGCGAAGACATGCATAAGATGGCAGAAGCGAACAAAGCGTTTGCTCACTATCGTTGGTAAGTTAAACGTAAAGACCACTCCACGTCACCAAGCGGTGGCTTAATGGAGTGGCTTTCGGGTATAATCATATCGTGTGCCAGCACACGAAAAACACATGCGGAAGGAGAATACCCAGTATGGCAAGAGAATTCTCCCTAAAGAATACTCGTAACATCGGGATCATGGCTCACATCGATGCCGGTAAAACGACTACAACTGAACGTATTCTTTATTACACAGGTCGTATCCACAAGATTGGTGAAACTCATGAAGGAGCTTCACAAATGGACTGGATGGAGCAGGAGCAAGAGCGTGGAATCACGATCACTTCTGCAGCGACGACTGCACAGTGGAATGGCCACCGTGTAAACATCATCGATACACCTGGACACGTAGACTTCACAGTTGAAGTTGAACGTTCACTCCGTGTACTTGATGGCGCAGTTGCTGTACTTGACGCTCAGTCAGGTGTTGAACCACAAACAGAAACTGTATGGCGTCAAGCGACGACATACGGTGTTCCACGTGTCGTATTCGTCAACAAGATGGATAAGATTGGTGCGGACTTCTTGTACTCGGTGAAAACACTTCACGAGCGTTTACACGCTAACGCACACCCGATCCAACTTCCAATCGGCGCAGAAGATGAATTCAAAGGAATCATCGACCTCGTTGAAAGAAAGACATACATGTACTCGAACGACCTCGGTACTGACATCGAAGTAACAGAAGGCTTCCCAGCTGATATGGCTGACCAAGCTGAAGAACTTCGCGGTCGCTTGATCGAAGGCGTTGCGGACTACAACGAAGATTTGATGATGAAATACCTCGAAGGCGAAGAGATCTCAATCGAAGAACTCAAAGCTGGTATTCGTCAAGCAACACTTAGCGTTGAATTCTACCCTGTACTTGTCGGTTCGGCCTTCAAAAACAAAGGTGTTCAATTAATGTTGGACGCTGTTGTTGATTACCTCCCATCACCAGTTGATGTCGAGTCAATCAAAGGGGTTAACCTCGATACAGAAGAAGAAATCACGCGTGAACCTTCTGACGAAGCGCCGTTCTCGGCACTTGCGTTCAAAGTCATGACTGACCCTTACGTCGGTAAATTGACATTCTTCCGTGTGTACTCTGGTACAGCACAAGCTGGTTCGTATGTGAAGAACTCGACTAAAGGGAAGCGCGAGCGTCTCGGTCGTATCCTTCAAATGCATGCAAACAGCCGTGAAGAAATTCCAATGGTATTTGCTGGTGACATCGCCGCTGCTGTTGGTCTTAAAGATACAACGACTGGTGACACACTTTGCTCAGAGAAAGACAACGTCGTTCTCGAGTCAATGACATTCCCAGAACCGGTTATCTCGGTCGCGATCGAACCTAAATCGAAAGCAGACCAAGACAAGATGGGTCAAGCCCTCGCGAAACTCGCAGAAGAGGATCCAACTTTCCGCACTGAAACAAACCAAGAGACTGGTCAAACAATCATCTCTGGTATGGGTGAGCTTCACCTTGATATCCTCGTTGACCGTATGCGTCGCGAATTCAAAGTCGAAGCAAACGTCGGTGCACCACAAGTTGCTTACCGTGAGACAATCCGTAGCGCTGCGAAGATCGATTCGAAATTCGTACGTCAGTCGGGTGGACGCGGTCAGTACGGTCACGTTGTCGTTGAATTCGAACCGAACGTAGAAGGTGCAGGATTCGAATTTGAGAACAAGATCGTCGGTGGTGTTGTTCCACGTGAATACGTACCGGCTGTTCAAAACGGTATTCAAGAAGCTCTCGAAAACGGTATCCTCGCTGGTTACCCAGTAGTTGACGTTAAAGCTGCCCTCGTCTTCGGATCGTACCACGATGTCGACTCGAACGAGATGGCGTTTAAAGTTGCTGCTTCGATGGCGGTCAAACAACTTAAGGAACAAGCGAAAGCTGTCATCCTTGAGCCAATGATGCGTGTTGAAGTTGTCATCCCAGAAGAATACTTGGGAGACATCATGGGTGACGTCACGTCACGCCGTGGACGCGTAGAAGGTATGGAAGCTCGCGGTAACGCACAAGTCGTTAAAGCGATGGTTCCACTTTCAGAAATGTTCGGATATGCAACGTCACTCCGTTCACGTACGCAAGGACGTGGAACGTACTCGATGCACTTCGACCACTATGAAGAAGTACCGAAGTCAATTGCAGAAGAAATCATCAAAAAAGCGAACGGCTAATAACGGTTGTAACGCTGAAATGATTGTTGTAAGCTAAGGAGGACGTATGTTAAAAGTAGCCTACGTCTTCCTAGTTAAATAAAAATTAATTGTCTATAGAGGAGGAATCTAGAATGGGTAAAGAAAAATTCGACCGTTCTAAACCGCACGTTAACGTTGGTACAATTGGCCACGTCGACCACGGTAAAACAACTTTGACTGCAGCGATTTCAGCTGTACTTTCAAAAGCACAAGGGAAAACAGCTACAAAGTTTGACGCAATCGATGGTGCTCCAGAAGAGCGCGAGCGCGGTATCACAATCGCAACAGCTCACATCGAGTACGAAACTGAAAAACGCCACTACGCACACGTTGACTGCCCAGGTCACGCTGACTATGTTAAAAACATGATCACTGGTGCTGCACAAATGGACGGCGCGATCCTCGTTGTTTCGGCAACAGATGGCCCAATGCCACAAACACGTGAGCACATTCTTCTTTCACGTCAAGTAGGTGTTCCTTTCATCGTAGTATTCATGAACAAAGTTGACATGGTTGACGACGAAGAGCTTCTCGAACTCGTTGAGATGGAAATCCGTGAACTTCTTTCTGAATATGACTTCCCAGGCGACGACCTCCCTGTAATCAAAGGTTCAGCTCTTGGCGCGCTTAACGGCGAAGCACAATGGGAAGAAAAAATCATGGAACTCATGAACGCAGTTGATGAGTACATCCCTGAGCCTGTTCGTGACACGGACAAAGACTTCATGATGCCAGTTGAGGACGTATTCTCAATCACTGGTCGCGGTACTGTAGCGACTGGTCGTGTTGAGCGTGGTATTCTCCGCGTCAACGACGAAGTTGAAATCGTTGGTCTTACAGAAGAAACTAAGAAAACTGTATGTACTGGTGTAGAGATGTTCCGTAAGCTTCTTGACTATGCAGAAGCTGGCGACAACATCGGTGCTCTTCTCCGTGGTGTATCACGTGAAGACATCGAGCGTGGACAAGTACTTGCTAAACCAGGTACAATCACTCCGCACTCTAAATTCAAAGCTTCAATCTACGTTCTTTCTAAAGAAGAGGGTGGCCGTCACACGCCATTCTTCGCGAACTACCGTCCGCAGTTCTACTTCCGTACAACTGACGTAACAGGTATCGTTCACCTTCCAGAAGGTACTGAAATGGTAATGCCAGGAGACAACATCGAGTTGACGATCGAATTGATTTCTACAATCGCGATCGAAGACGGAACACGTTTCTCAATCCGTGAGGGTGGCCGTACTGTAGGTGCTGGTTCGGTAACAGAAATCATCGAGTAATCGATGTCTTAAGCAGTCCGCATTTGCGGGCTGCTTTTTTGTTTTTTGAAACGAAGTGATAGGATAGGAGATAGGATTGTAGGAAGGAGAATCGATGATGGAAAAGCAAATGGAGACGCTTTGCCGGTTGAACGGCGTTGCCTGTCGCTTTGGCGGGTCAAGTTTACTCAAGCATCACGGGATCGTCGAGACGGCGCGTGACTTAGATCTGTTCGTTGAGCCTGACCAGTTCGAGACGATTGACCGTGTGCTCAGCCGTGCCGGAAAAAAAGAAGAGTCTGGTCCGCACGACGAGTATATGACGACTTACTTTGGCGAATATACGTTTGAAGGCCAGGACATCGACGTGATGGCTAGTTTTCGGATGCGTTGCACGGACGGGATTTATACGCATCCTTACATTGAACCGGACGAGAGTTGGATGCATCTTGAAGAGTGGGTCGTCCTCTATTCAGTGATGGGGCGGGAAGAGAAAGTCGACAAGCTGCACGAATACTTTATGACGCACCCGTTCAACAACTCGATTGTGCAAACGTGTTTGAAACGAGCTCCGGCATCGGTCGTCGAAGCCGTCACTGAGCAGTTTAAAGAGTATATGAAACGCTAGGAAGAGTTGGCATGGGCCTCCTTTTGAAAAATAGTTCAACAAAAGAAGGAAAAGAACTTGCAAAAGGGTTCGAATCTTGTTACATTAGTGAACGTTGAACAACTCATCAGACATCCGGCACGATCGAAAAAAATCAAATCTTGCATTTGTTTTGCAGATTCGATATAATGATTAAGTGTTTGTGCGAGTGGTGAGAGACTTTACAGCAGAAACTGGGTTCTATCGTTGATTTGCAATGATCGGATGCCTCTGCTGACACAAGCACGCTGCGATGAAGCGGGAGGTTATGACACGCCAGGCAGCTTTGCCATGGCCGGTGTGGAAATTTCCGCTGAGAACTGTCTATTTTTAAAAGTAGGCGACAAAGGAGGGAAACTTACATGGCAAATGAAAAAATCCGTATTCGCTTAAAAGCATACGACCATCGCGTTCTCGATCAATCAGCTGAGAAAATCGTTGAAACTGCGAAACGTTCAGGTGCGAAGGTCTCGGGCCCAATCCCGCTTCCAACTGACAAATCGATCTACACGATCCTTCGTGCGGTCCACAAGTATAAAGATGCTCGTGAACAGTTCGAAATGCGTACACACAAACGCTTGATCGACATCGTTAACCCAACACCAAAAACGGTTGATGCGCTTATGCGTCTCGAATTACCATCAGGTGTTGACATCGAAATCAAACTTTAATTCTTCATATAGTAGATACTAGCCAGAAGAGACAATAATTATTAAACAGGAGGTGTATCTCATGGCTAAAGGAATCTTAGGAACAAAACTTGGTATGACTCAAATCTTCAACGAAGCAGGCGAAGTCGTACCGGTAACAGTAGTTGCTGTCGAAGGAAACGTCGTGCTTCAAGTTAAAACACTTGAAACAGACGGTTACGAAGCAGTTCAACTCGGTTTTGGAGACATCAAAGAATCACGTCAAAACAAACCGGCAAAAGGTCACGCTGCGAAAGCAAGCGCGACACCTAAGCGCTTCATGAAAGAAATTCGTACTTCAGTAGAAGGATACGAAATCGGTCAAGAGATCAAGGCGGACATTTTCGCTGCAGGTGAATTAGTGGACGTAACAGGTACTTCAAAAGGTAAAGGATTCCAAGGTGCGATTAAGCGTCACGGACAATCACGTGGACCAATGTCCCACGGTTCGCGTTACCACCGTCGCCCTGGTTCAATGGGTCCTGTAGCGCCTAACCGCGTATTTAAAGGGAAGCTTCTTCCTGGTCAAATGGGTGGCGAGCGTAAAACGATTCAAAACCTTGAAATTGTCAAAGTTGACGTGGAACGCGGCCTTGTACTCGTTAAAGGCGCAATCCCAGGCGCTCGTAAATCGAACGTCATCATCAAGACAGCTGTCAAAGGTAACTAATTAACTGCACGGAAAGGAGGAATTACGAATGCCTAAAGTAGCTTTGCTAAACCAAACAGGTTCACAAGTTGGCGAAATCGAATTGGCTGAAGCCATTTTCGGTATCGAGCCAAACGAATCAGTACTTTATGACGCGATCGTCATGCAACAAGCATCACGCCGTCAAGGTACTCACGATACGAAAGGTCGCTCGGAAGTACGCGGTGGCGGCCGTAAACCATGGAAACAAAAGGGAACTGGTCGTGCGCGCCAAGGTTCGATCCGCTCACCACAATGGGTTGGTGGTGGAACAGTCTTCGGTCCAACTCCACGTTCATACTCTTACAAGCTTCCTAAAAAAGTTCGTCGTCTTGCACTTCTCTCGGCTTTGTCGTCGAAAGTACAAAACAACGAAATGATCGTCCTCGAAGGCCTTGCTTTCGATGCACCAAAAACAAAAGATATGGTCGCAGTACTTCTTGGCCTATCAGTAGAACGTAAGGCTCTTGTAGTCACAGCGGACTACAATGAGACTATCGCTCTCGCAGCTCGTAACATCCCAGGAGTGACTGTAATCGAGGCAGCGGGCGTTAACGTTCTTGACCTCATTGCTAACGATAAAGTCATCTTCACTAAAGATGCGGTTGCGAAGGTAGAGGAGGTGCTTGCATAATGGCTCAAGCATACGATATCATCAAACGTCCGATCATCACTGAGCGTTCAGTTAGCCTCATGGAAGCTAACAAATACGTTTTCGAGATCGAAGTTAAAGCGACTAAATCACAAGTGAAGCACGCTATCGAAACAATTTTCAACGTGAAAGTTGCTTCGGTAAACACAATGAACATGAAACCGAAAGCGAAACGTGTCGGTCGTCACTCTGGTTACACATCGCGTCGTAAAAAAGCGATCGTAACTCTTGCTGAAGGCAACACAATCGACTTCCTCGGTTAATTTACTACCTTAGAAGAAAAGGAGGGAATCCTCGATGGCAATTAAAAAGTTTAAGCCGACCACTAACGGTCGCCGTAACATGACATCTCTCGACTTTGCAGAGATCACAACGAACCGTCCTGAGAAATCGTTAACTGAAAAGCTTTCGAAAAAAGGCGGTCGTAACAACCAAGGTCGTTTGACTGTACGTCACCAAGGTGGCGGGCACAAACGCAAATACCGTATCATCGATTTCAAACGTAACAAAGATGCTATCATCGGACGCGTTGCTACGATCGAATACGATCCAAACCGTTCAGCTAACATCGCCCTCATCAACTATGCAGATGGTGAGAAACGTTACATCCTCGCTCCTAAGGGCATCAAAGTAGGCATGGAAATCATGTCTGGTCCTGAAGCGGATATCAAAGTGGGGAACGCTCTTCCACTCGTAAACATCCCTGTCGGTACTACTATCCACAACATCGAGCTTAAGCCTGGTAAAGGCGGTCAGCTTGTTCGTGCGGCTGGTGCATCGGCACAAATCCAAGGACGTGACGGCAAGTACGTCATCGTTCGTCTTCAATCAGGTGAATCACGCTTGTTCCTCGGCACTTGCCGCGCTACAATCGGTTCAGTTGGTAACGAAGAACACGAACTCGTAAACATCGGTAAAGCAGGACGTTCACGTTGGTTAGGCAAACGCCCAACAGTACGTGGTTCTGTAATGAACCCAGTTGATCACCCACACGGTGGTGGTGAAGGTCGTGCGCCAATCGGTCGTTCGGGCCCACTTACTCCTTGGGGTAAACCAGCTCTTGGTTACAAAACTCGTAAGAAAAACAAATCGAGCGACATGTACATCCTTCGTCGTCGTAAGAAATAATTATCACATGATTCTTGGGCGGTTCGAAAGAGCCGTTCCCGAATCATTCCAAAGGGAGGTTCTATCATGGGTCGCAGCTTGAAAAAAGGTCCATTCGCAGATCACCATTTGCTCGCTAAAGTTGACAAACTTAACGAATCTGGTGAGAAGCAAGTCATCAAAACTTGGTCACGTCGCTCGACAATCTTCCCAGAATTCATGGGTCACACGTTCGGTGTACACGATGGTCGTAAACACGTACCAGTATTCGTGACAGAAGACATGGTCGGTCACAAACTTGGTGAATTCGCTCCAACACGCACGTACAAAGGTCACGGATCAGACAAGAAAACGAAACGGTAATCTGAGGGGAGGTCAAATCCATGCAAGCTAAAGCATCAGCTAATATGGTCCGTCTTGCTCCTCGCAAAGCACGTCTCGTTGTAGACTTAATTCGCGGGAAACAAGTCGGCGAAGCGCTCTCTGTCCTTGCTCACACGAACAAGGCAGCGTCGCCAATCGTTGAAAAAGTATTAAAATCAGCGATCGCTAACGCAGAGCACAACTACGATATGAACATTGAGAACCTTGTTGTATCTGAAATTTTCGTCAACGAAGGTCCAACACTCAAACGCTTCCGCCCACGTGCGATGGGTCGCGCAAGTCGTATTAACAAACGCACAAGCCACATTCACATCGTGGTAACTGAGAAATAAGGAGGGATATGTAGTGGGTCAAAAGGTAAATCCGCACGGTTTTCGCGTTGGTGTTATCAAAGACTGGGATTCGCGTTGGTACGCTGAGAAAGACTACGCAGATCTCCTTCATGAAGACTACGTTATTCGTGAATACATCGAAAACAAAATGAAGGATGCTAGTGTGGCTAAAGTTGAAATCGAACGCGCTGCAAACCGCGTAAACATTTCGCTTCACACTGCGAAACCAGGTATGGTCATCGGTAAAGGTGGTTCGGAAATCGAGTCACTCCGTAAAAATATCACAAAGCTTGCTGAAGGCAAACGTGTTCACATCAACGTTGTTGAAGTGAAAAACGCGGATGCAGTCGCTAAGCTTGTTGCTGAAAACATCGCTCGTCAATTGGAAGGCCGTGTGTCATTCCGTCGTGCAATGAAACAGTCAATTCAACGTTCGATGCGCACTGGCATCAAAGGGATCAAAACAGAAGTTTCTGGTCGTCTTGGTGGCGCTGATATCGCTCGTTCAGAGAAGTACTCAGAAGGATCAGTTCCGCTTCATACAATCCGTGCCGATATCGACTACGGAACAGCTGAAGCTGACACAACTTATGGTAAAATCGGAATTAAAGTATGGCTTTACCACGGAGAAGTTCTTCCAACAAAAAACACTAAATAATAAACACTCTTTCAGGAAGGAGGCAACACACTATGTTGTTACCTAAACGCGTGAAATATCGTCGTGTACACCGTGGTAAAATGCGCGGAAATGCAAAACGCGGCACAACAGTACATTTCGGTGAATTCGGTCTCCAATCGCTCGAAGCGAGCTGGATCACAAACCGTCAAATCGAATCAGCACGTATCGCAATGACACGTTATATGAAACGTGGCGGTAAAGTGTGGATCAAGATCTTCCCACACAAGCCGTACACTAAAAAGCCTCTCGAAGTTCGAATGGGTTCGGGTAAAGGTGCTCCAGAAGGCTGGGTAGCTGTAGTTAAGCCTGGTAAAGTAATGTTCGAAATCGCGGGTGTATCTGAGGAAGTCGCACGTGAGGCACTTCGCCTTGCAGCGCACAAACTTCCAGTGAAATGTAAGTTCGTGAAACGTGAAGAAAATGGTGGTGATACGAATGAAAGCAACTGATCTCCGTCAATCAACAAATGAAGAGCTCAACGGTAAAGTAGGCGAGTGGAAAGAAGAACTCTTTAACCTTCGTTTCCAATTAGCTACAGGTCAGCTTGAGAATCCTGCTCGTATCCGTGAAGTACGCAAGTCGATTGCGCGTGCTAAAACGATTCTTCGTGAACGCGAACTCGGCATCAACAACGGCTAATCTAATCGGATTATTGAAGAGGAGGTAACACTCATGGAACGCAATAAGCGTAAAGTACTCACTGGACGCGTCGTGTCTGACAAAATGGACAAAACGATCGTCGTTGCAGTTGAAACAAAAGTACGTCATAAGCTTTATGGAAAACGTGTAAACTACACGAAGAAATTTAAAGCGCACGATGAGAACAATGTCGCTAAAGTAGGCGATGTGGTCCGCATCGCGGAAACACGTCCGCTTTCTAAAGACAAACGTTTCCGTCTCGTAACAGTAGTAGAAGAATCAGTAATCATCTAATAACAGTTCGGATCTATAAACATCCGGAGGGAGGTACACTCGCATGATTCAACAAGAATCTCGCTTGAAAGTAGCAGACAACTCTGGCGCGCGTGAACTGTTGACAATTAAAGTCCTCGGTGGTTCAGGTCGTAAGACTGCAAACATCGGTGACATCATCGTCGCGACGGTAAAACAAGCAACACCAGGTGGCGTTGTTAAAAAAGGTGACGTTGTCAGAGCAGTTGTCGTTCGTACAAAACGCGGCGCTCGTCGTAAAGATGGTTCGTACATCCGTTTCGATGAGAACGCAGCAGTCATCATCAAAGATGACAAGAGCCCACGCGGCACTCGGATCTTCGGGCCAGTTGCACGTGAACTTCGTGAAAAAGAATTCATGAAGATCGTTTCGTTGGCACCGGAAGTACTTTAATTTCCAATTTCAATCCTATAAGGAGGTGCGCAAAACGATGCATGTTAAAAAAGGCGATACAGTCCAGGTAATGTCTGGTAAAGATAAAGGCAAGCAAGGGGTTATCCTCAAAGCTATGCCAAGCAAGAACCGCGTAGTCGTTGAAGGGGTTAACGTGATGAAAAAACACGCTAAACCATCACAAGCGAATCCACAAGGCGGTATCCTTGAAATCGAAGCACCAATTCACGTCTCGAACGTCATGCCAATCGACCCTAAAACGGGCAAACCAACTCGCGTTGGTTTCCAAGTAGTCGATGGTAAAAAAGTTCGTGTCGCGAAATCGGGCGAAGTACTCGATAAATAAGAACAACGTGACGAAAGGAGGTCCATTCGACTATGAACCGTTTGCAAGAGAAGTATAAAAGCGACATCGTGAAAGCGATGATGGATAAATTCAACTATGACTCGGTTATGCAAGTGCCACAAGTCGACAAGATCGTCATCAACATGGGTGTAGGTGACGCTGTTTCGAACTCGAAAGCTCTTGACATGGCAGTGGAAGAATTATCAATTCTTTCAGGTCAAAAACCACTCGTAACGAAGGCTAAGAAATCAATCGCTGGTTTCAAACTTCGTGAGGGCATGCCGATCGGTGCGAAAGTAACACTTCGTGGCGAGCGCATGTACGATTTCCTCGACAAATTAGTAACTGTTTCACTTCCACGTGTACGTGACTTCCGCGGTGTATCGAAGAAAGCATTCGACGGACGCGGTAACTACACGCTTGGTGTGAAAGAGCAACTTATTTTCCCTGAAATCGATTACGATAAAGTAACTAAAGTACGCGGTATGGATATCGTTGTTGTTACAACAGCGAACACAGACGAAGAAGCACGTGAATTGCTCACACTTCTCGGAATGCCATTCCAAAAATAATAAAGGGAGGTCGACAACATGGCTAAAAAGTCAATGGTGAATCGCGAGCAAAAACGCGAGAAACTCGTTGCCCAGTACGCTGAGAGACGCGCGCAATTAAAAGCTGAAGGCGACTACATCGGACTCAGCAAATTGCCACGTAACTCGTCACCTGTACGTCTTCATAACCGTTGCCGTATCACAGGTCGTCCACATGGTTACATGGGTAAATTCGGGATCAGCCGTATCAAGTTCCGTGATCTTGCATACAAAGGTCAAATCCCTGGTGTTAAAAAAGCAAGTTGGTAATCCACTAACAGTGTGAAAGGAGGTACATCGCATGGTAATGACAGACCCTATTGCAGATATGCTTACACGTATCCGTAACGCTAACATGGTTCGCCATGAAAAATTGGAGCTTCCAGCTTCTAATATCAAACGTGAGGTTGCAGAGATCCTCAAGCGTGAAGGTTTCATTCGCGATGTTGAATATATCGAGGACGCTAAACAAGGTACACTTCGTCTTTTCCTTAAATATGGAGCAAGCAACGAACGTGTTATCACTGGTCTCAAACGTATTTCGAAACCAGGTCTTCGTGTATATGCAAAAGCAGATGAAGTACCAAAAGTACTCGGAGGACTCGGTATCGCAGTTCTTTCGACATCAAAAGGTCTTATGACTGATAAAGAAGCTCGCCAACAACAAGTCGGCGGCGAAGTGCTCGCCTACATCTGGTAAGTCACTTTTCTAACAAGAACGGAGGTGTAATCAATGTCACGTATTGGTAAAAAACCAGTTACGATTCCAGCTGGCGTTACTGTAACGGTTGCAGAAGGCAACATTGTCACAGTAAAAGGTGCTAAAGGTGAACTTTCGCTTTCAGCTAACCCAGCCTTGGAAGTCAAAATTGAAGAAAACGAACTAACTGTTGTTCGTCCGGATGACTCGAAAGAGAACCGTACGATCCACGGTACGACACGTGCCCTCATCGCCAACATGGTGGAAGGTGTGTCTAACGGGTTCCAGAAAACACTTGAGATCTCAGGGGTTGGTTACCGTGCTGCTAAGCAAGGTAACAAACTCGTCCTCAGCCTCGGTTACTCGCATCCAATCGAGTACGTTGCTGAAGAAGGTATCGAGATCGAAGTTCCTTCAAACACGCAAATCATCGTAAAAGGGATTAGCAAAGAGCGCGTCGGTCACGTTGCAGCTCAAATCCGCTCGTACCGTGCTCCAGAACCTTACAAAGGTAAAGGTGTTCGTTACTCTGATGAACGTATTCGCCGTAAAGAAGGTAAGACTGGTAAGTAATTCGTCACGAAATGAACGGAAAGGAGTGGCATAAATGATCACAAAAGCAGATAAAAATGCAGTTCGTAAGAAACGTCATGCTCGTGTACGTCGTACGATCACCGGGACGGCAGCTCGTCCACGTTTGAACGTATTCCGTTCGAGCAAGAACATCTACGTACAACTTATCGATGACGCGTCACAAACAACGCTTGTGTCAGCATCTTCGAAAGATAAAGCACTCGATCTTACAAACGGCGGCAACGTTGAAGCAGCGAAAGCTGTTGGTAAACTTGCAGCTGAACGTGCACTCGAGAAAGGTATCGACACTGTTGTGTTCGACCGTGGTGGATACCTCTATCATGGCCGCGTCAAAGCTGTTGCAGAAGCAGCTCGTGAAGCGGGTCTTAAATTCTAACAAAAAGGAGGGGACACTCGATGCGCCAGTTAGACGTTAACATGGAACAACTTGAAGAACGCGTTGTTACCGTAAACCGCGTCGCGAAAGTTGTGAAAGGTGGCCGTCGCTTCCGTTTCGCCGCTCTCGTAGTCGTAGGTGACAAAAATGGTCACGTCGGTTTCGGTACAGGTAAGGCACAAGAGGTGCCAGAAGCGATCCGCAAGGCTATTGAAGCCGCTAAGAAAAACATGGTTCAAGTACCAATGGTTGGTACAACAATTCCACACGAAATCACAGGAGTATACGGAGCAGGTCGTGTATTCATGAAACCTGCTTCTGAAGGTACTGGGGTTATCGCCGGTGGTCCAGTTCGTGCAGTGCTCGAACTTGCAGGTGTAGGTGACATCCTTTCGAAATCGCTTGGATCAAACACACCGATCAACATCGTCCGTGCGACGGTCAAAGGCTTGACAGAGCTTAAAAAAGCAGAGGAAGTTGCTAAACTACGCGGTAAAAGCGTAGAAGAACTTCTTAAATAAGGGAGGGAACTAGACATGGCGAAACTCGCAATCACCCTCACACGCAGCACAATCGGTCGTCCCGAGGATCAGCGTGTAACAGTACGTACACTTGGTCTTCGCAAAATGCATCAAACCGTCGTTGTCCCTGACAACGTCGCGATGCGTGGTATGATCAAAAAAGTGTCGCACCTTGTGACTGTAGAAGAAATTAACGAATAATATCGATTTTAATAATAAGGAGGTGCCACTATGAAACTCCATGAATTGAAGCCAACTCCAGGTTCGCGTCACGAACGCAACCGTGTCGGTCGCGGTATGGCGACTGGTAACGGTAAAACTTCTGGCCGTGGACATAAAGGTCAAAAAGCTCGTTCAGGCGGTGGCGTTCGTCCAGGGTTCGAAGGTGGACAAAACCCACTTTACCGTCGTCTTCCAAAACGCGGTTTCAACAACCCTACTCGTAAAGAGTATGCAGTTGTTTCCCTAGACACGCTTAACCGTTTCGAAGCAGGTACTGAAGTCACTCCAGAACTCTTAATCGAGACTGGTGTCGTCAGCTCTGCTAAAGACGGAATCAAAGTACTTGCTAACGGCAAGCTTGAAACAAAATTAACTGTTAAAGCCAACAAATTCTCGGGTGCAGCGAAAGAAGCGATCGAAGCAGCTGGCGGTTCAGTTGAGGTGATCTGATGTTTCAGACGATCTCCAATATGTGGCGCGTGAAAGATATTCGACAGCGTATTCTCTTCACACTCGCAATCATCATCATTTTCCGCATCGGGGCCCATATCCCGGTGCCGATGGTGAATACGGATGTGTTGCGTTTTGACTCAGGAGGTCTACTCGACTTCTTGAACTTGTTTGGAGGAAATGCTTTACAGAACTTCTCCCTGTTCGCAATGGGGATCATGCCGTACATCACGGCATCGATCGTTGTACAACTTTTACAAATGGACGTCGTTCCGAAGTTTGCCGAATGGGCAAAACAAGGCGAGTCCGGGCGTAAGAAGCTAGCGACGGTCACGCGCTATGGGACGATCATGTTAGGGTTTGTTCAAGCGACATCACTGTCGTTCGGATTTAACCGCCTCTACCCAGGTCTCGTCAATGAGACGTGGGGAACGGCAACCTATTTCGTGATCGCGATTGTACTTACTGCAGGTACGGCGTTCTTGATGTTCCTCGGTGAGATGACAACGGAGAAAGGTGTCGGGAATGGTATTTCCGTCATCATCTTCGCGGGTATCATCGCTGGGTTCCCAAGAATCTTCACGCAGATTTACGAGACGAAGCTCCAAAATGCTGGAGACGCGTTATTCATTAACATCGTTTACTTGGCTGTGCTATTGCTCGTTATTCTTGCTGTGACGGTTGGGATCATTTATGTTCAACAAGCGGCACGTAAGATTCCGATTCAATACGCGAAGCGCACGGCGAACCGTACCCCTGTGGGCGGTCAGTCGACGCACTTGCCAATCAAGCTAAACGCTGCTGGTGTCATCCCGGTTATCTTCGCGATTTCCTTCATGGTGACACCGCCAACTGTTGCAAGCTTCATTGCTTCTCCGGAAACGACGCAGAAGTTGCAGACTTACTTTGATACGACATCTCCAATCGGAATGTCAATCTACGTAGCGCTCATCATCGCGTTCGCTTACTTCTATACATTTATTCAGGTCAACCCAGAACAAATGGCAGAAAATCTGCAGAAGCAAGGTGGCTATATTCCTGGGATTCGTCCTGGGGCGCAAACAGAACAGTACATCACGAAGTTGCTCTATCGATTGACTTTCTTCGGAGCGATTTTCCTATCGCTCGTCGCGATCATGCCGACAATCTTCATTAAGCTTGCCGGTCTCCCAACTTCGGTGCAAATCGGAGGGACGAGCTTGTTGATCGTAATCGGGGTAGCCCTCGAAACGATGAAACAAATCGAAAGTCAACTCGTAAAACGACACTACAAAGGCTTTATCCGTTAAAGCGGAAGGAAGGGCTCTCCCTTCCTTCCTGTCGTGTTTACGATGTGTTGTGAAAATCAAAACTGGAGGCTAACTGAGATGAATCTAGTACTCATGGGCTTACCGGGTGCAGGGAAAGGGACTCAAGCGGCTAAAATCGTCGAAGAGTACCAAATCCCACACATTTCGACAGGCGACATGTTTCGTGCGGCAATCAAAGGCGGAACGCCACTTGGTAAAGAAGCTAAATCGTTCATGGATAAAGGTGAACTCGTACCGGATGAGGTAACAATCGGAATCGTACGTGAACGCTTGAGTCAAGATGATACGAAAAACGGCTTTTTACTCGATGGATTCCCGCGTACTGTTGCTCAAGCAGAGGCACTCGAAAGTTTGCTTAAAGATTTGGGGAAACAGATCGACCACGTCGTCAACATTGATGTGGCTGCGGAAATTCTCGTTCCGCGTTTGACAGGTCGTTGGATCTGCCCGACGTGTGGAGCGACATATCATGTGATCTTCAATCCACCAAAAGTGGAAGGCATCTGTGATGTGGATGGGTCGGCACTCATGCAACGTGAAGACGATAAAGAGGAAACGGTTCGCCGTCGCCTTGACGTCAACATCGAGCAATCGAAACCACTTATTGACTTTTATGCAGAAAAAGGGTATCTTCGTACATTGGATGGAGATCGTCCAATCGATGTCGTTTATGCCGATGTTAAAGCGTTACTCGGTGATACTGAATGATCATCACGAAGACGCCTCGAGAAATTGCGATTATGCGTGAGGCTGGGCAAATTGTTGCTCGAACGCACCAGGTGCTCAAAGAGCACATCAAACCAGGTATTACGACGCTAGAGCTCGACCGGATTGCGGAAGATTACATTCGCAGCCAAGGTGCGACACCGTCGTTCAAAGGCTACAACGGTTTTACCGGTAGTGTTTGCGCTTCAGTGAACGAAGAACTTGTTCATGGAATTCCCGGAGAACGGGTATTGAACGATGGAGATATCATCTCGATCGACATCGGTGCCCACTATAACGGATACCATGGAGATTCCGCTTGGACTTATCCAGTGGGAACAATCTCAGAAGAGACACAGCGGTTGCTTGACGTAACCGAAGAAAGTCTGTATAAAGGATTGGAGCACGCCAAGGCTGGACTGCGATTGACAGACATTTCGCATGCGATTCAAGCGTATGTTGAATCTCATGAGTTTTCTGTCGTCCGTGAGTATGTCGGTCATGGTGTCGGTCAAAATTTGCATGAAGAACCGCAAATTCCGCACTATGGTCCACCGGGGAAAGGGCCGCGCCTAAAGACTGGGATGACGTTAGCCATTGAACCAATGGTCAACGCTGGTCAACGCTATGTTCGAACGCTGGCTGACAACTGGACAGTTGTGACAGTGGACGGTAGCATGTGCGCCCACTTTGAGCACACCATCGCCATCACAGACGATGGATACGAGATTTTAACGAAACTCGATTCCGGTGAATGAGGCTCTATTGTTGCGTGCTGATCCGTTATGGATCCTTCTCTCACAGTACTGTACAATAGATCGTCTGTGCTCCTAAATATCTTCATATAGAAAGGGGAATAAATGATGGCGAAACAAGATGTCATTGAAGTGGAAGGCACTGTTATCGAACCACTTCCAAACGCAATGTTTAAAGTGGAGTTAGAAAACGGCCACACGGTGCTCGCGCACGTCTCAGGGAAAATTCGGATGCACTACATTCGAATCCTTCCAGGCGACCGCGTAACTGTCGAGTTGTCTCCGTACGACTTGACTCGCGGGCGAATCACGTACCGTTATAAGTAACTCCGATTTTTCCAGGAGGAGGGTATAATCATGAAAGTAAGACCGTCGGTAAAACCGATTTGCGAAAAATGTAAAGTTATTCGCCGTAAAGGAAAAGTAATGGTAATTTGCGAAAACCCGAAACACAAACAAAAACAAGGTTAATCTAAGAGGAGGTGCACACATGGCACGTATTGCTGGTGTAGATATTCCGCGCGAAAAACGTATCGTTATTTCGCTCACATACATCTTTGGTATTGGTAAAACAAAAGCACAAGAAATCTTGAAGACTGCAAACGTATCTGAAGATTCACGCACACGTGATCTTACAGAAGACGAAATCAACCGCATCCGTGAAGCAATTGACGGAATTAAAGTTGAAGGTGACCTTCGTCGTGAAGTTTCACTCAACATTAAGCGTTTGATCGAAATCGGCGCCTACCGCGGTGTCCGTCATCGCCGTAGTCTCCCTGTTCGCGGACAAAACACGAAGAACAACTCGCGTACTCGTAAAGGCCCACGCCGTACAGTAGCGAACAAGAAGAAGTAAAGGAGGGAATTGAACAATGGCGAAACGTAAGCAAAATGTACGTTCAAAACGTAAAGTCAAAAAGCATATTGAAGTCGGTGTGGTACACATCCGTTCTACATTCAACAACACAATCATCACAATCACTGACACGCAAGGTAACGCGATCTCATGGGCTACTTCTGGTAACCTTGGATTTAGAGGATCACGTAAATCGACACCGTTCGCAGCACAATTGGCTGCTGAAACTGCAGCGAAAGTTGCAATGGACAACGGTATGCGTACAGTAGAAGTTAACGTTAAAGGTCCTGGTGCTGGACGTGAAGCGGCAATCCGTGCCCTCCAAGCTACTGGTCTTGAAGTAACTGCAATCCGTGACGTAACACCTGTTCCGCACAACGGTTGCCGCCCTCCAAAACGTCGCCGCGTATAATCGTTTGTGCGTGTGATGGGCTTACCTAGCACGAACAACATATACAATGCAGCGCAAGCTGCGTGGCAGGATACACTCAAGGAGGGGTTCAGATGATCGAGATTGAAAAACCAAAGATCGAAACGGTCGAAATCAGCGAGGATGCTACGTTTGGTAAATTCGTGGTGGAACCGCTTGAACGTGGATATGGCACTACTCTCGGCAACTCACTGCGTCGAATTTTATTGTCATCGCTTCCTGGTGCAGCGATTACGGCGGTTCAAATCGATGGCGTGCTTCACGAGTTCTCAACGATTGACGGAGTCGTCGAAGACGTCACCCAAATTGTTTTAAACCTCAAGAAGTTAGCGCTCAAAGTGTACTCGGAAGAAGAGAAAACGCTTGAGATTAACGTTTCAAGTGCCGGTGCTGTCACTGCGGCAGACATTACCCATGATAGCGACGTTGAAATCTTGAATCCTGAGCTCCACATCGCGACTCTCGCTGACAATGCGACGCTTCGCATGCGTTTGACTGCTCGCCGTGGTCGTGGTTACGTCCAGGCAGAAGATAACAAACGTGATGATATGCCGATTGGTGTCATTCCAATCGATTCGATCTATACACCGATTCAACGCGTGAACTACGAAGTAGACAAAACACGTGTCGGTCAAGATGCTAGCTTCGATAAGCTTCTATTAGACGTGTGGACAGATGGTTCAATCCGTCCGGAAGAAGCAGTATCGCTTGGAGCGAAAATTTTGACGGAACACTTGAATATCTTTGTTGGTTTGACTGACGAAGCTCTCAACGCAGAAATTATGGTCGAGAAAGAAGAAGACCAAAAAGAAAAAGTACTTGAAATGACGATCGAAGAACTCGATCTCTCAGTTCGTTCGTACAACTGCTTGAAGCGCGCCGGCATCAACACTGTTCAAGAACTCGCAAACAAATCAGAGGAAGAGATGATGAAAGTCCGTAACCTCGGACGTAAATCACTCGAAGAAGTTCAACTCAAGTTGGACGAGCTCGGTTTGGGCTTGCGTAAAGAAGACTAAGTTCAACCGAAGGAGGGAAATGTAATGGCTTATTCGAAACTTGGCCGTACAAGCTCGCAACGCAAGGCTCTTTTGCGTGATCTTGCAACTGACCTTATTATCAACGAGCGCATTCAAACAACTGAACAAAAAGCGAAAGAACTTCGCCCAGTCGTTGAAAAATTAATCACTCTTGGAAAACGTGGCGATCTTC
The DNA here is from genome assembly GCF_004337165.1 of Exiguobacterium sp. SH0S1. Classification (NCBI taxonomy): domain Bacteria; kingdom Bacillati; phylum Bacillota; class Bacilli; order Caryophanales; genus Exiguobacterium; species Exiguobacterium sp. SH0S1. Next base: position 6,753 of record NZ_SJVC01000009.1, on the reverse strand, counting down.
ATGCCCGTCGTCAAGTAGCTTCATTCGTTCGCAAAGAGAGCGCTGGAGAGAAAAACGCAATCCAAAAATTGTTCGAAGACGTGGCACCACGCTACGCTGAACGTCAAGGTGGATACACACGCATCATGAAAGTCGGCCCACGCCGCGGTGACGGTGCGGAAGTCGTAATCATCGAACTCGTCTAATTCATTAGGCAGTCAACAGGGCATGCGGTCACGTATTGCCCTGTTTCCACATCGGAAAGGAGTCGACAGATGGAATCTCAAATTATGGTACGTGATGTCGTGTTTCGTTACCCGGGACAAACCGAGCCAGCCTTAGACGGGTTGTCACTCGATGTATACAAAGGGGAATGGCTCGCCATCGTTGGCCATAATGGTTCCGGCAAGTCGACTTTGACGAAGTTGTGGAACGGGCTTTTGCTTCCTCAGGAAGGAGAGGTCCGGGTTGAGACGCTCGATCCGACGGACGCCACAGACGTGTGGGACGTTCGTAAACGGATCGGTGTCGTCTTCCAAAATCCCGACAATCAGTTTGTCGGGGCGACCGTGCGCGATGATGTGGCGTTCTCTCTCGAAAACATGGGACTTCCACGTCAAGAAATGGTTCGTCGAATTGATGACAGTCTAGCGCGCGTTGGATTATCGGAACTAGCGGACCGTGAACCGCATCAGTTATCCGGTGGACAAAAGCAGCGTGTTGCGATTGCTTCGGCTCTCGCAATGCGCCCGCATGTCCTCGTGCTCGATGAAGCTACCTCGATGCTCGACCCGATTGGGCGTAAAGAGGTGTTACAAACGGTACAACAGCTCGTCTCAGAAGGGATGACCGTTGTCGCCATTACACACGAGCTCGACGAAGTGTTGTTTGCCGACCGTATCATTGCCCTGTCTAAAGGGAAAATTGCAATGACCGGTACACCAGAAGACGTGTTTAGAAATCCGGAAGCGTTACGTGCCATCCAATTGGATGTGCCGTTTATCGTACGGATGCAACTCGAACTGAAGGAACGGGGCATACCACTCGATCGTCTGATGCTACAACATTCGGAGTTGGTGAACCATCTATGCCGATTAGCATTGAAGAAGTGACTTACCAATATCAATTGAATACTCCGTTTGAACGAACCGCGCTGCGCGATGTGAATGTATTTATTCCGTCGGGGGCGCTTGTTGCGTTTCTTGGCCATACCGGCTCTGGGAAATCGACACTCGTTCAGCACATGAACGGCTTACTGCGACCGACAAAAGGTCGTGTCGTCGTGGATGACATTACAGTACGTGCGATTACGAAGCGTCGCGATAAAAAGCAAAGTTTGCTTCCGCTTCGGCGCCGCGTTGGGCTCGTCTTTCAGTATCCCGAGCATCAACTGTTTGAAGAGACGGTCGAACGCGACGTGATGTTTGGTCCCCGCAACTTCGGTGCGACGGAGGCCGAGTCGAAAGAACGGGCCCATGCGGCCCTGCGCCTTGTCGGTCTCGATGAAACGTTATGGGACCGTTCCCCGTTCGATTTGTCGGGCGGACAGATGCGACGCGTCGCGATTGCGGGCGTGCTCGCGAGCCGTCCGGACGTCTTAGTCGTCGATGAACCGACGGCAGGACTCGACCCGCTCGGCCGTCAAGACATGCTGGCACTGTTTAAACGTTTAAAAGAAGAACTCGACTTGACGCTCATCCTCGTCTCGCATGACATGGATGACGTGTTGACGTATGCGGAACGTGTCGTCGTCATGGAACAAGGACAAGTCGCTTTCGACGGTGACCCGTTCGAACTGTTCAAGGACGAGTCACTCGTTCGCTCGTTGCAACTCGACATCCCGAACGTGCTTCGGCTCGCGCTTGAACTCGCACCGGCGTTCGGGGTCGAGCCTCCATCCCTTCGGACGGAAGTCGAACTGGCGGACTGGATTGCGGCCGAGTTGAGAAAGGGGGGAGCCATATGATCATCGGGCAATACATTCCCGGTCATTCATGGCTGCACACACTTGACGCTCGGGCCAAAACGCTGTTCATCCTCGGGTTTATTCCAGTCGTCTTCTTGGCCGACAATTTGTGGACGAACGTGTTTTTACTCGCGTTCACGTTATTCGCGGTCAAATTGTCTCAGTTGTCATGGCGCTATTTATGGAACGGGTTGAAAATGATTTTATTTTTGATCGTGTTCACACTCCTGTTGCAACTGTTCTTCAATCGGGAAGGGACGTTGCTCGTTTCACTCGGTCCGTTCTCGATTTATTCGGAAGGGGTGAGAATGGGCTTGATCGTCTCGCTCCGTTTCTTCTATCTCGTCATGTTGACGACGCTCGTCACCTTGACGACGACGCCGATGGAACTGACCGATTCGATTGAAGCCGGTCTTCGTCCCCTCGAACGCATACGAGTGCCGGCACACGAGATCGCCCTGATGCTGTCCATCTCGCTTCGTTTCTTGCCGACGCTAGCCGACGAGACGGATCGCATTATGAAGGCGCAACAGGCACGAGGCGTCGATTTGAAGAGTGGTCCGATTAAAGATCGGTTAAAAGCGGTCGTCCCGCTCATGATCCCATTGTTCGTGTCCGCGTTTAAGCGGGCTGAGGACCTTGCCACGGCGATGGAAGCCCGCGGGTACCGTGGGGGTGAAGGGCGGACGAGGTGGCGTGAGATGACGTGGGAACGGCGCGACACAGGATTGTTGATCGTATTTGTCTGCTTGACACTCATTTTGATTGGATTGCGAGGGATAGGATGAGACGGGTTAAATTGACGATTGCTTATGATGGGACGAATTATGCGGGTTATCAAGTCCAGCCAAACGGCAATACGGTTCAGGCCGAAGTCGAGACGGTTCTTGCGAAGATGCATGGTCAAGCGATGAAAGTCGTCGCTTCTGGGCGGACGGACGCCCGTGTTCACGCGAAAGGTCAGGTCATCCACTTCGATACGCATTTATCGATGCCGGCAGATCGCTTCGTCAAAGCGTTGAACGCGATGTTGCCAGATGATATCCTTGTTTGTTCGGCCGAAGAAGTAGATGCTTCTTTCCATGCCCGCTACGGTGCGAAACGGAAAGAGTATCGTTACTTCATTCGCACTGACGTCGATCCGTTCCGCCGCCATCATGCCGTGACGGTGACGTATGCGCTTGACCGGGAACGGATGCGTCAAGCGCTCCGGTCACTCGTCGGGACACATGATTTCACTTCGTTTTCGGTGACGAAGTCAGAAGTGGTGGACCGTGTCCGCACGATTTATGAAGCGGAACTCGTTGAGGCGGGAGACGAAATGTACTTTCGCTTCGTCGGATCCGGCTTTCTGTACAACCAAGTCCGGATTATGGTCGGTACGTTAATGGAGGTTGGCAGAGGGAAGTATGAGCCGGCCGATGTGAGTCGAATGCTCGCGGCGAAAGACCGCCGCAGTGCTGGGATTACGGCTCCACCGCACGGTCTATATTTATGGAATGTGAATTATAAAAAAGTAGATTGACATTCCCCTTGTAAAAACGTATCATATTCATTGGCATTTCATTTTCACATTGAGAGATGAACCACAATCTTAGCCCCGTAAACTAGGATTATGATAAAGCATCAAACAAGCATTAAAAAATTCAAATGAACAGACATTTTAGGAGGTATTCCACATGCGCACGACATTCATGGCTAAAGCATCTGAAGTAGAACGCAAATGGCACCTTATCGATGCAGAAGGCAAAACACTCGGTCGTATGACTAGTGAAGTAGCATCACTTCTTCGCGGTAAGCACAAGCCAACTTTCACACCACACGTTGATTGCGGAGACCACGTCATCATCATCAACGCTGAGAAAGTCAAATTGACTGGTAACAAACTGAACGACAAGATGTACTACCGTCATTCAGGTCATCCAGGCGGCTTGAAATCACAAACTGCAAAAGAGCTTCTTGCAAAACGCCCAGAGCGTATGCTTGAACTCGCGATCAAAGGGATGCTTCCAAAAGGATCACTCGGTCGTCAACAATTCACTAAACTCCACGTTTACGCTGGAGCTGAGCACAACCACGAAGCACAAAAACCAGAAGTTTACGAACTTCGCGGTTAATCGGGACACAAGGAGGAACTAAACGATGGCAGATGTACGTTACTACGGAACTGGCCGCCGCAAGCACTCGGTGGCTCGTGTTCACCTCGTTGCAGGTGACGGCAAAGTTGTTGTAAATGGCCGTGATATTTCAGAATACTTCGGTCATGAGACTTTGATCATGATGGCAAAATCACCACTCGTATTGACTGAAACAGAAGGTAAATACGATATCATCGTTAACGTTAACGGTGGTGGATTCACTGGACAAGCTGGAGCGATTCGCCACGGCGTATCACGTGCGCTTCTTCAAGCGGACCCAGAATTCCGTCCAAGCCTCAAAGAAAAAGGCTTCTTGACTCGTGACGCACGTATGAAAGAGCGTAAAAAATACGGTCTTAAAGCAGCACGTCGCGCACCACAGTTCTCGAAGCGTTAATCTTCGAACAGTTTGGTCTAAACTCTTCGCCCTTTATGGGCGGAGAGTTTTTTTGTTGCTCGAGAAATAGTTGGTTTTCGTTCCCTCAAGAAAACGCTTTTTTTGATATACTGTTATCGAGACAGAAATTAGGGGGAAATGACATGCTTACAGTAGAACAAGTTCGTGAAGAATTAGCAGGGTTGGTCGATCCGACGATCAATCGTACGCTTGGAGATACAGCTGGCGTGAAAGACGTCCGAATTAAAGAAGACTATGTCAGCGTGAAAGTGGCACTCGGGCAGACCGGGAGCGGAGAGCAGCTTCAGCTGCAACAAGAGATCGTCACATTGTTGAAAGGAAAAGGCTTTAAGACGGTCGGCCTTCGTTTCGAAGCGCTAAATGACGAAAGTTTAAAAGAAGCGACAAAACCGGCTATCCTTCGTGAAAACTCAGGAACGACGTTCATAGCAATCGCTTCAGGAAAAGGCGGCGTCGGGAAGTCGACGGTATCGGTCAACTTGGCGGTCGCGTTAGCACGTGCCGGTAAAAAGGTCGGCTTGATTGATGCCGATATTTACGGGTTCAGTGTCCCGGATATGCTCGGGATTGAAGAACGTCCCGTCGTCCGAGGTGAAAAGATCATCCCGGTCGAGCGGTTCGGGGTAAAAGTCATCTCGATGGGCTTCTTCGTCGAAGACAATGCGCCGGTCATCTGGCGCGGACCGATGCTCGGGAAGATGCTCAACAACTTCTTCAATGATGTGGAGTGGGGTGACCTCGACTACTTGTTGCTCGATTTACCGCCAGGGACAGGTGACGTCGCGCTTGATATCCACTCGATGCTCCCGTCATGCCAGGAGTTGATTGTAACGACACCTCACGCGACCGCTGCTTTCGTCGCGGCTCGAGCGGGTGCGATGGCAATCAAGACGAACCATAAAGTGCTCGGAATCATTGAGAATATGGCGTACTTCGAGAGTAAGGTAACGGGCGAGAAAGAATACGTCTTCGGTTACGGCGGCGGCGAAAAATTATCAGAAGCGCTCAAGAGTAAACTGCTCGCGCAAATCCCGCTCGGTCAGCCGTATGACAACGAAGACGACTTTGCGCCTTCGGTCTACCGGGATGGGCATCCGTTTGAGACAACATATGATGAATTGGCGCAATCGGTCATTCAACAAATAGAAGGGTGAATGGTTAGCAGATGAAAGTACAAGGTTTTTTACGTTTGTTTTGGACGACACTCGTTTTCGGGACGCTATTTGGGTTCCTGATGAATATACTCGCCAATCCGGGTTATTTAGTCAGTCAGTCGTGGGAAGCGATCGTGACGGCACTCAGTTACTCGAGCACGTGGACGGGAATCAGTATGATGGGCTTTTTTGCCTACTTGATCGTCCACCGTGTCGGCTTGGATTTATTCCGCGGAGCGAAACTGTGGAATCGAGTTCAAGTGCTCTTGATTGTATTCGCGTTATTTGACGCGGTCTATCTACGCATGCTCGCATTTGGAAATGATCACATGTGGCGTTATATCGGAGAGATGCTCGTCCTAGTCGTCGTGTCGTGGATCGTAGCGACGAGCAAGGCGAGACAGACGAACGCGAGTGCATTTATCCCCGCGCTCTTCTTGATGATCGTCATTACGTTGATTGAGTGGATTCCGGCACTGCAAGCGACAGATGAGATCGCTCTTCTATGGCCGGCACTTGCGACGCTCGTGTTCGCCAACGCTTACCAAGTGTTGATGCTTCATCGCTTCCAAGCGCCAGCGCACGGTGAAGCAGTGTCAAAATCGAATAGTGGTCCTAAAGAGTCATTAAAGACGAAGAAACGCGTCTCGTCCAAATCGTCGTAATGTTCTCTTGCCAGTGATGAGCTCAGGTGATTTCGCCTGAGCTTTTCCATTGGTTAAGAAGGGAGTCCACGGCCAATTTAAGCGTATCGAAATAATTTTTGAAGCAATCAAAGTTTTTTTAGAAAAACAGTTGACGAATAGTGCAGGCATTGATATATTAATAAACGTCGCTGCTGTTCAAATTTGAGCAACAGAAAAAAGTGAAAAAAATAATAAAAAACGGTTGACTTTAAAAAGTGAACTCGCTATTATTAAAAAGTCGCTAACACGACAACATTTGGTCTTTGAAAACTGAACGATGAGGCAAAAAAAGTTTTACAAGTTTTGATTGAAGCGCAAGCTTCGTCATTTTCAAGAGCTATATCAAATTCTTTGGAGAGTTTGATCCTGGCTCAGGACGAACGCTGGCGGCGTGCCTAATACATGCAAGTCG
>NZ_SJVC01000008.1:0-70194 GCF_004337165.1 Exiguobacterium sp. SH0S1 | reverse complement strand
GATGAGATTTCCCTTTGAGCAATCAAGAAAGACCCCTCAGAGACGATGAGGTAGATAGGTCATGGGTGGAAGCACGGCGACGTGTGGAGCTGAATGATACTAATCGGTCGAGGCTTTGATCTAGAAATGGTTTGTATTGATGAATCTTCAGTTTTGAGAGTTCAATCTCTTAAAAACATATTGACGTCACTGTTAAATGATGTTAATATAATACTTGTCTGGTGGCGATAGCGAAGCGGCCACACCCGTTCCCATGCCGAACACGGAAGTTAAGCGCTTCAGCGCCGAAAGTAGTTGGGGGTCTCCCCCTGTGAGGATAGGACGTTGCCAGGCAAGATCGTTCCGCAATAGCTCAGTGGTAGAGCAACCGGCTGTTAACCGGTAGGTCGTAGGTTCAAATCCTACTTGCGGAGCCACTTTTTCTCTTTTTTTGGAGAGCTGTCCGAGTGGCCGAAGGAGCACGATTGGAATTCGTGTAGGCGGCACAACCGTCTCAAGGGTTCGAATCCCTTGCTCTCCGCCAGTTTATCCATACTAATTATGGCCCGTTGGTCAAGCGGTTAAGACACCGCCCTTTCACGGCGGTAACACGGGTTCGATTCCCGTACGGGTCACCATTTAAATTTTATATCGTCGCGGGGTGGAGCAGTCTGGTAGCTCGTTGGGCTCATAACCCAAAGGTCGTTGGTTCAAATCCAGCCCCCGCAATTATCTTTGGTCCTGTGGTGTAGCGGTTAACATGTCTGCCTGTCACGCAGAAGATCGCGGGTTCGAATCCCGTCAGGACCGCCATTTTTTTATTTAACTAAATTACTACATACATGGCTTTGTAGCTCAGTTGGTAGAGCAAAGGACTGAAAATCCTTGTGTCGGCGGTTCGATTCCGTCCAAAGCCACCATGTGGGGGGGTAGCGAAGTGGCTAAACGCGGCGGACTGTAAATCCGCTCCCTCGGGTTCGGCGGTTCGAATCCGCCCCCCCCCACCACTTAGGGGCATAGTTTAGCGGTAGAACTACGGTCTCCAAAACCGTCAGCGCGGGTTCGATTCCTGCTGCCCCTGTTTATTATGGCGATTGTGGCGAAGTGGTTAACGCACCGGATTGTGATTCCGGCATTCGAGGGTTCAATTCCCTTCAGTCGCCCCATTTTGTTGGGCTGTAGCCAAGTGGTAAGGCATCGGATTTTGATTCCGACATGCGTAGGTTCGATCCCTTCCAGCCCAGCCATTTTGCGGAAGTAGTTCAGTGGTAGAATACGACCTTGCCAAGGTCGGGGTCGCGGGTTCGAATCCCGTCTTCCGCTCCATTTAATCTCTTTGGCGCCATAGCCAAGTGGTAAGGCAGAGGACTGCAACTCCTCTATCGTCGGTTCGATTCCGACTGGCGCCTCCAACATAATATGCCGGTGTGGCGGAATTGGTAGACGCGCACGACTCAAAATCGTGTTCCTCTGGAGTGTCGGTTCGACTCCGACCACCGGTACTCAGATTTAGGTTCTAACTTATGTTAGGGCCTTTTTTGTGTCGTCCTTTTCACGAAACCATATAATTTAGTAGGCTAGTCGAACCATGAGCGATGAACGATGGTTAAAAACAACTAAAAAAGAACCATCATTCCGATGATTCTTCGGGTAGTTCGTATGAAGTGTACGTATCTTTGTCCAACGTATTTAAATACTCGGGTCCGAAATTATTCAGAATAAACAACTCTTCTTCGTTTTGGGTAGCGAGACCGTTTGAAAATCCTCGATTGGCTTGTAAAAAGTCGAGTAATTGATCCTGTTCGTCGTTCGCTTTTGAAAAATCTCCTTGAGACCAGTTGTCGAGCATCGTTCTCAAATCTTCATACACATCATTTCCGACTTTATTTTTAACTTTGAGGAGTTCAAGATAGTCAGAAGATAGCTTGATGTTCTCTGGAGTCATTGGAATCGCGCCCCATTTAGCTCGAGCAGATATTTTTTGATGTGTCATCAAGTGCATACTCTTGATTAAGTCTGTTCGGCTAGGCTTTTTTTCGTCGTATGAAACGTCTAATTCAACTCGAGTCTTTTCGGTGGAGTTTCCTCTGCGGTTGAGTGGGTCTTCTTTAGACACTTCAATTTGCAGCTCTTTGACTCGTTTAGCATATTTGTCGTCAAGGTCTTCATTTTTGACTCCCGGGCTCAAGTTCTTATAGAATGTGTAGCTGACAAAGAATACAGGTATGAGCAGTATAAACACGCTCAACAGGATAATCAGTCTCTTTGGTGTAAAAACACGCCTTAATTTTTGGGACAAAACAAATTCCTCCTATCTATGTATAATTGGATTCTAACACATTTTAAATACTATTAATTCTAAATAAGGGATTTAAATGGCATTTATAGCTGGTTCTTTCTACAAGTCTATTTCAAAGAAGGGAGAAGAATCGATGAACGCAAAAGGATCAATTATAATCGAACGATATAAAGTTGCCCATCACTTTGAAAAATTTGTCGACTGCGAATGAAAGTCTGTCTAGAACATATCGTGAAATATTTATTTGAAAAAAAACATAAAAGGGATGAATACTTGTTGACAGTTTAATAGTATAGGTGTATATTAACTGTAGTCGCTTAAACGACAACATTATTCCATGCGGGTGTAGTTTAATGGTAAAACCTCAGCCTTCCAAGCTGATGACGAGAGTTCGATTCTCTTCACCCGCTTCATATCTCTCTGCCCTTAGTGGCGGGGAGATTTTTTGTATGCGAAAATAAGAAGAGTGAGGTGATGAATGGGATGACTCCTGAGATACTAAAACAACAGATTGTCGAGTACGCTGCGTCAATCGGGATCGATGAGTTGAAAGTGACGACGGCCGATCCGTTCATCGTCATGAAACAACGGCTCATCAAACAACAAGAGAAAGGCTTCGCTTCAGGATTTGAAGAACCCGACCTTGATAAACGGACGACGCCTGAACTATTGTTAGAGGACGCCCAGTCGATCATTGCGATTGCGGTCGCCTACCCGAGCAAATTGAAAGATGCGCCCCGGAGCGTGGCGGGCGAACGGCGTGGGCTGTTCGCGCGTGCCTCGTGGGGGCTTGACTATCATCGCGCCGTCGGCTCACGGCTTGAACAGCTTCAAGCGTATATCGAAGAACTCGTTCCCGGCGTCAAAACGCGCTCGATGGTCGACACGGGTGAACTTGTCGATCGGGCTGTGGCCGAACGGGCCGGAATCGGATTTAGTGGGAAAAATTGTTCGATCATTTCGCCGGAGAAGGGATCTTACCTGTACTTGGGGGAGATGATTTTAGACACGTATCTGCCGCCCGATACAGCAATCGAGGACGGGTGCGGGGACTGTGATAAATGCATGACCGCCTGTCCGACGACAGCGCTCGTTGAACCGGGTGTGCTTGACGCCAAGCGCTGCATCGCTTACTTGACCCAGATGAAGACGCTCATGCCGCGAGAGTTCCGCTCGCAGCTTGGCGGACGCCTTTACGGCTGTGATACGTGCCAACAAGTCTGTCCATATAACCGTAAGAAAGATTGGCGCCATCATGAAGAGCTGTTGCCGGAGGCAGAAGTCGTCAAACCGCTGCTCGAACCGTTGCTCAGCTTGAGTAACCGCGAGTTCAAGGCGAAGTTTGGTCACTTGTCCGGTTCGTGGCGCGGCAAGAAGCCGATTCAACGTAACGCGATCTTAGCGCTCGCACATTACCGTGAACCGTCAGCCGTCTCGGTGCTCGAAACATTCATTCAAACCGATGAGCGTGAAGACATGCGGGCGACGGCTGTTTGGGCGATCGGCGCGATTCTCGGTACTGACGCCGAAGCAATCTATCAAGAGATTGAACGCGTAGAGCAATCAGAACTAGTTAAAGAAGAGATTCGTATATTCCGAGAGGAGTGGGAACGTGAAGACCGTGTCATCTAAATGGGGAACGTTATCATACGAATTAAATGAGCAGGGGAAATTAATCGCGTTAGATTTTGCGGAAACAGAACAGGCAGATGGGAGCGCACCGGTGTGGCTCGTCGACATGATCGAACGGGTCGAACGGGAAGGGCTCCAAGAAATTGACCGCGTGTGGATTGATATGAACGGGACGGTTTTCCAACAAGAAGTGTGGGATGCGTTGTTGACGATCCCGTCTGGTGAGACGCGGACGTATAAACAAATCGCGGAACAGATTGGACGTCCGAAAGCAGTCCGTGCCGTCGGCCAGGCGTTGAACCGTAATCCGCTGCCTGTCATCTTCCCGTGCCATCGTGTCGTCGGTAGCAGCGGACAGCTCACGGGTTTTGCGGGCGGGCTCGATCAAAAACAACGATTACTCGATATCGAACAAGTGAAGTGAGGAATAGATTATGGCTAACCATGTAGTAATGTTTCAACCGGAAATCCCGGCAAATACGGGCAACGTCTCGCGGACGTGTGCGGCAACGAACTCGGTGCTCCATCTGATTCGTCCGCTCGGCTTCTCGACGGATGACAAGATGTTAAAACGGGCCGGCCTCGACTATTGGCAGTTCGTCGACGTCCGTTACCATGACTCGCTTGACGAACTATGGGCACAACATCCGGACGGCGAATTTTTCTATATTACAAAGTACGGCGAACAGTATCCGAGTGACCTTGACGTGTCTGACGTCGAGAAGGACTATTTCTTCGTCTTCGGACGTGAGACGAAAGGTTTGCCGATGGAAGTGATCGAGGACAACCTTGACCGCTGCATCCGCTTGCCCCAGTCAAACCTCGTCCGTTCGCTCAACGTCTCGAACACGGCAGCCATCATCGTCTATGAGGCACTGCGCCAGCAAAGCTATGCGGGATTAAAGTAAGAAAAAAGAGCCCGATTCGTGAGAATCGCGGCTCTTATTGATTGCCTTCAGGTTTTCTGTTGTATCCTGCTGTTAAGATTGCCGCAAGGAAGACGACGCTGATTCCGACCATTAGTAATAAACCCATTTAAAAATCCCCCTTTTGTTCTCCGTGACTACGAATATTATAATATACTTGATAATAGATTTGCACTGAATATGAGAAATTCTTGTGAAATGAGAGCCTATATGAAAACAAATGTGTACTTGTTAAGCTACGCCCCGTTGATTGGGATCATTCTTTTTTCGATGTCACTCGCTATCGCCACGTCTGAATACGCCATTCAATGGCTGACGCGTGTCGGGGTGTATAGTGAAATCATCGCGCTGTTGTCTGTTCAAGAGACGAAGATCCTCGTGCTCGTCATGTTCTTCACGATATACTTCATGCTGTTTAGCGCCTTTAAACTCGTCGCCGATACGTTCAACCAACTCGGTTTCGCATTTTTTGCGCGTGAGACGAACGGGAGCTCGCTCCATCGCTTAAAGCCAGGAGCAACGATTTTCTTGGTCGGTTCAGGTGTCAGTTTTTTGTTTTTGACTTCACTGCCGGCAGCGGTTGCGGTCTTGCTTGGCACGTTTGTCGTCTATTTATTCTACTATATTTGGCAAGTCAGTCAGTTGATGTCGACACTTCGGGCAATCGGGCTCTTGTTGATTCAAGCGATGATGTGGGCGATTCTTTTAAGTGGGCTCGTCTGGGCGCTCCTCAGGCTGTTTAATTCGGTCGGGGATATCATCTTATGAACGCTGTGACAGGAGAAGAGTGGCTGGTCCATCTGGAAACATACAGACAGACGAAACAAGGCTAGAGGACGCGTCCTCTAGCCTTGTTGTTTTTTAACGGTGCGCTTCTGTCCAAATGATGGCCGGGTACGCCCGGTTGGCAAGCTCCGGGAACGGACGCGGCGTGTCGGCACCGAGCCAAATCGCCGTGATCGTTTGATCGGTCAAGCCGACATACCACATGTCCTTATGCGAGTTGGTCGTGCCGGTCTTGCCTCCGATGTAAGGGCGCTTGATCTGGCCGGCGTAACGTCCCGTTCCGTACGTTGTGACGGCAGATAACGCTTCTTGCATCGCCGAGGCCGTCTCGTCCGACCAGACGGCTTGTTTCATCATGCCCGGGCTGATTGTCGGGGCGCCCGAAGCAAAGCGGATTTCTTTAATCGTCTGACCAGATACGTACACACCTTTATTGAGAAAAGGCGTGTACGCGGCAGCGAGTTCCTTCGGAGATACTCCTTGTGTCAGACCGCCGAGCGCGCTCGCGAGATTGCTGTCCTTGGCTGGATCCCACTGGCTGAACATCATGTCGGCCGTCTCGTACGCTCGCTCTTGGTCGATTGCCGTGAACGCGGCGAGTGCCGGGGTGTTATACGAGTAAGCGACCGTATCTTGGAGCGTGACGTCGCCCAGGACACGGTTGCCACTGTTCGTCGGGCAATACGTCCCGTAACAGACAGGTCGTCCGTCAAGCACCGTATCGAGCTTCGCTCCGGTCTCTTCGATGTAAGGCGCAAACACAAGGACAGGTTTTATAGCCGAGCCCGGCTGCCGGTACGCTTGGGTGGCCCGGTTGAATTCACCACTCTGCTTCATCTCAGAATCGACGAGGGCGACGATGCGCCCGTTCGGCGTCAATTCGGCATAGCCGCCGTTCAAGCCGTTCGGTAAGCGGCTCATCACTTGTTTCGCTTGGTTTTGACGTTCGACGGACAAATACGTTTCGACTGTCGCTTTATTGCTCGCCAAGTAGTTTTTGGCCGCCTCTTCATCGAGATCATAACGTGTACGGACGAGGCGGACCGCGTCTTTCATGACCGTGTCCATATAGTCTGGATAGCGGACTTTGTGGCTGCGATAAGAGGCCTTGAGTTTGACGCCGTGAAACGCATCATATGCTTGCTTTGATAGGACGCCCGCATCTCTCAATTGCGTGAGGATGCGATCTTTACGCTCGTAAAAGGAAGCCGACGGGTCAAGCGGATCGTAAAGGGACGGATTGTTCGGCACGGTCAGCAAGTAAGCGATCTGGTTCCAGTTCAAATCGTCGAGTGGACGAGAGAAGTACGTATCGGCCGCCGACTGGATACCATAGACGTTATGACCGAAGAAAATGACGTTGCTGTAGGCGGTCATAATTTCTTTTTTACTATAATTTTTTTCGAGCGCTCGCGCGATCATTAATTCCTTTACTTTGCGCTCATACGTCCGTTCGTGCGTTAAATATTCATTCCGGGCCAGTTGTTGGGTAATCGTGCTCCCGCCTTGGACCGACGATTCATTGGCGTTATTGATGAACGCTCGGGCAATCCCTCCGATGTCGTAGCCGGGATGGGCGTTGAACTTCCGGTCCTCAATGACGATGATTGCTTCACGGATGTGATTCGGAAGCCCATCGACGGAGACGTCGTTGCGGCGACCGTTCAAGTACAACTGTTCCGTCCCTCCTTTATAAGTCAGCATGACAGCATGTTTCGATGAGAGCGGAGTGGAGCTGACGGCCTCTTCACCCCACGCGACAATCGTTTTCGCTTGGTCAATCTCTTCTTTTAAAGCTCCGCTGACTGTGAAGCCGACGGCAACCAATCCAGCAATAAACACAACCCCGAGCCATGCTCTCATCGTCTCACCTCTTTCTCTATTCATTATATCGTCAATCTTTCGATAAAATTCAAAATGTAAACGCTATCATATAATAATTTAAGCAGGAATACATTAGGAAACAGCGAAAAAGGGTATTAGAGGTTTATATTATGAATTTAGGAGGCAGTACTATGAAGCAAGAAATGGTTGCGATGCTCCTCGCTGGCGGGGAAGGCAAAAGACTTGGGCCTCTCACAAGGAAGACGGCAAAGCCTGCCGTCAACTTTGGAGGGAAGTACCGGATCATCGATTTCCCACTATCGAACTGTACGAATTCGGGAATCACGACAGTCGGTGTGTTGACACAATATGAGCCGTTAGAATTAAACCGTTACCTCGGCATCGGGTCTGCCTGGGATTTAGATCGCCGCAATGGCGGATTAGCTATCCTGCCACCATACCAAGCTCAGTCGGGGAAAAACTGGTACGAAGGTACTGCGAATGCGATCTATCGGAACTTGAGCTATATCGATGACTACGATCCGGAGTACGTGTTGATCTTATCGGGAGATCACATTTACAAAATGGATTACGAGAAGATGCTCGATTTCCACAAAGAAAAACAAGCCGATGTGACGATTTCAGTCATGGCCGTCCCATGGGATGAAGCACCGCGTTTCGGGATCTTGAATACGGGCGATGATTTGCGTATTAACGAATTCGATGAAAAGCCTGAGAAGCCGAAGAGCAACTTGGCGTCGATGGGGATCTACATCTTCAACTGGAAAGTGTTGCGCGAACACTTGATTCAAGACGCGGAAGACGAGACGTCAAGCTTTGACTTCGGGAAGAACATCATTCCAAACACGCTCCTCGATGGATTGAACGTCTTTGCCTATAAATTCAAAGGCTACTGGAAAGACGTCGGTACGATCCAGTCGCTATGGGAAGCGAACATGGACCTTCTCGAAGAAGATCCACCGTTCGATTTATATGACCCAGACTTTAAAATTTACTCGGTCAACCCGAACCAAACGCCGCAATTCATCGGAAAAGATGCTTGTGTCGAGCAGTCGGTCATCAATGAAGGATGCCGGATCGAAGGAGAAGTCCAACATTCAGTCTTGTTCTATGACGTACGTATCGGCGAAGGGTCGCTCGTGAAAGACTCCGTCATCATGCCAGGGGCCCGCATCGGGAAAGACGTTACAATTCATCGAGCCATTGTTGCCAGCTGTGCCGTCATTGAAGACGGCGCGACAGTTGGTGAGCCGGGGGGTGACATCGTTGTCATCGAGCCGCATGAAAATATCGAAAGTGGAACAGTCTTCAAGCAACGTGCTTGATTATAAAATAGACCGACGCAAGGAGGCGTTATTGTTGACGAATGATTTGTTAGGAATCATCAACTTAGGTACCGAAGAGGGGTTATTACCGGAGTTAACGGGACATCGCAACTTAGCATCTGTCCCGTTCTCGGGGCGCTATCGTCTCATCGACTTTACATTAACGAATATGATTACCCAAGGTATCGATCAAGTTGGGATTTTTACACTTGATAAGTATAGTTCTTTAATGGACCATTTGGGATCAGGCAAAGAGTGGGATCTTGACCGCTCACAAGGCGGGTTGCATATCTTCCCGCCGGCGCTTAAACCGGATGGCGAAGCCTATCTCGGAGATTTAGCGAACTTCTCGATGCATCGGGAACACTTCGTGCGCAGTAAACAAGCTTACGTTGTCATTACCGGCTCGAACGTGTTGACGACGATCGATTATCAAAACATGCTCGAACATCATAAATCGATAGGTGCGGACATCACGCTCGCTTACACGGAGCATGAACAAAAATGTGGCTACTGTCGTCCGATTCGACTCGGGGAGAACGACCGTGTCGTCGGAATCGGGGAGCGCGGCTTTAGTCCGGACGATGAGCATGCATACACGGAAACAATCGTCATGTCGAAAAACTTATTCCTTCGCCTCGTCGATGAAGCGACGTCAAAAGGGGAGTATGACTTGTTAGACGGCGTTATTCGTCCTCAACTCCACCGTCTCCACGTTCATGGATATCACTATACGGGTAAAATGCAGGTGATTCACTCGGTGCTTTCATACTATAATGAAAGTATGCGCTTACTTCGCCAAGAAGGAATCATCTACGACTTCCCTCATATTTACACGAAGATCAAACATGAGCCGCCGACTCGCTACTTGAAAGGGTCGAAAGTGAATGAAGCGCTAGTCGCCAATGGATGTAAAATCAGTGGAGAAGTCCAAACTAGCATTTTGTTCCGGGGTGTGGTCATCAGTGAACATGCGCGCGTCAAAAATTCAATCATTTTATCCAAGTCGATCATCGAAGAAGGAGCTGTCGTCGAGAACGCCATTTTAGACAAAGAAGTGGTCGTGAAACGTGGACAGGTCATTCGTGGAACGGTCGATGAACCGATCGTCATCAGAAAACGGACAACGGTTTAAAGGAGGATATTATGAAAATATGGTATGTCGCTTCAGAAGCGGCACCGTTCATGAAAACGGGGGGGCTTGCCGATGTGATTGGCTCGCTCCCTCAAGCGGTGTCTAGCCTCGGTGAAGATGTCAGTGTCGTAATGCCGAAGTACGGCTCGATTGCGCAAGAATATGTCGATGAGATGGAATATTTATTCGATTTGATCGTCCCGGTCGGCTGGCGTAAGCAGTTCGGGGCCGTCTTGAAGTTAGAGCGCGACGGGATCACGTATTACTTTATCGATAACGAGTACTATTTTAATCGCGAAGGCGTGCTCTACGGTCATTACGATGATGCAGAACGATTCGCCTTTTTCTCCCGGGCCGTCCTTGAGATGATCGGACAGATTGAAGAAGTGCCGGACGTGTTGCACTGCCACGATTGGCAGACGGGTGTCGTTCCGGCGTTTCTACGAATCCATTATCAACACATCGAAGCGTACCAAAAGATTCGAACGGTCTTTACTATCCATAACCTGCAATACCAAGGGATCTTCCCAGAAGCTGTGCTCGGTGAACTGCTGCAGTTTGGGCACGAGCATTTCACGGCAGAGGGCATCCAACATAACGGTCTCGTCAATTACATGAAGGCCGGCATCGTCCATTCCGACCAAATCACGACGGTGAGTCCGTCTTATCGCGATGAGATCATGGAACCTTACTATGGCGAAGGTTTAGATGCGGCACTACGCCACCGTGCCGTCGACGTCCGCGGCATCTTGAACGGTCTCGATTTGGCGACGAACGACCCGAGCACGGACAAACGAATCGCAAAAACGTATGATCTCGACACGGTCAAAGAAGGGAAGCTTGCCAACAAGCGCATGCTTCAAGAACGGTACGGTCTCGAAGTGCGTGATGATATCATGTTGATCGGATTCGTGAGTCGTCTCGTCGAGCAAAAAGGTCTCGATTTGATTCATGCGGTGAACCATGAGTTGGGGAATTTGGACTGTCAGTTCGTCTTCCTTGGATCGGGTCAACCTGAATATGAGGCGATTGTTCATGAGATGACGGCAGCCCATCCTGGAAAAATCGGGTCGTATATCGGGTTCGATATCGAACTGGCCCACTTGATTTATGCGGGATCAGACGCCTTCTTGATGCCATCTCGATTCGAACCGTGCGGCCTTAGCCAATTGATCTCGATGCGTTATGGAACACTTCCGATCGTTCGTGAGACAGGCGGACTTCGAGACACGGTCAAACCTTACAATGATTACACGCAAGAAGGGACTGGATTTGGTTTCTTGAACTACAACGCTCACGAGATGCTCGCGACGATTGAAAAATCAATTCGTGTCTTCTACGAGGATAACACTTGGAATGCGCTCGTCCATCAAGCGATGACTTCGGACTTCAGCTGGAAACAATCCGCTAAGCAATACCGTGAGTTATATCACCTATTCGCATGACTGGAAGGAGATTTACACATATATGTTTACAGATAAACAGAGCTTCGTCACTTCGTTTCAAGAAAGATTCGTCGCCTTAAACGGGAAATCGTTCGATGAAGGGACCGAGCAGGAAGTGTATCAAACGTTGGCAACGATGGTGCGTGAACAAGCGATTCCGAAATGGATCAACACACGCGACAAGCAAGAATCCAAACAGAGCAAGCAAGTCATCTATTTCTCGCTCGAGTTTTTGTTAGGCCGTTTCCTCTATAACAACTTACTCAGTATGGACGTTTTAGAAGTTGTCCAAGAAGGGTTGGAAGAACTCGGTTTTGATTTCACGGAAATCACGGAGTTCGAGCCGGAACCAGGGCTCGGTAACGGCGGTCTCGGCCGTCTGGCCGCTTGTTTCCTCGATTCGCTTGCCGCGCTCAGTCTGCCCGGTCACGGTAACGGGATTCGCTATCGTTACGGTTTGTTCAAACAAAAAATCGTCGACGGCTATCAAGTCGAGTTGCCGGACAACTGGCTCCGAAATGGGAATATGTGGGAGACGCGCCGTGCCGATCGTGCGGTTGACGTGAATTTTGGGGGCTGGATCGAGATGAAGCAGATCGGAGACCGTCTCCGTGTCGTTCATCATCCAGACGAAGTCGTACGCGCCGTTCCATACGATATGCCGGTCATCGGTTACAAGAACGACGTCGTGAACACGCTCCGGCTTTGGAATGCGGAGTCGCCATTTGATGACGAAGAGTATATGGAACGCACGAAAGGGTCGTACAAAGACTTGTTGAAACACAAGCAGTCGATTGCGACGATCTCGGAGTTCCTCTATCCGGACGACACGACGTATGAAGGAAAAGTGCTCCGTTTGAAACAACAGTACTTCTTCGTGTCAGCGGGTGTCCAATCGATGATTGCGTCTTACTTGCGACACAACAAATCACTCAAACATTTAGGCGACTACTACGCTGTCCACATTAACGATACCCACCCGGTCGTCGCAATCCCTGAACTGATGCGGATTTTGATGGATGATCACGGATATGGCTGGGATGAAGCGTGGCGCGTGACGAAAAGTGTCATGTCGTTCACAAACCATACACTTCTCGCCGAGGCACTTGAAAAGTGGCCGGTCGAGATGTACGAGCGTCTATTACCACGAATCTATCAAATCATTAATGAGATTAATACCCGGTTCTGTAAAGACGTGCTCGTCAATTATCCACACCTTGAACCGCATATGGGTGAGATTGCAATCGTCTCGAACAATTACATTAATATGGCAAACCTTGCCGTTGTCGGATCACATTCGACGAACGGGGTCGCCCGTATTCATACAGATATTTTAAAACAACGCGAGATGCGCCACTTGTATGAAATGTTCCCGCTTCGTTTCAATAACAAGACGAACGGCATCACGCATCGCCGTTGGCTCTTGAAATCAAATCCGCGTCTGTCGAACTTGATCACGGACGCAATCGGTCCGTCATGGATCGAGCACCCGAACGATCTTGAGAAGTTGATGGACGTCTCGAAAGATACGAGCTTCCAGGAGCAAGTGATGGAAGTGAAGCAACAAAATAAACTCGACTTAGCGGCTTATATTCAAGATGAGACGGGAATCAGTGTCGACCCGAACTCGATTTTCGATGTTCAAGTCAAACGTCTGCATGCGTATAAGCGTCAGCTCATGAACGCGATGCATATTCACGCGCTCTATCAAAAGATTCAAACAGACCCGACGTTCACGATGGTTCCACGGACGTTCATCTTCGGAGCGAAAGCGGCGCCAGGTTATTATTACGCGAAAGAAGTCATTCGCTACATCAATGCCCTCGCGTCGATGATTAACAACGACAAACGGGCGAGTCAGTTCATCAAAATCGTGTTCCTTGAGAACTACCGCGTCTCGATGGCAGAACGAATCTTCCCGGGCTCGGATGTTAGTGAACAGATTTCGACGGCGAGCTACGAGGCGTCAGGAACCGGAAACATGAAGTTCATGATGAACGGAGCGCTCACAATCGGTACGCTTGACGGGGCGAACATCGAGATTCGCGATGCGGTCGGTGATGACCATATCTTCATTTTCGGATTGACACCGCAAGAAGTCATGAACTATAAAAAATTCGGCGGGTATCATGCGGCCGACATTTATCATGCCAACACCGAAGTACGTAACGTCGTCGACGGTCTCGTCAACGGGACGTTCGATAAAGTCGGAGAATATCAGTTCCAAGCGATCTTTGATTCGCTTCTCGTCTATAACGATGATTTCCTCGTCTTGAAAGACTTTATGTCCTACATGCAGGCACAGCGACGCGTCGATGAAGTGTTCGCAGATAAGGCGCGTTGGGCGGAAAGTTCAATCGTCAATACGGCCAAGTCTGGTATTTTCTCGAGCGACCGCACAATCACGGAATATGCGAACGCGGTTTGGAACATCAAGCCGACGAGTGTGAAATAAAAAAATCCACCCGTTATGGGTGGACCTTATTTTCTGGATAACTGATCCAGTCAGAGTATGAACCGGGATAGAGACGGACATCGTCTTTACCGAGCGCGTGCAATGCCAAAATGTTCACGCAAGCGGTGACACCGCTGCCGCAATAAAAGATCGGGTTCGGGACATCGAGCACGTTGGCGTAAAGTTCGCGCAAATCGTGAAAGTCTTGAAGCGTCCCGAGCTCCGTGACGGCGTCTACGTATGGGCAGAGCAGGGCGTTCGGGATATGCCCGGCTTTTTTATCGATCGGTTCGTGGCTTCCGTCGTAACGGTCGGCCGTCCTTGAGTCATACAGGTCGCCTGTTGTCGTTGCGGCGCGCACGTCTTCGATCGTGGCGATCATATCGTCGTGGAAATCAGGGACGTATGTCGAAGCAGGGTACGTCGGAACCTCGGTCGTTGTCTCACCAGAGTAAGTGATGCCGGCCTGGATTCCGCCTTCGAGCACGATGACGCGCTCATGGCCGGCCCACTTGAATAACCACCAAGCACGTGCGGCGTATGGGAAACCGTCGTCGTAAATAATGATCAAGTCGTCCTTTTGGATGCCGATGCGTCGGAGCGTCTCCGTCCACGCTTCTTTTGACGGGAGCGGGTGACGTCCGCCGTGAACGGACACAGGGCCTGACAAGTCTTCCATCAAGTCGAGATGGACGGCATTCGGGAGATGTCCTTGACGGTACACGTATTTTCCGTATGAAGCGTCGTTCAATGAATAGCGGCAATCAATAAATCGGATTGAGTCCGTATGGACGATTTGTTTCAATTCTTGGGCACGCATAGTTGGAAACATAGTATCACCTCGAAGTTTCGTTACTCCCATCGTATACAAGATGGAACAAATTGGCGAGTACTTCGATTGAATTTGAACGTCGAAAGGGGAATTGACCATGGCATGGCAACAAACATATGAGCGTTGGAATCAATATGAGGAACTTGAACCTTATCTTCGGACCGAATTAGACGAGATGGCACAAAATGAGACGACACTCGAAGAAGCGTTTTATAAGACGCTTGAATTCGGAACGGGTGGTATGCGCGGTGAGATCGGACCAGGTGCCAATCGAATGAACGTCTATACGATTCGTAAAGCGGCGCAAGGATTTGCCGACTTTATTTCGGCGTCAGGCGAGGAAGCGAAACGGCACGGAGTCGTCATCGCCCATGATCCACGTCACTACTCACCTGAATTCGCGCTCGAGGCGGCACGGACGTTTGCATCGAACGGGATCAAGACTTACTTGTTCCCGAGCTTACGGGCAACGCCAGAACTGTCATTCGCCGTCAGACACCTAGGCGCGTTTGGAGGAGTCGTCATCACGGCGAGTCATAACCCGCCTGAGTATAACGGCTTCAAAGTATATGGCGCCGACGGCGGGCAACTACCGCCGGCCGAGGCGGACGAGCTCGTGTCTTACGTCAACGCGATCGAGGACGAGTTAAGCATCCCGGTCCAAGACGAAGCAACGCTCCGCGCCGACGGGACACTCGTCAACGTCGATGCGTCTGTCGATGCGGCTTACATGGAAGCTCTTCAATCGATTCGAATCCATAAGGACGTCCCAACAGACGCCCTCAAAATCGTCTTCTCGCCCCTTCACGGGACGGGTCGCCGACCGGTCATGGAAGGACTCAAGGCGTATGGGTTTGACCTTGTCACGATCGTCGAAGAACAAGCCGAACCAGACGGCGCGTTCCCGACGGTCAGTTCTCCAAACCCGGAAGAGCGGGCGGCGTTCAAGCTGGCGATGGAATATGGTGACCGTGTCAGCGCTGATTTGCTCATGGCGACCGATCCGGACGCCGACCGCGTCGGCTTCACCGTGCGTGACCGCGACGGGGAATGGTTCGTCTTGACAGGGAACCAGACCGGAGCGCTCTTGATGGATTACATCCTATCGCAAAAAGTCGAGACCGGCACGCTGCCAGCGAACGGATTCGTCGCGAAAACGATCGTCACGTCCGAGCTTGGGGCGGCCATCGCCAAAGCGTATGGCGTGCATCTCGAGAACACGCTCACCGGCTTTAAATTCATTGGTGAGAAGATCAAACAGTACGAGGAGTCAGGCGAGTACGAGTTCTTGTTCGGCTACGAAGAGAGCTACGGCTATTTGATCGGTGACTTCTGCCGTGATAAAGACGCTGTCCAGGCGTGCGTGCTCGGTGCCGAGATGGCAGCTTTCCATAAGCAGCAGGGACGAACGTTGTATGACGCGCTCCAAGCGATTTATGAGAAGTATGGCTTTTATGAGGAATCGCTTCAATCGATGACGTTGAAAGGGAAAGCCGGGCTTGAACAGATCGGCCGGATGATGGAATCGTTCCGTGCCAACCCGCCGCAAGAAGTTGCCGGCTACGAAGTCGTCCGCTTCGAGGATTACAAGCTGCAAGTCGCGACCGACCTTCGTCAAAATACGACCGAGGACATCGACTTGCCATCTTCGAACGTGCTCAAATTCGTCTTCGAGGACGGGTCGTGGTTCTGCCTTCGCCCGTCTGGCACAGAGCCAAAGATCAAGTTCTATTTCAGTGTTCACGCGGATAGTGCCGAGATGACGACGGCGAAACGTGAAGCGATTGAACGAGACGTTATGAAGCAAGCAAAAGCAATCGACTGACTAGTGTACCACCGCTCAACTGGGAGCGGTGGTTTTTGTTTGACTTCTTTTAACCTCGTCAGTATGATGAGTATATTGCTCAAAACCATGTAATCATATAAGGATTATCAGGAAGGCGGAAATAACATGAAAAAATCATTAACGGCAGTTCTCGCAATCGGCGCATCGTTCGGGGTGCTCGCAGCTTGCGGTACAGAGACGGACAGTGGATCTGAAGAAACAGTCATCACAGTCGGGACGGAAGCGACATACCCGCCATTCACATACAAAGATAAAGGTGAAATCACAGGGTATGACATCGACGTGTTGAACGAAGCGGCAGAGCGTGCCGGCTATACGGTCGAGTATGAGCCGATGGACTTCAAAGGACTCGTCCCGGCACTCGACGCGGAACGCATCGATATGATCGCGAACCAGATGAGTATCACACCGGAGCGTGAAGAGAAGTATGCGTTCTCGGATACGTACGCGGTGTCAGGTGCACAAGTCATCGTTGCTTCAGATAATGAAGACATCCAAGGCATCGACGACCTTGACGGCAAAGTCGTTGGTTCGACACAAGGGTCGGTCTACGCCCAGATGGCTGAAAAAGCTGGCGCAGAAGTGAAGTTTTATAAAGGTGCGAACCAAGTGCTCCAAGACCTTCAAGTCGGACGTCTCGACGCAGCACTCAACGACCGTCTCTTCATCTTGACGGAGCTCGAGAAGACAGGCTACGACGTGAAAGCGGTCGGTGACGTCTTCAACAAGAGCGAGGCGGGTTACATGACACGCCAAGACAGCGACGTGCTCGATCAGTTGAACGAGGCGCTTGCTGAAATGAAAGAAGACGGAACGATGGCTGAAATCGGTGATAAGTACTTCGGTGAGGACATCAGTCAATGAATGAACTGATCACGACCGTCATCGAGAACCGTTCGGCCTATATCGAAGCCGTACAATTGACGTTGATCGCCAGTATCCTGTCGATTATCCTCGCCTTGGTGCTCGGTCTGATCATCGCGTTACTTTACAGCAGTCCAATCAAAGTGTTGCGGTTGTTCACTCGGACGTACACCTCGTTCTTCCGGGGCACGCCGCTGCTCTTGCAACTGCTCATCTTGTACGTCGGGTTGACCGGGTTCGTCCAACTGAGCGGGATGCAGGCGCTCATCTTCGGATTGGGTCTGCACTTTGCGGCTTATATCTCGGAGGCGTTCCGGGCAGCCATCAATTCGGTCGATCGCGGACAAGTCGAGGCGAGTGTCGCCCTCGGGATCCCGAGGGCGAAACGTTTTAAAGACATTATCTTCCCACAAGCGTTATCACGGGCCATCCCACCGGTGTCGAACTCGGTGATTGATATCATCAAGTCGACGTCGCTCGGGTCGGTCATCGCCGTGCAGGAGTTGACGTACGTCTCAGACCAGATTGCAGCGACGACCTATTTGGTCATGCCGCTCCTCTTGTTCTCGGCCTCGATCTATTGGATCTTGTCGACACTCATTCAAGCGGGGCAGCATCGGCTCGAACGTCGCTATGCGACCCGCTAAACGAAAAATCCCCTCGATTCCAAGAATCGAGGGGATTTTGTATTAACGGATGACGAGCTCTGTCTCAGAGTCGAAGAAGTGTGCTTTCGTCATATCGAGCGCGAGTTCTACGTCGTCACCCATACGGATGTTCGAGCGGCCGTCGATGCGGGCCGTGAACTGGTGTCCACCGAGCTCGGCGTAAAGGTAAGACTCGGCACCCATGAGTTCAGATACATCGATGTGTGTTTGGAACGTGTGTGTTGTCGGAGAATCGATGTAGATCGGCTCATCGTGGATCGATTCTGGACGAATCCCGAGGATAAGCTCTTTACCGATGTAACCACGGTCGCGAAGACCTTTCATCTTGCCTTCAGGCACGTTGATTTCTTCGCCGTTCACGACGAACTTGCCGTCTGCGAGTGTTCCGCGGAAGAAGTTCATCGAAGGCGAACCGATGAAGCCGGCAACGAAGATGTTATCTGGGTTGTCGTATACTTCTTTCGGCGAACCGACTTGTTGGATGATCCCGTCTTTCATGATGACGATACGAGTCGCGAGTGTCATCGCTTCCGTTTGGTCATGGGTAACGTAGATCGTCGTCGTATCGAGACGGTTGTGCAACTGGATGATCTCTTTACGCATTTGTACGCGAAGTTTTGCATCCAAGTTTGAGAGCGGCTCATCCATCAAGAACACTTTTGCGTCACGGACGATGGCACGACCGATGGCAACACGTTGGCGCTGACCACCTGAGAGTGCCTTCGGTTTACGTTGGAGGTATTCTTCAAGTCCGAGGATGCGAGCCGCATCTTGGACGCGACGGTCGATCTCTTCTTTCGGGAACTTCCGAAGCTTCAAACCGAATGCCATGTTGTCATAGACGCTCATGTGCGGGTAGAGGGCATAGTTTTGGAAGACCATCGCGATGTCGCGGTCTTTCGGCGCCACGTCGTTCATGCGTTTGCCGTCGATGATGAAGTCGCCGCTCGAGATTTCTTCGAGTCCTGCGATCATGCGAAGTGTTGTCGATTTACCGCAACCAGACGGTCCGACGAAAACGATGAACTCCCGGTCTTTAATGTGCAAGTTGAAGTCGCTGACGGCTTTCCCGTCACCACCGTCGTATATTTTATCAATGTGATTCAATTGAATTTCTGCCATTGTCGTTAGCCTCCTGAGAATGTGTTCTTGTATAATAGCGCTTACAAGATTGATTATACGATGAAACCGCTTGCACGAGATATGTACACGTTGCACAAAAACAGTTACTCAGATTTGTGCAACGTGACAATCAGTTGGAGTAAACTCGCATCATAAAACTGACGAGCGTCATATCCTGTCAGTTCATAGAGCCGATCGAGCCGGTAATTGAGCGTGTTCCGATGCATGAACAGCGCTTTCGCCGTATGGGACACGTTCAGCGAGTGGGCGAACAGCGCCTCTAACAATTCGACGCTCGTCTTATCGAGTATCGAATACGCCGCCTCGGTCAATTGGAGACGTGTGGCAAAAGTCTCATGGTCTTGTAGCAAGTAATGGTATAATAATTGACTAGCAGGGTAAGTTTTAGTAGGGAGTTTCGCGAACGGGCGCAACGTCATGTGTTGATGGTAAAGCGTCCCCAACACACCGAGCGGCCGCTCACTAAAGATGACGTGCGCTTCGACGTAGCAGTCGCTCGCGCCGGCACGCAATACGTCCTCGAAATCAGACAAGTCGACGAGTTGGTTCATCTCAATGATTTCAACGTGATGTCGCGTCATGACGACAATCTCCGCTTCTGGCATGAAATCGTGTAATATCTCTAAAAATTGCTCGAGCGATTCCCTCTCTTGATAGTGGAGCGATAGTGACAACAGACGGAACGGTTGCGCGATCCGATACGAATCGGTGAGCAGGCGGTTTTGCCATTTTTCTTGACGGGGGTCGGCGGTCGTCAAAAACGGTGTCGCCGACCATTCGAGCAGTTGCCGTTCACGCTCGTTCAACTCGGTTTTTGGCAAGCCGAACACGGTCCCATCCTGTGCTTGATACCAAGCATAGTCTCCGGATGCGTCTTCCGACCGATGGACAACGGTCGGGAAAATCGATTTAATACGATCAAACGTAGTCAACACAATCACCTCTTCAACAATGTATCATATTTCAGAACGGGGGCAGGCAGTTTGGATAGTCTACTAAAAATATTCATCATGATCGCCATTGGGGCGACAATCGGGGGAGTGACGAACTTCCTCGCCATCAAAATGTTATTTCGGCCCCACGAGCCAAAGTATATCGGAAAAGTCCGAGTACCGTTCACACCGGGGTTGATTCCGAAACGCCGCGATGAGCTGGCGACGAGTCTCGGCAAGACGGTCGTGAAACACTTGTTGACGCCTGAAGGGATGCGGAAGCGCCTGCTCGACGAACAAGTGAGCGGCCACATCACCTATTTCGTCCAAGAGGAAGTCCGGACGATGCTCCGTTCGGACAAGACGATCCGTACACTAGTCGAACCGCTTTACCCGGACGCCGAGTCGCGTGTGTTGACGGAAGCGGACACGAAACTCCGCCAAGAGCTCCGGCTCGTGCTCGCTGACGTCAAGTCACGCAAGCTGTACGAACTGCTCGGTGAGGACGGGATGGACCGTGTCCGTGACGTGATCCCGGAAATCGTCGACGCGATGCTCGTCAAATCAGAAGAGTATTTCTATTCGGCGGAAGGAGAGGCTCAGCTGCGGTATATGGTCGACTCGTTCGTCCAACGCCGGCTCGGTTTTATCGCCGGGTTCATTCAAAATATGAACTTCGTCGAGATGATTCGCCCGGAGATTGTCAACATTTTACGTGGCGGGTCGACTCGTTCTGGAATGGCGACGATGATCACGCGCGAGTTCGAACGGTTCAGTGAGCGTACGGTCGACACACTCTTAGATGAGCGGTTAGAAGACCGATTGATCGATGGGGTGACGACAGAAGTCATCACCCGTCTCCCGGTCGGCGAATTGCTCGACCGGACCGTCTATTCGTACACACGAGACGTCGAGACACGCATCGTCGACGATCTCGTCCCGAACGGGGTTCGGCTCGTCATCGAGCGGTTCACCAATCAAATGGAGACGGTGATGGACCGTCTGAAAATCGATCAAATCGTGCAAGAGCAAGTCCAATCGCTCGATACGTCGTACCTCGAGGAGATCGTCTTATCGATCTCGAAACGGGAGTTCCGGGCAATAACATGGCTTGGAGCGCTGTTAGGTGGTATGATTGGGTTGATTCAAGGGTTGATTGCCATCGTTTGATCGGCCACGGCCCTAATAGTATTTAGGAGGACGTCACATGTCACAAACAAACTTGTACGATCATGCTAACCAATTGGAAAAAGCACTTCGCGAATCTGAGGAGTTCACAAATCTCTCTTCATTATACGATCGTGTCAATGCGGATGCAGAAGCGAACCAGTTGTTCGCTGACTTCCGTGATATCCAAATGACGCTTCAGCAAAAGCAAATGCAAGGCGAAGAAATCTCAGAACAAGAGATGATGGATGCTCAAACGAAAATGATGAGCGTTCAACAGAACGAATTGATCATGGAGCTCATGCAAGAAGAGCAACGCATGCATCAACTGGTCACAGAAGTGACAAAAATTATCATGAAACCACTTGAAGATCTATACGCTCCGATGGTTAATGAAAACGAAGTTCAATAATACCTGTGCGGATGGCTTTCGAGCCATCCGTTTTTTTGTTGACCGACTTGTCAAATTCGTTATGATAGCGCTTACATATTATAGGGTATAATAAACTTGTATATCAATTCACAAGAGAGGGTGGGCGTCATGGTCACCTTGTTCATATTAGCGGTCATGATCATCTTTTTCATCGGGGGCTGGTTGCGGGCCGATCTCGTCGCACTCGTCGGGCTGGTCGCGCTCGTATTGACGCAGCAACTGTCGCCTGTCGCGGCGATGGCAGGTTTTTCGAATCCGGTCGTCTTGATGATCGCCGGATTATTCATCGTCGGAGCGGGCCTATTTCATACAGGACTCGCCGAACGGCTTGGCGCTGGGCTCATTCCTTATGCGAAAGGGAGTGAGGTGCGTCTATTTCTCGTTCTGATGGTCACCGTGACGTTTTTATCGAGTCTCATGTCGAACACGGGGACGGTCGCGCTCTTGATCCCGGTCGTTCTCGCCATGTCGAGACAAACCGGTACGAATCCGGCAAAACTGTTAATGCCGCTCGCGTTCTTTTCAAGCATCGGTGGGACGATGACGCTCATCGGCACCCCACCAAACCTTGTCGCCGCCGAGGCGCTCCGTGGTGCCTCAGTCGGAACGCTCGGTTTCTTCTCGCTACTACCGATCGGGTTCGCCGCCGCCGTCGTCGGGCTGCTCTACTTTTATGTCATCGGGAACCGGCTGCTCGATGCGGGCGAGGTTCGTTCGGTCGTCGTCGCCCGTCTGCCGATGCCCGACTTGAACATCTACGCGCTCACGCTCACGAAAGGTCATCCGCTCGTCGGGAAAACGCTCCGAGATGTGAAGTGGTCACGTGACGGTTTGATCGTCCTCGGCGAAAAGCGAAAAGGGCTCGCGCATCGACTCGTCACGGCCCGAGCCGATACAGTGCTCTATGAGGGACGTGTCCTCGTTAGCGGGGCAGAAGCGGATGTTCGACGCGTCGCCCGTCAAGAAGGGGTGGTCGTTGAATCGATGGAGCTGAAAGATGTCTACGGGAAAGAGTCAGGCGTCGCCATTTTCACCGTCCCGTCTGATAGCCCGCTCATCGGTCACTGTCTCTCGGAAAGTCGGTTGCGGAATGACTACCGCTTGAACGTGCTTCAAGTCATCCGCCCGAACGAAGAAATTGCGATGACGCGGCTGAAAGACGTCCCGTTAGAGCGAGGTGATATGCTCGTGGCCCAAGGCGAGTGGGGCGATTTAGAAAAAGCGGGTGACGAGACACACTTGTTGCTCGCGAACGAGCGCGTGACCGATGTCGCCAACCGAGCTGTGTCCGAGCGCCATCAACTCGCGGCCGGTCTCATCATGCTAGTCATGGTCGTGCTCCTCGTCTTCGAATGGGTCGATCCGACCGTTGCCGTTTGGCTTGCGGCCATCGCGATGGTGCTGACGGGAGCGGTCCGGCATATGGACGTTGCCTACGAGTCGGTCCAATGGTCGTCGCTCCTGTTGATCGCCGCCATGATTCCAGTCGGGACCGCACTCGAAAACGCGGGTGTCATGGCCTGGCTCGTCACATGGATCAGTGAGTCGTTCGGGCGCGCTGGTCCGGTCTGGGTGCTTGTCGCCATCTTCGTCGCAACGATGGTGCTCAGTCAAATCATCTCCAATACGGCGACGGCCGTCTTGTTCGCACCGCTCGCCTTATCGCTCGCCGCGTCACTCGAAGTCAGTCCGGTGCCGCTCGTAGTCGCCGTCGCCGTTGCGGCATCACTCGCGTTTATGACGCCGTTCGGCTCACCGACGAACGCGATGGTGTTCAGTATCGGCGGCTATCGCTTTTTCGATTTTGTTAAAGTCGGTTTGCCGCTACAAATGATTGTCGCGGTCGTCGCGATTTTTTCGATTTTATTCCTCTTTCCATTCTGAAAGAGGAAATTTTTGTTAGTTGACGAATAAGTTGAAAACAACGAACTGATGAGGTGGAGAGATGATGTGGAAACGAATCGGGATCCTCCTGTGCGTCTTCTTCCTGGCGGCTTGCTCGAACGCCAACGAAAAACCGATGCTCGGAGAGGACGCCAAGCTGGCGAAGCGTTCCCTCGAGGAGAAAGGATATGAGATTGTTTCTTACAAGGGTGGGGACACGTCACGTTTCGAGAAGGAAGACCTTATCGATTCACCTGTGCGAGATACTTGGAGCGTCCAGACGACGCCACCGGACGACTATATCGGGCGTGACATTAAGCGAGAGCATTTCGTCGTCCGTAACCATCTGCTCGATGATCAGTACGAGCTCGGACAGACGAACGTCTTGGTCCTAATTGATGACGGGAACATCATCGGCGGGACCTCATTCCCTGATTCAAAGGAACCGCTGATGGGGGCACCTTATTCACTGGATGGGAAGACGGCGGAAGAGCTACATCCGGACGACTATTGAGCATGGCGGGAAGACTGGGAGAAACAATATAGCGAATGAACAAAGCGCCTCGGGGTTCCCGAGGCGCTTCTGTTATGAGGCCGTGCCTTTCAGTTTTCCAGGAAGTTTGCACCGTTCGAAATAGATGAGTTGTCCTTGGCGGACGATGCGCGCCCCTTTATGGTCGTGACCGGCCTCATGGAGCATCGCTAGCCCTGTCGCTTTTCCTTCTTCGTCGTTCGTTGCCTCGAATGAATCATTAAGTAAAATCGTGCCGTCATTCTCGAACGCAGTGACTGTGTACATGTTCAAACGGATCCCCCCCTTTCTTTCCATTGTACTGAATCACCATTCATTCTTCAAGCGACGGTTTCGTTAGTTCGTCGAACGTGAGCTGACGGGCCGTCTCCGTTCGGGGAATCAAATCGGAGACGGTCATGCCGATCAGACGGACCGGCTCGTTGATTGACATCTCGTCGAACAAGCGTCGGGAAAGCCGTTTGATCTCATCATGGTCATGGGTCGGATGGTTCAGCTTGATCTGGTGACTGCGTGCTTGAAACTCGCTCGTTTTGATTTTGATCGTCACAGTTTGACAACTCAATTCGCGGCGGTCGAGCTGCTGCAACACGTCTTCGATCTCAGGGATGACGCGCTCATACACTTCCTCCGGATCGTCGAGGTCAAAGGCGAACGTCGTCTCCGAGCCGATCGACTTGCGTTCACGGGTCGGGACGACGGGACGGCTGTCACGTCCGTGTGCGAGTTCGTATAACTGGACACCACGGTCATGGCCGAGGATGGCCTTCAACTGTTCAGGTCGCGATTGCTGGATGTCGGCAATCGTTTCAAACCCGTGCTTGAACAAAGTCTGGGCGGTCACTTTCCCGACACCGTGCATCGTCGTGATCGACAGCGGGGCGAGGAACGACTCGACTTCGTTCGCGGCGACGATAGTGAGGCCGTTCGGTTTGTCGAACCCGGAGGCGATTTTGGCGACGAACTTGGACGGGGCGACGCCGGCGGAAGCGGTCAGTCCGGTCCGGCGTTTGATCTCGCCGAGAATGTAGCGCGCCACGTAAGGCGCCGACGTGCTCATGAGTGAATTCTCGGTGACGTCGAGATACGCTTCATCGAGCGATAGCGGCTCGACAAATGGCGTCACAGACTTGAAGATCTCCATCACGTCTTGGCTCACTTGCCGATACGCCTGAAAGCGCGGCTTGACGAACGTCGCTTGCGGACAGAGTGCGAACGCCCGACGTGACGACATGGCGCTATGCACGCCGTATTTTCTCGCCTCATACGAACAGGTGGCGACCACTCCACGACTGTGAGGGGCGCCACCGACGATGACGGGCTTATTTCGCAAATGAGGGCGGTCTCGTTGTTCGACGGATGCATAGAACGCATCCATATCGACGTGTATGATTAAACGTTCCATCGGCATCTCCTTTCCGTTTCAATCGACTCCTTTCATTATAGCGAACTTTTGTTCGTTTTTTTACTGTTTTGTTCTCTTCCGCTGTTTTTCCATTTGTTTTTGGTTACGGATTTGATTCGGGAATTGTAACAGAGACCCAATCCAATTTTTTTGTTTTAACCAAGCGTAAACTAAGCCCGTGAAGAGAACGATCATGACCCAAGCGAATAGATAGCCGAGCGGCCATTCGAGTTCTGGCATCTGTTTAAAGTTCATTCCCCAGACGGCACCGAAGGCGACGACCGGTGTCGTCAGCGCCGTGAAGACGGTCAACGCCTTCATGATCTCGTTGCCACGAAAATTTGACAGCGTCGAGGCGAGGTCGGTCAAGGCGATGACATCGCCTTGGTAGTGTTCGATCAACGTCAACAGCCGATCGACACGGTACTCAGCAAGGCGATAAGACTTCAGCTCATTCAACTCTATGTCGAGGAACGCCTCTCGTCCCGCCATCAGTAGCTCGCGGTACGGGACGACCGTATCTGACCAGCGTTCAATCTCGCTCCGCAGCCCAAATATTTCGTTCATGAACTCAGGCGGAACTTGACCGCTCATTTGACGCTGTGCCATCATCAAACGTTCCTCGTATTCATCGATCCCGTGGAAGTAATAATCCATCTTTTCGGCGAGCAGGTCATAGAACGCTGCAATCGGTGTGGCATATTGTTTCGCTGCGACGCTATCGCAATACAAATCATCAAACCCGATCGTCCATAAAAAGTCGCGCGTCACGAAATAGTGACCGATTTTCTGCGGTTCGCGTTCGAGCTGCTCATAGTCGAGCGTGAGCGAACCGTACATATAGTCCTGCTCGACGATGATTTTCGTCACTTTGGCCGTCGTCAGTTGTTCGAGCCAATACGTGTACGCCTCCGTATAGTAGTCGTCAACGTGTACGATTTCCTCAGGTCGTGTGTACCAAGTCCAATTCATCCTTCATTCCCCCAATGTTCTTCTCTCATCAAGTATTCCCGGTTTACCGAGAAAGTTGGCATCTAGAGCGAACTTTCGTTAAGATGGAAGTACTGACAAGAAGAGAGGTGCTTTCATTGACGACTAAAATCGGTCAGCTCAAAGTGGGCGACACGTTAAACCAATATGTAATGATCAAACAATCATATCGAGGGCTCGCCGGGAACGGGAAGCCTTATCTGACCCTCGTTTTATGCGATGAGAGCGGCGAGATCGAGACGAAGGTGTGGGATAGCGCCGATACCGAGAAGTACGGGACGAAAAAGATCGTCCACGCCTCAGGAGAAGTCATGGACTATCGGGGCCGGACGCAGCTCAAACTGAAGCAGATCTCGATCATCGAAGGGGAGACGGACATCGCACCGTACGTCCGCTCTGCGCCGATCCCGAAGTCGGAGCTCGAGACGACGATCCGGGCGTATATCGACGCGATCAGTCACGAGGGCATGCGGGAACTCGTGACGACGATTGTTGACCGAAACGAAGAGGCATATTTCACGTATCCGGCGGCGGTACGCCATCATCATGCGGTCTATTCAGGGCTCGCGTTCCACGTCATGTCGATGCTCAAACTGGCCGGAACGATGTGTGACTTGTATCCACAGTTGAACCGGGACTTGCTCATCTCAGGTGTCGTCTTGCACGATTTGGCGAAAGTCATCGAGCTGTCGGACGCGATCACCCCGGAATATACGCTCGAAGGCAAACTGCTCGGTCATTTGTCGCTCATGGCGTCCGAGATCGAAGTCACGGCCCGCGAGCTCGGGACCGATCGTGAAGTCACGACGCTGTTACAACATCTCGTCTTGAGTCACCACGGGAAGCCGGAGTGGGGCTCGGCGAACGCGCCGCAACTTCCGGAGGCGGAAATGCTGTTCTTCATCGACAACATCGATGCGCGGATGAACATGTTCGATAAGGCGTTCGAAGGTGTCGAGCCAGGAACGTTCACAGAACGGCTCATGGCGCTTGATAACCGGGCGTTCTACAAACCGAAGCTATAAAAAAGGCAGGCATCCCGCGGGACGCCTGCCTGTTGCTTATTGTTCTGTCGACTCTTCAGCCGGTGCTTCTTCTGATGTTCCTTCTTCTTCCGCTTTGAGTGCGTCTTTTACTGCGTCGAACTGTGTTGAGGCTTTCGCGTCTTTCACGTCAACGTTGTATTTTTCGATCAACTCAGCGTAGATTTTGTTGGCGTCGACTGAAGCTGCTTTTTCAGTCGCCAATTCTTCACGGATGCGGTCTTTCTCGTCCTCGAGCTTGAGGTCTTTTTCTTTACGGTCTACGACTTTGATGACGTGGAATCCGAATTGTGATTGGACCGGCTCTGAGACTTTACCGACGACATCTTCTTGGAACGCGTATGCTTCGAATTCAGGAACCATGGCGCCGGCTGAGAAGTAACCGAGGTCGCCGCCTTTTTCGCCTGAACCAGTGTCTGTTGATTTTTCTTTCGCGACGTCTGCGAAATCAGCGCCATCGTTGATTTCTTTGATGATAGCTTGCGCTTCTTCTTCCGTCTCGACGAGGATATGGCTCGCCTGGACTTCAACGTTCTCTTTGGCGAATTGTGCTTCGATTTCTTCGTCCGTCACGTCGACGAGTTCAGACTTCGCAGCATCGACGAGCATTTGGCCGCGGAGTGCCTCTTTGAACTCATCCGTGTCTGTCATGCCAGCCTGTTGAATCGCTTGTTCGAACTCTTCTTTCGAATTGAACTGCTCTTCCGTCTTGCTGAACTCTTCGTCGACTTTTTCTTGCTCGACTTTGTCGCCATACTCTTTTTCAAGAAGTGCGTTCATTGTTTCTTGGAAAGCGAGTTGTGGGACCATACGGTCGTAGCTCATGTCCGCGATTTCACCGCGCGTGATTTCGCCACCTTCGAATGAGACAACAGCTGAGTTGTCAGAAGATCCGCCGCTCGTTGCAGCGTACGTACCGCCTACACCGATGAGAAGCGCGATTGCCGATGCGCCGACAAGGGCACCAGTTGAAAACTTTTTGTTTTGTTTGTTTGGTTCATTCGTCATTCCATTTGACATATATTCCACCCCTAAAAATCTATAAGTTTCTATGTTCGACTATACCACATTTTGTTAATCATGACAGCTGTTCGATTACCTGTGTAGTATCATAGCACAGAAACGTGTCGTATAATGATGAAAGAGAATGTGAAATGATGGGGTGGGAAACGTGTCGCTAGAAGAGAAAGTTAATCAGTTGTCTTTTCAGATGGAGCTGTTGCTCGGACTAGTCGATTGGTCGAGTCGGCCGTTTGAATATGAAGTCATCAAAGCAAACTTGACGAAGGAAGAAGTTGCGGACTTCTATAGACTGCTCGACGAAATCAACAATCAACAAAACGAGCAAAGGCGTTACGGCTTGTCGTCCGTAGAGCCTTTGCTCGTCAGTTTCGTCGGGATGTTGCATCCGTCGTTAGACCCTGGGGTCATTTTGGCGGCGTGCGTCAAACAAGGGATCGCTCTCGAAATCACAGAGCCCCTTTACGCGCACGTCAAGCTTCTTTAGTCAGCTCGTCATCTTCGGGACGACGTCCGGCCTCTTCAGAAATCATTTTTGATGTTTCAGCGAAGATGTCCATGAAGTTGTCGCCGTACAGGCGGCGGACGATGGCCGTGATGTCCGTCAAGTCCGGGAATTTCCCATATAACTCCTGCAACGGGAGCGAGGCACGGAACACACCGTTCTCTTCAGGGTCGAACGCATGAATTGTTTCGAGCAAGAGCGCTTCGCCTTCAGGCGTCAACTGTACATAAGTATTACGTTTGTCCGTTTCTTTTTTAGAGAACGTGAGGAGACCACGATCTTCTAATTTTTTCGAAAAGTTGAACGCGGTCGATACGTGCATCACGCCATATTTCGCAATCTCAGAGATTGAGGCGCCACCGAGTGCGTGGGCGATCCATAAAATATGATGCTCGTTTATGTTCAAATCGAAAGGCTTGATCCAGTTCTGCCAGTCTTTTTCGACCGTCTTCCACAATGCTTTACTGAGCTGAATGATTTTATGACTATAGAGCATGGCCTCAGGGCCAGAGAATTCTTTTTCATGTTCCATCTCAATTCATCCTTTCCGGATACAAAGTGACTAAAACGACGGACGATGCCTAAAGACCGGTCAGTCGGTCTTCTTCGCTTTCGCTTCGGTCATATCTGACTGTACGTTTGAAAGCTCGTTTAGGTTTCCTTGGATCTGCTCGATTGAAGGCTGAATGTCTTGTTGATAGCGTTCGACCTCGGCTTTCACTTGATCCGTCAATTCTTTGCCTTGCAACTTACCAGCCGCCACCACTTGTGAAGCATCTTTGGCAACTTTTTGGAATTGTTCTTTCAACGTAGTGATTGTAGACGCCCGATGCTGATTCGATGCGGCATCGTTGGCTGTTCCACGAGCAATCTTTTTCACTGCCGCCACGCCTAAAAACGCTACGACAAAGCCAAAAGCAACCCACTCGCGACGATTGTGACTCGACAATACATTCCCCTCCTCAAGCACGATAATGCTAGAATACATTCTTTTCATATTATTTTACCAAAAAAGAGAGATTAAAAACCTATATCTCAAATAAAATTTTTCAGAACATTCAATTTTGACCGAAAAATCATTTTATTTTAAAATGAGGTCAAAGGAAGGTGACCTCCAGTGGACAAGCAAAAGCGTTGGTTCGATGACATGCTAGACTTGTACAACGCGGCGAAACAACTGGGAGATGACCCTTGGGCACATAAAATAATGGAAGCACTCGAGGCGGGATACGAAGCGTCAGAACAGAACGAACAGACGCGTAAACAAACTTTGCTTGAAAAGCGACTTTTTGAAATCGACACCCGTCTAAATGAATTAAGAAAAGAGTTCGAACAAGCGGAGTCTGTCAAATCTCGTCAGCAACTGTATGAGCATGCGATCAAATTGCAAATAGAACGGGCACAAATTGAAGAAGAGCGGAAGCGGCACTTCAATTCGATCAACTCGTCATGACACACAAGAAAGCGGACCAGGCTCTCGGAGGAGTCTGGTCCGCTTGTTTCGTTCAAACACGTTGTTTGATTTGAGCCGCGAGCGTGTTCATTTCTTCTGGCGTGTACGCATCGTTATGGGTTTCCCATTTCGCGTCGAACCCGTCTTCTTGGCCGTAGCGCGGGAGCAAGTGAATATGGAAATGGTACACCGTCTGACCGGCGATTTGTTCGGCGTTCGAGAGGACGTTCATCCCGATCGCGCCCGTTTCGCGTTGAATCGCACTCGCGATTCCCGGTACTGCTTTAAAGACGTCACTTGCGACGTCACTCGGTAGTTCGTAAATGTTTTTGGCATGATGTTTCGGGATGACGAGGGTATGGCCTTTCGTCACTTGGGAAATGTCGAGAAAAGCGACGACGTCATCATCTTCGTACACCTTGTAAGAAGGGATGTCGTTGTTGACGATTTTACAAAAGATACAATTGGCATCGGTATGCATCGTATTTCCTCCATTCATGAAATGACTGATCGATTTCATCATAACACGGAAGTTCAGGCGAAAGAATGATTGTCCTCGTTCTCACGTCATCCTACAATAGAAGGACAAGAGAAAGTGATAGGAGTGGAGAGAATGGCTTATGAACGATCGAAGAAGACGACAAGGCAGCGCAAGATTCGCCTCGTCATCGTCCTAGCCGTTTTGCTCGTCTTAGCGACGGGTGCAATCTATATATGGGGCTATAAGCCGGCAGAGGCGAACGCGCAAATCTACGTTCGATTTAAAGAGGCTCTGTTGACGGAAGACGTCGCTTTCTTTGAGCAGACGGTTGAATATGAGACTGAGCCGCTTACGCGTGCCGAGGCACTCCGGTTCATGCGTTGGCTGAACGAAGAGAAGTCGATTCGAGGTGAGGCGATCTCTGAGGTGGCGGCGGACCGCGCCGATGAACGTCAAGGTATGGAGTCAGTCGGGTTGTTCCGCTTGCTTGATACGGGAGACGGCCGGTTCGGCTTTGCGGATTATCGGATTGAGCTGTTACCGCAAACGTTCGTTGCGACGTCAGACGTGCCATTGACGAACATATGGGTCGATGGGACACAAGTAGGCCGGATTGATGCGGCGGGCGACAGCTTGACGGTCGAACGGATGCCAGGCCGGTACGACGTCAAAGCCGTCGCGGTCGTGAACGGGGAGACCGTCACGCGAACGGAGACGGTGACGCTCGTTCGGGAGGAACAGCTCGCTTTCGCGCTACAGCCCGAAGCGAACGAGACGATTGCCGGTCAGTTCGATATCGAGCGGGTCGAGCTGATCGAGATTGAAGTCGAGGCGAGGACCGGGCATTCGCTTGAAACGATTGAGTCGGTTATGAACAAGCGGGAGAAAGCGGTCGTCGAACAGCTCGGTGAACCGCTTGAACGGGACAGCGACGTGTGGCGGTATGACGGCATGGATGTGACATTTGTTAAAAAGAAAGTGAACCAAATCGACATCGATTTGGACAAACGGACGGACGATATGGTCGCCCTCCTCGGTGAACCGAATGAACGAATCGAGACAGAGCTTGGGATCGAGTGGCGTTACGATCGCTCACTGTTCGAATCGATTTTCACGTTGCTCGGTCTAGAAACGGATAAACGCTTCATCGAACGCGACGGGGCGATGTATTTACTGTTAAGTTGAACGAAAAAATGGGACCCTCGTGTCGAGGGTCCCATTTTTGTAGCACTTGATTAGCGTTTCTTGTTCATTGATTTCATAACGAACGATACGATCAAGATCAAGATAATCGCACCAAGAAGTGCTGGAATAATCGCGATGTCAGCGATGATCGGTCCGAAATCAGGGAAGATCAATCCGCCAAGCCAAGCACCAATGATACCAGCGATGATGTTACCGATTACGCCGCCTGGTACGTCTTTACCTAAAATAAGACCTGCTAACCAACCGATGATACCCCCGACGATTAAATAAAGAATAAAACCCATGCAAACATTCTCCTCTCTGTTTTGTCCATTGTTCTCAATAACAATTTTATGGAACAATGGAAGTGATGAATAAGTTTTTAAAATGCCTTACAGTAGAGAATATTCCCATGTGACAATTTTTAAAACATATATCACAAAAAAAAGTTGAAAATAAGGGGTGGAGTTTTCATGTTACACGTCGAACACTTGAACGGCGGTTATATAGGTAAACAAGTGCTACATGATGTTTCGTTTGAAGTAAAAAAAGGTGAGCTCGTCGGGCTGATAGGGCTAAACGGTGCCGGGAAATCGACGACGATCAAACATATTTTAGGATTGCTTGAACCGATTTCGGGATCAGTCGAAGTCGACGGAGAAACGTTGCAATCGTCCGAAAAAAATTATCGCAAGAAAATAAGTTATATACCTGAGACGCCGATTTTGTATGACACGTTGACGTTACGTGAACATTTGTTGTTGATGGGGAAAGCGTACGAGATCGACAGCCGTGACCTCGAGATGCGGACGGAACGATTGGCCCGCGACATGCGTATGGAGAAACAGTTGGACTGGTTCCCATCCGTCTTCTCGAAAGGGATGCGCCAAAAAGCGATGATTCTGAGCGCGCTCGTGACGAAGACGCCGCTCTTGATCGTCGACGAACCGTTCGTCGGTCTCGATCCGCTCGCGATCCGTCAACTGCTCCGCCTGTTTGATGAGTATAAACAAGATTGTGCGATTCTCATGTCGACGCACATCCTCGAGACGGCGGAACGTCACTGTGACCGGTTCGTGTTTCTCCATCAAGGAGTCGTGATTGCGACCGGTACGGCAGCGCAGTTGCGTGAAAAATATGCGCTCCGTCCTGACGCGACGCTCGATGACATTTATGTCGAGGCGATCGAGGCCGAGGAGCGGGCGCAATGAGGGTGTTTAACGCTCGGTTCAGTAGTTGGATGGAAGAAGTCGTGAAGTATAGCCGCTATGTGGCGAACGGGGGTCTCTTGTTCACGCTCTACTTCACGCTCATTTACGGGGGATTCGTCTACAATCAATTTTTAAACGAACTCGACCCGGCGTTTCCGAGCGAATGGGTCGTCGCGCTCGTGTTCTTGCTCTTGCCACTCGGGCATCGGCCGCGGACGTTGCTTCAAGAAGCGGACCAAGTGTTTTTGTTGCCAGAGCTCGGTGATATCCGTTCGTATATGAACGGGATCCGTCTGTTCAACGTCGTGTTCGCGAGCGTTCGGGCGCTCGTCGCCATGCTCGTCGTCTTGCCGCTCATCGTCCGGACGCAAGCGCTCACGCCGGCAGAAGTAGGCGCCATCGTCGCAGCGAGCGTGTTGCTTTCGGCAGCGGGTCGCCTCGCAAAGCTCGAATTGGTCTCAAACGTGGTGCTCTTCAGTGCGCTCGCGAGTGGAGTCATCATGATTTTCGGTGTCCCGTTATTGACGCCGGTGCCGGCGCTTGTCGCGCTTGTCTTGCTTCATCTAAGACGACACGACCGCATCCCGCTCCTTGATTGGCTCACGCTCGAGCAGAAGAGCAAGGCGCAGTTCGACCGTGTCATCAGTTGGTTCGTCGACTTGCCGGCGATGCGGGAGGAAGTGAAGGAGAGAAGTGTCATCGTGCGAGCGCTCGAGCGTTCGGTGCTCAGACGCGCGGATGCCGCGCGTTATGTCTATGGCTTACGCGTCATCCGTTCGAAAGACTCGCTCGACCTCGTGTTCCGCCTTTCTGTCGTGGCGTTCATCGTCATGTGGTTGTCGGGTGGCTGGTATGTCGGCTTGGTCGTCCCACTGTTCGTCGGTTTGACCGCACTCCAACTCGTGCCGCTCTTCAAACGACTCGATACGATGTCGATCGCTTCATGGTTGCCGATCACGCGTCTTGAACGGTTGGCGGGTTACAAATGGTGGATGAATCGCTTGCTGATTGGTCAGTTGGTCGTTCTGACGCTCGTGTCGGTCGCTTTCGGTGCTAGAGTTGACGCGGTCGCGGGAGTCGTGCTCGGCTATCTTGTCATCCGTTACTATTTAGGGCGGTTGAAATGAATAAGGGACACCCTTCCACGCGCGTGAAGGGTGTCCCTTTGACTGCTGTTATTTTTTTGGTGACATGACCGACACGCTCGAGCCGAGAATCTTCGGCAGACGAGCCGGAGTGTCAGTTTCCGCATCGATTTCACCGTACGCCGATACACCGTGCTCGGCGATATCGAGTCCGACGTCTTCTTGCTCCTCAGTGACACGGAGACCGATCGTCACGTCGAGTAGTTTTAAGAAGACATAGCTTCCGCCTCCGGCGATGACCATTGCGATCAAGACACCAAGCGCCTGGACGCCGAGTTGTGACAAACCGCCACCGTAGAAGAGGCCGGCCGAACCGATGCCGGTGATCTCGACGAGACGCGGTGATGCGAAGAACCCGAGTGCGAGTGTTCCGATGATGCCAGCGACACCGTGGACTGAGAAGGCACAGAGTGGGTCATCGATATACTTCGCCATGAGGATGCTCGTGCCGTATGTTGCGATGGAAGCGAGGGCGCCGATGACGACAGCGGCCCATGGTTCGACAAAGGCACAAGCGGCTGTGATGGCGACGAGCGCCCCGAGGACACCGTTGACGACTGAAGGGATGTCGGCCGTCTTTTTGTGGATCATGACGATGGCGAGCGCGCCGAGCGCACCGGCAGCCGTAGCGAGCATCGTCGTAAGTGCGACATAACCGAAGAATCCGTCAGCGACCGACATCGTCGATCCCGCGTTGAATCCGAACCAACAGAGCCAAAGGACGAGTCCGCCGACGACCGTCAAGACGTGGTTATGACCGGCGAGTGATTCTGTTTTCCGTCGTGGTTTCAAGATGATCGTCGCCATGAG
Source organism: Exiguobacterium sp. SH0S1 (assembly GCF_004337165.1). Lineage (NCBI taxonomy): Bacteria > Bacillati > Bacillota > Bacilli > Caryophanales > Exiguobacterium > Exiguobacterium sp. SH0S1. The sequence goes on along the minus strand of NZ_SJVC01000008.1, from coordinate 34,818 downwards.
GGCAGCCATCCCACCTTGAAGATGGACGACGGCTGAGCCTGCGAAGTCTTGCATCCCCATTGAGCCGAGGAGTCCACCCGCCCAAACCGAGCGAGCGACGATCGGATAGAGAATGGCGACGAAGAAGATACCGAATAAGACGTAAGCCGACAGTTTAGCCCGTTCCGCAAATCCGCCCCAAGCGATTGCGAGCGCAACGGCGACGAATGACAATTGGAACAAGAATTTAATGTCGAGCGAGACGTTGGCCCAGTCGAGGCTCGTGAACGATCCGTTTAAAAAGAATCCTTCAGTCCCGAACCAGCGGGTACCATCCCCGAATGAGAGGCCGAACCCGACGGCCCAAAAGGCGAGTGCCGCCACAGAGAGGCTGATGATTTGTTTGACAGCGACATGCCCGGCGTTTTTAGCCCGGAGCGTCCCGGTCTCGAGTAAGCCGAAACCAAGTTGCATCGTCAAGACGAGCAGTGCAGCGATGAGTACGAACAGCGTGTCCATATAATACATAATTTCTTCCATGTTGCGATTCCTCCTTTTAGCAAGTGTGATTTCAAAAGTTGGTTTCAGTTTAAGACGAAATGAACGGGTTGGATTGCAATTTGTCAGATTATCTGACATAGTTTTTTTGAGAAGGGAGATGGCGGACGATGGACTACAAGTCGAAGAAAGTGATTGGAATGGGCGTTATTACCGAACTGACCGGGCTTTCTGAACGACAAGTGCGCTATTATGAGGCGAAAGGACTCGTCTTCCCGGAGCGGACAAAGGGAGGCTCGCGTAAATATTCTTTCCATGACGTCGAGCGGTTGATCGACGTGGCGTCAAAGCTTGAGGACGGATGGCGGATTCAAGACATTAAAGAGCGCGAAAAACGTCTATCGACGAGACAGCGTGATGAATTGATCCGGGGTCAGCTCAATTCGGCGTTCCGCACGTATCCGACAAAGAAATGACACAATGAAAACACAATGAAAATGCTTCACATTAGCATTATTCTAATTAATTTCTGTATAATGTTTTTGAGTTCACATACCTATAGAAGAAGAGTGTAGGAGAATTATAGAGGGGAATGACGCGACGTATGAACGATACTATTTTGAAGGCGTTTCGAGGAGAGGCGACAGACTATGTGCCGGTCTGGTATATGCGCCAAGCCGGACGCTACCAACCAGAATATCGTGAGATCAAGAAAACGAGGACGTTGTTCGAAATCACACACGATTCAGAACTATGCGCCTACGTGACGGAACTCCCGGTCAAGCAACTCGGAGTCGATGCGGCCATTCTGTACAAAGATATTATGACGCCACTCCCGTCGATGGGCGTCGATGTAGAAATTAAGAGCGGGATTGGCCCGGTCATCGATAATCCGTATCGGACGATGGAGGACGTCGAGCGCTTAAAACCGCTGAATGTCGACGACATCTCGTACGTGCTCGAGACGATCCGTTTGCTTCGAGAGCGTCTTGAAGTGCCGCTCATCGGATTCTCGGGAGCACCGTTCACGCTTGCGAGCTATATGATTGAAGGCGGTCCATCGAAAAGCTATCATCGGACGAAAGCACTCATGTATGCTGAGCCGGACGTTTGGAACGCGCTCATGGACAAACTTGGAGACATGGTCATCACGTACGCCAAAGCGCAAGCCGAGGCCGGTATCCAAGCGTTCCAATTGTTCGATTCATGGGTCGGGACGCTCAGCCGCAAAGATTATGTCCGTTACATTAAACCGACGACTGAGCGCATCTTCACTGAATTGCGCACACTCGACATCCCGCTCATCATGCACGGTGTCGGAGCGAGCCATCTTGTAGAAGAATGGCAAGATCAGCCAATCGACGTCGTCGGGCTCGACTGGCGCTTGTCGGTTCAAGAAGCGCGCGATCGCGGCATTACGAAAGCGGTGCAAGGAAACTTGGACCCGTCGTTCTTGCTTGCACCATGGCCGGTCATCGAGGAGAAAGTGAAAGAAATCCTCGATGAAGGGATGAAACAACCGGGCTACGTCTTCAACTTGGGACATGGGGTGTTCCCAGAAGTCGACCCGGCCGTACTCGTCAAATTGACGGCATTTATCCATGACTATTCACGTGAAAAAATGGGAGGCAAATCATCATGAAAACAGTCGGATTACTTGTAATGGCTTATGGAACACCATATAAACCGGAAGACATTGAACGATATTATACGCACATCCGTTACGGACGCAAGCCGGCACCGGAAGCGCTCCAAGACTTGACGGAACGCTATGAGGCGATCGGGGGCGTATCTCCGCTCGCGAAGATCACGATTGACCAAGCGGAGACGCTTCGAGACATTTTGAACGAGCGTCACGCTGGTGAAATCGACTTCAAATTATATATCGGTCTCAAGCACATCGAACCGTTCGTCGAGGATGCGGTCGCGCAAATGGCGAACGACGGCATTAAAGAAGCGGTCTCAGTCGTTCTTGCCCCTCATTATTCGTCATATAGCGTCAAGTCTTACAACGGACGCGCCCATGAAGAAGCGGCGAAATACGACATCGAGATCCGTTCGGTCGAGTCGTGGTACGATGAGCCGAAATTTATCAATTGGTGGGCTGAAGCGATCAAAGAGACGTTCGCGAACTTGCCGGTCCCAGCCGAAAAGGCATGCTTGATCGTGTCGGCGCATAGCTTGCCAGAGAAGATTTTGGCTGGTGGCGACCCGTACCCGGATCAGTTGAAAGAGACGGCAGATAAGATCGCGCAAGCTGCTGGTGTCATCAACTATGAGGTCGGTTGGCAGTCTGAAGGCAACACACCGGATCCTTGGATCGGGCCGGACGTCCAAGATTTGACGGCTGAACTTCACGAAAAACATGGCTACGAGGCGTTCGTCTATACGCCGGTCGGTTTCGTCGCTGACCACCTTGAAGTGCTCTTCGACAACGACGTGGAATGTAAAGTCGTTTGTGACCGCCTTGGCGTTCACTATGCACGTCCAAATATGCCAAACGCAGAGCGGAGCTTCATCGAAGCCGTCGCAGATCGGATGGAAAGCGTGATCGTGCATCATGCGTAATTTGACGATTGTCGGTGGTGGGATCACAGGTCTCACCGCCGCTTTTTATGCCGAGCGTTATTTGCCGGAAGACGTGTCAATCACGCTGTTAGAGGCCAATGACCGGTTGGGCGGAAAAATCGATACGTTTGAGACCGGTGAATTTGCAGTCGAGCGCGGCCCCGACTCTTACGTGTTCAGGAAGACGGCGATGACCGAGTTGATCCATGACGTCGGTCTCGGGGACGAGCTCGTCCGGAACGGGGTCGGCCAAGCGTACGTCTTGCATCATGACGGGTTACATCCGATCCCGAAACAGACGGTGATGGGCATCCCGCTCGACGTCGACGCGTTCAAGCAGACGTCGCTCTTGTCAGAAGACGAGCACGCGGCATTGCGGGCCATACTGTTGTCGCCCCCAGACATCATTCCCCCAGAGACGGACGTCTCACTTGGCCTCTATCTTCGAGAACGGGTCGGGGATCCGATTGTCGACCGATTGATCGAGCCGCTATTGTCGGGTATTTATGCCGGCGATATCGACAAGATGAGTGCGCTGTCGACGTTCCCGCAGTTTATCGAAGGTGAGAAGAAGTACGGCAGTCTATATGAAGGGATGCGCCATCTTCGTCCCGAACAGCGTGTCGCTGAAGTCGGCGCGAAGAAAGTCGGACAGTTCGCTTCGCTCCGGCGAGGTTTGAAGTCGCTGACGGACCGTCTCGCGGAACGGCTCGAGCGGACAGAGGTCATCTTGAACTGTTCGGTCGAACAAGTCGAGGAGATCGAGACAGGCTATCGTCTGCTCACGAATCGTGGCGATATGGATTCAGAGCGTCTCGTACTGACGGTTCCGCCGCGTCTCATTCGTCAGTTCTTACCGAAAGTCGACAGTGATTTCTTGGCCGATATGAAGCCGCATGCGACCGCGACGTGCTCACTCGTCTTTAAAGAGACAGACATCGAGCTCCCGTTCGTCGGTACGGGCTTCGTCACTAGCCAAGAAGCGGACGTGATGATCACGGCGTGTACGTTCATCGATCAAAAATGGCCACACGCCGTGCCGGACGGCTATCACGTTCTCCGTGTCTTCCTCGGTCGTCCGGGTGCTGACGAGATCGTCGATGCACCGGATGAGGACATCGTGGCGACAGCGCTCCGTGACTTGGGCGGTTTGATAAACATCAAAGCCGCACCGCTCCAGGCGGTCGTCAGCCGGCTGCGGGACGGATTGCCGCCGTACGCGGTCTTCCACGCCGACCGGGTGCGAGCGCTTCGGGCCGAGATGAGCCGGGTTTATCCTGGCGTGCTGCTCGCGGGGATCGCCTACGACGGGATCGGCATGCCGGACTGTATTAAGAGCGTCCACGAGCAGATCAAACAGTTAGCAGAACTTGGTTAAGGATTTGTGAAGAGAGGTGTCGGATTTTTCCGTCGGCCTCTCTTTTTGTTATAGTTAGAAGCGAAAGAGAAAAAGAGGGAGTGGATGTTGATGACAACGTATAAACTGTTCGTATCCGATATGGATGGCACGATTCTGCACAACCACACAAAAATCGCACCGGAGACGGCTGAAATCGTCCGCGCCGCCGAAGAACAAGGGATTCGCTTTGCGATTGCGACGGGACGCAATTACTTCAACGCGAAAGAGATTCTCGATGAAGCCGGTCTCACGTGCCCGATCGTCTCGTCAAACGGGGGCCGCGTCTTGACCGAAACGGGAGAAGTGCTCCATGAAATCGATTTGACGGTTGAAGAAGCGCTCGAAGTCGTGTCGGTGCTTCATCAAGACCATAAGTATTCAGACATTTTCTACGAGATGTATTCGGAAGCGGGACTTGTCGCAAGTCGCCTCGATTTGATCGATGCGACGATGGAAAACTTGAAGCAAAACGGTGACGACCGGTCGCTCGAGATGTATGAGTTCTTCCGGAAGCGTTATTACGTCAACGAAGACGTCCGTCTCGTCGAGGATATCGAGGACTTCATCAAAAACGAGGCTGGCCGCGTCTATAAATTCATCGCGTTCTCAAGTCATTTTGAGAAGATGTCATCACTATGGACTGAAATCGATGAGCGTGTCGACGGGGTATACGTCACGTCATCAGGGAACGACAACATCGAAGTGATGGCGAACGGGGCCGACAAAGGTCACGGTGTCAAAAAATTAGCCGAGCACTTCGGTGTCGATTTATCAGAAGTCGTCGTCATCGGTGACAACTTGAACGACGTGCCGATGTTTGAAGTCGCCGGCAAAGCGATCGCGATGGGCAACAGTCACGACGACTTGATCGCGATCAGCCACCACGTCACGGAACGTCATGATGAGTACGGCGTCGCGAACGCGCTGAAGCGCATTATGAGCGGTGAGTGGAAGTAAACAAGTTGTAGAGCGGGTGATTCGTCTCGTATAATACAACTAACGAACATCCGATTAGGAGGAAACCGACTGTGAAATTTATCTTTAACCCGGACATCCGGGACCCAAAACTCAACTTGGCGGTCGAGGAGTATATCCTCAAGCATTTGAACGTCGAGCATGAGGACTACTTCTTGTTCTATATTAACGGCCCGTCGATCATCATCGGCAAAAACCAGAACACGTCAGAAGAAGTCAACTTGAAGTATATCGAAGAGAACGGGATCGACGTCGTCCGTCGCTTGTCTGGCGGCGGTGCCGTCTATCACGACGAAGGCAACTTGAACTTCAGCTTTATCACGAAAGATGACGGCAATTCGTTCAACAACTACAAGAAGTTCACACAGCCGATCGTCGATGCGCTCAAACAACTCGGTGTCGAAGCGGAATTGACCGGTCGTAACGATATTCAAGTCGGCGAACGGAAAATCAGCGGGAACGCCCAATTCACGACGCGCGGTCGCATGTTCAGCCACGGGACGCTCATGTTCAACTCGAACATCGAGGAAGTCGTCAACTCGCTCAACGTCTCGGAAGAGAAGATGCGCTCAAAAGGCATCAAGTCGGTCCGGAGCCGGGTCGCCAACATCACTGAATTTTTAGAGGAAGAGATGGAGATGGACCGGTTCGTCGAGGCGCTCCTCCACTCGATCTATGATGGTCAAGACCCGGAACGTTACGTGCTCCGTGACGAGGACTGGGAAATCGTTCAAGACATCTCGAAAGAACGCTACGCGAACTGGGACTGGAACTTCGGGAAGTCACCGAAGTTCGACGTCGAATCGAAGCGTCGTTTCCCGATCGGCACAATTGACGTTCGTTTGAACGTCAATAAAGGGACGATCACAGAAGCGAAAATCTACGGCGACTTCTTTGGCGTCGGTGATATCCACGACGTCGAGCAAGCACTCGTCGGGACGCGATTCGAACGAGCCGCGATTCGGGAACAATTGTCACACCTCGACGTCAAGCATTACTTCGGTAACGTCGACTTAGAAGAACTGGTCGATCTCATTAGCTGAGGCGATTTTGCAGGAGGATGGTCTGTTTCAGAGACCATCCTTTTTGGCGTTTTCGTGAAACCTTGTGTGTAGCGTTGCGAGTCGTTGCGGGAAGGCGTATCATAATCAGTGCAAGCGCTTTCGTTAATGGAGATGAGCCAATAGGAGGAATGAAGATGTGCCGTTTCATCACAGAATGGATGGACACGAACTGGATGTGGGTGACCGATCAACCGACGTTCGAGCGAGCCATGCTCGCGATTGGTCTTGAGCTAGAAGGAAAAGGGATAGTCGATGATACGTTCGCGCAAGTCATCATCGAGCAGGAGCGCACGATCCCGTCCGGAGTGACGGACGTCGCCATCCCAGTCGCTGTCATCGACGTGCCGAACCAGGTCTCAAAGCGCGATGGCATCACGCTGCTCCACTTGAACCGTCCGTTCGACGTGCGGACGATCGCCGGGGAATCGGTCTGTGCAGAAATGATCTTTATCATCACAGCGACGACTGACGAGAAGAAACAGATGTTCCATAAGTTGATCGATGATCTGCTCATGGACGACGAAGCGTTGCAAGCGCTTGTTCACGTCCAAAGCCGGGCCGGGCTATATCATTTACAGATGATGGATTTGAAAGCGTTTTCTTCCTGAGATGTTTCATGTACAATAGAGATAACTGAAAAAGAGCGCGGTTGCCGTGCTCTTTTTTACGGCTCAAGAGTGAATCGTCATTCATTTCTAAAGGGGGATTACCATGGCAAACTTAGTCACAGCGTTACAAGGGGTTGTGGCCGCGCATCCAAATAAGGCGGCCTACGTGTTCGGGGAGGACACGGTCAGCTACGAACAGTTTTTCGGACAAGTCCAAGCGATGGCATCGACGCTTGAACAGAAAGGGATCGACAGAGGGGACCACGTAGCGCTCGTCCTCGGGAATAGCCCGGCGTTCTTGATTTCTTATTTTGCGGTCCTCGCGCGAGGGGGAATCGTCATTCCGATCAACCCTACATATACGCCGGACGAGATGGCTTACATTTTACTCGATGGAGACGTGAAAGCGATCGTCGCCTTGTCGCCGCTCGTCGCGCAAGCCGAAACTGCGCTCACGAACTTGCCGCAGTTGAAGCTTGTCATCTCGGTACCGTATGCGGAGGTGCCCGCAATCGAGCGCACAGGGGATATCGAATTTATGCCGTTTTCAAAAGCGTTCGCCTCGGGCGTGACGGCGCTAGTCGAGGTCGATGAACAAGACGTCGCCGTCATCTTATATACGAGCGGGACGACAGGTAAACCTAAGGGAGCGCTGTTGACCCACCTCAACTTGTTCTCGAACGCGCACTCAATCGGAGAATATCTCGAGATCACACCGGACGATAAGGCGCTCGCGGCGCTGCCGATGTTCCACGTCTTCTGTTTGACGGTCATCGTCAACGCACCGCTCCTGCGCGGGGCGACGATCATCATCTTGCCGAAGTTCTCGCCGCAAGACGTATTCGATCTCATTCCGAAGCATCAGGTCAGCATTTTTGCCGGTGTGCCGACGATGTACAACTTCTTGTTACAAACGGCGCTGAAAGTACCGGCTTACGCGTCGGCGCTCAAGCACGTCCGCGTCTTCGTCTCGGGCGGGGCGAGCTTACCGGTCCAACTGCTCGAATCGTTTGAACAAAAATTCGAGTGTAAGATCCTCGAAGGGTATGGCCTGTCAGAGGCGTCGCCGGTCACTTGTTTCAACCCGCTCCACGGGGAACGGAAAGCGGGATCGATCGGTCCGTCGATCATCCACGTCGAGAACAAAATCGTCGACGAGCTCGGTGAAGAAGTCGGTGTCGGCGAAGTCGGGGAACTGATCGTCCGCGGTCCGAACGTCATGAAAGGCTATTACAAATTGCCTGAGGAGACGTCGATGACGCTTCGGGACGGATGGCTCTATACGGGCGACTTGGCGAAACGTGACGAGGACGGATATTTTTACATCGTCGACCGGAAAAAGGATATGGTCATCGTCGGTGGTTATAACGTCTACCCGCGGGAAGTCGAAGAAGTGTTATACCAACACCCGGGTATCGTCGAGGCTGCCGTCATCGGCGTGCCCGATGCCGAGCAAGGTGAAGCGGTGAAGGCGTTTATCGTCACCCGCGATGAGCTTTCGGTCGACGAGATCCGCGCGTTCGCGGCGACGAAACTTGCCAAGTATAAACAGCCGAGCCACATCGAGATCATCGATGAGTTACCGCGAAACACGACCGGTAAGATTTTGCGGACGGTTTTGAAAAGCGAGGCGTTTCAACGCAACTGAATCAAGCAAGGGCGACACACAATTGTCGCTCTTTTTTTATTTCATACGTTCGACACCATTACGGGGTAGGGGTATATTAGACGTGAGGTGATAACAATGGATGAATTCTTGCACGAACAGCCGCTCGTCCCGCGCGAAGACGCCGAGCGAGTTGCGCTCAGTAAGCGGCTGCGCCGGATCGAAGGCCAAGTCCGTGGGATTCAAAAGATGGTCGAGAGCGACCGATATTGCGTCGATATCTTGACGCAGACGTCGGCTATTCAAGCCGCGTTAAAGCAAGTCGAGATGCAGCTGCTTGAGCGTCATATGCGTAAATGCTTGGTCCATGCGAGTGAAACGGAAGATATGGATCCATACATTGACGAATTGATGACAATTGTCAGCCGCATTAAAAAGTAAGGAGGTGCTCGTATGAAGACTGTCGAACTGTCGATTCAAGGAATGACATGCGCCGCATGCTCAGCCCGAATCGAGAAAGTATTGAATAAGATGGACGGGGTCGATGCGACCGTCAATTTGCCGCTCGAGACGGCGACAATTCGCGTCGAGGACGGCATCACCGAAGAGGAGCTGATCGCCCGGATCGAGAAGATCGGCTACGGGGCGGAACGAAAAGTCGAGCTCACACCGAGACATGACCTCCGCCCACTAGAACGGAAAGTGCTCATTTCGGCGCTTCTTTCGGCGCCGCTCTTACTCGTCATGATTACCCATATCCCTGGGTTGATGTTCCATGCCGATTGGCTCATGAACCCGTGGTGGCAATTCGCGCTCGCGACACCGGTCCAGTTTTGGATCGGGGCCCAGTTTTATCAAGGGGCGTATAAGAGCCTGAAGAGTGGGGCGGCCAACATGGACGTCCTCGTCGCGACGGGGACATCCGCCGCCTACTTCTATTCCGTGTTCGAAATGCTCATCCATCCGACGAACCCGTCCCTTTACTTCGAGACGAGCGCTGTGTTGATCACGCTCGTATTGCTCGGGAAATGGTTGGAGGCACGGGCGAAAGAAAAAACGACAGATGCGCTCAAATCGCTTCTGTCGCTGCAGGCGAAAGAAGCAATCTTACTCGTCGACGGGGAAGAACGGTCGGTGGCGATCGACCTCGTCAACGTCGGCGACGTGATCGTCGTCCGTCCAGGTGAGAAAGTGCCGGTCGACGGTAAAATCATTGAAGGTGAGACGGTCATCGATGAATCGATGTTGACCGGAGAATCGATCCCGTCTGAAAAAGGTGTCGGTTTTGATGTCGTCGGTGGGACGATCAATCGATCGCATCGCTTCTTGATGGCGGCAGAGCGTGTCGGCAGCGAGACGATGCTTGCGCAAATCGTCCGTGTCGTCGAACAGGCACAAACGGATAAAGCGCCGATTCAACGGCAGGCCGACCGAATCTCCGGCGTGTTCGTGCCGATTGTCGTCGCCATCAGTGCCGTCACGTTCGCCGTTTGGTTGTTCGGGTTTAATGATCTCGATATGGCGATTCGGTCTTCAATCGCCGTCCTCGTCATCGCTTGTCCGTGTGCGCTCGGACTTGCGACCCCGACATCGATCATGGTCGGGACCGGCCGTGCGGCTGAACAAGGCGTCCTCTTTAAAGGGGGCGGTCAACTCGAATCATTGAACGGTGTCGATATCGTCGTGTTCGATAAGACGGGGACGCTCACGAACGGGACGCCTGAAGTCGTGGCGACGTTCGGGGACGAGTCGTTTTTACAACGGGCGGTCATGGCCGAACGTCAGTCGACGCATCCACTTGCGGAAGCGATCGGTCGTGGCGTCGGCGTCGGGCACGTGGAACGGGTCGAAGAGTTATCGGGCCGAGGATTGAAAGCGGTCGTTGATGGGAAAGAGCTTCTTATCGGTTCGGTCCGGATGATGCGCGAGGCCGGATTCACGTTGCCTGATTGGGACATGCAAGCGATGACGCCGGTTTACGTGGCGAGTGAATCTGAAGTCGTGGCGGCGTTCGGTCTTCAAGACCGGTTGAAAGAAGGTAGCCGGGCTGTCGTGCAACGACTTGCGACGACGAGACAAGTGTATGTCTTGACGGGAGACCGAAAAGAAGTCGCGCTCGACGTGGCGCGTGAACTAGGCATCGCTGAAACGAACGTCATTGCCGAGGTGTTGCCCGTCGAGAAGGCAGACCACATCGAGGCACTGAAACAACGTGGCCGCGTCGCCATGGTCGGTGACGGGATGAACGATGCGCCTGCGCTCGCCGTCGCGGACGTCGGTATCGCCTTCGGCAGCGGGACGGACGTCGCTTTAGAAGCGGCGGACGTGACAATCATGGGTCGAGATATCGAAGGCGTGGATCGGGCGATCGAGATGAGTGCGCTCACGATGCGAAACATCCGTCAAAACCTATTTTGGGCGCTCGCCTATAATAGCTTCGGTATACCGATTGCCGCGGCCGGTTTGCTCGCTCCATGGATTGCTGGGGCAGCGATGGCGTTCAGTTCGGTTTCGGTCGTATTGAACGCACTGCGATTAAAAAAACAAGGAGGACATTCCAAATGAATGAAACAGTCTTGAAAGTAGAAGGTATGACATGTAACCATTGCAAGGCAGCGGTTGAAGGGGCTTTGACCGAGTTAGAAGGCGTCGAGTCGGCCATCGTCTCGTTACAAGATCACCGAGTCGATGTCATCCATAACGATAAGATTTCCGTCAAAGTGATGATCGAAGCTATCGAAGAACAAGGTTACGACGTCAACGCATAACGACCGAATCCCGCCTGTGAGGCGGGATTTTTTTGTGATGTTCTCATGCTAAAAACTATGATATAGTATAGATGATAATGAGAATCGGTATCAGCGGGAAGGTGGGGTTACGATGGAACTCGTCATGATCAGCGGCGTGTTGGCGTTACTTAGCGGGGGGACGGCCTTCCTCGCTCAACAATTGCGGACACGGTCGACACGGTAAGGAGGGGAAACCCTTCTTTTTTTCGTTAACTTACGCGATTGACGGTACAACCAGCCGGTTCGAAACGAGTGATTTCCCATCATTCGTCGACAATTGTTTGATATGATGTTAAAAAATGCTGCAGAGGTGACTAAAATGTACACGATCTATTTAGTCGATGATGAGGTCAATTTAAACAAAATGCTCGTCACGTATTTAGAGCAAGAAGGCTACCAAGTCCGTTCGTTCACGGATGGTGTATCAGCCCAAGCCGCGATTCAAGACGAACCTGACTTATGGGTGCTCGATATTATGCTGCCGGACCTCGATGGCTTTCAGTTGTTGAAGCAAATCAAGGCGACGAACGCCAATACACCGACGATCTTCATTTCGGCCCGTGATGAGGACATCGATAAAATCATCGGACTGGAGATGGGTTCGGATGACTACATCGCCAAACCGTTCTTACCGCGCGAGCTCGTCATCCGGGTCAAAAAATTGATCGATCGGGTGTACGGGTCGAAATCGAACGAACATATCGAGTATGGGGAATACACGATTTATCCGGACAAACGACTGATCAAGCATGCTGCGGATGATATCGATTTGACGTCCAAAGAGTTCGATTTATTGTTGCTCTTCCTCGAACATCCGGGCTCGGCGCTGTCGCGTGAGCAAATATTAGAAGGTGTTTGGGGTCGCGACTATTTCGGCTCAGACCGTGTCGTCGATGACTTGGTCCGACGCTTACGGAAGAAGTTGCACCGACTCGAACTTGAGACGCTGTATGGGATCGGTTATCGACTCGTTAAGCCATGAGACTTCACGATCTTAAGCCGAAACGGCTCATGTGGAAAATCTGGGTATTGATTTTACTCATCATCGTCACCTTGGCGTTGATGATCTTGTTGACGGTCCGCTCCTCGATCACGCAGTTCATCGATGAACAAGTGTATGAGACGCTTCAAGATGTCGATTATTACCTCGGAAATACGAATGAGCTCGAAAATATTCCGAGCAACCCGATCGAGTACGATCGGCGTCAACAAGAATCACGTTCGGTCAATCAGCTTATCTTTTTGCCGAACGGACGCATCATTTACGGCTCGGCCCCGCTCGAGCTGACGAATCGGATGTATCAAGAGGCGCTCGAACAGACGAGCGAGGTCGCCAAATATCAGACGACGATCGATGGGGAAGACGTCTACTATACGATTCGTCAAAACGAATATGACGGTGCCCTCATCTACCAGGCGTCATACGCCTGGGACGCTTATCGCCGTGAGCTCGTCTCGACATTGTACTGGCGTATCTCGATTTTAATTGGTGTCATCAGCCTCCTGTCACTCATCCCGGCCCTTTGGATGTCGAGAGAGTTGACGAAACCGATCGTCGAGATGGAACGGGCCGTTGAGAAAATATCAAACCGCCAATGGGAGACGGTGTTACCACTCGCCAGGGAAGACGAGCTCGGACAATTGGCACGGTCGATCGACGCGATGCGCCAAGAACTGCAAGAGCAAGATTTGGCGCAACAGGCGCTCTTACAAAACATCTCTCACGATTTGAAGACGCCGATCATGGTCATTCGCGGCTATGCCCAGTCGATCGGGGACGGCATCTATCCGACTGGAGACTTGAAAGGGTCGGCCGAAGTCATTGATGAAGAAGCATCGCGTCTCGAGAAAAAAGTGGTCGACTTGTTATACGTCACCAAGTTGGAGTATTTTAAAGGTCAAGAGATGAAACTCGATCCGATCAACCTCGATAAGTTGGTCGAACTGCTCATCGACCGCTTCAAACTCCGAGGAAATCTCGAGTGGACGTTGACCGGCCACGCAGGCGAGATGCTCGGTGACGGGGAACAGGTTCGGGTCGCGCTCGAAAACGTGCTCGACAATGCGATTCGTTACGCCGAGTCGACGATTCAGGTCGAGCTCGAACGAACGGATGCAGGAATCGACATCGTCATCAAAAATGACGGCCCGTCGGTCGATGAGAACCTTGACCTGTTCCATCAATTTTCCCGTGGGAAACAAGGCAAGTTCGGTCTCGGCTTATTTATCGTCCAGCGCATCGTGACCCTCCATGGCGGGTCCGTTACCTTGGGTAATACGAACGACGGAGTTGCTGTCCAATTCCACTTCCCCCACCTGAAAGACACACAAAAATTAAAAACGGAGGACAGATTTTAAAAACCAGCCTGCGAACGGCTGGTTTTTTTAGTGGGAAATGTCGACGAGCCGTTTGCACACGTTTAAGGAACTTGTTATGAATAACGTGTAAGTCATATTATACGTTTTGGAGGAAGAACAGATGACACAGTTGACGAATGATACAAGAGCGTTGGTTCCGGTATTTAATGAGTACGGTGAGGCCGAGACACTCGTCTATCAGCCTGATGGCGTGCACCGTCTGAAAGGTTCTCCGATTCACTTGCTCGAATCGGCTTGTCTCTATTATGGATCGAGTATCCAAGGGCGAATTGAAGCGGCCCGTCACGTGCTTGGTCCTCATCGAAAAACCCCTGTCGTCATGGATTGGCACGCCGATGCCGTCTTTTTCCCGACAATCGCCAAAGAGAGTCCTGATTGTGCGTGGATCAATTTTCAACATGTCACGGGCATCAAAAAGTTTGGCAACGGGACCCGGATTCAATTTCTGACCGGGGAATCGATTCAAGTCCCTGTCTCCGATCATACGGTCCAACGGCAGAAGCAGCGATCGATTGAATTATCTTATGCGTTCCAAAAACGTTTCCATAGTAGCACATTGCATCACGTTTAAGGATTGAAAACCGATTCAAACCCCTCTATGATAAAGGAGAATAGTTCATATGTGTATTTGCACATTATCCGAAAGCGAGGGGTCAATATGTTTTTTCAGAAAATGATTGAGCGAGGAAAATTGATAATTGTATTTTTACTCGTTGCAATCGTCGTCGGGGTACTCACGTTTTTCCAGCTCCCGAAACGTGAAATCCCAGAGACTAGCGTCAATATCATTCTCATTCAGACCCCATATCCAGGGGCGACCGCTGAGACGGTCGAACGGAACGTCACGAACATCCTTGAAACCGAGTTAAGAGGGCTTGAAGGGGTGGAGAACGTATCGTCGCTGTCGGCGTCGGAGTTCTCGAATATTACCGTCGAGTATGAAGACGGATTTGATCAAGGCGAGCTGCAAGCGAACGTGAGGCAGGCGATCTCAGACGCGGCGCCTCGGTTACCTGACAACGCCTTAGCACCGACGGTCAACGATTCGATCGGTCAGCTTCCGGTCGCATCGTACTTACTGACGTCGAGCGATCGCGAGTCGCTTGAAGCGGTTCGAGAACAGGTCGAACGGCTAGAAGATCGATTGCTACGAACAGATGGTGTGACCGGGTTCACGATCAAAGGGCTCCCGGAAACAGAATTCGTCGTCTCACTGGATTCCGAAGCGCTTGGGGAACGCCAACTCGCATTCCCAGACGTCTTGACGGCAATCAACGAAGAATATAAGACGACACCGCTCGGTCGCCAATCGACGGACGACGGTATTTATCAATTGGCGATCGATAACTTGACGAACGTCAACGACATGGATCAAGTCATCGTCGGTTCTGTCGACGGTGATCCCGTCCGCCTTGCCGATGTCGGTACGGTCGAAGAGACGACAAAAGCAGTCACCGACCTCGTCTCACTCGACGGCGAACCGGCAATCTCGCTCACGGTGACAATCGAGCCAGGTCAAGACATCCCGACGCTGCAACAACGCGTCGATGAAGTCGTCGCTTCTGAAGTGGGAGACTTAGACGGGGTCGAACTCGTCACTTATTACGATCAAGCGAAAGCGGTCGATGCGATCTTCTCGTCACTTACGAAAGAATTCATCATCGCCATGATCGCAGTTATCGTCGTCACGACGATCGGGTTGACGTTCACAGGGTCACTCATCGTCAGCTTGGCGATTCCGTTGTCCTTCTTGATCGCACTCATCCCGCTCCGCTTCACGGGAGTCGATTTGAACCAAATCTCGATCATTGGGGCGATCATCGCGCTCGGTATTCTCGTCGATGACGCGATCGTCGTCAACGACAACATTTTGCGTCGCTACCGGAAAGGCGATACAGCCATGGTCGGTGCCGTTCGCGGAACGAAAGAAGTCTGGGGATCGATCGTCACGTCGACGCTCGCCGTCGTCTTCGCGTTCTTACCGCTGACACTCTTGTCAGGCGCGAACGGGAACTTTATCCGAGCGTTACCGACAGTACTCGCGTTGTCGGTGCTCGCATCGATGGTCATCAGTTTGACACTCGTGCCGATCGCACAGTATTGGTTGAACCGGAAGAAAGTGAAAGTGTCGAAGCGGGAGCCAGGCTGGCTCGGCGGACCGCTCAACCGTCTCAGTAATTTTTATGCGGATCGGTTGCTCCCGGTCGTCGCTAAACGGCCGTGGACGTTCGGATTGGTCGGATTTGTCATCACGACAGCACTATACGGGCTGATTCTGTTGACACCGTTCGAGTTCTTCCCGGCTGCGAACCGACCAGAAGTCGTGACGAGCGTCACGTTCCCGGTTCAAACCGACTTAGAGGAAACAGAACGTCGTCTCCAACAGATCGAAGCCGAATTCCAACAGATTGACGGTGTTACCGAGACCGCCATTTTCGCTGGCGGTGGGCTTCCGAGCTTGTTCACCGGTGGACTCAATCAGTCGGGTGACAATGCAGGACAAGTCGTCGTCCGAGTCGACAACGAACAAATCGATGCGATTCAGTTGATTGATGAGTACACATCGCAAATACGTGAAAACTATCCGGACGCTGAAATCTTCTTAGATACGCAGCAGCAGGGACCACCAACGTCTGCCCCGGTAGAGTTCACAATGCGCGGTGAAACGATCGAAGAACTTGTCGCGGCACGCGATACGGTCAAGGCAGACCTCGAAGAAATCGATGGCGCGCTCGTGCTCGACAACATTAAAGAACCGTTCCAGACACTCACGTACGAATTGAACCGAGAAGCGATGGCTGCTTCTGGAGTGACCGCGAAAGCAATTAGCGATCAGATCCGGTTAGTCACGGACGGCATCCCGATCGGTACGTTCGACGATGGTGTCGAACAACGCGATGTGAAAATCGTCGTCGATGCGGCCGCAAACCGCGAGGCGCTCGCCCTTGACGAGATTCTCGTCCCGGTCGACACGGAAGCCGGTCCGCCGGTCGCCCCGCTCAGTACGTTCGTCACCGAAACGACGACTGAACAGATCCAACAGATTCCGCGTGAGAACGGGGAGCGGATCGTCACGCTTCAAATCTATGCGACTGAAGGGATGGACGAAGATGCGTTCAAACAAGACGTTGAACGGATTCTCGATGACGCAAAATCAGACTTGACGAGCGATGGCATCTCGTTCGAACAGTCGGGAGCGAGCGATACGCAAAATGAGTTCTTCGTTGAACTCGCGACGTTGTTCATCGTCGTCTTGTTCTTGATTTTCTTAATCATCGCATTCCAGTTCAATTCACTTTCTTTACCGCTTCTCGTCTTGTTCACGATTTACTTGGCGATTGCCGGTGCGGTCGTCGGGCTGTTCATCACGCAGACGCCGTTTAGCTTCATGGCATCGATGGGGATGGTCTCACTTGCCGGAATCGTCGTTCGAAACGCGGTCGTCTTGTTCGAATTCATCGAGCAAGGAATTCGCAGTGGAATGTCCGTCACGACAGCGGTATATGAGGCAGGACGTGCACGGATCCGTCCGATTCTCCTGACGGCGTTGACGGCGGTCGTCGCGTTACTACCGGTCGCGTTCGGTGAAGACCCGCTCTTCAAACCGCTCGCCATCTGTATCGTGTCGGGAATTCTGTTCTCGACCGTACTGACACTCGTCCTTGTTCCGGCTTATTACTTGATCTTGGCGAAACGTCGCCATCGGGATAAACCGTTCACGGATTGATCAGCAAGCGAATCGGCGCCCGGTCCAAGTTAGGACCGGGCGCCTGTTTGTTTGTCTCGTCAAGACTGATGTTTTCGTCAGATGTTGTATGGGTATAATATGAAGAGATACTTCAGCATATTGGAGGGAATATAGATGAACGATTCATACACTTGGTTAAATCGTCGTAAGATTCGTCCGGCCTATAGTGCGACCGGTGCCCGCACATGGACGAGCGAACGTGTCGTCCGACCGGATGCCGCTCGTGGAAAGACGGTAACAGACGTCAAGCGGGTTCGCCGGCCTTACACGGATGAATATGGAAACCGCCGCTATACGACAGGACGTGTCGTCGTGACGGACGCGGCCCGCAAAGCACGGGCGAACGGTCACGGTGAGACGGCCGTTCAACTTGAATTGTCGGTTCCGACACCGTACGAACGTGTCAAAAAGATGCTTCCGACGAAGAAAATCCTCGTGCCTGCGATGGCTGGAATCGCCGTCGCCGGAGGAATCGCCGGAGTGATTTACGCGCTTCGCAAGAAAAAACGAAACAAGAAACAATAAAAAAAATCGCCCGCGGGCGATTTTTTTTATTTGAGTCGATCGGCAAGGATCCGCTTGAGCTGTTTCTCGCCGAGTTTTTGCATCTCTGCTTCGTTCTCTTCATCGTAGGCATCATCTGTGAAACGCCCGACAAATTCGACTTTCCCGTTTCCAAGTTCACGGAACACGAGGTTTTTACGGTCGTGATAAAAGACGACGCGATACTCCCGTCCGTTCTTCTGTGTATAGTTGAACACACCTTTGATGTGGTCCATGTTCTTTTCTTCGGGTAAATCTTCTTCCTCATCCTCTTCAAGGACTTCGGCGAGGACTGCCGTAGGTTCTACTTCTTCCGTTTCCTCTTTAGCTGAAACGGTCTCTTTTTTCTCTTCTTCTGTCATGAAAACCGACCTCCTTTGCTTACTTTCCTATCATACCCGCTTTTTTAAATGATGACTACTCAAAATGGTGCGAGCAGACGCGGATGACGTTTGACGACGACATGATCAGACGTTGAAACAATTGTCGCTTGATCGCTTCCGGTGCGTCGACCGTCTTGAGCGCTTGTTCCATGCACCCGAGCCAATGACCGGCGTGTGTTTCTGAGATCGGATGATCGCGGTGGATCATCGCCAGGTTGCCGCCGCCACGGCGTTCCGTATACAGTTTTGGTCCTCCGAGCAGTTGCGTCAGAAATTCGAACTGATGTTGTTTTACCCGGTCTTTGTCGTCTGGAAACAGTGGCAACAGTACGGGATCAGCGTAAACGAGTTCGTAAAAAGCGTCGACGAGCTGTTGGACGCCGCGTTCGCCTCCGAATTGTTCATATGCACTCATAGTATTCCCCCTCATACGTTCAGTCTAATCGATTTTCGAACGAATGGGATACTAGAAGGTTGTGTTTTTTTCTTACAAGGTAGCCGGCAGGTTTCCCTCTACAAACAGCAGGCGATACGTCATAATAAAAGAAAAAGGGAAGGGGTGTTCGCCTAAATGACGGTCACTTTTCATGTCGGACGATCGGGTAGCGGTAAGAGCGAGCGGATGATCAATCAAGTCATTCAAGAGCTAAAGCGCGATCCGAGCGGCCCGACCATCTATATGCTTGTCCCAGACCAAATGTCGTTTGAAATGGAACGGAAGATGGCGATGACGGACGGTTTAAACGGATCGACGCGGATTCAAGTGCTGTCGATGCGTCGTCTCGCATTCTTGATCATGCGCGATCACGGTGTCGCGACCGAGCAGTTTTTAGACCAGACAGGGACCCATCTTTTGTTACGGCGTGTCGTCGAGATGAACGAGGAACGGCTGACGCTGTTCCGACGCACGATGAACCAGTACGGGTTTTACGAAGAGCTGAACGAGTTGATCACGATGTTGAAACGCGGCCTCGTCGAGCCGGAGCAGTTGCTTCGCCTGAGCGAGCAAGACCAACATCGGGCCTTGAAGTTGCAAGACCTCTCCATCCTCTATGAAGGCTTCTTGACGATGACGGCCGGCAAAACGCTTCACGCCGAAGACTACTTCAAAGTGATGTTGCAGTTGTTACCGGAAGTCGATTTAACAGGGACTCACTTTTATGTGGACGGGTTCAACGAGTTTTCGGAACAAGAGCTCGCGGTACTCGTCGCTTTAGCCGAGAAGGCGCCGCTGGACGTCTTGTTGACGGTCGACCCAGACTCGCTCTATCGTCCGCACCCGTTGTTCGGACCGACACAGCGGACGCTGATGCGCTTTAAAGAGCTGCTCTCAGAACGTCAACTTTCGTCGACGGATGAACTGTATCATGGGGTGCATCGCTTTAAACATCCGAGTCTCGCTTATCTCGAGGCGACGTTCGGGCAAGTGACGGCAGCGCCGTATACGCGGCCGGAAAATCAAGTCGCCTTGAATGCAGCCGTCGACCGGACCGTAGAAGTAGCAGCCGCTGTACGCGAGGTCACACGACTTGTCCGCGAAGACGGCTACCGCTTCCGAGACATCGTGTTCATCTCAAGGTCACTTGAAGAATATGGAGATTTGGCGTCACAAGCGCTTCAAAAAATGAACTTGCCGTTCTTCCTGGATGAACGGCAGCCGATGCTAGATCATCCGGTCGTCGAGTTGTTGAAGGCGACGATCGAAGTCGCGCTCCGCGGCTACCGGGAAGAAGCTATATTCCGCGCGTTGAAGACCGAGTTGATCGTGCTCGACCGAGATCATCGGCGTACGTCTGTCGATCGGCTCGAGGCGTTCGTGATTGAGCGGGGCATCAAACATTATCACTGGCATGACGAGTGGCAATTGAAACGCCGGGCCGAAGATGAGGCCAAGTTGACGGGGGAAGAACTCGATACGGAGACAGCACTCAACGCCTATCGTCAAACCGTCGTCGAAACGTTCGATCCGCTCCTCACCGATTTGAAAGCGGCCAAGACGATGCAGGCTTACACGCACGCCATTTACGCTTTTCTAGACCGAATCGACGTCTCGTCATGCCTTGCCCATTGGCGCGAAGAAGCACTTGAGGCATCACGCCTGATTGAAGCAAGAGAACATACACAAGTATGGGACGCCGTCCTCCATCTTCTCGAGCAACTCGAGGCGGCTGCGCCGGAAGAGACGCTCTCGACGGAACTGTTCCTGCAAATGATGGACACCGGCCTCGATAGCCTACGCTATGCACTCGTCCCGCCGTCACTCGATCAATTGACGGTGACCGATTACGTGCGGGGGCGTTTGATTGATAAAAAAATCGTCTTCTTGCTCGGTGCCAACGAAGATCAAATCCCGCTCGTCGCGACGCAATCGAAACTGTTGACGGACCACGATATGGACTTCATGCATGAGAACGGTGTCCGGGCGGGGAAAGCGACCGAGCACTTGTTTGACGATGAGACGTACTACTTGTATAAAGCGTTGACGGCGCCAAGCGACCGGTTGTACGTCAGTTACGCACTCGTCGACCGGAGCGGGAAAGCGATTCAACCGGCGAGTTTCATCGCCGACGTCAAGGCGAGACTCGGTAACGGCAAGGCCATCAAGACCCACTTCGCAGAAGCGGGAGAGCATCGCCCGACAGATCAGCTCGCCTTCATCACGAACGTGAACCAGACAGCGGCCGTGACGGCGCTCGAGTTGCAACGGCTCAGCCGTCACTACCCGATTCAAGAGACGTGGTTCACGGTGTACAACGAACTGTTGAAGCACCCGGAAGGACGCGAACGAATCCGACTGTTGACGAGCGCGCTGTTTTATCAAAACGTTCCCGAATCCTTGCCGGAGTCGGTCGCGAAGTCACTTTACACGAACTCGATTCGGGCGAGTGTGTCCCGCCTCGAGACGTTCCAAGCCTGCCCGTTTCGTCATTTTGCGAACTACGGCTTGCGTCTGAAAGAACGACGGCTCTATCGGCTCGAGGCACCGGACATCGGTAACTTGTACCACCGGACGATCGAGCATATGTCTCAAACCGTCAAGATGGACGGGAAAGAATGGCGTGACGTGTCGCCCGACCAATGTGCGACACTCGCGGAGTCGGCTGTCGAACTCGTCACACCGGAGATTCAAAATGCGATTTTGATGAGTTCGAACCGCTACGGTTACTTGAAGAAAAAGCTGACGGACGTCGTCAGTAAGACGGCCGAAGTATTGATCGAGCAGTCGAAACGTGACGGGTTCGATCCCGTCGCGTTCGAACTAGCGTTCGGGAGTGGCAACTTCCCGCCGGTGTCGTTCACGCTCAGCAACGGGGCGACGTGTGAACTTGTCGGCCGGATCGACCGGGTCGATACGGCACAGATCCATGATCAGCTGTACGTCCGCATCGTCGATTATAAGTCGAGCAAACGGGAGATCGACTTCGCTGAGATTTATTATGGTTTGGCGATGCAGATGCTCATCTATTTGAAAGTGTTGATCGAGCAAGCAGATGCTTGGGCGAAAGGTTCCGTGGAACCTGCAGCCGCGCTGTATTTCCACGTCCACCGACCGCTCGTCACACCGGCCGAGACAGATGCCGAAACCGAGCAGAAAGTGCTCGAATCGTATCAGATGCAAGGGTTGCTCGTCGACGATCCAGCCATCCTAGAGGTGATGGACAAGACGGCGAAAGGGGAACAGAAAAAATCGATCGTCATTCCGGTCAAATATAAGAAAGACGGGACGCTCGATGCGAACACGACGAAAAAAGTCGTCTCACCTCCTCAGCTCGAGCAGTTGATGGACCACGCGCTCGACCTTGCCGAGACGAGTGTGGAGGCGATGTATGATGGGAAAATCGGTGTCGAGCCTTATGAATATAAAGAGCGGCGTCCGTGCCAGACGTGTCCGTATCAAAGTGTCTGTCATTTTGACGAGGCGCTCGCCAACGAGCCCCGTCAGCTGAAAAAGTTAGATAAAGAAGAAGTTTTGTTTAAATTAGGAGGTGACGCCGATGAAGTGGACGAGTGATCAACAAGCAGCCATCGACGCACGGGGGTCTCATGTACTCGTCTCGGCGGCAGCCGGTTCAGGGAAGACGGCCGTGCTCGTCGAACGGCTCGCCAGCCGTTTGCTCGATGAAGCGGACGAGTTGACGGCGGACCGTATGCTCGTCGTGACGTTCACGAACGCCGCCGCGGCCGAGATGAAACGACGGATTGCTAAAGCGCTCGATCAGGCGCTGCGGGAACATCCGGAAAACGACTATATACGAAAACAACGGCAAATGCTGAACCGGGCGCTCATCACGACGATTCATTCATTCTGCTTAGAAGTCATTCGTGAGAATTACTACTTGCTCGACCTCGATCCGGCCTTCAAGATCGCCGAGGAGCGGGACTTGGTGCTCTTGCAAGACGATGTGCTCGAAGACGTGCTCGAAGAACAGTACGGTCAAGAAGATAGCTCGTTTTTCGCACTCGTCGATGCCTATACGTCGGACCGTGGTGACAGTGAAATCGAAGAGCTGATCCTAGGTTTGTATCAATACGCGCGAACCCTTCCGGATCCGGAATCGTATTTAGATGAGCTGGTCTCCCTTTATCAGTTTGAAGGCGACCCTGACGAGGAACGGCTGCTCGTCGAATTCGGGCAGTTGCTCTGGGTCGATATTGAAAAGGCACTTCGGCAACTCCGGCGTGTAGCGATCGAACTCCGGCTTGCCGGTTACGAGGCGCAATCGGAAAATGTATCCAAAGCGATTTTCCCGTTCCAAAACATCGACGAAGACACGCTCAAATGGAGCGAACTCGAGACGGCGTCCCGAGCGGTCAAATTCGGGACGATGAAATCGGTCCAGAAAAAAGACGAGCATCACATCTATCACACGGTGTTGAAGCCGGCCTATGACCAAGCGAAAAAACGGCTTGTCGATGCGGTCGGTCAAGCGAGTGTCAGCGGAGCTGATCATTTAGACGTCTTGCTGTCGCAGCGTCCGCTCGTCGAGACGCTCGTACGTACCGTCCGGACGTTCGGGGCCGCTTACGAGCAAGCCAAGCGGGACCGCGCTTTCGTCGACTTCAGCGATCTCGAGCATTACGCGCTCGCCATACTACGGGACGGGGATGCCCCGTCCTCGGTCGCATCGCTCTACAAACAGCGATTCGCCGAAGTATTGGTCGATGAGTATCAGGATACGAACGAGATCCAAGAGACGATCATCGGACTCGTCAGCAATGAGAGTGAACAGCTCGGCAACTTGTTCATGGTCGGGGACATCAAGCAATCGATCTACCGGTTCCGGCACGCCGAGCCGAGGTTGTTCATCGAGAAAGCGACGCGGTTCAAACAAGCCGGTTCGGGGCAACGGATCGACTTGTCTCAAAACTTTAGAAGTCGCTCCGAAGTGCTGCACGGAATCAATGACCTATTCATTCAGTTGATGGACGAAGAAGTGAGTGAGATCGAGTATGACGAGGCGGCACGTCTCGTACCGGGTCGGGCGTATGAAGAACTCGAGGCAAGTCCTGAACTCTTGATCGTCAACGGAGAA
This sequence comes from Exiguobacterium sp. SH0S1, assembly GCF_004337165.1. Lineage (NCBI taxonomy): Bacteria > Bacillati > Bacillota > Bacilli > Caryophanales > Exiguobacterium > Exiguobacterium sp. SH0S1. Next base: position 10,745 of record NZ_SJVC01000008.1, on the reverse strand, counting down.
AGCCGGGACTTATCGAAACAGGAGCTTGAAGGCCGTGCCATCGCCACACGTATATTAGAGCTCGTCTCTGGGGATGAGCCGTTCAAAGTGACGGACGAGGCGACCGGATTGCTTCGTTCCTGTGAGTACCGGGACATCGTCATCTTGGTCCGTTCGAAAAAAGAGCGGGTCGAACAGTTGATGGATATTTTGACACAGTATAATATCCCGGCTTATACCGATTCGGACGGCGGCTACTTCCAAGCGACGGAAATTCGAATGATGTTGTCGCTCTTGAAGTTGATCGACAACCCGCTCCAAGACATCCCGCTCGCCGGGGCGCTCCGGTCACCGATGTTTGGTTTCACCGATCAAGAGCTGGCTAAGATTCGCTTAGAGTCGGAAGCGTCGTTTTTCGATGCACTCAAGGCGAAAGCAGACGATGACGACGAGCTTGGATTGAAATGTGGGGACGTGCTCGATCAGTTGTCGGAATGGCGTACGTTCGCCCGCAACCACAGCTTGTCGGAGTTGATTCAGCAAGTGTTCAACGACACCGGGTTTTACGATTTTGCCGGCGGACTGCCGGGCGGGAAAGGGCGTCAAGAGAACTTGAAGGCGCTCTATGACCGGGCCCTCTCCTATGAACGGAGCGGCTACCGTGGGTTGTATCGCTTCTTGCGGGTCATGGACCGGCTTCAAGATAACGGTGAAGATTTATCGGAAGCACGTTCACTCGGAGAAGAAGAGAACGTCGTCCGCATCATGACGGTCCATAAATCGAAGGGGCTCGAGTTTCCGGTAACGATCGTCGCCCAACTCGGCAAACAGTTTAATAAACGTGATCAAATGCAGCGTATCATCTTCCATAAACGATACGGCATCTCCCTCGACGCGATCGATGTCGTCACCCGGACGAGAACCGAGACGTTCGTGAAAGAGATGATTCGTCGCGATCTCGATGCGACGATGAAAGCCGAAGAGATGCGCGTCTTGTACGTCGCGCTGACCCGGGCAAAAGAAAAATTGATCTTAGTCGGTACGGTCGCAGAACCGGCTAAACAGATCAACCAATGGCTGCAGGTCGAAGCGACGGGTGAGACGTTGTCCGCTGACGCACGACGCGAGGCGAAGACGTATCTGGACTGGGTCGCGCCGGCGCTCCTCAAACTAGAAGGCGCGGTACCGTTCATCGAGGAGATGGGCTTACCGGTCTTTTCGCCGATACGGGAAGCGACGAACTGGACGTATCGCATCATCGGACAAGACGATTTGGCGGAAGTGGCCACACTCCAAGCGATGATGGCCCAGCTTCATCATGTGCAACAGTTCGAGGCGATTGATTTTCCAGTCAAAGACGAAGAAGCGACGATTCAAGTCGTCAATCGAGCCTTTTCGTACAGCTATCCGGCCCAAGCCGCGACCGAGACGGCAGCGAAACAGACGGTGACGGAATTGAAACGAGCGATGCAACTCGAGCAAGCGGCGTTCGAAGACACGTTCCGCCCAAGCGATACCCCGTATCGGGAGCCGAAATGGAAGCAGACGAAGCAGACAGGTGCCGAGCGCGGGACGACGCTACATCTCATCTTCCAATTATTTGAGCCGACTGAACCGCTCGACATACAAATCGACCGGTGGGAAAATAATGGGATGCTCGGTCCGGTCGAGGCGGAGACGGCACGGCTAGCGCTGCCTGAAATCGAGGCGTTCTTCAACTCGGAGATCGGTCGGGCGCTGTCTGAAGCGCTACAAGCCGGGCGAGGATGGCGCGAGCTGCCGTTCACGTATACGGTGCCTGCGGAGCGAGTGAATCCGACGGCGACGTTCACGGACGAGCACGTGTTGATTCAAGGGATCATCGATTGCCTGTTCTTCGATGGTGAGACGTATGTCCTGCTCGACTATAAATCGGACTCGGTTTTGTTCGCGAGCGCGTCGCGAGAAGAGGCAAGACAGTTGCTTCGTGACCGCTACGCTGTTCAGCTGTCGCTCTACCGCGAAGCGATCGAGGCGATTTGGAATATCCAAGTCGGGACGACGGTCATTTATTCTTTGGAATTGCAGGAAACTGTTGTACTATAATGTAGACGATATGATTGTAAAGGTGTACGGTTATAAACCGTGCATCTTTTATTTTTGTGATTACGAAATAGATTAGGTAAAATAATGGAATGAGATAATAATGGAGGAAACGTCATGGTGAAAATTCTACTAGCAGAAGATGAAGAAGTATTGCGCATGCTCGTATTAGATACGTTAGAAGATGAAGGATACGATATTGATGAAGCGCCAGACGGTCTTGAAGCCTATCGGCTGATCGAACAGAACGAGTACGACCTCGTGATTGTCGACCATATGATGCCAGGAATGACAGGTCTTGAAGTCATTGAGAAAGTGAGGAAGTTGCCGGGACGTCAACATACGAAAGTGATGATGTTGACGGCGAAGAGCCAACAATCTGACCGTGATTGCGCGAATGAGATTGGGGTCGATTATTTCATTTCGAAGCCGTTTAGTCCGCTTGAACTTGTGAAGATCATAGGAGGCATCGTGAAGTGAATAAATGGTTTAAACAAAAACTAGGACGTGACATCATGACCGTCCTATATTCGTTCCTCGCGCTCGCGCTCGTCGGATCGATAATCATGTACGTGCAGATGGAAACCCGGGTCAGAGAGAATGAAGCCCGTCTCCAACAAGTCGATGAACGAATCAACCGATTGAATACGCTTTGGGACGAATGGCAGAGCGCGCAGTATGACTCACGGGGCTACTTGCTGTTCGGTGATGCGGAAGCGCTCGAGCGGGCCCAAAGTAAAGAAAATGAGTTTCAACAAGAAATCAACTGGTTCAAGGGCGCTGTCGAATCAAAACAAGGTGAGATCTTCGCAGCCGACTTACAAGCCTTTCATGATTTTTACTTCGATGTGATCATGCCGGTCACGGCGGAATATGGTCAACTGCGAGCGTCTGGTGAAATCACCGAGAATACGATTGACCCTGAAACCATATTAGCGTTGCCGACAGCCGAACGGTTGATTGAGCAAGGTATCGTGCCTTACAATCCGGAAAGCGGCATCGATACGCTCGGTCCGATCCAACAGATCGAATCGTCACTCATCGACTACAAGGCGTTGATGAACAGCGAGAAAAACAGAGTGTACGCCGACTGGAAAGTGAACAATGATGTCTTACAGTTTTTATGGATTGCGAGCATCTTCTCGTTCGCGGCGTTGATTTTACTATTCGTCCAACCGTTCTTGCGTCGTCAGTCCCGTCTGATTTCGCGCCTGTCGGTCGCATCTGACCGCTTACTGAAAGGTGAAATCGTCGACTTGAGCGATCAAATGGAGCGCGAAGACGAGATCGGGACGATGTCCCGTTCGTTCAATAAGATGGCGGAGACGCTCCGTGAAAATGAACGTCACTTGATTGAGAAGAACCATGAGTTGCAGGCACAACAAGAAGAATTGATCGCCCAGCAAGAAGAGCTGCAAGCGCAGCAACAAGAGCTTGAAGAGATCTTGGAGCAGACGCAACAAAACGAACAGCACTTGGCGTACCGAAACGAATTGACCGAGACGCTCGCGGCTCGCGATTCGTTGACGGCTTACCCGGAGATCATCGAGAAACTTGTCGCCATCACCGATTCAGAAGTCGGGGCGCTCGTCTTCCTCGATGCGACAGGCTCGTTCTCTATCACGAGCCACGGGCTGAACGAGACGTTGTCGCGTAAATTGCTCGATAGCGAGAACTCCGTGTTGACGCGGGCGATGACGCTGCGGACGACGGTCCATTCGTCGAAACAAGTCGCAAGCGACCATCCGCTACCGTATCCGTACTACATGTATGAGACGGCCGTACCGGTCCACGACCCGACCGATGATTCAATCATCGCCTTCATCTATCTTGTCCGTTACAAAGACCGCTTCACGCAGACGCAAATGGGCGATATCATGTCGTTCGCACGTCAGCTGTCGTTGTCGTTACTTCGGATGCGTCTGTTTGAAGAGATGACCCGTGAAAAAGGCAAGACCGAACGGATCCTCGATTCAATCCGAGAAGCTGTCATTTACGTCGAACATTCGACCGATGATGTGTTCGTCAACCGACCGCTTTACGAGATGTTCCCAGAGCTCGATGCGATCACATCGAGTCAGCTCGCGGAATTGTCTTGGAACGAGTGGCGGGAGACGATCGCGACGACGGTCGACCAAGACGATGACTTCATGACATATACAGACCGTCTGTTCACAGACGACTTCCCGCACGACAGTGTCAGTTTCTCGATCCGTAAAGGGGAGATGAACTTACAGATGTATGCCGAGCGGATTGTCGTCGGCGGTTTGTCGAAAGGGACGCTGCTCGTCTTCCGTGATATTACGAGTGAGACCGAGGCCGAGCGCTTGAAGAGCGAGTTCATCTCGACGATCTCGCATGAGTTGCGGACACCGTTGTCTTCGATTTATGGGTTCACCGAGCTCATGGTCAAGAAACAGTTGCCGAACGAGAAACAGGCGAAATATTTGCAGACAATCCACGCTGAGACGGAGCGGTTGACGCATCTCGTCAACGACTTCCTCGACGTACAGCGCATGGAATCAGGTAGCCAAATGTATGACCGGGAACAGCTCGATATCGAGCCGATCATCCATGACATGATGACGTTCTACGAAGCGTCGTCATTGAAACACCAGTTCGAGCTTGTCACGGTCGACGACCGACCGTACGAACTGTTCGCAGACTGTCAGAAGTTCAAACAGCTGATGAGCAACTTGCTCTCGAACGCCGTGAAGTACTCACCGCGTGGCGGGAAGATCACGGTCGAGCTAGCCCATCACGACCAATCGATTTCGATTAAAGTGAAGGATCAAGGGATCGGCATTCCGAGCGACGCCCTCGATCGTCTGTTCGATAAGTTCTATCGGGTCGACAACTCGGATAGCCGTGAAATCGGCGGCACGGGACTGGGTCTCCCGATCTGCCAAGAGATCGTGCGCGGTCACGCCGGTCAAATCCATGTCGAGTCCGTCCAACATAAAGGCTCGACGTTCACCGTTGTGATTCCGAGCTTCGAACACGCTATTCGGGAAGAAGAACAAACGACGGCTTGATCAAAACAAGAGGAGGAGACGTGCCGTTCAATCGTGACCGGCACGTCTCTTTTTTGTGGTGTAAATGCGGGCTTGACCGAAAAGTGGCTTGTTCGTGTACAATAGTAGTTGTACATAATAAAAAGGGGGATTTTTAAATGCCATTGACAGCATTTCTACACACGCACGTCACGAGTTGGATTTTATTACTCGTCTTGTTCGCTGTCGCCTACATCGGCTACAAGAACGGAAACAAGAGCGGCAAGATCGCGCATATGGCGTTTCGGCTCATGTTGCTCATCGCGTTCGGCACAGGACTTTATTTGTACTTGCAACTGAACGGAGGCGGCATGTTCTACCACGTGAAAATCACGGTTGGATTGCTCGCACTTATCTTCGGTGAGATGACGCTCATTCGTTTGAAAAAAAGAAAACCATCGGGCGCTATGTTTGGCGGCTTCGTAGCACTGTCACTCGTGACGATCTTTATCGGTTACGCGTTACCGTACGGTCAGTCGTTCTTCAGCAACTTTATTTGAGTCACATCCCACTTCACACATCGAAGTGGGAATTTTTTGTTTGTCCGCAAATTATTAGGGGAAAATAAAAAAATCAGTGATAACGATGATGAGGTGAAACAATGGATCAACAAATGAATGAATGGTCGCGTGTATTACATGCGCGTAGATGGATGAAGCAAACCGAATCGTTCTTGCCGTTATGGCACGGCTATATCGGCTACAAATACGGATTGTTCGACGCGCTTCAAGGCGGGGCGAGCTTCGCTGAAATGACGCTTCGCTTGAAGCAGCCACTCACGAAACTCGCACTCGAGCGTTGGCTAGAAGTCGGGGTCGCCGTGCGCCATTTGAAGAAGAAAGGGTGGCGCTATTTTCCGACGCGTAGCTTGAAGTATCAGCTCTCGCTCAAAGACGAGCGCAGCATCGGATTCATGCTTCAAGAGATGATGGAACTTCATATCCCGGCACTAATCGCCTACCCAGACTTTTTAGAGTCCGGCAAACAGAAGACGTTCGACGGTGCGACACACGGGAAAGTCGTCGCTCAAACGTCGACACTCGTCGAAACAGTCGCTTTCCCGGTCGTCCAACAGCTGCTCCGCCAAGCGGACGTCAAGACGATGCTTGATATCGGATGCGGCCACGGGGGCTATTTGCGAAAACTCCATGGTCTTGAGCCGGATTGGAAGTTGACCGGCATCGACCTCGAACAAGAAGTCGTCGAAGAGGCACGTGAGCAAGATGAGACGGGGGAGATTCGTTACGAAGTGGCCGATTTCATGGAATGGGATCACGACGAGCGGTTCGATGCCGTCATGATGAACAATATGCTTTACTACTTCTCGCCCGAGCAGCGGATCGGACTGTTAGAACGGATGCTCAGTAATCTCGATACGGCAGGTGTCGCCGTTCTCGTCACACCGCTCGCGGAGTCACCGCTCGGCGCCCGCTTCGCTTCGGCGTTCAACGCGTTCATGACGCTCCACGATAACCTCCATCCGCTCCCGACGACTCGTCAGTTGCGCCGGCAATTGGAACAGGTCGGCTTTGAGAAAGTACGTTTCATTCCGTTTATACCGGAAGGATCTTGGTATATCGTCATCGCCGAACGAGGAGATTGAAACGTCCAGCGCACAGCGAACCGATTCAGATTTGAACTTGTGTCCAGTCATTTCTATAATAGAATAGAAGCATAAGAGACTTTTCACATAGGGAGTTGTTCAACGTGTCGGAAAAAAGAGTCGCAGTGATCGGTGCTGGGCCAGGTGGGCTTGCTGCCGCAATGATCTTGTCGAGCCGTGGTGTGGATGTAACCGTATTTGAGAAACAACCGTTTGTCGGTGGACGGACGTCACGTCTGCAAGTCGGGGAGTTCGCGTTCGATCGTGGCCCGACTTTTTTGAATATGCCGTATATTCTTGAAGAGATGTTTGAGGAGACGGGACGGGATTTGGCTGATTATGTCGATATGAAGCGATTAGAACCGATGTACGATCTTTACTTTGATCGCGGACAAAGCGTGCTATCGATGACGACCGACCGTGACCAGATGCGTCAATCGATTGAAGAGATGTTCCCCGGAAACGGTGAAGGGTATGACCGGTTCATGGCCGACCAGGCGGTCAAACTATCGAAGCTCATGCCGGTGCTCCAGACCGCCCATGATAAGCTGACGGATTACGTGTCGACACGCGTCTTGAAGGCGCTGCCGTTCCTCTCGATCGGAAAATCGCTATACGACGTTCTGTCTGAATACTTTACGAGTGAAGAACTCAAATACTCGTTCACGTTCCAAGCGAAGTACCTCGGGATGTCGGCTTGGGACTGTCCGGGCGGGTTCTCGATCTTGTCGTATATGGAACACGCTTACGGCGTCCATCACCCGATCGGCGGGGTGAACCAACTCTGTTCGGCGATGGCCCGTGTCATCGAGGAGGAAGGCGGGACGATCCGGTTAGGTGAAGCGGTCGACCGTCTATTGCTCGACGGGAAACGTGTCAACGGACTCGTGGCGAACAACGTCCATTACGCGTTTGACGAAGTCATCGTCGGAGCGGATTTTGCCCATGCGATGACGACGCTCGTACCGAGCGATACGCTCACGCGCTGGAGTCCGAAACAGCTGAAGAAGAAGCGCTATTCTTGCTCGACGTTCATGCTCTACCTCGGACTCGATCGCGTCTACGATGAGGTCGGCCACCATTCGATTCACTTTGCGGATGATTATGAGCGCAACGTCAAAGAGATGACGCAAGACTTGAAGCTGAGCGAGGATTTCTCGTTCTACGTCCAAAACGCGTCACGGATCGACCCGACGCTCGCGCCAGCCGGCAAGTCGTCGCTCTACGTGCTCGTACCGGTGCCAAACAATCTGTCAAACCTTCCTTGGGACACGCTCGAGGAAAAGATGACCGAACTCGTCTTAGACGCACTCGAGACACGTTCGCCTTACCGGAACGTCCGCGACCATATCGAAGTGATGCAGGCGCTCACCCCGAACGATTGGGAAGCGTTTGGAGTCTATGAAGGGGCAACGTTCAACCTGGGACATAACTTGTCGCAAATGATGTACTTCCGTCCGCACAATCAGTTCGAAGAGCTCGACCACGTCTGGCTCGTCGGCGGTGGGACGCATCCAGGTAGCGGACTGCCGACGATTTTTGAATCGGCACGAATCACGGCCAACTTGCTTCGGGACCGGGCGGGTGTCGGACGATGAACATCAGTTTCGTTGGTGCCGGTATCGGGTCGCTTTACGCCGCCTTGTTGTGGACTCATAAGCATCCGTCGACCCAAGTGACGATTTATGAGAAAGAGGACCGGGTCGGTGGGCGGCTCAACTATGTCGAGTTCGAGAACGGTGCTCGCATCGATGAAGGACCGACAATCGTCTTGTTGCCGAGCAAGCTGAAGAGCCAACTGCAAGAAGCTGGGTTTCCCGAACAGGAACTCGAACTGCTCGAAGTCGATCCGCTCTATCGCCTCCGTTACGAAGATGGGACGACGTTTCACAAATATCACGACATCGATCGTCAAGCCGAAGAGATTGAACGATTTTTCGGCGAAGGCGACTCGTTCCGTCGCTACATGGGGCAAAAGCGCGAGGAATACAAAATCGGTTTTGACACGTTTTTAAACCGAGGCTATAAAGGCAAGACCGACTTGTTCGAGCCGAGACTGCTCATGTTGCTCATGCGCCTGAAAGCGTATGAATCGGCTCATGAGAACATGAAGCGGTTCTTTAAAGATGAGCGGCTCCGGGTCGCCTATAGTCTGCAGACGCTCTACATCGGCGGCAATCCTTATGAGACGCCGTCCCTGTACGGCTTGATTCCATATCGCGAGCAAGAGGAAGGAATCTGGTACGTAAGAGGAGGATATTTCTCGCTTGCGACGAAGTTAGAACAAGAGCTGAAGAAGCGGGGCGTCACGTTCAAGCTGAACTCGCCCGTAGACCGCGTCCGCGTCCAAGACGGCCGTGCTAACGCCGTCGTCGTCGATGGCGTCCCTCATCCGTATGATGCGGTCATCGTCAATGGAGATTTCCCGCTCATGGAACGTCTGATCGATGGAATCAAGCCGAAAGCGTACGAACCGTCGAGCGGCACACTGCTCCTCTATTTCACGGTGGACGGCGAGATTGAACTCCCGGTCCATCAGTTCGATTTGCCAAACGACTTTGCCGGGTCGATGCGTACGATCTTTGAAGATGGTAAACTGAGCAAGTATCCGGCGATGTATACGTTCAATCCATCGCTCATCGATTCGACGCTCGCACCAGTCGGGACGAGTGTGCTTTATGTCCTTGTGCCGGTACCGCGCAAGTTAGAGCGACAAGATTTTGAACAGAGCGGGGCGATTGAACGTCTCGTGTCCCGGATCGAAGGGATGGTCCCTAAATTTAGAGACCGTGTCATCGAGATGAAAGTCCGGACACCGATGGACGCTGAACGGTTCGGGTTGTTCGAAGGCGGAAGTTTTGGGATTGCCCCGAAACTTTCACAGTCGGCCGCATTCAAGCCGCAAGCCCGACCATACGCTCAAATCGAGCGGCTCTATGCCGTCGGTGCCTCCGTACATCCATGCGGTGGTGTCCCAATCGTGATGATCGGCTCACAGTTGTTAGTGAAAAGAATGGAAGAAGAAATGGGGGCATTGTACCATGACGAGGCAAGAAGCGTATCGTCAATGTGAAGAAGTGATGAAGAAAGGCTCGCTCACGTTTTATCGAGCCTTCTCCCTGCTGTCAAAACCGGACCGCCAGGCTGTCGCCGCGGTCTATACGTTTTGCCGGACGTTAGACGATGCTGTCGATGAGTCAGAGTATCCTGAGGAAAGTTTGACCGCATTTCTGGCGGAGTTCGACCGCTTTTTAGCCGGCAACGACCCAGACGGCGCTCTTTGGATTGCTTTACGCGACGTTTGGCAGCGCTATGACATGGACGTCGAACCGTTCTTTGAGTTAGCGGAAGGCATGAAGTGGGATTTACATAAGACACGCTACACGACACTTGAAGAGACGGAACAGTACGGTTATTATGCGGCCAGCACCGTCGGTTTGATGTTGTTACCAATCCTTGTCCCGGACGCGAATATGGAAGCGCGGCAACAACTGAAGCAAGGCGCGATCGACCTCGGTATCGCCATGCAGTTGACGAACATCCTTCGCGACGTCGGTGAGGACTTGGACCGGGACCGGATTTATGTACCGCGCACGCTCTTAGCGCAACACGCGATGTCAGAGACCGATCTGTTCGAACGGAAAGTGACGCCTCAGTTCGTTGAAGTGTGGGAGACGATGGCCACCCGAGCGGAGACGCTATACCGCAGTGCCCGTGAGACGCATCACTTGTATCCGGCGACGAGCCGAAAGCCGGTCCAAGCAGCGGCACTCCTCTATGAAGGCATATTAGACGCGGCCCGAAGTAACGACCATGATGTCTTTACGAAGCGCGCTTACGTATCGACACTTCAAAAAGGAAAGCTGTTAGCGAGACTTTGAAAGAGACCCGATTGCGAGAGTGAACTGCTCCCCGTCAAGTAGACAGGGTAAATAATGAAAACCAGCCTATGCGGCTTGAGCCCTGTATTCGACAGGGCTCAAGCCGTTTAGTCGTTTCTGGAGACGATCATGGTTGTAGAACGATAT
>NZ_SJVC01000007.1:0-86936 GCF_004337165.1 Exiguobacterium sp. SH0S1 | reverse complement strand
ATATCGTTCTACAACCATGATCGTCTCCAGAAACGACTAAACGGCTTGAGCCCTGTCGAATACAGGGCTCAAGCCGCATAGGCTGGTTTTCATTATTTACCCTGTCTACTTGACGGGGAGCAGTTCATCTACATGAAAAAGATCTTTGTTATTTTTTGTTTTTACCTAAGCTTTATCGCAGTTTATCCAAATGAATCTTTGACCTTAATGTTAAAACTCCTTCGGTTCATAAAGTACTTAAAAGGTAAAATTAAGTTATTATTTTTCGGAAGGAAGCAAATAATGGATAACTTAATTAAGAAGAAAAAACTTACTTCTTGGCAGATTGTCAAAAAGAAATACCCAACCTCTTATGTTGCGGGTGGGACAAAATATGATATGACGGATTTTAATCCGATTTTCCTTGTAGCCTCTTTACAAGAAGGACTAAGGTTTGTGAAAGAATACCAAGGAAGAGTCACTGAAATCGAAAAAAATAAATGGGAAGAACTACCTGAGGAATTAGTAGTAAAACAGACATTGAGAGAAAGAAAGTATTCTTATAGAGATAGATTTTATCTGTCAGTTCAAAATACCACTGAAGATGGTCAAGCCGTCGTTGAACTAATTGAAAGAAAAAGACGAATTCTTTTGCCGGCTGCACCTTGGTATAGAAACATCGATAGTTACCGAAGCAGCTTACCAGTAGTCATTTCTTCTATCGTTTACATTTTTATAATGATGTCCGCTTTAGTAAGTTGTATTGGAGAGGACGATTTAGATTCAAAAATACCTGATGAATCTTCAGAAGTTCTTCAAGCAGTAGACCCTATTGAAGAACCAACCATCAAAGAAATTGTTGACGAACCGGAATTGCAATCTACAAGGTTAGGCGACATTGAAGTAAAATCACTCATGAACGAGTCTGAAACAGAAGAAACAGGAACTTATGCGTTTATTTCTACAACAAAGAACAAAATAACATCATATAATTTAATCAAGTTTTTCGTTAAAGACATATCAAAATTGGCCGGTACGGATTACCTTTTAATTGATTTACATGATGGAACAGCACTTCATAAAGTTGCTGGTGCATCGATGCTAACATATGGACCTTACGAATCAGGTAATGACAGACTTTCTTCAAAATGGGAAGATATCATTGTTAATACTACAGATGAAACGGTAATCGGTGAGCTTTACGACGGTGTAGATTTAAGTCACGCACTGTTCCCTAACATCCAAGAACCTGAAGTGAGTGAACCTGTTGAGGTAGAACCTGAAGTAGTTGTTGATACACCAGAAGTTGTTGAAGAACCTGAAGTAGTTATAGAAACTCCTCAGTTTGAGTTCTTTGCAAACTGTACGGAGTTAAGAGTAGTCCATCCTAATGGCGTAGACTCTACGCATGCTGCATACCAATCAAAAATGGATCGCGATAAAGATGGATTCGCTTGCGACTGATAAATCTAGTAAATTTCAAGTTGATTTGAAGACAAGCATCCTTCCATTAATGGGAGGATGCTTGTCTGTAGATTATGTATCGCCTGACTGCTTTATGATTCACGAATGAGTAGGTAATGTTACGATTTCAAAAGAGCCGTTACGTAATTGAGTTAATCTGTTCAATACTCCACTCACATCTCCAGTACCCACATACCTTCTTAAGTTCCCCTCATTTCCTTCAAAAGTTTTAGTCAATTCTATCAATGTTTCCTTTAGTGTTTCTGGGGTGAAATGCTTCTGCACATCATAATATTCAATTTCACCGTATCTTGCTTTATAAAATGCAATACGGTCTACAGAATAATAGTCGCCAAATTCAAACTCCTCGGAGCCCGCATAATATGAAAGTTCATCTAATAAGTAGTAGCCAATCATTTGAAGATTGTCTTTTTTCTTAAGTGAATTGTCTTTGGTGGTTTTAAAGTCATATAAGGTTCCATTAATATAAACGTCTCCATCCGCACCTTCAACCAATAGCGATGAGACACCGAAATGCGGATTGAATGACACACTACTATGCTTTTTTATGACTTCCGGAATCATAAAGTTCTCTTCAAATAGATGTATCATCATTTCCAATTCACTTATCACTTCAGTAGGTACTGGATTATTAAACAAGTAATCCAAATCCACAGCATTCGGGTTGATTCTTGCTCTTGCGATTTGTTCCAACATAGCTAAGCGCACAGCAACTTCATATAGTTCGGCTAACTGCGACCTTCCCATTACTACTTTTTCGACTTTCTCCACCCAGGATAGGTACTTATTAAAGTAATATTCGTTGACAGTCGGTACGTTTTTTAGCTTATACATTCCTTGATATGACATTAAACCAGATGTAACATACTGCGATTTGATAAATTTCGCAATCCTAAATCGCGCCAGGTAATCAAAAGCTGTTCCTAACAACGTTGAATCCCGAGTTACACTTAAATTATTCGGAACTTTGAGTATGTATTCATTTGAAAAAGCATTTTTACCGCTTTGAGTATAGTAATCATTTTTATTTGGTGCAACAGAGAGGAGTACGCTCATAAACTCTCTGTCTTGTTGCGTTTTCCCATGTAACTTGCTGTTTAGAGACATTTTATTCATTCACCCTCTTTAAATTTTAAATTGACCCTCTTACTTTAAATTTCGAGCAATATAATCCAGGTGGCCCCGACTCTTCCTGATTTCCTTTTGGCTTTTGGACCCATTGAAATCTTTGTAACCTTGGATAAGTTCTTGTTGCACGCCTTTCCGCACTAGGCGCCTCTGTCCGTGGTGTGACTGTTCCATGTTCGATCTCTCTTCGATGCATCACGGATGTATACGAAACCGTCATATTGATTCTGGTCCAATGACTCTATTAGGTAAGGCTGATAGATACAGATTGAATGAGTTGTGACCAATGGTTGATTTATAAAGCAGTGTAAACCATCAAAATCTCACTTTTCTAATGTCTTCATATGGAATAGTGGGTAGAAAGAGCATGTATACGTTTCGACGTCGAAATATATACATGCTCTTTTAAGATGGTCTGATTCATACTTTCATGGCCTGTTCGATTGAAAGGATTGATATCTTCCACGGTTAAACATCTAGACATCTTGGCCATTGATCAAGAGGCGTCAGGACATCAGTTGTTTCATGGCCATGCTTATGATGGAACCAAACCGATCTCGGTCAACAACCGGACGCCTAGGATACGAGCAGACAGATAAGCGATCAGTGCGTCCTCCGCACTGAATAGACGGTCTCTCGATTCGTCTTGGTTCACCCCATGTTTCGACATGTTGTACAGGCGTACGAATACCAGTAGGCTCTGAATCGTCTTTTCATCTATCGTTCGCAGCTTGGCGATTTGATGGACCGCTTTTCCCAAGGTGGACTGGGAGTGTCGAAGCGACCCGAGCTTTTGCGATCGCATCAAATATTGACGTGTCGCGGCCTCCAGGTGCATGCCTGCATATTGAACGATGTATCGCGCCCCATACGCCACGTCCCGCTCTAGTTCGCTCGCCGCATACTGCAACGGCCTATACAAAGTTCGTTCCATTCCGCCAGGAAACAGATTCTGTACCGGGTTTTTAGGAATCTGGTATCCGCCGATCCCTCCGATTTCCGCGTCCGTCTCCCATAACTGTGCTATGAATTCCGCTTGCCTGTGCATAAGGCCTTTAGCCGCAAAATCATCGACAGCGGTCTGTTGCCCATGGTTCAAAACTTGTTCATATAGCAAACGTGTGTCCGGTAAGGAATGTTTCATCTAGGCTCTCCGCCTTCTCTGATTTGATGGTCTTTCGCTTACTCATGTACGCGGATCGTATCAATATTCCAATGAAAAATGTACCTGTTCGTCCACTGACACTATTGACGGATCGACGTTCGAGTAGACGCGGGGCCGCCTACCTTCGATGGTAATCCTCGTGATGACACCGCGTTCGACAAATAAATTCAATGAGTTCACTTCAGACACAATCGATTTGAATACAAGGACCGCTATGAGGTGTAGTCTAATACATTCCAGGCTGACATTCTGATTAAGCAGGTCCGGGATTAAACGATCGGACACCTCATAGTCGGATGGATTCCCGTAAATGAGTGTTTCCGAATGATCCATTCTGACATGTCTCGGAACTTCTTTGTTGAATAGATAGTGATCGATTCTCAGCTTAGCGATTTCATCGGGTTTAATGCCATTGACCGTCATTTCACTAAACATGTGACTGCCATGTCTGTCTTCACTTGAGACCAGCTTGAGGTTGATCGTTTTTTCACCCCCGACCACTTCCACATTCACCTCGGCCACGCGGACATATTCAGCCGTGTCTTCAATCGCGAAAGGTTGCTCCGTTCTCCACATCTGCTTGAGCACCTCCTCGACCCCTCTCGAGTTGTTTTCTGCCTTCAAAATCAAGCTGTATGCCTTGTCAGAACGGTTGTAGCGATAGGAGAAGTAACGTGCGCTCGAACTTCCCAATAGAAACCAGTCTCCAGAATTGTCGATCATCCATTGTCCACCGTCAAATAGTGGTGTTGAATTCGACTCGGCCTGTCTCGTCTTTACATTCTTGATGATGACAGGTGGACCGGAAAGCGTGCTGTTTAAGACAGGATGTTGATTCTCGAATTCTTTCGAGAGAGCCCGGCTGACGTAAGCATAGAGCGTGTAGATATCGATCTCCCCGCTCGGGTTCGTCGCCCCACCTTCCAGGCCACGGATCAAATGATCTGTGAAGGCTCCATGCCCGTTTCGATCCCAAGCCAACTGATTTTCCGTGCACGCTGCGATGACGAACTTACCGGACCCTTTAATTTCAAGCCCTCTCTCCATGAGATTGTCGATTGATCGCATGAGCGCACCGCTATGACACGTATCAAAAAAGCTCAAGACCGTGCGCGCCGGTGTTTGGTCGATATGGTCCCTGACATCGGACATGTTGATGCTGGTGTCACCTATGGCATGAATATCTGCATCATATGGAATGAAATACGCATTGGTTTGACTGAACCCCCCGTGGCCTGCCCAGTAGAGAAACAAGACATCATTTGGAGACGCATCCCCAAAAAAACTATGTAATGCATGGTCTAACATTGACTTGGTGGTCAAATTCCCATATAAAATCTGGACGTCAGATTTACCGAATACGGCGGGCTCTTCTGTCAATAATCGATTGATTTCTCTTACGTCGTTCAACGTATTTGGAAGAGCAGATATCTCATGGTCACGTTGCTCATTGACTGCAATTAATAGAGCTTTGTACAATATAAATCCCTACCTTCTCATCATTTACATATATTGTATTATACAATGTACACATGCTCCAAACTTGAATAGAAAAATCAATCACTCGATTCAGAAGACATGTCGACGCAGACTCTTTCATTCTCAATCTTTTATTCTAAGAACCATTGATAAACAGTCGCTTTGAAAAGTAAAGTGCCTTTATGTAAAAACAAAAAACCATTCGGCTGAATGGTTTTCCTCGCGTGTCTCAAGACACGCCCGCGCTCTTGCTTTTGACGTTGCCCTTACGCTCCGTGCCTCCCGTCAGAAAGGGCCAGGAACATAGAGATGCGGCTAAAAGCCAGCAGCTCTTGTTATCGGGCCGTCAGGGGGGCAGCGGTGCGATGAGCGACTTCGCCTCCTGGCGCTAGACGCTCACGCATGAGCCCGGATCACCATTCCTTCTCCCACGCCCCGTCCTCGGACACGCCCCAATCCTCGAACCGGTACTTGATGAGCCAATGGACGTGCATCACTTCATATTCGAATACACCCTTTGATAGCTCCGAGACGACAAAGCTGACGTCTCCATCTGCCACCACCCATGTCCCGTATAGATACACTTTCTTGATCGGACGCTCTTCTACATCCAAGTAGATCAACACCCGGAAGTAAGGCGAGTTTCTTCCCTCGTCGAAACGGACGACCTTCTCGACGCAATGTTCCTTGTCGACGACACGCATCCATTCGGGATGTTCCATCAATTCAGAGAACACGGTCCGAACGAACGGATCCAATCCTTCGAACGCATAGTCATCAAGTAACCCCTCGTCCATCACCTCACATCCCTTTTTATTATTGATGTCGATACTTTTTACAGTTGTTTCGAAGAGTTCTGACGTGAAGAGATTGTTTTTCTTCAACTCGGCCATGAGACAGTCCATGTCAACTTCTTCATCCAACATCCTGAAATCAATAGAACAGACTCGGCAAATTTAGATTCCGCCACGTTATATAGGAAACTTAGATACTTACAGTTGCAATATTTCATTCAGATTGGCTTGATATAGATCTGCTTCAATTAGTCTTGCGCCGCGCAGGTCAGCCTTGGTTAGATTAGCGTAGCGTAGGTTAGCGTCAACTAGGTTGACGTAGCTTAGATTGGCTTCAACCAGATTGGCAAAACTTAAGTCTGCGCCATTTAGTTTTGTGCACCGTAGGTCTGCCTTAGTTAGATTAGCTTCATCTAGATGGGCAAAACTTAAGTCTGCACTATATAATCTTGCGTTACTTAAGTCTGCGCTGTTTAGTTTTGCCCAGCTTAGATCAGCCATAGTTAGATCGGCTTCACTTAAGTACGCATTATATAGATTTGCGGAGCTTAGGTCAGCCATAATTAGTTTAGCAAAGTCTAGTTTAGCAAAGCCTAGTTTAGCGTAGTTTAGTCTTGTGCCACGTAAATCTGCTTCGATTAAAGATGCGGAATTTAGTTCAGCATATATTAAGCATGCACCTCTTAAATCTGCTCCGCTTAGCGATGCGGCAGACAGATTCGTTTTAATTAAGTTGGCGCTTCTTAGGTTTGCACCAGTCAAACTAGCAAAACTCAGGTCGGCATTATTGATGTTAGCGAAACTGAGGTCCGCTTCAATTAAATATGTGTTACTTAGGTTGGCTTCACTCAAGTCTGCTTCAATTAGTTTTGTGTCACATAGATCAGCCTTAGTTAGATTAGCTTTGCTTAGGTCAACGGCAACCAGGTTAGCGTAATTTAATCTGGTACCGCATAGATTGGCCTCGATTAAAGTTGCGCCAGTTAGTTCTGCATTATCCAGGTATGAACCACTTAGGTCTGCACCATCTAGCGATGCGGCGAGTAGGTTCGTTTCAGTTAGGTTAGCTCTTCTTAGATTTGCATGATTTAAATTAGCGAAACTCAGGTCGGCGTGATTGATGTTAGCAAAGCTTAAGTCTGCTTCACTTAAATTTGCGTGCCTTAGATTGGCGTCACTCAGGTCAGCTTTAGTTAGATTAGCTTTGTTTAGGTTTGCTTCAACTAGGTTAACGTAGTTTAGATTAGCTTCAACCAGATTGGAGTGATGTAAGTCTGCACCATTTAGTTTTGTGCCCCGTAGGTCAGCCTTAGTTAGATTAGCTTTGCTTAGGTCAACGGCAACCAGGTTAGCGTAATTTAATCTGGTACCGCATAGATTGGCTTCGATTAAAGTTGCACCAGTTAGTTCTGCACTATCTAGGTATGCACCACTTAGATCTGCGCCATCTAGCGATGCGACAAGTAGATTCGTTTTAGTTAGGTTGGCTCTTCTTAGATTTGCATGATTTAAATTAGCGAAACTCAGGTCAGCGTGATTGATGTTAGCAAAGCTTAAGTCTGCTTCACTTAAATTTGCGTGCCTTAGGTTGGCATCACTTAAATCTGCACCACTTAAGTCAGCGCGCTCGCCACCAGTTTCTTTATTTAGCCATTTTTTATGTTTGTTTAGGATGTCAGTGAATTGTTGAGGTGCCAATCGCTTCATTAGTGGTTACTCCCATAAATTAATAGTTATACATGCTGAGAACATCACAAAGTAGTGTTTTCTTTCGTAACCGAATCTCAACGAACAACAAGAGAAATCAATATTTTAAGAATTAGTATTTGTTAACAGATTAATTATAATCGATACGACAGTATCAATATAGATGGGGATAACATCTTCTCAATGAAACGAGGCTATTTCACAGGCTCCTATGAACAAGCCATTCGTGATTCTGCTGAGACCTGGTTGATGTAGGGCGGTCTGAATCGGTTAAAACGAGGAAAGGAAAAGGTGAACGCCGATCCTACTCTTAAACGCATAATCATCAAGTAGTCGTTCGTCCATCACGTCTCCCCCCTTCCGCTTCTTTATAAAACGATTCCCCGTCCAGAGCCAGTTCAGTCCTTGTTTATGAGACTACAGAAATGAAGACTTCAAAAAATGTATACACATATACATGTATACAATTACTTTATGTTCTTATGTACGACGATTCCGTCGAATCATATTGGTATTGAAAAAGACGGTGAGGTGGGTCAAGCGTTCTCCTTCCTTCACATCACAAAGAAGATCCATGCTCACAAGTTTTAAGTCGTCAAAATCTTCTTGAAGCCGGTCAGGAAGGCGTCGAAGCAATACCTCCGTCATCTCGTCCATCGTCTGTTGATCTAGTGGGTAACTGTCCATCCGAATCATCCTCTCCTGTTGATAGCCTAACAATACCTCGTATCCATGTAAGCAACATCTCGCCTAATTTCACGTAAGCCCTGGTGTTGTTTCAAACAAGCCCTAGGGCTTGTTTAGAAAACATGACCATTTCCAATAAACAAACCGTGTTTTCACTTCTGTCATTTCATCAAACAATCTTCTTACGAGACAGACCAAAACAACGTCCAATCTTCACACACGAACCATCTCGTTTTCATTATGCGAAAACGGACCCTTTCCGGGATCCAGCTCTATGGATCCAGGCGAGAGCAACGCGAGTCGCCCGTCTCGTCAAAGAAAAACGCACGTTTTTCGTCCTTGCCCTTATCGGACGGACCGGAACCGGTCCCCCGGCCCCACTCCATTCCAACTCATTCAATTCAGCCCATGTAACCTCGCTGTTTCATGCTGACGTACGACTCGTCCGCACCGAGAATAAGATGGTCGAGCACCGGAATTCCGATGAGGTCGCCCGCTTCATGTAACCGTTCGGAGACGAGGATGTCCTCCCGGCTTGGGGTCGGGTCCCCGCTCGGATGCTGATGACAGACGATGAGACACGAGGCGTTGTTCAAGATGGCGCACTTGAAGACTTCCCGTGGGTGGACGACGCTCGAGTTGACGCTCCCGACGTGCGCCCGGTGGACGCCGATGACCCGATTTTTCGTGCTCAGCATGATGACGAGAAACACCTCGCGGTCATCGTCCCCGATGAACGATGACCCGATTTGTCTGGCACTGTCCGGCGAATGGATGATGGCGTGTTCGAGGGCGACCATTTCCTCGCGAACCTCTTGCTTGATACGGATGACCTCGATGACGGCGGATAGTTCCATGATTGTTTGTCCCCTTTCGGATAAGCTGTCCTCAGAACGAACACCGTTGTGCGTCCTGTTGACGGATTCGCAGCGAGCGTCGGGAGACGGTGCAAGGGCGACCGCAGGGAGAGCCTCAAAAAAATGCGTAGAGCAAACGGAGGTCCAGGCTTCCGTAGCCAACGCGCGAAAAGCCTCGCTTTGAGCCTAAAGCGGAGGAAGACGGACCGGAGGGCGCGTCATTTTTTTTGACGTCCCTTGCACCGACGACCAGCGAGCTAGAGTACGGAAACAGGACGCACGGATCAACCAATCACGAAAAAGGCTGTTCAAACGAGATAAACCGGGTATGAAATAAGAACAAAAGTTCGCATTTTATTGAAGGGGGAATTTTTATGATGATGTATCGCGATCGGGGTGAGCTGAAATGGATCCCGTTCCTCATGCCCGAGCACAAAGCGTTGCTGACGAAGTACTATAAGAAAATCCAAAAGATTGAGATGCCCGATATCGACGAACAGGTTCTATCGGTCTATGAAAATGTGCTGAATGACGCAATCTTCAGCGGGGATATGGTCGAGTTGAGGTATGTAGAGGAGCGGGAGATGAAACGATTCAAGGGGTTTGTCCACCGGACGAACTACATGGAGCGGACCGTCGAACTGGCCAATCAGCGGGACGGCGTCATCCAGGTGCCATTCGAGGCGATTATTCACGTGGAACAATCGATGGACTAACGCCCTGGCGGTTGTTCGAAGTCTACGTCACGAAACGTAGTGTCGTTCCTCAACTTTACAAATTGAAAAGAACAAGAACAAAAGATAGCGTAAGTTCTTGTTCTTAACGTTTGCGCAACTTTATAATACGCTGTTACGAAAAGTCAAAATGGTAAATCTGGATCCAATACAATTGGATCGCTTTGAATTATAAAATGAGATTTCAATTGCTGTACCGAATCAGGATTGTCGCGTATTATTTTTTTCAAGTTTAAATAATCATTATTACTTATAGTGTAGAGCCTTGGATTACCTGGCCCTGTATATTCAGTAATACTCAAAATTTTTCGTTGTTCGAGTTTTATCAATACAGACTCATAGCGAGTACTTAAATAATTCTGTAAGTTATGTTGCTGTTCCCATTCTTCAACAACTTTCGAAGTTTCTTTTGCCATCCATCTAGCCCCAAAATTCCGAAGTTCTTTTTCTACAGTAAATATAAAAAAGAGTTGCTCATCATGATCAAATGCCAGATCATCAAAAATATTTTGAAAAGAACTTTCTTTTTCATCATCAGATTCTCTTCTTATATTATCAACGGAAGCATCCATTAGTTCATGTACTTGTTTAGTGAGGAAGTATTGAATTCTTTGCGGACTATAAGTAGCATATAACCCCTGACGATTCTCGATGAGGCTATTTTTATAATCTATAACGCGAAGACGTTCTTCAATTAAATGTTCCGGTGTATCAATATCTAAAAAGAAAATACCTACACCTCTTGAATGATAATCATGAAAAACATTTATTTCCTCAATCGTTCCTGATTCATAATCACTTGTTCTAGCACCAATTCGATTTCCAAATATCGCTATCAAAATATCACTTGATTTGAGAATTTGCTCATTGATGACAGCCTGACCATCCTTATCAATAGCATAGGAGGCTATAGAATTGTTCTCCCAACGAATTGGCATCAAGACGACATTCGTCACATCTGTGTGTTCATTGTTCCAATTCCAAATTAGCCTTTCCACCTCATCACGCTGTGCACTCACATCCCCGGGCGAAGCAATGAATACTTTGATTAGTTGTACAGATTTCATGAATTATAAACCCCCTTGACTAAGTCCCAAGTCAATCACGATTTATAGGACAAGATTTAAAAAATAGCCAGGAAACAAATCAAATCCGTTTCGTGGCTATTTCTGCTTTATCTTAGTTCTTGACTGATCGGGATGACAGTTTCATCTAATGTAGCTCGCCATTCTCGTTTCATCGCCGGAACATACTTTAATGATAAAGCTTCGGGATTTGCTTCCTTATAACCTGCGAAGTCTTTACTATTGATGATGCCACCGATGTTGTATTGAACAGCCGAGGCATATAGTTCTCGCTCTTCCACAAACCAAGTCTCAGCAAAATCATGAATGGTTTTTTCATAGGCACGCGAAGATATCATCTTCTTCGATTTCTCCACTATCAATCGTATTTAAAATCGATCGGTATACTTCTTTAACGACCTCAGACTTGTTCAACTTCTGAAGCGTCTTCTCAATCTTAGAACGAACGTCGGCATTATTGGCCGAACAGGTACCGAGTAGCTTGTCGATATAGCTTGAGTCGACGTCATAGAATCTCGCGGCATTGTCCCCGTAGAACTCTATTTCTGAGGAGTCCGGTGTACCGTCCGTATCTTCATCGCCAGTTCCCGACTCTTCTAATAAAGAGCCTATGACCTTATTATAACTACCGACGAAATCCTCTATCGTTTTCACTTCACTGAATGATATTTTTTCATCATTTTTCCTTAATATGTTTCTATTTCATTGAAAGTATCCATTTGTTTCGATTGGAATTCTGAATCCACACACCCTGCTAACAAACTTGAAAGTAAAATAAAAGCTAGAATTTCTTTTATAGAACATTCCTCCTCGACTGCTCCACAGAACTTTTAGACTTTAAAATAGTTATGATTTTTCCACTCTGAAACAGTTACTAGATTATTTTCCTGCACCTACTAACTGCTCCAGTAGAGCTTCCTCAACTAGTTCTCCATCGTTAATTACATATACATAAACACCTCCATTTAAAGACTCATAGTCTCTATACTGAATAAATTCTGCCATTTGTTCCAGTGAAGGTGTACAAATAATGAACCGTGTCTCACCATTTGTTTCTTCGCTTGTAAAATCGATTAATCCATATGCTTTTTTAGCACGGATATTTAAACGTCCCTGTGTATATTCATATTGCTTCACGGTTTCAAAAACATCATGTGGAATGTAGCGACACTTCCCCTTATATGTAGGTTCTAATTGCAACTGTGCAATGCGTTTTAAAGGCTGCAATTGAATGCTTCGTTCACGTTCAATATCTTCAAGCCGTTCATTACTACGTTCTTCTAAATCCTCGATTTGTGTGATGGTTTGATTGATTAAAGCGCTATTTTTGTTATCAGGATTCTTACCACGATAGTTATTTAAACGCTCTTGCAATATTTGCATTTGTTCATCGAAAGATCTACGTAAATAGCTACTTTTGCGGTTTAAATAATCATCACGTTTCATCTGTACAGATTGTAAAATGCGGCGTGCTTGTAAAATCGATTCTCGCTTGAAAGTTTCATTTTCTATTCCATCCGTAGCCATAATTTCAAATGGTTGATTGAATAATAAATAGGGATCTATTTGTATCCATTCTTTCGATGACCGTTTACCAAGTAGCATTAACTCTTGGTCAAGCTCTCGTCCGGTGCCATCTACAATACTCACTTGGTTCAGTTCAATTGTCATTTGCTCACTTACTGCTGTTTTCACGCGACAAAGTGGCAAAGATACTTGTTGGATTTCTTGACTTCCCAATTCCATTGCAAGCTTGAAAATGGCATGGTCGTTTTGAACAAGTGATACTTCTTCAGAAGTACTCGTTTTCTTCAAAGCGAATCGGATAGATTCATCCGAACGTAAATTCAACTTACGCCGCTTCACTAATTCACGAATATTTTTAGGTAAACGATCTATACGTCCGACAGCATTATCATTTGATAAATGAATTTTTATTCGTGTATCTTCAAATTGCTCTACAACAAACTCTCCGTAAACGCGTTCAGGTAAGCTGCTAAGTGAAATTTCTTGATAAGCTCTTCTTGCCCCAGGCAGATCAAAGCTATTTTCATCTAATCGTTCTTGCTTAGCCAACTCTAACAACCGCTTATGTTCATCCGACAGTGTTTTTTCCATTAGAGCAATTAAGTCGTCTAAACTTTCGCGTCCGCTAATGGCTTCTTCCATTAAGCTAGATAAGTCAATACCCTTCTCTTCTAAAACTTCACCTATAAAGTCATAAACCATATCTTGTCCTAAATCAGTTCGCATTTGCTCCATTTTTTCTAATAAGCGCTTTAATACATCGCCTTCACGAGTATTGGTCGCTACCAAATTGAATATGAAGACTTCGTTTTTCTGTCCAATTCGATGAATACGTCCCATTCGTTGCTCTAAACGATTTGGATTCCAAGGAATATCATAGTTAATCATTTGATTACAAAATTGAAGGTTTATCGACTCTCCACCAGCATCCGTTGCTATCATAATTTGCACTTCATTGCGGAAACGTTCCACTTCGCTGCGACGCTGATCCATCGAAAAGTTGCCAACAATTTTAGCTAGCGAATCGACATGCTGTAACAATTTCTCTTCTAAGTAATACAATGTGTCTTTAGATTCTGTGAAAATTAAAATCTTTTCACCTTTTTCCAACAAACCATCCGGACCAAACAATGTGTTCTCCAGCTCGATATATTTTCGTTCGTTGTCTTGCATACGCAAATAGGAAGCCTTTTGAATTAAATCATTTAAAATACTTATTTCAACCTGAAGCTCTTCAAGGTCAATTAACTCTGTTTCTCCTTCAAAAATTGATTCAATCTCTTCTTGTTCATCAATCGATAATTCATCATAATCAGTGACTTCAATAGCTTTAGGAGAAATTTCAGCAGCTAGCAACGCCTTTAACTTGTCTTTACGCCGTATTAATGACAAATGAATGGCATAAAGTGAAGAACTTAAACGACGCTGTAAAATCATCATCGCAAAAGCTACATTTGGTTTATTATTTTGTCTTGCCCGATTAAAATGTTCACGAGCATAGGCTGTTACTTCTTCATATAATTCTTTTTCACCGCTACTTAAATCGAAGCCCAGAGTTTTTGTAGTTCGCTTCGGAAAAAGTGGTGTCCCGTCGAAATTGACCATCGATTCTTTTAAACGGCGTATGACAAAAGGGTTACTTTTTTCATGTAAAGATTCCCCAGCATTCAAGCGAGAAAAAATGTCATGATCAACTAAACTCATTAAATGACGAAAGTTCTCTTTATCACCTTTATGTGGTGTAGCAGTTAATAGTAAGCAATGCTCTGTGTGGCGCAATAAGCTCTCGCCTAACTGGAACATTTTTGTGCGATTAACTTTACGTTTCTTAACACCATGAGTGTAAGCAGCCATTTTATGTGCCTCATCTACAATCACTAAGTCAAATTGGGCCTTCAAAATATGCGATTTCACATCTTCTCGCATAGCCCAATAAACTGAAGCAATAATTTTGTCATGGTTTTCAAAAGGATTGTTATCACTAGAACTATTTAAAAGATTGCGATTTACAATCGTAAAGTTCTCACCGAATTTTTCCTTCATTTCCTCTTGCCATTGCTTCAAAACAATCGGAGGTACAAGAATTAAAATTCGGTTCGCCGCTTGTCGAGCTAGTAACTCTCGAATTAGCATTCCTGACATAATAGTTTTTCCAGCACCCGGATCATCAGCTAGTAAATAACGTACTTGTGGGGACTGCAGCATGCGGCTATATACAGCTTCAATCTGGTGTGGCAATGGAATGACTTTATTATTTCCTCTAGCGCGAGATCTCGAATACTTTTCTTCCGTTTTTAATATGTAATATTGTAAGTAGTGTTGAAGACGTGCTGCTTTTAAGCTCGCCTTCTCTTCTGTAATATTTTCCAATTGTGCGAGCTGAGCTGCATCTAAATATTGCGAATAAAATTTATTTGTATTACGTCCAATTGCTTCGACAATATAAAGATCCTCGTCAATTAACTCAAAGTGTTTAATTTCAACGATTTCTGGCCAAAAGGGGCCTTTAATAATTTTCCCTACTTTTAACATGAGAAGAACCTCCTTTACTAAAAGCCTGCTCAATTATAAGCAGGCTTTAGACTAGTACAGCGCATTGTACATATGGATTGTGAATGGTGTTTCGTTATAAAAAATGGTTTTATTCTCTTCTATTGTCGTTAAGCGCAATGTGCATACTTGACCTGCTGGATAATATTTTTCAGCCAGGTTAAACGTAAAGGTTTCTCGTCTTTCATGATTCTCCCCTACCAAGTTCATTGTAAAGTTTATCTCGTCTGATATACGTTGCTCATTGATATAAAACGCCGCTTTTACAGTTCGAGGTAAATAGCTCGGTGAAGTACTCTGTTCTTGATAGAAGGGTACTTGTATGCGGAAACTTGTAATGACACGCTTTGGTATCGCGACAGTAACATCGACTAGATCCGCTTGGCTTGTACGACGATAATCTATGAGTGGAACAATAATTTCTTGTGGCATTGCCCCCCCATGAACAAACTGTAAACCACCACCACCAATGAAGCGATTGACTCCCTTAGCAATCACTACATCTCTTTCTGCTAGTGACGTATATGATTCTTGTAATTTCACCGCTCCGGCTGGCACTATCAAATTCGAACCAATTGCAAAACGTCGATTAGAGTCTAAAATATCTCCTTGTACAGCACTAATTTTCACGTCAGCTTCAATCTTCGGATATTGGAATAAGAAGCCATGATCTGCGGTTACAAAAATACGTTTTGCTTGGAGGCGTGATAATCGATCTATTGCTCGTTGTAAAGCGTCTATAGCTCTATCAGCGGCTTCGTAGGTTGCACGCTCAGATTTTTTTGAATCCCCTGTTGCATCAATGACATCATGATATAAATAAACAAGGCGTTTCCCTTTTAACTGTTCCTCAACTTCTTGTCGAGACCATTCCATAAAATCATCTAATCGATAAGCGACTGCATTTTCATTAGCTTTTTGTAATATTTTCATCCGATTTGCTAAGCCATTCGTTGGCAATCCATCGGCAAGAACTGTCTTATTTTCTGCAATTGAAAGCTGTTGATGAGGCAGCAGTGAAGCCATCCCCAACTGCGTATATGTTGGTAAACTAGCGAGCATTGGTGAAATAGAAGCTTCCCCGTTAGCTCGTGCATTAAACTGATCTGTTAATTCTGCACCTATTTCATAGCGGAGCGCATCAGAAATAATGACAAAAACTCTGGTAGACTCTTTTTCAAGGATAGGTTGAATATTTTTTTTAAAGAAGTGACTTTGTTTCTGCACCGTAATTTCCGACTCATTATCTAGCAAATAATTCGTTTCTTCTGCTATTTTACGAAGATAAGTATTTTCATACCAATTCGTTAATAACTCAACTAATGGCTCTACATCTCCTCGATGTTCTAACTTTATATAGGACGCCATAAAACGACGATACGCCTGATCGATCAAATATAATTTACTTGTGTACTGAACATATAGCTCTTGCCTTGTATCATACTGTTTTAGGAATGTTTTATACTCTGTTAATCGTACTGCTTCATATAACACGTTATAGAGGCTTGTCATCTCTTGACTTCGTTTTGTCCAATGCATTTGTCGACGTTTCTCAATACGCTCCTTCCATGCAGTCAAATCCGATGTTTGATGTAATAATTCTGCAGAAAGTTTTTCTACTAAAAGTACATCAATAATAGGGAAAGTTGATACTTGATCAAATTGCTCAACTGGTTTTTGTTGGAGTACATCTCGAATTTGGAATAATTGTTCACTTTCTTTTATATAGCTTTCAAGTATAACAATGTCTTGCTCTTTTGAGCGAAACCAATCATCAACAAATAATGCACATGCGTTACCTCTTGTTGTTGCATACTTCCGAGCAAGATCAGTGTTTTCAAACAAAGCATGTCGTTGGAAATGCGCAAACAATAAAAGTTCTAATAAGTAATGCAACGAATGTTTAGCAGCGCCTGAACCCATTCCGAAATATTCTTCGAAAAGTATCCACATCCGCTCTTTACTGAAATACTTATCGATGCGTTTGTATAAATCATTTCTTTCATCAATACCTTCAATAAGTAACTGACGAGCAATAGCGTCTATATTCGCAATTGGAGCATTTGTTAATACCGCTAACATGCCGTATTCTAAATCACGCTCACTCGCATTAGGCTGCAATACTTTATATAACTTCTCCCGTCGTTCATTACTGTTAAAAAAATTGGTATACTTCTGAACAATCGGACGTAAAATTGCATCGTTCACATGCAATTGCTCTGCTAAAATAGCAATCTTATCTGCTTTAAACTCAGCACCATATAGTAGGATATCTATTAGGAAGTTTTCTTCATCAGCAGGTTTAGCAAAGGGTGCATATAATAAAAAGGACTTTTCTTTCTGTTCCATTTCAATTTCAATTTTCAATGAAAAAAAGTTATTTTTTGTTAGTTCACGTATTTGAATCGCATCTTCAACAAAAACTTGCTTTAAATTCGAAATATTTTCTTGTGCTGATTCATCATACCAAAATACAATAGCACGTGTTTTCCTCTGTTTTTCTTCTACAATTCTTTCTCTTAACAATTCTATGGTGTCCATTCATTCACCTCATTTATTTCTCATTAGTTCATTATATCAATGAACATCCAACTTTTGGCCATAAAAATAACCAGCTGCAACTATGCAGCTGGTTATGAATTTTATTGGAAATCACTTTTCAAGTTATCGTATCAATAAATAGTTATTTTATTTTTCTTAGAACTCCATCAAACATCGAATAATTTGCCACGACACCATTATCCAAATCAATCGGAATTTGTGCATTAGCGTATTCAGCAAGTTTCTTATCAAATTCTAGCAACTCTTCTAAGCGTTTTTTAAAAACTGTTTTTTGCTTATCCAAATTTCGCTTTTCAGTAGCACTTAAATTAGGATTCACTAGGCGCATATCAATAGCATCGATTTCATGGTTATATTTCACTTGAGTTTCTTGCAAATGTTCGAAACGAATCGTTGCCATTGTATCTGACTGATATCGATGCATATAAAATAAAGTACGTAAGCCTTTCTGTTTCCCAGAATCCACCAGCCAATATATTGGCCGCTTTTGATAAATTTTGCAATGGTACGTGTAAAATTCGTCAGTAAAGAAACGGCGCAAACGAGTTTCTGGATCTTCACCTATCTTCATCACTAGAGAATCCGCCAACCAATGTATGTTTTCATCTATTGTATCTTCACTAAATGCTATTGCTAAAAATTCACGAAGGCGCCCAATGATATCATTTTCAAAATACTTTACATCTGTAAACTGAATAAGCCCATATTTATTTGGTATAAATGATGTATATTTAGAATCATCCCACTTGCCACCAGCATATACTACTCCTTCTACATCTAAGCTATAACGACCTACTAGACATCCTATGAAATAAGACAAGAACGAAGGAACGTCCATTGATTTTTCAGCTTTGTTAATTTTAATTCCTTTATCATCGACTTTCGCTTCTAATTCATTTTCTAACTCATAAATTTCAATAAATTTCTCATTTAATTCTTCTTCAAGTGTTTTTAAAGTATAGAATTGCTCATTTTTTAATATCTCCCATTCATAGAACACATCTTTCAAACGTTTATGTTCTGAATCTAAAAAAGGATGCTTTCTAAAATCCCAGGACTTCTCATAATCGTTCCAATCCTTAAATGAAATATTGATACATTCATTTACTTTTTTTTGAACTTTCTCAATAGTTTTTTGATCCGGAAAAATTACTGGGATATTTGCTATATCCCTTACATTATAATTTAATGTCGGAGATAATATTTGCAAAAAACTCTTCGTTACAATTGAATTTAAAAGACCACTAAGATATTCTTTATTTTTTATATCAAATATCGAAAAACCAGCATTGGAAAATAAATAGCCTTTCGAAAAACTTCTAAAGCTCAATCCACCGCTTGAGATAGCAGTCCATGTCAATCCTTCTTTAAAATAAAATTGAATATTTGTTATAGTACGAGTAACTGATTTATATTTCTCTATAGCTAGGGCTTTCATCTCATATCCATCATTTTCCCAATTTACTATAGATTCATTGTTTCCATAATGTTTTCTATATTCTCCACCATGATTTAATGGAAACCATTTTTTCTTTGATTCTTTAGCATCTATTATGCTGTCTGCATTAAAATAAATTTTGCAATAGTCTACTTCATACCAATTTTTTATAAAGTAATCATTGTTTAAAGTTTTCATACCTTGACGTGGCTTTGCGATTTCTCCTAAACTATCATTCTTTAAGAAAATTTCCTGTATTTTAGGTGTTACCCAATACGCTATAGGACTTCCTGGTATTTTTTGAAAGTCTGTTTGTTTAAACATGTACATATTAGTATTCTCTAACCTAGAAGCAATCATAGCTAAGCGGTCTTTTTTTTCTTGTGGACTCTTATCGTCGACAGCTCTTATAAAAATTCCAGGTTTTTCAGCTACTCTATAATTTCTTAAAATAAAAGTTGTATTTTGTACAACTTCTCCATTAATATCTTCAAAAGCTTTCGCCCCTAGATGAAGCATTGAGTCAATGTATTTGTGATCTAAGATCTCTTTACGAAGTTCTTCAAAACTTGATAGGAACATCCATGCATGCTGATTGATGGCTGCATAGAAGCTATTATCTTTAAAGTAATGATCAATTTGCATAAAAGCTGCAAATAAATCAGCCTTTGAATTTGGATATTTTTCTTTAATGAAAGCATATAGCTCTTTATTCATTGAACTATCACTCATATACGGTGGATTCATAATTACAATATCGTATTCATTACGCATAATTTTTGTTTGGTCAATTAGGCTTGGTAAGATTCCAATTGCTATCTCATGATTATCTACTTGGAACAAATCATGGTTAGGAACTGTTTTGAGATTTTCTAATCGTTTTTCTAAATAGGAAATTTCTCGTTCACTAATATTAATCAAGGAGCCGTATGTTTTGGCATTATGAAATTGTTCAATAAAAGCTTTTACTCGCTTAAAATTCTCCCCTTGTGTATTACCAGCAATATAAGCTATAACCTCATCAGATATAGCATTTGTTTCCTGAATTGAAGCTAAATTTAATTTATTGTTTTTTCGTTGAACGTTTTTTAAGAAACGTTTGTTATATTGCATAGCTTTCATTACAAGAGAGAAGCTGGCTAATTGATATGCCCGGTCATCGATGTCTAATCCATATAAATTATTTTCTAAAATGAGGCTTGGAATTTCACGGTCTGGATAACCGCATTTTGTATAAATTTCGTGTAAAACATCAAACATATATACCAATATATGCCCACTCCCCATTGCAGGGTCAAAACATTTAATTTCCTCAACTTTCAATTCTTTATTAATATAGGGAGCAATTTTATCTTTAAAATCTTTTTCTTCATGTTTTAAGAAATAATCCCAGTTTTCTATCATGTCTTCATGTTCTGGATGGGCTTCTGTCCAATAACGACAGAGTGAGTTTTGAACCATATATTGGACAATCCACTTGGGTGTGAATAGCTGAGTAGCGTATGGAATTTCTTCTTTTTTATACTTTGCCTTTTGTTTAAATACACGGTCTTTTTCCTCTGCTATATAATATTGATACAGCCATCCAATAACCTCAATTTCATTAAAACTTTCATTCAATTCCTCATTTTTTACTAACACATTAAT
Source organism: Exiguobacterium sp. SH0S1 (assembly GCF_004337165.1). Lineage (NCBI taxonomy): Bacteria > Bacillati > Bacillota > Bacilli > Caryophanales > Exiguobacterium > Exiguobacterium sp. SH0S1. The sequence continues at coordinate 66,112 of NZ_SJVC01000007.1, read as the reverse complement.
AATAGACTCTTTATCTAATAAGTAATCTGGTAATAACAATTCCGTATAATCTTGAATTTTTTCGAACATAAAAGGCAAGACTTCGTTTAAAGCATTACATTGGGCAATAAATAGCATTCGAAACGCTATTTCAGTATTCCCATTCATTAGTAATTCATTAACTCTAGTTTTATCAACTGATAATTCCATAGATTCATATTCTGTCAAAATATCTGGATCTACACGCCCTGTACTACTTGACAATACATTTACTCTCTCAGGTAAATAATCATGAACTTCCATATAGCGAATTGCAATAATACGGTTGAACCATGTGTAAGCTACCTCTTCTAATACTTGCTCGTAACCTTTTGATTCCAATTGTTTTTGCAGAGAACGAAAAGCCGATTTCATATATTTAGGATATGAAGTACCATTAATTATTAATTGACCAAATTGTTCTTCTATAGTTAAAACTGTTTTTTCAGTAATTCCAAACAAATTAGCACGCAAGCTAACTTGTTTTAAGAGTTCCCGGCGTGCATTCACTGCAAAGTTTTTTAACTCTGTTTTGTTCATAATTATTGCTCCTTTTAAAATATGGGAAGCAAGGATATCCTCACTTCCCTAATAATTAGTTAATTTCTAATGTGTTGTTTTTTAACTCTTTCAATAAAGCGAGGCGTAGTTCCTGGATTGCATCGTCTAAATCTTGTTGTGTAGTAATTCTTTTATGTGTAATCATACTAGCTAATTGTATCGGTGAAATATATTTTGTTTGTTTCTCATGAATAACTTGTGGTGGAGAGAGCGGTGTATCAATATCCGGGTCAGGTTCAATCATTGTCGGAACAGCAGGTTTGTTTAGAATATCCTGTTCCTTTTTCTTTGCAAGCTGTTCGATACGATCCGTTAACGAACGTAATTGATCAAGCTTTATACGGACAGCTACAATGCTTTCTCCCTGTATAATCTGTTCTTTTAATAGTTTAAACTGTGCATCAAACTGTTGAATAACCTCAAGTACAGGAACTAGTGAATGATAGAAGTCTCTCAACCCAATCACACGTTCTTCAAACTGTTCTATTTGCACAAGAATCGCTTGTTTTTGTTCTGTCACTTCTGTTTGAATCGCTTGTTGAAGTTTTTCACTCAAAACGGGAAGTTGTGGTATATCACGGTACGGTTCAGCTTTTGTTAAAATGTCAGTCATTTGTTTTTTTACAATATTAACTGTTTCTGACTGCATATATTGTAAATCAGCTTGATTCTGCGATAATGATTGCACAGCTTCATCGAAACGTTCGATTGGTGATTTTAAATAAAAGCCTACCAGTTGATCAATTGTATCTGTCCATTCTTCCAAATCATCCTCAATATTAGTAAACTCACGGACTAATTGCTCTGGATTACGAATTTGCAATAATTGATGAATATCCATGGAAAGTGCATTAATTTCCCGTTCTCCGGGGTAAGGATAATTCGAATGACGATTGGCTTCACGTTTTTGTTTAATGCTAGTAAGTGGTTGTATAAATCGTTCTGTTAACGCATCTGTAATAGCGGTAGCAAACTCTTGATAAGAATCGCCTACTTCTAACCGGCCAAAAAATTCGCGGAAAATACCCGTAAATTCTCGACGAATTTTCGGATCTACTTCGATTTCTGGAATAATGCGGATTTTATCCCGTTCAGCTAGCTTACCTAATTTATCGTAAAAGTTCACTGTAGTTGGCAATAGCCGTTCATCTGCGACTGTTAAATGCAATTTTCCAGCATGCAATAATGCTAACACTAAACCTATCGTATCGTATTCGCTCCAACCATAAGGAACACTTCCATATTTTTCAACAACTTCTTTTAATGATGGTTTTTGATGTAAACGAATCACTTCTTCTAAATAGCGTAAAACTTCTTCAAACGCTTTTCGGTTACCCGTTTCATCTAATAAATCGTTGTCAATTCCTTTTTCAACAAGATGTTTCCATTCATCTTTCGCTGCCTTAAAAGCAATCGGCGTATCGATGTATTCTAAATACTTATACGTATTTTGAATCAACATTGTAAAAGCTTGAGTCATTTGCACATCAAAATTGCCTCTAAATATACGCTCTTGCATTTGAATATAGAAAGTCGCTTGCTCGCATGCTTTTTTTACCAGCTCTTCAGCCTTCTGTTCAAATTCTTCCGTTGACATTAATTTTGCATCGTATATTCGGTGCTGTGCGGTGGTTGTGCTGTTATTTCGTTTTAAGTTTACGTAGCGACGTACTTGTTCTGAATAACGAATTGCTTCTTCAGCTTCTGCAATGAGTTCTTCACTTAAATAGATGACCATTTGCCCTTCTACTGCTTGTAATTGTGCCTCTGTACGAGAAATCGATCCTGAATATACTTGTAACGTTAGCGCATGTGACATATTTCCTTTTGAGTAGCTATCAAAACGTTTGTTAAAATCAAACGGTGGCGTGTCTTTTCGATAGTCAAATTTCGCTTTCGGATACATTTTCGTAAAAAACAAGTCGCCAATTTGCTCTTTGATTTTGCTAACATTAACTTCGACATTACGAATCTCTTTATTAATTTCCTGTTCTTCATCGGAGAGGAAAGAATATGTGCCATCCGCGTGCTTTTCAATAAACATCGCTTGTTCCAAACGATTTAACGATTCTTTGATTGGCAAATCGGTTTGGTCTGAGTCAATTGCTTCTAATAAAAGTGTCGCAACATTATTTGGCGTTGCTTTAACGTGGTCAATTCCCTTAATTAAATACAAGACTTTTAAAACATCTATGTCTTGAGCAAGCAGCCCTTCATGATTTTTCGCACGATTTTCAGCGCTTGAAATCGTTTGTGTGATGGTTGACTCTAAAAAGTGACGGATAGAAGGGAAAAACTCCGCCATCGTTACAAGATTTCCAATCTTTTCTTGCCCATTTAAAATCGCTGCCTCTTGAAATGCTTTCAATAATGAGCGTTCTCCACGTGAAGTGGAGGTCCCGCCCTCACCATGGATATTTATTTTTTCTAACACTCTTTGCAGCAAATCGATTTGATAAGGAATAAACGGATAAAACGCAGTAAACTCCTCTACGGAACGATAACCAGAACGTAATTGTGTTGTATTAGAGTCAAATGCCAAACGATTTTTGATTAATTGTTCACTAGGCTCAAAAGTTGCCTGTAAAGTTTTTTCAGCTGTTTCTGTTTTTTCTAAAAGTCGACGTTTTATTACTACGTCTGTATTTGAACTCGATAAGTTAATACGTGTTGCAAAGCGACCTTGGATTTTTGAAAAGTCATTTGTACTTGAAATGTTCGCAACTGCTGTGATTTTTTCTTGCGAAGTGACAACCACCCAAGCTTGCCCCATTGCAGCAGCTCCGATTTCTTCTACTGCATTTTGTAAATCGAGCATTAAGTTATTGTCAGTGCCTATGTATTGACCAACTTCATCAATTAAAAAGACTAAACGATAATCTGGCCCTTGTTTTTTACAATACACCGCAACCAGTTCACCTAATTCTTTAGCTGATATCGCAAACTCTTTTTTAGTGATTTCAAAAATAAAGCTGGCAGATTCCTCATCATAGCCAAGTTCCATTAATGCAATAATAATTTTTTTTCGACGTGTCACCACTTTATTACGAAAAGATTCCCATGATTCATCATACAACTCAGAGATTTTTTGTTTAAATTGCTCAAAATGCCCTTCTTCATCTAAATGACGCTCAAAATTTGCTACCCATAAAGTTTTCGAATAACCCAAATGATTATTGAAAATACGAAGCATAATTTCAATTACACTTTCTTTATTAGAACGGGCAGAGTTTGCACCCGATTCTGAACCGACATTGAATAATAACGCATCCGATTTTTTTTCATTAATCACCATCATATTTTGTAACAACTGTTCATTTTGCATTTTGTCCGTAAAATATTCGTATGGTTTTTGGCCGTCTATAACTTTTCCATCTAACAGATAAGATAAAATTTTTAAGAAGTGAGATTTACCTGAACCAAAGAATCCTGACACCCATACACCCACATCTTTTGTTGGTGTTTTATAAGCTTTTATATAATTTTGATAAAAAGTCTGTAAACTATCAGCAATTTCTGCTGTTACTACGTATTCTTCCATTTCATTTTGGATCGTTGCTTCGTCTAATTGACCAGCTTGGACCACCCCATTAATGGGACGAGTAATGGATTTTTTGAATATGTCTTGAATAATCATCTTATGAGCCTCCTATCTTTTATGAAATACGCGCCAATTGGTATTCGTCTTCATTTTGGAAAATACTAAACAAGCGCAGATCCAATCCTGTAAAGTAACCTGGATAAAATAAAATAATCGTTGTACGAAATGCATGATTTGATAGTTTTTTTAAAACTTGACTTGAACGTAAAAAAGGATGCACTGTCCCAACTCCAGTAATAAAAATAAGTTCTGCATCTTCAGCTTGTTCCATAAATGTATCAACTACTAAATTTTGATCTTCTAATACCGTTTGTAGAGCGTGGGTCAATTCCCCAAATCCTTCTTCTTCTGCAAGAGCAATCAATTCTTCTAAATCATCTTCGAACATACTGAGCAAAAAATGAAATAGATTAATTTCTTTAACATTTAGTGAAGTACGCTTTAATAAATTTTCAGTATATGTACGAACAATTAATTCATCTTCAGGCGGATAGTCAAAAACGTAATGAGGGATTTCACTTCCTATACCAGTTGGAGTAGTGAACCCTTCTTCGTTAATTCGCTTTTCCATTTTTTGTAACCGATCAAAAGTGGCCATGCCCATCCCCTGCCTTTAAGTTACTTAGTAAGTAGAGTAATAAATCGTGTTGTTCTGCATATTGTTTTAAGGATTGACTCATATACAATGGACGAATAGTATAAAAACTATTTTGTTGTTCTAATAAATCACTTTCACGTAAAAATAAAAGAATTGCACTGGCAATGCGTTTTTTTGTATCTGGTCGCCAATCTCTTACTTTTTCAGATTGTTCCTCTTTAAGTTCTAAAAAGTGAGCTAAATCGGTTGTTTGAAGTGAAGGTTTCCCTTCTTGATATTTGAAAACCACTACTTCTTGGAAGAATTCATAAGCATAACGATATGCTTTTAAAAAACTATATAAAGTGAGCGCTTTTTGATCTAAGCGTGAACTATTTAAAAAATATTTAACCAATGCTGGAGTAAAAGTTTCAGCACGACGATATACCATTTGAAAGCGGCGCCGGATACCTGATTCATTTCTCATTTGAAACAAGTTATGTTCCATAATTTCATAAAGTATTTCCTGACGAGAATAGCCCTTCTGTTTATATTCTAACACTGTTTGTAATTCTTGTTGAAACCAAGCTTCACTAGTGAAGCCTGCTGAATATTCCATCATGGTATCCTCTCCTTTATTTACTGTAAAATGAGGTTAATATTGCTATATTCCTATTATAACTATATTTTAAAGGTTTAAATAGATGAGTAATAAGAATATAAAAAATGCAAACTCAAGGCATTAGATTAAAAAACTCTAATAAAGGAGTAATTTTCTGAAATAACTAAACGTACAAATCCTGACTTTCTCTATGCTCCATCTCCATTTATTCATAATCGCTCAGAGGTTATTAACCGAGATTTAAATCGCTACTATAGTCTATAGAAAAATACTTTCTAAAATGAAGGAAGATTTTACTTGAGAATATATTTATGCTTACATACAAAATCTCATAACATAAATTTCAGGAGCGTGACTAATGAATACTTTTACGGAATTTCATCCCTCTTTAGAATCTTATTTCCGCTCAATCATTCTTTTTGGACGAAATGTTGCCTCTTATAAATTCGCCATGGCAAAATCTCTTTTAGAGTTAAATCAACATCACACGAATACATTTATTTCTCTTGAAGATGTATCTATTCCATTCGCTCATCATGTATGTGAACACTTAAAAATAAGTGATAGACAAGCTACCTCTTCTTCAAGTAAATTTTTAGACATTTGTCGAGGATATAACGCAGGAAATGTATCCCATGAGCAACTAATAGATGCTACTAAAAAACTAGGATTCGTGAATGTATTAGACGCATTTCATAATGTTAGCAACGGAACGCTTCCGGTTTCCTTTTTCGAGGTACAAAAACATGGGAAAACAAAAGGAATTGTTTTAACTGATGATCTGTATAAGATCTTACAATCTGTACAATCCGAGAATTTCTCACTCGAAGTGGAAGCTAGATGGCGATTAGTTGAAACAGCGTGGAGCCTAAATATCGCTCCTTCTCTATTAAATGTTAAACACGATACCATTAAGGAGCAGTTCTTTATCCAAGAAACGGATCGACATAAACGAATCAATATTACTTCTTCTAGGGACGCTCTAAATGGTTATCAAAAAGGAAAATGTTTTTACTGTTTCCGTGATATTAGTATTCAATCAGGTGACCTGAGTTTAGCTGATGTTGATCACTTCATTCCTCATACTTTAGGCACCGAATTTGAAGAGAATTTGAATGGCGTTTGGAACTTAGTATTAGCATGCCAAAGCTGTAACCGAGGAGAGAATGGCAAATTTGCACGCATTCCTTCACTGGAATATTTGGAACGGCTTTATCGAAGAAATGAATTTTTCATCGAAAGTCACCACCCATTACGCGAAACTTTACTTAACCAAACTGGTGCTTCCACTGACGCACGCATTAAGTATATACAAGTGATGTATAACTTAAGTGTGTCTTTGTCAGGCGGAATACGTTGGAAACCTACTTTCGAATTACCAGCTTCTTTTTAAACGAATTTTATCGTGATTTTCGGTTTAGCTCCAGCGCTTGCATTCTATATTTATAAATAAGACGTAACTCTGATCCAATCATAACCATCAAGAGTCGGTGTTAAGCGAGATATTGAATATTTATCAGTACAATTTATCGTTGTTTGTTCATGAACAACGTCACCACCCTTCTCCGAGATACGACATAAGTAATATCTCGGAGAATATAGTAATCTTTATCGGACTTAGAATATGAGATATCAGCGCCTGCCAATTCCCGACTGATGAACTGCTCCATAGAGTGTGATGAAAAATCAGCACCGATTCGCTCGCGAAATCGTTTCACTGCATGTTTAGACAAAGTTATTGACATCATAGACTACTCTTCCTGCGTGTCGATGGCATTGAACAGTGTTTCCGTGCAGTGTGTAAACTGGTCGATTATGAGCAACGCACCATTTGATCAAGGATTCAATGAATTGAATTGCGTTGCGATTAAGTTCAGGGCGCTCTAGTAAAATCTCATAATCCGGAATGAAGAGAACCCGGGAAGAGACGCGAGACGTTGATCGAGATAAATACTGTGCTCCCATGACAAAAAAGTCTTCGAAATCGATCGGTGCAGAAACTTCTGTTTTTTGACGCAAAGCAGTTTTATACTTCTGCACGAACTCTGCCACTGTGTGAGAATCAAAGTGACGTAAAATTTCGGTATTTCCGTTCAAGTGTGAGCGGAATAAATTCGCAAAATGAGCTGCAGAAATAGTCGCTTCTCGAGGATATACAGACGAGATGGCCTCATTCATGTAGTCTCCCGCATAACGTTCTTGATTCGGTAACATACGATGAATAAATTGATGGTATGTCAGATGACGATTCGAGTTTTGAATACCACTTTCAAATCGCCGACGTGAAATCATAACAACAGGTACGTTGTGATGATTTTCTAAAGCAGAATGGATGGGCTCGATCATACGGATAGATTGGACAGGTAAAGTGTTCATAGAAGTGTCTCCTTTCAAAAGACAAGGGTATGGTTTTTAAATTCAATTCTCGGCGGTGGTAACCGCGCTAAGAAGTAATCTTAACGATCAACGTATGTTTTTAACGAAAAGTCTTAAAACATATATTGATCTCATAAAGTTCACCGGCGGCAGTAGCCGCAGCAAGGACTGTCGGGTCGCAAGCTCTTTATTCACTTCTCGCCGGCGGTAGCCGGATCAAGGCATACAAAAAGAGGATGAGATCCCCTGTACATAGGGCAATCCCATCCTTCACTCGATAAATAAGACGTAACTCTGATCCAATCATAACCATCAAGAGTCGGTGTTAAGCGAGATATTGAATATTTATCAGTACAATTTATCGTTGTTTGTTCATGAACAACGTCACCACCCTTCTCCGAGATACGACATAAGTAATATCTCGGAGAATATAGTAATCTTTATCGGACTTAGAATATGAGATATCAGCGCCTGCCAATTCCCGACTGATGAACTGCTCCATAGAGTGTGATGAAAAATCAGCACCGATTCGCTCGCGAAATCGTTTCACTGCATGTTTAGACAAAGTTATTGACATCATAGACTACTCTTCCTGCGTGTCGATGGCATTGAACAGTGTTTCCGTGCAGTGTGTAAACTGGTCGATTATGAGCAACGCACCATTTGATCAAGGATTCAATGAATTGAATTGCGTTGCGATTAAGTTCAGGGCGCTCTAGTAAAATCTCATAATCCGGAATGAAGAGAACCCGGGAAGAGACGCGAGACGTTGATCGAGATAAATACTGTGCTCCCATGACAAAAAAGTCTTCGAAATCGATCGGTGCAGAAACTTCTGTTTTTTGACGCAAAGCAGTTTTATACTTCTGCACGAACTCTGCCACTGTGTGAGAATCAAAGTGACGTAAAATTTCGGTATTTCCGTTCAAGTGTGAGCGGAATAAATTCGCAAAATGAGCTGCAGAAATAGTCGCTTCTCGAGGATATACAGACGAGATGGCCTCATTCATGTAGTCTCCCGCATAACGTTCTTGATTCGGTAACATACGATGAATAAATTGATGGTATGTCAGATGACGATTCGAGTTTTGAATACCACTTTCAAATCGCCGACGTGAAATCATAACAACAGGTACGTTGTGATGATTTTCTAAAGCAGAATGGATGGGCTCGATCATACGGATAGATTGGACAGGTAAAGTGTTCATAGAAGTGTCTCCTTTCAAAAGACAAGGGTATGGTTTTTAAATTCAATTCTCGGCGGTGGTAACCGCGCTAAGAAGTAATCTTAACGATCAACGTATGTTTTTAACGAAAAGTCTTAAAACATATATTGATCTCATAAAGTTCACCGGCGGCAGTAGCCGCAGCAAGGACTGTCGGGTCGCAAGCTCTTTATTCACTTCTCGCCGGCGGTAGCCGGATCAAGGCATACAAAAAGAGGATGAGATCCCCTGTACATAGGGCAATCCCATCCTTCACTCGATACGTTATGAACAACTCTGATAGTTCTGAGTTTCTGTAGACCATACATAGACATCTTTCTGCATCGTATTACCGCAAACTTCACATGTGTCGTCATGTAGAGTTTTGTTAGCCCGTACATTTTTCAGCGTCTGCTTTAAGTTCCCTCCGAATGCAATGATTCTCCGTTTAAATAGGGCTTCTTCATACACTTGAAAGTCACCTTGTCTCAAAATGCTGGATAAATCATTCACTTTCATAGGGTACTTACATACTTCTAGAATAGCCCCCACTAGCCCTTTAGAACTCTGTTGTGTTTTCGATTTCACGCGACGTACATCAACAATAGGATCATAGTCAACATTCAAGCTTTCTTTCCATAACCGCTGCCATTCCTTTTGGGATATATAGTACTTACCTGAAAAGTAAGACGCATTTGTATTAATCAAAACATGAAAATGTGGATGATATGTCTGCTCTTCTTTGTTATATGTAAGTTCAAAAGCACGGAACCAACCTTTCACTGCAGTTCTAAATGATTTCCGCTGAGAAAAACGTTGCCAACTTCTCATCATATTATCGATCTCTCCAGCTAACTCGCTAACTTCACAATTTCGAATCGTTAACGTTAAAAATATCCAATTTGCTTGCTTTACACCTTTGTCGTGCAGATCATCTACCACTAGACGCAATTCTTGCCCAAGGACATGAGATCGATGAACTGTACATGTCGGACAAAAGCGATTCTTACAGTACTGAATTCTTACTTTAGATTGATCCTCATGTTCTCCACAGTGACTATGCAATATGACGTCGCTACACTGGAGAAGTGACTCCGCAGCACGATGCTTACCAATATTATGATATGCAACAGCAAGTTGTTTTTGCGTGGTTTGAAATTGTTTAAAAGATTTGTATCTTACTGTATTACTCAAATAGACACCCCGTAAAAATGTAAATTTTTTCTTTTATTATACTATCGAAAAAATGCTTTACCCATTTTTATAAATGTCTGTAAACTTCTTGATGATTTCTTGAGATGTGTAGAGCCAACTAATGTATTCATTTCACTTTTAAAATTTTTGATGCAGTCTCCGTCATATCATGCCCATTATCAATAATTAAATACACTGCTTTGGCTTGAAAAGGAGTGCTTTCTATAAAATGAATCAAACGCTCAACTGATAATTCAGCTTCTTTTTCGAGCACATCAAAAAATTGAAACGTACTGATGCTAAATAGCAAGGATACACCTCTGTAATCCTTTTTCGCTTTGTTCAACATATTTTGTTTTGTTTCGTACATATAGTGCTCCGCTCGTCGCTTCAATCCAGAATAATCCGTTAACCGAGAATGACTATATCCCACTTCATTTAATCCTTTTGCGATTTCCATATTTCTCTGACCTTCTTGAAACGCGCTAATTTCAAACTTTTCTTCATACCCGCTCGAATGCTTAACTACAAAGTCATATCCTTGCTTTCCTAAAATAAGTTTTACTTTTGATGCAGGATGACAATGAGGCGATAATGAAAATAGATATGCAGGCACAAACTCTTCGTTAAACTTTTTAAAGATTCCAGTGCCAAAGCGAGCTAACTTTAGAGCCTCTCTATCTTTTTTCAAGGATTCAATAACATAATTAAAGTATAGATGCATCTCATGCGGTGCTCGATACAGTGATAGCTCTTTTAAAATGTCAAATTGCTGTTGCATATTTGTGCCCCTCTTTTAGATATTTCTTTAACTTTATTATTCATCAGTATAGGAGTGAAAAGCATGAACTATGGTTGGTCCGGATCGATACAAGAATTTTTAGAAGTTTCACTAGACTCATTTCTTCAGTCGTTACAACGAACGACCCATGATGCATCAACAAGTCAGATTAAAGCGTGGACCGATTCATTTCATAAATTACAAAAGCTGTTTTCTACTTTTCCTCATGTGAATGCTTCACTCATTTTTGAGTATCAGTTAATTCGGGGAGGTGGGCGACGGCCAGACATCATACTGTTAATCGAAAATCATTTAATTGTCATCGAATGCAAAAGTTACAATGCAGTATCCCAGGCAGAGTTCATTCAAACGTCACTGTATGTGCGTGACCTTGCAAACTACCACTCTGAAGTGTTAGCGCACGAAGCAAACGTTTCAGGAATTTTATTACTTACAGGTGACACAAGTGATCGCGTGACACGCGATCCGAGTCACAATATTTTCATCGCTTCACCTATTGGATTAGCTCGAGTGATTCAAAAAGCAATCAAAGAAAATCATCACCCTGTTTTAAGTGTAAGTGACTTTCTCTCAGGTCAATACCAACCCTCACCATCTGTCTTAGAAGCCGCTCGTTCAATTATGAAGAATGAAGAGCTACCGCGTGTCCGAGCTCTCCACAGTTCAAATTTTGAAAGTGTTCATGAAACAATACAAAGCATTATTCACCATGCACAAACGTACCATGAGCATCATCTCGTTTTAGTAACCGGCGTGCCTGGTGCAGGTAAGACTTACTTAGGGATGTTAGTAGCTCATGAATTTGATAATGCTGTGTATCTGACGGGGAACGGCCCATTAGTAGAAGTATTACAAGATACACTCCAAAATGAGACGTTTGTACAAAGTCTTTATAACTACAAGATGGAGTACTTGAAACACGAACGTACCCCGCATGAACATATCATTATTTTTGATGAAGCACAGCGTGCGTGGGATGCGAATAAAGTAGACGCATCCCTAGAGAGAACAGCAGTTGGCAGACGACAGTTAAGTGAGCCGGATATTATTATGAACATCGCTACGCAGAATAAACGTTGGAGTGTGACAATCGGACTCGTTGGAGAAGGACAAGAGATATACTCTGGAGAAGAAGGTGGACTTCCTTTGTGGAATCAAGCAGTTAAAGATAAGAATGTGATCGTCCACTATAAAGATCCCGCTTCATTATTCCAGCATGCTACGCATATTTCTAAAGAGGACAATCTTCATTTGAACACGTCTTTGCGATCGCATACAGCATTAAATTATTCGAACTTCGTCTCCAATCTCATTGAAGGAAACTTCTTAGAGGCCTTAACATTTACTCAGGAACTAGATGCTTCACACTTCCACCTGCGCATAACCCGCGATTTAGATAAAGCCATATCCATGATAAATAACTTGTATACAGACGATTTCAAAACAGCAGGAGTGGTCTATGCAAGTGGACGGGACTATCAAAAACAAGTACCTGTTCTGCCATGGAGCTTACGCTATGAAAAGCCATCAAAAATCGTACAATTTTATAATAAACCGGACTCAGAATATCACTGTAAGACATTGAATTATGCAATTACAGAGTTCCAATCTCAAGGACTTGAACTAGACTTCGCTATTTTACACTGGGATGATGATTTCTACATAAAAGATGGTGAGTGGCGTGGTCAACACTTCCAAAAAAATGTGGAGAATCCGTTTCAAATCAAACGCAACGCTTATCGTGTGAATTTAACGCGCGGCCGTGATGGAATTATTGTATACATTCCATCAAAATCAATACTTGATGAAACATGGTACACACTGACGAAGACGTTACAAATCCCAGAGTTATAAAAAGAATGCGCTACTCGTACATAGCGCATTCTTTTTCATAAGGTGTATTGAGATTAGCTCCATAAAAATCAATCTACATTTGATGTAAAACATTTCGACGTCGAAAGTATACAAATATCTAGAACAGATGTTTATTTAAAAAAGACGTAAGACTGATTTCTACATTTTCACATTGCACAAACAAAATATTTACTTCCACGTCATCATCACTTTTAAAATGAATCACTTGATCCTGATCAAACCCGTCGTGCATTGGATACATAACAAAAATCTTAGTCGCGTTATATTTCTTTCCATATGCGTACATTTGATACATGTCTGCTTGAGAGATGCCATAATTTCGATTCGGCTTGTTCTCTAGCACTTTCCACTTCGTATCAATTACGATAGTTTGATTTTTGTCACGATGACGAATGACGATATCTGGCCGCAGCGCAAACTTTTTTTCAAATAAATAGTACGTTCGATCTTGTAAAGATATATTCCAATCAGAATTATGAAGGAGATGCTTTAGTGACTTTCCTACATAACTCTCAAATAAGCGTTCCATAGGATACAACAATGAGTTCATTGCTGTATCTCCAGAAAAACTAGTAAAACTCTGACTTTTTAAGAACACCTTAGCCCACTTTAGAGCACTTTCGTAATGGATCATGTTTCGACTTGAATGAACATGTGAGAAATCATGTTCAATAGATTTTGATGTTTCAACAGCATCAAAGTGATGAAGCAGTTGTTTAATCGCCTTTCGATTCGCCTCACTAATGGATTGTTTGTTTAGGTAGACGAGTGTGGTTTTCAACAACCGATTTTCTGCTCGATTCAGTCCAAATTCGTCATATGCTACGTAAAACCGCTCTTTGTGAGTTAAATTATGTCGTATTTGTTTTGAGAAATTCATTTTACCTTTGTATACAGTTAAGTTATCTTCGACTGGATAGTAACTCGATTGGAGACCCTTTCGAATTACGCTCTGAACTTCTCGTATATACAATGTGATGAACACTTCAAAAATAGGCATGTTTTCGGTACTTAAATTTGCTACATTAAATGTCTTACTAGGAAAATCACCTAGTGTTTTAAGCATCTTTAATAATACTGTTTTTGATTCTGTTTTAGTCACTCCATGAATTTTAGGGAGAATTTGAAGCTGTTGCTGACTAGTAAGTTGTAAGACACCTACATAGTTTCTAGCTCGAATTACTTTTCCTACTCCACGCTTAGCAGAAAGTGATAAAAAATCGATCGCTGCGTCTCCAGCAATTGCATTCATCTGCAGAATCATCTGTTCTAGTTGATCGAAAGATTTTTGATCGATGCTACCCGGTTCGCTATTCACCGCTAAAGTATCGTATTCTAATACTTCAATAACGTTAGATTTTTTCATTACTCATAGATCTCTTTATAACTTTCAGGATTAGAAAAAGCAGATAACTGTAAAGTGTATTTCATTTCTGGCAAGTCGATTTCAGGCGTCCCTTTAAAAATATTCTGGATACTTATTTCAGACTCTCGGATAAACTTGAGATGATCTGCTTTTGCATTATCTCCAAGAATCATTTGAATTTTACTATAGTCTTCGTAAAAGTATTCTTGCAGTAACGGGATAATCGCATTGATAAAAATATTGCTCAAAGTTTCAAGTGTAGGATTGCTTTTCAATGGTACAAAATATGCATGCCCTAACATATGTTCTCGATCATATAGCACTTCGATTCGTTGATTTATCACGCTCAACATTTCTTTCACATTTATCGAATCAACCGTAATACCTGATAATACTTGCGCGTCTGGCATCATTTCAATGAATTGAAATCTTCTTCTCAATGCCGTGTCCATCAAAGCAATTGAACGATCCGCTGTGTTCATCGTCCCTAAGATGAAAACATTATCCGGAACCCCAAATTCAGATTTCGAATAAGGAAGCTGGACTGTCATTTCTTCAGCCGCTCCAATCCGCTTTGAAGGTTCAATGAGTGTAATTAGTTCGCCTAAAATTTTCGAGATATTCCCTCGGTTAATTTCATCAATGATGAATACATAAGGTTCTTGATTTTTCGTAACAGGTTTTGCTTGCTGAGGAAGATACTTCTGTAGCAGCTCTTGTGCATCATTTACAGAAATACGCTTCAACTTGTATACCGTATTTAACGTTAAGTTTTTACGCTTATTTAATTCAAAGATGTTTTCATTAATATTTTTCGCGACCCATTCAACTTTTCGACTTCTTTTGTAATGTGTGACTAAGTTGTTTTTTTTATCTGTAATGTAGTCTTTTTCTGAATCCAACCATTCTGGATCTCCAACAATCACACCAATCGCATCAATATGCTTTTGATCTTTCAATGAAAATATGAGATCGCCGATTTTCATTTCATTATAAAAATCGTTAAGAATATTTTTCGTATTCCCCTCAGGCTCTTTCGAACCATCTAAATAATCTTCTCCAAAGTGGTCCCAACCAATTCGAATCCGATCATGTTCAAAACAATCACGTTTGACGTCATTAGTTCCACTTCCGCCAAGAGATACTTTCCAAACTTGAGCGCTACTTTTTACATGCATATGCTCGGAAACAATATCCACCTCTTGAGCTGTTTCACAAAATTCTTTAAAGATTCCTGATTGAATTTGATATTCAATTTGAGTTTGGTCATCTTCTAAGGTCGGCTTAATTCCTTCAATAAACTCTTCATATCCATATGATTGATGGAATGTTGTAAATACAATACGATTATTACGCTTTAAAGTATTGTATCGTTCTAAGACAGTTTCATAAGGTTCATTTTGCAGTGTATTTAACGGTTTTCCGTCTATGATACTTACTGCATGTAGAATCGTGTTGAATGTCTTCCCTGTCCCAGGAGGCCCATATAAGATGGTATTTTTTGAATGCATTGGTTGCAGAACTCCAGTCTTCTTTGGATTATTTTGATCGTTGTCAGATGGTTTTATATCCTGAAGAATATACTGATAGCAATCCTTCAAGTACTGAAAGGCAGTAGTTAATTCACGTAGAATATCCTCATTGGACAACTGTCGCTCCTCAATATCTGACAGTGTCAAAATGTACACGAGTTGCACTTTTTTGTATTCTTTTGTTCTTAGTTTTTCTTTGATCTCTTCAACAGTTTCTTCGTGATTAATAAAATCTACGTTAAGAGCAGTCGTGATTTTATATGAATAGTGTGCATCTTCAGTAAGTCGATAGTCTAACAATCGATGATGTCGATTAATGTCCTCTACTGTCGCATTTTTCTGATCTAATTCGACGGCTATGCAAAACTGTACTTGTTGATTTATTTTTTCGGCAAAAATGGAGATGCTAGACGGATAAGTTGTATACTTTTTGTCTTTAAGTTGGCTCCATAAATAATGACGAACGGATGTATTAGCCCCATCTAGCCATTTAGACTTATTGGGGGGAACAAGTTGATATGTTTCGGCAAACAGTAAACCAAGTTTATGTAGTTCATCCGCTGCTTCCCCACCACTTTTTTTACGCGCTAAAATCTCGGGTTTCATCTCGTCAGTAGTTTTATCAGGACGAGTATACTTTGCACCTGCATAGTTAGATAAATGCGTTAGAATTGCATTAAAATTAATCTCAGAGTTCATTCTCGTATTATTCCGCCTTTTTCATTTATTTGATTCAATCATTTCACCTTGTTTGATTCTACTTGTTGAAGCCGCCTCTCAATTTTGAACTCAAATTCAGCTAGCGTTTGATCCACAACTCTCCTTGCTGCTTTTTCAACTTTATCGAGATTCGGAACAGGAAAATCAAAGCCTATAACCTGGTCTCGCGATAAATCATTCCATCCCCCAACATAAGCTGTGACTTCAGCTCTCCTCATCATTTTATTTAACAAGTCATAAAATATGTTTGTCTCCGCTGCAACGTAATAACTCCCGTCATTAATGGTTAAGAACGGCTTCCCAGCTTTTGATTTTCCGTAGCGTACATTCTTTACTGTGACCTCGTTTTTAATCACAGTATTATGTGCTTGGCACATAAAATAATGTGCGCCCTCAAACACCTTATGATTGTTTAATCCAATCTCGGGTTGATCAAGCAGTTCTTTTCTTAACGCTTGAACAGCTCGTTTTTTCAAATGGAGCTCAGGCAGAATACTGTCTTCTTGCATAAGCTGTAAATGTAATTCTTGTTTGTATGTAGCGAATAAATAATTCAATACATTTGATTCCATATGATTAATCTCTGCGTCAAAGAAACCCGGTAAGTAATAATCATGAAGTGTAAATTCGATTTGCGTTGTACTTAGTTGTTTTGGAATTACCTCAATGAAAGGGATTCGATGATCAACAAAGTATGCCCGCTTGTCAGGTTCAATTTGATGGCTTACGAATATCTCAAAACAAATACTGTTTTGCAACTCCTCATTTGCTGCAAAAACATCAACGATATAAGGTCCAATCCTTCTTTCAATTTCTCCAGAAGCAGGAAAGTAATCGTAGAACTCTAAGATATCAGCAAGTCTTATATTCGTTTCATTTTGAATAGGTATCATTTTTCTTAAATCGTTCAATACTTTAGAATGATCACTCCGTAAAATTTGAAATTCGACATTTAATGCACTTGATCCACTAATCAAATCTGCGAGGTAATGCTTTGCATGAAAATGTAGAATTGTTTCGGGCGATGCTGAACAGTTTGAGTTAGCTTGATGTGCGAAATGATGCTCTCGCTCTTCTCCTTTTTTAAACCAAACTTGCTCTTTACAAAATGGGCAAGTGTACACCTTACTGCGATCATTAACTTCTGTAATGTGATGTAATTTTGAACCATTATAAGCATAACTTAACTTTATCATCAGATAATGTTCCTCCACATTCATAATAAGTATAATTTTACCTTTAATATGGTCGGAACCCATGTTTTTTTAATTGATAGGTGCCAAATTTTTAACGGCAAAGGCATAGCACGCACGGTATGCTATACTTAAAAAAATGATATGGAGTGAAGATTACATGGCCTCAAACGAAACAAAAGTAAAATCATTTCGTGTCTCACAAGAAGTAACTGAGCATATTCAGCGTCTGATGGAGGAACGGCAGATCACGACTAATCAGCTGTTCGAGGAATTCATTCAATTAGCCGATAAACAAGCCCCGGACCCTTTGCTTGATGAGGAGAACAGCGTACTGGAGTCGACGTTGAATCAAATCGTCGCCCTCTTCAACGAGCGCGCAGCTCGACTGGAGCGACAACAATCAGAAGCTCGACGAATCAACTCTAAATATATGGAGACGATCCATGAGCTGGAACGAAGCGTCGTCGTTGAAAGTGAAGAGCTTAAAATGGAGTACGACAAGAAAGTCGCGTCACTTCATGAGGAACGAGCAGAGCTTGAGAATCAAATGGCTCAACTCACTGAGGAAAAGGCCCATCTTCAATCCACATTGGATTCAGAACGAGACTCTTTCAAAGGAGAATTGAAGGTACATAAGAAATTGATTTTTGATCTGGAAGGTAAATTGAAAAAGCTCGAGGATGAACGTACTCAACTCAATCGCCAGAATCAAAGTCTGATGGACGTGGTCGACGATTTAAAAGCACGCACCCGCCGCTCAGATCAATTAGAAGAAGAAAATCAAAAACTTCACCTTGAGGTCCAGCTCTTGCGCCGGGAGAAAGAAGCGTTTGAGGATCGAATGAACGAACAAATTGAACTTGCCGTCCTTCGTGAACGAAACCATCGACCAGATAACACCTAAATCAGCAAAAAAGGTACTTAATTCATTCCGATACGAATGAATTAAGTACCTTTTTCTTTCTATAGAATTCGATTCTCACTACTCATTGCGTAGAAGTACACGAGCGGTTCTACTTAGGATTTCACGCGTAATCCGCGGGTTTTGAATCGATTACGCTTTTCTTCTAACTGTACTTTCATATCTACCGAAAATGCGGTTTCGGGAGTGCTGTAGGCACGCCGCGCTGCCATACTGAGCATCTTAGCAACATCCTCCACTCGATCTTCATGCATATTCAACTGGGCGGCTCGCACATACCGACGAGCGGTTTCGCGATCCTGGAGCGATTCAGGGACCGAGACATGCCGACTTAACGCCAGGGCCATCAGAGCTGTCTCTTGACGATAGCTCGTCCCGCCTGCCTGCATGCGATTCAGTTCATGTGTCAGCTCGCGGTGGAGACGCACATTGTTATCGTTAGCCATCGGTCACCCTCCTCTATGTTTCTTTGATTTATTATATACCCTTTTCTTGAAAAATTCGACCCAAGTCATGGACATTGCAGAACGGGTCCTCCCACGTCATATTTGACTGATATTCCTCGACAAGTTCAAGAAGCTTGTCCTTATCGCAAAGTTCCAATAGGTTTGTGTTTTCGAGATCTTCCAGGTCCTTTTGACGAGAAGAAAAGATCTTGGTACATGCGAGTAGCTCAATATCAGGAATGTAAACATCAATGGCGTCAAATAGACCTTCGATTTTATGACGATAGTCATTTTCCTTAAAATCTTCACGCGGTGGAAACTGAATCACACCTTCGACAATTTCAATCTCGTATTCGTGAAGCGCGGCTCTAAGTTCCGGGGTGACGACTCCTTCCGTCACGCGTATGTCGATGTCTCGAGTTGGACGATATTGCGTTTCTTTATTCATCATTTCGATGAAAAGGAGAATTCCTGAAGCGCCTACCACGACAAACTCGACCTCGATGTTCTTTGATGCACAAAAGGTATCCAGGACTAATAAGGTATCAATAATACTTTCTACATCCTTGTATTGATTGGAGTAAGACATGTATGTTCCTCCTAATTAAAATGGCCCACTTTGATCCGACGTAAAAGGAACCTTAGTGGGCTATATCTTATATCGACTTCAATTATCACGTGTTATCCGCATTCAAGTAGGCATTAAGAGCACGACGGATAATCTCATCTTCCGACACATGCTCTTTTTTTGCAGCTTTCGTTAATCCAACATATAAAGGATCTGTCAAATCGGTAAAACGAATCTGTAAACGCATCGGTTTAACAGATGTGCTTTCGACTTCGAGTACGCGTTGCTCTTGACGTTCGATCAACATCCGTTTCACTTCCCGCAGCTCTTCGCGCGTCATTTCGTAGACAGTCTTGTCTCCGCTAGACGTGTAGTACTTCTTATTCTCAAGGAGAGCGAGTTTCGGATCCTCAGGCCACGACAACAACTCAGCAAGCTTTGTTGCGCTAAAGTCTTGCTCAAGCGTCTTCTCTAAAATATTGGGCCCGAACGTGTTCCAAAATGAGATGAAGCGGCTGACTTGCGGTTGTGACATCCCAATCTTGGCCAAGAAGTCTTTCCAGGTCCCTTCTTCTTGCTTGAACTCTTTTTTTGTCTCCGGGTCACGAAACAGACTATTCGCATGGGCAAGGATTCGACATTTCTCGACAAAGCTTGTCGCTTGGATCGCATCGATATGGTTGTAGTACTGAATAATGCCGTCCATGTCTTCCGGAAGCTTTTTCGTGATGATCCGCGACAGTCCCGTTGCCGGGAGTGCCTGGTAAGGATTGGAGACGGTTGTCGTCGCGGAGAACTCTTTCACGGCCTCGACTTGTTCTGTCCGGCTATCGGCAGCTTGTTGGTTTTGGTTCACCGGAAGGTTGGCACTGAACGTCGAGATTTTTGGGGTATGCTTCTTTCGGTTACGTGTCATAAAGCGAGAACCTCCTGGGCAAGTTGTAGATAGGCATCCGTCGCTGGGCTCTTGTGATCGATTACAGGACGGGACTCCCGCTGCAACGTCTGGACTTTCACTGCGTACGGAATCGTCGTCAAGACCGGAATCCCAACTTCTTTCCCGAGTTCTTCGAGTTCTTCGACCGTCGTCACGTCCCCTTTTGAGCGTGCACTTACCATCGTCGGGACGAATGCAGCGATATGGATGTCTTCCCGGAATCGTTTCATCTCTTCAAGTTCCTCTGGCGCCGAATAGACGGCGTCCATTGAGAACTTTTGCATCTGAACAGGCATGATAATGCGATCCTGAGCGACGAGCGCGCACCGAGCATACGGGTTAAGGGCTGAAGTCGATCCTGGGCAGTCGATGAGACAGATATCGAACAACTCGTCGATTTTCGCGAGTTCTTCACTGAGACGATACTCGTACCCAATTTGGCTCGTTAAGTCACTTGGTGAGGCCGAACGTCTCGTTGGTACCAGATAGATGGTACCTGTCTCGTACTCACACGTTACGATGACCTGCTCGATTGGTGTATAGAACGGATCATTCTCTTCAAGTAGACAATCAAGTAAGACTTTCCCGTCATAATCGTTTGTCAGACCAAGGCCATTCGTCGAAGACGCCTGGTCGTCCGCGTCAATGACGAGAACACGTAATCCGTCACGAGCATAAGCATGAGCTAAGTTGATGGTCGTTGTCGACTTCCCGACTCCGCCCTTTCGATTGTACAGTGCGATTTTCTTCATGATTCGTCTCCTCGCTTCTCGTCTGTGACGTCGATGATGTTGACATTCACGGTCCGTTCGATCATTTCAGCTAATAGCTCGCTTACGCTCCGATTCTGGGAATGGGCATATTGTTGGAACTGATCGGACAGGTCGGTCGGGATTCGCGCTGATAGAATAGCCGATGGTTTCTTCGCTTTTTGAAACGGGCTAACTTTCACCTGTTGCACAGGTTCACGGGTTTTACGGACCTCACGAATTTGTTTGACCGTCAACTCGTCGACGCTTCGAGACTCGCCATCAATATAGAGTCCTTGTTCGACGACTTCTTCGACGTTGTCGAGATACATCAGTTCGAACAGTTTAGATGCCGGTAAGCTGGCAAGGGACGCTTCAAGTTGATGTAACGTCTCATAGGCTTTGACGTACCGAGAAGCCAGGGAACTAGACATCGACACGGCCTCAAGAAATCCGAGCCATTCCTTTTTATCATGCATCTCAGAACGAGCGATAACGAGCCGTTTACCGATCTCGAATACAGAAATCGTTTGAACTTTCGAGAGTTCATTAATCTCATGGACGAGGTCCTCGACTTCTTTTGATACCGGAAGCTTTTGAACAAGCGCGCTGATATTCGTCAAACCGCTTTGGTACGGATGCTGTTCACTCGACTTAATCTTATGGATGCTTCGGTTCCGTGCCTTCATGAGGTCGCACCTCCCAGGATAAGTTGTTGGGCCAACTGGCGAAATGGTTCGGCGAGCAATTTGGATTCTTTGGAGCGATACTGAACGACGCTCTTCCCACTATCGGCCGCCTTCTCGATGAAGGTGGAACGTTTGATCATCGGAAGGATGTCGAGCCTCTCGTTTTTCGCGATCGTTTTCATCGCTTCATAGTATTCCTTGTCCGCCTTCAACGAGGCGTCCATCGCGACGGGCAGGATCCCGCTGATGACGAGCTCCGGGTTGTAGAACTTCTTCACTTTCTGGACCGTGCGGACGGTGCTCGCAAGTTGGTCGAAGACGAGCTTCTTCGGCATGAACGGGATAATCGTCATGTCAGACGTCGAGAGGACGACTTTCGAGAGTTCGTTAATCGACGGGACCGAGTCCAAGATGATCCAGTCGAACTCTTCCTCAAGCGGTGCGATCATGTCTTTCAATAGAAAGAGCTTGTCTTGCTCAGAGATCAAATTGATTAGTCTGGCATTTCGTTCATTCGAAGGGAGAAGACTCACATGGTACGTTTCATCGTCGAATAGGACCTCTTTGATATCGAGATTCCGTGTGTGCACATCAAACATCGTCATATATTTAATTGTATCCGACTCTTTCAGCATGAGTTTACTGAGTGAGCCCTGAGGATCTAGATCAATAAGGAGCACTCGTTGCCCCAGTTCTCCCAAGGCATAGGCCATATTCAAAGAACAGGTCGTCTTGCCTGATCCACCTTTCGATATGTAAAACGTGAGTACATTCATCTTCTCTCCCCTTTCTCTTTCATATCATGTCACAATCTCGTTTTCCTTACAATATAAAAACGGCTATAAGATCAATAAATACGACGTTAATTTGTATACTTTTCATATACACTTCTGTATACAAAAATACTAGTCAATCTCTTATGTATACGTTTCGACGTCGAATTGTATACATCTTTGTACTATTTGATTCGTGAGAAGCTGATTTTGACATGAACAAATTGGATTCCTACATCTCTTAAAGAAGAAATACGTTATATATTTGGATCTGGCTTAAATAATAGAAGAAGATATAAAACCATATTATTCTGAGTTAAATAAATAGAAATAGATTATAGAGAGTTAAATAAAGATTAATAGAATTAGAAAAGATAAAGGAACTTCAAATCCAGTCATACCAATCGTTCTGACAGTTTAAGTCAAAAGAGAAACTTCAACAGGATTACTATTTCTTTCACCAAGGCTTTTTTTATTTCGACAACCATTTGGGATTTAAGAAACAAAAGATGTTTTACTTCAACAAATACTTGATTAAGTGATGAATGGATTTGATTTTTTTCCTAAAAGTAAAAATAAGGCAGTCGATGCCCCCTGACTACCTAAGAAGACAGTTGAAAATAATAAACAGGCAGAGACCACTTGCAAAAATCGGTTCTTTTCATATTTTTTTCAAAAATGAGCACGACAAAAAGACCATCATGCGATAGCGATTTTTGCCTGGGCCCCTTTTAGTTGTTGATGGAGATAAAAAATTGGTTCCTCAAAGAACAGTTTATGGGTACTCGAGTGGACCAAGTCCTCACGGTGGTGAAGGAATGCTTGTTTTAAATCTTCGATGACCTGTTTGAACGTTTCAGCCCCAAATGTATCGCTCATCGAGAAGAGTGAGTCACGGTTGATCTTGAGTGCGTCAAAGTCGAAGAACTCCCCTACGCGCTTACGCAATTCGAACCAAAGGAGTTGAACATCAGAGCGATCTTTCTCTTTGATCTGCTTACTGTCTTGCGCAGCGGACAGTTGGACCTCTAGGAGCAACGGGCGTGTGACGTCTTGCACGCGTTTTTTAAGTGAAACGTTCTGTTTGACCATGTTCAAGAAGCGCTTGCTATCTTCAACAAGCGAGACATGTAAGAACTTAAGCCCGGACATCATCTTTTGGATGGCAAGTTTATGGCCACAATATTTAGGAAGGAATCCTTTGATCTCATCGTAGGTCAAGATCGCCTGTTCATTTGACTGGACGTGGACATCTTTCTCGACCTGGACGATTGTCCGTAGCGCGAGGCGCAACGTATTCACGTTATCGAGTGCGATCAATTCGGATAAGAGACCGTGCCAAACAGACGTATAGCCGGTCTTCGAACCGACCGAGGTGCCGTCTACAAATAAATCACGATAGTTTTCAAGGTAATCCGTCAATTGGATTGAGATCACGCCTGGGAAGTGACGCACGACGGTCATGAGACCATTCTGTTCGAAGGTCTTCAAGTTATTATGTAGGGAGCGGACCGAAGTGCATGACAAAGTAGCAATCATGTCGTCTTCGATGAACTCGATTTTACCTTGGTCGTCGGCGTAGGCGAGAATGGAAAGCACATGACGGATCCGGGACTTGGTCCACTTGAAAGCCGTGAAACAGGCTGGGATGTTGTAATGGTGCTGCTCATAACGATAATGGTCTGTTCGTTTCGTCCAGCGCGTTAGTCCGCTCATCGCAACCAATAGCTTGTTCGCGACCAATATGTGTCGATTTGTCTCCATCATCTCTCCTACACCTCCTCTATCCTAAAATATGCTAGTTTCAGTATCTTGTTCTTTCTGAGTGGTGTCAAAGTGCAATTTCAGTACGGTGTTTTGTTACCAAAATCAAAAAATCGTTGATGTAAAGCCATTTTGGTGAAGGAAAAACATGCAATTTCAGTACGGTGTTTTGTTACCAAAATCACTTTAAGCGTTTCATACCGCCATTTCTACTGAAAACCGAGTAGAATTTTTGAGATAAAAAAGAGAAAAGTGCAAGTTCAGTACGGCGTTTTGTTACCAAAAACGAAAAAGTGTAAGTTCAGTACGGTCATTTGCGACAAAAAACAGTAAAAGTGCAAGTTTAGTACGGTCATTTGTTACCAAAAACGAAAAAAGCGTGTTCGAAATAAATTTCGAAAATGATCATAATCGCTAAAAGTGCAAGTTCAGTACGGTATTTTGTTACCAAAATACAAAAATGTAGTTTCAGTACGGTCATTTGTTACCAAAACAGCAAAAGTGCAAGTTTAGTACGGTCGTTTGTTACCAAAACCGTTCGGATTTGATAAAAATGAGCGCTCAATCCACCAAAAATGACGATACCGACGGAAAGACGGTTGCATATCGAGCAGAAAATCGAGGTGATGCACGGATAAACTGGTCGTTCTCCTTGGGGCCAGTCGTCTGCTCACTCCCTTTAGAGGAGACTTGAAACTCTTCGCTCAGATCGACCGTGTGAGCAGAGGGCGGAAAAAGTGTAAGTTCAGTACGGTAGATTTGGAAACCCTGAGGAGCGGCTATTCTGATTCATAGGAATCCTACAAGATCCTGAGCGCTCGGTGCTCGCTTCCACCCTCACCATCGCCGTGAAGTCGACTCGCCGATGATTCATGTGAAACATTGAGAAAGAACGATCGAAAAAAGAACCCAGACAGACTGGGTTCTCCGTGATAGCAGTTATAACAGAAGCGTATCCGCATGGCCAGGCAATTCCCATGATTCCAACGGGTAGAAAGTAAAGAAGTAGTAATCGCCGGAACGGTGCCAATCCTTCAAGATGAAATCATGTTCCTTGATCCGGTCCAGATTCAATTCAAGTTCCTTTAAGTTGTCGGCTTTTCGGACCTTGTTGAAGCGAATTGAATAGGTGAACTGGCGCCAGTGTCTTCTGACTGGTTGTTGCTCCCCCGTCTGGATGGAGCTCATGCGTTCTTTTTGGAGGACGAAGGCCAGATGATAAGCGAAGCTGCCCTTCAATTGTTCGATCTGCTCCCCGTAGATGCTGACGATTTGTTGTTTCAACAGGTCGTCGTAGATCTCCTCACTCACCGTGACGATGACTTGACTCTCGGCGAGCGTCGTCGCATTTTTGATGGTCACTGAGGAAAACAGGCCACGGATGAAAAAGTCCCCGTCCTCGTTGTGTCCCGCGACCCGGTAATAACCGAGCTTCATGAGGCGCTGCGTCGTCAGATCATAGCTTTTTCCGCTATCGTTCGCATACAGCTTCTTGACGAGTTGGGCGAGCGGGAAAATGATCTTACGGCTCGTCTGGAACGTCATGTCCCGATACGCCAGAATCTCGGTGAAGGCCTCAAAGTCTTTTGAGTCGAGGTCTGGGACCTTCCCGTTCAATTCTTGGATGAACTCCTTACTGACGAGGACCGAGAGGTGGTCTGGGATCCCCTTTTTATATTTCGGGATGACCGTGTCGTAATTCTGTAGTTCGAGATTCAGTTGAGACGCTTCGTTCAGTTTCTCATCCAACAGGTCGGTCTGGTTCTTGATACGGTCTGACATGCCGAAGAACGGGATATCGACAGCAAGCGTCGGAGAGTGATGCGCCGTCGGTTGGTTGAGGTCGACTTCTTTCGCGACCTCCCATAGGATCATCAGGACGTCTGTCTTGAGAGACGTCTTCTTCTGGTTCGCGGTCTTTTGGGACCAATATGGATACGTATGGATCAACAGGTTCGGGTTTTCTGCCCATTCCTTCAACTCTAGGATGCATTGTTGCATGTAGGCATCAATCGTTTTCACGTGAAACTCTTTTAAGAAGGCTTCGGGACCGACCAAATGATGGTACGCGGTGATCATCTCGAACCGGGCACGCAGTTCTTTTTTTGGACCGCGCCCCTCTTCATAGTTTCGAATGGCGGCTTGGACCCAGCGTTTTTTCAGTTTGTTGAAGGAATGATAACGGACCTTCTTATAAGAAGCCTCTAGGTTCTCGAACTGATAGTTCTCTTGATAAAGTGCCGTGACGAATTCCTGGATATCAAAGATAGACACGCTATGGAGGATCTCTTCCATGCGATGCTTTTGAATAGCTGTGACCGCTTGAGAAATGATGAGTTGCTGCGAGCGGCCGTTGGGGGACGAATGAGTCTCCATAATAATCACCTCTTCTTCAATAAATATAGCATAAATAAAGGAATGTCGCTTTTTATTTCAGATACCGTAAAAGTATGCGCCGGCGCATACTTTTAGTTAGCAAATAATATGCACTGTGATAGTTTCATTGGAGTTAATATATTGTAATGTTTCATCTATTGTTTAAGAATAAAAATTCAATTATGCTCAAGAATGCGTTTAAATCAAGAATACGTTAAAATAGTAAGCACGATGAAGTTTTTATAAATAAATACTCCTGCTTATAAAGCGGAATAAGTGAGTTGAAAATATGCTTGAAACTACTGGAATTGACATTATCGAAGACGAAATAATTGATTATAGCCCCAAATTATTTTCTATTCTTCTTAAAGACAGAACTACTAATAGCAACATTATTTGGGCTACTGAGGACTACACATACATGGGTGAACTATATAACCCCCATTTAAAAATTACTAAAGATTTAATCTCAGGAGAAAATCGTCAAGTCATTCAACCGCGAGCTTTAAAAAGTAAAGATGTACAAACTGATAGAACAAAAACGAAAGGCGAGGTTTTTACTCCGTCATGGGTGTGCAATTTACAAAATAACCTTATAGATAAAATTTGGTTTGGTCAGGAAAATGTATTTAACTATGCTAAAGGACAAAGTTGGATAACATCTCACTCTAAAATACATTTTTCAGAAAACCCCAAAAGAGGGTGGAAAAATTATGTGGATGAGAGGCGACTTGAGATTGCTTGCGGAGAAGCGCAGTACTTAGTAAGTAGATACGATAGCCTCACTGGTAAGAAGATCCCCTTAATGAAAAGAATAGGTTTGCTGGATAGAAAAATGCGAGTTGTACATGAAAACACTAGCAGTGAAGAAGAATGGATTAAATGGTCTATTCGAGCATTTGAAAGTATTTATGGATATGAATTTCAAGGTGACAGTTTGCTTTTAGCTCGTGAAAATCTTCTACTAACATATATTGAATATATGAAAGAAAAATTAAATAGGAAACCTGAATTGAAGGAATTAACTAAAATTTCTACAATAATTTCTTGGAACTTATGGCAGATGGATGGCTTGTCTTATACTGTCCCTTATCAAGATAAGATTATAAAAAAAGAGCAATTAGCTTTTTTTGAAACTAATAAAGATGAAGATATTGCTTACTGTAAAATCAAAGATTGGCGTAGTAAAAAAGTTATTCAATACAAAAAAATGTTAACTATGGAGGTTTAAATGAGTAACGAGCTAAATGAAACTGACATATTAGATCATTTGATTACAGGAAGAGTATCTCCTTCTATCTATGCATTTATTACTAATACTGTTCCTAATTATCTTAAGGTAGGGGATACGTATCGCCCTGTAAGTCAGCGTCTTAAAGAATGGTCTTTTCACTACCCAGATCTTATAAAAAAGTTCGAAGATAAAGCTAAAATAGACGACGATATCTACTTTAGAGATTATGCTGTTCATAAATTTCTTGTGGGAGAATTGAAAAAAGAACGTCTGAATTCTACTGAAGATCAAACTTATTATAGTAATGAATTTTTTAAAGACACAACCCCATCTGATATTAATTCTGCAATAAACGATATTAAGGAAAGCTATGTTAAAAATCCAGCCAAATATGTATATTACGATGTACATCATAAACTTCCTAAAACATACACTTATAAGAGAGAGCAAGAGTGGCCACTGAGACCAAATCAACAAGTAGTTGTAAATAATTTTAAAAGAGCTTATGAAACAGGGCGGAAGAATTTATTAATGTATGCAGTTATGCGATTTGGTAAGTCCTTCACAGCCCTTTGCTGCGCTTTAGAAATGGAGGCTAAAATTGTATTAGTTGTCTCGGCTAAAGCAGATGTCAAAGATGAATGGAAGAAAACTGTCGAAAAAGCAGGCAATTTTAAAGACTACATTTTTTTAGATACATCTTCACTTGAACATAATGAAGATGCAATCCGAGAAGGGACATCAAAAAATAATCGAGTAGTTATTTTCCTAACCCTACAAGATCTTCAAGGAACGACCCTTAAGCATAAACACAAAGAAATTTTCAATTCTTATATTGATCTTTTAATAATTGATGAAACTCATTTTGGGGCACGCGCAAAAGAATATGGTTCTATTTTATACAAAAGTAAAGAAGCAAAAAACATAAGCAAATTATCTGACGATTACATAGATGTCAAAAACACGCATGATACATTTAAACAGTTAAATATCAATGTTAAATTGCATTTATCAGGAACACCATACCGAATATTAATGAGTAGTGAGTTTGAAGAAGACGATATTATTTCTTTTGTCCAATTTTCAGATATCGTTAATGAAAAAGAAGAGTGGGATCGACATAATTTAATAAACGATGATGTAAATGAATGGGATAATCCATACTTTGGTGTTCCTCAAATGGTGAGGTTTGCTTTTACACCTAATAAATCATCATTGGAAAAAATGCGAACATTAAAAAAACAAGGAATCGATTTTACCCTATCTGCATTGTTTGAACCTCATTCAATTCAGTTCGATCCTAAATTAAGTAATCATAAAAAATTTAAACATCACTCTGAAATTTTACAACTCTTTAAAGCCATTGATGGATCCGAGAAAGATGAAAATATTTTTAGTTTTCTTGAGTATGACAAAATTAAAGAAGGTAAAATGTGTAGACATTTAGTAATAGTATTACCATATTGTGCATCATGTGATGCGCTTGAATCATTATTAAATGAACATTCTACGGAATTTAAGAATCTAAATGACTATGAGATAATTAACATTTCAGGTGTGAACGGCAGTAAGCTGTACAAAAATCCTTTAGAAATCAAAAAAAAAATCAAGGACTGTGAAATAAATAATACTAAGACTATTACTTTAACTGTTAACCGGATGTTAACAGGGAGTACAGTTGAACAATGGGATACAATGCTTTACTTCAAAGATACTGCTTCTCCACAAGAATATGACCAAGCAATTTTCAGGCTGCAAAATCAATATACAAGAGAATTAGTTAGTCGAGAAGGTGTCATTAAAGAAAATTTAAAACCACAGACTTTACTAATTGATTTTAATCCCCAAAGATTATTCAAGATGCAGGAACAAAAGGCATTAATTCATAACGCAAATGTCTTAAAAAATGGAAATTCCGAACTAAGAGAAAGAATAGTCGAAGAAATAAACATTTCTCCAATCATTACAATAAATCACAAGAAAATAAAGCAGGTTGAGGCAAAAGAGGTCTTAGAAGCTGTAAGCGAATATAATAGTCAAAGAAGCATTTTTGAATCTGTTAAAGAAGTACCAATTGACTTTTCAATTCTTCAAGACAAAGAAATTGAAAGAGAAATTAAAAGACAATCAGTATTCGGTTCGAAAGAAGGATTGACTCATAATCCATATGGTAGCCAAGATGATGGAGATGAATTAGGAATACCAGGTGGGAAGTCGGATAAAAGAGCAGAAAGATCTCCATTTAAAGAAAGGTCTGATGTTTCTACTGATGAATCTTATGAAGAGAATCAAATAAAAAAACAATTTCAGACGTATTACCAAAGAATTTTGTTTTTTGCATTTCTAGTTAAAAATAGTGTGAATTCATTAGCAGATATTATTGAAGTAATGAACCAAGATGATAATCAGCGAATTTCAAACAATCTTTATTTAAGTAAAAATATTTTAGTTAAAATGCACCAAAGAATGAATTTATTCATTCTTAACAACTTAGATTATAAAATTCAAAATATCTCTAGATTATCAAGTGATGAGTCAGTTGCTCCACTAAACAGAGCAATTATTTCATTGAAAAAATTTAATAGAATGTCTTCTTCAGAAATTGTAACTTCACCTGAAGTTTGTGAACAAATGATTAATTTAATTTCGGATGAAGCATTAAGAAATATTATTGAAAACGATCTTAAAATATTGGATATTGGAAGTAAATCAGGTGAATTTTCAGTTGCTCTTGTAAATCGCTTGATCACCGACTTGAAATTTTCTATAGAAGATATCTCCGATTCTATTTATTCAATTCCTACTTCTTCCGTCGCTTATGAGTTTACAAGACGGTTTTATGAAATTCTTGGGTTGAATGTTAACAACATTTCGTATCAATTTAATTCGTATGACTTATTAGAAGTTGAAACAAGATCGGGTGAACCGAATTACAATAGAATAAACGAATTGCTAACGCAAAAACGAATTTTTAGTGAAATAACAACTGACGATTTAATTAAGAAAGAAGGTGTGATAATGAAGTTCGGTGCAGTGGTAGGAAATCCACCTTATCAAAAAATGGATGGCGGAACGAAAACAAGCGCTTCTCCGATATATCAAAAATTTGTATTTGCCTCAATGGCTTTAAATCCTGATTACATCTCTATAATTACTCCTGCTAGATGGTATGTAGGTGGAAAAGGTTTAGATGTTTATCGCAATACAATGCTTAATGACACAAGAATAACTGAAATAGTAGACTATCCAAACTCAAACGATGTATTTGCAGATGTCGAGGTTGCTGGTGGAATTAGTTATTTTTTATGGGAAAAGAACGCTAAACAAAAGAATTGTAAAGTCGTGAATTTTGAAAACGGGAGTCGAAATATTGACTATAGACCATTAAATGAGTACGAAGTATTCATTAGATCTAATAAAGCGATTTCTATTGTGAGAAAAATTCTAAACCAGCATGAAGGTCTTTATCTAGATAAAGTTGTATCTGCATCAAAACCGTTCGGTCTAAGAACTTTCTATAAGCCTCGAGAAGAAGGTGTGCCATGCCAATTTATTCAAAAAATCGGGCTGAAGTATGCAGAATTTAAAGATATAAAAGATCAGTGGGGATTGCTCGATAAATGGAAGCTTTTAGTGCCGCGTTCTCCTATAGCTGGTCAAACTGATTTTACTAAATCTGTTGGTATTTATTATGAAGGAAATATTCGTATTATTCCGCCTGGCACATGCTGTACTGAATCGTATCTTGTAGCGTTTTCAGCGGATTCGTTAGAAGAAGTTAATTCTTTTAAATCTTATCTTCTAACAAAAGTATTTAGATTTCTTTTGTTACAAAGTGTTGCTTCGCAAGATATCGTCCGCGATAAGTTTAGATTTGTTCCTCACCTAGAAGATTATTCGGAAGTTTATACCGATAAACTTTTATGTGAAAAATGGGGGATAACCGAGGATGAGTGGAAATATATCGATTCGAGGATCCATAACTCAGGGAAGTGATTTTAAAGACAATTTCTCATCATAAAAATTAAGTGAGAGAGGTTGAAAAAACGCTGAGAATATTATTATGTACGCAATTTTATATCTCAAAAAAGCTGTAAACTTTGAAAATGTTTACAGCTTTTTTGAGATGGAGACCAAGTAAAGTGAAAGAAATTATTTTTTAGGTCATATTGTTTAGAATGATTTTATATTCATTTAACTAAAGTCTCTTTTGTTACTTGTCAATTGTATGACTAATGAGATGTAGAGATGAGTTCTAAAGATTTAATTCGTGGGTAAAGTCTTATTTTCGAATATTGGAATGAGTAATGAACTTATTTATCTTAATGTTTTAGATTAGATCTTTCTTAAATCTGCTAAAAACTTTTTACTTGTTTTAAATGGTTCATTAATTTTTCGAGTATTATGAATGCTTTGAGAAGCTTGAACCACTGGAATTATACTGGACACAGCGAGTGGTAAAGTGAAATCGTTTGAGTTGAACATTGACCATATTGTTACCCCACAGTGTACTAAGTCTAATTTATGAGATCGTAGTTCGCTAGTTAAATCATTTAAAGTAGTATCGTATTCCAAGGAATCTAAATAATCAGCGGCTGATAAATTACTATCGTGCGCCAAAACATATTTTTCTAATGTAGTATGAAACGCTGAAATTTTATTTTCAAAAGAATCAGAATTTCTAATTGAAATAATTTTAGAAAGTGGAATTCCGTCCAAGTCTTGCGGGATCATAAAATTAATAAGCCTATCAGCAATAAACAGTTTACTTTGATCTATGGACTGACTAGTATAAGTCGCTCTAAGAAAATTATCATAGTTGGAATCGTCTGTAATCGTCGATACATTTTTATTATCAGCAATATTATTTGCAAAAATACTCATATAAATAAAAGCTAAATCAGGATTGGTTTTAATTCCATTATCACTAATAGTGCCCATATTACGTTCTTTGCAAAAATATATCCATTCACTTGCAAATTTTTCGTTATAAATTTCGTAGGTATGCGTTTTATTGTTGCTCCACTCTAGCTCAATATCATTTGTGCCAAAGGTTGGTGAATAGTATTTACGATTAGTTAATAGCCTGGTAATGGTGTCGATAGCTTTAAATGAAGCATTTTTCCCGTCATCGTAAGAGGGATTGTAAGATTGAATTAAATCTGTATCTTCATAGACCGCTTTGAAAGGTGCTGTAAAATCAATTTTAACATTGGAAGGTATAATAGGATTAATTTCTTTGTAATATAGTAAAGCGAATTTCAACCATTTTTCGTCACGAATTTCAAAGTGAGGGTAGTATATCATTTTACAATTTCCACCTCTATTTATTTGATGTGAACCAAAATCAAGCAGGGAAATCATCTGAATTTTAATATCCATAACAGTTTAACTTAAGAGTAGGGTTAATTAATAGTCCAACTTAAAACTATAAAAAAAATATCATATAGAGCTACAAATATAATAAGTAGTGATTATTATGCTTTTTTTAGTAATAATCGACTGAATACCCATGGGGATAAATTCAAGGATTTCGTCTGGCTTCACTTTATATTGGTAAACTTCAAGAATGTAATGTGGACGTTATGACTGACTATATGTGTAATACGCGTACGCTTCCGGCATAATGTATTATAATTTTTCATTTAGTTCCCGTGGTGAAGTAGTCATAGCATGGTAATAGTAGAGATATAATATACGTATTTTGATGTTTTTTATGAACAAGAGTGTAATTTTTGAAGAGACATAAGAAAATAGAAAGTAGTCGGCATGTGTGGAACTGAAAACTTTAAAAGTATAAACGAATTTAGATAGTTTGATTTTAGGTGATTTTGATTGATTACGACCACTAAATTGGACAATTTAAGTAAACGGGAGATTGTGGTGAAGTGTATTGGAGATTTGGTCAATAGATTGCAAGTAACTATTTGTAGTGTTAATCGATTCGTGACCAACCAATTGCATGACCCCGATCAATGGGCTGCCATTGGCCAAGAGTTTCGTGATATAGGCGCGACGGAACCAGTGGGGTGGAGTTCGTTCTTCCGCTGCGACACGCTCGACTGCCTGATGCGTCATCAGTCGAAGAGCTTCATAGGTCATTGCCTGACCTGACTTTTTCGTGCTGAAGGCGATAAAAGGTGCGTCAATCTCCTCGATCATCATGAGCGTCTGCAAGCGGTTGATGAGATGGCTCGCCTTCTCGGTGAGCGGGATCCGGCGCCACTTGTCACGCTTGCCTTTCACCTCGAGGTAGAAGGTGTGCTGGTTGCGTTTCACGTTGGTGAATTGGACGGAGAGCAGCTCGGCCGCCCGCATCCCGGTCGTCAGCAACAAATACCCGATCGTCTCGTTCCGGAGCTCCATGAGCTCCTTTTTTTGTGCCCGCTTGACGGTGTGGCGAAACGACTCGGCGATCCGCTCGATCTCGTCAAAGTCGACCTCACGGCGGAGCGGTTCCGGGCGCTGCTGGTTCTTCACGTGGAAGGCTAGGTTATGGAGATGATACTGATTGGCGTGAAGATAAGTCAGAAGTCGCTTCCACATGTTGTTCTTCCGCTGCGCCGTGCGCGGCGCATACTGCTCGTTCACCTCGAACAGATAACGATGGATGTCGAGCACGGTCAGACGCTTCAGGCCATCCGTCTTCGTCATCACGAAACTGAGCACGAACTCGAGGTCCTGCTTGTAGGCGCGCCTCGTGTGCGGGCTTTTGTCGGCGTAGATTGGGAACAGCTCCGTCGCCCAGAACAGCTCGATGATTTCCACGTCATTTAACGCCTCGAGATTGATATGGTCGCTTTTTAACGCTTCGGCCAATTTTGGGTTCATCCCGGTCAATTCTCGTAACGCCAATTCGAACGCTTGCTTCTGTTTCTCGATCTCCATGCTTCTCCCTCTTTTCTTTCTGTTTTTTTGGACACAATGTCTGATTTATTAAAAAAACGTCGTTTTTCTATGTATTACATATGTAATATCTAATAAAATACGACTGTATTAAGTTTATAAATTCAAAGTGACGATGTGTTACAAAGATGTATCTATATATCAATTAAAAACACTAACTTGTGATAACCTTATATTATCACAAGTTAATTAAGTACAAACAAGATTATGGTTTGGGAAAATTGAGATGGTAGAAATAATTCTGATATGTATATGAGAGAGGATTCGTTTTAAGAGCATCAATGGTGGGGTTGAAGACTTATCATAACAATTAATGTGTAAGGAGATCATATTCGTTTATACGGGCAATGAAGAATTTAAGAAATTTAATTAGGGTGTGTAAAGAGTCTTTCCACAGTTGTTTTTTCGAAGGTATAATTAATGCTGACCTTGGTATAAGTAAACAAGGATCGTGAATCAAAGAGGATGTTGACATAGATATTTTACAAGTACAGGTTACTAATACTCATGTGTTCATAGTTGTTTAAGAATTTAAATCGGTTCTATCGGTAAAATCAAGTGATCGGTAAACAATTGTTATCTTATCCGTACTTATAAATTTGTAGGAGGGAATAAAATGAATACCTACACACCGAATCAACTAAGTTACATCTTAACCAAGCAAAAAATGGTGTAATGACAAAACAGGGGTGAGCATGCAAATCTATTTTGGAATAACCTAACTGGTGCTAAACGGCGATAATATTAATGCCATCTCATAGGCGGCTTCTCTACCTAAATTATATGCTTCATCAAAATCTTTCTTCCTGTGTTTTGCTGATTCAACCAATTTTTCTCGACGCCTCTTTTTCTTTAGATAGACTAACTTTAATGGAATTAATTAATTTGTTATCCATTTGATCACCCCTTTTCAGTGGTATTTGCATTCTTCAGCAATTCTCTTTCTTCTTCTCTAATAATTTCTTTGACATGGTTTAGAGATGTGAATGAAACTCTCCTTCTCGATTCAGACCATTTTGTGAATCGCTCTTTGGTTTCAATCGCGATAATGTGATCGCCTTCGTCTGAATCAGGTCTAAAATAAGCAAGTTTAAACTCGTCCTTGATAAAGGAATTTATTGCGTTTGTATAACTGATTGTATGAATGTATCCCATATCTTCAATCTCTTTGAAAACATCTCTTCTGTTCATCGTCATAACCGCCTTTTTAATGATTATTAGAGATTCAAGCTTTTAATTTTTGTTACCGTCTCTTCGATAGTTTAAACGACAAGTTGTCTTCTTGAGTCGTCTTCAACATCGCCAACAGTATTTAAAATTGAAGAGACTTCAATCTACTTTAAGGATATTGTACCCTTCCACTTTACGTACCGAAATCAGTTCAGGCACATTACCGAGGTAGATAAGAGCGCCAAGTTATATAACATTTTATTCAACGACCTGATAGCTTTAAATATTGTTCAATATAATGATATTTAAAGCTATTTTTGAACTAATCAAATCTGCTGTTATTGAAAAAATCACTGAGCGAAATATTTAAACCATCACAAAATTTCTGAATCGTGCTTACCTTTGGATGCTTCGTTCGTCCATTCATTAACTCTGAAATCGTCGCTTGGTTCAATCCACCCTTTTGAATGACTTGATGGATGGTCATATTGCGTTCCGCAGCGAGCTCCTTCATCCGCTCGATGATTGCCTCGTTCAATTCCACTTGCTCACCCCACGATCAAAGTACTCTCTTCATCACTTATTCTTTACGAACTCTCCTATTCCTCTACTCTACCACAATCTCTTGAAATCAAAGTACTTGTCATTATTTTCTATCTACAATGCGTTATTTTTACAGTTATGCTACAAAGCCAAAAATATTGAGTTTCTGTTGCTAGATATCCCTTGTGTAGAGCGGATTCGACAAGAATCGTCAACTGTAAAATTTCTGACATATCAGAAAACTGATGATTTTTAATTCGAACCCTGTTATATTGGAACCAACAAAAGGAAACATCTGTTTGGTCGCCGCTCTGGTTTACAGAAAGGGGAAGGCTTATGTATCGATTCGGGGAGTGGTTGAAGGAGAACCGCCGGCTCTTGGGCTGGTCACAGGTCGAACTATCCGAGAAGACATTCGGAGAGATTTCACAGCCCGCCATCAGTCAGTACGAACAGAATCGCTCGGTGCCGTCGATCGCCGATATTGATCACCTGGCCCGCGCGTTCGGACACACGCTCGCGACGGTCCCATGGGACGCCATCGACTTCGGATACGGGGCGAAGCGTTCCGTCACCAAGCTCGAGCGACGTCGGTTCGACCTGAAGGAGCTACCGCAGGCTGACTCGGTCCGCACGTTCGACGGGAAGACGTATGAACTGCACGGCTTTATTGGGATCGAGGAAGGTAGCGGTGAGGTGGTCCAGCTGACACAACTCTATTACCGGATTCGGACCGTCGTCTGTGACTCGCACGTGTTGGCCAAGCGCAAGAACCCTGATGACGAGCTCATCCACGTCAAGAAGCGAAAAAGAGTTCGACAATAACCGACATCGACGCAGCAGCACATCCTTAAGGATGGTCTAATCCAATCGCATACCGGCGTGTCCCTCACCAGTGACCGGGTGAGCGGGATCTACGCACAGATGGTTCGGCGAGAGTCGCCTAAAACTCGCCACAAGGTCACATAATCGTTCTGGGTCATCGAAAAACCCTTTACAGTTCCTCAATGTAACGAGGAGCGGAGTTTGTGGGGGAACGGCTAGAAACCCACCGCATCGAATCCGACTGTCCTTAATGATGTGCTGCTGCACATCACGAGATCAAGGGAAGGAAGTGTGCATTGTGGCATCAAAAGAGCAGAAACAGAACCGTAACTTCGCCGAGAAACTTCTGCGTATTCGTGGGAAGGATTATGAGGAATGGCTCGACGAGCAGCATCAACAGGTCATCCAGGACAACCAGGAACTCATTTTGGAGGCGCTCGAGGCGAAGCTCAGCTTCAAGTCGCCGGCGCACCAGGACTAAGGAGGGAACGACATGGGACTCAATGAGACAGGGCTCAGCTTGCTTCAGTTCTTCCAGGGACTCGCCGTCATCGCCGCGGCCATCGCCTTCGCGATCGGGGGTTTCTACTTCATCTTCGGCGGGGATCGGGGCCGCTCGAAAGCCGTCGTCGGCCTGATCATCGTCATGGGCGCGTTCACGCTCGCCGAGATGGTCGACCAGAACATCAAATTCTAATACACACGCACACAGCGTTCCAATCGGAAGGCTTTTTTTGTTGCTTGAAACGAGAGGAGGAACGAGATGCTGTTTGTACGATTCACCGACGTACCGGACATGCGGATCCAGAACTATGAGCGGCTCCCCTTCGCCGAGGCGGTCATCGCGACACATGACCTGCACCAGGCGCTCAGCGAGGAAGGGGCGAGCTGTTTTGGTGACTTCCGGCTCTTCGACCAGAAAGACGAACTGCTCTATCGGGGAACGTTCACGTTCGGAACTGAAGGCACCTATCCGAACCTGTACCATCAGGTCAAGGACCGGGTACTACGGATTCGGACGAAAAAAGAGGACGACGCGAAGAAGATGTGGCTCCTCGACGAGATCGAGTCCGAGACACCGGACGACTATAAGCGCCAGTCCGTCAAATCGAACCCGATTGTGTCATCGACCTATAAATCGCGCTTGACTCGACTGCAACGTCGCCTCATCTACGGGGCGGCTACTGTGGGGATTCTATTCACATCGTTGTTCACTGCCACCCAATGGTTTATCGACAAGGAGGCACACGCCGAACAGGTGACCGGTGTCGAACAGACATGGCTGGATGCTTACGAACAAGCGCTCCAAGGTGAAGAATCATCACTTATCCAACTGCTAGAGCGGAAAGACCGGTCCGAGGAAGAGAATGCCCTATTGGTCGACCTCTATCTAGCGGAAGGCGCGGATCAGAAAGCGCTCGAGCTCACGAATGACCCGATCCTGATCGAGACGAAGTTGGCTGCGCTTGATCTATCTGATAAGGAGAAATTGGAACGGCTCCTGGAGTTCCAAGCGTCACATCCGACCGATGAGGGCGGGTTCGATATCGCTGCACTGGAACGGGACCATGCGACCGTGGCCAAGACCGAAAACGTGGAGTGGACTGCTCCCCGCGCCTCGGCGAAAGTAACCGCTTATCTCTATCTCGGGGATATCGAGTCCGCGAATGATTGGGCGTCCAAGACGAAAGACCCTGCCGTACAAGAAAAAATCGACAACTATCAAGATAGTACGGCCACCATCGACGAGCTGAAAGATAAACTGAAGAAAACTTCTAGCAAGGACACTTCGGCCCGTGAGAAGATTCAATCCGCTATCGCTGCTGAAGAAGTTGACCTGCACACGATTCTTTATTCAGATTAAGGTAGGTGAAATAATTGAGAACTCGATCTCTGTCACCACGATACCCGATACGTCTGCTCCTTCCTGCCCTGTTCTGCCTGTTGGCATTGCCGGTCGGGATTTTTTATCTACTGAACGGGACCTACAACATCATTCGACAAATCTTGACCCCGATATTACAAGACGGGCTGTTAGCCGGGGCGACAATCCCAACGCTCACGTCTTCCTTATTTGTAGAGGTGAACCTTCCCTCTTCGACCGTCTTGGTCGGGTTGATTGTGTCCAGCTTACTGATTGGGCTGGTCGCGTTCGGGAAGGTATGGCTGAACTTCCGGGATCTGCGAAAGAATCAGAAAGGGAGCGCCCGCTTTACCTCGT
The DNA here is from genome assembly GCF_004337165.1 of Exiguobacterium sp. SH0S1. NCBI lineage: Bacteria > Bacillati > Bacillota > Bacilli > Caryophanales > Exiguobacterium > Exiguobacterium sp. SH0S1. The sequence goes on along the minus strand of NZ_SJVC01000007.1, from coordinate 26,344 downwards.
TCGACGAGTTGAAACAACAGTACCGTCGCGTCCCGGACCGGAAGAAACAGTATGAAGGATTAGGTGGTGTCCCCGTCGGGCGGGTCAAGAACAAGCTGTTCATCGATGACTCGCCCGTCAATAACCTCGTCATCGGGACGACCCGATCCGGGAAGGGAGAGACGTTCGTCTTCTCAACGATCGACCTATACAGCCGGGCGCGTGACCAGGCAAGTCTGATCATCAACGACCCAAAGGGCGAGCTCTTTGCCGCCTCGAAGGGGACGCTCGAGCAACGCGGCTATCAGGTCGAGGTATTGAACCTGATGAACCCACTCCAATCGATGTCGTACAACCTGTTGCAACTGACGATCGACGCATTTTTGGAGGAAAACTACTCGCTCGCCCAACAGTATGCGCGTTCGGTTGCCTTCATGTTGTACCATGACCCGAAGGCACGGGACCCGTTCTGGGCCAACTCGTCGATCGACCTGTGTACGGCGCTCATCCTCGGGCTCTGTGAGGAGGCGAAGGATACGCCGGAGAAGATCAACATGTACAACGTCGCCCTCATGCTCTCGGACCTCGGCTCCCGGACGGTGGTGACGCGACACGGTCAGGAAATCTCCGCGCTCGACGAGTTCTTTCAGCGGTTCCCGGAGAACCACCCGGCCCGGCTCCAGTTCGCGACGCTCCACTTCTCCGGTGGTCAGACGCGGGCGAGCATCCTGGCCAACACGAATGCGAAGCTAGGAATCTTCACGTTGAACGGGACTGGGAAGCTGACATCGATGAACTCGCTCGACATGCGACGCATCGGATTCAACCGTTGGATTAGCGGACGGGCAGAGCTACTGATCCGGCTCACGGTCAGATTCCCCGACGGGACGACCCATGCGCTCACGACGGACGACGACGGCAGCTTCATCGTGTACCATACGTCGCCACTCAGAATTGGAGACACCGTTCAAATCTCGACCGATTCTAGCAATTCGACGATTAAGTTGGAAGCGCATGACGAGTTAAGTGGACGCTTCCACTACTTTATTGATGGTACGATCCAAATCCGGGAAGTGATGCATCAGCTACGTCCCGTGGCGGTCTTCCTGATCGTCCCGGACTATGACCCGACGTTCAATGTCATCGCGTCGCTCTATATCAAACAGGTGTACACTGCGCTCGCCCGGGTCGCTTCGCAGACGAAACAAGGAAAATGTGAACGCCAGGTCGTCTTCCTACTCGATGAGTTTGGCAACATGCCGCCGATCGAAGGCATGGCCAACATCATCACGGTCTGTCTTGGCCGGAACATGCGCTTCAACCTCGTGATACAGGCCTATTCTCAGCTCGAGAACCTGTACGGCGAGGACTGGAAGACGATCGATGGCAACTGTGGGAACACACATTATCTGTTGACCGCAGACGAGTCGACCGCCGAACTGATCTCGAAGAAGCTCGGTGAGGCGACCATCGTCACGAAATCACGGTCCGGGCAGACGTTCTCGCTCAAGAAATCGAAGACGGAGAACGTGGACGGTCGCCGGCTCATGACGGCGACCGAGGTCATGGGGCTAAAGGAAGGCGAGATGCTCATCATCCGTGTCATCAAGCGTCAGGACACGAAGAAGCGGCGCATTCAGTCGTATCCGATCTTCCTGAGCGGCAAAACAGCGATGAAGTACCGCTATGAATACCTGGCGGACGATTTCGACACGGACCGCTCCCTGCATGACATCGACATCCCCTGTCGTCACGCCGGTCTCGACTTCGAGCAAATTCGTGTCCGTTTCGCCAGGGCAGAAGACGAGACGGATACGAGTGAGCAATCGAATCAGGAAGAAAAACCGTTGACGGTACGGGACGTGTTGCAGGACAGCATCCTCCGCTCGATGTTCGAGGGCCATGACATCGGTGGGATGTCCCTCCCTGAGTTCGAGACGAACCTTAATTTAGGGATGTACGACGTCACCGACAGCCAGAAGAGCTTTCTGAGCACGATGATCGCGAAACGACTCGAGAAACTGAAGCAAGGCACACCTTAGAGAGGAGACCAAACCTATGGCCGAGAGTGCGAGAGAGAAGCGAATCCAGAACGAATTGCGTGTCGTCGCGAGGATCATCGAGACGCAGCGCGTCCGCCTCGAACGGGGCGATGTTCTTAACATTCAAACGACCGATGGCTTTCTGACCGTCTATCAGGACGACACCTCAGACACCCCGAAAACTGTTACACTAATAGATAAGTTCGACTTCCGCGTCAATTTAAAAGTCGCGGATCTATTGAAGGGGAAAATCGTCTGACGGAGGGGTAAACGTTATGAGGAAACTACTTGCGGGTACTTTAGGAATCAGCTTGTTTTTACTTGGAGCTTGCTCAAATTCCAATGAGGCTTTGGTTCAACGTGATATTGAACACGTTGAGAAGGTCATGACAGCCGAAGAGGATGATTATTTGCTGATTGTAAAAGAAGAAGATGGTGAATTCGAAGAGTTCGTTGAATTCGTAAAAGAGGTAGCGAACGAAGAGAGACAACAAGTCACGCTCTATAATACGTTTCAGCCAGATGGCGAGACACTTGTCGATCGTGGTAACTTTGAATACACTGACGAACTAAAAGGTGCCGTTCTATACTCGATTCAAGATGGAAACGTCACAGATGAAATCAATGTTGGAATGTTAATGGCGGACAATTACGAACAACAGTTAGCGGACTTCTTTACTAGGACTCAGTAGATTGGGGGTCTTTCAATGGCTGATTCCGATTTAATCACCAAATTACAGGAATACGAAGACGTACTCCAAATAAGTAGTATGGTCAATGACGCACTGCGCTCAATGGGATGGATTCTTGTCAGAGGACTATCAGTCTTGATTGACGGCCTTGAATCAATCACGAATCAAATCCTATTAACCAATACATTCTTCAATAATGAACAAGTGGTTGAATTCGTTCTTACGATTCAACCTTTTTTATATGTTCTTTTAGCAGGAAGCTTTTTGTTCACTGGGTACTTGTTGATTTTCCAAAAGAAATTTGAACGTGAGAGTTTTTTGATTAACCTGTTCATCACACTATTGATCTTAGGTTTACTTTCACCAACTATGAGTCGAATTCAGGAGTTCTCTGATGAAGCAATCGCAGAAATCGGAACAGATTCGCTTTATGACGGAGAAGCTTCATTATCTGAGAGTATCTTAAAACGGAATGTACATGATTTGATTGAGCACGATTCAAAGGATTTCAATGCTACTACAGGCGAAGCATTAAATGCCATTCCAACTGAGCTGATTGATAATATCCGGATTAATGAGATTTTCGACAAGAACAACTACGACTTATCGGCAACCGGAAACAAATTGGCCGAGTCTTATATTCTATGGAACGGAAGAGAGACAAGTCTCGGTAAGCTAGACCAAGGTGGCGTCGAGTGGAACAACCAATACTACTATCGCTATCAGCCGAACTGGTTGACCATCTTCGTGACGCTCGGGATTATGGGTTTCACGCTGTTCTCGATTGCCTACAAACTGGCGCGCCTCTCATTCGAGCTCGCCTTCAACTATGTCTTGGCGATCCTCGTCGCACCGGCCGACCTGCATAGTGGCCAAAAGACGAAAAAGGTCATCCAGAGCATTCTGAACACGTTCCTCGTGATCATCTTGATCTTCGTCTCCATCAAGCTGTACACGATCGGGACTGCCTATCTCGCGGAGACGTTGAACGGGTTCGCCTACCTGATCGCCCTCATCGCCTTCTCGGTCGCATTGATTGATGGGCCGAACATGGTCGAGCGGCTGTTCGGGATCGATGCCGGACTCAAGCGGGGCTGGGGTGTCGCCCTCGGCTCCTATGCCGCCGGGAAAGGCGTGACCTCGGCCGGTGCCCATGCGGTCTCGAAGGTCGCGCGTGCCACACAAGGCGCACCGAAGATGCCATCGCTTCGTGAGGCCGCGACGGCTCGGATGGACCCAAATGCCATGACGCATAACGGTTCACCGCTTAATGCAGCGGGCCAAGCTTCACAGAGCGCGGATGCCGAGAGCCAAACCGATCTAGATGGTGTTGCTCAGACGAATCAAACCGCCAGACGCACGCAGACCGACAAAGAGAAACCGACAAGTCCGAAGAAGGATGCGCAACCAAACAACGGTCAAGAATCTGAGCTTGAAGTGCACGGTTCTCCACACGTGAACGAAGCGTCGGGCCGCACGTCTCCCGAATCAATCCATGCGACGAACCCTGAATCAAATACCGAACGTGGACACGACCATCAAACAATGTCATCGGAGACGCAAAGACCGGAGTCGATTCACGACCATTCAAGTTCTGGTCATTCTCCAATCCCTACTTCGTCGACTATCGAACCAGTCACCGGGTCTACCGATACCACATCCGGACTAGGCCATCGTCACAATGAATCAGTAGACAGAAATGACGTGACGACACCGACACCTCATGAGGTACCACATTCAAGCGACTCATCCCCGTCTTCGTCATCTACGACGGGTTCGAATGATTCGGCAACAGAGAAACGCCAAGGACGCGCCCGCCGCACCATACATCAAGACACCGTGCTCGACGTCGAGACCGAGGTCATCGAACAGGTACGCGAGACTCAGACGCACCGCCATACTCAGCACCATGAGGAGTCGCGACGGATCTATCCGACCTCGCCACCGAAACCTGACAACATGAAGAAAAAGGAGTGATGACCCATGCGCAAATACCGGATCCCGAACGAGGTCACGACCGAACTGAAGATCAATAAGATGCTCTATCTGCATGACTTCCTGTTCCTCGTCGGGCTCATCGTGCTCCGGCTCGTGACGCTCCCGTTCATCCCGTCGGTGCTGCACATCCCGTTCACGGTCTTCCTCGCCGTCTTCGGGCTGTTCCTGGTGCTACGGCCGGCGACCAATCCGCAAAAACGGATGGTCCACGCCCTCTACTACGCGCTCATCAAACGGAAAGACACCTATCTCGCACTCGACGCGCACACGAAAGGACGTGATTGAGATGGCGTTCATCGAGGAGTCGCTACAAGAACCGAGACGCACAGGCACTTGGCTCGACGAACAGGACGTGGTCGAGAAACGGAAGGTCAAAGACAAGGTCGTCGTCAAACCGACGGTCGCCGAACTGATGCCGGTCGTCGACATCACCGGTACGGAGGCGTTCGAGATGCGCGACGGGACCTATCTCGACATGGTCCAACTCACTTCAAAGGACATCTACTCCTTGAACGAGGCGGAAAAAGACCATGACGTGTTCTCGCTCGCCTATCTCCTACAGGCGTACACGCACCCACTCAAGGTCGTGCCGCTGAACACGCCGCTCAATCTCGAACGGCAGAAGATCAGCATCGAGCGACAGATTCGACAAAATCAGACACCGGCCTACCTGCCCTTCTTATTGAAGAAGAAGCAGGAGCTCGAATACCTCGAGGAGCATCGCACCAATCGCGATTATCTCCTCTTTTTTTATGCCGACGACGAGCGGACGCTACGCGAGCGGAAGACACACCTCTATAAACTGCTCCGCCGCTCGAACCCGATGCGCGAGCTGACGCTCGACCAGAAAATTCATGTGCTCTATCAACTGAACAACCCGAACACGAAACCGCAACTCGACGCCTGAAGAAAGGAGTGACGCGCATGTGGCAGCGCCTGCGTGACAAAATATCCAGACAACAGGATCCGGAGACCGTCAAGATCGAGAAAGGCTATAACCCCGACGTCATCGCCAAGATCCAGCCGCAGGGCGGTATTAAGTTCGACGCCAATTTCGTCCGGCTCGGGGACGGCTATCTGTCGTGCCTCCACGTCTATAAATATCAGTCGCTCGTCTATGACTACTGGCTCGAACCGATCCTGAACATGCCGGGCGTTTTGACGACGCTCGACATCGGGACGGCCGACAAGCGTGAGATCATCCAGACCATCAACAAGTCGATGGCCGAACAGAACACACGCTTCGAGAACGCGAAGGACAACATCGACCGTATCGACGCCCGGGAGACGTATAAGGAACTGAACGAACTCTACGAACAGATCACTCAGGGCGAGACGATGAAATATCTGCATCTGCGCCTCTATGTGAAGGCGAAGACGCTTGACGCGCTCGAAGTGAAAGTGCAGGAAGTGATGGAAGAGCTCGAGGCCCGGAACTTCCGCTCGACGATCTTCTTGAACGAACAGGAATGGGAGTGGCAGAGCCTGTTCACGAGCTATGACCAGCAACAGAGACTCCCGAACCGGCGCCGTGGGAAAGAGATCCCGTCCCTCTCCATCGCCGGCGGCTATCCGTTCCACTTCACGTCGCTCCAGGACGCGACCGGCACGTATTACGGGACGACCGACACGAACGGCAGCGTCATCTTCGACCTGTTCCACAAGGACAAACAGCGCAAGTTCTACAACGCGCTCATGATCGGCAAGATGGGATCCGGCAAGTCGACACTATTGAAGAAGACCGTGCTCGACCAGGCGATCAAGGGCAACAAGATCCGCATCCTCGACGTGACGGGCGAGTTCTCCGACCTCGTGCGTCAGCTCGGTGGGAAAGAGATCGCGCTCGACGGGTCGGCCGGGCTCATCAACCCGCTCCATGTCTATAAGACGGTGACGAACAACGACGGCAGCGCCAACGAGGCACTCTCGTTCATGCAGCATTTGTCGAAAATGGCCGTGTTCTATCACTACATCAATCCGGCGGCGACACAAGAAGAGACGAACGAGTTCGAGATCCTGCTCCGTGACCTGTACGTCCGGCACGGACTCTGGGACGAACAGGGTGAGCTACCGATCACGACGCACCCGGCGAACCGGTACCCGACGTTCTCCGACTTTTTGACGCTCGTGCGGCGTGAGCTCTACACAGACGACACACGCACCTCGATCAAGGACGCGATCAGTCCGAACCGGGTCCGGCGCCTCGAGAACATCGAACTCGCCGTCACGAACCTCGTCCATAACTACGGCAGCATCTTCGACGGGCACTCCTCGATTGACCGGTTCGACGAAGAGCTCATCGTCTCGTTCCCGCTCCGGAACCTGACGAGCCTACGGGACGAGGTGTTCCAGGCGCAGGTGTTCTCCTTGATGAACATGCTGTGGGACGGGATGATCGCCAACGGCTCAAGCCAACTGAAGGCCTATAACCAGGGCGTGCTCCGGACCGAGGAGGCGTGCAAGTACCTCATCGTCATCGACGAGGCGCACCACTTGATCAACACGCGCGACATCGCCCAGCCGGCCATCCTGTATCTGCAGCGTTGCATGCGCGAGGCGCGCAAGTATTTCGGCGGCATCTTCTTCGTGTCGCATCTGATCACCGACTTCGTGCCGGCCGGCTCGAAGTCCGAGAACGCGGAGAACGTCAAGTCTCTCTTCCAGTTGACGCAATACAAGATCATCGGCGAACAAGATGCGGAGAGCATCCCGATCATCCAGACGGTGTTCGACGGCCAGCTCTCGAACTCCGAGATGCGGATCATCCCCTCGCTCGAGACGGGATGCGTCGTCCTCAGTATCTCGGGCGTGCAGAATCTCATATTTGACGTCGATGTCGCACCCGAAGAGCTCGCCCTGTTCGGTGGGGGTGCCTGATGTGGGCGGCCGCGAAACGGACGGCCCGCTTCGCCATCACGGCGAAGTGGCAGCTCGCGACGCTCAAGTGGCGGCTCATCCTGCTCGGCATCGCGGCACTCGTGTTGTTCCTGGTCATCCTCATCGTCGGGATCCTCGACACACTCACGGGTGTCCAGAACGAACAACCGACCGACGTCCCGTTCGATACGGCCGGTGGTCTCCAGGTAAGTGACCAAGTGCTCCAATATCGGGGTTTGGTCGAATCGGAACTGACGAAGCACGGGCTGGCCGAACAGACGAACCTTGTGCTCGCACTCATGATGCAAGAGAGCGGCGGACGCGGGAACGACCCGATGCAGGCGAGCGAATCAAAGTGCGGACGGATCGGTTGCATCACCTCCCCCGAGGAAAGCATCGTCTACGGCGTCGAGCATTTCGCGTCCGTCTTCGAACGGGCGAACCGGGACTTGCAGCTCACATTACAGAGTTACAACTTCGGGGGCGGTTTCATCGAGTATGTGCAACAGAACGGAGGACGGTACTCGAAAGAGCTCGCCATCTCGTTCTCCCAGATGATGTACCAACGCGTGAAACACACCGGTATCTATCGCTGTCATCGACCGAGCGCAGTCCAGCACGAAGCCTGTTATGGGGACATCGAGTATGTCGACGCGGTGTTGAAATACCTTGCGCCGGTCGCCGTCGCCGATGGGGTCATCACGAAAGAACTGTTGTCGGGACTACGTTCCCCGCTCGCCATCCCGCTCAACGTGACATCGCGTTTCGGATGGCGCGTCGTCTTCGGACAACGGGACAACCACACCGGCATCGACTTCAGTTGCACACCGTCCGACACGATCCACGCGGTCAAAAGTGGCACCGTCATCTATAGCGGGAACCGCGGACCGTACGGAAATCTCGTCCAGGTTCGACACGACAACTACATCACGGCGTACGCGCACCTGAGTCGTCTCGGCGTCCAGACCGGGCAACAGATCGAGACCGGACAGGCGCTCGGATACTGCGGCACGACCGGCCGATCGAGCGGGAACCATCTGCATTTTGAGATCAAAACGAGTGAATGGTCAGGCCATATCGACCCCGCCCCGGTCTTCGGATTTTGAGTCATGGATGTATGGAAAGGAGGAGGGAAAATGAACTTCACCGGACGTCACCTCGCGTATCTGTTTGGGGTACTGCTTCTCATTTCACTCGCGGCGAACATCTTTTTTTATCAACGCGCGGCACCAGCGGCAAATACCTCGAACACGAGGGAGACACAAAACGAGAGCATCACTCCCTCTAAGTCAGTAACTTCTGAAGATGCGCCGTCGGACACTGAACCAGTCGTCGCATCGACGGAGAAGGAAAGAATGGAAGAGCTGACGACACGCGCGACGCGTTTCGTCGAGTACGCCTTCACCATCACGAGGGAGAGTTACACGACCCAGAAGCGACAGGCGAAAGACGTCATGTCTGAAGATATCGAGGCCATACTCTTCGCCGCTGACGGCAGTGACGTCGGCACGTTCGAGACGACCGTCCGCAACATCGAGGTGTTCCCTTCCGCTTCCGAAGAACATTGTCTCGTGCGGTTCGAACAAGACCTGGTGATCACCGAGACGGGTTATGAAGAGACGACGCAAGAACTGTTGGCTTTGACGTTCGAGTCCATCGACGGGCGTTTGGTCGTCACAGAGATGGAAGATCTGACACCGGAAGGAGGGATTTAAATGCGACCGAAAACGCGACGACGCCTCACCCAGAACGTCTCCCGATTCTACCTCGGACTCGGCGTATTCTTTGTCATCGGGTTCCTCTTCTTTGGCACCTCGTCGATCTTCTTCGCCGACGAGGCACCGGTCAATGAGACGCCAATCAACGAGGCGATCCGGCTCTCAAACGGGGAAATCGTGACGCTCCATGCCTGGAATTATGACATGGATAAACGGACGATGCGTATCCGCCTCTCACTCGATGAGACACCAGGTAACACGAACAATCATCTCTATCACTATGTCTATAAGGCGCGTCCGGATTCTGAGAAGGAAGTCACGTTGCTCTACAAACGGAACGATCAATACGTGCTCGAATTAGAGAACGTGCCGAACGATTTCGACCAAATCGCCGTCCGAATCTATGGGGTCGACGACTCACAATCAATCGATAAACTCACACCCGAGGAATGGGAGAACGGTCTATTGACGTCACTCTATGCCGACCGTCGGACCATCGAACAGGCGAGTCACAATTCATCTGACGAGACAACTTTCACAAGATTGTTCGTCGAGGATGAGCTTATGGAGACAGAGCAACAATTAGAAAAAGCGCAACAATCTGTTGAGGCGCAGCGGCAACAGATCAAGCGACTCGACCGTTACAAAGAGGAACTTGAAAGCGAACTCCCCTACCTCTCGCTCGACGAACAGGTCGAACAGGAGAACGAAATCTTCGACCTCGGCCGGAAGCGTGACGAGCTCACACTCGAACTCGAGAAGCTCGAACAGTCGATCACAGCGCTCGAAGAAAAGCACGACAAGTTGCGCGTCCGGCTCCGGGAACTGTCGATTTAAGTGGCACATTTCGTGCCAAATCGCTGGTTTTACTGGCACATTTCGTGCCGTTTTCGGACTTTTGGTGATATCACGGAAACCCCAGGCTCTGCCTGGGCTATCACGACAAGTGATAGCAGTTTCCCCTTATGCTCTTTGAACGGGTTTTTCGGACGTTGGCAATATGCAGCCTCTAGAAAGGTGGTCAGGCAGATGAATCTATTACTCCGCGACATCGACCCCGTCATCGTGAAGCAGATCGATGAATGGGCGAAGCTTAACAATCGCTCCCGGCAACAATATTTGAAAGAATTGCTCGCCTCCTGGTGTGCGAACGGCATCCAGTCGACGCAGATCGAGCGGCTCGAACGGCAACTCGAAGCGAACACACTCCACCTGAAACGGAGCGCGGACGAGCTCGCCGAAGTGACCCGATTGTTGAACGATGTGATGCAAGATGCATGAGACCCCGGGTGTCATCATCAAGTCGAAGTTCAAGGTGCCGGGTTTGATAAAGAAGTCACGTCGCTACACGACGTATCTCGACTACATCAATCGTCCGGACGCGAAAGACAGCCGGGAACAGTTCGAGACGTACCATGATTACATGGAAGACGAGACGAAATCGAGCGGTCTGTTCACACGCGAGGACGATCGGTTGGACGACGAAAAGCGCCGTGTTGTCCGCGATATCTTCAAGCACGCGCAAGAGAACGGAAGCATTCTCTGGCAGGACGTCATCTCGTTCGACAACGCCTGGCTGCGAGAGACCGGTGTCCTTCATGACGACCTCGTCGACGAGCAGCGATTGATCCAGGCGACACGAAACGCGGTCGAGGCGATGCTTCAAAAAGAAAAGATGGTCCACGCCTACTGGACCGGTGCCGTGCATTACAACACCGACAATATCCACATCCATGTCGCCATCGTCGAGACGAGCCACATGCGCGAGCGCGGCAAACGCAAACCGAAATCGATCGAGCTGATGAAGTCGAGGGTCATCCACTCTCTCGCCGACCGGACGAAAGAACAGGAAAAACTGAACACCTTCATCCGCGACGAGTTGGTCGTCCATAAACGGAACCGGAAGATTCCAACACTCCCGAACCGTGTCCTGCATCCCGAGCTCGTCCGCCAGTTCAAGGACATCTATGAACGGTTGCCGGAAGACAAACGTCAATGGCGCTACAACATGAACGGGATGCAGCCGCTCCGGGAACCGCTCGACCGTTTGACCGACCTCTATATCGACATCTACTTCAAACAGGAATTCCAAGCCTTCAACGAGCGTCTCGAACAGGAGGTCTCGTTCCACCGTCGCAGCTATGGCGACAAGGAGAAGGCCGAACGTTACCGGACGACAAAGCGACAGGACCTCTACACCCGGATGGGGAATGCCATCCTCTCCGAGATGCGAGACTTGTCAAAAGAACAGGTGACATTTGAGAAAAATGAAGCCTCCAATCATCCGGTCCGACGCGTATTCAAACAACAAAAGATATTCAACGAATCACTCTACCGGATCGAGCGGCATATGACCGACGAATTCGAACACTTGAAGAATCAACGTGCTTTTGAACAACTGGAGCGGGACATCGAATATGGAAAGTGAGGGAGGACGATGGAAGAGTTGAGACAGATCCGTCTTCGATTAAAGCCGGAGACGGTCGCGTATTTAGAAGAGTTCGCCGACGACAAACGCTTCGGCCACCTCGGTCAAGTCATCGACCATATCGTAGCCGAACATAAACAACTGGCCGACGAGAAGTGGGACATGCAGTTCCTCACCCGCTCGATCAGCACACAGGTCTCACATCATATCGAGAAGTTGATGAACGAGCAGGTGTCGACAGAACTCGAGCGCATCCGGCTCGCCGCGAACCGCTCCGACCGTCACGGACAGATCCTGACAGAGCTCCTGCAGGCGCTGATGCAGACCGAGGGCATCGAAGACATCATGACGACGGACCAGTTCAAGCCGACGTTCCTCGCGACGGCGGAACGCATCGTCCAGGAACGAATCGAGCATCAACAACAGAGACGCGATAGTAAGAGACTTGAGAGGAAGTGACGGAGATGGAAGGTTATTCATTGGGCACCATGATTGCCTTGAGTGATGAGACGGTCACGCTCGCAGTCGATTTAGAAGAATGTGTGATTCCCATTGAGACGAAGGAGTTTCAATTGCTTCAGATTCTATTGGAGCATCCATTGCTTTTAATTCCGATAAAGAAGGACAAGTCAGGTCTTCTCCTTGGTTTGATGTTTCAGGATGTCAGTGGTCGTGATGAGGAAGAGACATTTGAGGGAGCGACCGAGGAACCTGTTTTAAAGGAAGAGGTGTAACCGATGGCAAACTTTAATCGAAAGACTGAACAAGAGCGGAAAGAAGAGTTAGAGATGTTGACGACACGGATGAACCATCAAATCGAATCCTACTTCCAAAGTGTAGAGAGTATACGGGAACACCTTCAGTTCTTGGGTAAATTCCATAACTATTCGATGCGAAACGCAGTGTTGATCGAGTCGCAGTTCCCCGGGGCCATCGCCGTCGGATCTTATCGATTTTGGGAGAAGCAAGGTGCCAATGTCCGACGAGGTGAGAAAGGCATTCAGGTGTTCGTTCCCTCCCCAATCGAATATGCACACCACAACGACAAATGGATCCCGTTGAACCAAGCACCACAGTCCGTGAAAGATGGGGTGAGAACAGGACATATCGCCAGCCATAAAGTGATGTACTTTAAAATCGGTCATGTGTTCGAATATACGCAGACCGATGCCCGTGAAAAAGGAATTGACGTCTCAGATATCTTTAAGCGTTATCACCGGGACGGTAAGCTAGAGAACGAAAAAGATATCATGAAAGTTTTATATGACATCGCAGACGAGCGAAATATCACCATTCTCGACGAACCCTTTGAGGAGATTGGGACAGCAAAGGGATGCTATTACCCCGAGCTCCATACGATCGCATTGAATCCGCGAAATACACCGTTCGAAAACGTTTCTGTCTTGGTCCATGAACTCGCTCACGCGGAACTGCATAATCAAGAACGAAACACGGAACGAGAAAAACCGCTCACGACGTCAGAAAAGGAATTTCAGGCCGAGATGGTCGCCTACGTCGTCTCGCATCAACTCGGGTTCCCGACGGACGAGTTTTCCTTGTCTTACTTGGCTAGCTGGACGAAAGACAAAGAACTCCCCGACAAGGAGCAACTGCTTCAGGAAGTCCATCAGACGTCTGCGACTTTTCTTGAACGTATTGAGTCACACATTGAGAAGGTCCGCGCGTTGGAGCAGGAGAAAGAACGGAGTCCCCTCGAGTATATCGAACAGATGGACCACCGCATGGGCTGGAAAGAAGTTGACCTCACACTCTATGAGAGGGTGCATGCCATTCAAAATGTGTTCCCGGAGGAGTTAGAATCGTACCTGAACGCAAAGGCGGCCCTCGAGACTAACCTGAAGGTGGAACGTGTCGATGAGCCGCTCATGTATATTCATGGTAAAGGCTTTGGATTTCAATCATTCGGCGTCGCCAACAATCACGACTTCGGTGAAGACACCATTGTCGCCTATACGGTGGCCTTACCGAATCAGCCGTTAATCAGTGGACACTTCGACCCCGATAGAACCGTGCATCCATTACACGACCTTGAAAAAAACAAACGGTTAGAAAAACCGATTCTAAAGTCTCTTGAAGACCGTTGGCATGACATACTACTTGAGAAAGAGAAGAAGTCCTTCTCTAGAACAGCGATGCTTAACATCGAAAGACTAATATAAGTATTAAGAGATATGGGCTTTTAAATAGAGCTCATATCTTTTTTACATAATCAATCAATATCAGTTTACTGTTTATTTGATGTTGGGCCTCTCGTTTGTATCCAAGCTTTTCATAGAAATGATGATTTCTAGTATTCAAATGAGGTGTATCTAATGTCCATTCCTTAGCGAGTGGGAATTCTGCTTCAATTAAATTTATTATCTCAGTCCCAAAGCCTTTGTTTTGATACCGTTCAGATAAAAAGATTCGATTTAAACGATATTTCCCTTCACTCATGTCACGTATATCAGCTCCGCCAGCAATTTGTTCATCAATCCAAATGGTGTAATGAATAAACAGTTCAATCTTCTTGATTAGTCGTTCTATCGGCTCGTTGACAGGATTGGTATCATAATCCTCATACTTAATTAGATCCTCTTGAAAGGCTTCCTTTTGTATATCCAATAATACAGACGCTTCATTTTTATTTGACCTTTTAATGAACAGCATAAACAGTCTCCAATCGGATGAATTGTATACCACTTAATTTTTTTCGACTTCAATTGCTAGAGCCCCAAAGTTCCTCTCTTGCTCTGTTGAGTAGATGTCATATGTTTCTTCTACCATACGCTCCATCGACCAATTAAAGCACCCCATCTTCTCAAAAGATTCATTCGAATATAGTTCATGGAATGAATCATACGATGATAAGCGTAAAACTTTGACTCTCAGTTTGTTACTCGCGTTTGAAGTATCAATGAATTCGATGAAATGACCTACTTTAACTAATTGCCTTTTAGAATCATTCAGTCTGACTTCGATCGATTTAATTCTATTTTAAATCTGGATAAAATACTCGGGATGGAGTCCCATCTGATAAATCATGTCGTGCTCCTTTCAAAATGAACTCATCTAATAACAATATTCAGTCTTCCCAAAGTTCATCCATCAATTCATCGATTTCTTTTGATAACTCTTGCTTTTCCTCTATATCTACTTCTATTCGTTTATCTTTGTAGAACCAAAGTACATCACTTGGTCGAACCGCGTCAGTGAGTCATGCTCACCGTTTCATTTCATCGTATAACTATATAATCTTTTAGGTTATAATTTTGTCCCTATGTTTTCCCATCCATAGACAATCTCTCGATAATCAATTCCGTGAATTTCAACTGAAGTAACTTCTATTTCCTTACCTCCCAATGCTTCATAAAAAAGTCTGCTGGGGTTCTGATCTAAAACAAAAACCTTCAGAGAGGAACATCCTTCATTCACCAATTCTGATGCAACTGCATCAAATAACAACTTACCTAGTCCTTGATATTGATAGTGTTGAAGTAGATAAATAGAATACAACTCTCCTGTAAATGTCGGACAAACTGCTTTTTCGGACGGCCCTCCATGTGCAAACCCAACAATCTCTTCATCTAAATTCTCGACCACATAGACCGTTTGATTTTGGAGAATGTTGTACCATTTCAATTCTTTGGTTTTATAGTTCAAGTCCTTCAAGTAATCTTCTGATAAAATGCCTTTATATGTCGATTGCCAACTATCTATTTGTACTTTTGCAATATGATAGGCGTCAGATGGTTTTGCGATTCTGATTTTCATAAGACTTCTCCCTCGTCATATTTTTCGTACTTTGCCTAACAAATTTGCGCTGATTTTTAAGAAGGTTAATCCTCCCAAAGCTCATCCATCAACTCATCGATTTCTTTTGATAACCGTTCTTTTTCCCCTGTATCCATCTCAACTCGTCCATCTTTGTAAAACCAAAGCACATCGCCCGACTGCGTCGATTCAGGGAGCCGTGACTTTGGAATATCCTCCATCACTTCTCCGAATTCGACGACAGCCAAGTCCCCTTCGAATCGATCGATGATTCCTCTCCGTCGCTTCATTTAGATTTTTTCACAGCGTAGCTCGAGCCGTTCCCCGTGATGATGATCGTGCCGTTCTTGTCTGTGCGAAGCGTTTTCACGTTTTGACGCTTCAAGTTCGTTACCACTTCGGATGTCGGGTGTCCGTAGCTGTTCTTCCCGACGCTGATGATGGCATGCTTCGGTTTGACCGTGTTCAAGAAGGTCGTGCTAGTAGAGGTCTTGGCACCGTGATGGCCCACCTTTAAGACATCCGCGCGGAGTGTCTGTTTCTTCGCTATCATGTCCTTCTCGGACACGTGTTCCGCGTCCCCCGTGAACAAGAACGTGTTCTTCTTATACGTGACGTGAAGGACCGCACTCCAGTTGTTCAAGTCGCTGTTCGAGTAGGCTTTGACCGGTCCGACAAACTTCGCATTCACACCTTTAAGAGGGAGTGAGACACCCATCTGGGCGGTTTTGATGGTCTTCCCTTCTCGTTTGACGGCTTGAAGGAAGTCTTTATAGGCCTGCGTCGTGTGCTTCACTTTCGGCGCGTAGATGCTCTCGACACGATAGGCGTCCAGAATCTCGTCCAATCCGCCGATATGGTCGGCGTCCGGATGCGTCGAGATCAACACCTCGATGTCGTCCACTTTTTGTTTCTTGAGATAGGCGACGAGGGCGTGACCCTTCCCTTTGTTCCCGCCGTCGATGATGACATCCTCGCCGCTCGGCATCTTGATGTAGATGGCATCTCCCTGACCGACGTCGATGTAATGAACCTTGATACTCGCTGCGGCCGATGCTTCCCCGTAAGGTGACAACAACAATGCTCCACTGAATACGAATGCAGTTCCCAATTTCAAAATGTGTTTCATCATCTATCTCTCCGTTCAATATTTTGTTGTAAAATTATCCAATACACCCTTATTATAATCCTATATATGTAATATTTGTTTTTTATTTTCACTCCCGATATTTTTTTTATGTGGGTTACAGATATCGGGTAAACGAAAGGATGAAAATTATAATGTTACGGCAACCGCTCGCCATTAATAAACGAGACAAACCAATCATCATTTACAGGGACGGGCAAGAACTTGCCGAGTTACCGACCATTCAGCGCGCCGCTGAATGGTTGAAAAATTATTTGAATCTTGATCATCTAAAATTTACGACCATCGAATATGGGGCTTACCTTGGCGAGACCTGGCTCCACGAGGGGCATGAGTATCGTTTCACGACCGATGAGGCATTCAGACGTGAGAAGGTGAAGACATGGAAAGAGAAGGGGATCATCCCGTCAGAGAAAGTGTTACCGACCGGATACTGGACGTTTTTTTGTAATCCGAGCAAATGGGCGATTGACGAATTCTTGCTTTCAGGTCAAACGATTGATAGCTTTTCCATTACGAGCTGGCAGAAGGACTGGTTCGAGGAGGGGCATATCGGCGTGATTCGTGTCGGACACGACCAACGGACGAAGTCACAACTACAAGGCCGCCCTAGAATGGAGCGCGGCATATATGCCATCGTCCAAATCACAGGTTCACCTTTCAAAGATACACTTCACGACGAGTTCTATTATACGGATGACCAGACAGAGCGATACCATGTGCCGATTCGATACGTCCATTCCCTCTATGCTGATCCCATTCTTTTAGAGGAGTGGGACGTCGAGGAAAACGAATATGATGCGTATCTGTTTGAAGGGTTCCAGGCATCGTCCATGCCATTGAATCCCGCTACCTTTGACGCGGTCAAACAGATGATCCACCAATCACCGATCGAACAAATTCCGAGCCAACTAGAAGTTTTTAATAACGCTGAGGAACTGGAGTTCTTTTCCTACCGAGAAGGGGCTGTGAAACAGGTCACGGTGAACGCCTATGAACGAAATATTGAGGCACGCCAAGAATGTCTGAACGAAAAGGGTTATCGATGCGTCGTATGTGAGTTCAGTTTTGTCGACGCCTATGGATCAATCGGGAAAGAGTATATCCATGTCCACCATTTGAAAGAGCTACATACGATCAAAGAAGAATACGAGGTCCACCCAATCGACGACCTGGTGCCCGTCTGTCCGAACTGTCACGCCATGCTCCATCGTCGGAGACCGGCCTATTCGGTTCAAGAGTTGAAAGAAATGATCGCGAAACAGGCATAGAAGGCTCTCCACTCATAAACCTACACCTGAAGGATATATCAATGGAAAGTATAAGACGTAGGTCCAAACAGGGCTACCCCCACCATCATTCACAGCGGGGACAGCCCTGTTTCGCGTATTCTCACTTTACGCCAGATGATTCGACACGCTCAAACTTCCCAATCCGGATCGTCAAAAAAGCCGATATCCGATCCGTTCGAAAACATCGCTTCCCTTGAGCCCGTCGCCTGGGGCACGGTCCGTTGGGGCACTTTGATGACGTTCCGATGGTTCGGTGGGACAAACGGGATCGGTGTGAGCTTGCTCGAGAGATAGAGCGGATGCATCGGATAGCGACCGCATTTCGTCACTTTCAAGCAATGCATCTCTATGTCTTTCAAGAGCTCGAGCGTCGCTTGGATGCGTCGTTTCGCAGACGGGGTTCGAAGCGTCTGGCCCCAGGCCGCAACCACCAGGGCTGATCCTTGAATCGCATCACGGATGTGGCGGTCGTTCTCCGGACCGATTGGGTCTTCCTGATGTTTGAGGTTATCCGGGTCCGTCGAAATAAAAGCGAACAGATTGACGACCTTGATGCCGTCATAGCCCCAACTTTTCGCGAAAGAAATGCAACGCTGCAACGTCCGGTCGTCCTGTCCCTGGTTCCCTTGACTCGGATTCAACATGACGAACGTGACGAAACGGCCACCCTCCCCCCACTCGCATGTAAACTGGTAGCGGTATTTCCCGGTCTCGTCCAACACGGCCTTCACACGGTACTGGCTGTCCCACGGTTTAAACATATGCTTCGCCTCCATCGTTTGATACGTTGATTATACAATGTCTAAGGAGAAGAGCCTGTCCAATAAATGACATGGGTGGTATTTGATTTTTCAAGAACGGGGTCGCATGTAAACCCTACAAAGAGGGACTTCCATTTGTCCATAAACTCGTCACTATCCGCCACACATGACACGAGATACACTTAAATCAAAAAGGAGTTATCTCATGAGACTTCAAGAGTGGACTAGACTGTTTCACAAGACGGACATACTACGATTTGATCACCTTTGGACATACTTCAACACGACGCCCCAAGAACTCGAAGAATACATCGATCGACTCAATCCTTGGTTGAATATCGCTTTGAAATCCTCTGATGGTATCGATGACGCGGAAATTATAGACGAACTTGAGCATTACCTGCTTCAGCGATTCGACAAACGAAAAAAGAAGGTCAAGGTCACGCTCGAGGTCGAGTTGGAACTATCGGAAGATGCCTTCAATTTTTCTCAGACCGAAAAAATGAGAATGATTGAACGGGTCACAAACCATATGGAAGCCCAAAACTTGAAGGATTGGCGCATTGTGAGGATGCAGAGGATATAATCGTTTTATATAGGTGTAGATCCGTCTACATATATACGTGTATACATATCATGTACGAAGGAGCAAAAAATGAAATTCACTTATTTAGCTCTACCTTTGGCCGTACTACTGATGGCCGGTTGTACCAATGAAGAAACGTCTTCCACAGAGAACATGGAAGAGCCCGCTCCACAAGAGGAAACGGTCACCGAGACGGCTGAAACGAACAAAGAAGAGGCGACTGCAGAACCTGTTTCCGAAAAAACCGTCGAGACAGAAGAGACGACCACGGATTCGAACAGCGATCTGTTCTCAGGCTACAAGCTGATCGAGGTCGATGGTGAGGACTTATCCGGATATCGTGAGGCGAACGTCGTCGATATCGGTTATGGGAAACGCGAGTATTGGGCGTTCACGAACGAGTATGGGCAGCTTGTGAGAGTGGTGGCTGAGAAAATCCTCTTACAAAACGACGACACGGAAGACGTGACGTCGAATGGTCGCTATTACCATGACGAGGCGAAGGTCCCGGGCGTCGAACACAGCGAGCTCGATGAGGGTCACGTCATCGCCGACTCACTAGGTGGCGTCTCGAACGCCTACAACATCACACCGCAGGACAGCACGCTCAACCGATACGGGGATCAGGCCTATATGGAAGACGTCATCCGAAAGGCCGGGGGTGCGACTGACTTCGAGGCAATCATCACGTATCCAGACACGAGCACGCAAATCCCGTCCCATTATCAATACACGTATACGATAAAAGGGAATGTTGTCGTCGATTCGTTCGATAACGTCAACCCGGACGAGGTGAACGAGGCACTCGGTCTGACAGAAAGCGAACCGGAAGCCCAAACTACAACCGAATCCGAAGGTGATGTCTCGAGCGTGGACACGAACGGCAACGGTCAAGTGACAATCCAAGAGGCGAAAGACGCCGGCTTCAGCATGCCAATCATGAGCGACCATTGGCTCTATCCCTATATGCGCGACAACGACAACGACGGGATGGTCGGGGAATGATTCCCACCTCGATTTAATACAAGGACAATTGTAAATAAACACTTTCAGGACATGCATTCTAATATTCCTTGCGGTCAAATATTGTGGTGCCTCAAATTCGATCTTACCAATACCTTGAATCGATACGGTATCCACCTGATCCAAATATGATGAGAGGTCATCATAAATAGGAGGGCAGCACTTTGCATAAAGCGCTGCCCTCCTATTTTTTCACATGCTTTGTTGAATCAGTTGTCGACCAAGGAATGTCTCGACGAGTAGGACCGTCTCGAATGTCGCACGATAGTCAACTTGCTCGAGGTCGGTATGCTCGTCAAGATAACCGATAGACAAATTCACAGACGGGACACCGAATTCGGCGAAAACTTTCGCGTCACTCGATCCACCGTTTCGCGTCGCCTTCCAATCCTGCATCCCGGCCACTCGCCCCGCTCTTTCAAACAGTTCTCCATAAGACGCTTCACAAAAATCGAACGTACCTCGGCATCCGGTGACAATGTCGCGCGTGCCCCGGCGGTCCAACACGATGGCTGCATCCACGTCACGGATAAATTGTTGGTCGATACCACGCGCACCACATAACCCTGTCTCTTCTTCGACCGTGAACGCCACCTTGATGGTACCGCTGAAACGCGTCATTGGAAGACGTTCGAGGAGTTCAAAGACAGCAGCGATACCGGCCCGGTCATCTGCCCCAAGAATCCCCTCCGAACTCGTGAGGATGGTCCCTTCCTGCTGGATGACGCGTCCTCTCGTGATGCGCTCGACCGTGTCCATATGCGCCGACAGAAGGATTGTCGGCCCTTCTCCGTAACGAACACTCGCTAGTAAGTTTCCTGTCTCATCGATTTGTTGTTCGTCCGTGAATTTTCTCAAACTCGATGCGAGTCGTCGACGAACTTTCTGTTCCCGTCCACTCTCACCAGGCACCTCGAGCCAGTCGAGAAGGCGATGTTTGAACCGTTCTGTCTCAAGCATTTGGATATACCGTTCGTCGCTCGACATCTTGAATAGCATTTCCGCGATATCGAGCAACGCTTTCCGCTCCGTCTGACTGTAGTCAAAGAGGACGGTATGTCTACGTGAACTTTTACGGAAACGGACACGAACCGCTGAATCTGAAGGGACGGAAAGATTCAATACATGCATTTGTCTGTCAGTCAAAAATCCGTCCATCTCAACGTACGCATGACGTTCTCCGTGTCCGTCGCAACACATGCTCGTCATCATCCCTAATTCGTTCATCCAGCGGACGATGCCACGGATATAGGCGTCAAACGCATAGTAAGGGAGTTCTTCGGTCTTTGGGTTGAACAGCTGTTCCTGACCGACAGAATTCCAAGGTCCTTCCTCATTCTGAAGACTCTCAATATACGCTACGATTTGCTCGTCCTCACCCTGTTCGTCCTCGATGAGTTTCTGAATAGAATAACTTAATTTATTCAATACGTGATTTGTTTCATTCATCCATTCCTTCAATCCGTGTCTTGCCATCATCTCTGCTTGGTTCATCATCATCCAGCTCCTTCTGTTTTGATGAGCCAAATATATCAATACCTGTGTGACAGCTTGTCACACAGGTAGAGGGAACACTATGATGAGAGAAACGGCTGACGAGGAGAGGGTTGTAGATGGAGACGAGCGGTTATATGGAAGAGTTGACGTTAAAACGACGCATGCGTGATGAAAAATCAAAAGAAGAGAGAATGAAGATTCGGAAAGAACTTGTCGCACTTTATGTACGTCAGGCCGAGCACTTCAAACTGTCCGACCGACCCGACTTCAAGGTGGCGCGACAGATCCTCGAGAAAGCGATCGGACTACAAGCCGATCATCCGCTCGCGAACTATCGCCTCGGCTATATCCACTACAGGGACGGCCGTTACGCGAGCGCGGTCTATCATTTCAATATCGCCTTAGACGGGACGACGACCGATTCGTTGAGTGAGGTCCAGATGACTCTGGCCCATATGTTCTCGGTGAATTGCGGCATCCATATCGCACGCGAGGCGCTCTTTGAGATCGAAGGCATGGAAGATATGTTCGAGCCGATTGACGACGAGGGCGCAGAAAAGATCAAGCGCTATCGGGCCGAGCTGCTCGTTCAAGAAGGCGAGATGTTTGACCGGTTATACTATCGAAGAATCCGGAACGGGGAGGAGACGATCATCAACGAGACCGAATTTCATGACTACTCACCTACTCCTCGTGAATTGGTGCTAAAAAGCTCAGAAGAAGGGAGATGTGCCCTGATTCATTTGGCGATGCCGGTTGAATTGAACATGACTTTTTTTAACTTGTTGTTCTTATTATCGACACACTCTCAGTCGACACATCATTCCCTACAAACTCAGCTCACGGAGCTTAACGGAGAAGGAATATCTAATGACAACTTACGCCAATCTATATCCCGTCTCAAAAAGAAAATGCCCTCCTTCGATACTCTTTTCAACACAATCTCTACGACCGACAAGGAGGGAATTCGCATCAACGCCTTCAAATTGAGCAAGGAATGGACGGTCACCATTCTGTGTCGTGCTGACGATTTTCTTAAGAGTGAAGTCTAATCTTTAGAAATACAGGTACAATCTTTCATTTAATACAATAATGGTTGCAAAAGGTGTATTCTCAATGCTACGCAGAGTACACCTTTTCGTTAGAAGCATCTAAATTTTAAATTCATTTATTTTCACCATATTCATTTTTGTACATTCCTGATCGCTTTTTCAACCTTACATGCTCAATCAACGCCTGCATGATTTGTTCTTCTTTAATTCCAAAATTCTGATCGAACGGCACTCGCTCTCCTTCGAATAGAAACGCATCAACCAAGTAAAGGACTCGTGGTTTTTTACGCGGGGCGCTTTCCTTGAGACATCGTTCCCAGACGAACTGCTCGAACTCTTTTGAATGACCCCTATGCTCGATCGTACGTCGTACCATCGCCCGTGTGATTTCAAGATGATCTTCCCATAGCCAACGTCCGGCCACTTGGTGCCACATCTCGATTCGCCCCTGCTCCTTGATTGCTTCTACATCAACTTCGACGCGGTACGGCGCCTCATCCTCATTTTTAACGACATCCCGTGAATCCCCTGTCACCGACTCCGGATACATCTCCCATCCTTCAGGCATCCGTTCTTTGATGAACTTCTCGAGCGACTCCTCACTGATCCGATAGCCTTTTTTACGCGACTCGAGTGGTTCCGCCTGTATCACGCCTTTTCGTACCCAGTTGCGGACCGTCTCTTTGTGACTTGTGAGCTTGTTCTTGGATAGAATCTCAAATGCCTCGTCAATCGTATACATGGTAAGCCTCCTTTTAACACAATGATGACTTTATTAAATAATACTATAAAGCTTGCATTAAAAAAAAGACACCTCCATGATGTCTTTTTATCTATCTCGTTATACTTGCTTCAATCGTCTCTCCAAAACATGCGCTTCTTTTAAGTTTTGATTTTCTTGATCAGTCAGCTCCGATTTATGTGTCAAATACTCGATATATGTTTCCATCCCCTCTAACAAAGACTCGAGTTCATTCACGTTGGTTAGAACGCTCTGTTCTCTCGATAAAAAATCAAGAGCCTGAGTTTTTAATTTTTGTTCAAAAATGGCAGAAGCGTCTATATAGCCTTGTTTCTGTCCCTCGTGTTGTCCTAAGTCATAAGCATGTTTGAAAAACACTGATTTCTTTAACATTTCATTTTGATCTCGTTCAATTTCTTTTTTGGCTTCACTTAAGCCATCTTTGAAACCATGTTTAGAAACATTTTTGACAACTGGTATAAGCACCGGTCCGCCAGGCACCACCAAATTCAGTAGTTTCTTTTTAAATCCCATGAAATTCAGCCCCTATTTATTTGATTTAAAGTCTAACTGAAGAGACTCTTCTAATTTCAATTGCTGAACTTTTGAAACTGCTGTTTGGCTCGTTAAATATTCAACATAATCTTCCATCTCTATCATCAGTCTTTCTAATTCAATCAAGTCTGATGTAAGATCTCTCTCTCTTTCTAAAAATGATTGAAATTGAGATTTTAGTTTTTTTTCAAAGACAACTGAAGCATCACAATATCCTTCTCGCATACCCTCAGCTTTTCCTAAACTATAAACATCTTTGAAAATAGGAGCGTTTTTCATCAAATCTCCAACATTTTTTGATGATTCCAGTGTGGTTGGAGAGACGTAAGGACCTGTAGTTGTAAGGGACATCAATTCTATAAGTTTTTTCGACATTCTATGAACCCCTTTCAATAGTTGATTTACCTATTTTGTTCTCCTAACACTTTATGCTTAAAACCATTCAAAACAAACTCTTCTTTGATTTGACGAATAAAAGTCTCGTCAGAGATGATTCTATGAATAGTCACAATTAGACCCCCGACATCCAGTTTTTTAAGTGAAGTCTTATCACCCAAG
This sequence comes from Exiguobacterium sp. SH0S1, assembly GCF_004337165.1. NCBI lineage: Bacteria > Bacillati > Bacillota > Bacilli > Caryophanales > Exiguobacterium > Exiguobacterium sp. SH0S1. The sequence continues at coordinate 1,623 of NZ_SJVC01000007.1, read as the reverse complement.
TATGTCTGCAATCCTACATAAATGAGGTTGCTTGAAGTCGCAATCACGTTTGAGTACATCAGAATCTTCCTCGTTTTCACTTCATAGAGCTTTAAATCCTGGTGTTTCACTTCATCATAAAATAGCGAGTGAATGACAGCTATCAATGCATTGATGAATGATGATACAGCCATGCTTCGTCCCACGCTGTAACTATCGATCGAATTTTTAAGTAACGTTGCTGATATATTCGGATTGATTGAGTTGAGGATTGGAATTGGCAGTCCCATTTTTGTAAATGCATCAGAACCAAGGTGGAGTGCATGCTTCAGTACAGCCGTCACAAGATTCATAACATCCGCTTGAACGCGCATGAATGAACGTTGAAATACACTACCGATGTGTGTCAGGCTGGAGATTTTATATTCATTTCCAATCAAATTCGTGTTATATGACTCGAGCATAATATTATTTTTTGTAATGGTATCGGACAAGATATTCGCCGTCCCAAAAATCCATCCAAGTAACGGATCGTGTCCTAATGTCGTATAACGATGATTCGCACCACTGATGCCAGTGTTATCAAAAAACATATCTTTTTTAAATGCGTCATATGAAACTGGTCCGGCCAAAGAGATTGGAGTAAACCGTTTCATTGTCTTGCTTGCCGCCTGGTCATTTTTAAAACGTAGTTTCTCGTTGCTTAACCAGTACTGTCGAACACATTGAAGGGCAGTCGCAAAGAATAAGAAAGTCATATCGACTTTATCCAAACCTGTCTGTTTTTCGAAGGCAACTTCTAAATCATCAAATACTTGTTGCGGATTAGCAGCAATGTCAGCTACGCGCTCCGTTTCTTGTCTGGTTGAAGCCATTTCCTGAAGATTTTTTTCAGCTGACTGCATGATCGTTAGTCTTCGTTGTCTCATTTCATCAATGTTCATCATTACACCACTCTTCCAAATTAAAGGCTTCCTGTTAATTTTAGTTGAAATATTTTACTTAATCTATCGCTTTTTACAACCCTGTTAAAATAATTGACCGGGATTTAAAAAACATCTTGATTAAAGGCTCACCATACCAAAAAACATCACTTCCGGAAGTGATGATACATTCGTGTATATCGACATGCAACGGGCTTGCTTTTGAAATTATATTTACGGACAGGAACATAGAGATACTGCAACTAGTCCTATATAGAGGACTCCAAAGGGAACGTCGTCACCGCTTCGTCCGATAACATCAACACCGATGAAGTGAACGAAGCGCTCGGCCTGACAGAAAGCGAACCGGAAGGCCCTGGTCGCAACGAAGCCTGCAGCGATGTATCAAGTGTAGACACGAACAGAAACGGTCAAGTGACAATCCAGCAGGCGAAATACGCTGGTTTCACGATGCCAATCATGAGTGACCATTGGCTTTACCCCTATGTGCGTGACAGTGATAATGATGGAATGGTCGAGGAATAAATGCTTACCATAATTTCTTACTTTCATAGATAAGAGTCCTATTCATCTTGATATGCTCCCCAATAGGTAGACAGATGAAATAACAAATCTGTTTATCTATTGGGGAGTGTTTTTTTATGGCGAGAAGTCGGCATTCGATTGAACAAAAACTGAGTGCACTACGTATGCTGGAAGA
>NZ_SJVC01000006.1:0-139658 GCF_004337165.1 Exiguobacterium sp. SH0S1 | reverse complement strand
TCAGGGAACAATTCCCTTGTCTGGTGGCGATAGCGAAGCGGCCACACCCGTTCCCATGCCGAACACGGAAGTTAAGCGCTTCAGCGCCGAAAGTAGTTGGGGGTCTCCCCCTGTGAGGATAGGACGTTGCCAGGCCATATGAAGGACGACCAAGCACACGCTTGGTCGTCCTTTTGTTTGATGTATAACAAAACAAACTATTTTTAGAAAAAGCGTTGACTTTTTAATTGAACAGCGGTATTATAATACTTGTCTGGTGGCGATAGCGAAGCGGTCACACCCGTTCCCATGCCGAACACGGAAGTTAAGCGCTTCAGCGCCGAAAGTAGTTGGGGGTCTCCCCCTGTGAGGATAGGACGTTGCCGGGCAATATGAAGGACGATCAAGCACATGCTTGGTCGTCCTTTTTTTAGTTTGATATGTAATATATATTCGACTTTGTGTAAAAAATATATTACATTGTATATAAGAAGAGGGATTGCATGAAAGAAGGCGAGCGAGCATGGTTAGAAAAGAACAAGGTCATCTTCAAAATCGATTGAGTGTTTTACGAGCTGAACGTAAGTGGTCGCAAAAGCAGGTTGCTGAAATGCTAGGAGTTAGCCGCCAAACAATTGTATCACTAGAGAACAATCGTTATAGTCCGTCGCTAAAACTTGCATTTGAAATCGCTAGTTTATTTGAAACAACCTTACATGACGTTTTTCAATATGAAATGAAGGAGAAAGAAGAATGACACTGATCTTAATGATATTGTTACCACTGTTTTTAATCGCATTTGTGATTTCAGTTAAGTTCATTTACAGCGAAGAAGGAAAGGATGAAAGAGGGCGAGAAATTACCAACGCTTCATATATGCACGCTTCTCCTATATTCCCAATCGGCTGGTTATTAGTAGAGATTTACCACAAACAATTTGAACCACTGTCGGTTGATATGTATAGAGATACAATTGCGATTATCCTTTTTGTGACGGTTATTGTGCAAGGAATAACTATCTTCACTCTCAAGCGAAGAGCGTGACAGCAAAAGAGCAAGGCGTTCTCCTCTTGAATTAAACTCTATCTAACAGAGTGTGGTTCATATAGAGAGCGTCTTTTCTCATGTATTGAAACATTTTAGGAGGAATCACGTAGATAAGGAATGAATGATCATAAATTGAGTCATGTTAATAGACAGAGCGATACAAGTGAAAAGAGGTATTTAAATGAAACATAACGTGTTTGAAACACAATCAACTTTACAACAAAGCCTTGCTGAACGAGACCGATTAGCTCGTAAACTGAAAACTCTCGACAAACAAATTACTGAACATGAGACTGTTCGAAAACAGTTGCTTAATACGTTCACGAAAGAACAGCGTGATGTCTATGACTTAGAGACATTTTCGCTCGTCAATGCATGGCGTAAGCTGCGTGGAACGTTTAGCGAGCAGCGCACGATTGAATTAGAAGAAGCGGCCCGGGCAGAATTCAAGCTGCGAGAACACGAGGCGATGATTGATGAGTTAGTGCTTGAGCGTCGAGATTTGTATGAAACCTTTGAGGCATATAACGGGATCGATGCGAAATGGGCAGCGTTTATGAAAGAGAAAGAAGGTCACCTGAAGCAGGATCCTAAGGTAAGAGAAGAGTTGTACCGTCTCACGAATCAACAGGCGGAAACGAAAGAAGTGGTCGTCGAGTATAAAGAAGCGATCGCAGCAGGTAACGCAGCACGAGCTGCCATCTCAAAGACGCTCAAACACCTCGACAGTGCGAAGAGTTGGTCGACATATGACACGTTCTTCGGAGGTGGATTGATTGCGACAGCGATGAAACATGACGCGATTGATGCTTCTGAACGGAAGATGCATGAACTCCAATCCGCACTTGAGCGTTTCTCGCGTGAATTGGCTGATGTGAAAGGGATTGTCAGCGGCTTACACATCGAGCGTGGTTCGCTCGTCCAGTTCGCGGATTACTTCCTCGATGATATTTTTTCCGAATGGACGATGCATGGACGAATCAATGATTCGCTCGACAAAGTGAACGGGCTCGATCGCGAGATTGCCAAACTAATTGAAAAAATGACGCGAGATGTCGAGCGGCTGGAACGACAACTCGAAGATACGGAAGAAAAATGGAAACAGCTCATCGTCACACGATGAGCTGTTTGATCATTCCGGTCGCTTCAGCCAGTGTCGTAACCCTTTGCCGGCATGTGGTCCGTCTGCGTAGCGCGGGATGATGTGCAAGTGGGCATGGGGAACTGTCTGATTGGACGCTGTACCGACGTTCCAGCCGAGCGTATAGCCGTCAGGACCGTACGTCTCCTCTAGGAAAGACTTGGCGTCATGAAGCAAGGTGTATGTATCGCTCCATTCCGTCGGTGTTAACTCAAACGTTGTCGCCCGGTGCTGTTTCGGGACGATGATACCGGAACCGACGAGGACGTCTTGTTCGCGGTCATGCATCAGAAAGTAGCACGTGTCGTTCTCAGCGATGATGCGTTGGGACGGATCGAGATGTGGATGACAAAATGGACAGTTCGACATTGGATTGGTACACTTCCTTTCTGTGTATAGTGCATCAAAGGGGGATTTACTATGGAGCGATTCATTAATCAAATCATCGATCAAATTGATCTGAACGAACGGACGCTCATCGGGATTTCGGGTCACGGGGGTGCCGGGAAGACGACGTTCGCCAAACAGTTACAAACACGTCTCGGGGAGGTCAACTACATTAACACCGACCCGTATATCACGGACTCGACGCTTCGGAAGAGTGCGATGATCGACTATACGGTCGATGGGAAGGTGCATCACTATAAGATGACGGCCTGTCATCCGGCGGCGCATCACTTGTTGTCGCTCGAGCGGGACGTCCGGATGGTACGGGAAGGGGTCGGGTTTTATACGATGGATGTCCCGTATCTCGAACGGATGTGGATCGATCCTGAGAAGCAGGTCACCATCGTCGAGGGGATGAGCGTCGCCTTTCTCGATCCAAGGTATATGGATTTATCGGTCTATCTATATACAGATGGGGATACGGAGTTCGCCCGACGCGCTGCTCGTGACATAACGGAGCGAGGGATGGAGATGGAATACTTGAAAGCATCTCATGAAGAACGGCGTCTGCAATACGAGTTGTTCATGCATCCGTATCGCGACAACTTTCAAACGATCGTCTCGATTCAGGGTGACAGGTTGACGATTGAGAAAAGTCCATACAAAAACCGCTCATGAAGAGCGGTGGCTGCGTAGCGTATCTTGGATCCCGAGTCCGAGTCGGTCTTGTTCGTGCTCGAGTTGTTCCCAGGTGAGGGATCGGTGCCGGAGTTCGACGTCGGTCGCCATCGAGTCGAGCGTGCGCTGTCGTTCGATATTGTCGAGCCAGTAATAGACGTCGACCCCATTTTCATCCATGCGCCAGAATGATTTCACGACCTCGAACTCATCGGCCCAGTCGCCGACGGGCTTGAACCCATACTTCTCGACGAACGGATAAGGTCGTTCTTCACCGAGCGGGTCGATGACGTTGCGAACGAACATGAGCTCGAGTCCGGCATGCTCGGTCGCCTCGAGCAATCGTTTCAACTCAGGGAGTGGTTCGATCTCGATGTTTTCGACGACATCGAACCATACGCGTTTACCATCGGTGTCCCAAACAGTCGCTTCGACACTATAAGGGGCGCCCGATGTCGATGGGGCATACATCGTCAAGTCGAACGTGAACGGGATGTGTTCTTCTGCCCCGGGCTCAAGCACGGCCGTGAGGCGAATCGGGACTTCTTGAATGTCGGCCTCGCGGTTGAATTCGTTACCTTCAAGCGTGATGTCTTTGAACGTCGTCAGGAAGTTGAGCGTCAGTTCATGCAGACGGATCACTTTTGACGTCGGGTTCAAGACGCGAAGCGTCCCGTGAACGGTTTGCTTCGGCACGAACGGGATCGTATGGAAATAAACGGACGCATCTAACTCGGAAAAGAACCATTTTTTAAAGCGGTTGCCCCATTTCGACATGTCGGTCGCGCTCCTTTTCTGTTAATAAAGTTACACTCCTTTAAGTGTTCCCGATTCTAATTTCCAAAAAACATTAAGAAAAAGGTTGCATTTTATAACCGTCTCGCTTATTATAGAGGATGTCGAAACAATTCAAATCGTCGCGGGGTGGAGCAGTCTGGTAGCTCGTTGGGCTCATAACCCAAAGGTCGTTGGTTCAAATCCAGCCCCCGCAACCAATTTTTATTTAATTTCATATGTCGTCGCGGGGTGGAGCAGTCTGGTAGCTCGTTGGGCTCATAACCCAAAGGTCGTTGGTTCAAATCCAGCCCCCGCAACCAATTTTTAAATGAGATAGCGAAACGATGACGTTTCGTGTTTTTTTTTGCCTAAAATTGAGTGTACAATGAGTACGTATCGCTAGAATCGACTAAAGGAGAAACATCATGTATACATTGATTACCCATTCCGCGCCAGAGACGCAGGCCGTAGCGGAAAAGCTCGCCGCGCTCGTCAAAGCGGGAACGGTCATAACGCTTAACGGGGACCTCGGTGCCGGCAAGACGACGTTCACCCAAGGGTTCGCCAAAGGACTCGGCGTGACGCGTAATGTCAACAGCCCGACGTTCACCATCATGAAACAATACCAAGGGCGCTTGCCGCTCTACCATATGGACGTCTATCGTCTCGAGGACACCGGGGACGATATCGGTCTCGAAGAATACATCAATGGTGACGGCGTCGCCATCGTCGAATGGTCGAACTTGATCGAGTCGTCGCTACCGACCGAGCGCCTCGCGATCACGATCGAACGGACAGGCGACGAGGAACGTTCAATCACGTTCATACCGACTGGTGAAGCGTATGACACGCTCGTCAAGGAGGTGCTCGCATGAAGCAACTGATGATCGACACGGCGACGACACGTCTGTCCGTCGCCCTCAGTGAGAACGGAAGCATCCAGGCAGAAGCGACGGTCATGGTCTCGAAAAACCACGCCGTCACGCTCATGCCGATGATCGAACAGCTCATGGCGGCCGTCAAATGGACACCGACCGAGCTCGAACGCATCATCGTCACGACGGGACCTGGGTCTTACACCGGCATCCGCATCGGCGTGACGACGGCAAAGACACTCGCTTATACATTGAAACTCCCGCTCGTCGGCGTATCGGCGCTCCGCCTCATGGCGGCGGCCCCGAACACCGAACTTCCGGTCGTGTCACTCATTGACGCACGGCGCGGCAACGCCTATATCGGGCACTATCAACAAAACGCACAAGTCACGCCGGACAGTCACGCCTCGGTCGCTGATTGGCTACAAGCGAACATGACGGGACCGTTCGTCGTCGTTGGTGACGTCGAGCCGTTCCGTGACGTGCTTGCGGCATATGACTATACAGAAGCGCCGGCCGCCCACAGTTATGGCCGGGCCGGTGATCTCGTCGCTTTAGGTGAAGAGACGGCGGACGTGCACGCGTTCGAACCGGAATACCTTCGTCTCGCTGAGGCCGAGGCAAAATGGCTCGAGGGACAAAACAATGGCTGATATCAAAATCCGTCGGATGAACTGGCTCGATGTCGAAGAAGTCACGAAAGTTGAAGAGGCGTCATTCGCCATCCCGTGGACGAAAGAAGCGTTCATGAACGAGATGCTCAAGAACGAGCAGGCGATTTATTTCGTCGCAGTCCATGAACGCCGCGTCATCGGGTTCGTTGGCGTCTGGCAAATCGTCGACGAAGGGCATATCACGAACATCGCTGTCTTACCGGAATACCGGGGTCAAGGTGTCGGCAATATGCTCCTCACGCAGCTCGTCGAGTTCGCCCGTTCGAAGTCACTCGCCGCGCTCACGCTCGAGGTGCGCGTCTCAAACATCGGCGCCCAAAAATTATATGAACAGTTCGGCTTCGAGAACGCAGGTCGCCGGAAACGATACTATCAAGACAATAATGAAGACGCCTATATTTATTGGGCGAAGTTAGGAAGTGAATCACTATGAACACATCGCTCATTCTCGCGATCGAGTCAAGCTGTGATGAGACGTCAGTCGCCCTCATTCGTGACGGCAAGACGCTCTTATCGAACGTCGTCTCGTCGCAGATTGAAAGTCATAAACGGTTCGGCGGTGTCGTACCCGAGGTCGCCTCGCGTCACCACGTCGAGCGGATCACGTACGTCATCGATGACGCGCTTAGCGAAGCCGGTGTGACGATGGATGACGTCGACGCGGTCGCGGTCACGCAAGGACCAGGACTCGTCGGTGCCCTTCTCGTCGGGATCAGCGCGGCCAAAGCGCTCGCGTTCGCCCACAGTAAACCGCTCATCGGTGTCCATCACATCGCCGGACACATCTATGCGAATGAACTCGTCGAAGAGATGCAGTTCCCGCTCGTCTGTCTCGTCGTCTCAGGTGGCCACACCGAGCTTGTCTACATGCCGGAGCACGGTGTGTTCGAAGTCATCGGTGAGACACGTGACGATGCGGCTGGTGAGGCGTACGACAAAGTCGCCCGCACGCTCAGTCTCCCATATCCAGGTGGCCCGGCCATCGACCAGTTGGCAGCTAGCGGGGAAGACACGTATAAGTTCCCGCGCGTCCGGCTCGAGGCCGGCAGCTTTGACTTCAGCTTCAGCGGACTCAAGTCGTCCGTCATCAACGCCGTCCATAACGCCGAACAACGCGGTGAGACGGTCGTACCAGAAAACTTGGCGGCGAGCTTCCAAGCGAGCGTCGTCGAGGTGCTAGTGGAGAAAGCGATCCGGGCCGTGAAAGAAAAAGGCGCGAAGCAACTGCTCGTTGCCGGTGGGGTCGCGGCGAACCGTGGGCTCCGGGCCGCCCTCAAGGAAGCGACGGAACGGGAAGGCATCCGTCTCGTCATCCCGCCGCTCAATCTGTGCGGGGACAACGCCGGCATGATCGGTGTGGCGGCGCATCACGCGTATGTGCGCGGCAAGCGCGATACACTGGCGATGAATGCGGTTCCTGGGTTATCCTTAGAAGAGAGCATGACAGTCTAGGGGGAACAGAGAGATGACGAAACGTATCATCATTGGAGGGCTCATCGTATTGCTCGTCGTTGCGACGTTTTTGCAAGTACGTGAGATCATCCGCGCTTATAATATCGCTTATGTAGAAGAAATCGTCCCAGAAGAGACGCGGGTCCGTTCGCTGACGGGCGCTGATACGCTCGAAGGCATCACCCGTGTGACCGGTGAGAACACACTCATCGAGACACTGTATGGTTATAAGAATCTAGAAGACCAAGACATCAAGAGCGTCATCGTCGTCGACCGTAACCTCGGCGTGCAGCCGAAAGCGAGCGACGCCTATTACGAGCTCTTCCCGGGCCGTGAGGCGACAGAGGAAGAAGCGGCCAAGTTCGATGCGCTCGTCAAAGAGTTCGACGAACAACAACTGTTCGCGCAAGTCATCTCGGCCCATGAGGCCCGTTATGTGACGAACCGCGAAGAGACGCTGACGTTTTATAAAGTGTTCGTCCGCGACGTCGATACGAACGAGTACGTGTTCTTTATCACGGAAGACGGCATCAAGCTCGACTTCCACACGCGCGGGTTCCAACCGTTGCGCTACTTCTAAAAAAGGCTCACAGAAACGGATATTGTCCGTCTCTGTGAGCCTTTTTCATTTGTCTTCGATGAAGAACGTGACGACGAGAAAAGAACTGCAACTACGGTAGACTTTATAGAAAATGCGCCAAGTGAGTATCGATAGTCAGCCGGCCAATAATATGTGCGCATGGATGGGACGCAATTCATAATCCATCAAGCGGATATTTTTAGTCTACTCCATTGATTTCACCTACTTTCTGTTGTTCGTTTACATAGTCTATCTGACAGTCGGATGAACCGGGCTCGTCACTTTATGGTGATCTTTTTAATAGTGGACTCTGGATGAAATTATAATCACAAAAATGGGAAACGGTTACTTTGAGGGCCATAAGCCTAGTATATTTTTCATGACCTAAGAAAATTGTTGTACTATTGTCCTTTTTGTTTTGATAAAAAAGACATCTAGAAAATTGATTAGCAATCTTGAATACTATTAGAGTGGTGGGAAAGACATGGGCAGAATAGAGAAAACAGATGATTGAACTGCCGATATTTGTCTTTTCCCAAAATATAAAGCTTATATAGTAGGGGACACAACGTTGAGTAAAGGTTTTATAATGAAAGCATGTATGAGTAGTTTGGCTTTATTTACAATACTGGGGACAGCACATCCAGCTTACGCATCTACAGGGGGGAGCGAATCGAAATTGCGTCCAGACGCAGAAGTAGATTCGATTGAAGAGGATCGTTTAGTAAACGATACGGATCAGCTTAATGAAATTGAAGTATTTTTCACTAATCCATCAGTTACGATGACGAAAGAAAGTGATGAGTTTAGTATTATACATGAAGACTCAAATTTAGAATTCGATAAAACAGAAGAAGGGAAAGTGATTTTCAGAAACAAAGAAGAACAGTATTCTATTGAAAATGTGGCTTTAGTAGGAGGTGTCCAAATCCTCTACAACATTGAATCAACTGAGTCGCCAAAAGAATATGTCTTAGATTTAGACATTACTGAAGGTAGTCGAATTATTCACGAAGATGGAGAGTACAAAATTGTGAATGAAAAAGGTGAGGTAGAGGTCTTCATTGGCTCCCCTTGGGCGAAAGACAGTAATGGAAACGAAGTCGAAACATATTATGAGATTAAAGACCAACAGTTGATCCAACATATTGATTATGAAGGAACGGATTATCCTTTAGTCGCTGATCCATTGTTCTGCTCGGATACAATCGATAATACAGCGTCGAAGTATACGGACTCTAATACTTTTTCTGTATATCCACGGACATGTGCACGAACGTATATTACAGCTAGCTATACTTTGGGTGGCGCATTATTAGGCGTTTTTGGGTCAACTGCCATCGGAAAACAGATGTGGTCTGAAGTTGTAGCAGACGCTTCGTATCAAGCGACAAGTACGGCAAACCGCCCGAAGCTCAAAGATCAATTTATCTGTCATGCAGTTAACCCGACTACGATTTGGAAATCATCTTGGAATCTAGATACGAATCGACCGGATGTTTCATTGTTGGATACGTATAAAGCACTTTGTAATCCAGACTACTAAAGGCGAGGTAAACTATGAACATTCAATACTTTGAACCAGATTCGTTATTTTTCATTGTAATCGCGTTGCTAATCCTCTATCCAATCCTTCTTTTAGTAGGGGTGACTACGAGTAAAACAAATCTTATTGGAAAGATTATTTACGGTATTTCAGCATTCTTTTATGCTTACGTGATTTGGTATAGCTACAGCCTAGGCATTTACTTAGACGAGATGTCTGATCCGGCACAAGATGAAGTCATCTTTGGTAGTATAGGATATTTCCATTTAATTTTGTTGGCATTCCCCTACATCTTTTTAACGATGGGTTTTACGTTCAAACAGCATACTCGATCATAATAAAAGAGCGCCTTCCGCTATACGCGGATTGGCGCTCTTTCGTCAGTTTTTCGGTTGTCGATAATTATTTCGATACCACATATTCACCCGGCTCACGACGTAGACGATAAACGCGAGCACCCACATGAACAGCGTCTCTCGATAAAAGTGGCCCCAGACCGAGCCAGGCGCATAAAAGCTATGCACCGTGACATCGATCGGCCAAATGACAAGCCGGATGAACAACGTGCTCATAAGCAAGCCGCTGAAGAGGCTGATGATGATACCGGACCATGTTTGGATGATAAACCCGACGACAATCGGCAGGAAGTAAAATAAAATGATCGGGACGTTCGTCGCCTCGCCGCGGATGAGTTCCGAGATATACTCGGTCCCACTCGGCACGATGTAGACGAACCCGGTCAGGAACGCATGCATCCAATCGATCCGCATGGCACGGGAACGCATCATGAATGGAGTTCCTCCCATTCTGTGAACAGTTCCGTGATCGACTCTTTCGTCGCGTCGGACTCGGTCGACAGCTCTTGGGCGCGGGCGAAGTCGTTGAACACGTCCGGTTCGCATAACAGCTGCTCGATTTCTTCAAGCCGAGCTTCGTGGCGCTCGATTGTCAGCTCGATCTCTTCGACCCGCTGTTTCAACCGGCGTTCTTCGCGCTGCTGTTCCTTGTCGGCGCGCTGCTTCTTGACGACGACTTGTTTCGTCTCCTCGCGGGCGAGCCGGGCAAGGTCCTCGAGCTCTTCTTTCTTCTCGACGTAATACGAGTAGTCGCCGAGGTACTCATCGATGCCGTTCGGCGTGATCTCTAAGACACGCGTCGCGAGCCGGTCGATGAAGTAACGGTCGTGGGAGACGAACAAGATCGTCCCGGGATAGTCGACGAGCGCGTTCTCGAGGATCATCTTCGAGTCGAGGTCCAAGTGGTTCGTCGGCTCATCCAAGACGAGCAAGTTCGGTTGCTCGAGCTTGAGCTTGGCGAGCGTCAGCCGGGCCCGTTCGCCGCCGGATAGTTCTTGGACGCGTTTCATGACGTCGTCCCCGCTGAACAAGAACTGGCCGAGCAGACTGCGGACTTCTTGCTCGCGCATGAGCGGCCAGTCGTTCCAAATCTCATCGATGACGCGGTTCGCGTCCGACAAGTTCTGTTGTTCCTGGTCGTAGTAGCCGATTTCGACGCCGGTACCGTAGCGGATGTCACCGGTGAGCGGTGGTTGTTGTTTCGTCAACACTTTGAGGAGCGTCGATTTGCCGACTCCGTTCGGGCCGACGAGGGCGACCGACTCGCCGCGTTGCAGTTGGAAACGCAAGTGTTGTGCGATCGGTTTTTCGTAGCCGATGGCGAGGTCGCTGCCGCTCAACACATCGTTCCCGCTTTGGCGTTTGATCGAGAACGACAACACCGCGCTTCGTTCGTCACCGTCCGGCACGTCCATGCGGTCGATCTTCTCGAGCCGCTTGCGGACGCTTTGGGCGCGTTTCGTCGTCGTCGCCCGGGCGATGTTCCGTTGGATGAAGTCTTGCATCTTGGCGATCTCTTCTTGTTGCGACTCGAACTGTTTCTTCTCTTGCTCGTAAAGCGCGGCCTTCTGCTCGAGGAATTTCGTATAGTTCCCGACGAAGCGGCGGCTGCGGTTGCGTGACAGCTCGTAGACGACCGAGACGACGCGGTCGAGGAAGTAACGGTCATGGGAGACGATGAGGACGGCACCTTTATAGCCGCTCAAATATTTCTCGAGCCAGCTGAGCGTCTCGATGTCCAAATGGTTCGTCGGCTCATCCAAGATGAGCAGGTCCGGGCTTTGCAGGAGCATCTTCGCTAAGGCAAGACGTGTCCGCTGTCCGCCTGAGAGCGTATCGATCCGACGTTCGAAGTCGTCCGGGTAAAACCGCATCCCGTGCAAGATCGAGCGGATTGTCGCTTCATACTGATAGCCGCCGCGGTCTTTGAACGTGTGTTGCTCCTCGTCATACGCCGCAAGCAGACGCTCGTAGGCGGCCGGGTCGTTCAAGATCCGCTCCGAGCCCATGTCTTGCTCCATCTGGCGGAGCGTCTTCTCTTGTTCGATCAAGTCGGTGAAGACGGTGAGCATCTCGTTCCACATCGTCTCGTTCGATTCTAATCCTGAGTCTTGGGCGAGATAGCCGATCGTCACGTCTTTTGGCTTCATGATGTCGCCCGAGTCATAGTTGTACTCGCCGGCGATGACTTTTAACAGCGTCGACTTGCCGGCGCCGTTGCGGCCGACGAGGGCGACGCGTTCGCCTTCTTGGATTTCTAGTTTGACATTCTCTAAAATCGGCTCGACGCCGAACGATTTGGATAAGTTGTTGACTTGCAGTAGGATCAAGTGAAAAAACCCCTTTCTCTCTGTTTAGTATACTTTATTTCTTCCCCTTTTCAGGTATATTCATTGAGTGCTTATGTGAATTCGTTTACAATCAAGGTGTATGAAATCAGATTCGTTTGAAACGCGTCGTAAAAAGGAGGCTCTTTCCGTTGAGTCAAAACGAACCAAAGATTCCGCAAGCGACAGCCAAACGGTTGCCACTATACTATCGGTTTATCCAAAGCCTACATTCGTCAGGGAAACAGCGTGTCTCTTCTGCTGAACTGAGCGAGGCGGTCAAGGTCGATTCGGCAACGATTCGCCGTGACTTCTCATACTTCGGTGCGCTCGGTAAAAAGGGATATGGCTATAACGTACAGTATCTGTTAGAATTTTTCCGTAAGACGCTGAATCAAGACGAGATCACGAACGTCGCCTTGGTCGGGGTCGGTCATCTCGGGACAGCGTTCGTCAACTATAACTTCCTTAAAAACAATAACACACATATCGTCGTCGGGTTCGACGCAGACGAGACAAAAGTCGGCACGACGATGTCAGGTGTCCCGATTCATCACGTCGATGAGATGGAACAGATTATGAAGCAAAACAAAATCGATGTCGCCATCCTCACGGTCCCGTCTGCCTACGCGCAACCGGTCGCCGATGATTTGGTCCGCTATGGCGTTCGAGGGATCTTGAACTTCACGCCGGCGCGATTGACTGTACCGGACACGGTCCGCGTCCATCATATCGACTTGTCGATCGAACTCCAGTCGCTCATTTACTTTATGCAACACTATCCATCCGCTGAGGGGGTCCATCAATAATGGAATTTCTACAATCATCACTCGTCGTCGGTATCCCAGGTGGCGTCAGTATTTTCGTCATCGCCATCATCGCGCTCATCCTCTTCGGGCCGAAGAAATTGCCAGAGTTCGGCCGGGCAGCGGGGCAGACGCTCCGTGAGTTCAAAAATGCCACGAACGGTATGATGAAAGAGCACGATGAGACCGACAAGAAAGAAATTGAGAAGAAAGAGCAGTAAGCCATGAGCCATCAACCTGATCAAGAACGGGCACTGTCCGATCACTTGACAGAGCTGCGGAGACGACTGATGCTGTCGGCATTTGTCGTCTTTGCCTTCTTTCTGATCGCTTTGCCGAGTGTCAAATACGTGCTCGCCTATCTGCAGGCGGACCTCGTCGAACGAGGGCTCGAGCTGAACGCCTTTGGGGTCGCGGACCCGCTCATGATTTACTTGAACTTGGCGCTCGTCATCGGGCTCGTCGCATCGGGTCCATTTCTACTGTATCAACTGTGGGCGTTCGTCGCACCTGGTCTGCATCCGAATGAACGAAAATGGACGCTCGCCTATATCCCGGTCATCTTTATCTTGTTCCTCATCGGTCTCGCATTCGCCTACTATTGGTTGTTCCCGCTCGTCCTCGATATCTCGACGGACCTCGGGCAAGACCTCGGTCTGACACAGATTATCGGGGCGACGAACTATTTCACGTTCCTGTTGCAACTGACGATCCCGTTCGGACTGTTGTTCCAGTTGCCGGTCGTGACGATGTTCTTGACGCGCATCGGTGTCGTGACGCCGTACTTCCTCTCAAAAATTCGGAAGTACGCTTACTTCGCCTTGTTCGTCATCGCGGCATTCATCACGCCGCCGGATTTGACGTCACACCTCATGGTGTCGCTGCCGCTCTTCTTCTTGTATGAGATCAGCTTATCGATCTCGCGCGTGACGTACCGCGGTGTGCTCCGACGTGAGAAAGAGGCGATGGTGAAAGAACAGATGGATTTGATGAAGCAAATGAATGAGAAATGAACACTACGTCATGAGACGTGGTGTTTTTTTATGCGAGTACATTAAACTGGAAGTGTCTTGAAAAGGGGCTTGGCCATCGTGTTGATCGGACTGTTTTTCCTTGTCGGTTGGCAAGTACCACGGTTGGCATAACGGTGCTTTTTGGTCGCAAAATGTCGTACTGAAACCACATGTTCTAAGTGATATTGGTCGTAAACGCTTTTTCTGCAACAAGGAAGTACTCTTGTCACATGTTAAGATAGAAACCAATCAAACACACGTCAGGGGGAGAAGCGATGGCTTGGGAATATTACGGGGACGCGCTCATCGTCACAGGGATGTTGACGACGATGCTCATACTCGTCGTGCTATCTTTTTTGAAGTCACTATACAGGCGGAAACTCGTGTTCCCGTTGACGCTCGTGGTGATGGGCTATATCTTGTTTATGGTCGGGCTCGCCTTCGTCCGCGGCTGGGACGGAATGGGTTGGAGTTTGATCGGCTTCGGTTTGTACGTGATCGGGCTCATCACATATATCGGTGTCGTCATCTACCAGTGGGTGAAAGCGAGACGCACGTCCAATTCATGATTAAAACCGTTCCGGTCGCGGAGCGGTTTTTTTGTCGTCACAACCGTCGTTCAAACTTTAGACATAATTACGTGAAAAACTGAGCAAAGGGATTGTCAAACCTTCTTGTGAAATAGTACACTAAGTTCAGAAAGCGAATGTGATATTTGTCACAAACACTAACTTGCCTACAACTCAAAGGAGAGACTACCATATGAAAATCGCAGTCATCGGATGTACACACGCAGGAACAGCAGCAGTCAAAGGCTTACTCGCCAAGCACGACAACCTCGACATCACCGTCTATGAGCGGAACGACAACGTCAGTTTCCTCTCGTGTGGGATCGCCCTCCACGTCGGCGGCGTCGTCAAACGCGCTGAAGAATTGTTCTACTCGTCACCGACCGAGCTCGAAGAACTCGGCGCGACGATGCGCATGAAGCATGACGTGTTGAACATCGATGCGGAAGCGAAGACGGTCCACGCCAAAAACCTCGAGACGGGTGCAGACGTATATGACACGTTCGACCGTTTGATCGTGACGACAGGATCTTGGCCGATCGTCCCGACGCTACCTGGCATCGAGATGACTGGGATCGAACTTTGCAAAAACTATGGTCACGCTCAGCGCATCATCGAGCGGGCTAAGGGTGCGACAAATATCGCCGTCATCGGTGCCGGCTATATCGGCGTCGAGCTCGTCGAGGCGTTCGAAGTGTACGGCAAGCACGTCACGTTCATCGACAGTGCTGACCGCATCTTGAACAAGTACCTCGACAAGTCGTTCACGGACCAACTTGAAGCCGACATGACGTCACGCGGTATCGACCTTGAGCTCAGCCAAACGGTCGAAGCGTTCCGCGGCACAGACGGAAACGTCACGCACGTCGTCACCGACAAAGGTGAGTTCGAAGCCGACCTCGTCATTCTATGTGTCGGTTTCCGCCCGAACACGGGACTGCTCGCAGGACAAGTCGACATGCTCGGCAACGGCGCCATCATCGTCGACGAATATATGCGCACGAGCAACCCGGACGTCTTCGCAGCCGGTGACAGCTGTGCCGTCTACTACAACCCGGCGCGCACACATGCTTACATCCCGCTCGCGACGAACGCCGTCCGCATGGGTACGCTCGTCGCCGAGAACCTCGTCACACCACGTGTCCGTTACCAAGGGACACAAGGGACGTCGGGACTCCGTCTCTATGACTGGAACATCGCCTCGTCAGGCCTCACGGAAGAAGCGGCCGGATTGTTCGGCCTCGACGTCGAGAGCGTCGTGATCGAGGACGCGTACCGTCCTGAGTTCATGCCGACGTCGGAGCCGGTCCAGTTCAAACTCGTCTATGAAGTCGGCACACATCGTGTCGTCGGGGGACAAGTGCTCTCGAAAGCGGATATGACGCAAGCGGTCAACACGTTGTCGCTCGCGATCCAAAACGAGATGACGGTCGAAGAGCTCGCCTACGTCGACTTCTTCTTCCAACCGCACTACAACAAGCCGTGGCACTTCATCAACAGTGGAGCGCTCGCGGCGATGAAAGACAAAGTCAACGCATAACGCAAAAGATTCGAAAGCAGCCGCTTTCGAATCTTTTTTTTATAGGTAACGTGGCGCGTCCTGCATCGAGTTGGCGAGGATGATGTAGACGAGGATGTTTCCGGGCATGATAAGAAAGAGTAACCGGACGCCGAGCGAGGACATGCCGAAGTACTCGGCGATGCCGCCGCAGACACCGGCGAGAGAACGGTCGGTCGCGGATTTTCGAAGAGCACGTTGCATAAAGTAGACTCCCATCTCGAATTTGATATGTAAATTTTACCATATGTGTAGTGAACTACTCACCACTTTTTTGCTTCGCAACTTGAAGTGGGAGCTTCTTGGGAAGACCATGCTTTGACCAGCCACGGTTGTGGACCAAGCTCGTCGGGCAGTCCCTGCCCTGGGGTGTTTCAGTCGGCGAGACCCAACAGGTTGAGGCTCGCGTTGACGTCGCGGTCGTGGTGCGCGCCGCATGCGGCGCATGTCCACTCGCGGACGTGCAGGTCCTTCTTGCCGCCGTTCTCGCCGCAGGCCGAACAGACCTGGGTCGAGGCGAACCACGGATCGGCTTGAACGAGCGTCCGGCCGTGGAACCTGCATTTATAGGCGAGCTGGCGGACGAACTCGCCCCACCCGGCGTCCCCGATCGACTTCGCCAGGCGGCGGTCCTGCATCATCTCCCTCGGCTTCAGCGTCTCGACCACGACGACTTGGTTCTCGTCGACGATGCGTCTAGACAGCTTGTGGAGGAAGTCGTGCCGTCGGTTCTTGACCTGCTCGTGTTTCTTCGCGAGGACGAGCCGGGCCTTCTCGCGGTTCCGGCTGCCGGGCTTCTTGCGGGAGAGCGCACGCTGCGTGCGTTTGAGCCGCGCCTCGGCCTTTCGTAGGTTGCGCGGGTTCGCGATCTTCTCCGTGACGAGCGCGTCGTTCGTCATGACGGCGAAGTGCCCGAGGCCGAGGTCGATCCCGATCTTGTGCTCGGCCGGGACCCAGGGCTCGTCGTCCTGCTCGACGAGGAGCGACACGAAGAACTTGCCCGTCTTCGTCATCGACACGGTCGCAGAGCGGATGGCCCCGTCGAAGATTCGGTGCTGTGTGAAGCGGATGAACCCGACCTTCGGGAGCCGTACCCGGTTTCCCTCGATGCGGATCGTGCCGTGCTGGTTGTTCGTCGTGTAGGACGCGCGCGCTTTCCGTTTCGACTTGAACACCGGGAAGCCGGCCGTCCCGGCGAAGAACTTCGCGAACGCCGTGTCGAGGTGCAGCTTCGCGTTCGCGAGCGCGAGGCTGTCCGCCTCGGCGAGGAACGGGAACAGCGGCTTGTAGGAGGCCGGCGTCGGCGGCTTCCGCTTCGGCCCGCCGTTCGCCTTCGCCTCCTCGTGGAGGGTGATGCGGTCCTCGAGCAGCTTGTTGTAGATGAACCGGGCGCAGCCGATCGTCCTGACCAGGAACTCGGCCTGTGCCGCCGTCGGGTGGAGCCTGTATTTGTAGCCCTTCAGCATGTCTCCCCCTCCTCCCGGCCGATGATCGTGATGAACGCCTTCCTCATCCGATACCCGCGACGGGGGATGGAGAATCCGACGGAATCACGAACTTCTGTTCGTCATATCTGTCACAGGGGTGGCCAAGAGGTTTATGTACGGGCGATTCATCTCCCACCTCTAAGCGTCTGGGCCTCGCCCCAGACGCTTAGAGGTGGGAGAATTCTCGCTTAATTATGTTAAAAAAAGCGCGCCGATTTGGCGCGCTTGTGCTTATTTCAAGATGGTGACGAGTTCGTCGAGCACTTCGTTGGCTGACAATACGCCGCCTGACGTGTTCCACGTATCGTCGCTCACTTCGGTCACTTCACCGGCCTTGACGGCTTTCAAGTCTTTCCAAAGCTGGTTCGACTGCCATTCTTCGGCCGTCTTCGATCCGTCCGCACCGCCGTATGTGAAGTAGACGATATGGTCGCCGTCCATTTCGGGGATGCGTTCCATCGTGACTTCTTCAGCGAATTCCGTGCGGTCTTGTGACGCTGGGCGTTTGACGCCGACGTCACCTAAGATGACGCCTGAGAAGCTGTCCGTGAAGTAGATGCGTGACGCGCCAGGAAGGAAACGTACGACCGACAATTCTTTGTTCACGGCGTCGCCGAGCTCAGTTTTCGTGTCTTCGACGTGTTGGTCGTAGTCAGCTAACACATCTTTTCCTTTGTCTTCGAGGTTGAGGGCGTTCGCGTAAAGCGCGAAGTTCTCTTGCCAGTCGCCTTTGAGCGTCTCTGACATGACCGTCGGTGCGATCGCGTTCAGTTTGTCATAGATGTTCTCTTGGCGAAGTTTCGTACCGATGATGAGGTCTGGATCGAGTTTCGCGATCGCCTCGAGGTTGACCTCGCTCTCTGTCCCGACTTCCGTCACATCTGTCATCTCAGACTCGATGTGCGGGTACCATGGGTCACCGTTCCATGATTTGACGGCACCGACTTGTTTGACGCCGAGGGCGATCAACGCCTCGGTCCCTTCGTTCGTCAAGACGACGACGCGTTTCGGTTCTGTTGGGACTTCAGCCGTGCCCATGGCGTGCTCGACCGTGCGTGTCGCTGCTTCTTCTGATTCGTTCGAGTTGCTTGCCTCTTCCGACCCGCCGCAAGCAGCGAGGACGACGGTCAGACAGAGCGTAAGTAACGCTAATCCAAGTTTTTTCATATGAATAAAGTCTCCTTTGAATAGTAAGTTTTCCTTCCCGAATATAAGTGATAATGATTATCACTGTCAACCCCTTTTTCTAACAGCGAGATTTTGCTATGGTAGGGGAGGAAAGAAGTGAGGAAATGATGAAACCGTGGATCAAACTATTTGCCTTGATCATTGCATTACCAATCTTGAGTTATATCAGTTTACGGGTCGGCGTCATCCCGGTCGGTCACGAAGACGTGCTCGGCTTAGGCGGTGACGTATCTTCAAAGGCGATGATCGCCTTAGAGGACAACCGGATTCCGCGGACCGCCGTCGCCCTCGTCGTCGGGAGTGTCCTCGGCTTGGCCGGACTCTTGTTTCAACTCGTGACGCGCAACCCGCTCGCGTCACCCGATATTTTAGCCGTCAACGCCGGGGCGAGTCTTGCCATCGTGCTCGTGACGTTGTTCGGGTTCAGCAGCATCGCCTCGTTCACGACGGCCGCACTCATTGGCGCTTTCATCGCCGGTGTCATCGTGTATCTCCTCAGCGCGAACGGTGGCAACGTCATGTACATGACGCTCGCCGGTGCATCGCTCGCGGCGCTGTTCAGCTCGTTCACCCAATCGATTATCGCGTATGAGGAAGGGGCGCTCGACGAAGTGCTATTTTGGCTGACCGGGTCGGTCGCGGGACGATCGCTGACGCTCGTGACGACGCTCTTGCCATGGATGATTGGCGCGACCGTGCTCGTCATCTTCATCAGTAAAGAACTTGAGACGTTGTCGCTCGGTGATCAAGTCGCCCGTTCGCTCGGTCAAAACGTCGGTGTTGTGAAATTCGTCGCCGTGACGCTCGCCGTCATCTTGTCGGCGTTCGGTGTCGCGCTGGCCGGTCCGATCGCTTTTGTCGGACTGCTCGCCCCGCACCTCGCTAGGTACATGTTCGGTACGGCGTTTTTCGCGAGGTTGCTCGGGAGCGCCCTGCTCGGAAGTGTGCTGTTGCTCGCGGCCGATATTTTCGGACGTGTCATTTTATTCCCCCGCGAAGTCACGGTCGGTGTCGTGCTCGCCGTCATCGGTGGAGCTTTCTTCATCTATCTCGTCAGTGCTAGACAAGGAGTCTTTAAGTCATGAAATCATACAGTTTTCGAAAAGGCCCGTTCTCGTTCACGCTCAGGAGGCGTGAAATCGTCTTGGCGGTCGCTTTACTTGTCGGTCTCATCATTGCCATTTATTTAGGTCTCGCCATCGGAGAAACGTTTTTGACGCCGTGGTCACTCGGGGCACTTTTCGTTGGATCGGGTGATGCGTTCGCGGAGCTCATCGTCTTCGAGTTCCGGATGCCGCGCGTCTTGATGGCGATCACCGCCGGGGCTTGTCTCGCCGTCAGTGGGCATTTGTTACAGCTTACGATCAAGAACGAACTCGCCTCGCCCGAGATTTTCGGGATCGTCGGCGGGGCCGGGGTGGCGACGGCGACGTTCTTCACCGTCTTCACCGACGAGCGGACGAATCAATTGTCCGTCCCGCTCGCCTATATCCCGTTCGCCTCATTTGCCGGTGCGCTCGCGGTCGGGGCGTTTCTGTTTTATTTATTGAAGCGCGGTGTCCCGCCGGTCCGGCTCGCACTCATCGGGATCGGGATCAGCATCTTCTCGCAAGGCATCGTCCAGTTCATGATGCTCGCCTCGAACGTTTACCGGAAGAACGATATCCAACAATGGTTGACCGGAACAGTATACGCAGCGACGTGGAAGCAACTGACGATCATGGTCCCGCTCGCGATCCTGTTTTTACTTGCCGCTTTCTTAATTGAACGGCACGTCCGGCCGCTCCACATCAGTGAGGCGGTCGCGACGAGCATCGGGGTGCCGGTGCGCGGGATCCAGCGAGGGACGCTCTTGTTGTCGTGCCTACTCGCCGGCGTCGGTGTCGCTTTCGTCGGCGCCATCGGCTTCGTCGGACTGATGGCCCCGCACATCGCCCGTCAAGGATTGAAACTGCCATATGTTTGGGCGACGCTCCTCGTCGGGGCGACAATCGTCGTGTTGGCGGACGCAATCGGTCGGACGATCTTTTATCCGTATGAGCTCCGGACCGGTGTGATGACAGCCGTCATCGGTGCGCCGTACTTCTTCTATTTACTTCGCCGTATGATGAAAGGAAGCATGAGATGAATACATTTGATTTACAGCAAGTCGCCATCGGCTATGAGCAGAAGACGGTGCTCGACGATTTGACGTTCTCGATCCCACACGGAAAGATCACCGTGCTCATCGGCGCGAACGGGTGCGGGAAGTCGACCCTCTTATCGACGCTCGCCAGGCAACGCGCCGCTTTAGCAGGCACGGTCTCGTTCCGCGATAAGCCGCTCGACGCTTACCGGGCGAAGGAGGCGGCCCGGCTCATGGCGTTCATGCCGCAAGTGAACGTCGCCCCGGACGGCCTGACCGTCGAACAGCTCGTTCGCTTCGGCCGTTATCCGTACCAGACGTTCTTCAAGCGCTATTCGGAAGACGATGAGCGCGCCGTCGAACGGGCGCTCGCTTTCACGGACACGGTATCGCTTCGAGACACGCTCGTCAGCAACTTGTCGGGTGGGCAGAAGCAACGCGTCTGGATCGCCCTCGCGCTTGCCCAAGAGTCGGAGACGATTCTTCTCGACGAACCGACGACGTATCTCGACATGTCGCACCAAATCGAGATTCTCGACTTGATGTACCGGTTGAACCGGTTGGAAGGCAAGACGATCATCATGGTGCTCCACGACCTGCATCTCGCTTGTCGTTACGCCGACCATGTCATCGCCCTCGCTGACGGGAACGTCTACCGTGAAGGTAGTCCGAACGACGTCGTCGATGAGGCGTTCATGCAGGACGTCTTCGGCTTAAAAGTCGTTGTGACGGAAGATCCGCTGTACGGGACGCCGCTCTGTATCCCGTATTCGCATTACGAATTGAATGAGAAACGGCCACCTACGACCTAGTCTTCGGACTAGGTTTTTTTTCGTCTGAACCCGGGGAAGAACTAAAAGAAAGCTGATGTGTCCCTGTGTTTGTAAAAGGAGGAGCCAACATGAGTAAGAAGGAAAAACAGCCGTACCATATCGTCACGTTCACGTTTCCAGAAGAGTCGATTTCGTATCAGGCGTTCAGCAAGTTGAAAAAGTATCACGCCGACGGGCTCATCGGGTTTGAACAACTCGTCGTCATCAAGCGTGAGGACAACGGGGCGTTTTCATTTGAGGATGCGGTGCAGTTGAAACCGGTGACGAAGTCGACGAAAGGCGCGTTGATTGGGATGGCAGTTGGTATCCTCGGGGGTCCGTTCGGGATTCTGTTCGGGACGCTGACCGGTGGACTGATCGGCGGGACGAAAGACTTGAAGCACGTCCAAAGCATTCAAGAGACGTTCAAACGGACCGTCGGCAACATCGAGCCGGGGCAGACCGGTGTGATGGGGATTGGGGAAGAGTTCGACCCGTCGGTGCTCGACGGGCTCGCAAGCGAGCTCGGTGGAACGATCACGCGGACGGATGAAGAATTATAAGGGGGACTTTATACATGAAGATCGGGATATTAGGCGCCGGCAAGGTCGGGCGGACGCTTGGCCGCAAGTTCGAGGACGTCGGCTATGACGTGTTATACGGGACTCGTACCGAACGGGAAGGGACGATGTCGCTCCAAGAAGTGGCGTCAAACAGTGACGTTCTGTTACTGACTACTCCGTTCGCGGCGGCGATCGATTTGATTCAGTCGCTCCGGGATTTGGACGATAAGATCGTCATCGATGTGACGAACCCGATCGCCAAAGAGTTTGATGCGATTGAGCGGCCGGAAGGGAAGTCCGGGGCCGAACATCTGCAGGACTTGGCCCCGCACGTCCGCATCGTCAAAGCGTTCAACCAGACCGGGGTCGAGAACTTAGAGAACCCGAACATGTCGATGATGTTCATCGCCGGGGACGAGCAGGAGGCGGTCCGGGCCGTTCAAGGCTTGGCCTCGAAGATCGGCTTCGACGCGCATACGCTCCACCACTTGAAGCTCGCCCGTGAACTCGAGTCGCTCGCATGGTTATGGATTCATTACGCGACGAAAGAGCGGAAGCATCGTAACTTCGCATTCTATTTGAAAGAGAATAACTTCTGAAAAAAGACGGTCACGCGATTGCGTGGCCGTCTGATCGTTAAAAGGCTGCTTGTTGCTCGTTACGAGTTTTCAACGAAGCGATCGTTTCGCTTTCGATTGCCTCGACTTCGCGTTGTTGCCAGCCAGGCATGAGGAACGCGTCGACGAGTGCCCAAATACCTGTGATGATGGCACCAAAACCAATCGTCAAAACGACCATCAAGAGCATGGCAATGCCTGTTCCTGTTTTCTTGAAATAGAAGCGGTGAGCGCCTAAAGCGCCGAGGAAGAACCAGAGCAAATAAGCGACGACGAGACTGCGTTTCTTTTTCTCGACTTCGCTGTTGACGAGGAGCATTTCCTCAGTCGTTAAATCGGTACGTGAATAATTCATGGTGTGGTGTGCCTTCTTTCCAAAAATTGATATAATAAATGCATTCTTTATTGTACCGGGAAACGGATGAATTCCCATGAATTTCTATTTATTTTTTTAGAAGAGAGGAAGAACCAAATGGGCTTTGCCATTTTGACGTTCATCGTCGCGTTTATTCACGTGATTGCCGGAGCGGTCGTGTTACATAAGTATCCGCAATATAAATCGATTGCCATCAGCGTGATTGTCCTTGGCTTCATGTATGGACTATTGACGGTCGGGTTTATCGTATTATGAAGAAGCGTTCGATAATGCTTCGTGTTCGGGAGAAATTTTCGAACCAAGACGTACTGAAACTAGGGACGGGCGTTATGCTCGGGATGGTCGTAGTGGAACTCCTGCTCGGGGACGTGCCTCAAAGTACTTTGATGTCGTTCGCGTTAGTTTTTTATTATTGGCGCCATGACGTGGCGTATTCACAGGGTGACGCGACGGGGAAAGCCATCGGGGAACAAGCAAGTACGTTCACGCTTCGCGTCGTGATTGTCGCGTTGATGATCGGGTTCTTCATCTCGTTTCGGGTCGAGACAATCGACTATTCGTTGCGCGCGCTCATGCATTACGGACTGGCGCTCGTCTTCGGATTAAAGGGCTTTGGTCTCTGGTTTTTTCAAGACCTGGAACCTTCTGTCGAACGTCACGTATAACATAGCGAGCGAGACCGGTGAAGCGACAGCTTGACCGGTCTTTTGTCGTCAGGAACTGTGGTTGAAGTCCCCGGATAACGTGAATAGACCAAAGAGTGTCGTTGTCTGTTTTGGAACGGAAGGAGTCCTGTTATGTGTACAGCCATCACGTATTCAACGAAAGATCACTATTTCGGCCGCAATCTTGACCTGAACGTCTCCTATCACGAACAAGTGACGATCACGCCTAGGAACTATCCCTTCACATATAGACGCGTGGGCGACGTCCCTCATCATTACGCGATGATCGGGATGGCGACGGTCGTCGATGACTATCCGCTTTATTATGAAGCGACGAATGAAACAGGTCTCAGTATGGCCGGGCTTAATTTTCCGGGGAACGCCGACTTCAAACCGGAGGCGAGCGGTTTAGATAACGTGACTCCGTTCGAGTTCATTCCGTGGATACTCGGACAGTGTGCCACGGTGGGCGAGGCGAAGCAACGACTTGAGACGATCAACTTAGTCAACATCGATTTCAGCAATGAACTGCGGCTGCATCCGCTCCATTGGATGATTGCCGACCAACAGCAGTCGATCGTCGTGGAGCCGCTCAAAAACGGGTTGCGCGTCTACGACAACCCGGTCGGCGTGTTGACGAATAACCCATCGTTTGACTATCAACTGTTCAATTTGAACGACTACCGTCATATCTCGACGAAGCTGCCGGACAATACGTTTGCGAAAGCACTCGAGCTCGAACCGTATTGTCTCGGCTTAGGCGGTCATGGCTTACCCGGGGACTTATCGTCGACGTCGCGATTCGTACGAGCGACGTTCGCCAAATTCAACTCGGTCTCCGGGCAGACTGAGTCCGAGAGCGTCAGTCAGTTCTTCAAGCTATTAGACACCGTGATGCAGACGCGGGGGCTGAATGAGGCAGCGGACGGGACGTTCGAATATACGATTTATTCGTCTTGCTGCAATATGGACCGAGGCATCTATTATTATCAAACGTATGAGAACAGCCAGATCACGGCCGTGTCGCTGTTCAATGAAGATTTAGACGGGACGCGGCTGATCGCTTACCCGCTCGTCACCGGGCAACAGATTCATTATGCGAATTAAGACACAGCCGGCTTCCTGAGAAGCGGGCTGTGTCTTAGAGTGTATCGTTATAGAGCGGGGTTTCAGCGTCCGTGCTGATGACTTTCAAATGACGCTCGTTTTTCACATAGACGCTTTTATACGCCACACGTTCATCTTCATAGAATAGGATGACGCGGTTGCCGTCGTTGTCCGTCTCGACTTTCGGTTCATATTGTGCGACATCAATCGTCTCTTCGAGCACGTCATATTCTTCGTATGTTGACAGGTCGTCTGCGTTTGAACAGGCGACGAGAAACAGGGAAGCAACCGTCGCGAGAAGTACTTTCTTCATCATATCTCTCCTTATTTGATAGTCTGTCTATCAAATATAACGTAGATTGACGTCTTTTTCAAAAGCGAATGAAACTTCTAGATGACTTCTTCGTATAGAGGGGAGAGAGGAGGTGAGCGAAATGGACGGACGTAAGATGGCCATTGGCGCCGGAATCGGATTGGTGGTCGGGGGAACCATCTTCGGTGTGTCTTCGCATCTATTGTTTCTCATCGCGAGTGTGCTGTTTTATCGGTGGCACCGACGAAAAGCCGGACAGTATCCGACCTCGATCAGAGAACGCTTGTTTTGGCGCTCGAGTGAGAAGACATGGCTTGTCGCAATCATCGTGTTCATTGTGATCTTCTTAATCGGGTTTGGTGCGACGCGTGTGACGCAATCGACACAACAGTTCGCACTGACCGCGTTGACGTATTTGTTTGCGACAAAAGGACTGTTCTTGATGAATGAGATACATATGTATGAGCAAACGGTTGAACAGGAACAGGATGAGAGGTAAGGCATCTGGCTTTGACAAAGACGAGATGACAGAACGAGTACGACAATAGGCTGAAGCGGACATTCGACGCGTAGTTGCTCCATTGGCAAATCGAGCGTGAGTTGAACGAAGGCCTTTATTTCATTTCACTTTATAATGAAGAACGGAAGGACGTCTGTATCGTGAGGAGGGACTTAATGAGGAAAAAATTATTGTTTGCGTTTCTGCTCTTTAACCCAATCGTGTTTGTATTGGGATGGTGGAATGGGGAGTTCATCATGATCACGTGGGTAGCGTTCGGTGTTGTCGTGCACACGTATTATCATGAGCAACTTGAACGGCTCGACGCCGAGACAGTCATATCGCTGAAACGGACTGTCGATTCGAAGTTGGTATCGTCGCTCTCCTTCACAACGATTTTCGTATTTTGTGTTGTCATCTGGTTCTTTGATGAGATGACCGTTCCGTTACTTGATACGCTGTACGTCATCGTTGGATTGGTGATGGTACGACGGGGTCTTTTGCTTCGACGCGCCATACTCGATGAAATGATTGATACGACAAATATTGTTTACATGAAGAAAAGCCCGAGCTCCTAAGCCCGGGCTTTCGTTATGCAGATTTGTCTGACCCGTCTTTTTTCTCTTTCCGAGCGAGCGTCAAGATTTGGTACACCTTGAAGAAGTCGTAAGCGGCTACGGCGATGATGAAGTACGTCCAGAAGCTGAAGCCATACTCCTGCACCGAGTAGTAGGCGAGGACCGTAAACAGAATCCCGAATGAGAGACTGAACAAAAACATGACTTTTAAGTGTCGCGGCATATGTGCCACCTCATTTCTACATTAAAAATAGTACGACCATGACGAGCGCATTGTTGAACGCGTGAATCGCGATCGGGACGATCAAGCGACGCGTCTTGGCGTAAGCGACCGTGAAGGCGAAGCTCATCGCCACATAGACAAGGATCTTGTTGTCGCCGTGGATGAGTGCGAACAAGAGTGAACTGACCGCAAACGCGATCCAAAACCCGAACCGGGCGCTCAAGTTCCCGAACAGGATGTGGCGGAACAAAATCTCTTCCATAATCGGTCCGAGCAAGACGACTGAGAGCGTCATGACTGGGACGAGACGGACGATATCAGCGATTTGCTCGGTGTTTTGTGACCCTACGAGATCACCTGATATCGCGGTCTCAATCAGGTTGGCGACGATGACGAGCCCGTACTGCATCAAAATCCCGAGCCCGATCCATTTGACCGTGTCGTTTAAGTTCGACTGGATGCCTTGTTGCTTATACAGCTTCAAGTCCGGCCAAAGCAAGAAGAACGAGATGACGATCGTTAAACTGAAGCCGATTGCGAACCAAAGGCCGGTCGACAGCGGGGTGATCCACTCGGGACGGACTCCACTAATGAGCAGCGGGAAGAACTGCACGAACGCGTAGAGGAGAATTGGGATGATGTGCCGGATCCGAATGTTAGGCGCCATCGAAAACCGGGTATTTATCGATTGGTTTGAGTTTAATGTGGCCAATTCAACACTTCCTTATTCACAAGAGTTAAGCGTTCCTTTTCACCATTGTAGCAAATAAGGTCTCTTGACCGCGAGTGGAAGCGTTTTTCGATGTTCTCGCTTGCATTTTTCATCGTCTCATACTACACTAAACAGTGTTAGCACTCCATTTTGATGAGTGCTAAAACTTACGATACAACGATACATCATTCATATTCGGAGGAGGTTTTTTCAATGTTAAAACCACTAGGAGATCGCGTTATCATCGAAGTCGTGGAGAAAGAAGAAAAGACGATCGGAGGCATCGTGCTTCCTGACACGGCGAAAGAAAAGCCGCAACAAGGGAAGGTCCTCGCAGTCGGCACAGGCCGTGTGACAGACCAAGGCGAGCGGATCGCTCTCGACGTCAAAGAAAATGATTTGGTCATCTACTCGAAATACGCGGGTACCGAAGTGAAACATGATGGAAAAGAATACTTAATCGTTCGTGAGAGCGACATTCTAGCAATCGTAGGCTAAGACTCACCATTCTTCAAAACTTTTTTTAGGGGGAAATGAACAATGGCAAAAGAAATCAAATTCTCAGAAGACGCACGTCACGCGATGCTTCGCGGCGTCGACGCACTCGCTGACGCGGTAAAAGTAACGATCGGACCGAAAGGACGTAACGTCGTCCTCGAGAAGAAGTTCGGCTCACCACTCATCACGAATGACGGTGTGACGATCGCAAAAGAAATCGAACTTGAAGACCACTTTGAAAACATGGGCGCGAAGCTCGTCGCGGAAGTCGCGTCGAAGACGAACGAAGTCGCAGGGGACGGTACGACGACAGCGACAGTCCTCGCTCAAGCGATGATCCGTGAAGGGTTGAAGAACGTCACAGCGGGCGCGAACCCGATGATCCTTCGTAAAGGCATCGACAAAGCGGTCCGCCGTGCGCTCGAAGAACTCAAAGCCATCTCGAAACCGATCGCGTCGAAAGAAGCGATCGCGCAAGTCGCGGCCATCTCGGCTGCTGACGAAGAAGTCGGCGAATTGATCGCTGAAGCGATGGAACGTGTCGGAAACGACGGCGTCATCACGATCGAAGAATCACGCGGCTTCACGACGGAACTCGACGTCGTCGAAGGTATGCAGTTCGACCGCGGATACTTATCACCATACATGATCTCAGACTCAGACAAGATGGAAGCGGTGCTCGACAACCCGTTCATCTTGATCACAGATAAGAAGATCTCGAACATCCAAGAGATCATCCCAGTGCTCGAGCAAGTCGTGCAACAAGGGAAACCGATCCTTATCGTCGCTGAAGACATCGAAGGCGATGCGCTCGCGACACTCGTCTTGAACAAGCTCCGTGGTACGTTCAACGCGGTCGCGGTCAAAGCACCAGGATTCGGCGACCGTCGTAAAGCGATGCTCGAAGACCTTGCGACGCTCACAGGCGGCCAAGTCATCACAGAAGACCTCGGTCTTGAGCTCAAGTCGGCGTCACTCCAACAGCTCGGACGCGCATCGAAAGTCGTCGTCACGAAAGACACGACAACGATCGTTGAAGGTGCTGGAGACGAAGCAACGATCAAATCGCGCGTTCAAACGATCCGTAACCAGATTGAAGAGACATCGTCTGACTTCGACCGTGAGAAACTTCAAGAGCGTCTCGCGAAACTCGCAGGCGGCGTAGCCGTCGTCAAAGTTGGCGCAGCGACTGAGACAGAACTTAAAGAGCGCAAGCTCCGCATCGAAGACGCGCTCAACGCGACACGTGCAGCGGTCGAAGAAGGCATCGTCGCAGGTGGCGGTACAGCCTACATCAACGTCATCCCAGCGGTTCGCGCACTTCTTTCTGAAGTGACAGCGGATGAGGCGACAGGTGTCAAACTCGTCCTCCGTGCGCTTGAGTCACCGGTCCGTCAAATCGCGGAAAACGCGGGTGAAGAAGGTTCGGTCATCGTCGAGAAGCTCAAAAACGAGTCGGTCGGCATCGGCTACAACGCCGCGACTGGCGAATATGTCGATATGATCGCATACGGTATCGTCGATCCGGCGAAAGTGACGCGCTCAGCGCTTCAAAACGCGGCATCAGTATCAGCTATGTTCCTCACAACAGAAGCAGTCATCGCAGACAAGCCAGAACCAGCAGGCGCTGGCGGTGGCATGCCTGACATGGGCGGCATGGGTGGAATGGGCGGAATGATGTAAGTCATACGCTTTAACGAAAACCATTCATCAGCGAAAGCTGGTGGGTGGTTTTTTTATATAGGGAAATGAAATAAATCGTAGGTGTCGAATGGGAAATACATCCTATGAAATTTTCTTATGATACAAAGACATAAAATAGAAGTACGAAGGTGTGGTGATGGATAAAGAAGTAGAGCTTGTCCAAGCTCTAGAGAAGTTGAAAGACAATAACTATTAGCTAGACGGATTAACCTCGATTAAAAATGCTCCTGCCACTACACAGCGGTAGTCGCCTTAGCAACTAGGAATGAGTAAAAGTGAAAAAATAAAGTCGTCTTCAATGATTTTTCATGTTCATTGAAGACGACTTTTGTTTGAATTCAGTTGGAACTGCATAGCTTTTTACTTAACAAGTTCTTCAACTAGATTGACTCCATTCCCCTTCATCAAGCAATATCTATAATTGTTCCAATTTTTAATTTGCATCATGGTGGAAATGGCAACCACAAACGCGATGGAATGACCAGCCGACCTGGGCCTTATTATATTTCAGAATTTTTTTGAGCAACAGCTTTTAGCTTCTCCACATCCTCCGATAAAATTAAATAATGCATTTTACGATGGCAATTTGGACAAAGTGCCGCACAATTTTCAATCGTATCTTCACCGCCATTAGATAGCCATTTTACATGGTGGGTTTCAAGAAATGGTTCACCAGTAGCATCTTTAAAAGGAGCTTCTTTTTCACATAACTGGCATACTCCATTGGCTAACCTTTTCACATATTCCGAGATATACGGATTACGATCATATGCGGTCGATGTTATTGTTCTAACATTTCTTTGCTTATCCTTATTCGCTTCTTCTGCTCGTTTTTTGAGGTGTTTTGTGCTTTTAGAAGTTAATTTAGCACGTTTCTTTAGTTCATTACTATCAAGCTTCTTTGCTTGTTTCTCTTTTCTATTATATGTTTCTACCAAAGTCTCCTCTGGGATTGGATAGGAAGCTCCAACGATTTTTAATGGGAATTTCCATGCCTTTCGTAAGTTCCCATCCTGATCTTCCTCATCAGTTTGAAATGGTTCTTCAGCTAAAGCTACTTGTCCAATAAAGGTATATTCTCCAGGAGAATATACTTCAAACAAATAAACTTTAATACCATTTTCGTTTGACTCATAAAGTGTCTTGTTTTGATTTCCTTCTAAAACTTGATCGCCGGTTAAGCCCATACCGGTGTAATAGAGGATATCATTCATCCATTTATCCTCGTAAACATTTTTTAGATTCGAGTGATCTGAAATCACAACAAGAGTATGAGTTGTATTTGACCGTCTCATCCCGCCTTGAGTTGAACATTTGAAAGTCATTGCTAACGTGTCGTTATTCATTACTGTTCCGGGCGATAAAGCACCTACTCCGCGCTGTCGGGTTTCTACCCATGCTTTTACTTCTTCAAGGTTGAAGTGTTTGTCTCTTCCAAACTGAATATAAGGCATTCCTTCTCGAACCATTCTGTAAATTGTTGACCTTGAAAGTTTTAACTCCTCTATAAGTTCAGGAGTTGTTAAATATGAATCTTTATCCATAAGATGACCTCCTTTTTTTTATAATTATACAAAGTCTCACTTTCCGTGTCAATAAATTATCACTTTCCGTGTCAGATTAATATCACTATCCGTCTCACTATGTGAGGTGGCGATCGTCAATCTGAACTTTGAATATCTTTATAATATTTGGTCATAAAAAAACCCTATAAAAGTTGGATTTTCATATCCAAATTTTATAGGGCAGTTAAAATGTAGCTATTCTTTTTATAATTCCGGTATGTTTAAAACATTTTTAAACATCTGCCATGTTTCTGTAAGCTCTGGCTTCTTCGGGACATATATGATTAGGCCGTCACGCCCTCTTGTTAAATTAACTCGATAGGCATTACGTTTAATTTGGAGCGGGTTCTCGACGTTTCGTTGAAAGTATTTACCCTTCCATTGTCCCTCTTCTAAGTAGAAATCATTGTCCCATTGTAAAATGGCGAAATCGAGTTCCAGTCCTTGTGACTGGAACTCTGTAATCGAATAATTTAATGTTTTGCAATAAAACGAAGAAGTTGGGACGTTAAAATATTGCGCGATCTTCGATGGGCGATCACTCCGCTCATTAAAAGGTAGCACATCAATTTCTTTTTGGTGATCCGCTCCTCCTGCACAAACAACACCAATTGTTTTTGTATCATCTGTGTACAGTCGTCGAGCAATCGACTTTGCGGTTTCAAGATCTCGTGTAATCCGTAGATGAAATCGTGAAGTATCTAAGTCTCTCGCGATTTCTGCTGCAGTTTTGAAGTCTGCATCAATGACACTTGTCACGAAGCGGCCGTATTCTAATGCGGCATGCGAACGTAGTGAAGTGTCTAAATGAAGCGCTTCAGATGTATTGACGCGAGTTGCGTGTGTAAACAAAGTTGCCCCTTGTTTACCATGTACTGTCACCTGCTTATTTATTAGTGCCTCATTCCATAGAGGGAGTCCTTCCTCTTCACCGGAATAAATTTCTTGCCCTTCACCTACTAAGCCAATCGTGACACTCCATTCTTTATCTTCAGTCGCAATATTCATGACAATGTCTGGTTCACTGAGATTAGACGCTGGGATATTCGATTTTTTTAAAGACTGATTTACTTTATTTTTATCCCACGCACGTTGAGCTTCATCAAAAATAATAATATGTTCGCTTGGAGCGGACTGACGTCTTAAATAATCCATTTTGTAATTATATAGTCTTTGAACAAACGTACGATTTTGAAGCGCATGTTGAAGAACATCTACTAGTGGTCCATTTCCAGATAGATAGATGGCTTCAGGATGATCGTGAGCAATTAGTAAACCTAAGTATGTTTTACCTGCACCCGGTTCTCCCGTGATCAGCACAAGATGGTGCTCATCATTAGACTTTGCTTGTTGAATGATAGCTTCTCCCGTATCGTACACATATTCAAAATTACTACTATCGAGTGCCCGAACTCGGGGAAGCGGTTCACGTTTTATAATAGTTTGAGCTGCTTCAATTACAGAAGGAGAGGGTTGGTATGTTCCGCTCAAAAATTCTTGAACGTTAAGAGAAGGGCGTTCATTCCGTGTCTCGGCTTTTTTGATAATCCGCTCGAATCCAGTAAGGGAAGAAATGAAAATCTTAAATTGATTAACGAACTTGAGCTCAGATCCAGGTGCATTTGTAAGGAGTAAGAGACCATGAACATCCAAATCTTTTTCTTGTACTTCAGAGTGGTAATGTTCAAGATCTCTTACATATAAAGAAGTTTGAATGTACTCAGAATTTGAAACTTCGTTATAACTCTTACACTCAATGACGAGTAATTGATTATTTACAAGAAGTAGTACATCCGGACGTCGGCCACCGCCTCGCAACAGCTGATATTCAAACAAGATATAAGCATTCAATTTTGGTGTTGTCTGAAATGCTATTTTTATTTTTTGATAGGTATCGATCCAAGCGCGCACTTGGCTATCAGATGCATCTGGTATAGAGTGTTGCAGTGCGTTTAAAAACTGGATTTGTTCCATTTTCATAAATTCCTGTATACTTCCACTCCAACCTACATCCATATGTTTTCCTCCATAATTCAACTTTTCAATGAAAGTATAGCGTACGAAGAATCGATTCTCCTCTTTATAAAATGAAATCATTTCTATTCAACAATTGATAAACTGATAATATAGTTAAATAATGTTTAATAGAATACGTTCTGTTAATCTAACCTCACATTAATCCGCGATTTGTGTTTAGAAAATAAACCACCCTATAAAATTTAGTTATGAAACTTTATAGGGTGGTTATTATCACTTATTGCGCTAATTTTCCTTCGAAAAGTCTTTGCAGGAAAAAATTCTCTTTCTCGGAACGACGTCCTTCAAGGTATTCGAGAGCATCGATTTTCCGAAGGGAAACTACGGCACGATTCTTCGTTCCTGGCATCTCATCGATAAGGGTCATCGCGTCGACCATCGTCGAATCTTCAGGCATCACTAAGTATCGTGCAACGCTGATTTCTTTTCGTTTTCCTACATGCCCATAACGTATAACGGCTCTCCAATAAGACCACACCGTGATGTCTCCTTCGTTGTTCATTATTCTTCATCCTTTCGATTTAAAATCAATTCAAGATAGATTTTTCTTTGCAATCCATTATCCTTTTATCGATGAATGAAGATTAAAATCATATCTCAGAACAATTGATGAAGGGAGTCAAAACCAATTTAGGTTTGTTCCTTCAAAGTGATAATAAGAGAAATAAACAAAGGGAGTGTGTAAAAAAACTAACGTGGTTAAATATTGATAAGGCTGATATATGTTTAGGAAAGAGCTTAACTACATTGATCAATCAATGCAGACCCAACAACTTTTTAAGAGCACGCCACTTTGGTGGATAGGCGTTGCTTCCATTATGGATAAGAGGATTCGCCCTTTCGATAAATTTCTAATATCCAGTGTGTCCCGTCATTCGTGATTATTCCTTCTTCCTGAAAGATCTCTGACCATAGGTGTATTATAAATTCGTTGAATTTTTTATGAGCAAATTAAAAATGAGCCCGGTATCGTACCGAACTCATTTCATTTACTTATCGTTAAGAAGTTGAATAAATGGTGGTAGTCCTTTTTCTAATAACAATTCGAAAACCTCCATCATATCTTCAACATCGTTATCGTTAACGTCTAGAAGATACTGGAGTATCACGCCATCAATTGCACCTAATAACCATGAGGTTAATGCTTGATTCAATCGTGTATCTTCAAGTCCGTACACATTTATTAATATTTCTTCAATCCGGAAAGTCCATTCTTTATATTTTTGTTTGAATTTTAGCTGTAATTCCTTATTTCCTAATAGTATTTCGTGTGCGAAATGGTATTGTAGACGATTTTCCGCATCTTTTTTTAAGCGTTCTTCCGTCTTTTGCAAAATTTCTTTCTTCACCTTGTCTTTTCCTAACTCTTGCTTAGCAATTCCTTTTGCAATCCGTGTAGAATCGGAAAGACTTTCATCTAGAAGATCATATAAAATGTCATCTTTATTTTTATAATAATGATAAATTGCCCCTGTGCTCATGCCAGCTTCCTCTGCAATCGCTCTTACTGTCGCCCGATTAGATCCGTGCCGACTGATTACTGTTCTTGCTGCAACCAGTATTCTTGATTTGCCATCTACCTTCATAATGAATCCTCCTTACAAAATTAAGAATAACATAGCAAGAGAAATAACTTAAATTCATTATTGTGAATTATTTCACATTGACTATTCGATTTGCCGGGTATACACTAAAAACATAACGAACGTTCGGTTTGTTAAATCCAAGAATGAGGTGAAAACATGGTTATTTGGCCGCATGTAATATCTATGCCAATCTATTTCGCGCTTCTGTTAGGTGTAATTGTCTTCTTTCGTAAGCACTACAAGCTTTCTGCATACTTTTGGCTCGCTTCTCTTTTAACATTTCCGTTGTGGTTAATGGGGAACGTAGACGGTTGGTTTCGTTGGGTAAAAATATTAAGTGTAATCATTCCGACAATCATCGTTGGATTTTCTAGAATTGCAGTGCAGGAAGATAAGAAAGGTCCTATCTGGGACTTTCTGAAAAAAGATGATTTCTTGTGGTTCTTTTACGCAATTCTGTTCCTCAACATTGCAGAAGCGACGATTAAAGATATAACGCTGGGAAACTATTTTAATGCCGCTTGTGGATTCCTACTATGTGTGACAATTCCGTTCGCACCAAAATACTGGAAAATCCTAAAAAATTCTTCAGCGGATTTGGTTGCCTATACAACAGGATCTTGGAACTTCATTTATACATCTTGGAATGCTTGTTTTGTTTATGCCGAATCTCCAATGTACTTCGCTAGTTCGTTATGTATTTTGTTGGCAGCCGAGTTGTACCCGGTTATGAAAAAACGTCCTGAATTATACATTACGGCTCGTATATATACGCTAGCAGCACATTTATTGTTAAGAGCTTGTTTTGATATCTTCCCAAAAGTCATGGATTCCACTTCATGGTTCAATCCACAAGTGATGAGCGTATGGGGAGTCATTAACTTTGTGATTATCGTTCCTTACGTGTTCTGGCATATGTGGCAGTTGCACAATAACAAAGCACAGTATAGTTTTAAACGGTTGAAGTCAGCATAAGTCATTTTTTGTTACACATACTTGTTCAATAGTGAGCAAACTAAAAGAGTTTCAGGAGGCGCCGTCATGGGTTTGTTATACGAATCAACAGACGTTATGGGATGGGGAATATGGATCTTTGTCCTATTTGCACTAATGGCTTTTAATGAGTTCAGTCGCACGACAAAATGGGGTGGCATTTCCTTATTTCTTATTCTCCCTATCATATTGACGATTTTTGTTTGGCCAACAACAGCCGCCCCAGGCAATGAGTATGGAACAGGTACTTGGTTTAACTGGGTCAAAACGTATTCTGCTTTGGCGGGATGTCTTGGCTTCATGGCCATTCGTTATTATCCGTCGATCGCGAAGAAGAAGTGGGTCCTATGGTTTCCGCCGGGAATTCTAGCGCTCAATATTTTAGAGGCATGTATTCGTGACTTTCAAGTGTATATGTATGGTGCCTGGGACGGAGCGTATATCGACAACCTTTGGGTCATGTCAGGACCATGGAATATTATGAATGGCATAGCGGGGTTACTAAATATCGTTGCAATCTGTGGATGGGTCGGCATTAAAATTTCTAAAGATAAATCAAAAGACATGATTTGGCCAGATATGATTTGGCCTTGGATTATCGCATATGATTTATGAAACTTCGCGTACGTGTATAACTGCATTTCAGATC
Source organism: Exiguobacterium sp. SH0S1 (assembly GCF_004337165.1). Taxonomy (NCBI): domain Bacteria; kingdom Bacillati; phylum Bacillota; class Bacilli; order Caryophanales; genus Exiguobacterium; species Exiguobacterium sp. SH0S1. Next base: position 103,596 of record NZ_SJVC01000006.1, on the reverse strand, counting down.
ATTCGTTTTACGCTGGATTTGCGCTGTTACTAGCTTGTACGATTCCTTCCTTCTTCATCAAAAAAGGCGCGTGGCTACAACATCGGGCTCATACGCTAGCTTTATGGATTATGTTTATTATGACCGTTCCTTCATTTGCAGATCGACTTGCACCTGTAGCCTCGACACATGACCCAAGAGCGTTTTTCATCGTCAGTTTAGTGTCCTTGTTAGCTAATATTGCATTAGTCGCTTATCAGTTTTACCGTATTCGCAAGTTGAAGCTCAATCCGCTTAAGGATGAGATATACGTGGATACAAAAGCGTATAAAGAAATCATGGAAGATAATGGATTGAGTGCTTAAGTGATTCGTATCCATTGATTAAAAAAAGCCCAGGAAGAATCACACGTCGGATTCTTCTTGGGCTTTTCGTAGTTCTGCTTCTTTATATACTTTTTTTCGTGTGCGTTCTCCGATGGACAAGATACGAACAACACCTTCAAGTTCATCCTCTTCTGTAATTTGCATAATCGTCAACTGATCTTGTTTGACGGTATAAACGAGACGGAGGTTCATAGATTTGTACTTTAATTTGTAGCATCCCGTTAATTTACCACGGAGCGGTTCCCCATAACCAATAGGGTCGATTTTCAATTTTTGATCGATGTCTTGTTTAATGATCCGGATAATCTGCGCATCCAGTTTTTTAAGTTCTTTGACGGCTTTTCTGTGAAATTCGACTTTGAACATATTACTCGATGCCTAATTCCTTAAATACGTCGTCTGCATCCACAAACTCATCTGGATGTTGAGTGGCGTCGTTCAAACGAGAGAGTAGTTCTAGTTCTTCAAGAAGAGCAGCTTGTCGCTGAATCAATTCAGTCATTTCTTCAAATTGATTAAATCCAACGAGCACAGTATCAATTTCCCCTTGTGCATTTGTCACGAACAAAGGGACAGCTTGTGCTTTTTCACGAACTTTTTTAAAAGACCGGGCAACAGTTGTCGTTGGAATGATTTGGTCAGCCGTCAATGTGACAGCTGATTTTTCTTTTAGTGTTCCCATCTTCATGCGCCTCCTTCACAACGTTTTACGTTACATATACTATACCATAAAATGCGTATTATTAATCGTTTAATTAAATGATTAATAATACACCTGCCACGAAATTGTTCATCCTCTTCCAAAAATAGGAACTTCCTATTTCCGCTCTAACAGATCTGTATTATGCTTAATCATGGAGATTAGCTGAGAGGAGCAACCGCATGCAATCAGGTCTACAAAAGAAGATTAAAGAAGCCACGTATTTGACGGCGGAAGGTGATGGGACGGAGTATCCGATATGGCGGGGGCGGCAGCGACACACAGTGTCTTGAACGTGCCGATGCGGGAGTTGTTGAACGTTGACCGGATTTATCAGAGTCATGGGAAAACGGTGTGGATTGTTGAGAACTCAGGAGTGTTTTCGAGTTTACTCGATGACGTGCCGAATGCACCGCTCGTTTGTACCCACGGACCGTTCAAACTCGCGGCGTATCGCTTACTAGACGCGCTCGTCGCATCGGGTTGTCAGTTGAAGTATGCCGGAGGTTTGATCCGGAAGGCTTGCAGATGGCAGTACGGTTGAAAGAACGCTATGACGACAAGCTCGATTATTGGTGCATGGATTTGGAAAGTTATGTCGTGTCTGATCCGAGTGTTGAGTTGGCTGGGGAGCGATTGGTGAAGCTGGAACGGGTGACGGATATTCAGTTGCAAGACGTGATGGAAGAGATGAAGCGGAGAGGGAGAGCGGGATATCAGGAGGCGTTGATAGAGAAAATGGTAGTTCAACTAAAAATAGAAGGGACAAATGCATGATGAACAAACCAATTTGGTTAGTACGAGCTGGGAGAACAGGGCATCAAGAAAATGCGGCACTTGAACACAATTTAGTAGCGATTGGATGGGAGGACCTGGGTGATCTTTCTGCGATTGAAGACAGAGAAGATTTGATTGAATTATACGAAGAGACATATTTGGAAGATAAAGCACGAGCTATCAGTCACAAGACTAATCAAATTTGGCGTTTTGCGACGGAAATGGAAATCGGTGATTATGTGGTGCTTCCTTTGAAGACAGAACCGGTCATAGCGATCGGACAAGTAACAGGAGAATACGAATTTAATACAACGATTGCTGAAGAGGTTAGACATATTCGAAGAGTAAAGTGGTTAACGACAGACATGTCACGAACTCGTCTAGATCAAGATTTACTGTATTCTCTTGGTGCATTTATGACGGTATGTCGGATTCAACGAAACGATGCAGAGACAAGAATCCCACAAGCGTTGCAGCGTTACATAAACGGCGTAGATTCACTGTCTACTCCGCAGATTACTGATGTCGATGAAGAAGAAATAGTCGATTTAGAAGCAATCGGACGTGATCAAATCCGGATTCTCATTGAACGAGAGTTTGCTGGACATCGATTGCAAGACTTGGTCGCAGCCATCTTAAAAGTAGAAGGATTCCAACCGGTCGTGTCTCCACCCGGGAAAGACGGAGGTGTCGACATTTTGGCGGGAAAAGGTGTTCTTGGCTTGGAAGAACCTCGGATTTGTGTCCAAGTAAAAGCAACGTCTTCACCAGCGGGGATAGATGTCATCAACAGTTTGTTAGGTGTCGTCTCAAGCTATGGCGCGACGTATGGATTGGTTGTCTCACTAGGAGGCTTCACAAAAGATGCACGCAATAAAGCGAAAGAACAATTCTTTAAAGTGCGTTTATGGGATTCGGATGACCTGATTGAGGCGTTGCTACGAGTATATGATGAACTTGATGAAGACATGCAGGCTTCCTTGCCTCTGAAACGAGCGTGGGTCACGGTCCCGGCGGAATGATGTACTAAAAGGAGTAGCAGAATATGAGACGAAGAATAGCTGTAATTATGATAGCAAGTGTCTTCTTGTTAAGTGGTTGCGATGGAATTGATAAATTTGGAGCCAATGCGGATCACGTTGCTGAAGAAGCAGAGCGTGGAACGGAAGGACGAGCGGCAGCGTATGAATATGAGGAAGAGCAATATCAAGAGTATCTAGAAATGGTTGAAGAATTAGAGCATCTCCGAGAGAGAAACGAGGAGTTGGAGGAAGAAATATTTAACTTAACAGAATATCAAGATAGTCGTGAAGATGCATATGATTACTTTTGCGAGTATGGATACGATGAAATTAGTGAAGCAACGTATAATGAATTATGCCAATATTGATTATCTAAATGAGCATCGTCCAATTAGGACGCGATGCTCATTTCTTTTTTGGCGTTACACAAAGATTTTTACAGAATAATGCAAAAGATGATGATATGGGGTCTACAAAAAAAAGCTTCTGATCTATAATTAATATGAGTAATCTTCCAGAAAAATAGAAAACAATAGATTTATAAACGACAGATTCTTAATAAATATAGAATGAGGTATTTAAAATGATTAATTTTCAAGACAAAGTAAGTTTTATTTGGTCAATCGCAGAGGTTTTACGTGGGCCATACAAACCAGAAGACTACGGGAAAATTGTACTACCATTAGCCGTACTACGTCGATTTGACTGTGTGTTAGAAAGTACAAAAGAAGAAGTATTAGCGAAAGCTGATAAATTTTCATCAATGAGTGAAGAGGCTCGCGAACCAATTTTGAATCGCGTCTCTAAGCAAAATTTTCATAATACAAGTAAATATGACTTTAATAAGCTATTAACGGATTCGGATAATATTGCTGAAAACTTACGCGATTACATAAATGGTTTTTCAAAAGTGGCGCGAGATATCATGGATCATTTTGATTTTGATCGTCAAATCGATAAGTTGGATCAAAATAACTTATTATACTTAACCATTAAACGCTTCAGCGAAATCGATCTACATCCTGAAACAGTTTCGAACATTGAGATGGGTTATGTATTTGAGGAATTAATCCGTCGTTTTAATGAAAATGCAGAAGCAGGGGATCATTATACGCCTCGGGAAGTGATTACTTTAATGACCCATCTGTTGTTTTTACATGACGATTCTAATGTTCTAACAAAGCCAGGTTTAACACAAACGTTGTACGATTGTGCAGCTGGGACTGGCGGAATGGGTTCTGTAGCTCAAGATTATCTCTTAAGTCAAAACCCTACGGCGCACTTGGAATTTTTCGGACAAGAAATCAACCCTGAGTCGTACGCTATCTGTAAAGCAGACTTACTCATTAAAGGTGAAGATGCACGAAATATTCGTTTAGGAAACACATTGTCAAACGACCAGTTCTCCCGTGAAAAATTTGATTACCTCATTTCAAATCCTCCATACGGGGTAGATTGGAAATCATATGAGAAACCAATCAAAGAAGAGCATGCGCAACAAGGTTTCAATGGACGATTTGGTCCTGGGACACCTCGCACGAGTGATGGTCAATTACTATTTTTAATGCATTTATTATCAAAAATGAAGCCTGTAACACCTGAAAATCCACAAGGTTCACGTTTGGCCATTATTATGAACGGATCACCATTATTTACAGGAGATGCTGGTTCTGGTGAAAGTGAAATTCGTAAATATGTACTGGGAAATGATTTAGTAGAGGGAATCGTAGCATTACCAAATGATTTATTCTACAACACAGGTATTGCAACATATATTTGGATTTTAACGAACAAAAAAGCACCTCTTCATAAAGGAAAGGTACGTTTAGTTAATGCGGTAGACTTCTCGAAAAAGATGAAAAAGTCTATGGGTAGCAAGCGTAATGAAATTACGGAAGAGCAAATCAATGAAATTGTACGTTTATACGGGGATGCGCAGCCACATGAAAATGTAAAGATTTTTGATAATGAAGACTTTGGCTATGCGAAAATTACAGTAGAACGTCCATTACGCCTAAATTTCCATGTGAATGAAGAGCGTTTAGCACGTGTTGTTGAAGAAAAAGGATTTGCGAACTTGGCAACGTCGAAGAAAAAAGGCGATGCAGGTCACTTTGAAATCGAAGAAGGTAAGAAGCTACAAACGCAAATTTTATATGTGTTACGCACATTAGCAAGCGATACAGTTTATAAAAATCGTGAGGAGTTTATGAAAGTAGTAAAAGATGCTTTAAAACAAGCTAACATTACAATCGGTGCACCTGTATTAAAAGCGATTTTAGCAGGACTTGCTGAAAAAGATGAAACAGCTGATATATGTATGAAAAACAAAACAGATATCGAGCCCGATTCAGATTTACGTGATACAGAGAATGTACCGTTAAAAGAAAATATTGAAGACTATTTTGTACGTGAGGTATTGCCACATGTACCTGATGCATGGGTTGACGAATCTAAAACAAAAATCGGTTACGAAATTCCATTTACTCGCCAGTTCTACAAATATACAGCACTCCGTAGCTCAGCGGAAATTATGGATGAAATTCGTGTTTTGGAAACGGAAATTGCCGAGAAGTTGAATAAGGTGATGGGATGAAGTCAGCATTCGATTATATTAATGAAATGAATAGATTATGGTTTCAATATACTCCTAATGAATGGGAAATTAAAAATTTAGGTCATGTTTCAAAAATGATAGTTCCTATGCGAGATAAGCCTACTTCATTTGATGGTACTATTCCTTGGGTAAGAATTGAGGATTTTGACGGTAAATATATTTCAGACTCAAAGTCAAAGCAATATGTTAGTGAGGAATTCATTAAATCAATGAATTTGAAAGTTTTTCCAAAAGGGACAGTTATGTGTACATGTAGTTGCACTATGGGAGCTACTGCTATTGTAGAGCAGCCCTTAGTATCAAATCAGACATTTATTGGAATAGTTCCAGGTGAAAAATTGAATAGTGAGTATTTATATTATTTAATGCAAGCTAGTGCAGATAGACTTCAAATGTTTTCTCAAGGGGCTATACAGCAATATTTGTCTAGGCACGATTTTGAACACTTGAAAGTACCATTACCTTCTATTGAAAATCAAAAAACGATTAAAGACTTTTTAAATAAAAAACTAGAGAATTTAGATAAACTTATTCAAAATAAGAATAATTTACTTAAATTATTAGAACAACAATGCCAATCAATTATCACAGAAGCTATTACAAAAGGTTTAAATCCGAATGTGGAAATGAAAGATTCAGGTGTTGAGTGGATTGGTGAGATTCCTGAACATTGGGAAGTTCGAAAGATAAAAGATGTTGCCAATGTGTATTCTAGCAATATAGATAAAAAGAGTGTTGAAGGTGAAAAGGAAGTTTTACTTTGTAATTACGTAGACGTTTATTATAACGATTCTATAACTGCTAATTTAGATTTCATGAAAGCAACTGCTAAAGTTGATCAAATTAAAACCTTTACATTGAAAAAGCATGATGTAATCATCACTAAAGATTCTGAGTCACCTACAGATATTGCTATACCAACCTGGGTTTCTCAAGATTTAGATGGTGTAGTATGTGGTTATCATCTTTCATTGATTCGTTGTGCCGAAAGTGTATTAGGACATTATTTGTACTATAATTTAGAATCCGTTCAAATAAGAGAACAATTCTATACAAGAGCTAATGGTGTTACACGATACGGACTTTCTAAAGAGGCCATAAAAATGGATTAATTGCAGTACCGCCTTATAATGAGCAGTTACAAATTGCCGAAAAACTTTATGCTGTTAATAAAGAAATTCGTGATATGACTGAAAAGGTAAAAGAGCAAATCGAAAAACTGAAAGAATACCGCCAATCCCTAATTTACGAAGCAGTTACAGGGAAGATTGATGTACGTGATATAGAACTTGATTAAGTGAGGTGATAAATATGGCAATGGACACTTCGGAAAAAGGTTTTGAAATGAATATTGAAGCAGAGTTAATTACTCACGGTTATAAAAAGCGTGTGCTGGAAGGTGACGCAAGTGCCGCTTTTAAGCAGCATGCTATCGACGTAGAGGAACTATTTGCATTCTTAGAGGATACGCAGGAAAAACGCATGCGTACGCTTGAGAAGTCGTATGGTCCTTCTTACAAAAAAGAAGTGCTAAAACGTATCAAAGATCAATTGCATAAGCAAGGGTTAGTCGAATGTTTACGGAAAGGTATTAAAGATCGTGGTGTAACGTTAAACCTTGCCTATAATAAGCCACCAACAGATATGAACAAGACGTTGAACGAGCAATATCAATTGAACCGTTTCAATGTGTCTCGCCAAGTCTATTACAGCGACAAGCATAACAATAGTTTGGATATGGTGTTGTTCTTAAACGGTCTACCACTTGTCGTGATGGAGCTAAAGAATCCGCTAACGAATCAAACGGTTGAACATGCGATGAAACAGTTAAAGAATGATCGAGATCCTCGGGAGCAACTGTTTAAGTTTAATGAACGAGTGGCAGTTTATTTTGCTGTTGATTCAGATGAAGTGTTCATGACCACAAAGCTCGATAAAGGGAAAACCTATTTCCTACCATTCAACAAAGGAAATCTAGGGGGCAAAGGAAACCCTTTACCTCAGGACAGCAATTATCGGACACATTATTTGTGGGATGAGATTTTAGCACCTGATAGCCTCCTTGATATTCTTTATCGTTTCATTTTCGTGAAGAAAGATGAAATCAAAGATTCAAACGGTGAGACCATTGGAGAACGCCAAATGCTCATCTTCCCTCGTTTTCATCAATTGGATGCAGTCCGTAAAATTGAGACAGATGTATCTCGTCATCTCGTTGGTCATAACTATTTAATCCAACACTCTGCTGGGTCAGGGAAAACGAACTCGATTTCATGGCTTGCCCATCGATTGGCGAAATTACATAACGAGAACAACGAATCGATTTTTAGTAGCGTCATCGTCATTACCGATCGTCGCGTCTTGGATAAACAGTTGCAAGATGCGGTTTATCAGTTGGAGCATAAAGCTGGAATGGTTGAGCCGATTGATAAAAACTCTGATCAACTCGCACGTGCGATTAACAACGAGACACGCATCATCATTACGACGCTTCAAAAGTTCCCGTTCGTTTTAGAGAAAGTGGCAGGTTTAGAACGTAAAAAGTATGCAGTAATCATTGATGAAGCGCACTCCTCACAAGGGGGCAAAGCATCGACCGCTCTGACGAACGTCTTATCCGATAAGACATTAGAAGCAGCATACGAAGAAGATCGAATTGCTGAAGATAACTTGGATGATGTCGATGAGAAAATCGTAGAAGCAATCATGAAGAGTGGGAAACAAGATAACGTATCATTCTTCGCGTTTACCGCTACCCCAAAACCAAAAACGTTAGAAAAGTTTGGGACAGTTGGTCCAGATGGTAAACCAGTAGCTTTCCATCAGTACACGATGCGCCAAGCAATCGAGGAAGGATTTATTTTAGATGTCCTCGAAAATTACACGACGTACAAGACATTTTGGAAGATTGCAAAGACTGTAGACGATGATCCAGAAGTTTCACAAAAACAGGCGACGAAGAAATTGGCTCAATACGTCTCCCTGCACCCACACAGTATTGCGCAGAAGATAGAAATTATCGTCGAGCACTATCGAAATTTCGTACAGCGTAAAATCGGAGGCAGAGCCAAAGCGATGGTAGTAACGGCGAGCCGTTTGCATGCCGTACGCTACAAAGTCGCCTTTGATCGTTATATTAACGAGATGGGTTACAACGACTTGAAAACGGTAGTAGCGTTTTCTGGAACTGTTCAAGACGGCGGAATCAATTATACGGAGCCGGATATGAACCAGTTCTCAGAAAGAGAGCTACCTGAAAAGTTTAACTCCGATGAATATAAGGTCTTGCTAGTGGCGGAAAAATACCAAACAGGATTTGATGAACCACTCCTCCACACGATGTATGTGGATAAACCGTTAAGCGGTATTAAAGCGGTTCAAACTCTGTCTCGTTTGAATCGGACTTGCCCCGGTAAAGACGATACATTCGTACTAGATTTTGTGAATGATCCAGAAGACATTCAAGCATCGTTCCAACCTTATTATGAATCGACTAGTTTATCCGAAGTGACTGACCCAAACATCCTGTATGACATGCAGGCTGAAATAGAACAATATCAATTATTCACGGCCGAAGAAGTGCAAAGGGTCAATGAACTTGAAGTGACAGGTGGTGCGAACAAGTCCGCAAAAGCTCAGATTGAGTTGAATGCGATTCTTGATAAAGGTGTAGACCGATTCAAAAACCTTTCAGATGAAGAACAGTATGCGTTTAAACAAGTAGCTACGAAGTTTGCACGAACTTACGGATTCATTTTACAAGTCATCACCTTCATCGATTTAGACTTACACAAGTTGTATATTTATCTGACGTATTTACTGCGTAAGTTACCTCGAGGTCGAGATGACAAAGATGTTTACTTGGCCGATGATGTGACGCTTGAATACTATCGCAACCAAAAAGTGTTTGAAGGTGGCATCGAGCTCGAGAAAACAGGCGGATACGACTTAAATCCTCAAAAGCACGGGATAGGTGGCTCAGGAGATGATGAGAAAGTCCGCTTATCAAGTATATTAGACAAGTTAAACGAACGCTTCGGCACACAATTCACTGAAACTGACTTTCTTTCACGTGAGCAAGTAAAGGAAGACATGTTAAACAGTGAAGATCTTCGTGAAAAAGCAAAGAACAATACAAAAGAGAACTTTAAATTCGCATTCGAGAAGACGTTCATTAACTTCGTTATTGATCGAATGAGTAGCAATGAAGAGTTTTTCCTGAAAATCCTAGAAAACGATGAATTTAAAACCGTGATTATGGAAGACATGATGAATGAAGTATATGGTGAAGTGAATAGTTAATAAATGGTGTGTCCGCGTAAATGCAGACACACCATTTTCTCATACGAACAAATCCATGACGTAATGTCGTTTCAACTGATCGTGCAAGTACTGATTGCGATATGAACGCAAGCAAGTATAACAACTTGTATCCGCATCACACGTACAATGTTGAATACTGTCTTTAACGTGGTCCATAATTTCAGGCAGTCGTTCACTGACAGCACGGACGAAGCCGGCACCACCCGGAACGTCATCGTATAGAATCAAATCATACGTACCCGTGGCAGACACGTAATGAATGACGCCACCTAAGCTATCTTCACTGATTTGAAGCACATAACTCGCAGATCGAATCAATGCGTACAAGAGAGAATGGGCTTGGTTTGATTCGTACAGAAAGCTACCGTTATTGAAGTTGAAGCTCACCCGTAAAATGTCCGTCGTAAATTGATGCCCTAATGAGATTGGGGCATTTCGAACAGTAAGTCGCTTTTTAGAGGAGCACTTATGTCCAAGTGGAGACGTGTGAGTGCGTTTATGGTCCACATGTGCTCCGCATGATTCGCACACAAAGTATTGCTGTCCTTTGTTGTCGTTGACGATGGATAGGTTCCCATAGTGAGAATATAGGTAATCTAGTTCGTAGCCATTGCCTTCGACGTGTAAAGGCTGGATTGAATCCTCAGCGTGGTCTGCGAAAAAGACACGTGAGCCATACGCTTTGTCTGGCCGGCGTTCCGTGCTCAATTCTTTCGCTTTTCCATAGAAGCCGAACTTCGGAATCGCATAATATTTGACTCTTAAAGGGTCCTTGCATTTGTCACAAGGGATTTCGGTTTCATCATTAACGCCATACTTTCCGACATACGTGTACTTGTTGCAGCTCTTGCAGTAAGTGTAGTGGTGAATCGGCAATTGTTTTCCTTCAATCAATTTTAAACCGGTTGATTCGATCAACATGCCGTTCGCGACCAATTTACTTCCTGGCGCATATTCCGATACGGCTAATTTCAAATCTCGTTGAAGTTTCAAGTTAGAGCGATTTGATTTGTCCATTAGCTTCATTTCGACCGTATCGACTGGGAAGCCGTATTTTGGTAAGAATCCTTTACTGGATAGATAGCCAATTAGAGAATCATCTTTAAGCGTCTTGATCATTTTGGCATACGTATCGCCTAAGCCTAAGTCTTTCGTTTTTTCAGCATGGATCTCCATCAAACTCTTTAAGTCAGTTTCATATTGGAGTGCCGCAGTATAAAACGCTTCATCTTCATTTTTTACAACTTCAATCCATCGCCAATCCTCTAACCCAAATACGGAATAGAGCGTACTCGGGACGATCGAAAAGAGCTGTTGTTTTAAGTAAGCCGGGTGCGAGCCTAACCATTGAATGAACTGTTCAGGTCCTTTCTCAGTAGACTCGTTAAAGCGATAAAACGTCTGACAGTTCCCGTAAAATTCACGACGCTCTTTAAAGAACAGAGCCAAAGCTGTGGCGTGAATATGGCGGCGAATAATTTTTTCGTTTTCTAATGAGAAGATTGGTGCTTTGACGTTACCCGCAATCATGTCTTTTGGATTTTCGAAGTAAGTGAGGTCATGTGATTTTTTCTGTGCGAACGTTAACGCAAAAGCAGCAGCGGAAGAACTTCGTCCGGCCCGCCCGGCCCGTTGGATGTAGTTACTTGTTTTCGGCGGAACGTTTCGCATAAACACGGACTCTAAACTTCCGACGTCGATGCCCATCTCGAACGTCGTTGAACAGGACAGTACATTGATTTCACGACGAATAAACTCATTTTGATATTGTTGGCCGAGTCGATTGGAGAGTTGGGCGGTATGCTCTTTTACCACCATATCGATTGGAAGCAAGTCGCGATACATCTCCCGATAATGTTGTCCGCGTTCTAGCTCTTCCACACGTACTTCTTTTAGTTGACCATCGCAGTTACGGGTCTTACAGATGCCAGCATCATGCGTATGAACCGTCTTGCAAAGCGAGCATTCATATACCGTTTGAGGTCGATACGCTTTGAAATGTGAGGCTTGTAGCGACCAAAGCTCTGACCGATTGTGTTCAGGCGGTGAGTGATCAAACAGATCATTAAGCGGAGATGACGGGTGTGTGAGTAGTTTTGTGAATAAGTCATTTAGTTTGCGCTTTACGTCCTCGGTAATATACGGAACTCCATGTTTCGAGTAATAACGTTCAAACAATTGTAAAAAGACGTTTGTCCGTTCGGGGACAAAGTTTTTTACATAGTTCGTAGGATAGCCACCCGTTGCTACAATCCCATACTCATATTGTTTAGGGGCGAGAATGAGATGTTTGCGATTCAAATCTTCAGAGATGCTCACGATGGCCTGCAAGCGCAAATAATAGAAGACTGTCATTAAAAAGGCCCAGGCGTGTTCGTGTTTGATTTCAAAGTTTTTACTGATTAACTGTTCTAGTCTGGCTTTTTTGTCAGGTGGAAGAGATAATTCAAACCCAATCATTCCAAGATTCTCGAGTGAAAAATCGTCGTCACTTAAAATGAACTCTCGGAATAGACGTAACTTCACTTCTTGCTCGACATCTAATTCATCAAATCGATGAATTGAACGAGAACCTGGAAGATTGATGACGATATTTTTCCACTCTTCAATCGAGATTAGCCCTTCACGATTTTCGATGGCACGCCAAAAGTAAGAACGCCACAAGTAATTTCGATACGTACGATCTAAGAACGGCGCAAAGAAAGCGGCATCTTGCCTGGAGTCCGAAAAGACAATTAAGTTTTGTTTTTCATACGTGAGTTGTTCTTCTGCAGTCTCTGTTGCTTCTTCGTCATCAAACCAACTATCTTTTATCTGTTTTTGATTTTCCTGACGCTTCGGATTGCCAATGACCAATTCTTGATATAGCTGTGCAGCCAGAGCGGAAGTCACACCATCTGCCCCGGTATAAAATGGTCGAATTGCATCGGTACGAAGAGAGGTAAGACCGCAGGATAAACAGATTGGTTTTTCTTCTTGTAGATTAATGGTTTGAATCTTTTGTAAGGGTAGACGGCAGTCACAAGGTTCATGTTGCTCCCCCGGGAATTTAGTAGCTCCACAACTAGGGCACCACTCTTTAACAGACACTTTCGTCTCTTCTTCGTCCTCTAAATCAGAAGTAATCATTTTTTCGTCTGTAGAAAGACGGAATAAAATATTTGGAGCCTCACCATCACTACTCTTCGAATGAATGTGACCGGCGTGAGGCGAGTGACCGTAACCATGTATTTCTCCGCACCGTCGACAAACGCCAATTTCATAAATCGGATGACCGTCTTCAGACTGTTGTTTTGGGAACAGATGCAATTTTTTTGTCGGATAGAATTCTAAATATGCACCCTCTAACGCGCGGAAGAACGTATGATACTTAGCTGGAAGTAACTTCGGACGAGTATCATCTTTCACTAACGTAGCGACGTCAATCAATTGAATCAAATACTCAAGCGCCTGCTCGTGGGCCTCATCAGGAAAGATGTCATTGGCCAAATCAGATAGTAAGTGTACGTCGCTCAAGCTTCTGCGTAAACGATGCAAGCGCCGATCGTGTGCCAATAACTCGTAAATTAGAGATTTCGGAAAACCTTCATATGATTTAAGGTAGTTGTACTCGGTGATGTCAGGAGATTCGTCCTGTTCATAACAACGTTTCAAGTAGCTATAAACGGTCGGGTCAGGTAGTTCAATTGCTGCGTATAATTCATCATAATCAATGCGTTCTGATGTAATAAGCTGGCCTGATTCTAGACTGAACGGCTGGCCAAACAATTTTTCAGCAAACGACATCACATCTCGTTTGGCTTGTTCAGAAGAGCCTAGTGTAGCCGACGTAGCGATGAATTGAAGGGGTGTTTGTTGTTCGACTTCGGTCCGGAGACGTCGAAGCAACATAGCGACTTCCGCCCCGGTCGCGCCGTCATACGTATGGGCTTCATCGAGTACAACAAAGCGCCAATGGTCTCGGTAGTGCCCAGAAAACAAAGCATTATCTTCAGGGCGCATCATCAAATATTCAAGCATGGCATAGTTCGTTAACAAGATATGTGGTGGATTGCGACGGATTTCTTCTCGAGATAATCGTTCGTTCGGCAACGGATTTTTACGATGTTGGTTATAGAATGATTTCCGAGCATCTTGTGTCTTCTCGATCGTCTCCCCAGTAAATCGACCGAATGTAATGTCCGGAGTATCCTTTAACAATTCACGCAGGCGGTCGAGCTGATCATTGGCGAGGGCGTTCATTGGATAGAGTAATAAGGCTCTCACGCCATCGTTTAACTGTCCGTTGTCACGTTGTGTTAGAAGGTGGTTGAAAATCGGAAGAATAAAACTTTCTGTTTTACCCGAACCCGTTCCGGTCGCAACTACAAAAGATTGCCCGTTTTTTGCGGTTCGAATCGCTCGTTCCTGATGGAGATATAGACGAAAGTTGTCCTCACCTGGCAGAAAGCGGGTAATGTCGGGGTGGACGGTCCCGTCATCTACTAAGTCAGCAATTTGCCGACCTGGTTTGTAAGGGAGTGTTGCTTCAAGATAAGGTCCTTTTAAAAACTGTTTGTCGTGTCTTAAACCGTCAATAAATTGCTGATTGAGGTCGCCATCGTTGATCTTAAAATAAGAAGTCAGGTAGTCCATGTATCTGTCTTGCAGACGAGCGGTTGCTTGAATCGGGTGAATACTCATAGCTGCTTGTCCTCCCATGCTGTGACGAAATGATAACTGTTATGACATACATCTTTAATCGACAATGCGGGAATTTGATTGAGCCTTTTATAGATTTTCAACTTTCCTTTAACACTTAAATTTGGCTTTGTGCCTAGTGCCAGGAGTTTCGTCTGTGCCGAAACATATAAGAAAGTAGGATATTGATTTAATTCAATTTTTGGTGGGAACGTTCGTTTTGACAACAACTCTTGGACACGAAGTGGAATATCCTTTTGTCGTTCAGTCAGTTTAGACTCAATCCAACTTAACTGTGTTTGGGCATCCTGTTTGTAGGCCATTAATTGAGTTGGATTTTGGTAAAATTCGTCTGCTAAATATCTTTTGCAACTATCAATGACGTTATATCCCAAAGGATGATCATTTTGTGAATAGGCTATTCTAAATTGCTGTCGCAACTGTTGACGATTCGCAGGATTTAAAGATGCAAATGTTTGAAGGTGACCAAACTCCGAATGAATTAGTGGGTGAAGTCCAGTCTTTTCGTAAAAATACTTCTGATATTCATATTTCCATAAATACACTCCAAACAATGTCACCCAGCGTTCCCAAGAGACTCTCTCTGCGTCAAACCGAGTGAGTAAGATTTCAATCAAATCAGGAGAGCGAAGTACCTTTTCAATGAGTAATGGATTAGCGACCGATTCAAGCGCTCGTAAATAAGCAGCCCCATATTGGTTTAACTTATCGATAAACGTTCCCCAAGTCGTCTTATCCAATGAATCGATAAACAGATAAACTTCGATATGATCTAGTTTTTGACTTAGCTTCGGAAATAGGATTTCTGTGTCATCATCGAACCAGCTTGTCTCCTCTTGTTTCATCCCATTTACAATGACTCGAGAATCAGGAAATGGATGAAGCAGTTTATAGGTTTTGCCTTGTTCGAATGTAAAAATATGAGGTTCGTTTTCTAAGGAGTAGGGATGAAAGATTTTAAAGCTAATCTCATATGGTAGCGCATGTGATAAATGAACCGTATACGATTCGTCCATAGATAAGAGTGAGTGGAGCTCATCGGTAAATTGGCCAATCAATTCTGTCTGGCCATTTATACTTAACGTAATCTGTCCAGATTGAAAACGACTGATGACATGCTGACAAATTGAAAGAGAGACCAAATTTGATTTTCGATTACGTTTTAATGGGATAGGAACATGTTCCTCCTGCATTTGATTTCTAACAATCAAATGTGCATGGATTGATTCATTGGATTGAAAGCGAGTCGTTACCCGAATCAGAATTGATTGTATTTCTTCTTGTGTAAAGGTTTGATGTCGGCCTTCGGAAGAGATGATTTCATATTCGTAAAAAGTCTTGCTAAAAGACGTTGTGTACAATGGGTGACCCACAATTGTTAACGTTAACGGGAAGGAGTCATTCACCTCGTGGAGTGGAATTGTTACTTTTTGTTGATGAGGTGCATATGATTTCTGATCAACGCGTACACGTTGCAAATGTCTTGACTCGAATTGGATTGAACCTTGACTCATCTTGTAAAAGAAGTCTTGTGGTAATAGAGTGAAATGAAATTTGTAGGTGTCATTTCGTTCAGTGTTTCGAAGTTTCAGCGTGACGTCTTCGAGTAAATTTCGATGGAGTTTAAGAGCTCGGATATCGAGCAATAAATCATCTTCATCTTGACGAAATGCACCATTGAAATCTTCTAACCCGAAAACATTGTCTTTTACTTCTACTTTCCAATGAAGCAAGTCATGAATATCTAGATCGTGAAATCTTAGAGACGGAAAATCGGTATAATGGCTTCGATCGGAATAAAAGAGCGGTCGGGTGTCAATTGTAACTTCGGCGCGTGGTGATGTGACGAGTTGCCGATAAATCGTTTGATCCGGAGTATGGAAATAAAGTTCAACGTCTTCATTTAGTTGTAATTTTTTGTACTCATATTCATGCCATTTCGGATTTGAGATAGGATGATAGGAGTCGTTTGTAGAGTAACTGCTTGGTTTAACGATAATTATTTCTGTCCCTGGAGTCACATATTTTCCTCGGAGCAGCTCCCATTGTTCACTTTGATCTTTCTGTTTAAAGACCATAGGGTAAGTAGAGGGTAATTCATAAACCTCATCTTCTCCGTCAATCGTGATGCAAGCCGTAGTGATGTTTGGAGGAAAATCCACGATTGAATCATGCGGATGGAATCGAATGGCGTGTGGTAACACTTCACGACTACACTGGACCGTGGTATCACCAATTCGCCAATAAGCTGACTTGGCATCTTCTCGATAAATCTTAGGAAGCTTAATGCGAGGACGGGATGCGAGCTCGTCCCAAAAAATGAATTGCCGACGGGAGCGCCGCTGTTGGTCTTTCTTCACAATTGCTTGTATGATTTGCAGATTGTTACGCATAAAAGGTGGGAACGATTGAATTTTTCGTTGTTCCATAAAGAACTCTTTAAGACGCAATAAGGGTTCTGGGTTATTGATGCTCTGTTCAATGTATAGTTTTACGGGCTTATTTAGCTGTTCGTTCCAGGGCCATTCATTTTGTGTGACTTGTTTGATTGCACTTGGAAGCTGTCTTCGATCTTCAATCACATGGCTTATAAAATGGTTATAGATATTCTCAAGCGCGTACACAGAAGTGATACCTGAATGAATCAAAGCGGTTAGATAATATTTAGAATTGCCTTCCACTGCTCGGAATATTTTTTGATGCATTAAAGTTTGATACATTGTGTTTTTCCAGTAGATTACGAAGCTGTCGCTGATTGAGTAAAAGTCACTGAACAGTGTCCAAAATCCTCTGTCTTCTTGATGCAGAGCAATCATCGACGTTCCAATCAAGCAGGTGAGTGGATAGAGCCGCCAAAGGCGCTCTGTAACAAGAGCGGCAGAGGAATGACGCTGATGAGTCATTTGATCTTTTAACCAATCTTGGACCGCTGTAATCTCTTCGTTTTTGAGCGGAAGTTCATGGACAAAATGCAAATCATGTTCTTTCCAATAAGTTGACCATTCTTTTTCTTTAAAAGATACATTGAATTCAACCATGATTTCATCCTCCTCTCACCAGAAAAGTATTAAACGAATTTTTATTTTATATTCTATATTTGTATGAATATTCCCTTTATTGTAAATGAAAAAAGACTTATTCTCTTAAGCAGAAAATAAGTTTGAATGGTGTTTGATTTACTAATTTAAAGCATTTTCTAAGTAGTAAGAGTCGCTGTCGACATTTCTTTTTTCAGGGTACTTTTTGTAGTACAATTCTGCAATTGAATAGCGAGAATAACCTGGTAAATATTCGAATGTTTTTTGGTTCTCATCCCAATTTACAATCGAAAGTCCTTCTTTTTCTAATACTTTAATTCGGAAGATCTCCATTCGATAGTTTCCCCGGGCCACAGCATTAATATAGTCTGCTAATTCATCTTTGGGACGAAGATTTAAATCAAGAATTGTTTGATAATACCCCAGCATTGATTCATCGTATCCATTCACCCAACTGTATTCTCCTGAGGCGAAATCCACCGAAACAATATCTTTTAGTGAGACTCCTAAATCTTGTGCAAATGCGAGTAAGGCTTCTTCTGGAATAGCAGTCACATCACTTCGTTCTTCAGAAGTTTCAGTGGGAGGTGTCTGAACATAAGACTGTTCTTCGTTAGCAATGACTTCAGATTCAGATTCAAAGATTAGTTCGACGGATTTAGTTAGGTTTAGAACAACGATTACACTAATCCCGACAACAATTACTAACACAGCTAACACTTGTGCATAATTTTTCTTCATAGTTTCCCTCTTTGCATGTCAGACATGGAATGAATCGTGTTTATGTAAAAGGATGACCGCTCTTTCGAACGGTCATAAGTCAACTTACTGATTGTTCAACCGTATTGGCTCAATCCCCATCTCATCAAGCAACGTCCATAACGGTTCCATCGCTTGATCGGCATCGCGGTAGAAATGGCGACCACGGACGCGCCAGAATGTCCAACCGGCCCGTTCGAGTACTTTCTGGCGGAACATGTCTTGTTCATACACATCAGGTCCATGCCAGCGTTCGCCGTCACATTCGATCGCCAGACGGTTCGATTCGCCTTCGACGACGAGGTCGATGCGATAGCCGTTCACTTGTACCTGCGGACGGACGAGATAGCCGCGGTTCGTCAAACGCTTATACACTTCCTCTTCAAATGGAGAGTCGAACAAGTGCTGGACCGCTTCGAGCGATTCTTGATCGCCGAGCGGGTTTTGACAATAGTTGACGAGTTTATAGCGCATGCAGTTCTGGTTGCCAATGTCTTGCAGTGTCACGGAATGGAACAAAATCATCTGATCCCGAGCCCGACTCGCCGCGACGTTGAAGCGCTGGCTGTCGGTCTCTTTTGTGAGTGCCGCAAAACGACGGTTCGGTGCAACGACGAGTGACAGCAACATGACGTCGCGCTCATCGCCTTGGAACGTATAGGCGTCACCAAAACGGACGTTATGTTCAATCAACTGATCGATGCCGATCAAATCAGTCGCCATCCGCTCAATCTGTTCAGTCTGCACTTTCCCAAGAAGCGAGATCACCCCGAACGTACGCTTCGCATAACGTGGATCGTCAATCAATTGTTTCAAGTGGTCGACGAGCGCTTTCGCTTCCGGGACGTTGAACTTGTCTTTCGTCGTTTCGGCGACGTTACCATTTTCGACAAAGACGCTCTGTACCGCCGGTGTCAATCGTTCGGCCCGTTGTGGCAGACGGAGTGGAACGATGCGTCCTTCATACACATGGGCGTTACTGAAGCCAATGATTTCCGGTACACAGCGGAAGTGTTCACGAAGCCCGACCGTCGCGCTGAACTTGACCGAGGCGAGGTCATACAGGCTTGATGAGCCATCAAACAGTGTCATCGTCGTGTCGTTTCCGAAGTATGTCTTTTTCTTCTCTTGGATTGCATTTTGGTCTTGGAACGTCGTCGGACTGATTTGGCGGTCATCTCCGACGATGATGGCTTTTCGAGCCCGAGATAGGAGCGAGATCGCGTCCATCGTGCTTTGTGAGCTCTCATCAAAGATGATGACGTCAAACAACTCATCGATCTCTTTGAATGATTCGAGGACTCGGTTCACCGGCATGATCCATACCGGGATGGCGTCTTGGGCCGCGGCCATTTGTCGAGCTGCGTCGCGTTTATGACGTGCCGCGTGTTTCCCGGTGCCTTTCCCGATCTGGCGAATCAACTTCGCCCAACTGTTCAAGCGCTCTTGTTTCGACGGTGTCATCCGTGTGAGCTGTTCTTTCCACGCATACGTCGCACACAAGTCCGCCGTCGCTTTTCCTTCCTCTTTCTCCAGCTGCTTCATTTTCTCCCGATAATCATCGTCACTGAGTGCTTCGAGTAGCGTCAAGACGCGGGCGACTTTCCAGTCGAGTTCGAACGTCTGGAGTTGAAGCGTCGGGGCCGTCCCGTCGTAAAAAGCGTTCAACCAACCTGGCGCGACTTGTTTTAGTCGCTCAATTAATCCTTTCAACCGAGTCGCTTTCGCGTTTTGCTGTTCGAGCGATACTAGCTCTTCACGTAATTGTACATAGCGTGAAGCATCCCATGACTGTATCGCTTTCTTTAGGCGTAGTGCCACCGGATGAATATGCGTTGTACGGATTAGTGAAAGATACGATGTTTGTGTCGTCTGTAATGTTTTCAACGCATCGAGTGTGAGCGAAGCATCGAGTTCTTGTTTCGCTTGCGACAACCAGTTCTTCTCATAGCGGAAGCGTTCATTATATACGTGAAGCACTGGGGACAATGATTCGTTATACGTGACGAATACAGCTTTCCATTCACGCAGCGCATGAAGTGCTGTTCGATATGATGAAAATTCAGGTGTTTCGAGTTCGAGCTCAAAATGCTCACATGCATATTTGAAGCGACGCGATAACGTTGTCAAAGATGTCTTCAATTCATCGAATTGCTTCAAAAGTTGAAGGTCGGCACTCGATTGTGGAGCCTTTCCGTCAATTTTTGTTTCATCGAGTAAGGCGGAATACTTTTTACGTTTCGTCAGTTTGAAGAAAAAGCCGTCGATCTTCCCTTCATCTAGAAGCGGACCGAGTTCGTCAGCAAGTGTCCACAGGTCATTCGGTAAGGTAGCCGGAAGTTCGATGTCGTGGACGGAGAGTGTACGTTCCAGTGTCTCAAGCGCTTTGACATCCTGTTCGAACGTTTGGCAGTCTTCTTCACACTGGATTTTGTCGCTCTGGTGCGTCGACCAATAGCTGTAACGTTGTTTCATCCAATCGGGTTGATGGTCAAAAGATTCAAGCAGTGACTGAACGTGATTCTGTGTCTCTCGGCGAAGTTCCGAAGGCTTTTCCTGTAGCCATGCGGCGGCGGCATTCGCTTTTTCGAGAGTAGAGAGCTCTTCGTATTGCTTACTTTCAGTGATAAACGTTTCGACAGATGGCAACGTATTAGTGGTTGGATAAGTCGTGACGTCTGCCCCATGATCTAATACGTCTCGCTCTGCCATAAGTTGATACAAGTCGGATAATTCTTCTGAAGTCAGTGGACATGTATCTTCAAGAACAGGGAGTGGGAGTTGCATCGTGACTTTCTGCTCACTCGTCCATTTTGCCCAATCGGTTGGCGTCCGTGATTCGGTCATATAGCTCAAATTCGTATGTTCACTTGCGGCTTGTTCAATCATTTTACGGCGTAATCGGGCGATTTCCTCGCGCGTGTCATAGAGCTTTTGTTGTTTTTGCTTACCTTGTGTATCAAGTTCAGTAGCGGTCGTACGGTTCAAGTAAGACGCGATTTCTTGGAGCGAGCTCTCTGTCTGCTTCGTCGTCTTCGAATCGGATCCGAGTACGGAGACGGCGAGTTGACGGATTTGTTCTGGCAACTTGTCTCGCAAGACGTGAAGCGCGTGTTCTTTCTCACTCGTGACGAGGACGCGCTTCCCGTGGGCGAGCAAGTGCGAAATCAAGTTGGAGATGGTGTGACTTTTCCCGGTTCCCGGAGGCCCTTGGACGACGACACCCGCATGGTTGCTCAACTGACTCAAAATCCGTTTCTGCTCTTCGTTATATGGGAGTGGGAAGAGGATCTCTTCACCGACAGGTTTCCATACTTCTCGGTCTAATTCGTCAAGCGCATGAATCTCTTCGTCATTTGACGTCAAAAACTGTTGCAGAGCAGGCGAAGGGGACATCCCATCTTCGATGAGTGTCGCCAAGTTCTCGTGCTCCTCGACCCACGCGTGGGCTGATTTCTTCCGAACGAATAATCGCATGCCTGACATCGCATAAACGGTAGCGATGTCACCGTAAGCATGATCATCGCTTAATAGCTTCAAAACGCGCTGCGACTGTTGTTCAAGATCAGTTTCGGTCCACGGTTTAAAATCGAATGCCAACTCTTCTTTGAAGTCGACCTCGTAACGTGACAATTCGGCTGACATCCAGACGTGATCGCGGTCGAGCATATCGAGCTCGAGCTTCGTTGGTAACGCCGACGCCTCGATGCGGAAGATGCTTTTTTGTTGATCGAATTCCAATACGGCCGCCCGTGTGAACAATGGGCGCTCTACGCTATCTTTTGGCCAGTGCAACATCCCGAACGAATAGATGAGCTCGTATGTATCACTCTCAGTCGAGAGAAGTTGCAAGGTCCGATACATCGTGTCATATAGTTGACGGGCAGATTCATGCTCCGCCTTTTCCTTCGCCCAAACGTCAAGCGATTCTAAAAAGTCGTTGAAGACGGAATCGAGCTTCTCCGGGAAAAGATCAGTACGTTTGTACGTATCATCGTCTTGAAGGACGTAGGCGAAAAGTTCTCGTGGCAAGCTCGGACGCTTTTTGGCAAACGGCGCAAGAAAATGAACTTCGATCGATAACTCGTCTTCCTGTTGCACGTGCACGTTTGGATAGGTGAGCGCTGCGGGAGACAAGAGTAAATCGTAATTTTTGGTGGTGGTTTCTGTTCGTATATCCATTCGTTTGACGGCTGCTAAAAATTTAAACAAATCAGCTGTCTTTTTTTGGGTTGATTGCATCATGGTGAGATCCTTCTTTCTTTCAAAAACAATGGTGTGATGGTCGTCTCATTCCAAACATAGGGAATGTTTCCCGTGTTTTTAGGAATCAACTAACATTATAACGCCCATATATACATAACGGGAGATGAAAATTGTGCTAGGTGATAATTACTTCTAACTTAAACGTGAGGATTTACCTAATTTCACGAAATCCTAGCACCTAATGACTTTTAAATTTGGTAAAATGAGGATATCAAACTACCAGGGGTGCAAGGGATGAAGGCAGTATTAGATAATGAACAACGTCGACTCGATGAGTTTTGTCTGGTCATCGAATCGCATTTGCATGGCAAACCACATGGCGACAAGCCAGGACTTGAATCAAGCGACTATGAAATGATTGATATGCGGGGGCACTCACGTCGTTCGGAGAATGCACAGGAAAGGCAACAATACGAAGATGCATTGAACGAGCTGTATTCCTTCACATTTGTGGTTGAGGACGAAGGCGAAGAAGAGACGTATCCGGTTGGTAAATTCGGGGTGGCCCATCCGCGCTCGCCTGAGATTCCACTCGTCCTTGATTGGCGGAGTGAAATGGCGATGCGTGCCTCTATGTTCAATGGGGAGACGATTGAGATGCCGGGCGGTGACATCATCGGGATGACGCAGCTCGAACTTGACCGGAAACAACGACGCGTCGTGCAGGCGAGTCATCGTCGTGACACAAAACGACGTCCTGCGTCACTGACGAAACGGTTTACGGATCAAATCAAGGCGACGTTTAAAAAGCCTTCGCCTGTAACAGATGTGCCACAAGAGAACTTCATGGAGCGGGAACTGACAAAGAAACAAAAAGATCGCTCGATCGACGGGTTCATCGCGACGCGCCAAGCCGAACAGAACCATATCATCCAAGCACCGGCCAATACATATATGATTGTCCAAGGGGCGGCCGGGACCGGGAAATCGTTGACGGCGTTGCACCGGATGTCTTACTTACAGTATCAAGATGAACGTCGGAAGATGCTCTATTTAGCTCCTAATGAGGCGACGATTCATCAACTGTTGAAGGACGCGGAACACTTACAAATTCAATCGGTGTCAACGATGGCATTTGATGAATGGTTAAAGACGGTGTCCTCCAAAGACTTTTCAGCGAGTATCGTTCACGAACTTCTTCCGTTATACCAAGGACGAGATTTATTCGAATGGGCTGAAGCGGCGATCGAAGAATGGTACGAGGACGTCGCTGTATTGCTTAGACGATACGAACCAATTAAAGGTTTAGAGGAATTACATGAACGGGCACTGGCTATTTGGTTCGGCCAAGAACGTCCTGGACGTGCACAAACGGAACGGATTTTACAAATGATCCGCAGTGAATCGGAACGAACATCTATCTTGAACAAAGAGAAGTATAAGAACGAACTGATTACGGATATGCAGAGATGGAGCGGGGATTTAGATTCGACGAAAACTCGTACGCTTGAACAATTAATGCAAGAAAATATGAAGCGGCAATTGGCCCGTGAAAAACGAGAGTATCTACAAATCGTCGACTTCTGGAAGAAGACGACGAAGCTTGAGGCTGCCACAATTTGGTCAATCATGAAACAACCAGGTCGTCTCGTTTATCTCAAAAAAACGCAACCAGAAGAACTATTGGAAATGTGGCATAAGTTAAAACGTCCGACTGAGCTCGACCGCTCCTTCTGGATGTATCTTCATTATGAGACGAACGGATACCCAGACAAATGGAGTCATCTCTTTGTCGATGAGGGACAGACGCTTCGACCGCTCGACATTTTCGTGCTCGAGAAGTTGTGCTATGGAATGACGGTGTTTGGCGATACGCTTCAAAGCTACCGGTCGCTTGAGCTGGAATCATGGGAAGCGATTCAAACGCATGGACGATCGAATTGGACGATTGAGTACTTAACAAAAACGTTCCGTACTGCGAAGCCAATCGTCAAAGTGGCAAAAGATATTTTACATGATGCAGGACATGATACGTCGTGGATTGATCCGTTCGAACGAGCAGGAACACCAATCACTTACTTGCGCACGAAAAAGAGCAATGAATTAAAAAACGTACTTCGTAATTGGCAGAATGAGGGTCTATCGATTTGTATTATCACACCGACGATGGAGCGAGCTACATTCCTCCATTCTAAACTACAACTTGAGACTCAATTGATTCGTTCAGAGACGACGAAGGTCGACGATAAAATCATTATTTCGACGATTGACTATCTTCGTGGAATGGAATTTGATGCTGTACTTTTACTAGATGTGAATGAAAATACCTACCCGGAAGAAGCAAAAGAAGCTAGAAGATTATATGTTTCGTTAACTCGGGCATTGCATGAAGTGGTTATTCATACGACGGATGAATTTTCACCATTGTTAAGTGATCAACGACAACGTCTTGTTATTAATCGTTAATGAGGTGGTCTGTAAAACAAAAGGAAGGAGGAAACCCAAATGAACTAAATACAACGATTGATGGAGAAAGTGATTGAATTCCGCGATGAGCGCGAGTGGGCGTTCCACCCTAATCCGAAAGACTTGTCGTTGTTGTTATTGCTTGAGACGAGCGAACTGTTGGAGTTGTTCCAATAGGTGTCGAGCGAAGAAGCGCTTGAGACGAAGAAAGTAAAGATGGAAAAAGAACTTGCAGATGCGATAATTTATACGTTGACGTTCGCACATGTGCGGGCAATGAAATATCATAGGCGATTGAGAACAAGCTTGTAAAGAATGCGGTGAAGCAACTAGTTTAACAACCTCAATCTAGAATCATTATTTTTTCCACCAAGCCTTCCATCGTGAAGGCTTTTTCTTGTTTTCCAATAACGGAGCTAATTGTTTTGCCATCGCATCGGCGATTTGTTTACCGGTTCGGGAGGCAGATTGATTGTCCCAAACCGTTTGAATCGAGAATCCAACGAACTGTTCAAGTAACTCGCTGTTTAACGTTAAGCTGTTCCCACCACTTTGCACGAGTACACCACCAGGTAAAAACGTCTTAGCCTCTGTCCGATCGTGATGTGTTTTAAATGCAGATTCGTATACAATAATTTCATTTTCATTTTTCGGGTTGACGCAGATGTGATCAGCCTTCGACATAAGTGTCATTGCCCACAGTGTCTTCCCTCTGTGATTGACGATATCGTAATTTGTAAGGAATCCATTTTCGGTCGCATATGTTTTCAGCTCAGGAGATAGTGTGAATAGTACTTCTTTTGATAGCGCCAAATAGTCCGCTTTGAGTCGCTCAATATCTTCTAGTGAAATTCGGTCGAGACGTTTTGCCAACATATCTAGAAAAAATAGAGGGAACAGCGGATCAAGGTTGTTCATAAGTTGGTACACGTCAAACGGTTGGTCTTTCGATTCGCGATACTTAGAATCGATTGGGATCATTAAGATGCGACGAAGGAGTTGGGGTTTGGCGAGTGCGCCTGAAATATTTGAAGTGGTGATTAAAATCGGAAAGATTCCTGTACGATCGTTCGACCAAGACTTTACATTGTTTTCACCGCTCGTAGTTGTAAAAAAATTGTTCGGTACTTCATCAATGATGAGTGGGTTAACCCAGTCAGAGTGGAGATAGCCGTCAATGTAGTCGTTAGCAATCCGAGAACTCGTTTTTTTTCCTTTTGGGGCATTCTTTAACATGGAAAAGGTGGGGAGAGAAGGATAGTCATATAGGGTCGAAAAGTACTCACGCACGAGCGTCGTTTTTCCTGTTTGTCCATCACCGACAATATTCATCACGACAGGAACATCTTCTTTTGGGAGATGATGTTCTGTGTAGATTTCACGGATTTTCCAAATGAGCGGAGAGGTCAACAAATATACGATTCCAGTGAAAACTTGATGACGCTCATCACTGAATTTATTTTGATCATAGCTTTCAATCATATCGATAATTCCTTCAGCGGAAGGGAGTTCTTTGTCTCGAACTAAATCTTGCAAGTAGTCTTCACCGATGATGAAATCATGCACGTCAAAATCGAATTGCCACAGAGATTGTTTCGATACGTCATAACTTGATAATCGTTCATCGACTGCAAGATGAACTTGTTTTCGAATTTCTTCGACTTTAATTTTTTTACGTCGTCCTGTTTTCGTTAAAACGAGCGGTAAGAAGGATGGCGCTGCTTTTTCTTCAAAGATGGTATCCACTTTTTGAGAGTGATGTTTTTCAATTTCTGGTTTTGCTTCTTGAACGAGTGTCTGTGGGACTGTGACATCCGTTATAAACGACTCGATTACTTCTTCGGGATTGTTTAACACTGAATCTAATGAAGAAGGATCGATGTAATCAATCGTGTCTTTTTTGATTTCTGACCACATCTGATCCATTTGTTGATAAAACGGATCACTTGTATGACCCGTCCAAATAAAGAGCATCTCATGGTTTCTCCCTTGAAGCGCAGAAATTGTTAAATTGGCACTGCTAGATAAAATTTTATAATGACTGTCTTTTTCTAAAATATAGGTCTTATGATGAATTGGAATGGAGTGAGCCAGAAATATTTCTAAACGCTCATCAAACAGCGCATTGAACGTCTCTGGTGTTAGTAAGCGAATATCTTCAATACGTTTTAAAATATCGAGGAGGTGGTTGATAAGTTGAAAAGATGTTCCTGGGAATCCATGAATGATTTGAACCTTTTTAAAGGACGCCATTAAATCGTTGATAATCTCGAATGAAGTAACATAAGTGATGGCACGAAATGAGTCGTATCCGCGAATTTCGTCTTCAAACGTTGTCTCAATAAATCGTTCTTCGTCTGTATTATAGTAACGAATCATTGTTTTCACCTCCGTATGTAAATATTCCCGATTCTAACTCATAACAGTCCTAGGATGAAGAGGAATGTATAAGATCTGCTTTTTGTTTACCTCCCGTCTTCGTACATAAGATAATAAAGAAAAAGATTGATAGGGGAGGGAACACACATGGAAATTGACCAGGTCCTGCGATTCCAGCATCGGAACGACTTTCGAAAATGGCTAGAATCACATCAAGACGAACAATCGTTTTGCTGGGTCATCCTCAGTCGGAAGGGGAGCAGCGATGGACTATTGTATTTAGACGCGGTGGAAGAAGCGTTATGTTTCGGATGGATTGATGGGATTGCGAAAAAGACGGCAGCTGGGGAATTAGCGCAGCGCTTTTCACCAAGACGAAAACGAAGCAACTGGACCGAGTTGAATAAAGAACGCGTACGCAGACTACAACGATTGGGGTTAATGACAGAGAGCGGGATGCGTGTTCTGCCTGATATGCGACGTGAGTCGTTTGTCATTGATGAGGAAATCATAGCGCGATTGCAAGAAGATACACAGCTGTATCGACACTTTAACGGCTTTCCCGAACTGTATCGCCGCATCCGCACCGATACGATACAAAGTGTTCGTCAAGATCGCGATTTGTATGTGAAACGGCTTGATAAGTTCATTGAGAAAACGAAAGCGAACGAGATGTACGGACAGTGGAATGATAATGGACGTTTATTAGATGACAGGTTTAATACATGATCAAACTTCTAGGATTGTTGTTATCCATCATTCTCGCTTACTGGGCCATTGATTATGGAATTCACGATGAAGGGTTAGGAATTCATAGAAAAGTTCCATTGCTTACCGTGTTACCTGCGTGCCTATCCTACATGTTTCTCTATGGAGTTGATTTAAAAGAACGCTTCAAAAAAAGCGACGAGTAACATCGTCGCTTTTTTTAGTCCGTCTGTTTCCGGTTATACATGACAATACTTCCGACGAACGTGACGAGCGCCCAGGCGGACAGAATCAGAAGCTCCACCCATGTAGAGCCGAGTCCAGCGCCAGCCTCAATCTGAAACGCAAGATCGATTAAGACAACGTTCGGTAAGTAGTCGAGAAGGCCGATGATCGCGAACCGGTCTTCGTACACTGACAACATCGGTGAAAACGAGAAGAAGAAGAACGCTGGCATGACGATGAGCGAGGCTTCCATGACCGTCTTCGTCATCAAGCCTAGTATCGTCCCAATCCCGATATAAAAGAACGTCGAGACGATCAATGCGAGTGAGATGACGAATAGATTCGCAGGGCTGTAGCCCATGATGAAGGCACACGCTGCGATAAGGATGAGCGTCGTCACGAACGTGAGCGCGCTCTTCCCGAGCAAGATGTCGAGCGTGCTCGCTGGCGACAACATCAACCCACGGAGCGTGTTCTTCTCTTTCTCTTCGGCAATCAAGGCGCACTGGACGAACGTCGCGACGAGACTGAACGTGATGTTGATGACGAAGTACGTGATGTCGATGCCTTCTCCGCCGAGCTGTGAATAGAAGACGGCAAAAAAGATCGGCATAATCAGCGTCGACGACACGAATAAGTTCCGCGACAAATCTTTATAGTCTTTCTGGAAAATAGCGAGTGCCCGTTTCATTGAAAATGTCATGATAATTTCCTCCCCGTCACTTCGATAAAGATGTCCCCGAGCGTCGGCTCGTTCGAATGGATGGCCGCGATGTTTTGGTCGCGCATCTGTTCATGAAGCCAGTCGGCCCCGTCTTTTCCTTGTTTTAATTCAATCGTTTCCCCGTCATGCAGTTCGACGCGCATCGAGCCATTCGCATATTTCCGGCGCAATTTTTTCGGAGCGTCTAGCAATTGAATCTCCCCTTGATGCAAGAAAGCGACGCGGTCACACAGTTCTTCGGCCTCGTTCATATCGTGCGTCGTCAAAAAGATGGTCGTCCCTTTTGCCTTCAACCGCTCAATCCCTTTATAGATGTGTCGCGAGTTGACCGGATCGAGCGCGGACGTCGGCTCATCTAAAAATAGTAATTCTGGTTCATGTAACAACGCCCGGGCCAGTGTCACCCGCTGCAGCATCCCACGTGATAAAGCAGAGATGCGTTTTTTGCGTTCTCCAGCCAAGTTCACCATCTGGAGCACTTCATCGATTCGTGTTCTTGGCTCGTCGTATAGGTCGCAATAGAGTTGCAGATTTTCTTCAATCGAGAGACGTGTATAGAGGCCACTGTTATCGGTCAACACGCCGATCCGTTTCCGATACTGTTCTTGTTTTAACTCGGAGACCGGGACACCGAACACGGTCGCGTCACCTGAGGTCTGGGCGAGTTGTGACGTTAAGATTTTAATGGTCGTCGTCTTCCCGGATCCACTCGGTCCGAGAAAGCCGAACACCTCTCCTTTTTTAACGGAAAACGTCACGTCCTGTAGCGCCTCTTCATTGCCGAACAACTTTTTCAATTGATTCACTGTAATGATATCCTGCATCTCTCGTTCCTCCTTGTTGATGTCGTCTTGCTTGCTTACATCATATCGAGAGGAAAAGGCGGACGCATTAGAATGGCGATAAACGGCGCTTTTTGAGGAGCGAGTGGAGCGAAGGAGACGGTGAATGGAGCTTATTTCAGCCCGATCATCGTCTTCAATTCGGCCATTTTCGTCTTTGAGAGCGGAATGGTCGTCTTCTCGGCATCATCTAAGACGAGACTAAAACTGTTTTTCGTATACGTGATGACTTCTCGTACCCGTTGGAGGTTGACGATGTACGACCGGTGGCAGCGGAAGAAGCCGTAAGGAGTCAGACGCGTCTCGAGTTCGTTCATCGTGAAGACGCTCGGGAACTGTTCGGATTGGCTATGCAACATGGATTGTCCGTCCTGGCTTTCGATGTAGTCGATTTCTGGCGGGTCGAGCAAGACGATTTTCTCGTTCACTTTTGTCGGAATCTTTTCGAAGCGGACGTGCATGACGTCAGGCGTGACATCTTCGTTCGCATCCGGTTCATCAGGTTCGACATCGAGTAGGCGCAAGTGCCGGTGGTCGATGCGATAGACGGTCGATGTGACGAAGAGGGCACTCTCCATGTTGCTCGTCAGAAGCAGGATCGTCTTTTGTTGTTGCTTCAGTTGCATCAAGACGGTCGCGAACAAATGCCGTGTCTCTTGGTCGACGTTCTGATCCGGTTCTTCGAGGACGTAGATGTCCCGATTATGTAAGAGGAGCGAGGCGTATTGGACGCGCCGGACGAGCGACAGACTGAGTTGGTTCAATCGTTTGTTCCGGTAAGGGGTGAGTTGAACGGTTTGAAGGACGGCATCCAGTGATTCCGTCGATTCGTAGAGCGTGTGTGTGAAACGCAAGAATTCCTCGACCGTCAGTCGATCATATAAACCGTCACGGATAGAGAAGAGCGAAAGCGTACGATTTTCTGTATCGATGGTTCCAGAGTAGGTCGCATACTTGTCGGTCAGTAGCGCGAACAGTATTTCCCGGGAAGTGACGCCGCAGTGAATGGCCGCGATTTCACCGGGATTGATGGTAAACGAGATATTTTCAAGGATGAGCGTATCCTGTTGGCGAACAGAGACGTTGTCGAAAGTAAGCACCAAATCCCTCCCTTTTTAGTGGGATTATATCATCTATCTATATTTTTTTTACAGTTCTCGAATAAAAGTTCACTATATATACCAAACAAAGATTAAACTGACGTTAGAATTTCTCAGCAGTGAATTCATGAAATGGTTGAAGGAGAGAGTTATAGAATAGAAAGTCCATGTTGAAAGAAAAAATACGAATAATTAGCAATAAGGGAAAGCAAATAAAGCTTCTTTATGACAGAAATCAAATATAGGGATTATGTAATTTTTAATATAATATGAAAATCATTAAAGAGTATGTAATCGGTAAGTTTTTCTAATCAGATTATAGTTAAAAAAACACCTATAAATCATTTACCATATTATACAATTTCAAATCAATTATATTGAATTTTATTGTAATATATAATTAAAAATTGAATAGGGTGATTTCGATGAATTTTCTAGTGCAATTTTTTGGCGAAATAATTCTTGAGTATTTAGATGACAAATCAGGAGGCAAGGTCTCCAAAACATTAGACTCAGCAGCGTCACATGTTGAAAAAAAGCATGATCAGCATATGAAGAAGGTTGAAAAACGAGATGAAGAGTTGGAAAAAATCCATAAGTTAGTTAAGTCTCAAAATTTATCATATGACACGCTTAAACAAAAATATCCAGGTGCAGGTGGATACTACAAACTTGCTTTAGGTAAAGAAATTAAAGAGAGAAATGTATTGATCAACGAGCATGTGAAAAAAATCGAATCTGGATATTATAGTGTATCTGATTTGCATCAACGGTACGAAAGTGCGGATGGAGAATTAAAAATCGCACTTAAATATGTTATTCAAAAACAAATTAATAAAGGAGAGATTTAATATGCCTAGCCCAAAAGATACGAAAGGTCCTCTTGTAAAGACAGGTCCAACTGCAGGAAATGTAAGATCAAAAAATTCTGATGGTAAATGGAGAGGAAAAAGAAGTGATGCGGGCAAACCGCGACCGACTAAAAGCCCCACCGCAAAATGACAAAGCGCATTATTTAAATTAAAAAACATTTACTCGATACTTAAGACGTATGAGACTATATGTCCATACGTCTTAAGTGCGTTTCATGATTAACAACTACAACACCATCTGCAGTGCCCGCAATCATCACAAAGATAATTGAATGTGTCTCCGCAAATATAGCAATATCCACCTTTCCAAATCAGCTTGTATTTTCTTTTTTTAATTTTCATAAAATTCTCCTTTTAATGTTATTTAAAACCAAACCTTATTATAATACATAAATCACTATCAAAAAATAAAATTAATTAATTAAACAATAAAATTCTTGAATTTCATTTATTTGTGTATTGGTTTTATAGTTACGATTAATTTTTTGATAATGAATACGTAACCTAATCGGCCAAATCAGGAATGGTAGGATATGTATAAAACCTTGAATGAATAATGAGGAATTTAATTAGTGCAAAGAAAGACGGTGTGAATATGAACGAAGTACAACGACTGATGGACAAAGTGATCGAATTCCGCGATGAGCGTGACTGGGCATTCCATCATAACCCGAAAGACTTAGCGCTATCGTTATCACTCGAGGCGAGCGAACTGTTGGAGTTGTTTCAATGGGTGTCGAGCGAAGAAGCGCTCGAGACGAAACAAGTCGAGATGAAAGAAGAGCTTGCGGATGTCCTCATTTATGCGCTGACGTTCGCCCATGCGGCAAGGATCGATGTGTCGCAAGCGATAGAAGAGAAGCTCGAGAAAAATGCGGTGAAATATCCGAGTCCGAACGCCTAAGATTTAATCGATCAATCAACCTTGACCATTTTTTTCACTACTTGTTGATGTGAAATCGGATAAAGTGAGGAAAGAACAAGTGGAGAAAGGGTTAATGAATATGGGCATCTATTATACGTATCAGCATGAAGACGCTTGGAAAGTAGCATTGGAGAGAGGATATCTACAAGGTGACCCTCAATTCGCCATGTTCAATGACGAAGGGTTCGGATTTTTCGAACCCGCTTACGACTGGATGGTTGAACAATATGAGCAACGAATTGGGATTTCGCTGAATGGAAACTATCCGGTCTGGTGTTTGGACGAGTTTCCTGACCTAAGCACTGACGGACATATCGGACAAGGAAACAAAGGTGTTGTGTTGACGGTTGAATTACCGGACGATCAAGTGTTGGCTTCGGAAATTTCATTTTGGGACTTCGTTCCGTATAACTCTACTTTTTGCGATACAGCCGAAGCATTTGACCACCGGGAAGACATTGACCCGGCATATACACGAAAGTCTTGGGAAAAAATCTTTGATCGAAAGTGGTGCGAAGAGATGGCGGTCAATCGGTCAATCGAGGCACCTGACTATCAATACGTGATTCATCGCATC
This sequence comes from Exiguobacterium sp. SH0S1, assembly GCF_004337165.1. Lineage (NCBI taxonomy): Bacteria > Bacillati > Bacillota > Bacilli > Caryophanales > Exiguobacterium > Exiguobacterium sp. SH0S1. The sequence goes on along the minus strand of NZ_SJVC01000006.1, from coordinate 70,270 downwards.
GAGCTACATCAAGTCCGAGCCGTCATGCCGTTCCAAAACTTGAATGACAGTTGGTCGGACCGGATCCGAGGATTTGGGTGGCGTCTCGGCTATCGACTTGGTTTGAAGAAGTCGATTCCATTCCATTGGCAAGGAAACTGTCATTTTAAAGAAATCAGTTGAAGAGGGGAAGACAGGATTCATGACCCAACGCGAACGGTTTGATCACTTATACGAAGCGGGGAAACGTTCCACCCGCCAAGCGTTCCTTCTTGGATTGTTCATCGTCTTACTCGGCCTTATATTTTGGTTCACCGGCGAGCGTCGACTCGCTGAACTAATTTGGTTCGTCTTGTTCATTCCAGCCATTGGGTTCGTCAAAATATGGTCACGAACGAAGACGTTGCTCACGTTCAACGATGCTCCCGACTATCGGCGACTCGTCTGGTATGAATATTGGAGCGGGATGGCGGTCATCGTAATTTTTTGTATGTTGATTGTGACGTTGCTGTTACGTCCAGAACAAGCGAATATTTTGATTCTCGTTGTGGCGTTCAATCTATTTGCATGGATTGCCTCTTCTAAGATTGATCAAAGGCTTGCTAACATCGACCCGGAGCACGTCACACATAAAGTCTACGAACGAGGAAAAGTCGGTTTCTTTCCGAAATGAAATCAATCAAAAGGGAGTAGCGCGCGCTACTCCCTTTTATGAAGTCGATCGACCAGTGATGCGGTCGACTAGTCGTTTTGCTTCAAGTAGTGACATGTCATGAGTCTCCCGTAAAAACTTTACGGCCGTGACGACCCCATGCGTATCAATTTTCTCTTTCACTATTGCAGCCAACGCCTCGTCTAGTATGAGAGGATCGCTCTGAATTTGCTTTCGCCGCAGTGCACGTACGTCTTTTGCTTGCTCAGCAATTACATTGATTAAAAAGGCGTTTAGCAGGAGCGATGCGATTAAGAACATGGTGTTCAACTCCATGGAAACACTCCTTTCGCTTTAGTCAGGCATGATGGTGAAGCTATATGCGTTCGTCAGCGGGTTATGAATAATTAACTCGTAACTGAGTTGTTGTTCGTCCGCCGTATCGACCAACAGATTAATTTCTGACATGTTAAATACGCGTTGGCAGGCAATCGTCGAAAATAGCACCACACCGCCGATGATGGCTGTGATGACGAGACGTTTCGTCCAAATCGTGAGTGATGTCGACATTAAGGACGTGCCTCCATCTTTTCTTCGATTCGTTCGAGACGTTCCACTAAAACGTCGAACTGTTGTTGCTGATGAGCTGCGGCTTGACGCTCCAGCTCGAGTCGCGTGTCAGCTCGTTTTTCATAACGACCGATAAATCGAACGATCAATACGATGCCGGTAATGATTAACGCGAGTGGGACAATTATTGCCAATAAACTAAATAGTAATGTGATTAAAACATTCATCCTCTTTCCTCCTTTACGTAATCCACACGACTAGTATACTTCCAAATTCATACAAACTCAAAGAGCTCGAGGGTGGATGGATTGACCTCACGTTCGTTATGCTATAGATAACAGACATTAAAGGAGTTCGATTATGGCAATTTACTATACATATCAACACGCAGCAGCTTGGGAAGCCGCAGAAAAACGAGGTTACTTGTTCGGCGACCCAGAATATGCTGTGTTTCAAGATGAAGAGTTGGCATTATATCGCCCTGCCTATAACTGGCTGGCCGGACAATACGAAAAACGGACGGGTCTGTCGCTCGCGGGAGCGTATCCCGTTTGGTTGAGTGATACGGTTCCAGACGTCGGACGAGGAGGTTATCTTGAGCCGGGAGAGCCCGGGGTCGTCTTGACCGTCGATTTGCCGGATTTAAGTGTACTCGCGATAGAGGCGGGCTATTGGAACTTTGCTGTGAATCGTTGGTTTTTGACGTTCGAGGACAGGGAGGCGACAAGTGAAGAAGAATTGCAGACGTCATGGGAGAAGATGTTCGACCAGGATTGGTGCGAGGCAGTAGTTGAGGAGTATCCCGAAACGAACACGAAATACTACTATCTCGTCAATCGAATCGAGGTCGGCCAAGTGCTTGACGTGACGACGTTTATCGAGGAAGGAGCAACATTATGAAAATCGCCATTATCGGAGCTGGTGTCAGCGGCCTTTACGCCGCCTCGCTCCTTATCGAAAAAGGCTATGACGTTACCGTATTTGAAGCACGCGATCGCATCGGCGGACGGGTGTTGAGCCAAAACGGCTTCGACCTCGGTCCGACATGGTATTGGCCGGATACCGAGAAGACGATCACGCAACTCGTCGATCGGCTCGGACTTCCGGTGTTCCCACAACATACGACCGGTGACTTGATGCTCGAGCGGAAAGTTGGCGTGATCGAGCGCCACACGTTGCCACCCGAGCAGACCGTTCTATCGATGCGACTTGAAGGCGGTATGGCGACACTGACCACAGCGCTCGCTGGGAGACTTCCAGAAGGGACAATCGAACTCGAGACGACCGTCACGTCGATTCGACAGACAGAAGACGGGGTATCGGTCACGGTCGAAGCAGGATCGTCAAAAACGTTCCAACATGTCATGTTAGCCATCCCGCCACGGCTCGTCTCACGCATCTCGTTTCAACCGGAACTGTCTGAAGCGACGAAGGCGAAGCTGTCGGCTACACCAACGTGGATGGCCGGACAAGCGAAAGTGGTCGCCGTGTATGACCGACCGTTTTGGCGAGACGCCGGCTTATCGGGGCTCGGTATGAGTTGGTCCGGAGTGTTGCAGGAGATTCATGACGCGTCAGCGCCGGGAGGGTACGGGGCACTGTTCGGTTTCTTCCGGTTATCACCTGCTGAGCGGGCCACACTAGACCGGAACGAGCTCAATCGTCTCGTCGTCGAGCAACTCGTTCGACTGTTCGGGGAAGAGGCACGCGAGCCGCGTGACGTCTTGTACGTGGATTGGTCGAGTGACCGCGACACGGCAAGTTCGCAAGATGCCCAACCGTTGACCGACTTCCCTGTTTACGGACCGATTACGCTCGACACCGCTTGGGCAGGACGTCTCTCACTTGCTGGGACCGAGACGGATTCCATGTTCGGCGGTCATATCGAAGGGGCACTTCGTTCTGCAATCCGGGTCGTCGAGCAACTCTAACCAAAAATGCGTATCCTCCCAAGTCGGGACGATACGCATTTTTATTTGAACTTCTGAATCATCAACGCGAGCGCGCGATTGATCATCTTCATCTCGTCATCCTCGAGCACGGAGAACATCTCTTCGGCGAGCTGTTCTTCGATTCGATCGACTTGTTTCGAGTAGTCGAGGCCGACCGGACCGAGCCGGATGAAGCTCTCACGCAAGTTGTCCGGATTTTTCTCTTTTTGGACGAACTGGCGTTGTTCGAGCACCTTGAGTACTTGGCTGACCGCACTTTTTGAGATATTCATCTTCGTCGCGATCTCGGTCGTCGTCCATGTGTCTTTTCGTTTGAAGAGCAGCAACATCTGTTCTTGCTGGTAACTGAGTTCAAACTCGTTCAAGTCGGTAAAGTATTTGGTGAACAACAAGTCGAGCTCGTCGACTTGACGATACATCTCAATGACTTGTTGTTTGCGTATCTCTTTCAAAACCCGTTCTCCTTTCATTCCTTAACGTGTGTCACGGAACGTCTGGCTCCGCACATACAGAACGATACTAAATGCTAGTCCGATTATACCAAACGTGATGAGGAGCGTTTGAATCGGAACGGACAACGCGACAAGGATTGATAGCACGGCGAACGCGATCGGCTCTAGGCCGGACGCGGCGAGTGCCATGATGCTCATGACGCGACCGATCTTATCTTGGTCGCTATGCTCTTGCATGAGCGTGACGGCCGGCAAATAGACGAGCATCAGCATGAAGCCGCTCATGGCCGCCGCGAAAGCGAGCATCGGGATGGACTCGGCTTGCGTGTAGAAGAGAAATGCGACAATCGTCAAAAACAAGGCGCGGAAAACGAAGAGGCCGCGGTGGACCGACCGTAACAATAAGACGAGGAAACTTGCGACGAACGTCCCGACAGCAAGCCCGCCTTCAATCAAACTCAAGTCGAACGCCGTTCCGCCGCGTTCACCGACGAGGATCGGGATGCTCATGATGAGCGGTCCCATGATGAACAAGTTGACGATCGCAATCGAGAACGTACCGCTTCGCAAAATCGGTGTCTTCGAGACGTAGCGGATTCCTTCTTTCAAATCAAAGACGACTTGCTTGAGCGACATCGTCTGTGCCGCTGGAATATGGTCTCGAATCAGCCGCGGCATCATCAAGAAAGCAGAGATAAAGATGAGCGCAGCCGCCGTACTAAAGCTAAGACCGAAGCCGGCCCACGTCAACAGAAGACCGGCTAAAAATGGACCGATCACGAACATGAGCTCGAGCGACCCTTGGAATAACGAGTTAGCGCGTTGGAGCTCGTGTTTTTTGACGAGAGACGGGATGAGTGAAGACAGCGCCGGATACGACATGCCGTCCAATAGTCCGAACGCAATCGAGATAAGGATTAAGGCGATCACGGAATAAGCGTCGGTCAAGTGCAACGCGACGACGACGAGCATCAAGACGCCTTGCCCGAGGTTCGTCAAAAATAAGAGACGACTCTTTTGATAACGGTCGGCGAAAACGCCGCCGAACACCATCATGATCACGCGCGGCAACGAGACGGCCGTCATGATGATTCCGAGCAGGGCCGGTTGTTTCAACACATCGATCGTGAGCCACGACATACTCAAAAAGAAGATAGAGAAGCCGAGTGTTAGTGTCATGCCGGATAGCCAAGTGAAAATGAAACGGGAATTGTGTAGCAAGTTCATAAGGAGACCTCGTTTTTAAATAAAGTTAAGTTAACTAAACTATAAGACGAGATTTGAATCTGGTCAAGCAAACCGGACCGACGAGAAAAATGTAAAAATACGGAACTTTTTGAGACGGATGAACGTATAATTACAGAAGAGGTGAACGATATGAGTAAACAAGAACGATTACGCAAAGTAAAAACGATGAATCCCCAATGGTTAGTATTACGACTTTTCTTTGCGCTTCCCACTGGTGTACTTGTATTTTACTTTTTACAGACAGAGGCGAATCCCTGGCTAATGGGAGGGGTGCTCCTAGCACTGACGATTGCGGCATATGTTTTATTCTCACGAGAATCAAGCTTTGTCAAAAGCCTTACACTGAATGAGCAAGCTAAAAAGGTAGTGAGCATCCAATATAAACTCGACTATTTGTTCGCCTTCATCATGGCTGTGATTTTCCCACTTATGATGCGATTCAGTATGTTGACACTTAGTCCATTCATTTTGTTTATGGGTAGCGCCATCTTAATTTTGTTTACTCAATTCAAACTTGATCAACAGCTAGAATGGATAGATGCTGAGCAACCGACCCGTCGAGAAATTCAGCGCACGCGATTTAGCTGGAGAGCTTGATTAGATAGGTGCAGTGCTTGGTGATGAAAGGAGAATCGAGATGACAGAACAAGAACTTAATCAACTCAAACGTAAGCGATCGTGGGTTCGATTCGGATTGGCCATTCCGATCAGTGGACTTGTCATTTTGTATCTAGAAGCTGCTGAATATAACATGCTATACGGTCTAGGAGTTATTTTTGCTTTAGTAGCTGCGGCGCTTGTATTATCTGCTCAAAACAGAACGATTTCATCGGGAAGGGATGTAACGATGAAGCGTATCTTTCGACAATTATATGGCATTGATTTTGTAATGTTAGCGTGGCTCGGCTTCGTTTTTCTGTTTTTGGTGGAACTCAATCTTCAATCGATTACACTAATTGTCGTGTTGTTTAGCGGTCTGTTCAGTCTGTCCGTAATCCAATGGGTGCTCGAAGGAAAAATGAGAATGCTAGTGAACGTGCAACATGTTCCACGTGACATGAACGATAACAACTAAAGGAGCCTCTTATGAACAAACATGAACGGTTAAAGAAAATGATTAAAGGAAATCGCAAATGGCTTCTCGTCAGGCTCGGTTTTGCGATTCCGATTGGCGTGCTTCTTTTCTTCTTTTTGCAAACCGAGACACACGCTCTCTTGTACGGCAGTTTGATGATTGCGTCATTGTTTGCGTACGGAGTGATGATTGTTCGCGAAAGTCGGTTTATGAGCAGCTTTACCGAGCGGGTCCGGGCCAAGCGCATCATTCACATCCAATATATATTTGATTTTATGATGGTTGTCTTTATTTGTCTCTTTTTCCCGTTGCTCTTGAAGTTAGAAACAATTAGTTGGGTACCGTATTTTGTCTTCTCACTTACGGCTTTAGCCCTGGTGCTTGTCGAGCGTCTGCTTGATGAGAAGGTAAAACTGATTGACCCTGAACAACCGATGCGTCGCGACGTAAAACGGGAAAGTTTTTAAGGAGTGATTCGATGACAAAACAACAACGCATCAATCTGATTTATAAAACGAATGTGAAGACGGCCGTTATTCAAAGTCTGCTCACATTTCCAATGGTATTTTGCCTCGTAGGTTTGATTGAATCGGATTCATGGAACGGATGGTACGTGGCCGGCACACTCGTCTGCTTGTTACTGCTTGGCGGAATCTTTTTCAAGGCGAATCGGGTCGAGGTTGAATTGACTGAGCAAGAGGATGCCAAAACCATCATCGCCCGTCGGAACGGATCTATGTTTGCGCTATTTGTCTTATTCATTTTATCGTTTGCACTGACAATTAAACTCGGTTGGATGTATGCGTGGATAGTGGTGCTGACAATCGGTGTGTTGTATGGAGGATACCGGTTGATTCGAAAACAAGACGAGCGATTGACGGACATCGACCCGGAGCATCCGAGGTTTCGGGAGATTCGACTCGATAATGTTAGGGACTAAGGAGGAGACTGATGGACCGGGAAACTCGATTCCAAGCGCTGTTACAAGTCGACAAAACGTATCGACGTTTTATGATTGGGAGCAGTGTACTCCTTTTCGTGGGTGCGCTCTACTTTATGATGCAGACGACTTACTCCAGCATGATCGCGGTTGTTGGCCTCGTGCCGACGCTGTTTTTCGAATGGAAAAAGACGGTTGTCTACCTGCAGTTTAATGACGACTGGACGTATCGTCGTCTGATTAAAACGAACTTTTTCTTACTATGCTTCACTTTCTTCTTACTGTTCAGTGTTATCGCCTCGTTTTTGGCGGGCCACATGAACCGTGACGGATTTGTGTGGGCGATGGTGATTGGCGGGCTGCCCGCCATCTTGTTGCCGTTTTGGATTGATCGGAAACTGCTGCAACTTGACCCGGAACATGTTACTTCCAGTATGCTAGCAAAAGCCAGTCGTGAGCAGCTGAAGCGTCGGCTTGACGGAATCAATGAATTAGAAAAGGACTGAAATGGTATGACGAAACAAGAACGAATTCAAGCAATCGGAGCTTATCGAGAACCACATCAAAAAATCATTTTTTGGCTGACGGTCGCCCTCATCTTTTTTAACTCTTTCACGTTAGGCTTTGACGATATCTGGTGGATGTGGGGCATCGGTTCTATCTTTGCCGCCATCGGACTCGTTCGTTTCATGCTTCGTGAAGGTGAGGTGTTGATGGCTTTTACGAACGGACGAGGAAGGGTGCTCACGAAACGTTTGTATCAGATGTATAGTCTCTGGATTGTGTTGGTCACGGGGACGATTTTCCTCAGTCGGATACACATTCCAACGTTCGGATGGGTGCTCTATGGTGTCTGTTTCGTGATCTTGGGCTGGAGCCATTACACGATACATAAGCAGTTCAAACAGGCAGACCCGGATCAACCGACACGAGATGAAATCACAAAAGGCTACCGATCTTATGAGAGGAGTACATATGCTGACAAAACAAGAACGCATTAACCAGCTGCTCGCACAAGATGATACCCATTGGTTTGTACGGTGGTGGATTTGGATGGCCGGGCTCATCGCCACGGTCGTCGTCGGCTATATGGCACCGACGTGGCTCCCGTTTGTCTTGGCCATCTCCTATTTCCCGTATTTATGCCTGGAGTGGCGTAAGACGAAGCTCCTGCTCACGTTCAACGAAAGTCGTCGCTACACACGCTGGGTCTACATGGGCTTCGTGTTCGAATGGATCGGATTCGTCGCGATTTTGAGCCTGTTCGCTTTCTATCATGCAGGTGTTGTTTCGATTCAAGTTCTGCTGGCACTCATTGTCAGTTTGATTGTTTTCAGTATCCTCACCCCACGCTGGCTCGATCGATTCATCTTGATGTTCGATGACGACCATGTCACCGCGAAAGTGTTGAGCAAAGCAAAAGAACAACGGAATACCGAACATAAGACGAGTTCCTAATCAAACGGGACTCGTCTTTTTATGATTCAGGACATCGGTCCTTTATACTTTGGATGAGTGAGATGTACATTGAGATAATAACTTGCACTACATCATAGAATCGAGGAAACGAAATATGTTAGCCATTGTTATTGGACTCGTGATCGGCATCTTACTACCGATACAGACGAGCGTGAACTCGCGTCTGCGTTCGATCGTCGGGTCACCGTTTGTCGCTTCGTTCCTATCATTCGCGGTCGGGACGACCTTTTTATCGCTCATCCTGCTTGTCTCTGGACAAGGATTCGGGTTCGATTCGTCAATCTTTCAGCAACAGCCAATCTGGATGTGGTCGGGTGGCTTGTTAGGGGTCATTTTTTTAACGGGGAACATTCTCTTGTTCCCACGGCTCGGCAGCGTCCAGACGGTCATCATGCCAATCTTTGGACAGATCGTGATGGGGCTGTTAATCGATCACTTCGGTTGGTTCAATTCGACCGTGAGCGTCCTCACACCGTGGCGCGTGTTTGGGGCCTTGCTTGTTTTACTAGGGGTCGTCGGGACGGTCGCACTCACAGACTGGATCAATCGTCGGCGTGGAAAATTTGTCATCGCGAACCGGGTGGAGACCGGTAACTTGAACGTCTGGCGTTTACTCGGAATCGGGACCGGGATGATGAGTGCGATGCAGACCGCCATCAACGGCTATTTAGGGACTGTGCTCGAGTCTGCACTAAAAGGCGCGCTCGTCTCGTTTGTCGTCGGAATCGTCGCACTTCTCCTCATCTTACTCATCCTCCGGCCGAGCGTTGAATGGCGCGGGCTATCGGGACAACCGTGGTGGATTTGGCTTGGCGGGATCATCGGCGCGCTCTTTATCGGCGGGAACGTCTTGATTGTCCCGATGGTCGGGACCGGCATCGCCGTCGTCATCGTCATTGTCGGTTTACTATGCGGAAGTTTGCTGATCGACCGGTTCGGTTGGTTCGGTGCGGCCAAAAATCCGGTGACCGGGATTCAACTCGTCAGTTTGCTCGCCATGGTGCTCGGCATCATGATGATCCGCTTGTCATAATATAAAGGAGGGGATACGATGCGCGGAGTCTTGTTCGCCATCAGCGGCGGTTTCTTTTTAACGTTGCAAAGCGTCGCCAACGCACGAATCAGTTCACAGATCGGCACGTGGCAGGCCGCGACATTGACGCAGATGACCGGCTTCATTGTGGCGCTTCTCGTCATGCTGGCTGTGCGTGACCGGACGTATAAACAGATGCGACACGTGCACCCGCTCTATTTGTCGGGTGGCGCGTTCGCAGCCCTCATCTTGTTCAGCAACATGACAGCCGTCCATCAGCTCGGTGTCACGTTGACAATCTCCTTGTTTCTGATTGCGCAGCTCGCCCTCGCGCTCGTCATCGATTGGCGCGGCTGGTTCGGGATGATACGCCGAGAGTTGAACGTGTCACAATTGCTCGGTGTCGCCATGATGGTCGCCGGCATCATCTTGTTGAAATGGTAGGAGGGGACCGGATGCTAGAACACTATTTGACGCAACTGGAGTTGCAGGTCTTGCCACAAGCGACACACGAACATTTCACGCTCGTCCGTTACGAGCCAGGTGCGACGATTTGCGCCCAAGGTGACGACGCGCACCACCTTCATTTTCTCGTCAAAGGCAAGATTCGCGTGGCGCATACGTCGGCAACTGGCAAACGCCTCGTACTGTCGTTCAAACGTCCATTCGATTTGATCGGTGACATCGAGTACGTGCGCCGGACACCGTACTTAAATACGGTCGAGGCGGTCACGTTGGTCGAGATGCTCGTCATCCGGTTTGACGATTTGGCCCGACACGCGGCGGACGATGTGGCGTGGCTCCATTATCTGTTAGAAGAGATCACGAGAAAGTTCGAGTTGAAGTCGCAGTCGATGAGTTTCAACTTGTTTTACCCGGTCGACGTCCGGCTCGCGAGCTACTTGTTGTCGATGACGCCGGACGAGCGTGCGCTCGGGTCGACGGTCGATGAGTTGACCGATATCGCCGACTTGATCGGGACGAGTTATCGCCATGTCAATCGGACGCTCAAACGCTTCGTCGAACAAGGATTGATTGAACGGGATCGTCGGTCGATCGCAATCATCAATCGCGCCGGGTTGATCGCTGTCGCAGGGGAGAGTATTTATGAGTGAGGGGGAACGACAATGGCACTTGGAATGATGCTCGCGGTCATGGGCGGCATGCTCGTCTGTGTACAGAATACGTTCAACGCCAACGTGAAACAACGGGTCGGGGCCTGGGCGACGACGACGCTCGTCCTCGCACTTGGTTTTCTCGCCTCTCTCTTCATCGGATTGATCAGTGAAGGTGGCGGTTTGTTTGATTTACGTGACATGGAGACGTGGTACTGGTTCAGCGGCATCATCGGTGTCGGTGTCGTCATGAGCGTGACGCAAAGCGTCCAGCAGCTCGGTCCGAGTTACGCCATCTCGATCGTGATGGTGTCGCAAATCTTGTTCGCCTTGCTGTGGGATACGCTCGGCTGGTTCGGACTTGAGGCGATCCCGTTCACGTGGAAGACGGCGCTTGGCATCGTCTTGATCGTCGGCGGGGTGCTGTTGTTCCAGTTGAGTGGGAAGAAAATGACCGCGCGCCAGCAGGTAAAACAAGTAGGTTGATCTTCAGAATGATTTACGGCAATTTGTACAAGTTTGCCCGTGTTCCTGCCGTCTCACGACGGTTTGGCAATGCGGGCATTTTGTCGTGTGAGAGCCGTTCGGTTGAATGAGTGAGCGTTCCTCGAACGATGACGGATATAAAGTATAGGAACGGGTCACAATAAAACCGACGACGCCGAGCAAGACGGCTAAAATGAGGATATCCATCGAAATCCCTCCTAATAATTGGTATGCTAGTTGTATATACGCGTCATGGATGGATTTGGTTTCAAAGGGGGAGATTGGATGATTACACGGAAAGAACGGACTGAAGAACTATATGGATTGACTGAAAAGCAGTCTAGCATGGGCACGGCGCTTCGAATCGGTCTGATTGGTTTAGCCGCAGGACTATGGTTTTATGGGAATTTTTCGCTAACTCATAGTGCGATGTTTCTGTTTGTCACGACTATTGCGGTGCCGTTTAGCTATATGTCATGGAGAAAGACGCGCACGCAGCTGTCGTTCAATGACAATCGTGCGTATCAAGGATTGATTCGAGTAAAAGGGATTGGGGACATCGCGATGTTATGGGGCATGTTCGGTTTAATGATAGGACATGAATTAAACTTCTTTGAACTATCGACGCTCAGCAGCGTACTTGCCAGCATATTGGTCGTCCATTTACTGACTGCGACGTTGATCGACAAACGATTGCTCCGCATCGATGACGAGCACGTCGTCGACAGTCTGTTCGGGCTGACGAAGCGGGAGCAGATGAAACGGAAATGGGACGAGAAGTGATGGTTGATTACAAGAAATTAATTCAGGATATGTGACGAATCGGGAGTTACGCAAACAAAGACGATTTGGCTAGGAGGATTTGATGGTTGACCATACGGTAAGACTTGAACGCATGATTGAGAACGACCGAAAGCGACAGAAACAGACGCTGTATCCGACATTCGGGTTCATTGCACTGTTCATCGTTTATTTCATGACAACGGAGGTTTTGTTGCTGTTACCGATCATCTTGGTCGGACAGTTCCCGATGCTCTATAAAAGCTGGCACCGCATGAAGTTGTTGCTTACTTTCAACGACGCTGTCCGTTATCAACAAAAAGTACGGTCCGAATTTGGTTTGGCCGTCGGGAATCTCGTGTTCCTCCTAATGTTGATTATGAGTTCGATGCTCGGGTGGATCACGTTGCTTACATTCATCATCGTCATTATTGTCGGACTCATCACGTTCGTGGTGTTAGGTGTCCGCATCGATCGCGAGTTGAAAACGATTGACCCGCAACATGTGACAGGAATTGAACTCAGCAAGGTGCAACGTGAACGCAAAAAATGAAAGAACGTTTGATGGAGGCAGTGACTATGGTGGAAAAACAAGAACGACTGAAACGAATGGTCGAGAACGACCGCAACGTGAACCGGACGGCGCTTTTGCTCACGTTCGCGATTTTAGGGATCGCCTTTTACTTCATCTTCACGCAAGACATTAAAGTGGCGACGTTCGCCGTCATCATCATGGCGACCCAGTTGCCGAGTTTATATCGGGCCTGGCACCGGATGAACTTACTACTCACCTTTAGCGACGAGGCGCGCTATCAAAAGTTCGTCCGTCTCGAATTCGGCATCGTGCTCGCCAATGTCATCTTGCTCGGTATCTTTATCGCCATCGCCTGGTCGATCGAAGGCTCACTCCTCGTCTTCGCGGGAATGCTTCTCGCCTTGTTCATCCCGTTCATTTTCTTATCGGTCTGGGTGAACCGGAAGCTTGAACTGATTGACCCGGAGCATGTGACGAACCATGAGTTGCGGACGGCGCATCGCGATGCGTCGAAGAATCGGTTTAACTAGAAGGAGATAAATAAATGCACCTCACAGATGGAATGTGGCAACTGATTAACATCGTTCTGACGTTTTGTGCAACGTGGATTGGTTTTATGGTTGTCTATCGCTGGATGGAAGACTAAAACCCAGCTTCTGATTCGTCAGAGGCTGGGTTTTCTTATGAAAACATACCGACTAAACAGCCACAGATGACCATACCAGCTGTATAAAACTTGAAGCGGTGTTTTTCCCAAAACGAGTCATTCACGTTGTCACCGCCACATCATCTTGAATGCCTTCGACCATCTTCACGAACGCCTCGTCGGGGTCGGTCGTCCCGGACGCGCGCAACCAGTCTCGGAAATCTCCTTCATACAGGACACGACCTTCATGGAGGAAGATGACATGGGACTCCAGCTGGGATAAGTCATGCAGTTGGTGCGTCGAGATGAGGCACGTCCGACCGTCTTTTACGAGTCGCTGTAAATGGCGCATGATGTTGATGCGTGACGCCGGATCGACGCCGCTCGTCGGTTCGTCGAACAAGTAGAGCGATCGTTTGACCGAGGCGAGCAATGTCACGAATAGCCACTTGCGTTCTCCGACCGACATTTTGCCGAGCTTCATCTTCCACAGATGCTCGAACAGCTCTTGTTCCCGGGCGGTCGTGAGTCCGTTGACATAAGTCGCTAGTCGCTTGAAGTCAGGCCGCTTTGTGAGCCGTCCGATGAAGTACGTGAGATCTTTTCCTGTTAATTCGTTGTGATACAAAATCTGTTGCGTTAAATACAGCATGTCAGACGATGGCACGAGCTGTAGCGAGGCCCGGTCGACTGGGAGCGTCCTTGTCATACAATCAAACAACGTCGTCTTCCCGGCCCCGTTCAGGCCAATCAAGACGTTCAGTTTATTCGGATGTAGCGTGAATGAGACGTCGTCGAGCACGGGACGTGTTGCTTTCGGATAAGAGTAGGTCAAGTTTTGAATGTTCATCATTTCCTCCTAGCGTGTGACGGATGAGACGAGGTTGAAGCGATTCATCGCGAACAGGCCGACGATGACGTAACCGACAAGAGAGAGAATTGTCGTAATCAGGTTAAACGAGACGTCGACTTGCGTGACACCATGAACGACGGCAAGCGACAGTTGAAGTAGGGCATAAAACGGATTGGCATAACCGAACCAGACATCTGGCTGTTTGACGGCTAAAAGGAACAGCGGATAGGTGAGAATGTTCGCAAATTTCATCAAGCTCGATACTTTCACCGGCAGAAGCGTCAAGACGACACTCCCGAGCGCGAACGGGAAGCTGGCGAGTAATAGCAGTATTGGGCTCGCGAGCAAACCGAAAGTGAAATGACCGTGGACGAGCGTGACGACAACTGTGAACAGTAGGAGACTGATTGCGGCAAACAAGAGCTGGGCCAATAAGATGGCCAACATGTATGTATATTTGTTGCCGGAGATCATGACGTACGTCTTCATGAGACCGTATTCGCGCATTCGTGCGAGTTCGAGCGCAATCCCGTTCAAATAAGTCGCCAAGATGATGTACACCCAAAAGTACGACAAATACGTGGCGTATTCGGCAGACGTCATCGTACCGATATTTGGTGGACTGTACAGGAGGGCGACACCGAGCGGGAGTCCCATCGTTAAAAGAAATGGAACTTTATCCGTAAGGACGATTTTTGCGTACAGAAAGAAATAACTCGTGATTTGATGCATATATACCTCCGAGGTTGATATGGATTAATTCGATATACGCATTTACTAGCATGATAGTTTCAATTATTTGTAAATTTATCCGTTCATACTTTGTTTATAACTTCTGTTTATCCTTGAGGTACAACCAAAAGGAGGAATTGACAGATGAACAAAAAACTGAAGTGGGGATTAGGTGGCGGTGCCCTGGCCATCGCGTTAGGAGCTGGCATTTTCTTGATGCCGCAATCGGTCGAATATAAGTCAGAGCAAGTGGCGACGGAGACGATTGAGAACGTCTATACGTTTGCCGGTCAGGTGACGACTGTCGGAGAAGATGCGACCGGACGACTGTTGATCGACGAGCGGGATTTAGGGAAAGTCGAGGAAGGTGATGCGCTGACGATCTATGCGAACGCATTGGACACTGAACTCGAAGGAACGGTCGAATCGATTGCCGATGAAGCGGAAGCATTGACGACTCCGGGCTCGTCAGCACGTTATGCGATGAACGTCACGTTGCCTGAAACGGACGGATTACGAAACGGGATGACGCTCGAAGGCTCGATTGTCGTCGAACGTGTCGAAGAAGCAGAGACGCTATCACTCGACAGCATCACGTTTGAAGAAGGCGACGCCTACGTGTACGTCGAGGGCACGGATGGTCCGGTGAAACGGCAAGTCGAGCTCGGCATCAGCGACGGCAGCCGCGTTGAGATTAAAGACGGATTAGACGAAGATAGCGTCCTCTTAATGGATGAGGCGACAGCTGGGGGTATCATGCCACCACAGATCGGAGGAGGACAATGAGCGCACTCATTGAAGTCACCGATTTGACGAAAGCGTACGGGGCGGGTGGAAACGAACAAATCGTGTTGAACGGGATCGATTTGACGGTTCACGACGGCGAGTTCGTCGCCATCCTCGGGCCGTCTGGTTCGGGAAAATCAACGCTTATGAACATTCTCGGTTGTCTGGACGGATACACGAGCGGTCGCTACAGCTTTGGCGACCGTGACGTGACCGGGTTATCCGAGACCGAATTGTCGGCGTTCCGCAATCAGCAGATCGGGTTCATCTTTCAACAGTTCAACTTACTGCCGCGATTGACGGCAAGCGAAAACGTCGAGTTACCGCTCATCTATCAACGGCTGTCGAAGTCGGAACGAAAAGACCGGACGCACCAAATGTTGACGCGCGTCGGGCTCGGCGATAAACAGAACCATTACCCGAACCAACTGTCGGGCGGGCAACAACAACGTGTCGCCATCGCTCGGGCGCTCGTGACAAATCCGTCTCTACTGCTCGCCGATGAGCCGACCGGGGCGCTCGATCAGACGAACGGACGTCAAATTCTGAACTTATTTCATGAATTGCATGCGGAAGGGAAGACGATCATCATGATCACACATGACCTCGACATCGCCAAAGAAGCGACGCGCATCGTCTACGTTCGGGATGGCCGTATCGAGAAGGAGGAACGACGATGATTCGAGAAAATATACGTATGGCTTGGCTGACGGTGATCAGTCATAAGATGCGCTCTTTCTTGACGATTCTTGGAATTGTCATCGGGACGGCGTCCATCATCACACTCATGACGGTCATCTCAGGTGTCACGTCCTCAATCAATGAAGAAGTCGCGACGTTCGGGGCGGACCGGATGAGTGTCCAAATCGAAGATGCGACGAAGAATGGCATCAGCGTAATCGAAGTAGAACGTCTCGAAGCGATTGACGGCGTCGAGTCGTTATCGCCTACGACAAGTCATCAAGCAGGCGTCTATTTGGGCGGTCAAACGACCGAACAGAGCGTCCTTGGGAAGAGTGACGCGTTCTTCTCGGATTCGACACTCGCTTCCGGGCGTGGCATCACGCCAGTGGACATCTCGGAGCGGACGCGCGTCGCCGTAATCGGCGATACGATTGTGAAGGAATCGTTCCCGACCACGTCGCCAATCGGTGAGACGATCACTATTGGCGGGATCCGTTACATCGTCGTCGGCACGCTCGCCCCGTCTTCAGAGTTTTCGATGTCGACGGACGAGACGATTGTCATTCCGGTGACGACCGCGCTTCACCAGTTTCATGTGAATACGATTTCGACGTTTGACCTGTACACGGAATCAGGACAATCTGAGACAGTAAGTGATGAATTGACGCAGCAGTTGACGACCGCATTTAACGGTCGGGACGCGTTTACCGTCACGAGCTTTGAAGACGCCCTCGCGTCAATCGACCAAATCAACTCCTTGCTCAGCATGCTGCTCATCGGCATCGCGTCCATCTCGCTACTCGTTGGCGGTATCGGCATCATGAACATGATGCTCGTCTCGGTGACGGAGCGGACGAGTGAAATCGGCTTACGAAAAGCATTAGGCGCGACACCGGCGAAAATTCGCCAGCAGTTCTTGTTTGAATCGGTGCTCTTGTCCGTCCTCGGTGGGTTGGTCGGTGTAGTGGTCGGCGCACTCCTTGCCTTCGGTTTGACCGTCGTCATGGGTGTACCGTTCACGTTGGCTAGTTCGACCGTCGGCTTGGCACTAGGGTTTTCAGTCGTGATCGGTGTCATCTTTGGATATATCCCGGCCCGTAAGGCGTCCGCCTTGCAGCCGATTGAAGCGTTACGAAACGCATAAAGAAAGAAGGAATCTCGTATGGTCACGCTATTGCTTGTCGAAGATGATCCGGCACTCGGAGGTCTTCTGTTTGAATATTTGACGACAGCGGGCTACCGCGTGCTGTGGGCCGTTGACGGAGAGGAGGCGCTCGATCTGCTCGATCAGCAACCGATCGACGTCATCGTGACCGACATTATGATGCCGCGTCTCGATGGTCGAGCGTTGACCGAGCAACTGCGGGACGCCGGTTACACGCTCCCAATCTTAATGTTGACCGCGCTCGAGACGTTGCTTGATAAGAAGAAAGGATTCCGGGCCGGGGCCGACGACTATCTCGTCAAGCCGGTCGATCTAGAAGAACTCGAGCTCCGCATCGAGGCGATGCTACGACGAGCCAATATATATCGAGACCACCAGATTCAACTGCACGATTGCGTGTTAGACGAAACGTCACTGACGGTGATCACCCCGGTCGAGACAATCGAGGTGCCGAAGAAAGAGTTTGAGTTGCTGTATCATTTGGCGACGCATCTCAATCAAGTGTTCACGCGACAACAGTTGCTCGATCGCATTTGGGGCTATGAAACGGAAAGTGACGTCCGAACGATTGACGTCCATGTAAACCGTCTCCGGAGCCGCTTGAAGCATGTCGACGCATTTCAAATCAGTACCGTCTGGGGACTTGGGTACCGCTTGGAGTTGAAGTCATGAAGTCCTTCTTCAGTTCGATTTACGGACGTTTCCTGACCATCTTCTTCGGGCTGTTGCTCATCCCGATCTTACTGACGCTGACGCTCTTCTTGACGTTCCAAATGAATGCGTTGACGTCGCAAGTCGAGACGATGCTCGTTGAACGGGCCGAGAGCATGCTGACGGCTTCTGAGCGTTATGAATTAGGAGCCGATGAGGTCATCGACTTGTTTTCCGAACGGACGCTTATTGTCGAGACGGACCGCTACGCGGCCGCAAGTTGGTCGGTCGCGGAGCGCGCGCGTCTTGAACGAGGCGACGTGCTGACCGTAAGCGACGAGCGATTGCCTGCCGTCACGCTTTTAATCGATCGGACTGTCGTGACGTTGTCCCCGAACGCGGACGAGAACCCGGTCACGATTTTCCGCGATCTATCGTTTCAGACGTTGTTGCTCACGGCGCTCGTCTCGAGCGTGCTTGTCTTGTTCGCGGTCCGGCTCATGACGAGACGGATCGACCGGGTGACCGAGGCGGCAAGTAAAGTCGCTTCTGGTGATTTGACGGTACGGGTACATGACGGCGGGGACGATGAGATCGGCAAGCTGGCGAGTCAGTTCAATCAGATGACCGAGACGTTGGCGACGAATGAGTCTAAAAACGAGGAATTGACGGCGATTATGGCGCATGAATTCAAGACGCCGGTCGCCTCGATCCTCGGCTACGCGACGCTATTGAAACGGGCTGACGTACCGACGGAAAAACGAGTCAACTATGCGACAATGATCGAACAGGAAGGCAAGCGGCTGTCGCGGTTGTCACGTGACTTGCTGCGCCTTGCCAAGTTGGATCACTCGGTCGTCGGATTAGACGTCAGCCGCTTCTCGCTCAGTGAACAGATGCGGGAAAGTATCTTATCGTTTGAACGAGAGTCGAGTCGCAAACGGTTGAACCTGATCGCTGAGCTTGATGAAGTCGAGATGGTCGGCGATGCCGGACTGCTGCACCAAGTGTGGATCAACCTGATCCAAAATGCGATGACCCACTCTTATGACGGCGGCACGATCCGCATCAAGCTCATGCAAACGGCGGAATCGATTGTTTGCGAGATCACGGATGACGGGGAGGGCATGACCCCGGAACAAGTGAGCCGTATGTACGAGCGATTCTATCAGGCCGACCCTTCGAGACATCAAGGCGGGTCAGGACTCGGTATGGCGATCGTTCAAAAAATCGTCACGTTGCACGGTGGTCATGTAGACGTCACGAGCGAATTGAAGTCAGGGACGACGGTGCGTGTGACGCTTCCCAATCAAAAAGACAGGTAGCTGCTACCTGTCTTTTTGTCTGTCCGGCTTCAACCCGCCCGCGACGAGCGGTCCTTCAAACGTGATCGTATAAATGATGCGTGCGATATCTTCTACCGTTTCAGTTCGGTCATTATAGAGCCATTCATAAATGACGCCCATATGTGCCGACGAGATATAGGAGACTAAATAATCGGGCGGGACGAGCGACTGCGTCTCGTCAAACAAAACGGTCGGGGAACGGTGGAACAGCGCCGTGTACATGTAGGCGCGGAGTCTCGCCTGAAACTGCGGGTCGCCGTTCGGACCGAGGAGCGGTTTCATCAAAATCTTATTTTGTTCGATGAACCGGATGAACGGGACGAGTAACTGATGGGGAGCGGAGCCTTGCTGATTGCCAAAGACGTTCGGCAAATTTTTGATGAGCTTTGTTTCGGCCTCATGAAAGATCGCTTCAATCGATTTCTCCATGAGATCGTACTTATCCACATAGTGGCTGTAAAACGTCCCCCGGTTGATGCCGGCGCGTTCGGTGAGTGCCTTCACCGTGACCGCTTCAAATCCTTGTTCTTCGATCAATTCGAGCAACGCCTGTTTGATCAACTGCTTCGTCCGGACGACCCGTAAGTCTGTCTGTTCCATATTTTTTTCTCCTTTATCCAACACATTGTCGCCGTCTGTCGGAAAACCGACACTGTGACCGAGATTGATGATTGTTGGCCGTTCGAGCGCGGACTATACTGAACGTATAAACCAACACGGTGTCTTTTAGTTCAGTGTACACGAGGCAGACATCGGGAGGGAGTCCAATATGAATATTCAACTGAACGACGTCAGTAAATCGTTCGGTGACCAACTGGCCATCGATCATATCGGCTTCACGATCAACTCGGGCGATATCTGTTGTCTGCTCGGTCCTTCGGGGTCGGGGAAGACGACGCTCATCCGTTTGATGATCGGCGCATTGGCGGCAGACAAAGGATCGATTCGAGTCGGTGAGACGGTGATGCCGAACATGAACATGCTTCATAAGATTGGGTTCATGCCGCAAAACGATGGACTGTACGACGATTTGTCGGGTGAGGCGAACCTCGAGTTTTTCGGCTCGATTTATAAACTCGGCAAGGCGGCGCTCAAACAGCGCATCGACGACGTGCTCGCCCTCGTCGACTTGTCGGCTGACCGGAGAAAGCTCGTCCGTAATTATTCGGGCGGGATGAAGAAGCGGCTGTCGCTCGCCATCGCCATCCTTCATCAACCGGACGTCTTGTTTTTAGACGAGCCGACGGTCGGGATCGACCCGATTTTGCGCCGCCAGATTTGGGATCAGTTTCAAATGATTCGAGCCAGCGGGACGACGATCATCGTCTCGACCCACGTCATGGACGAGGTGCTCGAATGTGACCGGGCCGCGCTCATCTACAACGGGCGCTTGATCGCCTATGACACGGTGACGCACTTGCTCGAGCAGACCGAGAACGGCCGTGTCGAGGAACTGTTCCTCATTGCCGGACGAGAGGAGGCGAAGCACGATGCGTAACTTGGCGAAACGGGTCATCTTTCAGACGTTGAACGACAAGCGGAGCGTCGCCTTGATTTTGATCGCCCCGCTCCTCATCCTCACGCTCGTCTACTTCTTGCTCGGCGACTCGGATTACGTGCCGGTCGTCGTGCTTGATGAGGCCGCCCAGCAGCAGCTTATCGATGCGTTCGAAGCCGAGACGCTCGACGTGCGACTCGATACGGTCGAGGAGCCGGTTGCTTATTTGGAAGACAATAAAGACGTCGATGCCGTCTTCGAAGCGGGACAGGCGGGTACCATGATCACGTTGCGCGAACCGTCGACGAAATCGTCGAAAGCGGTGCGTGAGATCCAAGCGGCGTTGTCGGCGCTCAATCCGGCGGCCGATATCGAGATGAATTACGTATACGGAGAAGAAGGACAGTCGACGTTTGATTCGTTCGGCTACGTGTTCTTGTCGCTGTTCTCGTTCTTCTTCGTCTTCATCCTGTCGGCGATGGCGCTCGTCAAAGAGCGGAGCGGGGGTACGCTCGAGCGCTTGCTCATGACCCCGATCAAACGCGGACAAGTCATTTTAGGGTATACGCTCGGCTATGGCGTCTTCGCGGTCGTGCAGTCTGTCTTCATCGTGCTCTATACGATTTACGTGCTCGGGCTGACGTCGCTCGGGAGCATCGGTTGGGTATTTCTTGTGATGATTTTAATGGCCGGGACGGCCGTTTTGTTCGGGGCGACGATTTCGGTGTTCGCCCGTTCGGAGCTCCAAGTCGTCCAAATGATCCCGTTCACGATCATCCCGCAAGTGTTCTTCTCAGGATTGATCCCGCTCGACTTGATTCCATACGGGCTCGGCAATTTGAGCTACGCCATGCCGATCTTCTATGGGGCGACGGCAATCAAGGAAGTGATGGTGTACGGGAGCGGTTTCACCGGGATCTGGGGTTATGTGCTCGGTTTAATCGTTTACGCAGGCGTGCTTTATTTATTGAATATGCGGGCGCTCGGGAAGTATCGTGGGCACTAAAAAAGGATTCGAGCGTGGGCTCGAATCCTTTTTATGATCAGTTTTTAACGCCGTCACGCTTCGCGATCTTGTCGCTCACTTGTTGACCGCTCAGTGTCACCATCGGCATGCCACCGCCAGGGTTCACGGTGCCGCCGACGAAATACAGGTTGTTGTACAGCTCGCTTTGCTTCTTATGCTTGAAGCCGCCGTTCCGTTTTTTATCTGCGACGGTGCCGTAAATCGCGCCCCGGTCCGATCCATACGTGCGTTCGATGTCATGAGGCGTCCAGACGTCGCGCGTCACCGTGTTGTCTCGTAACCCGGCCAAGCCCATGCGTTCGAGCTTATCGAGGACGCGTTCTTCAAACGCCGCATACTCTTCTGGTGTGAACGGTTCGTCTTGGATGTACGGGATGTGCGGCAGGATTTTAATGTTTTCGTGTCCTGCCGGCGCTTGTGTCGGGTCGGTCTTATTGACGTTCACCAAATAGATGGTCGGGTCGTCCGGTAGCTCGTGTTTCTCGAAGATCTTATCCATCTGTTCGTGCAAGTTCTCGGAGAAGAAGAAGTTGTGGTGGCCTAAGGCCGGATACTCTTTTTTGACGCCGAGATGAATCACGAAGCCAGAACTCGCCGGTTCATACTTTTTCACGAGCTTGTCGACATAGTCTTCATCCGCATCGACCATCTTTTGATAGAACGGGATGACTTCCATGTTGGAGACGAAGTAATCGGCTGACCGGAGTCGGCCGTCCTCGAGCTCGATGGCGGTGATCTTCTCGTTGATCGTATGGGCACGGACGACACCTTGCCCCGTATGGATTTGGACGCCTATCTCCTCGGCGAGTTTCGTCAATCCTTCGGCCAATTTGTGCGTGCCGCCTTCGACGTACCAGCAGCCTTGCGCGTACTGCATATAAATCATCATGTTGAGCACGGCCGGGGCACTGTAAGGAGACGAACCGACGTATTTGACGTAGTAGGAGAGCATCGTCCGTAAATGCGGGTTGCTGATCCGTTTTGAGATCCCGTCGTACATCGTCGACGTCAAGTCAAATCCGAACAACGTCGAAAACAGGCCGGTCTTCGCCACCGCTTCTAGCGGTGATTCAAACCCTTCCTTCAAGTAACTCTTCTCGGTCGTATGGTAGATGCGCTCGGCATAGTCCAATAGTGCCCGATACTCTTCCATGTCTTTGTGTGACAGCGTCGGATTGGCACGCTCCATCACGTCGAGGTCGTGATATAGATCTAATACCGTGCCGTCCGGGAAGAACGAGCGCCACTCGAGATCGAGGCGTTTGATCGGCACGTAGTCCGCCATCCGCTTGCCGCTACCCGTGAACAATTTTTCGAAGATGTACGGCATCGTTAAAATCGACGGACCGAGGTCGAAGCCGAACCCGTTTTGCTCGAGCCGATTCACTTTCCCACCGATATGGCCGTTCTTTTCATATAAGGAAACCTCATACCCTTGTTGAGCGAGAGAAATGGCCGCTGACAAGCCGCCAAGTCCTCCCCCGATCACAATCACAGACTTGTTCACGTTGTTCATATACCGTGTCGCCTTCCTTCCAACATCTATTTTGCATACATTCAGCTTTTAAGTACTTTGCCGTCGGTCGACAGATTCCCTGCCTTGACGAGGAGGGGAAGATGCAATTCTGCACATTCAACATATAAACCGTTGGCATTCGATTCTTCTCCGTATACATACCCGTTTGGATACGTTTGGAATCTGAATGTATGAAGTGAGTGGCGGCCGTTAAAGGGAAAGAATCCAATCTTTCGTTTGATGGAAAATCGGGACGCGTTCAGCTAACTGAATCACGGTGAACCACGCACCGGTATAACCAAGCGCGGATAAGACGTTATAGAACGTATACGTTCGAAACGACAACGAGGTGAATCCGGCGACATAGTGGATCGGGTGGCGCAAACCAGGAATAAAGTAGGAGACAAGAATGACGCGTGCTCCGTATCGTGCATACAGCGCCTCGGCTCGTTTTAAATAACGCGAATCACGTTTTGAAGTTGGGATGAATCGATTCAATCCGCGGCCAATCAAATAAAACCAACTAAAGGCAAACGTGAAGACCATCCAAGTGGATATGAACACGATCCATTCGGGAACTGTCGTCACGGCTGTAATCGTCAAATGGGTGACCATCAAGACGTCATCGGACAACGGTGTAAACATGATACCGATTGCGAGCACCACGTATTGTGTAAGTATTGTTTCCAATCGAGTCACTCCTTCTAACGTCTAGTATGGAGCGATAAGCGTAAGAAGTGTTTAGCAGAGTCTTAAGAAATGTTAAGAAGTTCAACAGAATGCGTTGTGATGCGCTCGGTACACTTCATATAGGTATATAACTAAAACGTGAATCTGCATGTTTTTGCCGTTTCACAGGCGAAAGTGTATGGGAAATGTAAAAGATGCTACGCTAGTTGAACAAGATGAATTCAAAGTTCGTCTGTCAACACGTAGTGCACGAAGTGAGGGGGGAGAGAATGCGTCCACAACCGACAATTCTGATTGCCGATGACGATGAGGCGATCCGCGAGTTGCTCGCCATTTATTTAAAAAATGAAGGATACGCCTTGCGATTTGCAAAGACGGGTCAAGAAGTGCTTGACGTCGTCGCACACGAAGCCATCGATTTACTCATCCTTGATTGGATGATGCCCGTCATGGACGGCATCGAGGCCTGTATTGAAATTCGCAAGACGCAGTTCATGCCAATCCTCATGCTGACAGCAAAGACAAGCGATTTGGATCTGATGCAAGGCATCTCGATTGGTGCGGACGATTACATGAAGAAGCCATTCAATCCGCTTGAGGTGACACTTCGCGTGAAGTCGCTACTTCGACGCTACCGGGACTACGGTGCTGACCAGTCGGCCCAGTCCGGCGTGCTCATTTTTGATGACGTCACACTCGATATTCAAACAAGACAATGCACGAAAGGGGACACCTCGATTCGGCTGACACCGAAAGAGTTTGATATCCTCGCCTACTTCATGCGCCATCCGAACCAAGTGCTGACGGTCGAACAGATTTATGAGGCGGTTTGGGGAGAAGACGCGTTTGAAGTCGACAATACGGTCATGGTCCATATCACGAAAATTCGCGAGAAGATTGAAGAGACGCCGCGGAAACCTTCGTACATTAAAACGGTATGGGGCGTGGGGTACCGCCTATGAAAAAGCGACAGTGGGACCGGTTACTCGTTAAATTAATCGGGATTATCCTAATCAACGCCCTCATCGCCACGATTGCGTTTCTAATTATGGGCTATTTGATTAGCTTGTATTATATTCAGAACGAGACCACACCTGATCCGTTGATTTATAATCTTGCTTTCTTAAGCGTGACATTTATTACAATTATCATTTTTGTGATTGGCTTTTCATTGATGACGCGAAAGACGCTGCAAAAAATCACGGATTTATCAAACGAGATTGAACAAATCGCAAACGGAGATCTTGGACGAACCGTTGAAGTGACGGGGCGAGATGAACTCGCTACACTTGCAGAGAGCGTCAACCAAATGTCGAGGCAGTTGCATCAATTGTTCGAGAAAGAACGGTCGCATGAGGAAGAACGAAATCAACTGTTCTCTAACTTGTCCCATGATTTACGTACCCCGTTGACGAGCGTTCGCGGCTATGTTCAGCTACTCCAAACTGAACGGGAATGGACAGATCAAGAGCAAAGTCACTTCAACGTATTACATGAAAAAACGGCACAGCTCGAACATCTTCTCGATCAACTGATGGATGTGAATCGGTTGTATTCCGCACAAGTGACGTTATCGAAACGTCGCTTGAATATCAGCTTGTTGACGAGCCAATTGGTGCACGAACTACAACCGTTGTTTGCTGAAAAGGGATACCGTTTAATCGTGAACATCCAACCGGAAGTCTACGTGGAAGCTGACCAAGAGCAGCTCATCCGTGTCTTTCAAAATTTGATGTCGAATGCGTTAAAATATGCGACAGCTGAAAATCCGATTGAACTGACACTCGTCCAACAGGAAGCAGTGGTTGAGTGGCAACTCTGTAACGGGACGGCACAACAGACGATCGATGCGATGGATCAATTGTTCGACCGGACATACCGTGTCGATGCATCACGAGGTGAGACACCAGGCGACGGGCTCGGGTTATCGATCGCACGTCAAATCATGTTGCTTCATGAGGGGACGCTCACGGTGCATTCACCGGAAGCAGGACGCATTTGTTTTCGGGCGTGCTTTGCGCTTCGTATGTAAACAGTTGTCAATAGACACAAACACCGAATCAGCTTTCGCTAGATTCGGTGTTTGTGCGTTTTTGACCGATGTATTGAATGATTGCGGATGTACCTTGATGAAGTATTCCTTCGTGTCGTTCCACAACACCTTCAAACAAGCGGCACGTGTTGAGTGAGCCAGTGAAGGTAGAGAAATCATGCGCTGTGTATAAGAGAGTCTTTTCTTTTGGTCCGCCCGTCCCATAAGCGAGTTGCTCTTCACTATACACTTCTGTCACGAAGTAGCCTCCTGGCTTCAATGCCCGCGTGATCCCGGTAAAGACGGCCGTTTTCACTTCTTTCGGGAAATGACCGTATATACATAAAACGGCATCGTAAGCCTGTTCAGGCCAGTTCGCTTCAGCCAAATCGACGAGACGGGTCTGCAGCGTCACGCCGCGACGTTCGGCCAACCGTGTAGCTTTGTCTAACCCGACTTGCGAATAGTCCCACATTTCGACGTGGAGTCCTTGCTCCGCGAGCCAAACGGCGTTTCTGCCTTCTCCTTCGGCGATCGCGAGAACGGTCATTCCTTTTTTGAACAAGTGCGCTTGTTGCTTCACGAACTCATTTGGTTCTTCTCCATAGACATACTCATCTGTATCAAAACGTTGATCCCAAGTTGACATGTGATGTTCCTCCTTATCGACGTCGAGCCGGCATGCGATCTCGTCTCTTCATTTTACTCGATGAACAAAAAAAGCATCCGAGCAGATGCTCTGAATGCTTGTTAGCGTTTAAGTAGCAAGACGACGCCCGTTACGAGAAGCGTGAGTCCGCTGAATAACCGTACTTGATTGCAAGTCACTATCGTTCACCCCTATAAGTCATGATCGTTCGTTCATTTTTTGGCGGCCCGGATTTGGGTCCGTCCCATCTCTTTATAGATAGAGAGAATCTCGGTGCCGTAGTTGCCTTTTGGCTGCATCGCCCATTTGCGATGCAAGGCCGGCCATGTCGTCGCAGAGCCTCGTTTCACATAATGGAAGCGCGGGTCGACGCGGGTCGAGTTTAACGCTTCTTTAGAAGCATAGGCTTTCAAATGTTGAATCTGTGCCGTCACGCCTTGGTGCGGGGAGCGGAAGAAATGGCCTTTGACACCTTTGCCGACTGTACCGATCCCTGAGTAATTGTGCTGCTTCGGAAGGACATCCCCGCCGTAGCGGAAGTAACCTGTCTCTTTCAATGCTTGGGCAAAGGCGACGTCCCCGCGGACGCCTTCTTTTGCGCCGATGATGACGAACAGTTTGGCGAGCTCTTCGACTGTCACGCCATGAAGGCGGACGGTTCTAGGATTTTTCGCTTTCACGTAGTCTGCCATCTGTTTAGGAGTTAAAGTCGATGCTCCCATAATAGCACGATTCTCTTTCTTTGGCGCGGCTTCGGCCGATGTTTCGAAGGTGAAGCATGAAGTTAAAATCAAGATCATAGCTAAGCCAAAAGCGAGCACTTTTTTCATCAAGACATCCTCCGATTCGATTGAATAAACTATACAGATAATACCATATTATTCAGAGTCACAATCATTAATTTTAGCTAAAAAGGGAACATAATCCAAATTTGCGTCGTAGATTAGAATTGAGGTGAGGGGAATGGATAAACAAGCACGTGCCATAGCGCTAAAACGGCATCAACAGAAACGAAATCGTTCTCAAATTAGTCTCGCTCTATTACTCGTTTTGACGTTTATACTCGCATATCAAATCGGACAGTTTTATATCGGGCTCGGAATTGGGGTTATCTTGTCTATCGTTGTGACGGGATGGCTCCATTATAAGGAGAGTCAGTTCGCGCGGAGTATGGCGCCTGAGGCGAACGTCAAGCGATTGATTAGTCGGCAGTACATATGGACATTTTTGTTCATGATGTTACCAAGTTTGATTTTATTTGTCATGGTTCTATTAGGTCGCCCACTCCTCGGCTTATTTTTTATAGTTGCAGTCGCAGGTCAGTATGTGGTGCAGTGGTATTATGAGCAACAAATTCGGTTGCTTGACCCGGAGCAACCGAGACGGGCAGATGTTCGAGAACAATCGATTTAGAGAGGCGGTACCACATGTTTACAGCATATCAATTCCAGATTAAATTGCTGGGGAGTCCGACCCCTGTATGGCGCCGGTTCATCATCCCGGCGGAGACGAATTTCAAACGGCTTCATGACGCGATTCAACTCGTCATGTGGTGGGAAGATTCACATTTGGCAAAATTCGAGGACGATTTACGTAACCCGACGTTCCGCTTCGTGTTAAATCCTGAAGAAGTGTATGAACACAAAGATCGTCTCGCGTATTTAAAGGCTCAGTCAAAGCTGAGCGAATTTGAAACGAACCTATTGGAACGGTTCAAGCAAGTAACGGTCCGGGACATGAAAAACGTGAAGCTCCCGAGTATCATCGAGTCCCATCAAACACTCTACTACACGTACGACTATGGGGACGATTGGCAACATGAACTGATTCTGGAGAAAGTCATCGCCGATTATCCGCACCCGCATCCGATGGTGACGGAGTGGGAGGGCGAGACGCCGTTCGAGGATATCGGTGGCATGGCTGGAAACATACACCTGCAAGAGATTTTAAATGATCCGAACCATCCGCAACATGAAGAAATGATTGAGTTAGGAAAAGAAGTTGAGCCGTATGAAGTCGATCGCATCAACTTTTTGTTGAAAGAGTATGTGACGGTGAAGCGAGTGAAATAGCACGCAAAGAAAGCCGTCCTGTGAGAACAGGGCGGCTTTTCGTATAACTTAATTCGCTTTTTTGAGCTCTTGCTCTTCTTCCTTGAAATCGAGTTTTCGAACATCGACCCGTTTCACGAAAAATGCTAATACAAGCGCAAGTAAGTTCATCGCGAGCGCAACATAAAACGACACTTGAATCCCTGACAGTAGCGCTTGTTGCGTTAACGCGCCCATTCCGCTCTCAGTGAGTGTCGACGGGTCGACGCCGGTCATGAGTGACTCGGCTTCAGTCCGCGTCACTGAGTTCATAATTGTCACCAAAATAGCCGTTCCAATCGCACCGGACACTTGTTGTGCCGTGTTGTTGATGGCCGTGCCGTGCGGGTTAAGGTGTGTCGGCAACTGGTTGAGACCGTTAGTCATGATGGGCATCATGACCATCGACATCCCGAACATGCGAAGCGTGTACGTCGTGACGATATACGCATACGTCGAATCGAGTTGAACGTTCGCGAGCATATACGTCGAGATCGCGGTGATGGTGAGACCTGTGATGGAGAGTAACTTCGGTCCGAACTTATCGAACAGTTTCCCCGTGATCGGTGACATGATCCCCATGATGATGGCACCTGGCAACAGCATCAGTCCTGAATCGAGCGGCGAGATGCCGCGGACGCTTTGGACGTAGGCCGGTGTCAAAATCATCCCGGAGAACATGGCGACCGCGTTGACCATCGCGATGATCGATGCGAGTGCGAACATCGGATATTTATACGCCCGTAAGTCGAGGAGCGGTTTTTCCATGTTGAGCTGGCGGACGACGAACGCGATCAACGCGACGAGACCGACGATCATCGTCGTCAAGACGATCGGGTTGTCCCAACCGTCCGAACTGGCCGAACTGACGCCGTATAAAATTCCGCCAAAGCCGAGCGTCGACAAGACGAGCGACAAGTAGTCGAGCGATTGGTCTTTGTTTTGAACCATGACGTTCTCGGCTTTCCAAACGGCAAGTCCAAGCCCGATGATGGCGAGCGGGAGAATCATCTCAAACAAGACACGCCAGTCATAATACTCGACGATATAGCCCGACAGTGTCGGACCGATCGCCGGTGCCGTGATCATGACGAGCCCGAAGATTCCCATCGCCGTTCCGCGCTTCTCACGCGGGAAACTGACGAGCATGACGTTCATCAAGAGCGGTCCCATCGTCGAGGCACCGACCGCTTGAATCATCCGCCCTGAGAGCAACCAGCCGAACGTTGGCGAGAAGGCGGCAATCGCCGTCCCGAGGGCGAAAATCGCCATCGAGGTGATGAAGAGCGCCCGGTTTGAGAAGCGGGTGATCAAGTAGGCCGATGCTGGGACGAGGACGCCCGTAACAAGCATAAAGCCGGTCGCGAGCCATTGGACGGTCGAATAGTCGGCGATGTCCAAATCGACCATGATCGATGGAAGCGCGACGTTAAGTAATGAGTTGTTCAAGAAGGCGATGAACGCCCCGACGAACAAAACCGCAAGCATGAGGTACGGCGGTTTCTTTTGGAATTCTGGTTTCATACGAGTTGCTCCTTTATTTTCTAAATAGTTATATACTAGTAAGTGTCGATGTGATGATTTTATACCCATCGTATAAATAAATCAACAATTTTGTACCGGTAGTTCAAAATGCTATACTTAGGGTACAAACCAAACAGAACGGAGTAATCAGTATATGAAAGATAAGAAACGAAAAGTCGCCGATGTTGCCATGACGTTGTTCATCGAAAATGGGGTACAACAGACATCGGTTCAAGAAATCATCGAGCGAGCCAATATCTCAAAAGGCACGTTCTACAACTACTTCGCCTCGAAGACGGACTGCGTCGCCAACATCCTTGAAAACTTGCGTTATGACGCCGGCCAGCGTCGTATCGAGATGCAGATGGGACGGGACAAGCGCGATAAAGATGTCTTTATCGAGCAGATTTCGATTCTCATTCAGTTAAATGAGGAACGTAATCTGTACGCCTTGTTCGAGTCGATCATGTCGGCGAACGAGCCTGAATTGAAAAAACTCGTCTTGCAGCATCGCGTCTACGAGATCGAGTGGCTCGCGATGCGACTGACGGAAATCATCGGCGAACCGATTCGTCCGTATTCGATCGAATTGACGATTCTATTCAACGGGATGTTGCAACACGTGCTGTTCACGCTGCGCATCACGAACACGGCTTACTCGATCCAGAAACTTATCCGTAACTTGTACGAGTACGTCGAGCTGATGGCAGCACGGATGGTCGAGACCGGTGAACATATTTTGAACCCGGTTACGGTCGATCAAATGCGGGGGACGACGGATAAAAACTTGGTCACGAAAGAAGAGTTGGTCGAGATGGCAGAGCGGATCCAAAAGCATGTTGTGATGACGGAAGAACAAGGGGATTTATTTGAGGCGATCACGTATGAACTAGATCAAGATCGGCTTCGGAAGATTGTTCTTGAACAGTTGCTTAAACCATTTCAACGTCTATTTAAAGGCGTGACCGGCGAGACCGAGGTACAAAAATTTACGAATCTTGTCTGGTTGTACACACGGACACATTGACGACAAAAACTTTCCTGTTACTGTTATATAGAAGAAAGACGTCATAAAAATAAATCTCAAAATATTCCACGAAAAAGAATTGATTCCTACAAATTCATGCGCTACAATCAAGTTACCGAAAGCGCTTTCGGGAAGAGGAGACTGACATGGGTACGATCTATGATTTAGCAAAGAAAACCGGCTTTTCGATTACGACCGTCTCTAAAGCGTTGAACAACTACAAGGACGTGAGCGACAAGACGAGAGCCAAAATTTTAAAAGCTGCCGCCGAGATGGATTATCTTCCAAACGCACACGCCCAGTCGTTATCGACGAAGAAATCGTGGGCGATCGGAGTCATGTTCTCGGAAGCGAACGAAGTCGGAATGAAACATCCATTTTTTAACGGAATCATTGAAAGTTTTCGTCACGCGACAGAGGAACAAGGCTATGATTTGATGTTTGCCTCAAGGAACCTCCGCCAGCGTGACATGAGTTATCTCGAGCACTTCAAACACCGCGCTGTTGACGGTATCGTCGTCATCTGCTCGGACCGGATGGATGAGCAAGTTCAAGAACTCATGCAAAGCGACATCCCGATCGTCGTCGTCGATATGGACAGCGCGGATTGTAGCGTCGTCTATTCAGACAATATCGCGGGTGCACGTTTAGCCGTGAACCACTTGTACGAACTCGGTCATCGCAAGATCGCACATATCGCCGGTGACAGAACGATTGACGCCGGTGCGGCCCGAATCAAAGGGTACGAGCTCGCCATGCAGGCACTCGATCTTCCAATTGAACCAGGTTATTTGATCAACGCCGGATTCTTTTCAGTCGAAGAAGGTAAACAAGCGATGGAGAAGCTTCTCCAGCTCGAAACCCCTCCGACCGCAGTATTCGTCGCGGGTGACCAGATGGCGATTGGTGCGATTGAAGCCGTCCATGAGCACGGTCTCCGGGTACCGGAAGACATCTCGATCATCGGTTACGATGACATCGACATGATCAAGTACATCACGCCGAAGCTGACGACGATTCGTCAAGATACAGACGAGATCGGCGAAGCAGCGGCCGAGTTGTTGATTGAACAGATGACCGCTAAAGAACGACTCACAGAACGTCGCGTCATTCCGGTCAAATTGATCGAACGCTTGTCATGCGCACCGGTCAAAAAGTAAAGTAGTCCCGATGATATTTCGAAGTCGCTCTCTCCCCTTTAACCGGATAGAGGGAAGAGCGCGATTTCGAAAGTCATTCCCAAAAAATCGAAATCGCTTTCGATATTTTATTTCGACATTTTCGAAAGCGCTTTCGACAAATTATTACCTCTTCTTGCAAGCGCTTTCTAAAAAACATTAAAAGGATGGGTTCACACATGCGTAAAAAATTAGTCAGCTTACTTTCAATCGGAGCACTATCAGTCGGCGTCTTGGGCGCGTGCTCAAACGACGAAGGAACTTCAGGTTCTGAATCAGGTTCTAAAGACGACGTTCTAAAAGTTTGGTCGTTCACAGATGAGCTCAAAGAACCAATCAAAACGTACGAAGAGCGCAACGGCGTCAAAGTCGAATTGACAATCGTTCCAATCGCCGACTATCCGACAAAACTCAAGCCAGCACTTGAAAGTGGCGTTGGGGCACCAGACGTATTCACTGGGGAAATCGCGTTCCTTAAGCAATGGGTTGACGCAGGCTACTGGGAAAACCTTTCGGAAGAGCCGTACAACGTCAATGAAATCGCGGACGACTACATCCCGTACGTCTTTGACCTCGGTAAAGACAAAGAAGGCGATGTGCGTGCCCTCTCATGGCAGACGACTCCAGGTGGTGTCTACTACAAACGTAGCCTAGCCAAAGAAGTGCTCGGCACAGATGACCCGACTGAAATCGGAAACATGATGAGCTCGATGGACGGCGTCTTTGAAGTTGCTGAGAAGATGAAGCAAAAAGGCTATCGTATGTTCCCAGATGAAGGCGCAATCCGTTGGTTCTCACAAGGCGCAAACCCTGAAGCATGGGTAAACGACAAGAACGAACTCGTCTTGACACAAGATAAGATTGACTACATGGACTACGCGAAAGAGCTTCGTGAGAAACAATACACGGCACTCGCTCCAGAATGGTCGCCATCTTGGTTCGAAGGTATGTCTAAACCAATCAAAGTTAAAGAAGGCGGCAAAGAAGTCGAAACACAAGTCTTCTCATACGTCCTTCCAACATGGGGTCTCCACAGCGTCTTGAAAGACAGCGCGAAAGATTCAGCCGGTGACTGGGCAGTCACGAACGGTCCAAGTCCGTACTTCTGGGGCGGCACATGGCTCGGAGTTTACGAAGGATCGAAAAACAAAGAAGCAGCATACGACTTCGTTAAACTCATGACGCAAGACGAAGAGTTCTTGACAGGTTGGGCTGAAGAGACTGGTGACGTTCTTTCTTACAAACCGGTCACAGATAAGATCAAAGACGATTTC
Organism: Exiguobacterium sp. SH0S1; assembly: GCF_004337165.1. Classification (NCBI taxonomy): domain Bacteria; kingdom Bacillati; phylum Bacillota; class Bacilli; order Caryophanales; genus Exiguobacterium; species Exiguobacterium sp. SH0S1. The sequence continues at coordinate 36,606 of NZ_SJVC01000006.1, read as the reverse complement.
AGCGACGAGTTCCTCGGCGGACAGAACAACTACGAGTTCTTCCTCGACCAAGCTGATAAAATCACACCAGGGATCGTAACGAAATACGACCAACAGCTCGACACACTCTACGGCGCGTCTGTCCTCCAATACGTTGAAGGCAAGAAGTCGAAAGACGAAGCAATCGCAGAGTTCAAAAAACAAGCGAAGAACGCTTACCCAGACATTACAGTTGACTGAAGCAAGCTAACCCGTGGGGGGATTTCCCCCCTTAAGGGTTGCTATGGAAGGAGTAACACGACGTGAAAAAACTTGACCGTTACGGCTATGCGTTTATTGCCCCATTTTGGGTCGTCTTTTTGACATTCAGTATCTACCCGGTCTTCTTGACCCTGTACTACAGTTTCACCAACTATACCGGCAGTCCGGGTGAAGAGGTCGTCGGTTTCGCGAACTACGCGCGTTTGTTGACAGACACATACTTCATCGAGGCGTTCGTCAATACGATTAAGATTTGGGGAATAAACTTTGTCTTGCAAATCGGTCTCGCACTGGCTCTCGCGCTCTTGTTCTCAGATCTTCGTTTGAAATTGAAGGGCCTCGCGTTCTTCCGTTCATTCTTCTATCTTCCTAACTTGATCACGATCAGTTCGGTCGCACTCTTGTTTGGAATCTTGCTTGACTGGCAGCACGGATCACTCAACATGATGCTCTTGAAACTCGGCATTATCTCAGACCCAATCAATTGGTTATCGCAACCGGTGACGGCACAACTGTCCGTCTCACTCATTTTGACATGGATGTGGTTCGGTCACTCGTTCATCATCGTCATGGCCGGTGTGTCGGGGATTTCGCAAGACTTCTTCGAAGCTGCCCATATCGATGGCGCGAACCGTTGGCAGATGTTCACGAACGTCACGGTGCCACTGCTTAAACCGATTCTCTTGTATATCATGATCACATCGCTCATCGGTGGCCTTCAATTGTTCGACCTTCCGCTTCTCTTGACAGACGGAGTCGGTGCGCCAGATGGATCACTGAACACGATGGTGCTTTACTTGTACAACCAAGCATTCAAGTATAACAACTACGGCTATGCATCAGCGGTTGCTTACGGCTTGTTCTTGATCACGCTCGTCTTCTCGGCGGTCGTCTTCAAAGGCATGTTCCGTAAAGAGCGCGCTGCGCAGAAGGGAGCATAACCAATGGAACAAAATGCAGAAACACGGCGTATGCTCGCCGACAGCGAAGTACAGCCGCCGCGCGAGGAGAAACCTCTCCGCGTGGAGCCGCCAAAAAACAAGGTCAAAAAGAAACGGTTTAGCCGTGGCTTGATCTATACAGGCTTGGTCATCTTGACGATTATCTGTTTCATCCCGTTCCTCATGATGCTCGTCAACGCGACACGGACGAACGGAGAAATCATGACCGGTTTCTCGCTCATCCCAGGGACATCACTACTCGATAACTATGCGATCTTGAGCGACTACATCAACATCTGGACCGGATTTAAAAACAGTTTGATTGTTGCAGTGCTCGTGACGTTACTCTCGGGTTACTTCTCAGCCATGACTGCGTTCGGATTTTCGTTCTATGAATTCAAAGGGAAAAATGTGATGTTCATCTTCATGCTCGTCATGATGATGGTCCCGGGACAACTCGGACTTATCGGTTTCTACGAGATCAGCAAGACGCTCGGGATTCTCGATTCGTTCATCCCGCTCATCATCCCGTCGATCGCGAGTCCGTTCGTCGTCTTCTTCATCCGCCAGTACACGCAAGCGACGCTGCACGTCAGTATGATCGAAGCAGCGCGGATCGATGGAGCGAGCGAGCTTCGCATCTTCCATACGATCGCGCTTCCGATGATGATGCCAGCTGTTGCGACGATGTCGATCTTCACGTTCATCGGCTCGTGGAACAACTACTTGATGCCGCTCGTGCTCTTGTTCTCACCAGAGAAGTACACGTTGCCGGTACTCATGGGCTTCTTGAAAGGTTCGCAAGTCGCCGAAAACCTCGGCGCCCTTTACCTCGGTATCGCGATTTCAGTCGTGCCGATCATGATCGCCTTCTTGTTCTTGTCGAAATACATCGTCAGCAGTATCTCGGCTGGTGCGGTCAAAGAATAACTAGACAGAAAAGAGGAATTGACTATGCAGTTTAACAAAGACTTTGTCTTCGGAACGGCAACTTCGTCTTATCAAATCGAAGGCGCCCACAACGAAGGCGGGCGTACGCCGTCGATCTGGGACATGTTCTGTGACATCGACGGACGTGTGTTCGAAAAGCATAACGGTGACGTCGCTTGCGACCATTACCATCGTTATGAAGAAGACATTCAGCACATCAAAAAGCTCGGCGTTGACACATATCGCTTCTCGATCGCCTGGCCACGCATCTTCCCGGCCAAAGGTGAGTTCAATCCGGCCGGTATGGAATTCTACAAGACGCTTGCGACGCGTCTCCGTGAAGAAGGCATCAAGCCGGCTGTCACGCTCTACCATTGGGACCTCCCGATGTGGGCCCATGAAGCAGGCGGCTGGGTGAACCGCGACTCGGTCGACTGGTTCCTCGAGTACGCGAAAGTGTGTTTCGATGAGCTCGACGGCATCGTCGACTCATGGATCACGCACAACGAACCATGGTGTGCCGGCTTCCTCGGCTACCATGCCGGTGTTCACGCACCGGGACATCGTGACATGAACGAAGCGGTCCGCGCCGTGCATCACATGTTGCTCTCGCACGGGAAAGCAGTCGAACTGTTGAAGAACGAGTTGAAGTCGACGACGCCGATCGGCATCACGCTCAACTTGGCACCGGTCTACGCGAAGACGGACTCGGCGAACGACAAACTCGCCCAGAGCAACTCGGACGGCTACTCGAATCGCTGGTTCCTCGATCCGGTCTTCAAAGGCCAGTATCCGGTCGACATGATGAACTTGTTCTCGAAATACGTTCACTCGTACGACTTCATCAAACCAGGTGACATGGAGACAATCTCGACAGAGTGCGATTTCTTTGGCATCAACTTCTACAGTCGTGGACTCGTCGAGTTCAGCGCAGCGAACGACTTCATGACAGTCGCCGCTTACTCCGATTACGACAAGACGGGCATGGGCTGGGATATCGCCCCGAACGAATTCAAAGACCTGATCCGTCGCTTACGTAACGAGTACACAGATCTTCCAATCATCATCACAGAGAACGGCGCAGCGTATGACGACGTGCTTGAGAACGGCGAAGTCCATGACGATAATCGCATCGACTACGTCCAAAAGCACCTCGAGGCCGTATCTGACTTGAACGACGAAGGCATGAACATCGCCGGATATTACCTCTGGTCGCTCATGGACAACTTCGAATGGAGCTTCGGTTACGAGAAACGCTTCGGCATTCTCTACATCGACTTCGACACACAAGAGCGCGTCTGGAAAGACAGCGCGAAATGGTACGCAGGCGTCATCGCGGACCATAAAGCCAAACACGCAGATAGCATCGAGGCGTAAGACGAATCCATCCCTGCCGCTACAGGGATGGATTTTTTGTGTGGAACCGATTCAAGCGGGGAACGTATAGAAGAGGACAACGAATGAAAGGGGCGGTTCAGATGAAACGCGAGTATGCGACATACGAAGTGACAGGTTACGACGATAAAGGGAAAATCAAGTTCATTCACTTGAAGGAAGGCGAGTTCGTCTTACCGGTCGAGATTAAAGGCGACGACTTGACGAAAATCAAGAAGATGATGGAGCTCAATCCGGGGGTGACGGTCATCGTGCATGCGGCCGTCGATCAGAAACGGATGCGTCTACAGGAGATTGACGGCTATTCACTGCGAAAGGACGGATAACGATGCCGATTGCGAAATTGATGTCGCGTGACGAGACGATGGATGTGACAATCGAGAGTTACGCGTACGCCTATTCAGACGCCGACAACATGCATGACGCGTCGTGGCATCGGAATTGGGTCGGGCTCCATACGCCTGACCATCGCATCACATTCGACGACATTATGCTCGACAGTTTGCTCGTGGCGCACTACATATCTGTGTTCGAGTCGTTTGTAGCGGGCGACGTGCAGGAAGTCGTGTTCGCGCCGACAGAACCGTTCATCAGCGTGACGTTGACGAGACGGGACGCGGATGGGGATGAAGTGAGCGTACGAGGTATCTTGGAACATCCGCTCGAGGACGAGGCAGAGGAGATTGATTTTGAATTTGAGACGTCCATAACGAATGTGGACAACTTCTTAAAAGGATTACGGGACATCGCAACTGATTTTCCAGTACGGGGGCCAATCAAGTAAAATCCATCTGTCTAGACGACAGATGGATATTTTTATGCGTTCGTTTTTTAATCGTTAAAATAAAATTTAAACGATTAAAAAAGTTTGTAAACAACAAATGGCTCGATTTAGCGGCTAATACGACGAACCCGACGCAAAATCTCGAGTTTCGATACGTTTGGATACTGTTGTTGGATGGTCTCGACACAGTCGGGTACGGTCGCGGTCCGTAACATCTGAACAATTTGATGATCGAGGGAATCGTTCGGTGCAGTTCCCGCTTTGCCCGGTGAATCGTTCCGAAGCCAAAGATGTGCCCCAAGCCAATGCACGAAAACAATCACGCTCATCGTCAGTGGTGACAACGCGACATTCGGGAATAACCAGGTCACGCTATATAAACTACCGGCACTTGTCGCAAGATGACCGACGGCGCGTAGGAACGGCAATGCTCGAGTGTAACGAAGTGACGCGAGGACAGCGCCGAAACCGTCGATGAGGAGTCCGAAGCCAAAAGATATGCTATAAAAGCAACATAATGCGATCAAAAGGGAGAGCGGTGCGGGCAAGCTCCTTTCGAGCAGCCAGATGAGTCCGATATCAAGTAAAAGCAAAGGAAGGACGAGGAGGACAAGAAGTCCTCCGACGATCCCTCCTGACTGTAAGAATGATTTCATGATTGCGACTGATATCGGCCAAGTGCAATGAACGCGCATACGATACAGACCATATGCAACGCAATTCCGATGAGCATGGCGTATGGGACGATGGATTTAAAGCCGAGACCGAATGCGAGTGCGGCGCTCGATAAGATCATGAAGCTCGGCGTATAATTGCGTGTTTCCGCTTGCTTCTTTTTAGAGACTGTAAAGTATCCCGCGACGAGTAAACAGACAGGTACTAACAAGATGGGATAGACAGACTGTAGTGCTAACCCGACTAATCCGGACACGCCAGCGAGAACAGCAAATAGGGCAGGATAGTACACTTCCACTTTTCCACCCCCTTTACTTTTTTCCCTAAATATAACAGCCCTTCTCTGTGATGAGAAGGGCTGTCGTTTTTGTTACAGGTCGATACTTGGTTTAAGTATATAAAGCGGACTTATTAAAGCAAGAAATTATGTTTCTCAATTTACGTATTATGTAGAAAAGAAATTAAGTATTTAATTTATACTCATGAGTTAAAAAGAAGGAGAATAAGGAAAAAAGATGTAGGAAAGTAAGATTACCTCCCTACAACGGAAGTTAGCTAAAAATTTTACAAGCTGCTTTTTTACTACCATATTTTTCGACAAGCGTTTGGAAAACGTATCTGCAGGCAAGAGCAGCTGCGCCTGCTCCAAATGGACCAGCCACTCCGAATCCTATTGTACCGGCCGCTGCTGCACAAGCAACATAGCTAGAGAAAATACAGGCCCATTTGTAAGCTGTATTACTATTACTTTTTGCATTTATTTGATGTGAGACCTTGCCAGTCTCGTTTGCAACTTGCGAAGTGAATTCATGGTGAGAATTATTAAATGAGTCGATAGAATATAGTTCGAATTTCGCATCTTTTGAATCATGACTCACATAATATTGAATACTGTAGTAAGTGATGTGATCTTTTTCAACGTACAAGTTATAATATTTATTTTCTGATGAATTGAATATGTTAATTACACCAGATTTGACACTTTCATCTAACCAATAAGAAGAGATAATGTCATTGGGATCTTGATGAATCAACTCAAAAATTTGTTCATGATTCTTGATGTCATTCAAGTTTAAATGCTGATTTGTAGCCCCAGAATGTTCAGCGGCATTAACTGAAAGTGAAAAAGAACCAAACAAAAGTAATAGAGTACTCATTACAAGTGTAAATTGCTTATAAAACTTTTTCATAAGTTTACGTTACCCCCTTTTAGTGTTAAATTAAGTATATAATAAATATTAAATGGAATAAAGGAGGGATTTAAGTGAAAATGTACCACAAACTCACTTATACACAAAAATTTAAGAGAACATTGTATGCAGGGTTACCTATTCTTATCTTTCTTACTTTGTTCATTTTTTTGACAGTAACTTCGCCTCTTGAAAAAATATTAGTACCGCTTTTATTATTAATTATGTTTTTGGCTCAGTTGCTATATACTTATAAAAAATCTCAATCTGAACACCAAAAATGGGATTAATCAAATTTGTTAAAAGAATATTTACTGCGAATGACTTTCAATAAGAATAGAATATGGGCTTATATTGAGATTTATAACCTATTCTGATTTTGTTTTAATGAACTATAAATTAAGTAGAACACTCCGAAGTGAATACAAAACGCTAATAGCGATAGCCTGGTGTAGAATGAAATTACTAAATTGGTATTCGATTCGTAGATGACCATTGACGAAACGGAGGAGCTTGATTTTGAGTTCGAGACGTTGCAAGGACGCTCAACGTTCATAGACATTTTCCTAAATATAACAGCCCTTCTCATCGTTGAGAAGGGCTGTCGTTTTTTACTTAGGCTGATGCTTGGTCTGATTCTTCTTGTGCTTTCAACTCTTCACCGTACGAGACGCGATCTTGCATGCGGACGAACGGGAGGTAGATGGCTACGGCCATTGCGATCGTGACGATCTGCAAGAGCGCTGCACGCCATCCGCCGATTAAGAAACCAGAGATAATCGGTGGTGTCGTCCACGGCACCTGAAGTGCGTTGAACGGATCGACCCAGCCCCAAAGGATTGAGAAGTACACCATGAACGATGCGATTGCAGGTACGATGACGAACGGTACGAACATGATCGGGTTGAACACGATCGGCATCCCGAAGATGACCGGCTCGTTAATGTTGAACAAACTTGGTGCAAGCGAGAGCTTACCGAGCTGTTTCAAGTGAGCCGAACGGGCGACGATAAGTGTGGCGATGATGAATCCGATCGTGATTCCTGAACCACCGAGCTTCGTGAAGACGTCGAGGAACTGGATTGTAACGATTTTCGCGTTCTCACCGGCAACGAGTGTTTCACCCGCATCGATGAGTGCTTGGTTTTGAAGTGCGTTTGCTGTAAGGAGTGGCCCCATGATACCCATGATGATTGCGGCACCGTGAATTCCACACCACCACATGACTGACATGAGAACCATGATGATGACTGCTCCTGCTAGCGTGTCTGTCAGGTTTTGAAGTGGTGATTGAAGCACGTCATAGACGACTTCTGTGAACGTACGCTCTGCAACCGCTTGGAAGATAGCGAACGTCGCAGCAGCAAGTGCGATGATCGCAAGACCAGGAACGAGTGCCGAGAATGAGTTCGAAACACCAGGTGGGACACCGTCAGGCATTTTAATGCTGATCCCGCGTTTGATGAATTGCGAATAAATGAATCCGACGACTAAACCGACGACGATGGCAGCGAGGACACCTTGTCCACCTGTCCATACTTTCGGGATGACTCCGTTGACTGCTTCTCCTGATTCAGAGAGGACAGATGCTTGTGTGATGATCAAGAACGAGATGATTCCGAGGATACCAGCTGGTACGCCTTCGATTTTTTCGTTTTTGACGTACGAGTAGGCGATTCCGAATACCCCGATCAAAGCTAGGATGTCAAACGTCGCACCGACGACTTGCGTGAGTGGGAGCGTCCAATCGGCTCCGAACAATCCTGACATGAACTCGGCCCAACCTGGAATCGGTAACGCCAAGATCAGTAGGAACAGCGAACCGATGATCGTCATCGGCATTGTCAGGATGAACCCGTCCTTAATTGCAAGGACGGGCTTTGCGTTCGCAAATCGAACGAAACCTGGTGTGAACTTTTCAAATACTCTTTCTAAGCGGCTCATGGGGAACCTCCTTATAGGTTTTCAGCGCGCGTGGCGATGATGTCTTTGTACCAGTGGAACGATTTTTTCTTCTTGCGTGCGAGTCCGTTCGCGTGGTCAACGTAAATGAAGCCATACTGCTTCTTATATCCGTTGAGCCAGCTGAGAAGGTCGATTGCCGACCAAGCATAGTAACCTGCGACGTTGATGCCTTGTTCAACGGCGTGTTTCACAGCGCGCAAGTGGCCTTCGATGTATTCGATACGTGGGTCGTCGAGGATTTCGCCGTCAACGATTGGATCGACGTCGCCGAGACCGTTCTCGGTGATATAGATTTTCACGTTGCCGTAACGCTCCTTCAACATGTGCATGCCGTCAAGGAACGCTTCCGGTGAGATTTCCCATGCCCATTTCGTATATACCTTGTCATCCATCATGACTGTCTTGTAGACGCCGTCGAACGATGGGTTACCTGGACGGCCTGTCGAGTTCTCACGACCACCGGCCATAACGAGCGCCGAGTCATTTTTCATGACGCGTTGCGGGCTGTAGTAGTTGAGACCGATGAAGTCGTTCATCGGAGCTGTACGCTTGAGAAGCTCGAGCTCTTCAGCTGTCATTTCAGGGAGAAGACCTTGCTCTTCAAGTCCTTTCACGACGTATTCTGGATATTCGCCTTTCAAGATCGGGTCATAGAACCAGTGCGTCGCATAAGCGTTCGCGTGCATTTCCGCAAATTTGTTCTCCTCGGCTTCATCGATGCTGAAGGCCGGGTTGAATACGTGCGTGATGCCGATTTCACCTTCGTAACCGTTTTGTTTGAACAACTCGACGGCACGGGCGTGTGCGACGAAAACGTGGTGTGTCGTTTGGAAGTAACCTTTGACATCGCCTTCGATACCTGGTGGGTGTGCCCCAGTCAAGTAGCCGAGCGAGCAGAAGATGACCGCTTCATTGAACGTGATCCAGTGACGGACGCGGTCACCGAACGATTGGAAACAAGTATCGGCGAAACGTACGAACGCGTCAACCGTAGCTGGATTTTTCCAGCCGCCTGTTTCTTCAAGCGCTTGCGGGAGGTCCCAGTGGTAGAGTGTCACGAACGGGACGATGTTGTGCTTCAAGCACTCGTCGATCAAGTTGTTGTAAAACTCAAGTCCTTTTTCGTTTACTTCCCCTGTGCCGTTCGGGAAGATACGCGGCCATGAGATTGAGAAGCGATATGATTCGAGTCCCATTTCGGCCATGAGCGCGATGTCTTCTTTATAACGATGGTAATGGTCGACTGCGACGTCGCCGTTCGTATCTTCAAATGTTTTTCCAGGAATTTTCGAGAAGACGTCCCAGTTTGAGAGTCCTTTCCCGTCCTCGTTCCATGCGCCTTCGACTTGGTAAGAAGCCGAAGCAGCGCCGAACAAGAAATCTTTTGGCATTTTCAAAGTGGTCACCTCAGTTTATTTATTTACAAGCTTAAGTGCGTGGTCTAATACTTTCGTTCCGTTCATCATGCCGTAGTCGACTGTGTTGATGACGTCGATTGGAACGCCTTTTGGCTCACAGATCTGTTTGCCTTTTGAAAGCAAGTACTTCACTTGTGGTCCGAGAAGAGCGACGTCGAGGTCGTTCACGTACGTTTCCATTTCTGATTCTGGGTAGGCTGCAATTTCTGCCTCGAGGCCACGTTCAGCGGCAACCGCTTTCATTTTTTCTACTAACATACTTGTTGACATACCTGCTGCGCAGAAGAGTCCGATTTTCATCATTTTTGATCCATTCCTTTCAATTGGTTGATTTCGTTTTGCATGTTCATCATGTAGCCGAGCATCTCTTTTACGAGGATCGTGTTCATCAAGTGGTCTTGCGCGTGCACCATGAGGACGCCGACTGTCGCCGTTTTCCCTTGTGCTTCGAGCGTGACGAATTTCGTTTGGATAGCGTGTGCTTCTTTCAACGTCGCGTCTCCAGCCTTGACCGCTTCAGCCGCTTCCTCTGGTTTGCCTTCTTGCATGAGGAGCATTGCGTGGTGGTAACTTGCTTTCGCGTCACCTGAGAGGGCGATTAAACCGAAGATGTCTTCGGGTGTAATTTCGATTGTTTCAGAAACCATAATATCTCTCCTTTTTTGTATGGATAACTAAGATTCGTAGGTACAAATTCTATAGTTTGATACTAGCACGACACCGCTTACATGTAAACCCTTTCTTTTTGAATAAAATGTGAACGAAAAAAACGCACGCGAGATCAACTTCTCGAGTGCGTTTAAGACTTGATGTTAGAGACTTTCAGCATCTTAACATGGCGGAAATGATGTGTCGAGCGCGATACGTCGAAGATTTGACCGTTCGTTAAATAAACGGTGTTGTCGACGAGAAGGGCCGGATCGTTCTCGTTCAACCCGAGTAAAACGGCATCATCGGCGTTCAAGAAATCGGCGTAAATGACGCGGTCGGCAAAACCGATGGCGAGCTTTTGGTCGTTACGGAAGTAGTTATAAATCGACTTCTCGGTGATGTTTCGGTCGAGATAGACGACGAGATTTTTGCGGAAGTACGAATCTTCGACCGAGAACGGGTGGTCGTCGACGAGACGCAGCCGCTTGACGTAATAAACAGGCGTCCCGACCGGACACTTCATCCGTTCCGCCACTTCTTCGTTTGCCGTCGTCTCCTCAAAGGCGAGGACGTGTGTCTCGACTTTTCGTCCACTGAAGTCGCTCGTGAGACCTTGGAGTTTTTCGAGGTTCACATAATCGCTGTCGTAATGGTCACGGACGAAGACGCCGCTCCCTTGGACTTGATAGGCGTAGCCTTTGTTGACGAGAATCTCGATCGCTTTCCGGACCGTGTTGCGGCTGACGGCGTATTTCGTCGCATATTCGTCTTCCGTGAGGAGTTTGTTCGTATGCTGATAGACGTGATTGACGATATCCGTCTCAATCTGTTCTGCGACTTGCTTATACTTTGGGGCCATGACTGTTTGCACCTTTCACATCAATTTGTAGGAATGAATACGCTATCATTATAGCAGAAATAATTTGCAACGGTCGTAAATCATTCGCCAATTGTTGAAAAACGTCGAATGATTATTGAGGGAATATTTGGACAACTTGAAACACCACCGTTTCATTTCCGTATACAATAAGAGAATAGTAGGGAGGGGAAGTCATGAATCAACCGACACGAATTGAACAAGAGACGGCTTGGAAGAAGCAACAGACACGGGTCGGATACATCTTTTTAAGCGTCGTGGTATTGGCCATCGTCTTATCCTTCTTTGGGAAGCAACTGTGGCTCATCATTCCTCTCACTCTCGTTGGGGTCAGAATGCTCATGTTAGACGTGCAAAAATATCAGATGAGACGTACGTTTTTAGTCGATCTTGCTACGCGGAAGGTGCTAAGGTGGCATCTCGTGTACGATATCGTGAGCTCGATCGGTTTACTCGTTTTAGTGATTGGCCTGTTGGTCTTCAATCAAGACGACCTGTATTGGGCGTTCGGGGTGTTCATTTGGGGGACGTTGACAGAAACGGTGTCACGCCGTTTAAATCAACATGATCCGATATTATGCGCCCTCGAGCTGGAGGAAGCGCGATGAGGGAACGAGTCGAACAGGAACGGGCGTGGGTCCGTTCGTTTCAACAACTCATGTTTGGGATTGTAGGGGTGTTTCTAGTCGTCATTCTTCCAATCGTGTGGTGGACGGACAGTCTGTTTTGGGGCATCGTCTACATGGCCCTCGTGCTCGTTCCCGTCAATGTGATGTATGTACGTCGCTATCAGATGCGACAACGGTTGAATCCGAAATTGACGCATCGCTATCGCCAACAGTTGGGGAGTGACATGTTGAATACGGTTGCCTTCTTTCTCGCATTGAACGGCAATGAATTGTTGGAGACGAAAGTTTTCTATACAGTCGGTTTGCTCGTGATTGTGTTAGCTGGATGGATCACGATGAAGATCGATAAGCGGATGAAGCAGGAAGATGTATGGCGTTCTACATATAAAGAAATAGGGAGGTGAGGGGATGGGTGAACAATTGCAGAAAGAAATTCTGTGGGTGAAGCGAATCCAACGCTTCGGTGTTCCGTTGCTCGTTGTTTATGTGACTTCATTGGTTGTTTCCCTTTTCTTTGAACGGATGTTGTTAATTCCCTTGATGTGGACTGTCGCGGTGTTTCTTGTCGTGATGGGACATCAGCAATATCGCATCCTGCGCCAATTCTCAACGCGACCAAAGGGTTTGCAGTGGCTGAAAATCGAATATGCTGATACGTGGATTAGCGCAATCTTAATGGGAACCTTTATGACGACGCTACTGACGACTGAATCGTTTGGTTTCTTAATTGGCGGCGTGTTTGGCATCTGGGGACTAACCGAATCATATCGAAAACGATTGATTGTCCGGAAATTGAAAGCGTACGACCCTGACATGCCAACATACGACCAAGTGATTGAAAGGATGAAATCATAATGGAACTTTCACCGCAAACAAAACAACAGATTGATACGGTGCTACGCATGGATAAATGGACAAGCTGGGGCGTTGGGATCTTTGTTGTCGCAGCAATCATCGGCATGCTGACTTATGCGTCGTATTGGGAGATGCCGGATTCGTTTTTCCTAATATTCATATTCTCAATATTTAGTCTCGTCATCACTACGGAGATGATGCGTTTCCGGATGTGGCGCCGCTTCGTGAAAAATGAGAAGGCACGGAAGCTGCTGACATTACGGTATACCGCTTATTTACTTGGACTTGTCGCTCTCGGCTACTACGGGATCGTAGTGTTCAATCAAACATCGCAGCCGCAATCGTTCCAAGCGTTTCTCTTATCACAAGCCTTTTTCTGGGGCGCGACGTTCTTCGGGAAATGGCTCGACCGTATCATTCAAAAACATGATGGGAACTATTTGACGGATCAAGATATCAAAGCAATTAAAGAAGCGCGGGAAATTGAAAAGGAAGAACGATATGGATAAGCGCACTCAAATGCGGGAACTGATGGCGTTTGATAATGCGAAGAAGCCATCGATTTTACTACTATCATGGGTATTCTTTTTCGTCCTGTTTTTCATGGTTGAGTATAAATGGTTATCACCAGTGACGGTCTTTTTTATCGGTGCAATCGTCAGTCTGCCAGACTTTTATAAAGCAAGGAAGCGTGAAGCAATCAAAAAGAAGTACTTGATCTCTCGAGAAGCGAAACGACTTATTCATTTCAATTCGATAAGTGGTCTACTTATGTATCCATTCATTTTACTGTGGGTATACGCTGTTCTTACAGATTTGATTTCAATTTCGACATTTTTCCTTATTGGGGCAGCCTCTTTTCTTTTTTCATTTCCAGGAGGAAAGTGGTACGAGCGCCACATGGTCAACCTCGACAACAACTACGTCACGGAAGATGAACTGCGAGAAGAACGAAAATGGGGGAGCGCTTGAGCGCTTCCTCTTAAATGTTGAGGGGGAACAGTTTGATGAAGCAGAAGGTATGGATTATCTCGGGACCTGCCGGTGTCGGGAAATCGACAACCGCAAAACAGCTCGCTCGACAGATGAAGAAAAGTGCATACATTTCAGGCGATGACATTAGTCATATGGCAGTCTCGGGTCGTGAAAAACCTTGGGAGTCTGAGCGTGCGAATGAACTTGTTTGGAAAAACATCGTTGCCTTGAGCGATAACTTTCTTGAAGCGGATTATGACGTCGTCGTAGATTGGATCGTATTTTGGAAAGATGTACAGACATATACATCACATTGGATTGAACAAGGGATTGAAGTGCATTACGTCATCTTATGGGCAGAGCAAGACGTTCATGTCCAACGCGATCAGCACAGGCCGGCGGATTCACAGATGGGGGAGCGGGTCATCATATTACGGAACGAGTTTCTAAGCTCGGGCGCACCGGACCGTTACTACTTAGATAACACGGTCGGTGAGTTGAGCCGGATGATTCAGCAGATTCAAGAAACCGAGCGATTTGTACTAACAGACATGCACCAAAGTGGGGCCAGCATATGAGGGTTGCAAGCTTTAACATTTGGAACAATCCAACGTTATGGCACGAGCGAATCGAGGCCATCTGTGAGGAAGTAAAACGTGTTGCCTCTGACATGCTCGCGCTTCAGGAAGTTAAAACATACATAGACGGCGAAACAGGAATCGATGTCGCAACATATATCGCGAATCAGACGGGATATCCGTTTTGTGTGTTTCATCCTTATCCCGATTCACCGGATGAAGGACTCGCCGTTTTAAGTAAAGTTCCGCTCGATACGAATGATGCGATTTGGCACTACGAGGTAGAAGAAGCAAACTACTGTGCGATGAGGGTAACGTTCCAAGTAGGAGGCCACGTGTTCGGATTGACGAACGTCCATTTAAATTGGAGGTCGTCGGACATACGGGAAGCACAAATGAAGGCGGTTCACGAATGGATCGGCGAGGGGGAACGGTACGAGATTTTATGCGGGGACTTCAATGATGACCCGCAGTCAGAGAACCATCACTATTTGACCGAACACCGGTGGGTCGATGTCGCCAAGTATGATGAAGGAGAAGCGCAACCGACATTGGACTATACACATAATCCATATCTGCAACAGGATTCCTTAATGAAACGATCCTCGCGCTATGATTGGATTTTATTGCGTCACGCTAAAGTGAACTCTCTAGTTATTAAAAGCGTAGACGTGTTCGGACATGCACCCGTTAGCAAAACTAATATTCTGCCGAGTGATCATTATGGGGTTCTACTCGACCTCGACATTCCCTAAAAACGGTGAGGCGCATGATGAGCGCTTCCCCCGTTTTCATTTGAACGTACGGATGATGAAGTAAAGGCAGCCGAGGAAGGGGATTAAGAACAGCGCACCGAGCCACTGATCTTGTCCGAAGACGAGCCAGGCGAACAACTGGAACGATAGAATGCCACCGGCCGCGAGCCCAGCGAAGCGGAGCGCTTTCGGTCGCTTTGATGGTTCCTCCCACCACTCTTTAAAGAACGGCAAGCTGAACAACAGCGCCAAGCCGAGAAAGAACGCAGCCGGAAATACGAGCACATCTCCGCGCGCATCCTGTCCGTTAAACTGCAGCCATTTCGAGAGAATCGATAAGATGATGCCGATGACGAGAAAGAGCCCGCTCATATCCGTTCCTCCGTTTCATCTCTATATACTATTATCATGCACGAACCGCGTCAGGCGGACAAGCCTCCAAAAAAATGGCTTGTTAGTGAAAGTGGTGACTTTTACGTGAACGGTAAAAAGTCGACAGCACGAAGTTTGTTCAGGCGACTAGTTTTGCCATTCGAAACGGACTAGCATGAGACTGTATCTGAAAAAAAACGGTCGAATAAAAAACAAAAAAATAATGCTTACGAAGCAGGCCTCCAATTTGCTACACTATGAAAATCAGTTTGTAGAGATATCGGTTTCGTACCGAAAATATATGTCGCAAGATACGTCTACCATCTGAAATCATATGTGTACGGAGGCTTTATTATGCACTTGGAAGACCGGTTACCTCAAAACCCAAAAGAAGGCGTTTTGTTCATGTTGATTATCTCGATTTTATCCGTGAACACGATTGCCCCGATCATCGTCGGCATGGAGCGAGGCTTTAGTGTCGCCCATTACGTCGATACGCTCAAAATCATCCCGTTCGCTTGGATTGCGCTCATCGTGTTGATCCGTTTCATCGTGAAGCCGCTAGCCGGTATACTATTTAACCGGCTTGCCGGTCAGACGGACGGCTTCAACGCCCGTATCTTGTTGAACATCGTCTTAAACGTCTCGATGATCTCGTTTGTCATGACGATTATCGGACCATGGATCGGTATGGGCGAGATCAACTTCGAAACGTTGCATCACTTCTTCCCGACGTGGTTCCGCAATTTCGGCATCGCGTTTTGGATAGAGTTGTTGTTCGCTCAGCCAATTGCTCGAGCCGTCATGAAGTCGAT
Organism: Exiguobacterium sp. SH0S1; assembly: GCF_004337165.1. Classification (NCBI taxonomy): domain Bacteria; kingdom Bacillati; phylum Bacillota; class Bacilli; order Caryophanales; genus Exiguobacterium; species Exiguobacterium sp. SH0S1. The sequence goes on along the minus strand of NZ_SJVC01000006.1, from coordinate 20,561 downwards.
TCATACACGAAAACGCCTGAAGACCGCTTAACTTTAGACACAGCATCTTTCCGATTGAGGAGAGGTGCGTCTTACTGTTTGCCGATGATTTTGACAAAGAGCAAAATAGTAGGTGAAGTAAGCGGTCCAATCGTATGGTTAGATAAAGATAAGCAACGGCCTTACAGGATGAACCACTTAATTTATCGTTTGAGGGTGAAATCGACGGGTAACCAATCACTCAGCACCAACAAAAGAGGTGACTCTGATCCGATACGGATGAGTCACCTCTTATTGGTTTTAAGCCCGGGTCTTCCCGAACTCGATATAGGTCGTGACCGATTTGACGTGCTTCACGACGTCTTTCTCGCGAAGCGGACGGCTGAAGTAAAAGCCTTGGACATAGTCGCACTGCTCATTGAGCAACCATTCGAGTTGGTCAGACGTTTCGACGCCTTCCATCAACACTTTCATGCCGAGGTTATGGCCGAGTTGGATCATCGAGCGGACAATCGCTTCTTGGTTGCGGTCTGTGAACAAGTTGACGATGAACGAGCGATCGATCTTGAGCACTTGGACCGGAAGTTCGCGTAGTTGGCGGAACGACGAGTAACCAGTCCCGAAATCATCGAGCGAGATCAAAATCCCGTACTGATGAAGTTGGGTGAGCTTATCGCGCGTCGATGCCTCGTACGACAGCATCGATGATTCCGTCACTTCAAGTTCGAGGAACATCGGGTCCATGCCGGTTTCTTGTAAGATGGTTTGGAGCGTCTCGACGAAGTCTTCACGCGCGAACTGGAGCGGTGACACGTTGACTGAGAGCGTGAACGGCTTGACGCCGGACTTGTTCCACCGTACCCAAGCGAGACACGACTCGCGCATGACCCAGTTGCCGATCTGGTGGATCAGTCCGGTGTTTTCTGCGATCGGAATGAATTCGGTCGGTGTGACATCGCCGAGTTCGAAATGATTCCAACGCAAGAGCGCCTCGACGCCTTCGAGTCGATTTTTCGTGAGCGATACTTTCGGTTGATAGACGAGCGTGAACTCGTGACGATCCAGTGCGTGAATGAGCGCTTTCTCGATCTCAACCGTGCGTAAAATTTGATGCTTCGATTCGTCTTCGAACTCTTTGATTTGGTTTTTCCCGATCCGTTTTGATTCGTGGACGGTGAGTCGCGCGTATTGGACGAGTTCGTCCGCGGACGTCGTGTCTTTCGGATAATGGCTGACGCCGGCGCTCATCGTGAGTTCGACGGTCGTCCCGTCGATATTGAACGGTTGTGAGATCGCTTTAATACATTTCTCCGCTTTTTGTTTGGCGAGTGTGCTGCGCTTATCGAACAGTAAGATAATGAATTCCGAAGCACCGACTCGTGTCAAAATGTCATCTGGATGAATCGTGACGCGAAGACGTTCGGCGATTTGCATCGTCAATTCGTCCGTGCCGTGATGTCCGAGCATATCACTCAAGAAACGCCAGCGGTCGATGTCGATGTAAAGACAAGCGACCGGGTCCTCGATTTGAATATGTTCCGCAAGGATGCGTTCGAGCTTGTGGCGGTTCGGCAAATCGGTGAGCGTATCGTGATACGCCATATGTTCGACGAGACGTTGTGAGGCGATCGCCTCCGAGATGTCCCGTAAAAACCAGAGCACTTGGTCCATCGCTTCACCTTTGAGCGGGTAGCTCGTCACTTCAATCGTCTTATCGTCGATCTCGACCCGTCTTGGGTCATAGAACTGTTGATTGATCGTCAAGGACGAGTGGTAGTCTTGGAAAAAAGTATCGTCCGTTTTGTCGAACAAACGATAAAACGCGGTGTTGGCGTACTGGATCATACCATCTTTCGTCGTCGTGACGACCGCATCCGTCGTCGAATCGAGAATCGTCGCTTGGATGAGTTCACGTTTCTTGAGGTGACGGTCGAGCGTGAGCGACAAGAAGAAGATGGCAAACAAGATGACCGTAATCGCCGTGACGAGCCAGGCGAGAAGCGACGGTTCGACGGCATTGGCGAACGGGCCGTTCGCTTCGATGAACGCGAACGATGACGCGGCCATGCCGACGAAATGCATCCCGAAGATGGCGACGCCCATGAGCAGTGAAAAGAACACTTTCAGCTCGAGGTCGATTTTTTGTTTGGCATACTTCGAGTAGAAGCCGATCCATAAGGCGATAAGTGAGGCCGCGATGGCGATGATGATCGACAACATGGCCAACCATGGATCATACGAAATCGCGACGCCTTGAATCGCGTCCATGCCGACGTAATGCATGCTGGCGATACTGGTTCCCATCAACAGTCCCGCACCGATCAAGGCGGGATGAGTCGTCCGGCGCGAGACGATCAAGAAGCCGAAGATACAGCCGGCCATCGCAATGATGACGGACAGTAAAACGAGCGGGATCGAATACGTGACGGGGCGCAACGCCTCGTGAGCGAGCATGGCGATGAAATGCATCGACCAAATCCCGAGTCCGAGGGTGGCGCCGCCCGCCAAAATCCACATATTTTGAGTGGAGCGATTCGTCGCGTTCACGCGGCGTGCCAGTTCGATGGCAGCATAAGCGGAAACAGCGGCGATAATATAAGAAAGAATCACGAGAAAGTAATTGTGACTCATCGAGTGTTCGACTACTGGTTCCATGTGTACCTCGCTAGTAAATGTGATTTTGTTGTAACTCTGATTATACCTCGGCAAATAGTAGCCGACCTATCATTTTGCTTCATATGGTAAAAATATTTTGCCGGTGAAGTAGGCAAGTCGCTTCTAGAGTGGGTAAACTACATATAAAAGGAGGCGGAGCGCATGATTCCGACACGAAAAGAAGTCATAACGTTTATCGTCATCGCGTTCGCGTTCTCATGGTTAAGCTGGTGGGGGCTCTATACGTGGACAAGCTTGCCGATTTTAGCGACCGTCTTGATCGGTTCGTTCGGACCGAGCGTGGCCGGCAGTTATATGGCGTATCGAGAAAACGGATGGAGCGGGGTGCAGACACTGTTGAAGCGAGGCTTCGAGTGGCGGATGGCCGGTAAGTACTATGCGTTCGGGCTGTTGCTCATCCCGTTCTTATTTGTCCTCGCGTACTGGCTGACCGATGCGAGCGGTGCGTTACTGCTGAACGAACCTTGGCTCGTCATCCCGTACTTCCTCTACATGTTATTTCTCGGGGGAACGGTTCAACAAGAGTATGGTTGGCGCGGGTATTTACTCGACGCGCTGCAACTCAACAAGACGCCGCTCCAGGCGAGCCTGTTCGTCGGCGTGGTGTGGGCGGTTTGGCATATTCCGCTCTTCTTGATGACGGGCACCGGACAGGCATCCCTCCCGTTTTGGGCTTACGCCGTCGCCATTCTATCGTTTACGTTGATCATCTCGTGGTTATATAACGTCACGACGATGAACTTATGGGCGGCCTTTTTACTGCATACGACGTTTAACGTCTCGTATGCCCTCGTCCCCTTGATCGAGCCGGGGCAGGTCTCAATCGGTTTTCTTTATTTAACGCTCTTGTTGTTCACGACGGCAATCGTGCTCGTCTGGAAGACGCACGGGCATCTCGGGTATGACCATCTCGAACAGCTCGAGGCGGTGGAAGGGTCGCATCAACCGAACGTTACGTTAGGCAGAGACACGGGTAAAGAAGGAAACGTATGATTATGGATAGAGGGAAGTGGAAATATTGAACTTTCGTCCGCTTGAACGAGATGATGTCAAACCGCTCCAGCGTTTGTTTATGGAGAGTCTGAGCGATTTGATCCGCCGGGAACAGTTTGAAGACGCTGATTTGTTGGACGAGGAAGTGGCGCGCTTGAATACGACCGTTCAAGATAGTTTGGATGATGAGACTGTCCAATTGTTTGTCGTGCTAAAAGACGACGTCATTGTTGGAACAGTGGCTATCCTTCCTCCGAACGAGATTATCACGGCACATCTCGATGTCGAGCCGGACGTACCGGAAGTCGGATGCATCTATGTGACGCCGAGCGAGCAGCGGCAAGGGGTCGGTCATTTCTTGCTTAAAAACGTGATGGACGAGCTGTTGATCAGGGGACAGCCGATTTTTTATCTCGATGCGGGGTTTCCGACCGCGCAAACGTACTGGGAAAAACGGATGGGTCCACCTGTACTCACGATCGACCATTACTGGGGACTCGGTGCCCCTCATAAAATCTGGCGTTGCGATGTGACGCAATACAAATAGAGACCTGGCTGAACGTTCAGCCAGGTCTCTTTGAATTAGTTCGATGAACGCATGAATTGATGAATGCCGGAAGCAGTCGCATCAGCCATCCGTTGACGATATGTCGTACTCGTCAGATGAGCGCGATCGTTCGCATTGCCAATAAATCCGTATTCGACGAGCGTCGACGGGACGGTATTCTTTCCGATGACATACACGTTTTGATACTTCACGCCACGGTTACGAATCGTTGGGATGCGTACACCGAGTTCACGGTTGATGGCCGTTCCTAAGTTACGACTCGCGGAGACGTAAGGGTTTGTCGTGTAGCTCTCCGTCGTCGGGACGAGCACTTCATGGCCGTGGTAGGCCGTACTCGGTGCCGAGTTGGCATGGACGCTTACAAAAGCGCTCCCTTTATATGACTTTGTCAACGAGACGCGCTGGGCGAGGGATAAGTAGCCATCGTTTGCACGAGTCATTTTGACGTTATAGTTGTACGTGCTCGATAGTGTGTTCGCCAAGCGCTTAGCGATGTCGAGTGCAATGACTTTCTCTTGGACAGATCCGTAAACCGCACCCGGATCGTTCCCGCCATGACCGGCATCGATGACGACGGTGCGTCCTGATCCGGTTGAAGTAGTGGGTGTCGTCGTTGTGCCCGCTTTCAAATAGCGCGCTGCGACGTAGCCGGTCTTCCCACCGTAAGAAACTTTATACCACGAGCCATACGTCCCCCGGTAAGTCACATTGCGGCCAGACGGGATGGTAAGCAATACCGTTCCGGTCGTCGAGGCACTCTTCCGCAAGTTCAAGTTGACAGTCGTCGTATAAGCTTTTGTCGAGCTTGTCGTTGTCGATGGACTTGAAGCTTTTAAATATTGTGAGGAGACGTAACCGGTCTGTCCGCCATACGTCACTTTGTACCATGAACCGTATGTGCTGACATAAGTCACTCGTTTCCCTGTTGGAATCGTCAATAGAATCGTACCTTTCGTCGAGGCGCTTTTCCGTAAATTTAAGTTGACGGTTGTCGTATAGGCTTTCGTTGAACTAGTCGTCATCGTCGAAGCGGTTGTCTGCTTCACATACTGTGAAGCGACGTACCCCGTCTTGCCACCGTAAGAGACTTTATACCACGAGCCGTACTTGCTTATGTATTTGATCGTCGCGCCTGCTGGGATTGTCAGAAGGACTTTGCTCCAAGTCGCTGCACTAAGGCGAAGATTTAAATTAGCTGTTGTTTTATATGTAGTGGCCGCTTCGACACGAGTTGATTCAAATCCGGTCTGTGAAAGCTCGAGCGGGATGACTGCTGCGCCAGTGAAGACGAGGGATGTGCTAAGTAAGAGTTTTAAATGCCAAGGTGTTTTTTCTATGTTCAATCGTGATTCGCTCCTTTTTCTTGAATCTTTGAAATAACGATGAAATGAAATCGTCTTCATGTCTTCGCTATTATATAAGTAAACAAGAAAAAAATGGAGATTAATATGTAAATTGTTTATCTTTTTTTAAAAAATAGAACGATAGTCGCACCCGGAATAAAAAAAGAGACGCACAGAGGCGTCTCGATTAAGTATTAAGTTAAGCGTGGGAGTTCATCAACGAATTTTTGAACAGGCTCTTCAATTTTAGTTAGACGTGGCATTTCATCAACGAATTTTTGGATTGGAGCATCAATTTTAGTTAAACGCGGCATTTCATCTACAAATTTTTGAATTGGAGCATCAATCTTAGTTAGACGTGGCATTTCGTCTACTAAAGGTTTAAATGAGCTGCCTAGAAGTAATACTGCTGCTGCGATAAAGAAGATACCAGTTACTTTTTTCATGAATAAATTCCTCCGATGTGTGTTGGTTTATGTGGATAAGCTATGATCCCTAGTGTGATGTTGCTCAGTAGTCAGAGAGTGGCGATTCTAGCAATGTGTAGATTGCTTCAGATTGTTGTTCAATCCGTGATTCAAAATCTCCGATGAATTGTTGTGGCATGTTCGGTTCATAGAGCGTAACTTTGTCAGACTCTTCTGTCGTAGCAGATGACAAAATTGGAACATGGGCTTCTTGACTGAGCAGTGTGCTGCAAAGAGGAGGAAATTGATTTTCAAACTGTTGGAGTGGTTCTGGTCGCCAACAGATTGATGCTTCTGGGAGAATATATAAGATGTGTCCTTCTTTCAATAAAGATAGACACTGGCTAACAACACTTTGTTGATCCTGTTCAATGTTGATATAGCCGAACTCTTGAAAATGTTTCTCATAGACTGTTTTTGAACTGCGCTTTAGAATAGAGAGAGACAGTTCAGGCCCAAGAATGTATAGCTTTTTATGAGAACGATTTTCTTGAAGCGTTCTAGCAATCAGTTTTGGTAAAGCCTGATAGTAATCAATTTGAAACGCGTTGAGGATAAAGCCTTTAGATGAACGTAACAATTGGGTCAAATGCTCTAATCCCTCAAACTGATTAGTGTCAGCATAGGAATAGGATACCTTAAAAGAAGACGTTTGCTTCGGATGGAAGTATATTCTAGGCTTAATGTAATCTTCTGCAAGTAAAAAGTTTAATTTACCCATTTGTTGAATTCACCTCCTTAAATTGAATTACCTTTTATTATTTTAAAATTGAATCGATTTACCTAATAAAGAGTTTTGACTTCTTTTTGTATAGTTAAATTTTATCACGGATAATTAGACTATTGGACTGTTACTAGTTGGGAAAATGAAGACGATAAAGGGCATATTTTGTCGTGGATTTCAAAGAAGTTTCCTGATTTCCGTTAAAATGATCTACAAAACTAAAAAAAAATCTAAAATCGGGACGAAGGAGCTACTACTTGTAATGGAATATAACTATGGAAACCTAATTAAAGTAGAGCGAATGCGGAAAAATATGAAACAATCTGTTTTAGCGAGAGGGATATGCTCGATTTCCTACCTAAGTAAGATTGAAAATAATCAAACCTCGCCTAGTGAAGAAGTACTGGAACTCATCTTTGAAAGACTAGGTTTAGACGTACCACTGTATTTTGATTTAAGTGAACAGGTTGAAAAGGTTAAGAAAGAGATTCGAAATATATTGAAAGAAGCTGTTCTGACACGAAAAGATGAGGATAAATATAAAAAAATTGAGAAGTACCTCGCAAACCCAGTAGTAAATCAATCTAAAGAATTGTATATCACACTTATGATAACTTTAGCTCGTTTTGGTATGATGCCGGGCGGTAACACAAAATACCTCACTGAAATCGGATGGATTGAAGATCAGCTTGGCTCAGATGATAAATTAAGGTACATCTTGATGAGAAGTATAATTCTTTTTCAATCCACAGATAGAGAAGAAGCATTAGAGCTACTAGAACAGTTAAATGAAAACCTTCAAGGTTCTCATATTCCTGATTGGGAAATGGCAGATATCCGCTATATTATGGGGGGGCTTTACTACAAGTCTACAGACTATCTCCAAGCTATTGAAAACGTGAGATTTGCGCTTAATTACTTTCAAGAACATTTTTATGTGGAGAGAATCATAGAATGTCAGTTGATAATTGGTCTGTCCTTTAAACGACGTAAGCGATATACCGATGCGTTAGCCCATTATGAAAAAGCAACGAAGGTAGCTGGTGCTACAGACCTTAAAAATTATAACGGAATGCTCTACAATAATATGGGAGATATTTATTTTCTCATAGGTAATCAAGAAAAGGCTCTTGAATATTTTTTAGAAAGTTTTGCATATAAAGTAGATGTAAAAAGTAAATTATATAGTGTGATGTCTTTAATCGAAGTGAATTCAGAAAAGAAAAATGTAGAAGGGGTAATAGAGTGGTTAACAAAGGGTTATGAGTTAATGGGTGAACGAGAAGATTTACAAGAGTTTGATTATCATTTTGAGATTTATGTGAGTTGTTATCGGGAATTTGATCAAGTTAAATTAGTTAACAGTTTAAAAAAGGCAGTTCAATATTTTGAAGCCTATGATGAGTTTTATACAAACAAATACGCACTCTGGCTTGCGCGTGAGCTTCGTGAAAACGGGAAGTACAAACTAGCTACCGAGTACTATGAAAAATCCATCGCGATCATGTCGAGGTGGGATTAACGCTTCCCTCGGGAGGCGTTTTTTCACGCACAAAAAAAGAGACGCCCGAATCATCTCTTTCATGGTGTAGTAAAATAGTGGACCGTCCAAAACGATTCATGGAGAAGTGACTCTTGTTCCGCATGCCCTGCCTGTACTTGTTGGATCAAGTGGATGATGTGCTTTTGCAAGTTTGAATCGTGGGAACCGCTATGGAGGATATGATCCTCGTTCGCGATGATGTAGAAACCACCTAAGCGAAGCGGGATGTGGTTTCTCACGATTGATACGGCAATCTGGAGTTCGGTTTGTCCACCTTGAAGTGGAACGTTTAAATCAAAACGTCCCCATTGTTTAAAGTCGCCTAATTCTGAAAACGCGGGTGGGTCCTGGTGATCCAACTTCATGACCTCCAATCGTGTGTCTCTCTTCTTCCTTAGTATAACTTCTTTTCTATAAAAGACGTGTAAGAATATTGGCGTAGGTATAACCGAGTGAACTCGTTCTGTTCCGTTGCTATTGTTTTTCTATATTATGCCAAAAGATTCCTTTATTAAAAAGCAAAAAGCGGTGAAAAAACACGATCGGCTGAAATGCCAATCGTGTTCATTGATGAATCGCTTCTTTTAAAGTCGGTAATTCACAGATGAACGTGCTGCCTTCACCGTAAACTGATTCGACATGAAGGTGGCCTTCGTGTGCTTTAGTGATTTCTTTACAGATGGCAAGGCCAAGCCCGGTGCCGCCGATTTTACGACGATCCGAATTGTCGACACGATAAAATTTTCCGAATAAGTTCGGCAGAGCGGACGAAGGGATGCCGATTCCGTTATCGCGTACTTTTATGACGACTTGATCGTCGATCCGTTCGAGCGAGACGAGGACGTTGCCGCCTTCTGGTGAGTATTTGATGGCGTTGCTGAGCAAGTTGCCGAGTAGTTGTTGCATCCCGGCGAGATCTGCCTCGATATGAAAATCTTGGGCCGAGTCGGCGTCGAGGTGAATGTGGTGCAGGTCGGTCGTCTCTTGATAGAATGTGATGCTGTCGCGTGCTAGTGTATACAAATCGACATGTTCCCACTCGAAGGTCTGTTTCCCAGCCTCCATCTTTTGAAGGTCGAGGAAGTCGCTGACCAAGTAGGAGAGGCGTTTCGCCTCGTCATGAATCGTCTTCAAATACAATTCACGGCGGCTGTCTTTCAAATTACGTTCGAGCATCAATTCTGTGAACCCGTAAATCGATGACAGCGGCGTCCGTAATTCATGAGACACGGTCGAAACGAGCTCGGACTTCATTCGGTCGATTTCTGTTTCGGCCGTCACATCACGTAAGACGAGCATCGTTCCGTGAAGCGTCTCGTCCCGGTAAATACTTTCCGCGTACACTTGAAGGTAGCAATCCCCCTGGTCAAGCGAGATCGAAAGTCCGTCTACCGGAGGGTCTTGGTTGAAGACGCGTTCAACATAGTCGATGAACAACTCACGTTGGTCGACGCGTTCGGCCAACTGTTCGATATCGATCGAGACGGTGGCCAATTCCTCATAGCCTTTGTATTCGAACTGAAGCTCATCGAACATGCGCACGAAAGCCCGGTTACCGACGACGGTCTGTTCTTCGTAGTTCAAGTAGAGGATCGCTTCGCGCACCGAGTTGATCAATTGGGCCGTCTCTTTCCGGTCTTGTTGCATCTGACTGTAAAGGCGTGTCCGTAGCAAGGAAATCGCCAATTGATTCGCGAACGCGTTCAATTCCGACTTTTCACTCGCATCGAACTGTTCGTCATAACAAGCGAGGTAGAGGCACCCGATCATCTTGCCATCAGACGGATCCTTTACCGGGATGGCCGTCTCGTGGATATAGTAAGGATAGTTGTGAACATCGTCGGCAATTTTTTTCGACGTCGCCTCGAGTGCTTGTGAGGTCATGGTACGTTGTAATAGGTATGATTTTTCGATTAAGCTCTCTTGTTGCTCCTCGGTCATTCCATTTGGGACGACCGAATGGATTTCTCCGTCCTTGACGAGCATCAACGCGCCGAATTCTGCTTCGGTCAACAAGACGATTTTTTCGATGACCGAAGAATAGTCGAATAACGATTCCTTCGAGGCGAGCACTTCAATCAATTCGTTTCGGGATTGTAGTTTGGTCTCATTTTGTTTTGATTCCTCGAGCACTTGTTGCGTCTCTTGTTGCTTCGCGTGCATGTTTTCGTTTTGAGCAGCCATCCGTTTGATGAGCGGTCGCCCGATTAATAAAATAGCTCCGATAAACATGACTAACCCGACTACCCAAATCCAACGTAGCGACATCAGTTCGCTTGACGAGACTGTCCCGTCTCGAACGACCCAAGCTCCGATCCCGGTCAAAACGAGGCTAGCGATACATACTCCGTATAAGATACGGAGTATTTGGCGACTATCCAATTGTTCAATCCACTTGCCCATAATACGCTCTACTTCCTTCCTTGTTTGAAAACCACTCCACTTCATTCATCAAATAATCGAAATATACATAAAGAGAAATTGTCTGAAAACCGAACTGCTCATGTACTGTGAAATCGGCTGATTTTCTTTTTCTCTAATTAACACATCTAGACGGATATACCCCGAATTTAATAATCCTACACATTCCGATGCGTTTACGTTTGACATCGTCCATTCGAAACAGCTAGCTTGAAAGTAACAATATGATGAAAGAAGAGGTGGCTTATGTTATCAATCGATCCGACTGCATTGACTGAACGAGACACGTATAAGTTTTTAATCGGGAGCATCGTCCCGCGGCCGATTGCTTTTGTGACGACGCGCAACGGTGATGTCGTCAATGCTGCCCCGTTCAGTTACTTTAATATCATCGCGTCAAACCCTCCGCTCGTCTCGGTGTCCATCCAACGAAAAGATGGCGTCATGAAAGATACGGCCCGGAATGCAGTTGCGACGGAAGAACTCGTGATTCATATCGTCGATGAGACGAACGTCGCACTCGTAAACGAGACGGCGGCGAACCTAGGGCCAGAGGAAAGTGAGCTCGACCGGACGACGTTCACGCTCGAACCGAGTGACGTCATTGAAACGCCGGGTGTCAAAGAAGCGAAGATCCGGATGGAGTGTAAACTTCATCATCACGTTCCCATCGAACATGACGGAAAAGTGACGGCCGATGTTTTAATCGCCCGTGTCGTCCGTTTTCATGTCGATCCCGAATTGTATCAAGCCGGGCGCGTCGACGCAGCGCAATTGGCACCGGTCAGCCGTCTGGCTGGTGATTTTTATGCCAAACTCGGTGAACAGTTCGAGATTGAACGACCTAAATAAATATCGGAGGCGCCCGCTCGTTTTGGAGAGAGGGCGCCTGTTTTCGGGTAAAGAACGGAAAGCCGATTCGTACGATGTATTTCTTTCATTCAAGCGGCTCAATATGTCACAATAAAATCAGAACATTCGAATTTCGGAAGAGACAGGAACAAGAGAAAAAGGGGAGTCGGCCATGTCTTATCGTCCAGCCATTCAATCGATCATCACCGCCATTGAGACGGTGATCGTCGGAAAAGAAGATGTCATCGCGAAAAGTTTGACTGCTTTGCTTGCCGGAGGTCACGTGCTGTTAGAAGATGTCCCAGGTGTCGGGAAGACGATGCTCGTTCGTGCCTTCAGCCGTGCCATCGACCTTAACTTTAAACGCGTTCAATTCACTCCAGACATGCTCCCGTCCGATTTGACGGGCATCTCGATGTATAACCAAAAGACGAAAGAGTTTGAATATCGTCCTGGCCCGCTCATGGGCAACATCGTCCTAGCCGACGAAATCAACCGGACGTCACCAAAGACGCAGTCGGCGCTCTTAGAGGCGATGGCGGAGCGCAGTGTGACCGTTGACGGCGAAGTGAAGATTCTTCCGTCGCCGTTCTTCGTCATGGCGACCCAAAACCCGATCGAGCATGAAGGGACGTACCCGTTACCGGAAGCCCAACTCGACCGTTTCCTTCTCAAAATCGAGATGGGCTATCCGTCATTTAATGAGGAGATTGCCTTGTTGACCCGCTTCGAGAAGGCAGAACCGCTAGAAGCGTTGCAAAGTGTCATCTCGAAAGAAGAAGTGGAACAGATGCAGCGTGAAGTACGCGACGTTCACGTCTCGAGCGCGGTCAAGCAGTATATCGTCCGCTTGATTCATGAGACGCGGAACGACCCGTTCACATACCTCGGCGGAAGTCCGCGGGCGACGCTCGCTCTAATGAAAACGGCTCAGGCGTGGGCATACATCCATAACCGTGATTTCGTCTTACCGGATGACGTCAAGGCGCTCGCAGGAAGCGTGCTCGGGCACCGGGTATTGTTGACGGCGGAAGCGCGCTATAAAGGGAAGACGTCAGAGCAACTCGTCAAAGGGTGGCTCGACACACTTCCCGTCCCGATGGATCGCGAGGTCAAGGAAGTATGAAAAATTGGATGAAGCTGTTCCTCGTCTGGGCGGCGGCATTCGGACTTTATGCGTTCGCTCGCATCGAAGGGAGTATCGTCGCGTCGACGCTATGGTGGTCATTTTTCGTCTTGACCGTGTACTGGACGCTGTTCATGGTGTATCCGGTCACGGCGGCGAACGTGTCTCGTCGCGTCACGACAAAACGACTCGTCTCTGGGCAGACGATGGACGTGGCACTTCGAATCGAACGAAAGTACCCGTTCCTCATCGGTGTCGTTACGCTTGAAGAGACACCGCCATCGCGCTTGGCCGAGGTGACGGATCCGATCGTGACCCCGGTCGATCGTTTCTTTCGACGCAGTGAGACGGTCCATTATGAGGTTGAACACATTAAGCGAGGCATTCATGTGTTTGACCGGACACTCCTTCACGTCCGTGACGTCTTTGGGTTATTCGACCGTAAACGGACGCTTCGGATTGAGACGGTCGTCGAAGTCTCCCCGGCTGAACTTCCTTTCGATTTGCCGCGCGATGAACATGTCGGCGGACGGGGCGAGCAATATCGGCGCACCCGGACATATACCGAAGTCGCCAATACGACGAGCGGTGTCCGTGAGTATGCGGCCGGTGACCGTATCGGCCGGATCGATTGGAAAGCGTCGGCCCGTCGAGACAACTTGATGACGAAGACGTTCGACCAAGAACAAGAAAAGAAACTATCGCTCGTATTCGTGCCGTCGGCTTCGGCCGGGCATGAGGAAGCGTTCGAACGTTCGCTGTCACTGCTCGTCGGGGCGATTCGGCAACTCGAGCGCAAAAACTTGCCGTTTGAACTGTACGTCATTGAAGAGCAAGTCCGCTTGTTCCATTTGCCGGACCAAAGTGCCGAGCTTGGGCATTACCTGTTGACGGCGACGCCGGAACCGGAAGGCCGTCTCGTCGAGCGGGTCAAGCGCAACATGCCGCAAGAGACGGGCAACTTAATTTTGATTAGCCCGTTCGAGACGAAATGGGTGCGCGAACTCATGCATGAGACCCAAGGCAGCTATCATCTCTATACGGCGAATGAGGTGACGACATGACCGAGTGGGTGAAGCGAATCGTTTATACGGCCCTGGCCGCTTATTTGTTGTCATTTTGGGTTGAACCGATTGTCGGAAGCACGACGTTTGATGTGAACTGGCCGTTTTTATTTTTGTTGCTGGTGCCGATGTTTGCGAGCCTGCTCCCTTGGTACGGCTTTATCACTGTCGTCGTCCTCAACTTTTTTACGGTCCTCTACATCTATCACGGCAGTTTGCTCGACTGGTTCGGACTATGGCTCGACGACTTGACGGGCGTATTGAGCGGGGCGCTGCCTGAAGAAGCCATTTTCTTCTCGGCGATGGCGCTCATCGGTGTCTTGTTTGCCATTTTGGTCGGCCGGACGTATCCGAGCTACGGCTTCGTTCTCGGAATGATTGTCTCGACGCTTGGGTTGATGGCGTATTTTGACACGTGGACGCTCTATGATGGTGAAAGTAATATCCTATTCGCCATCTTGGCATCGCTCTTCCTCTTGTTCGTGACCGATGTGGCGAAGCGTCCGAGCAAATCGCTCGTCCGTTACGTCAGCATCAGCCTGCTCGCTGCGGTCGTCATCGTACTTGGCAGTGTGTCTCCGACAATCGAAGGGGACTGGTCTGATCGGTTGACGACGAGTTTCCAAAACGCGGTGAACGAGGGCGGTTCGGGGAGTGGTCGCGTCGGTTATGGCGTGAACGACGAACAGCTCGGCGGTCCGTTCGAACAAGATGACGGCATCGTCTTCATCGCACGGGGTGTGCCGGCCCGCTATTGGCGCATCGAGGCAAAAGAGATTTATACGGGTAAAGGATGGGTTGAATCCCCTGTCCTCGATTCTGACTATAACCGGGGGCAGCTCGTCGACGATGAGGTCGATACGACCCCGGAACAGGCGTTGCTCCGATTTGACCGTCGCCAGTCGTTCGTCCCCTATGGCGGGGAATACCCGCAGGCTGCAGAGACGGAGAGTGGGACGGAATTCCTTGTCGGAGACATCGAAGAGTCGTTCCCGAATGAGACGATCCACATTCGCCCTTCCGGAAAAATCGTATTCGATAATGACGGACAAGTGACGCCGGAGACGATTCAGTTGCGATACAGCGTCCCTTCATTTACAGAACAACAACTCGAGCTGAACGAACCGGTGACGACGTTGACGGACGAGGAGCAACAAGCTTATTTGCAGTTGCCGGATACGCTACCGGACCGGGTCCGTGATTTAGCGGTCGAGATTATGGCCGACAGTGAGAACCCGTACGAACAAGCGCAAGCGATCCAAGCCTTCTTCCAGTCAGGCGAGTTCCAATATGACACGGAAGATGTGGCAACCCCTGAAGGCGAGACCGACTATGTCGACCAGTTCTTGTTCGATACGCTCGTCGGGTACTGTGATAACTTCTCAACGTCAGCTGCCGTGCTCCTGCGGGCGAACGGCGTGCCAACGCGTTGGGTGAAAGGCTTTACGATGGGGGATACACGCGGAGTCATCCAAGGTGAGGAAGAATATACGGTCCGAAACCGCCACGCCCACTCGTGGGTCGAGTATTTCGTGGAAGGGGCTGGTTGGGTGCCGCTCGAGGCGACGATCAGTTTCTCTGACGCTAGCTTGTTGCAAGTCGAGACGGAATCGGACATCCGAGCAGATGATCCGGTGGCGAACGACCCTCAGGCGAACCAAAACGATCAACAGACGAACCGTCCGCAAGAAGACTTGGCGCTCGACGACGTCGCGACAGGCGAGACGGCGGCCGAGTCGTGGAATATACCGGTTTGGGCTTGGGTGCTCATCGTGTTCGCAGTTGCCTTGCTCGTCTGGAACCGTAAGTCACTCGAACGGTTGATTATGGTCCTCTGGTGGACGAGACGTCCGCTCAATGAACCACGGCTCGTGGCGATGCATCGTTATCTCGTGAAACGGCTTCGCGGCGCCGGATTTAAAGTTGAGGGCCGGACGCCGTCCGAGCTCGCGGCCGAAGTCGATGCGTACTACGAATCGGACGAAATGACGCGCCTGACGCGCTTGTTCGAACAGAGCCTTTACGCCGATCAAACTCCGAATTCAAAATATAAAGAATATTGGAAAATCATGATTCGCCGAATTATGAGTTGAAGTGAACGGGTGCATACAGTAAGATAGACGCATTAGTTAGACAATTGAACAAAGCATTCCTTCGTATATACTCGCGAATTGGCGCGAGAGTCTCTACCGGACCACCGTAAATGGACCGACTATGAAGGAGCACGTTTCGTATACAGAAAAAAGGGCGTGCTTCTTCTTCGGTTTGGTGAATCCGTGGGAGAGGCTCGCTCTTTTTTTGAGATGAAGGCAGAAAGGTGGAGGTTTTGTGAAGATAGAACAAGAAATGATTTTGGTGCTCGACTTTGGAGGACAATACAATCAGTTAATCACACGCCGAGTGCGTGACCTTGGGGTGTACAGTGAGCTTCATTCCCATAAGATGACCGCTGCCGAGATTCGTGAACTTGCCCCGGCCGGTATTATCTTCTCGGGCGGACCGAACAGCGTTTACGCGGAAGGTGCGTACCGCTGCGATCCAGAAATCTTTGAACTCGGTATCCCGATCTTTGGGATCTGTTACGGCATGCAGCTCATGACGCATCACTTCGGGGGACGCGTCGAACGTGCGGCCCATCGCGAGTATGGGAAAGCGACGCTGTTCTCGACACCTGAAGCATCTGCCCTTTACACAGGCTTGCCGGTTGAGCACACGGTGTGGATGAGCCACGGTGACCTCGTCATGGAAGCACCGGAAGGGTTCATCGTCGATGGGACGAACCCGTCTTGCCCGGTCGCCTCGATCAAAAACGACGACCTCAAAATGTATGGTGTCCAGTACCATCCGGAAGTACGTCACTCGGAGTACGGCAACGACATCTTGAAAAACTTCATCTATGAAGTGTGTGGTGCCAAAGGCGAGTGGTCGATGGAGAACTTTATCGACATCGAAGTCGAGAAGATCCGTGAGATCGTCGGCGATAAACAAGTCCTCTGCGCCTTGTCTGGCGGTGTCGACTCATCTGTCGTCGCAGCGCTCGTCCATCGTGCGATCGGGGACCAGTTGACATGTATGTTCGTCGATCATGGTTTGCTCCGTAAGAATGAGGCGGATAGCGTCATGAAGACGTTCGCGGACGGATTCAACATGAAAGTCATCAAAATCGACGCGCAAGAACGCTTCATGGCGAAACTAGCCGGCGTCTCGGATCCGGAACAGAAGCGGAAAATTATCGGCAATGAGTTCATTTACGTGTTTGACGAAGAAGCGTCTCAACTCGTCGATATGGACTTCCTTGCCCAAGGGACGCTTTACACGGATATCATCGAGAGCGGTACCGACACGGCGCAGACGATCAAGTCGCACCATAACGTCGGTGGCCTGCCTGAAGATATGAACTTCACGTTGATCGAGCCGCTCAACACGCTATTTAAAGATGAAGTACGGGAACTCGGGACCGAACTCGGCCTTCCTGAATACATCGTTTGGCGTCAGCCGTTCCCGGGACCGGGTCTTGGCATTCGCGTCCTCGGTGAGATCACAGAAGAGAAGCTTGAAATCGTCCGCGAGTCGGATGCGATCCTTCGCGAAGAAGTGAAGAAGGCTGGACTCGAACGCGATATCTGGCAGTACTTCACCGTCCTCACACCGATCCGTTCGGTCGGGGTCATGGGCGACGAGCGGACTTACGACTATGCGGTCGGCGTTCGTGCCGTCACGTCGATTGATGGGATGACGTCGGACTGGGCACGTATCCCGTGGGACGTGCTTGAAAAGATTTCAGTTCGAATCGTCAATGAAGTCAGTCACGTCAACCGTGTCCTGTACGACATCACATCGAAGCCACCAGCGACAATCGAGTGGGAATAAACTTGAGCAGAGGGGAATCCCTCTGCTTTTGTCTAATTCCGAACATTTAACGAAAAAATATTAATAAAATCCGTCATTTTGTTGACATTCAATTTTAACGCTGATAAGATAAAAACGTTCTTATTCATATCCGAACAATCAAATTAAATTTTGCCGTATAATATCGGGAATATGGCCCGAGAGTCTCTACGAAATCACCTTAAATGATTTCACTACGGCGAGACATATATAAGGGGACGTCTGTCCCTGTATGTTTCGCGTGGGGTCCTCGGTCATTGATCGGGGACCTTTCTCGTTTTACGGCGAGCCAAGGAGGAAAACCAATGAGCACACAGCTCAAGCAAGAACCGAAACATCAACCGTCAGAAAGCCGGATCGAACGTCACTTCCAGTTGAATGAACTTGGAACGAACGTAAAAACCGAACTCGTCGCAGGATTCACTACATTCCTCGCGATGGCGTACATCTTGTTCGTCAACCCGAACGTGCTCGGGGCTGCTGGGATGGACATGGGTGCCGTCTTCGTGGCAACTGGTCTCGTCGCACTTATCGGATCGGTCACGATGGGGCTATTCGCCAACTACCCGATCGCCATCGCGCCTGGTATGGGGCTTAACGCCTTCTTCGCCTACAGTGTCGTCATCGGGATGGGCATCCCGTGGCAGACGGCGCTCTCGGGTGTTCTCGTCTCAGGATTGTTCTTTATCGCTTTGACGCTCTCAGGTATTCGTGAGACGGTCGTTAACGCGATTCCGGCTCCGCTTAAAATGGCGGTGGCGGCAGGGATTGGTTTCTTCATCGCCTTCATCGGCTTGAAAAATGCAGGGATTGTTGTTGCGAACGAAGCGACACTTGTCGGCCTTGGATCGCTCGGGACAGGAACTACGCTTCTCGCGGTATTCGGTCTCGTCGTCAGTGCATTGTTGATGGCTCGAGACATCAAGGGTGGAATTTTCATTGGGATGTTGTTGACAGCCATCGCAGGAATGATTTTTGGTCTCGTGCCGACACCGACTGCAATCTCAGATGTTGTATCGATGCCGCCAAGCATGTCTTCGACGTTCGGCCAAGCATTCATCAACTTCGGTGATGTTTTCACGCTTCAAATGCTCATCGTCATCTTGACGTTCTTCTTCATCGACTTCTTTGATACGGCAGGAACGCTCGTTGCTGTTGCGCGTCAAGCTGGAATCATGAAAGAAAACAAAGTGCCGCGTGCGAGTAAGGCGCTCATGGCGGATTCGACTGCGACGGTTGCAGGTGCGATCTTCGGTACGTCGACAGCGACGTCTTACGTCGAATCGTCAGCGGGTGTAGCGGCGGGTGGTCGTACAGGGTTGACTGCTGTGTTCGCAGGTCTCTTCTTCGGGTTAGCGTTGTTCTTCTCACCACTCTTAGCAGTCGTCACGGCACCGGTTACGGCACCGGCACTCATCATCGTTGGTGTGTTGATGGCCTCAGCTCTCCTCGATATCGATTGGAAAAAAATAGAAATCGCAGTTCCGGCATTCTTGACGATTATCATGATGCCGCTCACTTCATCGATTGCTACTGGGATTGGACTTGGGTTTATCCTTTATCCGCTCATGATGATCGCGAAAGGGAAGACGAAAGAAATTCATCCAATCATGTACGGGATGCTCGTCATCTTCCTTGCTTACTTCATGTTCTTACCGCACGCATAACGTGACTAAGGCCGACTCGATCAAGAGTCGGCCTTTTTGTATACGGTATTCTCTGGCAGGAACGGGTCATACATCGTCAAGGCGTGGTTTTCGGTGATGAACTCGTTACGCAGCAGTGTCCCGTCCTGTGAAATGACTTCTTGGAAAATTTGATTGTGCCGGATTGTACCGCCCCACCATTCCTTTGTGAAATGGTGGTTTTGTTCGTATATTCTATAACTGACGGCCGGCGGGATGTCGGACCGCCATTCGCCGACAAGTTCATCTCCTTCTATATATAGAAGCAATTGATACGTTTGGGTTGTCTGATTCGTAATTTGCAGATCGAGATAATTGTATGAACATGTCGCCCCGCTGCCGAACGGTTGGTCGCGTCTAGAGTCCGGGAATACATCGTAACTGTGCCGATAACGTTCGGTGACGGTGAGTGGGCTGTGCAGTGTGATCCAGTAAATCAAATTCGAAAGTTGACATAGGCCGCCCCCGACACCGGTAGTGACTTTGCCGTAGTGAAGGATCATGCCGTCGACATATCCTTTCCGTTTCGTCGGCCGCCCGATTGATTTCCAGTAAGATAATACTTCACCAGGGTGGACGATCAAGTTGTTAAGTTGCTTGATTGCGATGTGCAGGTTGATCACTTTGTTTCGTTGCATTTCCATATCGACATCACGGAGTCTTCTATATAAAGGTGTGCGATGGGTGTGGATCAAATGAGGCAACGGCGCTTTACTTTTAGTGGACGCATAGTGCTTCTCGTCTGTCATCCATTCAAGACTTCGCTTGAGCGTATATACTTGTGTCCCTGCCCAGATACGTAGGGCAGACCTATGTTTTGGTTGGAGTTGCTGCATGCCGTGGCCACCTTCTGTGAATGAGTATAGGGGACGTATTCGATTAGCGGAGAGTGATTCCTTCTTTAGAGAAAATAAGAAAGGAAATTTTCTAAAGTTTTTTTAGAATAATGCTTGCCAGGCAGTTTGGAGGATGATATAGTTATCTCTGTTGCCAACAACGCTTTCGGAAACGAGAAAAAAAGTTGTTGACATGATTTAAAATGAAATGTTATTATCATTTAGTCGCTAAGGGCGGCAGACGAACTTTGAAAACTGAACGATGAGGCAAAAAAGTTTTACAAGTTTTGATTGAAGCGCAAGCTTCGTCATTTTCAAGAGCTATATCAAATTCTTTGGAGAGTTTGATCCTGGCTCAGGACGAACGCTGGCGGCGTGCCTAATACATGCAAGTCG
>NZ_SJVC01000005.1:0-156332 GCF_004337165.1 Exiguobacterium sp. SH0S1 | reverse complement strand
TCAGGGAACAATTCCCTTGTCTGGTGGCGATAGCGAAGCGGCCACACCCGTTCCCATGCCGAACACGGAAGTTAAGCGCTTCAGCGCCGAAAGTAGTTGGGGGTCTCCCCCTGTGAGGATAGGACGTTGCCAGGCAAGATCGTTCCGCAATAGCTCAGTGGTAGAGCAACCGGCTGTTAACCGGTAGGTCGTAGGTTCAAATCCTACTTGCGGAGCCAATAAGGCCCGTTGGTCAAGCGGTTAAGACACCGCCCTTTCACGGCGGTAACACGGGTTCGATTCCCGTACGGGTCACCATTTTGGAGGATTAGCTCAGCTGGGAGAGCACCTGCCTTACAAGCAGGGGGTCGGCGGTTCGATCCCGTCATCCTCCACCATTTTAATTAACCAATCAAACCATATATGCCGGTGTAGCTCAGTTGGTAGAGCATCTGACTTGTAATCAGAGGGTCGAGGGTTCAAATCCTTTCGCCGGCACTCCTTGGGGGGGTAGCGAAGTGGCTAAACGCGGCGGACTGTAAATCCGCTCCCTCGGGTTCGGCGGTTCGAATCCGCCCCCCCCCACCAGGTTTGAGCCATTAGCTCAGTTGGTAGAGCATCTGACTTTTAATCAGAGGGTCGCAGGTTCGAGCCCTGCATGGCTCACCATTTTTTTCGCGGAAGTAGTTCAGTGGTAGAATACGACCTTGCCAAGGTCGGGGTCGCGGGTTCGAATCCCGTCTTCCGCTCCATATTTATTCCCTGTAACGGGGCCTTAGCTCAGCTGGGAGAGCGCCTGCCTTGCACGCAGGAGGTCAGCGGTTCGATCCCGCTAGGCTCCACCACTTGTTTTTTTTCTTAAGTTACTTACGACTTAAGTTTTTTTTTGCCTAAATCCATGAAACCATTCACTTAAGAGTACAGAGAAAGGCAGCCTGCCACCATTCAGGCTGCCTTTTTGCATGTTTATTCACCGGCGTGTTAAGTTGAACCACACATTTGGTAGCGTTTACAATGTAGGTATCAATCGCTCAAGGGGGAATGGCTATGCAATGGTCATATATTGAAGTACCACTCCGTTACGGACAGGGGAAACACGGAGTCGATCAAGGTCCAACTAAATTGCGAACACTCGGAATCGAGGCGTTACTGCCAACGGGGACGCTACAACAAACGATTCGCGTCTTGCCAGAGTCAGAAATTCAAGTGAATGAAGAACATTTAAAGCGCGTAGACGGCGTCTTGTATACGGTCAATGAGCTGGCAGACGTCGTTGCTGCCGATATTGAAGCAAATCGATTCCCGTTGATCGTTGGGGGCGATCACAGCATGGCAATCGGGACACTCGCTGGGCTCGCCAAAACCGGACCGTACGGAGTAATTTGGGTCGATGCCCATGCTGATTTGAATACGGGGGAAACATCACCGTCAGGCAATATCCACGGGATGCCGCTTGCCGCTGCGATGGGTCTAGGTGACATCCGATTGACGGAAGTCGGTGGGCGTGAACCAAAGCTTGCGCCAGAACATCTAGTGTACATCGCTTTACGTGATATTGATGAGGGAGAGATGCGAGCGATTAAGCAGCTTGGAATCAAGGTCGTGACGATCGAAGAAGTTCGGACACGTGGCGTCGAGACAATCATGGCTGAAACGATCGAGTATTTACGTGACCGTGTCGATCGCTTCTATCTAAGCTTTGATATGGACAGTTTGGACGCTCAACTCGTCCCCGGAACAGGGACCCCGGTCGAGGGCGGTTTGACGGCTGAAGAAGGGAAAGCAATTTTGGCGGAAGCGATGAAAGCCGACGAGTTGATTGCGATCGAGCTCGTCGAATTGAACCCTGCACTTGACCAAGAGGATACAACCGCTCAACTCGCCTTCAGTTTATGCGAAACGATTTTGAAATCCAAAGAAAACCTGTTACTGGAAAGCAAAATAGTCTAACCGCCTTACAGTTTCCAAATCCGTTTGCTACAATGGGTTTGGAAACTTTTTTTGTGTGATGTGAAACCTGATCAGACAACTGAACGTATACTGTATTGACCGCATAGGTTGCGGAGAGGGGAAGTGGATTGATGGAACGGCTGACCACCCGTTTAGTAGACGAATTAAGGTCGGGGAATCACGATTCGTTTGCTGAGCTGGTAGAACTGTACAAGGATGGTGTCTTTGCCGTCGCCTTTAAGATTTTATACGATCGTGGCGAAGCCGAGGATGCTGCCCAAGAGACGTTCATTCGTGCATATACCCGGATTGATACGTATGATCCGCAGTATAAGTTCAAGACATGGTTGTATCGAATCGCCACGAACGTCGCCATCGACCGTCTCCGAAAGCGAAAGCCGGAGTACTCGATGGATGCCGAAATCGCTGGCACGGATGGTCTCACCTATCAAGACCATTTGGCCGATGATGCCCCCCAACCCGACGCCCAAGTCGTTCACCGCGAGATTCGAGGCGAAATGCATGAGGCAATCCAGCAACTGCCGGACAAATATCGTATCCCGTTACTGCTCAAGTACGTGGACGATTTGTCGCTCAAAGAAATTAGCGTCATGATCGATATGCCGGTCGCAACGGTTAAAACAAGGATCTTCCGGGGAAGAGAAATGTTAAAAACAATCTTTCAAAACAGGGAGGGGTTCAATTGACTCCTGAAGAGAAACTGCAACAATACTTGGAAGATGGCATCCTGCCCGAAGAATCTGACGAATTACGTCAATTACTAGAGGACGAAGCCTTATACGAGGCGTACCTTCAGTACGAACGAATAGATGCCGAACTTAAAGCACTTCCACGTCCTAAGCTATCAGACGATTTTACGGCGCGCGTGATGGCGGCCATTCCTGAAGCGAAAACGTCTCCGCCGGCGACACCGGTCGTGCGTCTTGAAGACCGTCCACGGCCACGGAGAAAACCGCATTCGAAACAGATGACTTGGTTCCGGAAGCATCCGGGACTCGTCGCGGCCTTACTATTCTTTAGTTTAATGTCGAGCGCGACACTCGGTTTATGGAACGGGTCTACCGAAACCATGACGTACACGAAAGTACCTGGAATCGTTGTCACAGCGAACGAGGTCGTCGTGCCGAAAGACGTCATCGTCGATCGTGACATTACGGTCCAAGGTGGGGACCTGCGGATCGAAGGTACCGTCAACGGCAATGCGACAGCCGTGCACGGCCGAGCCTATTTGGCCAGTGCGGGTGAAGTGACCGGAGAGCTCGAACAAATCGAGCAGATTTTTGAGTGGGTTTGGTACTCCATCAAACAAATACTTTAAGAGAGGCGCCTCAGGGCGTCTTTTTTCATTCGTTTCAATCTGGTTTCGTTTTGT
The DNA here is from genome assembly GCF_004337165.1 of Exiguobacterium sp. SH0S1. Taxonomy (NCBI): domain Bacteria; kingdom Bacillati; phylum Bacillota; class Bacilli; order Caryophanales; genus Exiguobacterium; species Exiguobacterium sp. SH0S1. The sequence goes on along the minus strand of NZ_SJVC01000005.1, from coordinate 153,010 downwards.
CATCTAACGATGCGTCGTTTGGGAAATATGATATAATGAAACTTGCACGAATTGGCTAGGTAGTTGAGGAGGGGAGCATTTGCCGCTACTTGAAAAGGTTTCAATCTTATCATTTTTTAGTCTTTCAGAGAACGTACATTGGTACGATTATTTGAATGACGTTTTAGATATTGTCGTCGTCACGTACGTCATCTATAAACTGATGATGATCGTCCGTGGGACAAAAGCGGTCCAACTGATAAAAGGGATTTCAATCATCCTCGTCAGCTGGTTCCTCAGCGGATTTTTTGGTTTAAAGACGTTACAGTTCTTGCTGAACCAAGTGATCACGTATGGTTTGCTTGGGATCATCATCATCTTCCAACCAGAACTTCGACGCGGGCTCGAGCACTTAGGGCGAACGAGCAATTTGTTCGGTCGTACGAGCACGAGCGATGAGGACAAGCAACGACAAATGATCGAAGCGATTGTCAGTTCGGCACAGTACATGTCGAAACGTCGAATTGGGGCGTTGATCGCGATTGAACGAGATACCGGGTTGAACGAATACGTTGAAACCGGTATCCGGATGGACTCGCACATCACGTCACAACTGATTATCAATTTATTTATTCCGAATACACCGCTTCACGATGGGGCGATGATTATCCAAGACGGGAAAATTGCAGCGGCGGCTTGTTATTTACCGCTCTCGGAAAGCCCGCACATCGATAAGGCGCTCGGGACGAGACACCGGGCCGCGATCGGGGTCAGTGAAGTGACCGATAGCGTGACGCTCACCGTTTCAGAAGAGACGGGTGCGGTATCTCTAGCGATTGCTGGACGTTTATACCGCGAGCTAGACGAGGAGGCACTTCGCAACAAGTTGATCCAAGAACTTGTTATTGAAGAAAAAGAGACGACACTCTCGTTCTTTAATAAAAAAGGGGGGGACAAGTAAGTGATTGATCAGTGGTTACAACATAAATGGTTTCTCCGCATCATCGCACTTGCTTTAGCCATCCTTCTTTATTTTATGGTCGCCGAGACGAGCTCGTCGACCAATTCAACAAATGCATTGCCGATTGTCGGGCAAAGCTCGATGTCGCTTGACGTTCCTGTCGAAGTATTCTTCGATGAAGTACAATACGTCGCGTACAACGTTCCGGAAGAGATGAACGTTGAGCTGCAAGGTCCATCGAGTAGTTTGACGATGACAAAATTGGTGAAAGATTATCAAGTGTTCGTCGATTTAACGAACCTCGGTACTGGGTTCCATCGTGTCCCGGTGGAAGCACGAGGTTTCGGCGGTGACGTCAACGTAAAGCTTGAGCGGGACACTGTTGAAATTTACATCGATCGCAAACAGACAGTTGAAGTGCCCGTTTCGGTCAACTTGTTAAATAAAGACCAGTTGCCGGAAGGGTATGTGGTCGGAGAAGCGGAAATCGAGCCGGCGACTGTAAAAGTGTCTGGTGGCGAAAGCCGGATTCAAAACGTAAAAGAAATCACATTGAACGTCGATGTGGCGAATCAAAATCAGACGTTCACGCGTGAGGTGCCGCCGACGATTTTAGATGCGAACGGAAACCCGCTTAACGTGACGGTCGAACCGAACATCATCAACGTCACGGTTCCTGTCTATGAACAAAGTGCCGTGTTCCCGATTGAAGCTGTCACGACCGGTGAAGTTGCCGATAAATTCAGGCTCGTTGACACGTTGTTAGAGGAAACAGAAGTCCGTGTTTTCGCACCGCGCGAAGTGCTCGATGCACTAGACCGTGTTGAGACCGAGCCGATTGACCTTGATGGCGTCGATCAGACGGGGAAAGTGACAGCGAAGCTTGTCCTGCCGGAAGGCGCATCATCGCTCGCTGCCGAACAAGTGGAAGTCCAGCTACTCGTCCGAGCGGATGATCAAACGCGAGATGATACCGGGGAATTGACGGAACGCATCCGTTTAACCGTGCCTGTCACGGTCAGAGGCTATGATCGGACGAACTATACGCTTCAAGCACCGGAAGTCGTCAGCGTCACATTGTCAGGTAAACGATCACTCCTTGAGAGCGTGACGTCGAACAGCATCAGTGTGACACTAGATTTGACGGGTCTGCCGAGTGGTTTGCATGGTGTCGATGTAGACTATGAAGTACCGAAAGGCGCGACGGTCGTCTCGCCGAAAACAATCGACGTCGAGTTAACGAGCGTCGAAGACCAAACCGAAACGTCTTCGCTTCAATGAGACGTTCAATCATACAAAAGTGAGGAAACGAATATATGGGTAAATATTTTGGAACAGATGGGGTCCGCGGTGTCGCGAACTCAGAATTGACAGCAGAACTAGCTTATCGTTTAGGACGCATTGGTGGTTACGTGTTATCGAAGCACTTGCCAGCCGGTGAACAGCCGAAAGTATTGATCGGGCGTGACACACGCATTTCAGGTCATATGCTCGAAGGCGCACTGATCGCAGGTCTTTTGTCAATCGGAGCGGAAGTGATGCGTCTCGGTGTCATCTCGACACCAGGTGTGGCTTACTTGACGAAGTCGCTTGACGCGACAGCAGGTGTCATGATCTCAGCTTCACATAACCCGGTTGCCGACAACGGCATCAAATTCTTCGGTAGCGACGGTTTCAAGCTCGATGATGCGACCGAAGCAGAGATCGAAACGATTCTCGACGCGGCGGAAGATACACTCCCGCGTCCGACAGGGAAAGATCTCGGATTCGTCTCGGACTACTATGAAGGGGCACAAAAGTACCTTCAACTCTTGAAACAGACGGTTGATGAGGACCTCGATGGTCTCCATATCGCCCTCGACTGTGCCCACGGCGCGACGAGCGGCCTTGCGGCTCGCTTGTTCGCTGACCTTGAAGCGAACGTCTCGACAATCGGGAACTCGCCGAACGGGTTGAACATTAACGAAGGCGTCGGCTCGACACATCCGGAACACTTGGCACAATTCGTTCGCGAAAAGGGAGCGGACATGGGCCTTGCGTTTGACGGAGACGGAGACCGCTTGATCGCGATCGATGAAAACGGCGACATCGTCGACGGCGATAAAATCATGTACATTTGCGGAAAATACTTGAGCGAAAAAGGTCGTTTGAAAGACAATACGATTGTCGCGACAGTCATGAGTAACCTTGGCTTCCACAAAGCAGTCGAAGACGCAGGTATGACGGCTCTTCAAACAGCTGTCGGTGACCGTTACGTCGTCGAAGAGATGAAGAAGCATAACTACACGCTCGGTGGCGAACAGTCGGGTCATCTCATCTTCCTCGATTACTCGACGACGGGCGACGGGATGCTCTCGGGTGTCCAACTCGCACAAATCGTGAAGACGACAGGACGCAAGCTGTCTGAACTAGCAGCTGAAATGCCGGTCTATCCACAAACGCTCGTCAACATTCGCGTCACGAATAAACAGGATGCGATGACAGGGGAGCGCGTGCTCACAACGATTCAAGAAGCGGAAGCTGAAATGAACGGAAACGGGCGTATTCTCGTCCGTGCATCAGGTACAGAGCCACTCGTTCGAGTGATGGCTGAAGCGCCGACGAAGGAAGACTGCGACCGTTACGTCGAACGAATCGCTCAAGTCGTCCGTGAAGATTACGGTGTTGAAGGATAATTTTGTCGAAACAGGGAATAACACAAGGGAATCCAATTTTGGGTTCCCTTTTTGTTTCCGTTTTGTCACTGTGAAATCATCTGATTTTCTTGACGGATGGGGGTGTGATTTGTACTATTAAGAGCGTGACCTTAGAAACGGAGGGGCACAAAGTACGAGAAAGCGCCAGAACTCTTTATGAGTTGACGAGGTTGGAGGTTATCGAGATTTCGGCGGATGCCTCCTAGTCGCCTGTCATGACTAAAAGCAATCCCTCAAAACGTCCGGGTGACCGGACGGCCAAAGGGGAACGCATTGACAGCTCTTTGAAAAAGCCCGTTTCCTTTTTCGAGAAATCGAATATAGAGGAGATTTTTGTATGTGTGGAATTGTAGGAATGATTGGGAATACCGGAGCGAAGGAAATCCTTCTCAAAGGTTTAGAGAAACTCGAGTACCGCGGTTATGACTCGGCAGGTCTTGCGTTGATGCACGATAACGTCAACGTTCATAAGGAAGTCGGTCGCATCGCTGCGCTACGCGAAGTCGTCCCAGCAGAAGTAGACGGATTGATCGGAATCGGCCACACACGTTGGGCGACACACGGGGTACCGAGCGTACCGAACGCCCACCCGCACCAGAGCACGACGGGCCGCTTCACGCTCGTCCACAACGGCGTCATCGAGAACGACGAGCAGATCAAGGCGACGCTTGACGTGCCGTTCCTCTCAGAGACGGACACGGAAGTCATCGTTCAATTGATGGAGAAGAACTTCGTCGAGCTTGGTGACGTCGAATCGGCGTTCCGCAAGACGCTCTCAGAGCTCCACGGCTCGTACGCGATCGCGATGATCGACTCAGAGGACCGCGAACGCCTCTATATCGGTAAGAACAAGTCGCCGCTCCTCGTCGGACTTGGTGATGGCACGTTCAACGTCGTCGCGTCGGACGCGATGGCGATGCTCCAAGTGACGGACCAGTACCTCGAGCTCCACGACGGCGAGATCGTCATCTTGACACGTGAGTCGGCGACGATCAAGACGCTCGACGGCGACGTGCTCGAGCGCGCGCCGTACACGGCCGAGATCGATGCGTCAGACATCGAGAAGGGCACGTACGCGCACTACATGTTGAAGGAGATGGACGAGCAGCCGGCCGTCATCCGCAACATCATCCAACACTACCAGAACGACAATGGCGACATCGAGCTCACAGAAGGCGTCCGTTCGCTCGTCTCAGAAGCCGACCGCATCTACATCGTCGCTTGTGGAACGAGTTACCATGCTGGTCTCGTCGGCAAGCAATTGATCGAGCGTGTCGCTGGTGTGCCGACAGAAGTGCACGTCGCGTCAGAGTTCGGTTACAACATGCCGCTCCTCACGGAGAAACCATTGTTCCTCTTCATCTCACAATCAGGTGAGACGGCCGACAGCCGTGCCGTCCTCGTCGAAGTGAAGAAGCGCGGCTACAAAGCGCTCACACTCACGAACGTTGCCGGTTCAACGCTGTCGCGTGAAGCGAACGAGACGATGCTCCTCCATGCTGGCCCTGAGATCGCGGTCGCATCGACGAAAGCGTACACGGCGCAAATCGCCGTGCTCGCGATCCTCGCTTACGACATCGCTCGTGCGAACGGGAAGAAGCTTCCGTTCGACCTCATGACGGAACTCGCTCGCATCGCGACGATCATGGATTCGGTCATGGCTCAAAAAGAGATTTTCGAACAGCTTGCTGACAAGTTCTTGAAAGAATCACGTAACGCGTTCTTCCTCGGTCGTGGGATGGACTCATACGTTGGTCTTGAAGGCGCGCTCAAGCTGAAAGAGATCTCGTATATCCAAGCGGAAGGCTACCCAGGCGGTGAGCTCAAGCACGGACCGATCGCGTTGATCGAAGACGGCACACCGGTCATCACGCTCGTCTCGCAACCGAACACGCACCTCAACATCCGTGGAAACATCAAGGAAGTTGTCGCTCGTGGCGCAGTTGCCTGCACGATCTCGATGGAAGGCATGGAACACGAGAGTGATTCATTCGTCTTGCCGCGTGTCGAGCCGTTGCTCACACCACTCGTAACAGTACTCCCGCTTCAACTCATCTCATATTACGCTGCACTCGCGCGTGACTGTGATGTCGACAAGCCACGTAACTTGGCGAAGTCAGTAACTGTAGAATAAAGAGTAGGCCAAGATCTTTCGAGATCTTGGCCTTTTTTTGTGATTTACGTTGCGTCAACCGGCTTGATATACTGAGTTTATAAACGACTAAGGAGAGAACGCCATGCGAATCCAAACATTTAAAACATTCATCCTGCCGGAGGAAGTGCGTTCATAAGTTGGCCCACCTCCTCCGATGATTCACCGTATTGGAACAATCATATCGGAGGACTACCCAATTGAAGATTCAACAACTGTATTACATGGTCACGAGTTCGCGCTCACTTGTCATCCAGATGGTATTCACGCTGAACGCCATCTATTACGTGACGACCGCCGAGCTTAACGCGTTGCAGCTCGTCTTGATTGGCACGATTTTAGAAGTATCGATTTTCCTGTTCGAACTGCCGACGGGACTCGTCGCGGATTTGTACGGCCGCAAACGGTCGATTGTCATCGGCACCGGTTTGATCGGGGCCGCCCACTTGTTAGAAGGCGGCATCCCAGAGTTTTGGGCCATCGCAATCGCCTCTTCACTGTGGGGAATCGGTTGGACGTTCATCAGCGGGGCCGAGCAGGCGTGGATTGCCGATGAGATGGGGAACCAGGAGTTAGAACAGGTGTTTTTACGAGGCGCTCAGTACAGTTCACTCGGTCGCTTTATCGGGATTGGGATAGCGGTGCTATTCGCAGAAATGACGTCCGTGCAAACGACGATTGTCGTCGCTGGAGGTTTGTTAATAGGACTCGCGCTCCTCATCTGGAAAGTAATCCCGGAAACGAGGTTTGAGCCGATCACCCGAGCTGGCACCTCAAATCTGCTTCAGGCGAAGCGGACGGTAGCAGAAGGCTACGCCCATATCCGCGGCAATACGATCCTCGTTGGGTTGGCCGCCATCACGCTCGTCTGGGGACTCGCGAGCGAAGGGTTCGACCGGTTGTGGGGCGCTCATTTGATCGATACGTTTCGGTTGTCAGAACAAGCGGCCATCTATTGGTTCGGCCTGTTTTATGCCGTTGCGTTTTTACTGAACATGCTCGTCCTCAAAGGTGTCGAGACGTACATCAAAGGACGCTACGCGACGACATTGTTTTGGTTCAACGTTTTGCTCATCCTCACGATGCTTGCGTTCGCATGGGTCGGACAATTCTTTGTGGCCGTCTTGTTGTATTGGACGATTGCCGCGCTTCGGAACGTGCATTATCCGCTCATGAGCGTCATGACGAACGAGCGGCTCCCGTCCAAGGGCCGGGCGACGATTTTGTCGATGTTCGGTCAAGTCGATGCGTTCGGCCAAGTCGCCGGCGGTCCACTCATCGGCCTCGTCGCCCTATATACGTCGATTCAAGGGGGGCTCGGGGTGTCAGCACTGTTGCTATTACCGATGCTCTATTTTTTAAGAAGGATTAAGCACCACTAATTCGAAGACCGTGCCTCGATTCGTTCGAGGACGGTTTTTTCAGTTAGATAACGAATCCGCTACAAATGTCTTGTCCGAGCGCAATCAGGGTACAGTAAATATGAGACGGCACAAATGAGGGGAGCGATTCGATGAAACAAAAGAAATGGGCGACGACACTTGGTGCCATGTTGCTCGCGACGTCACTCGCCGCCTGCGGTGATACGACAGAAGAAGACCAAGCGATTGACGTGACAGAAGAACAAATCGCAGAGGAAGAAGAGGAGCATGGCGCGATGGACCATTCGGGATCGGGTGAGGTGCCTGCCGAGTTAGAAGAAGCGGCAGACCCGACGTATCCGATTGATTCGATGGCCGTGTTGACTGCGGACCATATGCTTGAGATGGAAGGCGCGGAAGCGAAAATCGTCGGTGCTTATGAGACTACAGCTTACGCGGTCACGTATACACCGACAGATGGCGGGGAACCGGTCGAGAATCACAAATGGGTGATTCATGAAGAACTCGATACATCCGAACCGGCCCCGCTTGCTGATGGGACCGAGGTGACGCTTCAGGCCGATCATATGGAAGGCATGGACGGCGCGACCGCGACGATCGACTCCAGTGAACAAACGACCGTGTATATGGTCAACTTCATGTTGCAAGACGGAGAAGAAGTGACGAATCATAAATGGGTGACTGAAAATGAATTAGAACCGAAAGAGTGACGAGAAGACTAAAAACAGGGCGATGCCCTGTTTTTCTATGGAGTTTGAAACATTTCATGTCGCGTTACGTATATGACAGGAAACACGAATGAAAAGAGGAAACAATATGGTTCACACATGGAATGAGCGAGCGCATACTGCGTTAAAAGGGAAGACGGGGATGTTGCTCATCTGGTCGTTCGCGTGCTCGGTTCTATTAGAGATAGGATTGATGGTAGACACGACCTATTACGGCTTGGCGATAGAATCTGTTGCGCTGACCGTTCTTAGCCTTGGTGGTATCTTATTTTACATAGCCCTCTACCCAGTTATCGTCGGATACAACTGGCTCATATTAGAGACGGTACGAGGCCAGACAGTTCGATTGAGTGACGTCTTCGCTCCGTTTCGTCATCGTTACGGGAAGCACCTGCTTGCGACGCTTCTCGTCATGTTGTTCCAAGTCTTATGGACACTATTGTTGGTCGTACCTGGCATCGTGAAGTACTTCTCGTATGCGTTCACGTATTTCATCTTGCGCGACGAGCCGGAACTATCGGCATTGGAGGCGATCACGAAGTCACGGAATTTAATGGACGGTCGAAAATGGGACGCATTCAAACTGATTTTGCCGATGATTCCGATGTTTTTGATTGGTCTCACGTTATACATTCAGCTTGATTTGCCAATCTTGGCTTCTTGGTCGTTGCTTCTTGCAACGGCGCTGATCCGTCCTCTCGTCGTCAGTCGATTTGCCGTCCTCTACGAAGAGGCTCGGCAAGAATATGACGAGCAGTGGAACCGCTCGGCATGAAGCGCATCGAGTCTGATGTGACACGCTGACTCGTGATACAATCTTCCTGAAAGAGGGGGAATGCACATGAATATTGGAATCATTGGGGCTGGACTTAGTGGGATTGTCGCAGCACGGGAACTCGTCCAGCAAGGACATACGGTTGAATTGATTGAGAAGAGCCAGAGCGTCGGTGGACGCTTGGCGACCCGACGGATCGGGGCCGGGAAAGCCGATCACGGGGCCGTCTATTTCACCGTACGCGGGGAAGCGCTTAAACAGGCGGTCGCCGATTGGGTCGAGCGGGACTGGGTAAGCGTCTGGTACGCCGACCCGTATCCGCGGTACATCGCCCGTGACGGCATGAACGCGCTCGCCAAACAGTTGGCCGACGGCTTGACCGTCCAATTGAACGAGCGGGTCGAGACGGTCAGTATGGAGAGTGGGACGGTCGTCGTCACGACAGACGTGGCGACGCGCCACTATGACCGTCTCCTCATCACGTCACCGCTCCCACAGACGTTCGAGCTGCTCGCTGACTTATCGAGTCAGGTGGCTGAGTCGTTGCGTGAGCTGACTTACGCCCCGACGTTCGTCGGATTGTTCGAGTTCGCGGGCGACACCCAAATCGGTGCGGACGGGATTATCGATACGGACTTGGCACCTGGTCTGTTGAAAATTATCAACAACCGGCAAAAAGGCATCTCGGCGACAGAACTCGTCAGCGTCTACATGGATGAGGCGTGGAGTGAAGCTTGGTATGAGCGGCCAAGTGAAGACACGCTTCTAGAAATCGAGCGGTTGCTAACAACCGTGACCGGAGACGTAGCGATTCAGTCGAGACAGTTGAAGCGGTGGCGCTACGCCCAGGCGACAGACGTTTGGCACGAGCCGTACTATAAATTGAACGACGCACCGATTTACTTGGCGGGCGACGTCTTCCTCGAGCCGGACGACGCTTCAGGGCGGACCCGGTTCGAAAGTGCGTACGTCTCGGGTCTCCGCGTTGCGGCAGCGATGCGGTCCTAAACCTTCTGCGGAAGGTTTTTTTGATCACGACGATACGATTTTGAGAAAGGAGGCGTTAATTACGTGAATCGGGTGAGTCTGAAACCGTTGCGCATACAGGACGAAATCGCATTGTACACGTTTGAATGTGAGAACCGACCCTATTTCGAACGTTACGTCCCGAGCCGTGGAGACGCGTACTATGAACCTGAAGCATTTCGTCAGGCGTTGGAACATTTGTTGGCCGAACAAGTGAACGGGGATGGATATTATTATTTGATTTGGCATGGTGAGTCCATCGTGGGGCGTCTCAACGTCCATCATGTCAATTTCGAGACCGGGGAAATCGGCTATCGAATCGGTGGGGACTATGTAGGTTGTGGATATGCCACCGCAGCCCTTCAGCAATTACTTACGCTTAACCTTCCTCGATTCACACGATTGATTGCCAAGACGACGACAGATAATAAGGCGTCCCAACACGTCTTGATGCGTTCTGGCTTTTCTCGTGAAGATGAAATACATCAGATTGAATGGGAAGGACGATTCTTATCTTTTTACACATACGTTTACGAAATGGACCGATGAAGCGCCTACTTCATCGGTCTTTTTATTTGACCTCATCTAGTTTAGGGCATAAACTATCTCTAACTAGTTTAGGGCATAAACTATCTCTAACTAGTTTAGGGGGTAAACCAAAATGAAAGAATTGATGCGGGAGGCCGTCCAACTATTTGAAGAAGTCATGTTCCACGGAGCGGAACATGTCATTGAGGCGATGGAAGGCGACGTCTGGCGCGAGTATTCGCGTGAACAGCTCCAACTATTAAAACTGCTCGAACAGTTCGGCCCGATTCAAGCGGGTCAGTTGGCGATGAAACAAGGTGTGCATAAGAGCGCCGTTTCAAACCGCTTAAAAAAACTCGTTGAGAAACAGCTCGTCGTCAGTCGACGCGGGCAAGACCAACGCGAACGGTTGATCGAACTGACAGCGGCGGGACACCACGTCGTCGAACAGGCAGATACGGCCGTCTACCATTATGTCGAGTCACTACTCGACGGGAAAATAGATGAGGCAGAGATCGAACAGTTCGTCCGGACGTTCCGGAAAATCAAAGAGCTGCTTCGAATTGGGGAGGAATAACACGTGCGCAAAATTATTCAATGGCGCTTCGGCATCTTGATCGGTCTCGTCTTGTTGACGGCGGCCTTGTTCGTCGCGGCACCAAACTTGACCGAACAGGCAGAACAGGCGGGAAGTTTCCAACTGTCTGAAGACATGGACTCGCAACGCGCGCAAGACATCTTGAACGCTGCGGGCAAGAGCGATAAGACGATTTCGCTCGTCTATGAATTTGAAGCGCTCGGAGATGCCGAACGGGCCGATATTGCCCGGGTAATCGACGAGCTGGAACAAAATGATACGGTCGTCAAAGATGTGCTCGACCCGTTCGAGAACGCCGAGACGGAGGCACAACTCGTCTCGGAAGATGAACGTATCGTCCTCGTCCCGATCACGGTCGAAGGATCGATGGAGGACATCAACGCTTTCGCGGACGATGTCCGCGAGAACATCCTCCCGACAGACGAGACCGTCTACATCACAGGTGAAGAAATCATCAACAACGATGTGAACTTGAGTGCGCAGGAAGGGTTGAAGAAGACCGAGATCATCACGGTCGTGTTGATCTTCGGACTGCTCTTGCTCGTGTTCCATTCAATCGTGACCCCGTTCATTCCGTTGATCGCGGTCGGGTTCACCTATCTCCTCAGCCAATCGTTCGTCGCGTTCTTCGTCGACTGGTTCGGTTTCCCGGTCTCGAACTACACACAAATTTTCCTCGTGGCGATTTTGTTCGGGATTGGGACCGACTACTGCATCCTGCTGCTTAGCCGGTATAAAGAAGAACTCAGTGCCGGGCACGCGATCGAGGACGCCATCGTCAACACGTATAAGACGGCTGGACGGACGGTGCTCATTAGTGGTCTCGCCGTATTCGTCGGCTTCGCCGCGATCGGATTTGCCGATTTCCCGATCTTCAAGTCGGCCGTCGCGGTCGCGGTCGGGATTGCCGTCTTGTTGCTTATCTTGTTCACGGTTGTGCCGTTCTTTATGGCGACGCTCAAGAATCGCTTGTTCTGGCCGTCGAAAAAAGCAGGCGAGCATCACGACAGCAAGCTGTGGGCCGGATTCAGCCGCATCTCGGTCAATCGTCCGTTCGTCTCGATCCTTGTCGTCGCACTGATCACCGTGCCGGTGTTGTTCACGTACGACGATGCCCGGTCGTTCAATACGGTCGATGAGATCGGTGACGATTACGACTCGGTGCGCGGTCTCAATTTGATCTCGGAAGGGTTCGGGCAAGGCGAATCGCTCCCGGTTCAAATTATCTTGAAACAAGAGTCGGAACTGACCGAGTCGGATATTTCGTACATCGAGAAGTTCGCGAGCGAATTAGAAAAAGTCGATGGTGTGAGCGGTGTCCGTTCGATCACACGTCCGACCGGTGACGTCATCGATGATTTTTATGTCGATACGCAACTCGAACAAGTGAGTTCAGGGCTTGCCGAGGCAGAGACCGGGCTCGGTGATGTGCAAGACGGGCTCGCTCAAGTCGAGACCGGTCTAGACGCGGTCGTCAGTCAACTGCCGGCTGGTACGACGAACGCCGGGGCGCCGCTCGCAGAAGCGGCGACGGGACTCGGCCAACTGAACGCCCAACTCGGTTTGATCGGACAAGGTCTCACGGCAACGCAAAACATCCCGGCGACCGTGGCGCAACTGCAACAAGTGTCTGGTGGTCTCAGTCAGATCGAGGCGGGTATCAATGAAGCAGCGTCTGTGTTGACGGCGCAAGGTGCGCAAGTCAGTGAGCTCGGATCGGGACTCGGCCAACTCGCGACTGGTGTCGGTGAAGCGAACGCTGGGCTCGCGCAAATCGAAACCGGTCTTAGCGACGCGGTGGCGTTCCTCTCGGCACTCAGTGAAGCGGACAGCCTGCGTGATACGGGCGTCTATTTACCGGAAGGAACGCTCACGTCAGATGAGTTCGCCCCGGCCGTCGAACGTTACGTGTTCGACGAGGGGACGGCGACACAACTCGAGGTCATCCTTGATATGGACCCGTACTCGCCGGAAGCGATCGATACGGTCGAAACGTTGAAACAGACGATGGAACGTGTCGTCACGGACACTCCATTTGATGACGCGACCATCGGTTACGCCGGGATTTCAAGCATTAACAGCGATTTAAACGAGACATCGACAAACGACTTCAATCGGACCGTCGCCATCATGCTCGTGACGCTGTTCGTCGTTTTGACGGTACTATTCCGTTCGATGATCATGCCGCTCTATATGATCGGGTCACTGTTGCTCACGTACTACACGTCAGCGGCGATCACGGAGCTCATCTTCGTTGAAGGGCTCGGTTATGACGGCATCAGCTGGGCCGTACCGTTCTTCGGGTTCGTCATGTTGATCGCGCTCGGCATTGACTACTCGATCTTCCTACTCGATCGGTTCCGTGAAGAATCGATTAACGGGATGACGGTACGTGACGCGCTCGTCCACGCCATGACGAAGATGGGGACGGTCATCATGACGGCGGCCGTCATCCTCGCCGGGACGTTCGGGGCGATGATTCCGTCTGGTGTACTCAGCCTCGTCCAGATCGCGACGATCGTCATCACCGGTCTGTTGTTGTACGGGTTGATCGTGCTGCCACTTCTCATCCCGGCGATCACCGTATCGTTCGGAGACGGTGTCTGGTGGCCGTTCAAACGAAAGAATAAATGACTAAACAAGACGTCATTCAATTAAACTGTCCCTCAATTGTTAAGTACAAATGACAATTTGAGGGACAGTTTTTATTTGTTTAGTCAATGTAAGAAAAATAGCGAAAAACAAACTTCATATTGGAAAAAATGCACCGAAGTATAGTGTAGATCTCTATTCTACTGAAAGAAGGCAACAATCATGGTGAATCATTTTGAGAAAATAAGTTCGTTGTTAGTATCGCGTATGTTGATCGTTTTATTTTTCCTCTCTTATCCGATTATGGGTGTTTTGTACTGGATCGGGGAGCTCGCCGGACAAGACGCAGTCAGTTTTATTGTGGTGGGGAGTGCCATTCAGATTGGATCATGGCTCGGCCATCGCTTCTATGTAGAGCATGCTTGGTTGAAGTATGGGCTCGTCACATTGATGTACATTTCGGCTTCAGCGATTATCTTGACGCTACCAGGTGTGGCGATTCAAAATGTCGTCTTTCTTTACATCGTATTGACGTTGATCTACTTGAATCGGCATCTTGTACTGTACGGTAGCATGCTCGCGCTGATCGTCTCGGTCGTAGCTGTGTTAACCGGGCGCTTTTCATTTGCAACGCCGCTCGACCTCGTCATTTGGTTCACGGTGCTCACAATGGCTTTGTCTGGCGCGTACTTTGTGTCATTCTTTGGCGCAAAGTTGTTGCATGAGACGTTCGCGCAGCAAGAGAAAGCAGAACAACATGCAGGGGAAATCGAGCTGACAATGGCGAAAACGACAGCGAGTGCGACTACGCTTCACGGAGCTGTCTTCACGATGAATGATTCAGTCGAGTCAGTCACAAATGCTTCAGAACAGGTGACGGAACAAATCAGTTCGATGACGAAACGGACATCTGAACAGGCAGGTCTTATTCAAACTGTCGCTTCACAAATCCATTCAACTGTACAGGCGTTTGAACGAATGCAGCAGCAGCTCCAGGAGACAACGTCTCAAGTAAGTGGCGTCTTGCAGGACGCTCACGTCTCGCATGAAAACATGGACTCGACAGAACGGTCGCTCGCTGAACTGAACTTAAGTATCGGTGAAGTCAATCATGCGTTTAAAGGGTTGGCGGAGCGCTTCCAAGAAGTACGGACCATCACGGGGACGATTCAGCAGATTTCATCTCAGACGAACCTCCTGTCGCTCAATGCCTCAATTGAAGCGGCGCGAGCGGGTGAGCACGGGAAAGGGTTTGCCGTCGTTGCGTCCGAGATTCGAAATTTGTCGGCTCAAACCGCCCAAGCCTCATCTCAAATCAATGATATTATCCAACTCGTCATGCAAGAGGTACAAGTGACGGAACGGGCAATCGATGGCAGTACAGAACGTTTGTCGACGCAGGAAGAACAAGTCCGTAAGAGCGGGACGTCGATTCTCTCCATGATTCAAACGACAGGGACGGTAGCGAGCACGGTAGATGAGACATCGACCCAGCTCCAAGTCGTCGCATCAGAACTGAACAAAGTCCATCAAGTAACGGGCCAAATGTCAGCACTGATGACAGCTCTCGAAGAGAACGGTCAAGACGTGCATGTGTTGACGACGTCGCAGCAACAGGCGTTGGCTTCGTTAAAGGATCAAATTGCAGAATTGAACGAGATTGCGAACGAACTCGTCTAAACGATGGACACGCCTTGAAAATAGGCGTGTCCATTTGCGTATACATCTCTTCTAAAACGGGAAAAGTTTTGCGTCAGTCCTAAGATGAGGAGGAACGATCAATGGAAATTACAATCACAGCTATCTTAAAGGCTCACCCGGGTAAAGAGAGTGAGTTGCGTCAAGCACTCGATCAGGTCATCCCGCCGTCGCGGCAGGAAGAAGGGTGTCTCGCCTACGTGTTACACGAGTCGATCGATGCGCCGGGTACGTTCGTGTTCTACGAGAAGTATCGGGACGAGACGGCGCTCGACCATCATATCAACTCAAGCCACTATCAAGCGTATCGGCAAGCTGCCGATACGTTACTCGCTGTCCGTGACGTGTACCGTTTGCAAGAGGTCTGAAAGGAGACAGTCCGATGATCACGCAACCGATTATTCCGTGTATTTGGTTCGAACAAGACGTCGAAGCGATTGCCGATTGGTACGCCTCGATATTTCCGGATTCATTCGTCGACTATACGACGAAACTTATCGACACTCCGCCTGGCGAGACGACGGTCGTCACGGTCTCACTCTTTGGTCAGTTCTTTCAACTGCTCGGTGCCGGTAACTTGAAGGAGCGGAATCCGTCCTTCTCCTATATGATCTCGCTCCCGACGTCAGAAGAAGTCGATACGTTGTGGGACAAGTTATCAGACGGTGCTGACGTCCTCACGCCGCTCGACACGTACGACTTTAGTGAACGTTACGGCTGGTTGAAAGACAAGCACGGCGTCTCTTGGCAAATCATGCACAACGGTGGCATGGACATCCAGACGGTGACGCCGTGTCTGTTATTCGTCGGTGAGGCGTTCGGCCGGGCCGAGGCGGCGATGGACGATTGGGTCACAGTGTTCCCGGACTCGTACGTGCTCGACGATCAGCTGATCCGTTACGATAAAGACGATGGCCCAGAATTAGAAGGGAAGTTGAACTACGCCCGTTTCGTCTTATCTGGACGTGAGTTCATCGTCATGGACAGTGCCGAGCATCACCAGTTCGCTTTCAACGAGATGCAGTCGTTGATTGCGTTTTGTGAGACACAAGAACAGATTGATGCGTATTGGGATGAACTATCGTCTATACCTGAAGCCGAACAATGCGGGTGGCTACAGGACCGCTACGGCGTCTCCTGGCAAATCGTGCCGTG
The DNA here is from genome assembly GCF_004337165.1 of Exiguobacterium sp. SH0S1. Lineage (NCBI taxonomy): Bacteria > Bacillati > Bacillota > Bacilli > Caryophanales > Exiguobacterium > Exiguobacterium sp. SH0S1. The sequence continues at coordinate 136,740 of NZ_SJVC01000005.1, read as the reverse complement.
GGAAATGGAAGAGATGCTGACGACCGGCACGCCGGAACAGTTGGCACGGGTGACGGCAGCGTTCTTGCCGATGAAGAAGATCGATCTGACCGAGTTGCGGAAAGTATATTGAAACGAACCATGCCGCCCTTAGCGAATCAGGGCGGCATGGTTTTATTCGCGTTTCTTTTTAGAGAGTGCGTCTTTCTCGATGATCGTATCGGACAGACGCAGTTGTTCGGCCGCTTCGTCGATGAAAGGCTCACATTGACTGAGCGGTAGCTCATCTCCTGTCTCGACCGCGTAACACGTCCCGTTTCCGATGGGATCGGTCAAGTTTGGAACATAGTAGAGCGTGTCGTACCGGAACGACCCGTTACGGAACACGGTCAAGTTCGGTTCGTCGTCGAGCAGCGGGCTGCCGAGCATGTAGGCGGGCTCCATCCCGAGCAATTCTAGGATGGTCGGGGCGATGTCCGTTTGACCGCCGCTCGCTTCGATCGTTCGACCTTCGTTCAAGTTGGCTGGTTTGATGTAGAGCGGAACAGAACGGTCGAGCTGAAACAGTTCGACGGCCGAATCGGCGTTCGCTTGCTCGGCCATCTCGTCACCTGCTGAGGTCAGGCCGCTGTCATGATCGCCATAAAAGACGACTAACGAATTATTCCACGTCCCGTTCGCCTTCAATTGATCGACCATCAACCCGACGGCCGCGTCGACGTAATGGACGGTATGGTAATAGTTTTGAAGCAGCGGATCGTCATATCCGGTCAAGTCCAAACGCTTCTCTTCTTCCGGAATGTCGTACGGCGTATGGCTCGTCAAAGCGACCATGAACGCATAAAACGGTTCCGCTAACGTGTCCATCGCTTCGACGGAAGCGGTCAAGAAGTCTTTGTCGTTAAGTGCCATGCCGATCACGTCCTGAGCGGGATAATCGTCTTTGCTGAAAAAATGATTGAAGCCGATATTGTCGTAGACGTTGTCGCGGTTCCAAAACGTTTTATCGAACGCATGCATCGCGGCCGTATCATAGCCGGCTTGGCGCAAACGTTCAGGTAAGGCGTCAAACGTATGGTCACCGTACTGGGTGTACACTGAACCGGATTTGACGGGATAGAGCGAGGTGTTGACCGTGAATTCTGCGTCCGACGTCCGGCCTTCGTGCGTCTGATGATAGAAGTTCGGGAAGTACAACATCTCGTCACGAAGCGCGTTCAAGTTCGGTGTCAGTTCCTGTCCGTTGATCGTCTGTCCGATCACCGACGTCTGGAACGACTCGAGCTGCAGCATGATGACGTTCGTATCAGCCGTTGTCTCGACGTCGGTTGGAGCCGAGGTACCGAGCCGCGTCTCTTCTTGTGCGGTTAAGCCGTCTCCGAAGCCGAGTTGGTCGCCGATGCCACGGAACAAGTCGAGGCCGTGATACCCCCAAAAGCCGTACTCGTAATATTCACGCATGTTCGAAATCGGTGCTTGCTCGTCACCATTCGGCTGACTGACGGTTAACGGAACGACGAAGGCGGTCAAGCCGACGACAAAACCGGAAGCGGCGATCCGGCGATTTTTTCCTGTGCCTTGCGCAGGTCTTTTTCTCATATAGACGAGGACAGCGGTATAAAGCACCAGGTCCACGAACAATAGAAAATCGGTCGGTTGAATCAACGTCAGGAAGCCGCCGCCGACGTCGCCCATCTGACCAACGTCTGACAAAAGCGCGACCGACAACAGATTGCCGAAATAGCGATAATACCAGACGTCGGAGATGAGGAGTGTACTGTGTAGAAACAGCGAGGCGAATAAAATCCAGCGCCGTGTTTTCGTCTTCACGAGCAACGCCCAGCTCGTCATCATGAGAATCATCCCGACGTTGACGAGTAAAAAATGAACGTTGAACGCACTCGCGGTCAAGACGCTGAATAAAAATAGTTTGGCAAGTGATAGTGACAGATAACTCCAATAATCAAGATATTTCATAAATAGCCTCCAAACGGTACGTACACGTTGTATTCTTTTTCATGTACCTGTTCGCAAGTGGCGGGAAACATGGGGGTGTGCGATACGGACGAAAAAAGCGAGGCGAGCGCCTCACTTGATCAAAAACGTGTCCCGAAGCTCGATGATCGTGCCTTCCGGGGCTTTTAGTTTGCTCAAATGTCCGTCGACGACGAAGTAGATGTTGCCGCCATGTTTCGGCAAGAACGTGACACCGAGCGCCTCGAGCCGACGGACTTCCGCTTGAAGGTCATCGACGTACAAGGCGAAGTGAACGGGTCCGGCCGCATGTTTCGAATACGGCGATAACGTCTCGTCGGTCTTCGCCGTCTGGAGTTCGATATAGAAGTCGCCGAGCTTGAGCCAACTGTTGAACGCCCGGGTATGGAAGTTGGGTGACTCTTGGACGAGCTCAAAACCGAGCGTTTCATAAAATTGCTTTGACGCCGCATAGTCGGGCGTTTGGATACAGAGATGGTGGATTTGTTTCATCGTGTCACTCCTTTGCTTTCATTTTAGCGAATAGGAGCCTGAAGCGGAACTTTTCTTGAACGAAGACGTATACGACACCGAGGAGGGATACATATGGAAATCCAATACGAATTGACGGAAGAAGACTACATTCACTTCAACTTGAGTCATATTAGACGTTCAAAGATAGGAAAGAGGATGCTATTCCTGCAGCGCATCATCGGGCCCGTCATCATTTTAAGTGGTGGCGCTTTGACGTTCGCGACATTGTTTCAAGATACGAGCTGGTGGTTGTTTGGGGTGTATGGCGTCATCAGCCTCATCTGGTTTCTGTATTATCCGAAGTATTTTGAACGGCATATCCGAAAACAGACGAAGCGGATGATTCAAGAACGAAGCAATGAAGGCATGATCGGCCCGCATACGATGGATCTGGATGAAGACGGTCTTCGTGACAAAAATGCGTTCGGGGAGACGAAAGTCTCATGGAGCGGCATCAAGGAAGTCGTCGAGGAAGCCGATTATGTGTATTTGTATAACTCGTCGGTCAGCGCCTACATCTTGCCGAAACGCGGGCAGGACATGGAGGAGGTACAACGATGGCTACCGATGCGTTGACGATTCAACCGATTGATGAGACGAACTTGGATGCGGTCGTCGCCTTGACCGTCGCACCTGGTCAGGCCCGCTTTATCGAAACGAACGCGGAATCGCTCCGCGAGATGGACGTCGACGTCAAGTACGCGTGGACGTGCTACGCGCTCTGTCGAGACAATCAACCGGTCGGCTTCATGATGGTCGGGGCCGAGAACAAGGTGGAGCGTTACGTCTGGCTCGACCGCTTTATGATTGATATGGATGAGCAAGGGAAAGGCATCGGGTCAACATTTTTGCAACTTGCGATTGAGTGGATGCAAGAGCGATTTGATGTCGATGACATCATCCTCAGTCTCCATCCGACGAACGAACCAGCGAAACGGTTTTATGCGAAGGGCGGATTTGAGGACAGTGGCTTGATTGATGAAGCGAACGGGGAAGAGATTTGGGTGTATCACGTGAAGCAGGGACAGCCTTCCTAAGTCGGCCGTCCCTGTTTTGGTGGTTGTTGTTCAATTATCGCTTCACCGTGAGTGGACGCAACTGTTTGACCCGCGCCAAGACGATCCAGCCGAGGATGGCTCCGGTCACGCTCGAGGCGAGGAAGGCCGGGAAGAAGAACAGCGCCCCAAACTCAGAACCCATTAAGATTTTCGCGTACGGGACGGCGATGAGCGAGGCAATGACGCCCGTCCCGATGACTTCACCGAGCGCAGCGAAAGCGACCCGGTTCGTCCGCACGTAAAATAGTCCGGCAAGCAAGGCGCCGATCATACCACCTGGGAAGGCGAGCAACGACCCGGTCCCGGTCATGACACGGACGAGTCCGGTCACGAACGCGACGAGGACGGCACCAATCGGACCGACGGTGACGGCGGCGATGACGTTCACCATATGTTGCACCGGATAGGCCCGGGCGACACCGGTCGGGATGGAGATGAACAGGGAGCCGATGATGGCGATGGCGATGAGCATCGCCATCCAAGTGAGTTGTTGAATACGCATGTAGTGTCTCCTTTCAAAATGAAAACGCCACTTCTCCAAGTGGAAAAGTGGCGTGGACAGACAGACGTATCCAAGCCACTTCCCTACGCTGGTATGAGCCAGATCAGGTTCGAAGGGTCCGGCAGTTGCCGTCTCAGCCCGAAGGCTCCCCTAGTGGTCGTTTATTGGTTTGAGTATAGCATAACGTTATTTTGTTGCCTCAATTTTTCGCGGTCGGAAGATGAAATAAATGATACCGCTATACAGGGCGTATAAAAACAGGGAAAACACGAGATTGATGACCCACGGGAGTGTACCCATAAATACGGTGACCGAGGCGTTACGGAACCAGCCGAGTGAAAGACATAGTCCGACAAAGCTGAGCACGATCGTCGTCCAAAAGCTGATATCTGGACGCCTCGACACGCGGCGAACGACTAGACCAATTATGAAGCTGAAGACAGCCGTCGCACCTAAATACATATAGAGTAGCGCATCGACCGGGTATGAATAATAGACAACGTCCATATTATTTCCTCCTAAACGAAGTGTGGTGAAAGGAAGTGAGGTCAGTGAGGGATGCGATCCCATGGCGTGACGAGTCTTACCGTGAACAGTTCGAGCACTGGCTCGATGGCCATGTGCCAGGCGTGACGTGGCGGGTTGTGAAAGATACCGACTTGACATACTTGATGTATGGAGAGTACGGAGCAGACCGTTACTACGCCAAGGCGGTGACAGCAATCAGTGGTGGCGAGGCTGAACTGTCGATGCATCTAGCCGAACGGCATCCGGGACTCGTCCCGGAGGTCATCGCCATTGCCGCGACACGCAACTGGCTACTTATGCGAGACATCGGCGGGGATGCACTTCGTGAATACCCCAAGCACAGTCGGTACAAAGCGGCTGTGCGTCAATATGCGAAACTACAGAGAAAAGAAGCGAATTACACGGATACGCTTTTGGCCTACGGTATCCCGGACCGGCGTCCGGCTCGTCTAAAAGAAGAGATACGGACGTATTTACCCGAGTTATGTACGGGGTTAGATCGAGATAAGGCAGAGGCGGTGCTGGCGCTCCAAGACAAACTCCTCACCATGTGCGACGAGCTCGCGACTGGGGTGCCGATGAGTCTCGAGCACGGCGACTTACATGGCGGCAACATCTTTTGGCGCAAACAGACGGATGACTTATGTATTCTCGATTGGGGCGATGCGACCGTCACCCATCCGTTCTTCAGCGTCCGTGTGTTTTGGAACGCGCTCTACGACTTGTTGCCAGAAGACGATGAAGTCGCATGGTATGAACAGATTCAGAAGATGCGTACCGTCTACTTGGCTGAGTGGGAAGGTGTAGCGCCTCGGGACGTGCTATGGCGCCATTTGTTGATCGCTGAAGAGCTCGGTTGCGTGTATCGGGCGCTGTCGTGGCATGTATATGTGACCAACTATCGGTATGATCCGTCCGAGTCAGCCGATAAACCGGCCCAATGGCTCAACTTGTTCCTCGAGTATCGGGACTTGAAACGTCGCGGTACGTGATCACTCGTTCTTCTCGAGCAGGTTTTCATAATCCGTCTCGTTCCAAAACAGCTGGGCGATCGACTCCGGTGCTTTCAAAATCTCACCGTCTTGGTCGTAGACGATAGCGTAGCCGTTTTCGATCTCAAAGACGATCAAGTCGGCCGTCACTTCCTTGACGCCGTTCCCGGCAATGATGACGTTCTCGATTGGGTCGCGTGCGACTTGAACTCCCCATTCGTCGAGCTCGACGATGAGCGCTGACGTGTAGGCATGGCGGTCGTAAATCGATTGAAACTCGTCTTGCGTCAATGTGACGTCGGTCGGGGGGGCACTCGTCCCGTATTTGCGCTTCTCAATCTCCTCAACGAATTGCGTGAACGACTCTTCTTGCCAAAAGAGTGGTGCGACCGACTCGGGACCGTTGGCGATCTCACCGTCTTCATTCTCATAGACGGTCGCGTACGTGCCGTCGTCGAGCTTGAACGGATAAATATCGGCGTATGTATGATGGATCCCGTCCCCGGCGATGACGACGCGTTCGAACGTCTCACGGAACGGTGTTAGCCCTTGGGTTTCGAGCGCTGCTAACAAGTCTTGGGCAGTCTCGTGTTGGTCAAAGACGTCTTTGAAATCTTCTCGTGTCCATTCGATCGTCGCTTCTTCATCTTGTTCGTTCATATCAGGAGAGACGATTGGTTGCTCGGCTTGATCGGTACAACCTGTCAGCAAGAACGCGCTTAAGCCAAGTAGTCCTAATCGTTTCATAAAACAACCCCCTAGTAAGTTACATTATTTCCCTATTTTACATTAGCGTAGCATGTATGAAATAGGATGAGAACCTGGATACTTTCTCATCTAGGGCAAATGGAATCGCTACCTCGTCTGGTTCAATCCACACAATCTGTACGATTGAACAGGGGAATGTCGACTTTTGGCGAACACATTTAGGAAACTGATTTAAAGGAGAGAGAGAGATGCCAAAACGAAAATTTGCCAATCGTCGTGATTGGGAACGCATATTAAAAAATCGATACGCACAAATGGAGGTGCGGGACGATCGCTTCTCGGGCACCGTCGCCCTCTTTCAAATTGACGCCGTCCGAGCCCCACAATATAAGATGCATCAAGGAAAGGAGTTCATCGTCGCCGACGCAGGTTACGCGTGGCTCCAGTACTTCTCAGAACATGAACCGTTCGGGGTGACCGTCATGTTCGATGACCGGGGCAACATCGTCCAATGGTACATCGATATCGTCGAGGGGATCGGGTATGAGGATGGGATTCCGTACATGGATGACCTCCTGCTCGACATCCTCATCTTCCCGAACGGTGACGTCGTCCGTAAAGACGAGGATGAGTTCGAAGCGGCAGCCAAGTCAGGTGAGCTCACGCCGGAGATGGTCGACCGTGGCTGGCGTGATTTCAAGGCGACGCTCGATCGGATCGAACGCCGCGACTTCGTCTATTTTGATTTAGCGAACGAGCATTACGAGCAGTTGAAGCAAAAGCTTTGAGTCTTCCCGTACTGCTTTTGGTACAGTGAAAGAACAGGGGGGAAGATAGATGAAACAAATTGATCTCGAGAAGTGGCCGCGTAAAAAGCATTATGAGTTTTTCAAGGCGTTTGACGCCCCGCATTTCAACGTGACGGCGAACGTCGACGTGACGAAGCTACATACGTTCGCGAAGACGCGCGGACAGTCATTTTTCAAGCTGTTCTTATACGGCGTGGTGAAGACGGCGAACGCCATCCCTGAACTTAGGTACCGGATGCGCGGTGACGTGGTCGTCGAGCATGATGTCGTCCATCCATCGTTCACCGTCATGATGGATGATGACGTCTTCAATTTCTGTACGGCGACGTATAAAGACGCGTTTCCCGACTTCATGGAGGAAGTGGCCGTGCGGATGAGCGGGGCGAAACGAGAAGTCGTCGTCGGAGATGACGAGCCGGACAGCCTGCTCTATATTACGAGCGTGCCTTGGCTCACGTTCACGAGCATCAGTCACCCGACGAATGACCAACAGCACGATAGCGTTCCGCGGATCGCCTGGGGCAAATTCACGAAAGTTGGCGACCGGATGATGATGCCGCTCTCAGTCCAAGCGCACCACGCGCTCGTCGACGGCGTCCATATCGGGAAATATTATGAGAAACTGCAAGCGTGGCTCGATGATTTGAGCGACCTTCACGTTAAACAGCCAGAAGAAGTCGGACTCGACGAGGCGATCCGCCTGCGCGAGAACGGAGAGCTCGAGCGGGCGAAGCAGCTGTTGCTCATGCTGTTGCGTCAAGATGAGAAAAATCCACGACTCCACGCGCAATGTGCCTGGTGTTATGACTCGCTCGGCGAAGAGCGTCAAGCCGTCCCGCACTATGAGCGGGCCATCCGACTCGGTCTGAGCGGTCACGAGCTCAGTGAGACGTATATCGGGCTCGGCAGCACGTACCGTGCGCTCGGTCGTTACGAGGATGCCGAACAACTATTTGCTAAGGCGATCGAACAGTTCCCTGACATCGCTGCCTTGAAAGTGTTCCAAGCGATGACGCGTTACAACCTCGGACAGCATCAGGAAGCGACCGGTGCGTTGCTCGAGCTGCTCGCGAGTCCGCAGCCGGATGACAGCATTCAGCGTTATCGTCGCGCCATCGCGTTTTATGCGCGCAATCTCGACGAGACGTACGATTGATCCGGAAGACAAGGCTTGTGGAAGCGGCCTTGTCTTTTTATTGAATCAAATTGATTGACCGATCCAAATTACCGTGTTATATTTATCTCGAATTAAAGATAATTAAATTTAAAGTATTGTTTTCTCTCAACAAAGGAGGGGAACAGATGAAACAATCAGACGCCTTAAAAGCAATCACCGTCTTATTTCGGGCTTCACAATCGATCCAGGACATGGTCAAACACGAAGTCGCCGCATATGGACTGAACGCGACCGAATTCTCGGTACTCGAACTGCTCTATCATAAAGGTGACCAACCGATTCAAATCATCGGCAAAAAAGTCTTGCTCTCAAGCGGCAGCATGACGTATATCGTCGACCGACTCGAGGCAAAAGGCTATTTGGTCCGGAAAGCTTGTCCGAGCGACCGCCGTGTGACGTATGCCGCATTAACCGAAGCGGGAACCGACTTGATGGATCAAATTTTTCCGACACACACGAAACGGATGAACGAGTTGTTCGACGGAATCGATTTAGATGACACAATCACACAATTGAAGACGGTCGGCAAACGTGCCGAGGCGTCAAAATTTTTTAACTAATTATCTCGAAATCAAGATTTTGAAGGAGCGATTTAAATGAACCATGTAAAAGGGATTCACCACGTGACGGCGATCACGAGCAGCGCCGAAAAGAACTACGACTTCTTTACGAACGTCTTAGGGATGCGTCTCGTCAAAAAGACGGTCAACCAAGACGACATTCAGACGTATCACTTGTTCTTTGCGGACGATAAAGGTAGCGCCGGGACGGACATGACGTTTTTCGACTTCCCAGGCATCCCAAAAGGCGTGCACGGGACGAATGAGATTTCAAAGACGTCGTTCCGTGTCCCGACGGATCAGGCACTCGACTACTGGGTCCGCCGTTTTGATCGGTTAAAGGTAAAACATGAAGGCATCACCGAGCAGTTCGGCAAGAAGACGCTGTCGTTCGTCGACTTCGACGACCAAGCGTATCAGCTCATCTCGGACGAGTTCAATCAAGGTGTCGCTTCTGGTGAGCCGTGGCCAAACGGTCCGATTCCACTCGAGTATGCCATTACTGGACTCGGGCCAATCTTTATCCGTATTTCTGACTTCACGTACTTCAAGCAAGTGATGGAGGAAGTCATGTTGTTCGAAGAAATCGGGCAAGAAGGTGACAATCATCTCTTTGAAGGAGGTGAGGGTGGAAACGGAGCGCAAGTCGTCGTCATCCATGACGAGACGTCTCAGCAAGCACGTCAAGGGTTTGGAACGGTGCATCACGTCGCGTTCCGCGTCGATGACCGCAGCGTCCTCGACGAATGGACAGCACGGCTGCAACAGTTCGGGTTACCGACGTCAGGTTACGTTGATCGTTTCTTCTTTGAATCGTCGTATGCACGCGTCGCACCGCAAATCTTGTTCGAATGGGCGACCGACGGACCAGGATTTATGGGTGACGAACCATATGAGACGGTAGGTGAGAAATTGTCGCTCCCACCGTTCTTAGAGTCGAAGCGTGAGCAGATCGAAGCGATGGTCCGGCCGATTGATACAGTCAGGAGCACAAAAACGTTCGAGAAAGAGTATGAGGGTATGCCATCATGAGTTTTTTCAATCGTTTGTTCGGTAAACAAGAAGCATCAACCAACTCACAAGGAGGAACTACTATGTTGAAAATTGGAATCGTACTCGGATCGACTCGTGAAGGACGCGTTAGCCCGCAAGTCGGAGAATGGGTAAAAGAACTCGCCGACAAGCGCGGTGACGCGAACTATGAAATCATCGATATTGCGGACTACAGCTTACCGCTTCTCGGCGAGGCTGGCGGTGACGCGACAGGTGCTGCGGCATGGTCAGAGAAAATTGCAGAGATGGACGGTTTCGTCTTCATCGTACAAGAGTACAACCACTCGATGACAGGCGCGCTCAAAAACGCCCTCGACTACTTACGTAACGAATGGCATAACAAGGCGGCAGGGATCGTCTCGTACGGTTCGGTCGGCGGCGCTCGGGCAACTGAGCATGTGCGCGGTGTCTTGAGCGAACTCTTGATTGCCCACGTCCGGGTCCACCCGGCGCTCTCGCTCTTCACAGATTTCGAGAACGGCACGCACTTCGCACCGAAAGACGTACAAGTCCAATCGGTGAATGATATGCTCGACCAGCTCGTCCCATGGACAGAAGCGATGCAGACGGTTCGTACGAAAGCAGCGGAAGCGACGAACAACTAATTAAGCAACTGATTGTCCTTTCAGGGACGATCAGTTTTTTTGTGTTACTGTTCATTCGATATTGCATCGTGTATCGTCAGTAAAAGAAGGGAACAAAAGAAGCATACATATAGCCTGAAGGAGGAAACAACGATGAAATGGATGATCTATGGCGCGAACGGCTATACAGGTGAACTGATTGCCCGGCAAGCAGTAAACGAAGGGATGACACCGGTGCTCGCAGGGAGGCGTGCGGACGCGATCGAGCGTCTTGGTGACGAGCTCGGATGCGAGACGCGTGTCTTTAGTCTGTCGCTCGACAAAGCGAAGCAGGAACTCGCTGACATCGACCTCGTCTTGCACTGTGCTGGACCGTTCGCCGATACGAGTCAGCCGATGGTCGAGGCGTGCCTTGCGTCACAGACGCATTACCTCGATATTACCGGGGAAATCGAAGTGTTCGAATACATCCATTCGAAGAAACGGGCCAAGCTCGCGCAAGAAGCCGGGGTATTGCTGTGTTCGGGTGTCGGCTTTGACGTCATCCCGACCGACTGTGTGGCCCGCAAGTTGAAGGAACTCATGCCGGACGCGACGAATCTCGCCCTCGGCTTCTCAGCCGCTGCCGGTATTTCGCGCGGAACGATGAAAACAGCAATCCGTGGGCTCGGCTCGAGCAGTGCCGAGCGGAAAGACGGAAAACTGTCGCCGTTCCCGCTTGGGGCCAAGCGTCGACAAATCGACTTTGGGCGCGGCAAGAAAACAGCGCTCGCAATTCCGTGGGGTGACGTCTCGACCGCGTATTATACGACGGGCATCCCGAACATCACGACATGGATCCCAGTTCCCCCAGTGGCCGGATATGCGTCTCGTCTCATGTCGTTCTTTAGTCCGATTCTTGGTAGTGACGCTGTCCAAGGACGTCTCTTACGCTATGTCGATGAACATATTAGCGGACCGGATGAGGCGGAGCGGGACGGGTCGTCGACGTATGTTTGGGGCGAAGCAACGAATGCAGACGGACACAAATATATCGTCCGCATTAAGACGGCGAGCACGTACGCCTTCACCGTCTATGGGGCGCTCGAGGTCGTGAAACGTCTCGTCGGTTCAAGCCGGGTCATTCCTGGAAGCTTCACACCAGCGATGTTGTTCGGCTCGCATTTTATCGAAGAAATCGAAGGGTCGTCCTCGTTCGTGATTGATGAAGTCCGCCTTTAAAGCGTTGCCTTGTAACGGAATCACAACATGTTCGTAATTGAAGTGTGGTAAACTCAGGGAAGATTAGAGGGAGGGAACGAGATGAAACGCTTAGAACTAGCCAGGCGCATCGAACGCATCAAAGCGGAAGGGACGTCTGCCTACATCAGGCATCGAAAACAGACCCCTCCCTATGAAGGCTCGGAGTTAATCGTTGAAAATAAAGGTCATGTGTTCCGGATGGGGAATACGAGTTTTGCGGTCGGGTTCGGCTTGAACCGTCCGACGAGCTTTTACGATCTGCACCAAATGGAGAAGTGGGTTCGTGGTAAGAACGTGTCCCGCCTACATATTGAGGTGTGTCCACTCGCGGACATGTCGCTCATTCGCCTGCTGCAGGAACGAAACTATACGCTCGATCACTTTCTCGACGTCTGGTTGCTCGATGTGAATACGTTTGAGTTGCCAGAGAGTGAAGCGACACGTGTCGAACGTGTGCACGCCGATAACGTGAACGAATGGGCTCGGGCGATTGCGACAGGATTCGCCGAGACGGGGACCGTCCTGCAAGAGACGATCGATACGGCGAAAGGGTTTTATGCGTTACCGGAAAACCAGGCGTTTCTCGTCCGTGAAGACGAGACAGCAGTCGCCGGCGGTATTCTCGCCGTTCAGGACGGGATGGGGGAACTGTTTTTGACGAGCACGATTCCCGATTATCGGGGAAAAGGGTATCAGACCCAACTCATTTTAGAGCGAGTTGCCGCGGCAAAAGCGATAGGTTGCGAGTACGTGACGGTGACGACGAAAGTCGATACCGCCTCGGGACGCAACATGGAACGCCTTGGTTTTACACCGTTTTACCAAAAAGCAGTTATGAAAAGTCCGATCCTCAAATAAACAGGTCGCCCCGCGGGGCGACCTGTTGTCGTTAGAGTAGTGATTCGGCACCGTCGACGTACACTTCTGATCCGGTGACATGGCTCGACATATTGCTCGCAAAGAACAAGACGACGTCGGCCACTTGCTTCGCCGTACCTGATTTTCCGGCGAGCGGTTGGTTGCCTTCTGGATATTCAATCGGGATGACGATTTCTTCAAGTAACGCGTCGTCCCGGTTCGTCGAATCATCGATGTTCGTATCGATTGCACCCGGACAAATCGTGTTGACCCGAATACCGAACTGGGCGAGCTCGGCCGCAGCCATTTTCGCAAAACCGGTCTGGCCGGCTTTCGTCGTCGCATAGCCGCTGAAGCCAAAGTTTTTAAAGAAACGGTTCCCGTTGATCGACGACGTGATGATGATGCTGCCGCCTTTCTCTTTCAAGTGGGGAATCGCATGTTTCACGGTTAAGAACGTGCCCGTCAAGTTCGTCTCGACGACCCCGTTCCAATCTTCGAGCGACAAGTGCTCGATTGGTGTGATCGTCCCGTTCCGTCCCGCGTTCGCAAACACGATATCGACATGTCCGAACCGTTCGACCGTCTGTTCATAAGCCCGCTTCATCTCGTCTTCGTTTGAGACGTCGGCGCTAATACCGATGGCGCGGTCCTCGCCGATTAAGCTCGCGAGCTTCTCGGAGTCCTCTTGGTTCAAGTCGACGATGGCGACTTTTGCCCCTGCTTGGACGAACCGGATGACAGCGGCGCGTCCGATTCCTGACGCCGCTCCTGTGATAAACGCGACTTTACCCGACAACAATGTATTTGAAATCATGTATTTATCTCCTTTCAGCTACCTGTTGTCATATTCCACTGTTCTATAAAAATTAAGCCCGTTTTCTTGAAAAAAGACGATTCTTCGTTTAATCGGACGTTACATGAATCGATAGCGCGATGTTGAGCGTCGCATCTGGGTCAAGCTCGATAGTCACATGTTGACCGGCGCGAAGTTCTTGCACGTCGCTAGCAAGACCCGTCACTTCCGTCTGGTCATTAACTAGAATCGTATGCAATTTGATTTCATCCATATCCGTCTCGGCTGGACCAATCATCAGTTGAGGGATTTCAATCCGTTCGATGCGTCCGTCGAGCGTGTGATCGTTCCACGTGCTCACCCAATAGACTGCTAACAAAAAAAGACCGATGAACGCGAAGGCAAAGATGAGTCTAGCTCTCATGGTGATCCTCCTCTGCGGTACCCCGGTGCGATGGTTTCCATTAGTTATTTACCCGGAATCAGGAATTTATATAGGCTGATTTTTACAGGGATTTGAATGACAGATGCGGAATATAGTAAAACAATTTGCGGAGTGGAGGCGCTGACGATGGTTCTAGTCGGGATGGTTGGGTTAATCATTTTAGGATTGATTGCTTTCGGGTGGTGGACGATTGGGTTTCCCAGACGGAGGGTGTGGGGTGGGCTGATCATGCTAGTGGTTTCCTTCCTCTTTTCGCCGCTACTGCTCGTCGCGAGCGGCGAGCGCTACGGATTTGATGGCATCGTGGCCGGATTGGTCGCGCTGTTCTGTATGGTCGGGGGCGGTTTTTTCTTCACGACACTTGGCTGGACCGGTCGTCACCGAAAAGTCAGGAAAGTCCGGACATTGTCGGAAGACCCTGATCTGTTTTAGTTTAGGTTGTCGTTGCCCCTTCGAAACCCGTACAGTAAACGTATGGAACAAAATGGAGGGATACATGTGTCGACACTGATTAAACCGACCGCGTTACGGCCGGGCGATACGATTGGGATCATCACGCCGTCGTTTCCGGCGCCAAACCGCTTTCCCGAGCGTTACGAGCGGGGGATTGCTCAACTGAGACGAATGGGCTTTACCGTTCGTGAAGGCAGCTGCACATATCGCGCAGAAGGCTATCGCTCTGCTTCAATCAAGGACCGGGCCACGGAATTCAATGACTTGTTGCGTGATCCTGATGTCAAAGCGATCATCAGCACGATTGGGGGAACGAACTCGAACTCGCTTCTGTTATATATTGATTACGAAGCGCTGCGTCGACATCCGAAAATTATTATGGGTTACAGCGACGTCACGGCGCTCTTGCTCGCCTGCTACGCGAAGACGGGCGTGACGACGTTTTACGGCCCGGCGATTGTTCCGTCGTTTGGAGAGTATGAGACGATGTTAGCGGATGGGGAGCGCTACATCCGAAACGTGCTCTGTCTAGAGCGCGAGGCACCTTATTCACTCGACGTGCCACGGGAGTGGACTGAAGAGATGCTTGACTGGATGACGCAAGATCGGCCAAAGATGCTTCGTCCGAATGACGGATGGCTGTCGCTACGAGATGGCCGGGCACAGGGTAAATTGGTAGGTGGTAATTTGAACACGATGTCGGGCTTTTTGAAGTCAGAGTTCTTCCCGGACATGGAGGGCGCCATTTTGTTTCTCGAAGATTCGTTCAAGACGATGGCGGACGAGGAACGGTCACTCAGTATGCTCAAGCTGGCCGGTGTCTTTGATCAAATCAATGGCCTGATCATCGGAAAACATGAGCATTTTGATACGCTAGGGGCACCGTTTTCGTTCGAAGCGCTCTTGCTTGAAGTGCTCGGTGACGTCGACTTCCCGATTTTGACGAATGTCGATATCGGGCATACGTTTCCGTCACACGTCTTCCCGATTGGCATCGACGTCGAGCTCGATGCGACCGCCGGGACGATCACCTTTTTAGAGAATGGAGTGACGATATGATTGAATTCATTACCGTGGTCGACCGGACACGTAAAAGAATCGGGTTGAAGTCCCGGGCCGACGTCCATCGTGACGGCGATTGGCATGAGACGTTTCACTGCTGGATGATTGACCCGACGCATCTTTACTTACAGCTCCGCAGCGAGACGAAACAAGATTTTCCTGGACTGTTCGACATCACGGCAGCAGGGCATCTGGCTGCCGGAGAAACGGTCCGGGACGGAGTCCGTGAGATACAAGAAGAGCTCGGGATTGAACTGTCACTTGAGCAACTCCACCCGCTCGGCGTCTTTGAGGACGTGATTGAGACGGGAGCGTTTCTAGACCGGGAGTTCGCCCATACATATGTCTATCCGTACGCTGGGGAGGCGTTCAAGTTAGACGTTGACGAAGTGGCAGACGTCGGCAAAGTTGGCTTCGAGGCGTTCGTCGCCTTGCTCGACGGTTCGCGCGAACAGATTGAGGCAACTTCGG
This sequence comes from Exiguobacterium sp. SH0S1, assembly GCF_004337165.1. Classification (NCBI taxonomy): domain Bacteria; kingdom Bacillati; phylum Bacillota; class Bacilli; order Caryophanales; genus Exiguobacterium; species Exiguobacterium sp. SH0S1. The sequence continues at coordinate 120,955 of NZ_SJVC01000005.1, read as the reverse complement.
TCGTAACCGGAAAGACGTTACGCGTGACGAAAGAGACGCTCGTTCCACATCCAGACACATACTGGAACCAAGTTGTTGAAGGGGTTCGGACATTTTGGGAGAAAGCAGAAGGCCATGATGATTGATATCATCTGGCGACTGTTGAACGGATTGCTCGTGCTAGGTTTAGGAGGAGTTCTAGTTTGGTGTTTTCGCAAGTGAAGAGGGGGAATTGACGAGATGGAAGTTGTACATCCAGTAACACCGCTCGAGATCGAGTCGGCGCGCTTACGATTGCGGGCACCACGGCTGAGTGGAGACGAGCATGTCGTGAATGCGGCGATTCGGGATTCACATGAGGAGTTCCGGCAGTGGTTGCCGTTCGCTCAAACGGTCCCGACGTTAGAAGAGACCGAGATCAATTTACGACGTGCCCACGAACTCTATGTAACAGGGGAGAGTTTTCGCTATCTCATCTTTTTACGAGACACGGGAACGTTCGTCGGCACGGTCAGTCTGCAAGGCATCGACTGGGACGTTCCGAAGGCAGAAATCGGGTACTGGCTGCATTCAATGCGTACCGGACACGGATACATGAGCGAAGCGGTCGAGGCAGTCACGCGGTTCGGGTTTACACATTTCGGATTCAAACGGATCGAGATCCGTTGTGAGTCGACGAACCGGGGCAGCCGGATGATACCAGAACGTCTAGGGTTTCAACTTGAAGGCATACTGCGGAACGACGACTTGTCCGCTGATGGAGCTCGTCTGACCGATACAGCCGTCTACGCGATGCTGCCCGATGAACTCAAACCGTCAGCGACATGATTCGTTGTTCGCCGACGGGTCCGGTCATACGACGTCCCGTATCCTTAAATCCGACAGTTTGATAGAGTGCGAACGCCGCTTCATTTTTCAAATTGACGGACAGCACGACTTGTCGCTTGTCAGAAAAATGGTGGTGGACGTATTCAGGTAGTTGCTGAAGCGCCGACTTGGCGTACCCGTTGTTTTGCGTCGGATGATTGATGGAAAAAATCGATAAGAGCAAGGCGTTCGGATTGTCCGTGTACGATTGGACGCGCTCGGTGTCGTGCAACAAAAAGAAGCCGACGGGTATGTCGTTCACAATGACGACGGGGTGCACACCGTCCGGGATTATCGAGTCGATATCTTTTGGCAACGTCGTATATTTCTCTTGATCGAGCGGCAGCGTGAACGTCTCGAGGACGGGCCAGTGTTTGTCTTGAAGCGGTTCGAGTGTGACGGATGACATCGTTATTCCTCCCTCATTAGAAGTAGCGCACTTTCAGTATACAAAAAATGAATGGGAAAGGACCAACTATGGACCAACAGATCTCGTATCAACAAAATGCACCACTATCCGACATGTATCAAGCTTTCATGGACGGGTTTTCTGATTACATAATTCGCTTTGACATGGATGCGGCAGGATTCGAATCGACCTTCCTCGTCCGGGATCAAAATCAACCGTCACGCTCCATCGTCGCGTATGCGGACGGACGTCCGGTCGGTGTCGTCTTGAGTGGGGTGGCCCATTTAGAGACAGGTTGGGTCACGCGTTGTGGTGGTCTGGCCGTCTCCCCTGCGTTTCGAAAAATAGGGATTGCCCGCGAGTTGATGCGCCGTTTTGACGAGCAGGCAACAGGGGCACGTCTACTTGAAGTCATCCAAGGCAACGACTCGGCACTCGCTTTGTACGAGCGGCTCGGGTACGAGACGGTGCGCGAAATCTTTTATTTCGACTCCGTTCCGACCGAAACGGAAGCGACACGCGCGATCGAACCGATCGTGACGCTGTTCGATCGCTATTACCCGTCGGCATCGCACCGACCGATCTGGCAAACGGACGCCCGGACGACCCAGCAACGAGCGGAGCTCGTCCGGATCACAGAAGGCGACAAAACAGGGGCGCTCTTGTTCCGGTCAGGCGTCCTCCTCGACATTTTCGGCCGGGATGAGGATGCGGAATGGCTCCTGCGGGCGGCCGCAGCGAATGGACCGATCAAGTTGACGCTCACGTCGGATCGTCCTGCATTGATCGAGGCGGCGCGAACGCTCGGGTTCAAACAAGATGCCATCGCCCAGTTTGAGATGGTGAAGCGCGAGACAGGTGTCTGATGAGACGTCTTCTTCCTATGTTGATGGTCGGTCTCATCGTCGGAAACTTGTTCACGATTCTCGGATTGACGACGAACTTGTCTCCTTCAATCGACCGTGTCTTTCTGTTCGGGGGCCCGGCGGTGACGTTTATAACTGCCGTGAGTATCGTCTTTGTCGTCCTAAAAATGAAGCGAGACAAACGGTGATGAACTATTCGTGAAGTTTGTGAGAGTGCTTGCTCACCGTTTTGAAATGTTAGACATATAAATGAAATGCTTCATATATTGAACTTTTTAGGTAGGGATGCTATATTCGCACTTGTAGCTTTTTATATAGCTAGCGAATCATCCTATTTGGAGGTTTTATCAATATATGTGGAAACAACTTTTACTAACTGTCGGTGTTGGCGTACTCGTTTTGAATGGTCCGGCGTCGGCCTCAGCAGATCAACTTACCCCGCAAGAGCTCGTCAAGACGACGAAGTCTCTTCAGAAGATAGAGCGTGATGTTCGCGCGTCAAAGCAAGCGGTTGAAAAGGCGGAACGTCACGTGCAGGCGGTCGATGAACGGGCGGATGCGCTTCAAGCTAAACTAGATCAAGTAAGCACTCAGCTCGAAGCGTATGAAACGGCTTCGACCCCTGAAGAGACGTCTTTGTTTAAACAAGTACTGTCGTCTGTCCTTCCTAGCGCGAAGGCGGAAGCGGCGGAATCCGAAAAAGCCGAGACAGATTTAAAAGCGAGAGAAGCCGAAGCTGCTCGAGCGTTAGACGAATTGAGTGATCAACAGGCCGAAGTGAAGGCCGAGCGGGAACAGGCGAAGGCTTCACATGCGGCAGCGTATAAGCAGTTGAAGGCACAAGCTGCGCAATTAACAGATTTGAAGAAGCAAAAAGCAGCCATCGCACCAGATCAGTTTATGATTCCGGCGACGGGACGTCTGTCACAAGGGTTCGGCCCTGCTAGTGGACAATTCGGTTATACGTTCCACAACGGGATCGATATCGCCGCCAAAGTCGGGACACCGATTCACGCAGCGGCTGACGGTAAGGTCATCGACGTCAAGACGAGCGGTCCTTACGGCAAGCACGTCTTCATCGAGCATGACTTGAACGGACAGAAGTGGACGACCGTCTACGCTCATATGCATAAAATCGAAGTGAAGAAAGGCCAAGCGTTGCTTCAAGGTGAAGGCATCGGCCAAATCGGCAACACGGGCAACTCTTCGGGTCCTCACTTACATTTCGAGGTGCATCAAGGAAAATACGGTTACTCGTCAAGTTCGGCCGGCAATACGGTCAATCCGATGGACGTAGCGGAAGTACTCGGCGGCACATCACCAATCAAAGCGGTTTATTGACACGACGCGGCGTAGCGTCGTGTTTTTTTGCGCAAAAAAAGCCGCATTGCAGCGGCTCTCGTTCATTCGCGGGTTGGATCGTGATTGCCTTTGGTGTCGGCGATTGTATCCGAGCTTCCGAAGTCTTCGACTTGGCTGAAGGCGTCAGTACTTTGCCCGGCGTCATCTGTTCCGTCGAGCTGTTTATGGGCAGCCGTCTCAGACGCATTGAGGACATCTTCTTCGACCGGACGATCGAGGTCTGTTTGATGCTCTTGTTCTTCCTGCTCACGTGCATGTTCGATGCAAAGCGTCGCTTCTGGGATGATCTCGAGCCGATCGAGTTCAATTTCTTTCCCGCACACTTCACATTTTCCGTACGTCCCGTTTTTGATGGCGAGAAGCGCCTTATCGACGTCCGTTAAAAATTCTTCGTCGAGTTCAGTGAGTGCGTGGTCACGTTCGCGTAAAAACAGCTCTTCTCCCGAATCGGCGGGATGGTTGTCATAGTGCGACAACTCTCCTTCGTCGTAAACTTCTTCACGATTTTCCAGATACCCTTCGGTCTTGGCTTTCTCTTTTAGTAGACGTTCTTTGAACGTATCGATTTGTTTTTGTGTCAACATACGGTCCACTCTCCAGTTCTGATTTCATTAGTATAAGCATTTCCCATTTTGCGACGCGACAAACCTTTCTGTCGGCAAAGCGGATTTCTAAAGACTTGAGAAAACGGGTATGATGACAATGAGTGTCAATTGTCGTGGAATAAGGAGGAAGCAACATGAGAAAAGTTGAGGTTGTGGAATACGATACAGCATGGACGGAAAAGTTTGAGGACGAGTCGAGCAGGCTCGAACGATTGCTCGACGGTGAACTGATTGTGATTCATCATATCGGCAGCACGTCTGTCCCGGGTCTTGACGCTAAACCGATCATCGATATCATGCCGGTCGTTCGCCAAATCGAACGCGTCGATGGATTGATCGGCCACATGGAGGCCCTCGGTTATCGCAGTTTCGGCGAGCACGGTATTCCGAGACGGCGCTTCTTCGCCAAAGGTGAGGACGTGCGGACGGTCCATGTCCACGTCTTCGAGGAAGGGGACGAAGGGGTCGTCCGGCATTTGGCCTTTCGGGACTACTTGATGGCGTTTCCGGACGTACGTGCCGAATATGCCGCTCTCAAACAACAGCTCGCGAGCCAACATCCGGAAGATATCGAAAGCTACATCCAAGGAAAACAAGAATGGGTGTCCGAAACGGAGCGAGTGGCGACGCTTTGGTATTTGTCCCAGCAACAGAAATGAAACTTTTTCTCGCTTCATCTCGTAACGATAGATAACAAGTTGAGGGGGAAACAGGATGAAGCAATTTCTTGGGAAATGTATCGAGTACGCGTTTGTCGCGCTCGTATTCATCGGATTATTCGTCGGTCTGCGCTATGGGGTCCATCAGTTCGTCCCGGCAACGGAAGAGATTCAACGTTATACTTATCTCGTCTTAGGGACAGCCGTTCTCGTGTTTCCGGCTTCGTTGTTCGGCGGCTATTTTCTCGCCCGTCCGATTCAGCGCCGGTTGAACGGAACAGAGACGGTCAGTTCGAACCACGTGTTGCGTGGTGATGAAAAGCCACACGGAATCACGGAAGATCGCGACACGCACACTGGGGGCGGTTAATGATGCGCTTGCGCCCCACTAGGTCGGTTAACGAAGAAGCCGACACGTTTTACGAACGTGTCGGCTTTCGAGCGAAACGTCAAATCTTTGTGAAGCACCTTTAGAAAGGGGAGACGGGTCATGACGCGGCGCCTCGTGCTATTTATCGTGTTGACGTTCGCGTGGTCATGGTCATGGTGGGGTCTGAACATCTGGCTCGTCCGCTCGACCGGTGCTTCGTCTTCGCTGCTGCATTTCGCTGGGGCGTTCGGACCGCTCGTCGCGGCATGGCTGACGACGGCTTGGACGGATGGGTGGTCAGGGTGTCGTCGATTGTTTGAGCGCGCCTATGGCCGCTTGACGATTCGCTGGACGTTACTCGCCATGTCTCTACCCGTTTTGTTTTTCGCAATCGGTGTCCTCGTCGTCAGTATGATGCCGGAAGTCTCAAATAGTTCGAATTGGTTTGCCAACGACAAGCTTCTGGACTGGTCGCCGTTTGTGTTATGGCTCGTTTGGGTGGCGACATACGGGTTTGGTGAGGAGAGCGGGTGGCGCGGGTATTTGCTGCCGACACTATCAGAACGGATGGCGGTCCGACCGGCGACGCTCGTGGTCGCGCTCGTTTGGGCGCTTTGGCATGTGCCCGTCTTTTTATACGACCCAGATTTTCAAGACATGTCGGTGTTCATGATTGCCGGTTGGACGATTGGACTTATCTTCGGCTCCTTCTTTTTAGGCTGGTTGACCGTTCAGGCTGACTTCAGCATCTGGCCGGCTATCCTGTTTCACGGAACGTTCGATTTTTTGAGCGCCGGGGATGCGTTGCCGGACTTCATTCCGGCGATCTCATCGGTACTTTTGATTGGACTCGTGCTCGTATTGGCCCGTCGTTACGACGAGCAATTTCATAAACGTTGAAAGTAGGGATTGGATGGAAACGGTTATTTTAGTGATTGGGATCATCGGAGTGATTTCTTTAATGTTTTTCATGTCGAACCAGTGGATGGGATACAGCAAAGGCAATATCGTCATGACGCTCGATGATCATCACACGGACTTGAATCAATACGTGCCGGCGATTTTGACGAAACTCTATGAGGACGGCAAGTCGGCCCATTATCTCGGCGACCGGAAGTTTGAGGTGGACGGGAAACGATACGTCCTCGTCGAACGGACCGTACCGATCGGTCGGGTTCCGACCCAGCAGACGGTACTCATGCCGGATAAAACGAAGTAAAGCCACGCTGCCGCGTGGCTTTTTGTTATTGTGCAGGGGGTCCAAAACTACCGGCATGATAATCGCGGAACGCTTGGCGAATCTCGTCCTCGGTATTCATGACGAACGGACCATGGGCGATGTAGTCCTCACGGATCGGCTGTCCTGAGTAGACGAGCAGGCGGGCCCGTGACGTCGCTTTGACGCGGAGTGCGCTCATGCTGTCTGCTGTTTCGTCGTACGTGAGCGTCGCCACGTGCGTTTTCGCGAGCGGGGTCGCCGACGTGCCGAGCTCGACTGAACCGGCGAGCACGTAGACGAATCCGTTATGGTTTGTCGGCAAGACGTGCTCGTAGACGGCACCGGCTTTCAAACTGATTTCGCTCATCGTGATCGGCACGAGGCTGTTCATCGGCCCCGTTACCCCGGCGACGTCGCCGGAGTAGACGCGCACCTGCCCGCCGTCGATTGGTACGACCGGGGCGTCTTCGACATATACGTTCTGATAGGAAGTTGTCGTCGATTTGAGCGATTTTGGCAAGTTGAGCCATAGTTGCAGCGTATGGATCAAGTCGTCATCGACGGCTTCCTCGGCATGCCGGGCTCCCCAACCGGCGTTCATATATTGAACGTCACCGGCGTCTAAAACCGAATGGCCGCCATGGTTGTCAATATGCTCGAGCCGACCGTCGATGACGTACGTGATCGTCTGAAACCCGCGGTGCGGATGGTCAGAGAACGTGCCACGCTTGAACCAATCCTCGGCCATTAAAATAAACGGGTCGAACTCGTCTTTTCGTTCCGGGGGTAACACCCACCCTTGTTGGACGTGCGGATAGCCGTTCTGTTTATACGCGACTTGCCAGTGTGCGGCGACATCGCGGTCAAATCGTTTCGTCATCAGACCATCTCCTTCGAAAGCGTTTGGCTCCATTGTCGCACATGGTCGATCTAGAAACGGGTGATTTTGCTCTCTGAACGTGCAAAGACAGACGGCCAGGAGACCGTCTGTCAATAAGGGGCGAGCGACAGCCAGGTGGCGCTGTCCTCGGAACTGAGTTTGTAGTGGTTACCTTTGGTCGTGACATAGACGTCCGTCTTTTTGGAACGTTCATGGAGCGTCACGTCGAACGTTTGGGACTTAACGCCTTCGGCCAAGGTGAATAGCGGATATGCGGCCGCCTCACCGTTCCGGTTGACGCGTTCGGCCCGCTGCAGCATCTGTTTAAGCGTTTCTCCGTCGGCAGTGGTCGTCTGGATGGCGTCCAAATGATGAAGTTCGGTCTTACCGGAGAGCGACGTCTTATGGAAATAACCGATGGTCGCTTCCTCGACTTCTTCTGTCGTTGCTGCGTCGACTTCTGACTGTGTCATCATCACCGGCGGCTCATAAGACAACGAGACCGTTTGCTTGACCGTCTCACCGTTGACATCATACGTCAACTCCCAGAGCGGATACATGTTGCCGAATTGAAGCTCGTCAGGGAGAGGATAGACGGTTGAAAGTGTCGGGATGCCGCCATCTGGAACAGAATCGAGCGACCCGTATGCCATGTTGTTTTCAGAAGATTGAATCAAGAGTGGTTGGAGGACCCCCTCCATCTTGACGAGATAAAGCGACAGCGCCATCGTCTTCATGTTCGGGTCAAACGGATGAAAGGATGTCATCGCCTCTTCGCTCGTCTTCACTTCGAGAGCGAGTGAGGCGAAGAGGGGAGAATGCAGCGCAACAAACGGTGAATCGAATGGGATCAATTCGAAAAACGGATCGTCTTCAAGCTTGGTTTCGGTCGTTTGACGCATTGCATCGGACACGCCCACAGAACGCGGTCGGAGCGGTTCGGGCTCCGCTTCACGCCGAGCGGCCGGGAGGAGATCGGCATCGATCAGTTTCACATATTGGCTAACGTCAGTTTGACAGTAAGCGTATGTCGCCTCGTCGTCATGGAACACGGACATCGTCGTGAAGTTTGACGAAAAACGTGAGAAACTGCGATACGTCGCGTCATAGACGAACGGTCGGTCCGAGATGGAAGCGGCGCCGGTGTCGTCACAAATCGTATGCACGGCAATCTGTTCCGTTTCGTCGAGCTGCATCGACTGTTGGTCCGGTTCATAATGATAGCCGTCGAATAGGATGGGGCGAACTTTGAGGTCGAGCGCGGACTCTTGTTCTGTGCAACCGGTCAAGATGATTGTCGCCATGAGCAACGTTGTGATGCCGATGGTTCGCACGCCATTTGCCCCCTTTACTCCATGAATTGGGCCTGCCACTTGGCCGCATCGTCGCGGAGTAGCTGGAAATGAGACCCAGTCTTCGTATTCGTCAAAAACACGTCATTTCCTTCATAGCTGACGTCGAACGTTTGTGCACATATGCCTTCGAAGACGGTCAAATAAGGGGTCGAGGCAGGTGTGCCGGCTTTCGAGACGGCTTTCGCGCGCTCGATCGCATTGAAGATGAATTGCGTATCGTCAGCTGTGGCGTGGCTTAAAAACGGCTCGTCTTTCGATTCCGTACCGATCAAGGCGAGCTCGTGAAAGACGACGTGCCGGCGGTGGTCGAATTGTTGGCGCATTTTGTTCTTCAAGCTATCCCCGCGCAACAAGGTTTCTTCTTTATAGGTGATCGACACGACTTGTTTATGGGCTTTTCCATCGCGGGTGAACGAGAAGCTGAACAACGGATAGCGTTCGTTCGCTACGAGTGTCGATGGGAGCGCACTTGCTTGCCGGACTCCTAGAAAACGGTCGAACGTCGCGTCAGGTGGTCGGACTACATCGTGATAGAGCTCTTGGTTCGACGAGGTGTAAATGCCGTAGCGCTGTTCGCCATCAGCCGACTCGGTACCAAATCCAATCGAGAGAAACGGCTGTCTAGAAGATAAATCAATAGGGACCACGAGGGTCTCGGCTGCATCCTTTGACTCGAATGTGAACTCATATGAACCGTTGAACGGCATCGTCACGTGGACGAGCGTTTGCTCGAGAGCAGTCCGGAGCGGATACGGTTCGTTGCCGACCGGTTTGTCCATCTCGTTTAGAAATTGAAGTCGTTCGTGCGGTTGAGCGTTTCGCAGTTTCGAGATGGACGGATAAGTGACGGACAAGTCTTGAAAAGCGGTGAGACTGTCGGGAACGGATGCGACTTGTTTGATATAAGTGATTGTGCCTGCCTGACATTGCACATAAGACTGATTCTCCACTTCAAAGAATGTAGCGGTCGGGAACGCTTCGGTTGACGTTGTCGTCGTCAACGGCTGCGTCAACGTGACCGTTCCGACTAAACGGCGATCGCCGGCGGGAACGTTCGTGATCGCATCTTCTGGATAACAAGCATCGAGCACGTTCGTCCGGTCGGACTCGGTCATCTCGATCTGTTGCCCCGAAGGAAGCGTAGCGCGACCTTGATAATACTCTGGAGCTGTATGTAAACGAAAAGCATGTTCTTCCTCACATCCAAATAGGAATGACAAAATGGCAAGCGTACAGAAAAGCAGGTACTTTTTCACAGCGGTGCACTCCTTCGATGAATAACTTTCATCATTTTAGCACCAATTTTTTGTGACTTTAGTCTTAGGAAAACTAATGTGTTTTTTTAATAAAAAAGCGAAAAACCCGCTCGACTTGAACTGAGCGGGTCTGGTTTACACTTATGGATAAGAAATGGAATTTCTCGATTTGAATGTTGTCGATTTTTGACGAATGAACCTTGATATAGCGTCATTGCTAAAAAACAGACGGAAAACGTTGAAATGTAGTATGGGTTTTATAGGTATTTATTGGTTTTTATATTCCTTTAGTCGACGTCGCGACCGCGTGAAGCTTTCAAAATTTCGAACCATTCTTCACGGCTGAGCTCAATTTCAAGTGCGTCGACGCCAGTGCGGACTCGTTCAATTTTCCCAGAGCCGATGATCGGCATGATATTGACCGGATGTTTGAGCAACCAAGCATAGACGATTGAATCGATACCGCTAGCGTCATGACGGACGCGGATCTCTTCAAGCTTTTCACGAAGTGGCGCGTAGTCGTCTGCAGAGAACAACTGGCCTCCGGCGAGCGGGCTCCAGGCCATGAGCGGCATCCGCTTTTCGTGACATAGGTCGACAGAACCATCTTCGAAATGTTTCAACTGCATCGGCGAGAGCTCGAGCTGGTTCGTCACGAGTTTGAACGGTAACCGTGACTGCAGCAGTTGCTGTGTCGACGGTGCGTGGTTCGAGACGCCGAACGTCCGAACTTTTCCGCTCTGTTGCAACGTGATGAACGCCTCGGCGACTTCATCTGGATCCATGAGCGGGTCGGGACGATGGATCAAAAGTGTATCAATCTGGTCAATCCCGAGCTCGCTCAAAGAACGTTCGGTTTGGCTGATGATATGTGCTTTCGTCGTGTCGTAATGATTGAGCGTTTGGCCGGGGTTGAATGAGCCGGTCAATTTGATGCCCGTCTTCGTCACGATTTCGATTTGGTCACGAAGCGAAGGTTTGAGGCGCAACGCCTCTCCGAATAATCCTTCACACGTATACCCGCCATAAATGTCGGCGTGATCGAACGTCGTGATGCCGAGCTCGATACATTGCTCGATGAACGTGAGACGCTCCTGTGGGCTCATCTCCCATTCGGCGAGACGCCACATTCCGTGGATGATGCGTGAGAACGATAAGTCTTCCGTTAGTGCGATTCGTTGCATAATCGATTCCTCCTAATTGTCTGTCGCTTTCATTATACGGGTATTGTCCAACAGCGTCACTTTCTGCGCGCGAGCAGGGATGCTGAAACAGGGTCAATCGTGACGGAATCCGTTATGATAGACGAGAGACAAACAGAAAGAGGAGTTCTTCATGAATCGTTATGAAATTTATGCGGACGTGTCGTTCGAACAAGACGTTCACGAGACGCGTGCCACCGCTTATCACCAAGACCTCGAGCTGCATGGGATCGGACGGAGCGCCGCCGTATTTCGCGTGAAAGACACGCAACTCGTCATCAAAGTGTTCTTCCCGGGCTATACTCAAATCGCAGCGGAAGAAGCCGTGATTTATCGTACGCTCGAAGGGCTGCCCCAGTTCCCATATTTGTACGAAGTCGGGCCGAACTATATCGTCATCGATTATATCGAAGGTAAGACGCTGTTTGAGTGTTTGACCGAAGGGATTTGGATTGATGCGGCGTACATCGAGCAAGTCGACGAGGCGCTGATTAAAGCGCGGCAGCTTGGACTTACCCCGTCAGACGTACATTTGCGCAACATCATCCTCAGTCCGCAAGGCCGCATCTATTTGATCGATTTGGCCCGGTTCCGGCAAGGGCAACATATCGACCATCAATGGGAAGACTTGAAACGGATGTATCGGCTCTACCGGCTCCGCTTCGTGCCGAAACGATATTCCGAGCGGCTGTTGAACGGCATCGCCTATTTATACCGCACGTTTGTCAACGATCCGAGACGTTAGTCGAAGGTCGTTTTTCTTTTGGCGATTAGGGAACAACAGTAACGTATCGTTGTCGTGTCACTTAAAAAGGAGGACGTCCGAATGGCTCACCGAATTTATGCGAATGAACTCGAAACGTTGCATGACTGTGTGGAGACGTGTAACTACTGTCTTGAATCGTGTCTTGAAGAGCGCGATGTGAAGATGATGGTCGATTGCATCCGGCTCGACCGCGAATGTGCCGCTATGTGCTCGTTCCTCGCCGAGGCGATGACACGGGATTCGGCGTTCGTGCCCGAACTCGCACGGGCTTGTGCGGTCATGTGTAAGGCGTGCGCCCAAGAGTGCGAAAAACATAAGCACGAGCACTGCCAAGAGTGTGCGCGCGTTTGCTTCGAATGCGCTTCGATGTGCGACCGCTTAGCAGCTTGAGCGGAATACGGTCAGTCGACGCGGCTGACCTTTTTTTGTGGAAAATGCGTCGCGACGTGTGTTTTGAGAGTGAGATACGTATAATGAAGAAAACTCATGAAAGTGGTGTATGTATGATCCGTAATTGCCGTCGTGACGACCTTCAAGCCATCTTACATATTTACAATGACGCCATCGTCAACAGTACTGCCGTCTATCACTATGAACCGGTGACGCTTCAAAATCGAGTCGCCTGGTATGAAGATAAAAAAGCGTCCGGACACCCCGTCATCGTCTGGCAAGACGGCGACGTCGTCATGGGTTTCGCCACGTTTGGCCCGTTCCGTCCATGGCCAGCCTACCATTACACGATTGAACACTCTGTCTACGTTCATCCGGGCTATCGCGGCAAAGGTGTCGGCAACAAGTTGCTTCGTGAAATCATCCGCATCGCGGAAGCGCGTAACTATAAGACGATGATTGGCGGAATCGATGCTGCCAACATCGCGAGTATCAAAGCGCATGAAAAATTGGGCTTCGTTCATTCAGGGACGATCAAACGAGCCGGCTACAAATTTGGAAAATGGCTCGACTTGTCATTTTATCAATTGGATTTGACAGGTCCCGAAACACCGCAAGAAGGCTAAATGTTGTCTATCGATATTTCTGAAATACGGTATACTGGCAACAGTGAATCGAATGGAGGAATCAAGATGACAGAACTACCGAATTGCCCAAAATGTCAGTCGGCCTACGTCTATGAAGATGGCGCTTTGCTCGTCTGCCCGGAATGTGCTTACGAGTGGTCACCGAGCGAGGCGGCCGAGGCCGAGGCGGACGCTGAGGTTAAAGACGCGAACGGGAACGTGCTCCAAGATGGAGATGCGGTCACGGTCATCAAAGACTTGAAAGTGAAAGGTACGTCACTCGTCGTCAAACAAGGGACGAAAGTGAAAAGTATCCGCCTCGTCGACGGTGATCACGATATCGATTGCAAAATCGATGGGTTCGGCGCGATGAAGCTCAAGTCAGAATTCGTCAAGAAACTATGAAAAAACTGTTTCGGTCCACGGACCGAAACAGTTTTTTGTATTACGAGAAGAACGGCTTGTATTCACGGCGTTCATGCATGACAGATACCCATTGGAGCGTCGTGAACTCCTCGAGCACCCATTCGCCGTTGAAGCGGCCGAGCCCTGAGTCTTTCTCACCGCCGAACGGCAAGTGCGGCTCGTCGTTCACCGATTGGTCGTTGATGTGGATCATCCCGGTCTCGACGCGGCGAGCAAACTCGGTCGCCCGGTAAATTGAACCGTGGACGGCGCCGCTAAGACCATATGGGAGTTCGTTCGAGATATGGAGCGCTTCTTCGTCGTCTTTGAATGACAAGATGACGGCGACCGGTCCGAAGATCTCATTTTTGGCGAGCGGCATGTCGTTCGTGACACCGCTAAGGACCGTCGGCTCGAGCACGTTGCCGTTCGCTTTGCCACCGACGTGGAGCGTCGCCCCGGCGTTGACCGTCTGATCGATTTGGTCGAGGATACGATCGATTTGATCATGGTCGATGAGTGGTCCGACCTGTGTATCGGCTTCATTCGGATTTCCGAATTTAAGACCGCGGACGCGTTCGTTAAACCGTTCGAGGAACGTGTCATGAATCGATTCGGCGACGAGAATCCGGTTCGTCGACATACAGATCTGACCTTGATGGAAGAACTTGCTGTAGACGGCCGACTCGACAGCGCTTTCGATATCAGCATCGTCTAGGACGACGAAGACGTTGTTGCCACCAAGTTCAAGCGCGGTCTTCTTCAACAGACGTCCGGCCTTCTCGGCAATGCCTTTCCCGACCTCGGTCGATCCCGTGAACGAGATGAGTTTTGGGATCGGGTGTTCGACGATGGCATCGCCAATCTCAGAGCCGCGACCGACGACGATATTCAAGACGCCTTTTGGAAGCCCGGCTTCTTCAAACAATGAAGCGAACAGGAGCCCGCCTGTGACCGGTGTCGCCGTCGCTGGTTTGACGACGACGGTGTTGCCGGTCGCGAGCGCCGAGACGATCGAACGGACCGCGAGATGGAACGGGAAGTTCCATGGGCTGATGACGCCGATGACGCCGAGCGGCTTCCGGTAGACCCGATTCTCTTTGTTCGGTACGATCGATGGTTTAATCAGACCGTCCATCCGGAACGGGAACGTCGATGCCTCTTTAATGATTGCCATCGAGGCAGCGAATTCGCCTTCTGCCTTGATGCGGGTGCTGCCTGACTCTTTCACGAGCCAGTCGATGATGTCGTCTTTGTAGTGTAACGTCAGTTCAGCGAACCGCTCGATCAGGGCGCGGCGCTCTTGCGGCAGCATGACCGCCCATTTGCCTTGCGCTTCCTTAGCTACCTGATACGCCTTGTCGAGATCGGACTCGTCTGCTGACCGAATCGAGAACAGCTTCTCGTCCGTGAACGGGTTGACGTTGTCGATCGACTTGTCGCTCGAACCGTCTACCCACTGGCCATTAATGTACATCTTTGTAAAATCGGTATGCATAACAACACTCCTTTATTTTTTCTTCACCTTAAGAAGTATTCACCTGATTTAAAAAATTAAACCTTTCGATGCGCAACTATCTTGTTTTACAAAGTAGTTGCAATTGAAATCACCTTCCATTACTATTATGTATAACAAGATAGTTTGGAGAAAGTGAGGTCACGCCATGGCGATGAGTCAAATGTTGAAAGGGTTGCTCGAAGGGTGTCTGCTCGCCATCATCGCAAAAGGGGAGACGTACGGCTATGAGATGTCGGAGAAACTTCAAGCGTACGGTTTCACGATGGTGAGCGAAGGCAGTATCTACCCGGTTCTGTTACGGATGAAGAAAGAGGGGTGGGTCGAGACGGTTCAAAAACCTCTGCCTTCAGGAGGTCCGAAACGAAAGTATTACGTATTGACGGAAGCTGGGGAACAGGAATTAATGGCGTTCCGGAAGCGTTGGGCAGATGTGTCGAGCGGTGTCGACCGCGTACTAGGAGAGGGGAATGAACGTGGAACTTTCGAAAAAGAGTCGTGATTTTTTAGATGATTTGGCGGTCTATCTCATGTCGAGTGGGAAATCAGAACGTGAAGTGAAGGACGTGACCGAAGAATTGAAAGACCATTTAGAAGAAGCGGAGCGAGCAGGGAAAAGCGTAGACGATGTCGTCGGACAGAGCCCTGAGGCGTATATGCGCCAACTCGGGAGCGAGATGGCGTTTGACGTGAAAGGGGTAGTGAAAGTTGTCGGCATGATCATTCCGAGCGTATTCGCCTACATCATCATCGGAAACTTTATTCAAGGAGAGATGACGTTCTCGACGGTCCAACTGATCGGCTTCCCACTCGTCGCCGTCATACTTTTACTCGCCGTGACACAAGTGTTCCGTAAGATGTCGACCGGTTCGTCTCGCGGCAAGATGAAAACTGGGTTGACGTATGCCGCGCTCGGTGCATTGCCGATGACGCTATTCCTAGGCTTGATGACTTTCGACCTGCTCGTTGAGACACCGAAGATCACGTTTGGGACGGTCGGGCAGTTCGTGTTGTTCGGGCTAGCAGTGCTCACACTCGTCATCGTGTCGGTGTGGACGAAGACGTGGATCAATCTGATTATTCCACTTCTACTGTTTGTGCCGCAATATGTGTTCGCGCAAACGAGCCTGCCGCTTGAACAACAGTTGATTTTCTCAATGATGGTTCTGTTCGTCGGCATGGGAATCGTTATGTTCGTCTGGTGGAAAAAGAATCAACAGGAGGAAGTCTAAGACGTTTGTCATAGATGCTAGCTCGATTGTTAGGCATCGCTTGGACGGTCTTGTTCGTTATCGGTGTCGTCTTGGCATTCTTTTATCATTCTAAATTTCGAAAAGTGTGCGAGTCTGCTTAATGACGGGTTCGGCTGGGAATAGGAAACTGTACGCCAATAGAGAAAGAAGGGGTTCCCATTGCCAGTCAATCCGACGATTCAATTTTATTTGGATCAATTTAAAAATCAGATGTCACCCACATATGAGCAAATGAACCCACTCGAGTTAAGACGACAGGAAGATGCAGTGCTGACGAGGTTCCAGCATAAAGAGCACGTTCACGAAGTCGAGGACTTGGATCTCTCGCTCCCAGGGCGTACGCTCCCGATTCGGATTTATCGGTCAGGAGCAACGACCGCCCCGGCACTTGTCTACTATCACGGCGGCGGTTACGTCACCGGCAGCATCGAGACACACGATGCGATTTGCCGCACCCTCGCGAACGAGGCGGACTGTACCGTCATCTCGGTCGGGTATCGCCTCGCGCCGGAACATAAATTTCCAGCCCCGGTCGAAGACGCTTACGATGCACTCGTTTGGATCGGGGAACACGCTTCGGAATTAAACGTAGATGCGTCACGACTCGCCGTCGGCGGCGACAGTGCCGGCGGGACGCTCGCCACGGTCAGCGCATTGATTACGAGTGAGCGCGGGGGGCCGTCACTCGTTCATCAGCTCCTGTTTTACCCGGTGACCGGGACCGAAGAGAACTTGCCGTTATCTTTGATTGATTACGCTACCGGCTACTTGCTTGACGAAGGGTTGATCCGTTGGTTCCAGCAGCAATATTTTAATGACGAAAATGAGTTGACACATCCGTATGCGTCGCCAATTTTGTCCGATCGCTTAGAACAACTGCCTGCGACGACACTACTGACGGCCGAGTACGACCCGCTCCGTGACGTCGGTCGGGCTTATGCGAACAAATTGATCAGCCTCGGTGTCCCGGTGACGTATAAAAATTACGGGGGGCTGATCCACGGCTTCACGAACTACTATGCGTTCGTCCCAGAGGCGAAACGGGCGGTGAAAGAGGCGGCTCATTGTTTAAAAACAGCGTTTGAGAACCAAAAAAATATTCTTGGATAAGAGAAGAGGACCATTCTGACCTATTGTCGGAACGGTCCTCTTCTCTTATGAGTACGCTCGCACCATCAGACTCTGTTGCAAGGCGCGTTATTTCATGCTTTCGATAAACTCGGGAAGCGACAGCCTTCCGGGAAAAGGTGGCCGTCACTCATGCGGATCATCCATTGTCCGTCACGTGCACGTGCCGCACGTCGTTCGACATCGGGCAAGTCAGGTGTGAATTCAAAGACGATTTCCGCGATTCCATCAAAGGAGAGCCGTGCCACGACGTCACGCATATCGACAGGCCGAGGCGACAGTACCGCGAACAAATGCAGACGCGTGCGCTCAATAAAATAGATGACATGCACGTCGTCGAAGCGATAGACGTCCTCGTTCAGGCCTTGATAGAAACTGAACATCCAAATATGCATGTCGTCCGTCGTATAGAGCCGGGGTGAGTACGGGAGCGACTCCAGTTTGAACCGACGCCACCGCTCGGCGTCGACGTCGACGTGTTCGAGCGGGGGCGCCGAGCCCGACACGGAGACAAATAGCTCCGGTTCGCGTTGGACAGTGAACCCTTGCTTCTCATAAAACGTTTCGAGGCCCTCGTTACAAGCTAAAATATAAGGCAATCCATCGGCGTCATGTTGTTTGAAGAGGTGCTTGAAGACGCGGGTGGCGAGTCCTTGTCCTTGTCGGTCCTCGTCCGTCATGACCGTCCCGATTTGATACATCTCACGAGCGGTTCCGTCCGTCACGAGGGTCATCCGGCTCATGCTGACGTTCGAGATGATGTTCCGGTAGAACGTCAACGAATAACAGCGATAGCGGTCGGTCCATTCTCCATCCAAATACCATCCGCGAAAATCGATGCCGAACATTTCATCGGTCAAGTAGAAAAATGATTCACGTTCTTTATCTGAATACTCGAGATTGGTGATCGGTCGTTTAGCCATGGGACTCACTCCTTGTTTTGAACTTCTCGGCCTGTTCCTGTACATTAGAGGCAGAGAGGGGTAATTCAAATTATGAAACGGTATGAAGCTATTTTATTTGATGTCGACGATACGTTGCTAGACTTTAAACGGAGCGAGCACGTCGCCTTGGAGCAATTGCTCGCCTCACATAACGTCCGGATGACCGATGCGTTAAAACAACAATACGTGACGATCAACAACGGGCTATGGCGCGCGTTTGAACGCGGTGAGGTCGGACGGGAAGACGTCTTGATGGGCCGCCACACGCAACTGTTCGACACGCTCGGCATCACGATCGATGCGCATGAAGTCGAACAGCGCTATCGAGACCATTTGCACGACGGGGTGCACATCATCGACGGGGCACTCGAACTCGTGCAAACGCTCAGTGAACAGTATCCGCTCTATATCGTCACGAACGGTGTGACAGAGACACAGTTCAAGCGGCTTGAGGCGTCGGGGTTGCTCCCGTATTTCAAGGACGTGTTCGTCTCCGACGCGACGGGATCGCAAAAGCCGATGAAACCGTTCTTCGATTACGTGTTCGACCGTGTCCCGAACGTGTCACCAGAGCGTGGGCTCATCGTCGGTGACTCGCTGACGGCGGACATCGCCGGAGGACGCATGTACGGCCTCGATACGTGCTGGTACAACCCGCATGAGGTTGCGGCGACGGTCGAGACGACGTATGAGATTCAAGATTTGAACGAGTTGAAATCGATTTTATAAGGCTCAGCGGTCGATAAAGTGTGGTGGGAGCGACTGCGGCAACGCATAGAGCGTCTCCGGGAAGAGTCTCAGTTCACGGAGCGACTCGAGCGGCTGCCAACGATAGATGAGTTGATCTCCTTCTGGTCCGTGAAAGTCCCCGGTCCGGAGCGGTAGGTCACCCGATACATAAAAATACATGCCGATCTCGTGAACCGTGCGTTCTAAGTACGTGAAGAAATTTTCGGAGACGAAAGCGAACGTCGTTCCCGTCAGTGTCGCGTTGAGCTCTTCTTGCAGTTCGCGCATCAAAGCGAGTTCGGCTTCTTCGCCGATGCCGACGCGGCCGCCCGGCAATGCCCAAAAGTCATCATTCGCGTTCCGATGAATGAGCAAACGACCATCTTGGACCCAGATGCCGGCGACGCGGTAGTTGAACGTGCCTTGATCGGTCGGAAATACGATATCCATCTTTCATCACTCCATTCCTTTAGCTACAATCAGTATACGCCAAGGAGGCAGGACATGTTTCAATTAAATGAGTCTTACGAAGGACAAGATTTTCGCGAGTCCTCGTTCCGTGACCTTCAACTTTCACACGTGACGTTCGAGAACTGTCGGTTCACATACATCGACGCGACCGAGTTCGAGACCGAGCAGTGCCGCTTCATCAACTGTGACTTTACCGACTCGAAATGGAACGCATCGCGCCACGTCGGCAGTTCGTTTTTAAACTGTCAATTCAATGGGGCGAATTTGTTTTTAAGTGAGTTCGATCAATGCAAGATGACAGGTTCTTCGTTCGAGTCGTGTACGTTTGAGGGCGTGACCGTTCGTGGGGGCGACTGGTCGTTCGTCAATTTGCGTCACGCACCGCTCCGAAAAATGGATTGGTCGGATGTTCGTCTAGTAGAGGCTGATTTGTACGGGGCGGACTTGAAGGAGTCGCGCTGGACGAACGCTGCGTTGACACGTGCCGTCCTGCAGCATGCGGACTGTACGGCTGCCGACTTCATAGGTGCTGACATGGACGGGGTCGATTTCACGGACGTTGCGCTCAAAAAGACGAAACTCGACGTCATGCAGGCGGTCCAAGTCGCCCGTTCGCTCGGGGCCATCGTCGAATGAACAATAACCAGGTGCTCGAGCAGCTACTCGCTTTGGCGGAGGAGCGGGAAGACATCCGAATCATGGTGTTGAACGGATCGCTCGTCAATCCGCACGTCTCCCCAGACCGGTTTCAAGATGTAGATGTCACGTTTTTCGTTCTGGACGTATCATCGTTCATAACGGATCGATCCTGGATCGATCGGTTCGGCGAGGTGTTGATCATGCAGACACCGGACGAGTCACCGTCTCAAACAAGATACGAGCGGTTTGCGTTTCTCGTCCAGTTTGCAGCCGGTCATCGGATCGATCTGACCGTTCGTCCTGTTCGCGTCGTGCAGGAGGCGATTGCGGAAGATTCGCTCAGTCTCGTCATGCTCGATAAAGATGACACGGCAGGACGTCCTGTGCCGAGCGATGAGACGTACCGAGTCAAACGCCCGAGCGCGTTTGACTATGCGTCGTGTTGGAACGAGTTTTGGTGGGTGTCATTGTATGTCGTGAAAGGACTAAGGCGCAATCAACTGCTGTATGCGCTCGATCACGTGACGATCATGCGAGACATGCTCCGACAGATGATGGCGTGGGATGTCGGATATAGGACCGGCTTTTCCGCGAATATCGGGAAAGCTGGGGACGCTTTGGTGGACCACTTATCAAATCAAGCTTGGCAAGCATACTTACGGACATACCCGGTCGCGGATCCTGCGGCGATTGCAGCCGCGTTTGAAACGTTGGTCGAGCAGTTCTGCGTCTTCAGTCGGCGTGTTTCGGAGAAAAGTGGCAACTCATTTCGGGACGACGAGTCCAAGCGGATTCGTGACGCTTTTTCGACGCTTTGGACTTCAAACGATTAGTTTTTAGCCGAGTCGGGAAACCCACTCTATAGAAGGGGGAATGACGCTTGAATCCGTATACGACGTTCATCGCGCTCCTAGTGGGGAGTTTACTCTTATTTGTCGGCATCCGGACGAAGAAATGGCCAATCGTTGTCGTGGCCTTATTTCCGCTTGGACTCGTCGCATTTAACATGTTTTTACTTATCACCGGACGTTAGAAGACTGCTTGTCAGTCTTCTTTTTTGTACATCGATTTTACGAAAAACGCGGTCGGGAGCAAGATTCCGATTGCCGCTTCGAGTAGGGCGAACAGACGGGCCAGCCCAACCGGCAGTAAGTCACCAAATCCGATTGATAGAAGCGTGACGCCGCTGAAATAGAGCAGGTTTTGCCATGATGGCTCGACAGCGGTCATCGTCTCAAGTGACGTGACGAGAATGACCCCGTCCCACGACAACACGTAATAAACCAAGGCAAACCCAATCAACACACCTAACAAGCTGATGAAAAGGTGGCTAAATAATCGGCCGTCAAATCCGGTCTGCCGGTACGTCTGTCGGCGGAAGAAGGTATATACGTTCAGTCCGACGAATAAGAGGGCAACCGTCAGTAAAATCGTATTCATCTTCATCTCTCCTTTTTTGCTAAGTCATACTAAGTTGTTTCCCTGAACAATTGACGTCAAACGGACCTAATTGCACCATGAAGGATTCTGCGACAAGGAGGTGTCCGTGTGCGACGCTTTAGGTTGACGAGTTTAGTGCTGCTTCTGCTGCTAGGTGGATGTACCACGAAGACGCCATTTAATTTTGATAAAATCAGCTCGTACAAAATTTTTTACAACATTCCGACCGAGGCGATTATCGAGGATATGACCCGGTATGATCTCGTGATCATCGAACCGATTTGGTATACACCGGAGCAGATTGAAGCGATTCGTTCGAACGGCACGAAAGTGCTCGGCTATATAAACGTGATGGAAGCGGACACGTGGAATCGGGAACTGATCGGTCAAATGAAACAAGACGATTTTTTCTACCGGGACGGAGAGCGGATTTATTTTCCGAAATGGGATTCCTATTTGACAGATATCAGTTCGGACCATTTTCGGAAGATTTTGATGCGCGAGATTCAAAAGCAAGTCATCAATAAACACTTGGACGGTATCTTTTTAGACACGGTTGGAGATATCGACGATGTACACCTCGACTATCCCGAAGACTTGACTGAGCAATTGAACGGATTAGAAGCATTTTTAAAAGCGATTAAGCAGACTTACCCTGGGGTCCCGATTGTACAAAATTGGGGAATCGAAACGCTTGAACGAACGAGCGCTCCATACGTGGACGGGTTCATGTGGGAGGGGTTCAATTATTCGGAGATCACATCGGACTCTTGGTCGATGGAAATGTTGGACCGTATGAATGTGATTCAAGAACAGTATGGGATTGCAGTACTTACTGTTTCGGACCAAGAGGAAGCTATTAGTCGAGACTTGGCGGAAGCGAACGGGTTTATCCATTATCATGAACCGACTTATTATGATACATGGGATTTTCAGGAAGGGAATTAAGATAATTAGCAGGGGAATTTGCTGCGAGCGCCAAATAAGTAAGCATGACATTCGTGTTATGAAGCTGTGACTAAGCGTTGGGAGGGGATTATCATTCTATATGCTCAAGACCGCCCGTGGATTAAGTGGGCCGAAATTCTTGTCGTGTTTACTCTATTGATTGGAATCGATTTAGCTTTCAATTTAGGGACGATTCAAAATGATTTGAACCTATTTTATGTAGCCGCCATCTTATTTGCGCTACGTTACGGAACAACCTTTGGGTTGATCAGTTTCGCCGTCTTGCTTCTGTACAAAGTCCTCTACACCGGACTTGTCGGAGGCGATATCTTCTTACTGTTCTACGATACAAACTCACTTCTCACTCTTTTCTATTACTTCGCACTCACTGTCATCGTCGGCTTGTTTAGCACTTCATTTCGAGAGCGTTATGAAATCAGTCAGTTTCGCAACGAAGAACTGAAAGATGAAAACACGTATTTGAAAGAGACCGTCGATTTACTCAACACTTCGCAAACGACCCTTCGTCAAAAATTACTTCAATCGGAATACAGTTTAAATCAATTGTACGAACTAGCTGTCTCGCTTGACCTGCCACATCCTGAATTGATTCGTAGCGAGACGATTCGTCTGCTTAAAAAATATTTCTTGGCGAGCGACGTCGCCATCTATCATGTCGATCGATCGCAAAAGTCGATGCGTCTAATCATTCGCCAAGCCGAGAAGAAAGAGTTTCCACAAACCATTTTCTTAGATGAGGCGTCGAGCATGTTCAAACGTTTCTTCCAAGTCCAAGAGACGATGTTACGGCAACTCGATGATGACGACACAGATCCGATGTTGCTCGCTCCGATCGTGATTGACGGAGAGACGCGTGAAGTTGTCGTCATTAAGCGTCTGCCGCTCCGGAAATTGACGACAGATGACCTCCACGTATTAAATATCCTGTTCTCGTGGATCGGGACGCGAATCACAAACGCGCAAAACTTGATTCGTAAAGAGCAGCACGAGAAGCGCTACCCGGGCACATCGTTCTACAAGAAAGAGGCGTTCATCGAGATAGTGGCGCTTCAAGAACAAAAGAAACTTCATCACGATCAACCGTTCATCGTACTCGAGTATGCGCTCGATTATGAACCGGTCTCGCTCGAAAGTATTGAAGCGATCGTGCATTCGTATTTGCGAGAGATTGATATCGTCGGTTATGACCAAGACGAAAACAAGTTGTTACTCTTGCTCCCAGGAACGAGTGAGGAGAACCGTCAACGAATTTATGATCGGATCGAAGGGATTTTGATCCAGAAGGGAGTGTGAGTTCATGGAAGCCATCGACAGTTTAGTTTGGATTGGGCTCTATGTGATTCACGCAATCTTGGCGTTCGTTTTGTTAGTGGTGTTGAAGCGGAAAATGAAAGCGCTAGACTATGGGGTGGCAGTAGTCGCTTTATGCTTCGGCCTATTTTTACCTTTTGTCGCGGAAGTCGCAGTATATGCAATTTATCGCTTCGCAGAACGCTTCGATCGGAGCGGACTGATTGAAGATTACGATGAGTATATTGATTTTCGGGTCGTCAATTATGAGCAGATTCGGCACGATGCGAAAACAAGCTCTAGCCTGCTGCCGTTAGCCGATGCCATCAATTCAAAAGATCCGGCGATTCGCAAGCACTCGATTTTGACGCACGTCAACCAGTCCATCAATAACCAAGGGAAATACTTGCAGATGGGGCTTAATAGCACGGACAGTGAAACAGTCCATTATGCGGCCGCGACGATGAATATTCTCATCGATCAGTACGAGCAAGAGTTGAAATTGGCGAAGCATGAATACGATTTAGGAAACCCGGAAACGATTCGCCGGCTAGCGACAATTTACAAACGGATGATTCACAGTGAACTGATCACGGAAGTCATGTTGAAAGACAGACGTGAGGCCTGGTTAAAAGAGATTTTGACAGCGAAGACACTGTATCCGCCGTCGCCATGGATTTATGAGGATTTAAACGAAGTCTACATCACGTTAAAACGTCCTAGAGATCAGCTTGAAATATTGAAGGAGTACGTTCACCATTTCCCGGAACGCATCGAGTCCCATCTTATGCTCATCGATTTTTACTATGAACGGGAGCGGTGGACCGAGGTGAAGGCTGTCATGTTTATGATGCAAACACAATTTTCGTTAGACGATGTGCCTTATGAGCACCGGCTGTTGTTTGAAGAATGGAGTGATTCGACATCATGGAAAAACGAACTGTAATCTCATTCTCGCTCTTCATCGTGTTATTTCTCGTCGTCGTCGGTGCTATCCAATACTTGAGGATTCATTCCTTGCATACGTTGTTACCGAACGTTGCTGAACAACGAATGAATATCGACCAATTGCAAGGTGATGCTTCCGCTAAAACAGGAGAGCAACAACTTCAAGTTTACCTTGTCCGAGACGAAGGTGATTTGGCGGTCAATACGGCAGATAATTTATTGTATGGTTTGCGTTACGCCAAACTAGACGTTCGAGAAATTGATGCGGGTGCGGTCAGTTCGATCACGCCGTCTCCCTACAGCATCATCGTATTTACAGGAGAACAAACCGCGACATGGCCATTGCAAGAGACGAAACGGTTCGTCGAACAAGGAGGCAATGTCGTGTTCGCCAACCGTTTCAAAGACCCCGCTTGGAATGAAGTGACAGGTATCGAAGAAATCGGTGAATTCGTTCCAGACGTTTACGGTCTGAACTTCGAAGAAACGATTTTCCCGGGTTATGTCGACTTGAATCCACCGGACGATCTGTTCGTCCATAGTGTCGTCGACTTCGCAATTGCAGACGAAGCGAACGTTTTGCTGTCAGCGGAAGGGTTTCCCGTCCTTTGGGAATATGAGGTCGGTGATGGGAACGTTCTGTACTGGAATACAACGATCACCGATCAAAAGATGATTCGCGGACTGTTCGTCCAAACGCTCGGAACGTTACCGCCTGCGTTCGTGGGTGCCCAAGCGGCGATTAAGCTCATGTATATCGATGACTTTCCGGCTCCAGTCATGGACGGCAAGATGAAAGATGTCTCGGCGACACCACTCGATAAATCGGTCAAAGACTTCTTTGCCGAAGATTGGTGGAAAGACATGGTCGACATGGCTCAAGATGACGACGTCATTTATACGGGCGCGATGATCGGGACGTACGAAGAAGAGATGGAACTGCTAGATGATAAATTGATTAAACGCGGCGAGTTCCCGATGCTCTATTTCGGTCGAAAACTATTGGCGCAGGGTGGTGAAATCGGGTTGCACGGATACAATCACCAATCACTTGTCACGGCCGATGAACCGATCGATCCGACGTACGGATATATTCCGTGGAAAGACAAGGACGAGATGAAGCGTTCGCTGCTGCAGGCAGAGTCGGTATTTGCTAACTATTTCCCGGCAGAACAACTCAAATCATACGTCCCACCTTCGAATGCACTCAATCGTACCGGTGTCGACGCGATTGCTGAAGCGTTGCCTGAACTGCGGACGATTGCGTCACTCTATACCGGTGACCCGGAAAATGGTGATTTTGTCCAAGAGTTCGAATTTGATACGACACATACCGGAATCTATCATTTCCCGCGCATCACGAGTGACTACGGGGAAGAAAGAGGTTCGATCTTCCAAATGGTCGATGCGATCGCTAACTTTGGGGTGTTTTCACACTTTATCCACCCGGATGACGTCATCGACCCAGACCGTGCGTTCGGTCGCGACTGGGATACAATGTTCGCCAGTTTGAAAAAAATCGTCGATGATGTTAACGTCAGCTATCCCTATTTAGAGGCCTACACACAACACTATGCGACGGAAAAACTAATCACGTATCAAGAGGCAGACTTGAACGTCACGTTTGATGACGAGACCATTTATTTGACCGGGGACGGACTCGTCAATCCGTCACACTTCACCGTCCGTCTAAAAGTGGGCCAATCATTGGACACAGGCAAATTCGCATTCGGCACGGTCGAGCAGATGGAGGCGGACCGTCCACTCTATCTCGTCCAATTGACATCAGCGAACGCTGAAATCGCCATCAAGGGGGACCCGCAATGAAGATTGGGCTCGTGTTAGAAGGGAGTTACCCGTATGTGAGCGGAGGTGTCTCGAGTTGGACGCAGACGCTGATTGAAGCGATGCCGGAAGTCGAGTTTGAAATCATCTCGATTCAGCCATCGGTCAAGCGGCCAGAAGATATGAAATATGAGTTGCCGCAAAACGTGTCAGGAATCACACACCTTTATTTAAGCGATATGGATAAAAAGGCGAAGGGTCGAATGAAGCTCGACGCCGAAGACGAACGGGAAATTTCGGAATGGCTCATGTTGAAAAACCCGAACCGGCAAGCGCTTGGCATTCTCGGGAAACAAGTCCCATCAAGCCAAGCCTTCTTCTCAAGCGAGTTCTTTTGGAGAAACGTAAAATCGGCTTACGCAGAAGAAATGAACGGTGGCTCGTTCATCGATTATTTTTGGATGTGGCAGAGTATGTATATGCCGATCTTGCGTGTGTTGCATCAACCGTTACCAAAAGTCGATCTCGTCCACTCCATCTCGACAGGCTACGCCGGTGTCGTCGCATCTTACATGAAAGAGACGCAAGGTATCCCGTTCATTTTGACCGAACACGGCATCTACTCACGTGAACGCGAGGAAGAAATCCTTCAGTCTTATTGGATTCCGTCCCCTTACAAACCGAGATGGGTTCGCTTTTTCCATCACTTGTCACGCGAGGCGTATAACGCGGCCGACGAGATTATCACACTGTTTGAGCGGAATCGCGAATATCAAGAGTGGATTGGCGCGCCTAGCGAGAAGACGAAAATTATCGCCAACGGGATTGACGACCGTCATATCCACGCTACGCTTGAGCGAGCCGAGAATGATGTGTTCCAAATCGGGGCTATCGTCCGCCTCGTTCCGATCAAGGATTTGAAGACGATGATTTATTCCGCAAAAATCCTTCAAGAGCGCCATCGGCTGTTTAAACTGACGATCATGGGTCCGCTTGATGAGGACGAAGAGTACGCCGAAGAGTGTCGTCTACTGATTGAGCAGAGCGGGCTGACCGACTATGTCGAACTCGTCGGGAAAGTGAACGTACAAGACTGGTTGCCGAAATTTGATTTGTTGTTGTTGACGAGCATATCGGAAGGGCAGCCGCTTGCCATTTTAGAAGGGATGGCGGCTGGCATCCCTTGGGTGGCGACCGATGTCGGGGCTTGTTCGGAACTACTTTACGGACGCGCTGACGATCCGTTCGGTCCGGCCGGCTTCATCGTTCCTCCGGTCCATCCGGAAGCCATCGCTGACAAAGTCGAATGGATGATGGATTATCCGCGCGAACGGATGCGCTTCGGTAAAAACGGCCGCGAGCGTGTCCGTCAGTATTATCGATTGCAACAGTTCGTCGACCGCTATAAAGCCATCTATGAAGCGAGGAGGGAACAGTATGGCGGGCATCGGGTTTAAGTTACAAAAGCTGTTTCAAGAAGACTATTACTCTTCAAGACTGAAGGCGTACACGTTTTCCGGTCTCGTCACATCGGGCCCTTGGCTGATCGTCATCCTCGTTGTCGGTACGATTCAATGGTTGGCGTTTCAGATGCCGATGTTGTCACTCGAGGAACGGACACTGTTTATGCTATCCGTGTCTTACGCGTTCATTTTCTCGCAAATTCTATTTAGTTTTCAGCAGCTCGTCGTCACGCGATACGTGGCCGATTTGTTTTATGAAAAGAAAGCCCATGAGATCTTTCCTGTCTTCACCGGCATGTTAAAAGTGACGATTCTCGCTGCCGTCGTCATGTATAGCGTGTTTTGGCTGATTTCACCGCTCAGTTTCGCCTATAAGCTCGTCCTGTTCGTCTTATTCATGACCATCAACGTCATCTGGGTCATGTTCTTGTTCTTGAGCGCCGCCAAATTTTATCAAGCGGTCGCTTACAGCTTCTTGCTAGGCGGGGTTATTTCAGTCGCGAGCGTCTATTTGATCAGTCGTCTCATGGTCAACCCATCGAGCCTCGAGCTTCTGTTTGGCTTTACCGTTGGGATGGTCGTGACGCTGTTCGGGCTATTCTTCGCGATGCTTCGGACGTTTCCGCTCAGGTATGCGACGCGAGAGTTTTCATACTTCCGGTACTTTGATAAGTATCCGGACTTGTTCGCGATTGGTGTGTTATACGTGCTTGGGATCTGGGTGACCAACTTCATCATTTGGTTTGGTGAAGGTCGCATGGTGATTGCCGATTCGTTCGTGTTCAATCCGTATTATGACACGGCTGTGTTCTGGTCGTACTTGACGATCATCCCGACCCAGCTCTTGTTCGTCGTCGCTGTCGAGACAAGGTTTTACGAGCGCTACCGAACGTTTTACGGCTTGATCAATTATGGCGGGGCGTTACACCAAATTGAGAAGGCGAAGCAGACGATGACGACGGTGTTGAAAAATGAATTGATCCGACTTGGGCGAAGTCAAGGTGTTGTCACCTTGTTCGCGATCCTGATGGCGGGTGTGTTCGTCGGTTGGATTGGTGTCCCGGAAGAAGTCGGTCAAATTTTCCGGATGACGACGCTCGCCGCGTTCGCGAACGCGATGATTCTCGTACTGACGCTGCTCTTGCTTTATTTTGAGGACCGGCGTGGTGCGTTGTTCGTCAACCTATCGTTCTTCACATTGAACGCCTTGTTCACGTTGTCGTTACTATCGCGCGGGATCGATTGGTATGGGGTCGGCTTTGCGATCAGCACGACCATCACGTTCTTTATCGCAGGACTGCGCTTGATTTATTTTATGGGGAAGGTCGATTATTACGTGTTCGCGGCCTCGAACCGTCGTAAGCTCGGGACGGAACGGTTCTCGCATTTTGGGACCGCGCTCAACCGTCGCTTCTCGCGTTAAAGGGTTTGCATTTTTCAAAAAGATTGATATGATGTGGTCGAAGATGACCGAATTTCATAATGTTTGCCACTAGGGGAGTCGCTTGACGCGGCTGAGATGGACAAGGTCCAGACCCTTTGAACCTGATCTAGTTCACGCTAGCGGAGGGAAGTGGGCGAAACGTCCTTTCTCACACTCTTTGTGTATGGCCGACGCCGCTTCCGTTATGGGAGGCGGCGTCTTTTTTCATACAAAGGAGGAGAATACGATGACATTTACCGCACACATCCGCCAAGAGGCCAACGCCTTGTTTGAGGCGAGTTTCCACCATCCGTTCGTCCGCGCGCTCGGAGACGGGACGCTCGACGAGGCGAAGTTTCGGCATTACGTGATGCAAGACTCGTACTACTTGAATCAATTTTCGAAAGTACAGGCGAAGGGCGCTACACTTGCCCCGACGATGGAGCTGGCGAGCCGATTTTTGACGCACGCCCTCCACACGATCGAGGCGGAGCACGAGTTGCATCGGGAATTTTTTACGATGCTCGAGGTGAGTGACATGGAGTGGACGACGTTCGAACCAGCTCCGACGGCTTATGCATACGCGCTCCATATGCAACAAGCCGGCCCGACGCTCGGAGACGTGCTCGCGGCGATTCTTCCATGCTACTGGGTGTATTACGAGATCGGGGAGCGCTTGAAGGACGCAGAGCCAGACCATCCGATCTATTCTGTTTGGATTGCGACGTACGGTTCGGAATGGTTCCGTGAACTCGTCGAAGAGCAGATCGAGCGACTTGACGAATTGGCGGGACAAGCGACGGAGTCAGAACGGATTCGCTATCAGCAACTGTTTTTGAAAAGTTGCTACTATGAGCTCGCGTTTTGGGAGATGGCCTGGACACTCGAATCGTGGGAACTGCCGCTTGAGGTGGGACAATGAGGCCGGATCTATGGGAAGCCGTCCGGTTGAAGCGACCGCTCGTCCATAACATTACGAACACCGTCGTCGCCAACTTCTCGGCCAACGGGTTGCTCGCCATCGGTGCGTCCCCGGTCATGGCTGATGCGATCGAAGAAGTGGCAGACATGGCGACCGTGAGCGATGCCCTCGTCTTGAACATCGGGACGCTTGACGCAATGACCGAGGCGACGATGATCCGCGCCGGACAAGCCGCGAATCAGTCGGGCCGCCCTGTCGTCCTAGACCCGGTCGGTGTCGGGGCGACACCGTTCCGCCGCGACGTCGTCGAACGGATTTTGCGAGACGTCCGCGTCACGGTCATCCGTGGGAACGCCGGGGAAGTCGCCACGCTTGTCGATGCCGGTTGGACGACGAAAGGGGTCGACGCCGGAAGCGGCACACATCATCCGCAACAACTCGCTGAACGAGCAGCGAACCGATATAGCTGTGTTGTCGTGATTACCGGGGCGACGGATTTCGTGAGCGATGGTACGGTCACGCTAGAGATTTTGGGCGGTCATCCGCTCATGACAGAGACGACAGGCACCGGCTGTCTACTCAGTGCGGTCGTCGGTGCGTTCCTTGCTGTTGAACCGGACGTGATGACGGCAACCTCGACCGCGCTCACCGGATATGCACGATGCGGCGAGTTGGCGAGTGAAGCAGCGACGGGTCCGGGGGATTTCCCAATCCACTTTCTCAACGCGCTCGCTACCATGACGTCAACTGACCTGCCGAGCGACCGAATCGAGGTGTTCGCGCGATGAGGCCTCAAGTCTTGACCATCGCCGGTTCGGACTCTGGCGGGGGAGCCGGAATCCAAGCCGATTTGAAAACGTTTCAAGAATTAGGCGTATTTGGCACGAGTGTCGTGACCGCGGTGACGGCTCAAAACACGCGTGGCGTGCACGGTGTCGAAGCCGTCTCCGCCGACCTCGTCGCACGCCAGCTCGATGCAGTCGGATCAGACTTTATCATCTCGGCGTGCAAGACCGGGATGCTGTTCAATCGTGAGTTGATTGACGTCGTGGCGGACGCAATCGAGCAGCATCGATTTCAAAATGTCGTCGTCGATCCGGTCATGATCGCTAAAGGCGGTGCGACCTTGCTTGAACGGGACGCCGTCACCGCGCTACGGACGAGGCTGTTACCGATGGCGACGGTCGTCACGCCAAATATCCCTGAAGCTGAAGTGTTGACCGGCTTGACGATTTGTACGTTCACTGATCGTATGAAAGCAGCTGAGCGCTTGTTGTCTTACGGGGCAAACGTCGTCATGTTGAAAGGCGGTCATTTGGACGGTCCTCTCGCCGAAGACCTAGTCATGACGAAGACCGATACGTTTCGAATGGTGACACCACGGTTGCTGACGAAAGATACGCACGGGACCGGCTGCACGTTTTCGGCTGCGCTAACAGCGGAGCTCGCGAACGGGCATACCGTTACGGAAGCCGCGCAGAAGGCGAAACAGTTCATCCATAGTGCCATCGCCCACGGATTACAAATCGGCAGCGGGCATGGACCGACAAATCATTGGGCGTATAACAAGCACCCGAAGGAGGTGGTTTCCATTGAATCCATCGCCTATCGTTGAGCGGTTAAAGCTCTACTTCATCTGCGGCACAGCGGATACGTTTGATCTCGTTCAGACGGTCGAAACGGCGCTTCAATGTGGTGTGACATGTTTTCAATTTCGCGAAAAAGGTAAAGAGCCACTGTATGGGGATAAAAAAGAAGCGATGGCACGAGCGTTGCATACACTTTGTCGACAGTACCGTGTCCCGTTCATCGTCAACGATGACGTCGAGCTGGCAATCAAACTCGATGCGGACGGAGTTCATGTCGGACAAGAGGACGCAGCAGCCGAAGTCGTTCGTCGGCGAATCGGTTCAAAGAAGTGGCTCGGTGTCTCGGTCCACTCGATCGAGCAAGCCGCAACGGCTTCGAGATACGCCGATTATGTCGGAATTGGACCGATTCATCCGACTGTGTCGAAACAAGACGCGGCCGAAGTGAATGGAACGATGCTCATTCGGCAAGTGCGAGCCCGGTTTCAGCATTTGCCAATCGTGGGGATTGGTGGAATCATGCCTGAACACGTCGAAGCGATTCGACGTGACGGGGCTGACGGCGTAGCTGTCATCTCGGCCATTGCTTCTGCACCGGACGTGGCCATGGCCACACGGCGTTTCGCTTGTCTCTGAATTTTATTTGAGGAGGAAGACAGATGAACGTATTTGTAATTGGAGCGAATGGACAGATTGGAAAGCAACTCGTAGAACGATTGAAGCAGGATGGGAAGCACGAAGTCACCGCGATGGTGCGGAAACAAGAGCAGCTAGACGAGTTCAAAGCGAACGGCTATCAGGTGGTTCTCGGAGACTTAGAAGGTGACGTTGAGACGTTGAAGCAAGCGATGAGCGGCATGGACGCAGTCGTGTTCGCGGCCGGTTCGGGCGGCAGCACGGGAGCCGACAAAACGTTACTCATCGACCTAGACGGTGCAGCGAAAAGTGTCGAGGCGGCCCAAGCGAACGGCAACATCAAGCACTTCGTGATGCTCAGTGCCTTGAAAGCGGAAGATCGCTCGGCATGGCCCGATTCGATGAAACCGTACTACGTGGCAAAACATCATGCGGACCGTTTGCTCGAACAGAGTGGACTCGACTATACGATCGTCCGTCCAGGCGCACTCACAGACGATGCCGGTACAGGCAAAGTGAACGTCGACAACGTGTCGACGGGCGAGATCCCGCGGGCGGATGTCGCAGCGTTCTTGGCCCATGTCATCGGTCGACAAGAAGCGGCAAACAAAGCCATCGATTTGGTCAAAGGTGATACTGCAATCGAAGAGACGATATAAATCATGTGAGCGAGCGGATTCGAAAATCCGCTCGCTTTTTTGCGGTGATGTGTCAGCCCGTTCGAAAAAGGAATTGATGCGGCCGATAGAGAAAGTAAAGACGTATCTATTCAAGAAAGGGGTCTGTTCATGACCGCGTTATTTGTCTATATGGCCGCCTATTTACTGCCGGCCTTCTTGTTGAGCCATCTCGCGCTCGACGTCTTGTTACGTAACCCGCGACAAGTCGAGCATCGTCTGCTCAGCCTGTTCGTATTCGGTTACGCAATGCTGTTTTTGGCGGAGTTCGGCCGTCACTTGTCACCGATCGAAGCGAGCCCGGCGTTCGTTACCTATTGGTTCGGCAATGCCGGCATTTTGATCTTTATCTTTTCGGTCCATTTCATCGTCAAAGTGACGGGCGTCGGTGCGAAGATGCCGAAATGGGTATACCCGTATGCAATCTACTTACCGTTGATCCCGGTTGCTCTGACGTTCATTCGACAAGAGAACATCATCAACAGTCAACGCTTCGACCAAGTCGGGCTCTGGATTTATCCTGAATTCAACGTTTCTTATTTGACGACGATGACGATTGGGAACGTCTTTCACTTCCTGATTATTTTGTTGTTGGCGTATGCGCTCAAACGAGCAGAACGGCATGAACATCAACGGGTGCTGCGTCTACTCATCTTGACGGCGGTACTCGTCTTGATTTGGGACATCGTGTTCGGTTACTTCCAATTTCGTGGAGTCATTCCGCCTTATGCGTATATGTACGGCGGATTGGTCTGGACGGTGGCGCTCGTTTTGGCAATGAACCGGCTCGATTTTCTCGCCTCTTACGCCAAGCGCTACGGGACGTTGTACAACTTGAACCCGTCGGCCATTCTGCTCGTCGACGATACTGGTCGGATCGAGAGTGCGAACCCGGCCGCACGCATGTTGTTCCACACGGTCCGTGTCGTCAATGAACGGTTCGTCGACCTATTGCCGGAGAAGAAGCGTGAGGAATGGTGCGATCACTATACACAGCACTTCACGGCCCAAAAGAAGTTTTTAGAGTTCGAGACGAAGGTTCAGACGAAGACCGGACAAGAACGATACGTCGTCATCGATGGTGACTTCGTCTATATCGATCAAAAAATTCACGGCATGATTTTGATTCGCGATGTCCACACGTTCAAGGAAGCGGAGCAGTCGATTCGTTTTTTCGCCTATCATGACCCGCTCACGAAGCTCGCCAATCGTCGGGCTTTTTATGAACAAGCTGATCAAGCGTTGCTTCAAGCGGACAACCTTGCCCTCGTCATCCTCGACCTTGACGGGTTTAAAGGAGTCAACGACACTTACGGCCATCAAGTCGGCGATGACTTCTTGATCCACCTCGGCGTCCTGCTCGAAGAAGTGACACCGGACACCGGGCTCGCGTCGCGCGTCGGCGGTGACGAGTTCTACATCTATTTGACGGACGTGGAAGAAGCGGACATCGTCATGTTCGTGGAGCGGCTGCGGACGACGTTGGTGGAACGGCCGTTCAAACTAGGGCACGGGGTAATCCCGATTCGAGCAAGCATCGGCGTCAGTGTCGCGCCAGACCAAGGCATGGATTTGGACACGTTGATTCATAAGGCGGACCAAGCGATGTATCAAATCAAGCAGCAAGGTAAAAATGACTATGCGATTTACGACGACGCGTTACACGGTCCGACATAACGGGAACGGTAGTAGAGATGTGATTTCAAAAGGAGGAGATGGGATGTCAGAAAAACCATTAGTGACGATGCGGGCCGAGGGCGAAGCGACGAGCGTGAAGACGACGGTGCATGTGCGCGACCTAGAGCCGTTTATCGTCGATGAGCCGGAACGTCTCGGCGGGACCGATGCCGGACCGAATCCGCTCGAATACTTACTCGGGGCGCTATCATCGTGTACGACGATCATGATCGCCTATGTCGCGCAAGACCAGGACTTCAACTATGACGGTGTGACGTTCGCGACGGAAGGGACGCTCGACCCGCGCGGCTTCCAAGGCGTCGAAGGGGTCCGGACTTATTTCGAGAACGTGCACGTCAACATCGTGCTCGACACGACCGAGTCGGATGAACGGATCGAGGCGCTACAAAAAGGCGTCGAGGCCCGGTGCCCGATCCATAACTTGATGCATGCGGCCGACGTCGACATCACGGCGACGTGGACACGAAAATAACGAGAGGATGGGGCAACCCATCCTTTTTCTTTGGACAGAGACAGGGAAACACCAACTGTGGCACGAACAAGAACAGATGCGAGAAAGGGGGGAGGCTATGCACATTCGACCGATGACACGAGAAAACGCCCGCGCCATCCAAGCGTGGACGTATGAAGCACCCTATGATTTTTATAATCAGGACCCTTCGGCTGAAGGGTTAGACGAGTTAATGACTTATCATGCGATTCACGACGATGAAGGGTTGTTCGGTTTTTATTGCCTCGGACCGTACGCGCAAGTTCCGAACCCGACATACGCGTACGATGCCATCCATCTCGATATCGGATTGGGCATGCGCCCGGACCGCACCGGTAAAGGACAAGGTCGTTCGTTCGTCGAGACGGTGCTTGGCGCAGCAGAGCGCGAGGAGAAACCGCTGCGCTTGACCGTGGCCGCATTCAACGAGCGGGCCATCCATTTGTATGAACAGGTCGGGTTCCGTCAAGTCGCCGCGTTCATCAAAGGGCAGACGAACTTCATCGTCATGGTCCGTTGATTAGCCAAATTGTTTTTGATGGGCTTTCTTTCGCTTCAAATAATCCTTGTCCGCTCGGATCTGGTCCCAGCGCTCTTTGAAGATGCGGGCCGACTCGGCTTTCTCTTCATCGATTTGGCGGTCATGGATGTCCCCGTCGTCTTTATACTTGCGGCCACCTTTATAGTTGGCGTAACGACGGGCCCGGGTATGGCCCATCTGGATGAACTTCCGCGCCATGTCCATGCCGACGAAGTCATCGTTGGCCCGATACGCCTCGAACAAGTCCATAATCTCATCGGCGGACTGGCGGGCGATGTCCGGTGTCTTAAAGCGCCAGTGCGGCAAAATCTCACTCTTGTAAGGCTCGACGAGCAGCACACCTTGTTCACCTCGTCCGACGCGATACAGCTCGGGCTGCTCGCGAAAATCAATCGTTTCAAAATCTAAGTCGTAATCAAACGGCATCGTCATCCCTCCTCTGTTCCGTTGTTCCCGGAACTGAGGCGAGGGAAACGAGCGAAGGAGCAGCTGACATGATTCAATTAGACACAGAACGGCTAAGGCTCAGAGCGTTTCAGCTCGATGACGCCGAAGCGATGCATCGCTATGCGAAGAATAAGCGGGTCGGACCGATGGCGGGCTGGGCCCCGCACGAGTCCGTCGACGAGACGCGGGACGTCATCCGTATGTTCCAGCAAGATCAAGACGTCTGGGCGATCACGTTGAAAGCGACCGGCGAACTGATCGGCAGCATCGGTTTGCACGACCGGCGACCAGACCCGGATATCCAACACGACAACCAGCGCGAAATCGGCTACGTGCTCAGTCCGGATCATTGGGGGAGAGGCTACGTCCCGGAAGCGGTGCGTGAGCTGCTTCGTCACGGATTTGTCGACCTAGGCCTCGAACGAATTTGGTGCGGTTATTTCGATTTCAATGACCGGTCGCGTCGTGTCGTCGAGAAGTGCGGTTTCACGTATGCGTTCACGACGACGCAAGAGCTGACCCGGTTGGACGGGCGGACCGTTCGAAGTTTGGTCTATGTCATCACGCGTGATGATTATGACAACCGTTCATCTCTTAATGGAGGAATCTGAAAAACGTAAAATGACCAGGAGAACAGGAGCGCCTTCCTTGATGGGAGGGCGCTCCTGTTCTCATAATTCTTAGCTGATACAGATTAATTTTAAAAAATAGTTGATATGTAACCGGTTACACATTATGCTTGTTTTGTAAGCGTTACCAAAAAGGAGGTTCGAGATGGCGACAATCAAACAAGTTGCCAAACGAGCGAACGTTTCTGTCGCGACCGTGTCCCGTGTCATGAACAATAACGGATACGTAAGTGCAGAAGCGCGGGAAGCCGTCGAGCGGGCCATCGCCGAACTTGACTATGCCCCGAACCGAGTCGCGCGTTCATTATTTAAAAAGACATCGGGCTTGATCGGCTTGATTATGCCGGATATTACAAATCCGTTCTTTCCACAATTAGCCCGAGCGATTGAAGACGTGGCCAACCAGCACGGCTATCAGGTCGTACTTTGCAACACGGATGAGCAACTTTCAAAAGAGCAGACGTATTTGGTCGCTCTTCAGACGATGCATGTCGATGGACTGATTATTACGACGAACCATTCGGATAACCCGAACTATGAAAAGTTAGAACTACCGATGGTGGCGTTAGATCGTATCGTCAAGCCGGGGATTGATGCCGTCATCTCGAACGGGTATGAAGGTGGACGCCTCGCAGCGGAGACGCTGTTGAGCTGTGGGGCAACAAAGCTTGCTCACATCGCTGGGCCTAAGCACCTCCTAACGGTGAGACGACGGACAGATGGTTTTCTCGACGTGGCGGGTGAGCGGCTCGTCGGGATGACACATTCTAGTTTTGCATTCAAAGAGGCGCTCACGGCGGCACAAACATTATTTGACGAGTATTGGCCGTTCGATGGTGTGTTTGCCGCCAATGACGTCATCGCCGCCGCAGTATTGCAGGAAGCGGTGCGTCGCAACGTCCGGGTGCCTGAAGACTTACAAGTCATCGGGTATGATGGCATCGAGTTAGGTGAGATGACGTCTCCGCCACTCACGACGATTGCTCAACCGATCTATGAGATGGGGCGACTAGCGACCGAGCGGCTTCTTGATTTGATTGAAAAGAAAGAGACCGCTGCAAAAGAAATTTTATTGCCTGTCACACTGACAGAGCGACAGACGACGAAACGAAAGGGGCATGACGCATGAACCGAATTGTTGTCATCGGGAGTGTATCTATGGATTTGGTTGTCACGACAAATAAACGTCCGCAGGCTGGAGAGACGGTCATCGGGAATACATTTCAGACGGTACCCGGGGGAAAAGGCGCCAACCAAGCAGTGGCTGCCGCTCGACTAGGTGGTCAGGTCGAGATGGTCGGTTGCGTCGGATCCGATGAATTTGGGAATATAATCCGTCAAAATTTTAAACAGAACCAGGTCGGGACGCGTCATCTGCGAACGATTGGCGAAGAAGTGACAGGGACGGCGCATATCGTATTAGCAGACGGCGATAACTCAATCGTCGTCGTTCAATCCGCGAACAAGCATGTACGCTTCACCGACGTGGAGTTGGAGCAACTGCTTGATGACCAGACGCTCGTCTTGTTGCAACTAGAAATTCCGATTGAAACCGTCGAACAAGTGAGTACGTACTGTCATCAGCGAAACATTCCAGTCCTGTTAAATCCGGCGCCGTCTCAAGCGCTCACGAGTGAGTTACTTGAAAAGGTGACCTACGTGACGCCGAACGAGCACGAATGCCGCGATCTATTCGGCGACTTGCCGATTGAAGACGTATTGCGCCGTTACCCAAACAAATTGATTGTGACAGAAGGAGTAAGAGGTGTTCGTTTCTTCGACGGGAAGACGATTCAACATATCCCAGCCATCCTGGCGAATGTCGTCGATACGACCGGGGCGGGAGATACATTCAATGGCGCTCTCGCCGTTTCCCTCGTGGAAGGAAACAATTTAGAAGAAGCCGCGCGTTTTGCCGTCGTAGCTTCGGGCATGAGCGTGGAAGGATTCGGGGCTCAAGGCGGGATGCCGAACCGAGCCGACGTGATGAGACGATTGGAGCGAGTGTGATGAAAAAACATGGGATTCTCAATAGTCATTTGGCAAAAGTCTTTGCTGACCTGGGACATACGGATACAGTCGTCATCGCCGATTGCGGACTGCCGATCCCTAAAGGAGTAAAGCGAGTCGATTTAGCACTACGTCTAGGCGAACCGTCATTTCTTGATGTGTTGAATGCGGTTGAGGCTGACATGGTCATCGAACAGATTACGGTGGCGGACGAAGTGTTCACCGAGAACGAGCCGATTGCCAAAGCGTTGACCGAACGATTCGAAACGGTCAAGACATGCTCGCATGAAGCGTTCAAGCGTGAAGTCGAGCAGGCGAAAGTCGTCATTCGTACAGGTGAAGCGACACCGTATGCGAACGTCATTTTACACGCCGGCGTTTTATTTTAAGGAGGGGTTCGATGCACATCCAGTTGAAACGCATCCATAAGTCTTTCGGTCCGGTGAGTGTATTGAGAGGTGTGGACTTTGAATTGTTGCCTGGTGAAATTCACGCGTTGATGGGTGAGAACGGGGCCGGCAAATCAACGCTTATGAAAGTGATGACCGGACTTCACGCGCAAGACGAAGGGGAGGTCCAAATCGATGGTGCCGTGCGGCAGTTCAAACATCCGAAAGAAGCCGAACGAGCCGGCATCGCCTTCATCCATCAAGAGTTGAATATTTTGCCGGAATTGACGGTGATGGAAAACTTGTTCCTCGGTCGGGAGTTGACCGGTCCGTTCGGTGTCATCAAGCAACAAGAGATGAAGCGTCGCGCCCGAGAATATTTGGCCGAGCTGAACGTATTCATGGAAGTCGATGAGCTTGCTAAAAACTTGTCCGTCGGTCAACAACAGATGATTGAGATCGCGAAAGCGCTCATGACAGACGCGAAAGTCATCGTCATGGACGAACCGACGGCCGCCTTGACCGACCGTGAGATTCGGGCGTTGTTCTCGGTATCGCGTGCATTACGTGACCAAGGCGTGTCCATCATTTATATCTCCCATCGGATGGAAGAAATTTTTGAACTGTGTGACCGCATCACCGTTCTCCGTGATGGGGTGTCGATCGGGACGCATCCTATCGCCGAGACGTCATTTGAAGAAATCGTCAAAGAGATGGTCGGACGCGAGATCGGGGAACGTTACCCGGACCGGACCGCCACGATTGGCGACGTCGTCCTCGAAGTTGATAGTTTGATAGGTAACCGGTTCCACAACGTCTCGTTCGATGTACGGGCGGGTGAAATCGTCGGTTTCTCAGGATTGATGGGAGCCGGTCGGACCGAGGTGATGCGCGCCTTGTTCGGCGCCGACCGCACAAGAGGCGGTGTCGTCAAACTGAATGGAAAAGAAATAAAGATCAGACGGCCGGCTGATGCGATTCGTCACGGTATCGCGTTTTTGACAGAAGACCGAAAAGGCGAAGGGTTGCTCCTTGACTTCTCGTTACGAGAAAACTTGTCGCTACCAACGCTCGATAAACGGGCGAAGGGAACAATCATCTCGAGACAAGACGAGGAGCGCTTCGCGGACGGTTATTTGAAGAAGCTGCGTGTCAAACATCATTCGATGGAACAAAAAGTGAAGTCGCTTTCTGGCGGGAACCAACAAAAAGTCGTTCTAGGCAAGTGGCTTGGCGTCGAACCAGATGTGCTCATCCTCGACGAACCGACACGAGGAGTCGATGTCGGGGCGAAAAAAGAAATTTACACGATTATGAGTGAATTGGCAGAGGCAGGTGTCGCAATCATCATGGTATCTTCGGATTTACCCGAGGTGCTCGGGATGAGTGATCGAATCGTCGTCATGCGAGAAGGCATCGTCACAGGGACGTTAGCAAAAGACGAGGCGACGCAAGAAAAAGTCATGACATATGCGACAGGAGGACAATGATATGGAATTGAAAGCAACGGCTGCGCTAGGGCGACCGCAAAAGCTCGGATGGGGGCAAAAACTCGGTCCACTGTTCGGATTACTTGCTATCATCGTTGTGGTGACGGCTCTCGAACCAGGATTTCTCTCGTTGAACAACATCTTTAACGTCTTGCGGCAAGTTTCCATCAACGCCTTGATTGCGTTCGGGATGACGTTCGTCATTTTGACAGGCGGAATTGATTTATCAGTCGGGTCGATTCTCGCGCTCTCTTCGGCGTTCGTCGCCGGGATGATGGTCGATGGTCAACACGCTGTCATGGCGATCGCGCTCGGTTTGATTGCGGGTGCCGTGCTCGGTGCGTTTAACGGAGCCGTCATCACATACGGGAAAGTCGCGCCGTTCATCGCGACGCTGGCGACGATGACCATCTACCGAGGGCTGACGCTCGTATACACGGATGGCCGGCCAATCACCGGTTTAGGGGACTCGACTTGGTTTGAAATGTTAGGGCGCGGCTACTTATGGATTATTCCGGTGCCGGCGGTCACGATGTTGATTGCGTTCGGCATACTCTACTTCATCTTGAAAAAAACGACGTTCGGCCGCCATACGTATGCGATTGGCGGTAATGAGGAAGCCTCTAAACTGATGGGGATTGGCGTCAACAAAGTCAAAGTGATGATTTACTCGTTGTCAGGCATGTTGGCAGCGTTAGCAGGAATCATTTTAACGTCACGCCTCAATTCGGCACAGCCGACGGCAGGTACTTCATACGAGCTTGATGCGATTGCGGCTGTTGTTCTCGGGGGAACAAGTTTAGCCGGGGGACGTGGTTGGATTGTCGGAACATTGATTGGCGCTCTAATTATCGGCACGTTGAATAACGGCTTGAATCTTCTCGGCGTCTCGTCGTTCTTCCAACTCGTCGTCAAAGGGGCCGTCATCTTATTTGCGGTGCTACTTGATCGCAAACAAAATGCGTAATCATCGAAAGGGGAAACAGAAGATGAAAAAATGGACAGCTTGGCTACTCGTACTGACAATGGTCATGATGGCGGCTTGTTCGACGGAACAACCGGGAACAAGTTCGGAACAAGAACCAAAAGATGGGGACTTTAAGATCGGACTCTCCATCTCTACATTGAACAACCCGTTCTTCGTTGCTTTGAAAGATGGAGCTGAAGAAGAGGCGAAGCAACTCGATGCGACACTCACTGTGGCTGACGCACAAAACGATGCGGCGAAACAAGTGAGCGACGTCGAAGATATGATTCAAAAAGGCATGGATTTGATTTTGATTAACCCGACGGATTCCGAAGCGGTCGGAGCCGCTGTTCAAAGCGCGAACGATGCTGGTATCCCTGTCATCACGGTCGACCGGAACGCAGAATCGGGAGAAGTCGTCGCCCACGTCGCGTCAGACAACGCAGCTGGCGGGAAGCTCGCTGGTGAGTACATGGTTGAACTCGTCGGTGAAGGCGGGAAAGTCGTTGAATTAGAAGGTATTCCAGGAGCATCGGCCACACGCGATCGCGGTCAAGGCTTCAACGAGGCAATCGATGGAAAACTCGACGTCGTGGCCAAACAATCGGCAAACTTTGACCGGGCCCAAGGCTTAACGGTCATGGAAAACATTCTCCAAGACAATAAAGATATCGTCGCGGTGTTCGCGCACAATGACGAAATGGCACTCGGTGCGGTCCAAGCGTTGAGCAGTGCCGGATTGAGCGATGTCAAAGTCATCGGTTTCGATGCGACGGATGACGCGGTCAAGGCTGTTGAAGACGGAACGATGGCCGCAACGGTGGCGCAAAAACCGACAGAGATCGGAAAACTCGGTGTCGAAGCAGCCGTCAACTACTTGAAAGGTGAGACCGTGGAAGAAAACATTCCGGTCGACCTTGAACTCATCAAATAAGGCAACAGCCGGTACGTCCATGGGACGCACCGGCTGTTTTTTATGATTGTGTGATCGGGCGGAGCGCTTGAACGACTTCGTCTCTGATCGTAACACCGCTCGCTTCTAGTTCGGCGATTTTGTCAGCGAACTGAGGCAGATGAGCTTTATGGGCGATGAGTAGTTCATCAAGCACCCGTTTCGCGGTCTCGCCGCTCGGGATGAGCGGATTGATGATGAACGCTTGAAGAGCAAGTCCGTAATTCCCAGTCACAGCTGCTTCTTCGACGCACAGTTCCATGTTTTTCATGACTTGGAGCCAACCTTTTTCGGCTGGTGCGAGTGAACCGAAGGCGATCGGTTTCGCGCCGTTAGCACCAATATAGGCGGACACTTCGACGACGTCGTCGGGAGCAAGGTCGGGGACAGCACCGTTATTTTTCGTCGAGACGACGATGTGTGTGTTTTTATTCGCATAGATTGAGGCGATCGTCTCACAAGCCGCGTCCGAGTAGTGGGCGCCGCCCCGCTTCGACAGTTGCTCCGGCTTATGGTCGAGGTGCGGATCTTTATACAGTTCGAACAGCTCGGCTTCCGTCTGTTTCACTTGTTCGGCCCGTGTCCCGACAGCCGGATCTCGGTACTCCTCGAGCATGTGGGCGAGCATCTCCTCGGCGCGATAATAGTAACGGTGATAGCCGCACGGGATCATATTCATCTGATGCAGCTGCTCTTTGAAGAACGGCATGTCGTGGATATTGGCCGGGATGCCGGAATTACCATCGTACATCTTGTCGATGATATCGCGCGTCACATCACGACCAGTCACGTCATGCACGCGGTGCCAGTGGAAGTGATTCAATCCGGCGAAAGAGTAAATCAAGTCTCCCGGTTTCTTGCCGATCAGTTCCGGTTCGGCCATCATCGCGTTGACCGGGACGTTGCAAAGTCCGATGACTTTGTCCCACTTCCCGTAACGAATGATGGCGTCGGTCACCATACCGCTCGGGTTCGTGAAGTTGACGAGCCAGGCGTTCGGACAGAGCTGTTTCATATCTTCGACGATGTCGAGAATGACAGGAATGGTCCGGAACGCCTTCAAAATGCCGCCGGCCCCATTCGTCTCTTGCCCAACCATGCCGTAGGAGAGCGGAATGCGTTCGTCTTTGATCCGGGCGTCGAGCAAGCCGACGCGGAACTGGGTCGTGACGAAGTCGGCGCCTTGTAACGCTTCCCGCCGGTCGAGTGTGAGATGCACGGTGACGTCATAAGGTGAAGCGTCCCACATGCGTTGGGCCATCTGTCCGACAATCTCGAGCTTCTCTTTTCCCGCTTCGATATCGACGAGCCAAATCTCGCGGATCGGCAACTCTTCGTAACGTTTGATGAATCCTTCCATCAATTCTGGCGTGTAGCTGCTGCCGCCGCCGATCGTGACGAGTTTGATTCCGGTTGTCATTTCAATCTCCTCCTCATATAGTTCACAAAAAATTGAGCGGTGTGTAAATAGAATTGACTGCTTGATGTATTTTCTCATGTCCATTTCAGTATAGAATATAGAGAAATGAATACAATAGATTTACAGACAACTCCGAAAGCGTTTACAAAACAAAACAAAAAAAGAATGATTTTTGTGAATTTCATTCACGAGAGGAGACTAGATATGTTGTTGACCGAAAAGCTGAAACAAGATTTGTTCTCGCCGTCGGAACGAGGTGTCATCGATTATTTGTTCGCCGAACGCGAGCATATCCATGACCAAACGATGAAGCAGATTGCCGAAGCGACGTACACGCATCCATCGATACTAAGTCGAATTGCCACGAAATTAGATTTTTCAGGTTGGCTTGATTTGAAAATACAATTTTTAGAAGAAATTGAGTACTTGAACCGTCATTTTTCTAACATCGATGCCAACTATCCGTTCGCGGACGGGGATAGTTTGATGATTGTGGCGAACAAGATGGCGACGCTCAAACAGATGACAATCGAGGATACGCTATCTTTATTAGATCATGAGGCGTTCGAGCAAGCCGTGACGATGTTACATGAGGCCAGGCATATTAAAGTCTTT
The DNA here is from genome assembly GCF_004337165.1 of Exiguobacterium sp. SH0S1. Lineage (NCBI taxonomy): Bacteria > Bacillati > Bacillota > Bacilli > Caryophanales > Exiguobacterium > Exiguobacterium sp. SH0S1. Next base: position 76,269 of record NZ_SJVC01000005.1, on the reverse strand, counting down.
TCAATCATTCATAACTTGCTGCTCTGCCACGACTTCAAGTCCAAAATGAATCGCATTGGCAAGCAAGTCACACTTTGTGAGGTGGACGCCGAGTTCGAGGCAGCGAACTCGGATGAAACGACGTGCGCGCTCCTCATCTCCTATACAGGTGAGAGTGATTATACGGTCGGCCTCATTCCTTATTTGAAGAGCCGCCGGGTGCCGGTGCTCGCGCTTACGAGCCTCGGCGAGAACGCCATCTCGCATGAGGCGGACTGCACGCTCCGTTTGACGACGCGCGAGCGTCTCTACTCGAAAATCGGCAGTTTCACCTCGAACGACTCGATCCATTGTCTGCTCGATTTCTTATACGCCGGTGTGTTTGCGAAAGACTATGAGGAACATCTTAAATATAAGATTCAAATTTCAAAACGGTTCGATCATCGGAAAAGTTCGAGCGAAATCATGCAAGAAAAAGAGCATCCGTTCACGTGAACGGATGCTCTTTGCGGCGTAGATACAGAAGATAACCGACGAACAAGGCGAGACCAAGCAGGGTCATCGCAGTCGTGACGATGAAGAACGGCGGACGATACGTCAACGCGACCTCGTTTCGACCTTCGTCGAGAGCGATGGCGCTGAACGCGTAGTTCGCTTGCAAGACGTCGCGTCGCTCTCCGTTCACAGTTGCCTTCCACCCTCGTTCATACGGAACAGAGAGGACGGCATATGTCCCTTCGGTTGCGTCTTCAACCGTGAAGTCGATGTCAGGTCCGTCCCAAACGACCGGAATATCCGGGATAGAAGCCGATTCTTCAAGGGCGTCTTCGAGTGTCGCATAATCTTCCCACTCGATCGTCACGTCTTCAAGTACATACGTTCCTTCCGGTAGACGGAGCGGTACGTTTTTCTTGAGAGGTGTCCGGAGCGTCATCGAAGTGAGATTGGTCCGATAAATCGACGCTTCTGGTTTTCGAGTCGTCCGGTAATTCCCAAGCCGGATGAAGAAACCATCACCTTCAAGCTTGCGAATCTTGAACGAGACGTACAAATCACCCGTCGCCGAGTCTGGGACGTCCAGAATAAAGTCGACTCCGCCTTCTTCAGCGGTGACTTGGAGTGTCTCATCTTCCCATACCGCATTGACAGGCTCACTCACAAACGTAATCGTTTGCGCTGGGGACGGTGTTGCGGTTCCCTGTTCTAAGATGACACCCGACAGCATCGCTTGCTCACGCGTCAACATCGAGACATCTTTAAGCGCTTCACGATTGTACGTGTTTGATGTCGTCCGGACGAACGGCAAGCGGGTCTCGCTCTCATAAACGGCGTAACGTTCTGTTTCGGCAAGCAGTTGGAAGCCGTACGGTGCCTCGCTCGCGATTGTTTTATCACGCATCCAATAAGGAGTCGACAGCACATGATGTAAATTCGAACGGTTGCCGAGTGTCCCGTAACGGCTGACACTTTCCCGTCTCATATCAATTTCAAGGTCGCTCCAATAGAATGTGAGCAAATGTCCGTTCAAAATACTCGAGTATAGGCTCGTCCCAAGGAACGACTGGACGATTGGTGTATTGTTTCGCAACGGTATCATCCAGTCCACGCGTTCGAGCGGACCGGCTTTTTCACGGACGACGTCGATGAGTTCCCGTTGTTCAGCGCTATTGTACTGCTCACTCGTGACGAACGTCTCGTTCGTGTTGACGATCGCCATATCGTGAAGTACCAACTTCGTGTAACCGTTGAACACGATGAGACAAGACGCGATGATGAGGTACGGAGCCAACAATGGTTTAAGCCAAAACGATAAGACGGTTAAAATCATGAGGACAAACATACCGAACACGATTGGCCATGGCGCGTTACCGAATAGCCCAAAACCGAGATAAGCCAAAACGGTTACAACTGCTGTCTTGAAAAATGATGTTTTTTCGAAGCGCCAATGCGTCAAGCCGACAGCAACCATGCCGCCGATCGTGAAGCTCGCCAAATACTCCCAGCGATATTGCGGTGCCGAGAAGCCGTTGAAGAAGCTACCGACGTGCGGACTGAAATGGAGTAGGGTCAACAGTAGACTCATGCTCGCAAACAATCGGAACGTGACGTGACGGTAGAGCGGACGATAAAGAGCGAACAGTAGGAAGACGGCCGGTAGGATCAGCAGATTGCTATCGTATAACAAATTGTCGAGCTGAATCCAACGAAGCTCATGCTCGAGCGATGGTCGCTCATTTTGCAAAAAGCCATAAGTCGCCGGAATGAACGCAAACGAACTCAGAAGTAGGGCAATGACGCCAGATCCGCTATAGAGCAACCATTGCTGTTTACGACTGACCTGATCTTCGGGTAGGTGAATGAATTGTCGGAACAAGACATAGACGAGAACGAAGACTAAATTGATGTAGGCAAAGTAAAAGTTATTGATCAGCATGATGGCACTAACAACAATAAAGAAGTCGGCGCGACCGTTTCGGATGATGCGTTCGAGACCGATGACAAGGAGCGGGACCCACAAAAAGCCGTCCGCAAAAAACTCCCAAAACGTCACGTGACGGATGTACATGACCGACACACCATAAATGACGGCACCGACGAAAGCGTGGAGTGTGCGGACGTTAAACAACTGATACGCATAAGTCGCGAACACGATGACGACAGCGAGCCGGATGACGCTCACAATCAAGGCGAGACGCAACCACATGTCCAAGTCAGGTGTGACGAGTCCGAGCACATCAAATAAGGAAACGACGGCGACCGAGAGCCAAAATACGACTGACGTCGAAAAGTAGTAAGCGAGTTGTGTGAGGATACCGCCGCCGAAGCCGAAGTCCTCGGCATAGACGAGATTCCCTTTATGGAACGTTTCGTAAAGGAAATGCTTGAACGGGACCATTTGCGATAAGCCGTCATTCGGTCCGGCGATGAAGCCACCCTGTGATTGATAGTAGATGAAAAAAGCGTGGGCGATGGTCGACACGAGCAACGCAACACTGATGAGTTTGAACTGTCTCATATTGTCGATTGCTCACGTTTCAAAATTTTACTCGTGACGATGAACGTCGCCGGCACAGCGATAAAGATGGCAAACAACGGGGCAAACGTCGTCGAGACGTTCAGTTGTTCGACGAGCAAATAAATACACACCGTCGTGACTGTGAAGTTGACGACTTGCGTCAACGGAAACTGCAAAAATTTCCGTAGCGTCGGTTTGACTTTGAACGTGAAATAACTGTTCAAAAAGAAAGAGGCGATCATGCTGAGCGTGAATGCCACCACATGAGAGACCCCATAGCTGGTGTTCCATAGATGATGAAACAACATATAAATCAAATAGTAGTTAAGAGTATTAATTCCCCCAATGGCGACGAATCTTATAAACTCGGCCTTTCTCTTGTTCATTCGCACTCTTCCTTTGTATGTTAGTTTCTTGAATCAAGTAGGCCGGACGGCGTTTCGTCTCAAAATAGATGCGACCGACGTACTCACCGATGATCCCGAGGCTGACGAGCTGGATTCCACCAAGTAACAGGATGGCTGAGATGAGCGTGAAATAGCCTGGTGTGTCGATACCGTCTTGAATGATGTCAAACAGTGTCAACAGAATATAGAGCATCGACAGTAGTAAAATCAATACGCCTGAGTAAAAGCAAAAGCGCAGCGGTTTCGAATTGAAAGAGATCAACCCGTCGACACCGTAATTGAATAGTTGGCTAAACGACCATTTTGTCTCGCCGTTTTGACGGAGCACATTTTGATAAGTAATCGTCTTTTGTTCCATGCCAATCCACGAGAATAAGCCTTTTGAGAACCGTTGATGCTCGTTCATTCGTAAGAGAGCGTCGACAGCCTCGCGGCTTAGCAGGCGGAAGTCACCGACACCGTCCTCGAGTTCGACGTCGACAATTTTGTTGATAAGCTTGTAATACGTCCGAGAGGCCAGTTTTCGAGTCCTGCTTTCGCCGGCTCGGTCGCGCTTGGCGATGACTTGATCAAATCCTTGCTCGAAACCGGCAACCATGTCCGGAATCAGGGACGGCGGATGCTGTAAATCGGTATCCATCAAGATCGTCGCATCCCCCGTCGCGTGTTGTAACCCGGCCAGGATGGCTGCTTCCTTCCCGAAATTTCGCGAGAATGAGATGTAACGCACTTCAGGATGACGCTTAGCCAAATATTTAATTACATCAAGTGTACGATCCGAACTTGCATCATTCACGAATAAGATTTCATAAGAATAAGGAGTGCCGTCAAACTGTTCATGGATGGCGTCGAAGATGAGAGGAATGTTTTTTTCTTCGTTATAGGCAGGTAATACCATAGAAATCGTCTTCATACAAAAACACTCCTTTCTACACACTTCCGATGATTATCCATTCCCGAACAGTTGCAAACTCAAGCGTCAATGGTTCCTTTCACATAAAACAAAAACATCCACACCGTCAAAATGGAGTGGATGTAAGATCAGTTAGTCAATCGAGCGAAGCAATGCGCGCACCGGGCTACCGTCACCTTCCACGATTGGAAGCGGGACGGCGTTCAATTCGTAATCCCCGGGCACAATCGCATCGAGGACGAGCCCTTCGAGGATGTGGACGCCGTTCCGCGCGAGCGCGTGGTGGGCGTCCATGTCTTTACTGTCGATGGCGTCGACCGATGGCAGGTCGAGACCAATCAAATAAATACCGAGCTGTCCCAACCGATCGGCGAGGGATGGCGTCAGTTCCGGGATTTGGCTTGGAAATTCAGCTTTGTTCGGCCATCCGTCCGTCTTCAGGATGAGGCGCTCGACACCGGTCAAGTCGAATCCGTCCAAATCACTTGCTTCAATCTTTTGTCGCCCGGGCAAATGAATGACCCGGACCGGTCCGATGTAGAGCCCGGGGTCGAGGTCGATCACCCGCTTGCCGGCATCGTCGAAATGGAACGGGGCGTCAATATGTGTGCCTGTATGTAGACTCATCGTCACTTTGCCGACGTTGACGGAGCCACTGTCCGCCATCGGCCAAGCGATCTCGTAGTTGAACTTTGTGTCGCCCGGCCATGTCGTGATCGAGTCGTCGAGCGGCTGTGATACGTCAATCCATTGTGTCATCGTTATGTCTCCTCACAATTTTGTCCGGACGGTCCATAGTTCAGGGAAGAAACGGTGGTCGAGGACGCGGCGCAAGTAGTTCACGCCGGACGATCCACCCGTGCCCATTTTTTGACCGATGATCCGTTCGACCGTGCTCATATGATTGAAACGCCACATCTGTTGTTGGTTGCCGATGTCGAGCAACTTCTCTCCGAGTTCATACAAGTCCCAGTACGTGTTGACGTCCCGGTACACGGCGGCCCAAGCGTTCTCGACGCTCTCGTTCCACTCCCAGTCCTGCGTCACGTCCCGGTCGAGCACGTCCGCGTCGATATGCAGTCCGCGGCGGTGCATCTCACGGGCGGTCACGTCATAGATGCTCGGTGCTTGGAGTGATGCCTCGAGGAGCGGATAGAGTGCCTCGTCATGGGCATAGACACTGAGCGTCCGTGCGTTTTTAAAGCCGAGCGCGAATTCAATCTGGCGGTTCTGGTACGATTGGAAACCAGATGACGAGCCGAGCTCGTCACGGAACTCTAAATATTCGGCCGGTGTGAGCGTCGCGAGGACGCTCCACGATTGGATGAGCTGTTGTTGGATTTTCGAGACGCGGGCGAGCATTTTGAACGATCGTTCGAGCTCACCCGTTTCAATGGCGGTCACGGCCGCAGTCAACTCATGCAAGATCAACTTCATCCACAGCTCACTCGTCTGGTGGATGATGATGAACAGCATCTCGTCGTGGTGGTCCGACAGGCGATGTTGACTCGATAAGATCGGGTCGAGCTGTAAATAGTCGCCATACGACATGTCTTTTGAAAAGTCAGTTTGAATCGATTGCTCGACTTTATGTTCGATACGTTCACTCATCGTTAATCTCCTTAAGCTACGACTTCACGGACGTTCTCGAACGCCTCGTATTCTTTATTGTCCATTATTTCTTTCAAGATCATGACGACGTCGTACACGTCGGTGAACGTGTTGTAGAGCGCGACCGGTGCGAGGCGGATGATGTTCGGCGCTCGGAAATCAGGAATGACACGGTGTTGTTTGAGCGCTTTACAGATACGAGCCGCTTCCGGATGCTCGAGGCTCAAGTGGGCACCGCGACGTTTTTCATCGCGCGGGCTGCCGATGACGAAGCCGTGCGGTGCGAGCAGTTCATCGATCAATTCGGTCATATACGTCGTTAAAGCGAGCGACTTGTCACGAATCGCTTCCATGCCGACCTCATTGAACATCTCGAGCGCGCCGAGTTGTGGCGCGAGGCTCATGACGTGCGGTGTCCCGATTTGGAACGCACCGGCATGTTCAGCCGGTGTCATCGTGTGGTCCATGTCGAACTGCTTGTCTTTTCGTGATCCGAACCAACCGGCAAGACCTGGCGTCGTCCCGAAATGACGCTCGTGGACGAACAGCCCACCGACACTTCCCGGTCCGCCGTTCAAATGCTTGTAGTTGCACCAGTAGGCGAAGTCGACGCCCCAATCATGAAACGCGTGCGGGATGGCGCCGACCGAGTGGCATGCATCAAAGCCAATCAATATGTCGCGTTCGTGTGCGGCTTTGGCGAGACGGGCCATATCAAGAATCTGACCGCTCCGGTATAACACCGTCGGCAAGACGATGAGCGCGATATCGTCGGTCATGGCGGCGATGATATCATCCTCATTTAAATAACGACCGTCACGACTCGGCACTTGGACGAGATGTTCGGCCGGATCGAGGTCGCGTAGCAAGAGTTGGCTTTGGAGTGCGTAAATGTCCGACGGGAACGTCAGCGCATCGGCGAGAATCTTCGTCCGTTTGCCGACCGGTTTAAAGAACGTGGCGGCGAGCTGATGCAAGTTGACGGTCGTCGATCCGGTGACCATGACTTCATTGGTGCTCGCACCGATGAGCGGCGCGTTGAGTGCGGCCAGCTCTTCTGACAGATTGAACCACGGATGGCGCCCCGACATCCAGCCGTCGATTCCGAGTTCTTTCCAATCACTGAGCGATTCGAGCAACGTCTTCTCGGCTCGTTTCGATAACAGACCGAGCGAATTCCCGTCCATGTAGATCCCGTCCTGCGGCAAGTAAAACTCTCCCCGGTAGCGTGCGAGTGGGTCGCTTGCGTCTCGCGTCTCCGCATAACCGCGTGTGAAATCTTGAACCATCATGTATCCCCCTTAAATGTGTCGTTCAATTCTGTCAAAAGCGTAGCAAACCGCAAAGGTAGCGTCAATTTTTGGAGCGGATGATGTGTATATATTGAACGTTTGTAAATACCATAATCAATGTTACGACAAAAATTGAAAACAATTGTGAATCCCCCGTCACAATCGAATAGACGAGCAACAAAATAATCGCAAATGTCATAAGCGAGGTCGTCGAGATGTTTGTCTTGTACAAGCCTTGCAACATGACATGTTTCTCACCGTCATCGGAGAGGTCGAGCAATCGCTGTGCATAATCCGGATCTGACAGTTTTGGGAGGGAACGCTCTGGATACATGATTGGTAATAATGTGTTCAATGAATAGGTAAGGATTGAGCCCACCGCTAACGAGAGCAAAGTCGCGATGAGAAACGATGGCGATTGATCGGTCAATAAAATAAAGCTAGCCGAGGTGAGACTGAGGATAATCGTCAACGAGGATGCGAGCGAACCGTCACTATAGGCTTGATACATGTATCCCTCGGCCTCATCTTCTTCATCGCCGGTCAAAGGCTGTTTCGTCAGGCGACGTATACGTTGAACGCGGCTAAAACCCCAAGCAATCAGTCCGAGTAGCGAAAGAAGCAATAGCAATGTTAAAGGGAAGACAAGCTTTGTCAAATCGACTTGAATTGTTTCGTTGTTTAAATAGACATACATGAAGGTGTAACCGACCACTCCGCCGAGAAACATCTGCAGACCAAATTTGAACCATGATTTCATTGTAATTCCTCCTCGTCAAATTGAAATACTTCTTCAATGGGTTCCTCAAACACACGTGCGATTTTCACGGCAATCAATAAAGATGGCATGAATTCTTCACGTTCAATTAAACTGACGGTTTGACGTGAGATGTGAGCCCGCTTGGCAAGTTCAGTCTGATTCATGCCAAATCGAGCGCGGAGTTCTTTCAATTTTGTTTTCATAATCTTCACCTCGTTAAGGTTAATGTACACGATTATAATCAAAATGACAACTATAATAGTCAATATGAAATGTTTCATTGTCATTCATCACAAAAACCCTTTACACATTTAGAAGGTAAAGGGTAAGTGGCTATTTAATTTTTTTAAGGTTTTCTTGACGCAATAAGCTGAACAGCGTGTACACCATCAAGATTAGAATGATCGTGAACGGCAGGGCCGAGATCAAGGAAGCGGTCTGTAGCCCTTCGAGTCCGCTCGCGATGAGCAGGACAGCGGCGATGCCACCTAGCAAGATGCCCCAGACGATGCGAACGGAAAGCGGCGGGTTCAAGCTTCCGTTCGTTGTCATGCTGCTGATGATGTACGTCGCCGAGTCGGCCGACGTGATCAAGAACGTGAGAATCAATAAAATCGACAAGATAGACAGGATGAAACTGAACGGCAGCTCGGCGAACGTGACGAACAAGGCGCTCGTGACGTCCGCGTCGACTGCCTGGGCGATCGATGTCCCTTCAAACAAGTCGAGATGAAGGGCGGTCCCGCCGAACACGGCAATCCACATGAGCGCGATGAACGGTGGTACGACGAGAACACCGACGATGAATTCGCGAATCGTACGGCCTCGTGAAACACGAGCGACGAACGCTCCGACGAATGGCGACCAGGCGATGGCCCATGCCCAGTAGAAAATCGTCCAGTCCCGTACCCACGTCCCTTGTTGATAAGGTTGGAGACGGAGACTATAGCGGATAAAGTTTTGCAAATAGTCGCCAAGCCCGAGCGTGAACGTCTCTAAGATGAAGATGGTCGGACCGGCGAAGAAGACGAACACCATCAATACGAGTGCCGTTCCAAGGTTGATGTTACTGAGCCATTTGATCCCGCGATCGAGACCGGTCGTCGTCGACGTCAAGAACAAGGCGGTCAATACGACGATGATGAGGACTTGGACGAGTGCCGTGTTCGGCAACCCGAAGACGCTATTCAGTCCGCCATTGATTTGCAGGACGCCGAGCCCGAGCGACGTCGCGACACCCATGACCGTCGCGATGACGGCAAAAATGTCGATTGTTTGGTTGAGCGGTTGTTTGTAAGGCCGCTCTTTGATGAGCGGAGATAAACTTGTCGAAATCCGTCCATCTGTGTTCCGGCGAAACTGGAAGTAGGCGATGATCAATCCGACGATGGCGAAGACGGACCATTGACTGACGCCCCAGTGAAAGAACGAATAGGCCATGGCGAGTCGGGCTCCCTCGACTGTCAGTTCAGTCGTATCCGCATATGGGGGCGTGATGAAGTGACTCATCGGTTCAGCGACGCCCCAAAAGACGAGCCCGACCCCAAAACCAGCTGAAAATAACATTCCGATCCAAGTGAAGAACGGGTATTGTGGTCGGTCGCTGTCTGCCCCGAGACGAATCTTTCCGTACTTGCTGAAAGCGAGGAAGATTAAGAAGAGGACGAAAAAGAAGACGGCGAGTAAGTAGAACCAACCGAACGACCGGGTCGTGAAGTTGAAGATACTGCCGGCGATGTCAGCAAATAATGTCGGGCGAATCGCACCGAATAAGACGAGCAGGGCAATGATGCTCGCAGAGATGTAAAACACACGATTCAAACGCGGCTTTCCAGGTGAGATGTTCATAAAGAACTCCTTTCCGAACGGACAAATATTATTGAGAACTAATAATAAATTCCCTATTTTTGAAAGTGGGAAACCGGAGTTTTCATTTACTGTGCAATCTGACAGTTGAGACTGAGCAAATCAGGGAATTAGAATGGAGACAAACATGCTGAAAGGAGAGAATTAAATGAAATTGATTGCCATCGACTTAGACGGGACGTTATTGTCGCGCACCGGTGTCATCACGGAAGCGAACCAACAAGCAATCCGGCGACGCCAGGAGCGCGGTGATTTGGTCGCCATCTCGTCAGGACGCTCAATCCATGATATCGAGGAAATTTTGAAGCGGAGCGAGTTGACGTGCCCGATCCTTTCCGGGAACGGGGCGATCGCATTTTATGAAAATGAACGTATTTACTATCACGCCCTCCCGAAACAAGTCGTTCAGGAGTTATGGGACGTGGCGCATGAGCATGATACGTACGTCGAGTTTTATACGAACGCCGGTGTCAAAGTGTTGCGCACGGGTACCGACTTGTTAAAAGGCGAATTAGATGAGGTGTTGCCGCACGACCAGTCGTTCACCCGAGAGTGGGGCGAGCGGGAGATCGAGATTCAAAATGAACAGTTCGGCCTGACGTACGTCGATACGATTGATGAGATTGATTTTGAAGCCGATGAAGTGTACAAAGTGTTCATCTATTCGTTCGATCGTCGTAAGCTGCATAAGCTACGGAAGCTGTACGAGCCGCGGACTGATATTTTGATCACGACGGCGGGATGGACGAAGATTGAAATTGGACATCCGAAGGCGAGTAAAGGCATGGCGCTGAAGCAGCTCGCCGAGCATCATCAGATCCCGCAAGAAGAGATCGTTGCGATCGGGGACAACTTGAATGATATCTCGATGTTCGAGGTGGCGGAGACGAGAATTGCGATGGGCAACGCGGTCGATCCGCTAAAAGACATCAGTACCCATATTACGAAAGACGCCGAGGCGGATGGAGTCGCGTATGCGCTTGATCGTTATGTATGAGCTGAAATTTTGAAGAAATGGTGAACTAGGGTTCGTCGCTGGGCAGAACGGCTATTGTATTAATGTAGTCCTCATTCAACGTGTTGAGCTGAAAGGGGGCAACGAATGAAACAAAGATTCAGTCGTTGTTTGGCCGAGGCCGGCTCGGTGAAACGAGAGACAGCATGTCAGAAAAATCGACCTGTGTGACCGTCCTTCATATCCAATCTGTCGTCCACCTTGCGTATGTTAAAATGGCAAGGGGCAGACAAACATGATGCTTTGGGGAAGCAGACGTCAACAGGTATCGATTTTTCTGGAAACAGAGGTGAGCAGGACGAGGTTCGTGACAGATTTCATTTTTCACAGTCGAAGTGTCGGTAACATGCCAATCCGGAACCGATTTTTTGCTTCTGTGCCAGGCTATATCGACCTCTAGACGAACGCACGCTCAGAAATCATTGCGTGAATCGCGTCGATTTTCTAGCACGTATTTGACCAATCCGCTGGGACGGTCGATCGAGATGTTTCTCGATCGGGTGAAAGTCCGCTTTTTTAGAAAATGCTCACCGTTAAGCGCCACACGTGTGGCGCTTTTTCTTAGGTGATGAATGAAGGGGTGAATCTATGCCGAAATTGTACTGGCTCGGCACGTTCGTGAGCGGACTGCTGCTCATGTCAATCGGAGAGGCGAGCGCGGTGCCGCGCGTCGTCCCGTATTTTTTGATGGCGGTCGGTGTGACCGGCTTTTTAGTCCAATCCTGGTTCGAACAAAAACGACGCCGTTGACACGGCGTCGTTCGTCGTTAAATCGATTCAAGCAACTGATTGAGCAGCGTATCGATGTCAGCTTGGAGCGCATCGGCTTGTCGTTGCAGCGTCATCAGTTCCTCGACGTCGTTCGTGTCGTTCATTTGAGTGAGTAGACGCTGATGATCATCTTCGAGCTGGTTCAATCGTGCCTCGTCGGCCGCGGTATCGACGGGCCGTTGCGGTTTGGCTATTTTGGCTTTCGGTTGCGAGACGGGTTCAGCGATGTGAGGTTCAACCCGTTTTTCAAGCGCGTAGGCGACATTTCCCGGGAAACGGGTGATTGTTCCATCGAGCCAATACGTGATCGGGAACAGTTTGTTCAAGAAGTACCGGTCATGGGAAACGACGACGAGCGTTCCGGTGAAGCGGTCGAGTGCTTCTTCGAGCGCCTCGCGCGCTTCGATGTCGAGATGGTTCGTCGGTTCGTCGAGAACGAGCACGTTCATGTCCTCGTGCATGAGGACCGCGAGCATGAGCCGCATCTTTTCACCGCCGCTCAAATTGCCGACCGGTTTGAACACGCTCGCTCCATAAAACAAGAACTGGGCGAGCAACTGTCGTGCCTTGCCCTCGTCGACGGCGATCCGGTCTCGGAACGCCTCGATCAATCGATGCCCGTCGTCGAACTGGACGTGCTGGGACAAGTAGCCGATTCGGGCCCGTTCCGCCCGGCGAACATCTCCGGAAGTCGGCTCGAGCTCGCCTAGCAATAGCTTCAAGAGCGTCGACTTGCCGCTGCCATTCGGTCCAACGATGGCAATCCGTTCCCCGTGACCGGCGTAGAACGAGACGTTTTGAAACACGGTCTGATCATACGTGACAGAAGCGTCTGTCACTTCAAACACATCGCGCCCGGTTCGCCCGCTCGTGGAGAACGTGATGTCGGGCTGAATCGCCTCGAGTCGTGGTTTTTTGATCGTCTCAATCCGAGCGAGCGCCTTTTCCATTGATTTGGCGCGGCGGTAGAACTTTTCGTTCGGAGGATTGCCCTCGTTCGCCCATTGCCGCAACTGCCGGATCGTCTCTTTCATCTTCTTGATTTTTTTTTGTTGCTCGGTGTAGGCATGGAATTGGTCGAGCAACAGCTTCTCTTTTTGAGCGACGAACGAGCTGTAATTGCCGTCAAAACTCGTCAACTCACCGTCCTCGCATTCGACGATTCGTGTGGCGACGGCATCGAGGAAGACCCGGTCGTGCGAGACGAGCAGGAGCGTCGACGGGCTGTCCCGTAAGAACGACTCGAGCCAAGCCATCGCTTCTAAGTCTAAGTGGTTCGTCGGCTCATCGAGGATGAGCAGTTCCGGTTCTTGCAGCAGTGCCAAAGCGAGCCCGATCTTCGTCCGCTCGCCGCCGCTTAACGTGTCGAACGGGCGGTCGACAAACCGCGTGAGGCGGAGCCCGTCGATCATAGCGTTCACTTTGGAGTCGATCACATAGCCGCCGCTCTGCTCGTATCGGGTTTGGAGCGCTCCGTACTCATCTAATAACAGTTCAAGTTTATCGCTTGACGCCATCTCTGCCTCGAGCGCATGCATCGCCTCGCCGAGCCGAATCAGTTCGGCGAACGCGGTGTAGAGCACGTCGCGCCCGCTCTTGTCCGGATAGTCGGGCAATTGTGCCAAATAACCGATGTTGAGCCGTTGTGTTCGATAAATCGTGCCATCGTCCGGCGTCTCGGTGCCGACGATCAAGTGGAGCAACGTCGTTTTGCCGCTGCCGTTCCGTCCGACGAGTCCAATCCGTTCGCCTGCGTTCACGTGAAGATTGGCATCAGTCAGGACGGCGTGGCCACCGAATTGTTTTTGAATATGTTGCATGTCGATCAACATGTAAGTTCCTCCTAAAGTCGAGGCCTATCAAAAAAAACCGAGCGCAAACAAGCGCTCGGTAAGGAAGAGAGGCGCTTCGTCGTATTTTCAGCAATGTCTAAAACAGGACAGACGGGTCCTATGGTTAAGCAACATCGTGAAAAATCGCACGCAAAATGTACAAATGTTCAGTTGACCAGTGCGTACGTTCGACAAAGTTCACCTTTCTCCCTCCTTTCAATCATCGATACAACTAGTGTAAGCGATTTCTTGAATTTCGACAACGGTTGAAAAACAGGAGTTCATTCGATGGACGTCGTATTAGTTAGGAATCAAAGGAGGGATGAAGATGCGCAAGGAATGGCTCGGTGCCATCAGTTTGGCGCTCGCCGCTAGCATTTGGGGCGGGATGTACGTCGTCAGTAAGTATGCGCTCGGGTTCATCGAGCCGTTCACGCTCGTCTGGATGCGCTACGCCGTCGCGTTCATCGTCTTGTTCGCGGCATGGTCGTTGTTTGGTCGTGAACAAGTGAGGCGCGAGGATTTGAAATGGATCACGCTCGTCGGTGTGATCGGTTACGTCGCCTCGATCTCATTCCAATTCATCGGCACGAAGCTGTCCGATGCCCACACCGGTTCACTCGTGACAGCAGCGACGCCGGCGTTCATGGTGTTGTTCGCCCGGTTGATTTTGAAAGAGCAGCTCACACCTGTCAAAATTGGGTCACTCGTCTTAGCGACGCTCGGCGTCATCATCGTCGTCGGCTGGCACGTCGATGGGACGTATTTGCTTGGCAGCCTCGTCTTGGTCGGTGCCGCCATCACCTGGGCGCTCATGTCCGTGTATGTCAAAGTCGCCTCGCAAACGGTCTCGTCTCTGACGATCACGACGTTCGCGATTGGGATCGCCTTCGTCTTGATGACACCGCTCATGGGGCTAGAAGTCGTGCAGTCTGGCGTTCCAGACATGACGAGCGTCCTTTGGCTCAGCGTTTTATACGTCGGCATCATCTCGACGGCCGGGGCGTTCTTCTTTTGGAACAAAGGACTCGAACTGATGGATGCGAGCGTCGGGTCGTTGTTCTTCTTCTTTCAGCCGCTCGTCGGAGGTTATCTCGGTTGGCTCGTTCTCGGCGAACAGCTCGACCGAAACTTTTTCATCGGCGCTGCCTGTATCGTCACGGCCGTCACCTGGTCGACACTCGTCGAACGGCGCCAAAAGCGTCGCCTCGACGTGACGGCTTCATACGAACGAAACATTTTATAACACGAACGGTCGGCCCAATGAAGGGTCGACCGTCTTTTTAAAATCCGTGGTCATCCAATTTGTCCTGGTCGCGCTTCATCTCGAGTTCGAGCCGCTGGATCGCCAGCTTTTCTTGCTCGACTTTGAGCCGCAGCTCCTCGATGCGGGCTTTGCGCGTCTTGATGATCGTGTCCGAGGCGATGGCGATGACGGCGATGATCATGATGTAGAAAAAGAAATCCATCTGATTTTTCCTCCTCTCAGCGTCTGCTGAACAAGTCTGTGACTAGTTGTTGGGTGAGCAACGCCTCGCGTCCGTCCGTCAAAATCGGGGTATCGTCAGTCAGCGCCGTGATGAAGTGATCGATTGCTCCTTGGAAGCCGCGTTGCGTGAGCAACGTATCCCACGAACCGAACGTCTCGGTCGAATGCGAGCCGTGTTCGAAGCGATGGAGCGTCACCATTTCATCGACCGTCAACCGAAGTCCGTCCTTGATGGCGACGAGTCCTTCGTGATTGACGCCCGCCTTGCGGTGCATCGACGTCGTATGCAGGCCGTTTTCATCTTGCCAGACGTGACGTGCGAAATGGAGTCCGTTCGATGCGGTCGTCTCGATTTGTCCCGTCACGAGCCGTAAGTCGCTTCCGGCAAAATAGCGGAGCGTATCGACGACGTGCAAGTAATCGTCGAGTAACGTGAACCGGTAATCGTGTCCGCGCAAGCCGTCCCCCCGGTGCTTGACGAAGTCGAGCGAGTGGAACGGGGCCGCTGCCTTCACTTGATTATACATCGGGGCGAAGCGACGGTTAAAGCCGACCATCAGCTTGCGGTTCGTACGTTCTGCCGTTTCGACGAGCCGTTCGGCCTGTTCGACGGTTGCGGCGAGCGGCTTGTCGACGTACACGTCGACGCCTTGCGCGAGTAAGTAGGAAACGACCTCGTAATGCGTCTCGGTCGAACTATGGACGAACGCTGCATCGACGGACGAGGCGAGCGAATCGAGTCCCGTGAACGATTCCATCCGATATGCCCGACAAATTTCATCCCGTTTAGCCTGTGTCGGAGAGTAGGCGCCGACGAGTTCGAACGAGGTGCTGTTCGTCAAGATGGGCAAATACGCTTTTTGGGCGATGCCGCCGAGGCCGACGACACCGATTTTCGGTTTTCTCATATGTACCACTCCTTTCTCTCATCATAACGAAAAAAGAACCGGATGACACCTACGCTTCACGCGTAAAGTCATCCGGTTCTATGTCAGAGACTGGCACTTAACACGATGTCGCCCTCGGGTGTTTGATTGCCCCGTTCAGGCTCTTTCGTGACGGCGACCGTGTCCCAATCTGTCGCTGACTCGGTCGAGTCGAGCGTATAGATGACGGTACCGTTGCCTTTATCGTCTGTGACGAACGCACCGGTCGGAATCGGAGATCCGTCCTTGAGCAACCAGACTTGATACACTTCGTTCGCCTCGAGCGGTGCGAGGCCGTTCGTCTGGACGATGAGTTGGCGATCGCCGTCTTGTTCGGCCAAGTAGGCGACCCCTTCTGATTCGCCTTCGAGTGGCACCGTATCGGTCAAGGTAATCGCGGTCGGCTCGTCTTGATTCATCAACAGATAGCCGTTACCGACGAGTGAGAGGACGAGTGCGGCCGCGAGTGCGAGCGCTCCCCACGAAGACTTCTGCTTCTTACGGGTTTCCGTGAACGGTGTGACGGGAGCCGGTTCGGCTTTGACGAGCTTCGGTTCAGTTGTGTCTTCGGCAAAGACGTTGTCGAGGATGCGAGCCTTCATGCCGCTCGGTGGTTCGGTCGGTTCAGAGAGGAACGCGACGCCTCCGACGAGTGCCTCGAGTTGTTCGAGTTCTTCCTGGCACGTTTGGCATGTTGCTAAATGTGCCTCGAAGCGAATCCGTTCGTCTTCCGTTAAATGTTGGTTGAAATAGTCGATCAATTGGTCACAGGCGTTCATCGTTCCACCTCCTTATCTATATCGTCATGGGATAGATGTTTTCGTAACTGTTTCAGCGCTAATCGAATCCTTCCTTTTACGGTACCGAGCGGGATGTCGCACGCGTCGGCAATTTTCTGCTGGCTGAGACCTTGGAAATACATAAGCCGGACGACTTTTTGTTGCTCGACCGGCAACTCGGCCATCGCCGTCTCGATTTGGGTCCGTTCTTCTTGCCACTCGACCTCTGTCTCGACAGAAGGGGACGGGGAAGGAATCGCTTCAGCATATGATTCATCGAGCTGTAAATCGGGTTTGCGTTTTCGAATCAAGTCGATCGTGACGTGCCGGCTCATCGTGAACAGCCACGATTTGAACTTGCCTTTCGACTCGTCGTACACACCGCCGCCGCGCCACAGCTTGATGAAGACTTCTTGCATCGCTTCTTCGGCGAGGTCGCGGTCTTTCGTCAGTTGCATGACGAACGCGTACAAGATTCGTTCGTAGCGGTCATATAGTGTTTCGAGCGCTTGCTTGTCTTTTTTCCTGACGCGCTCATACAATTCAATATCAGTCATGGCGTTCTCCTTTACAGAATTTGCGAACGGGAAAGCCCAATCCTTTAGTGGTGGGATGAACGTGAGCTTGATTTCGGAGTCCCGCTAGTCGGAATTTCAGAAATCAACAAGTATGATCTTATCCCAAGAAAATGTATCACTCTAATAAAATTAATGATACGATAAACGTATGAACAATTACAGAAGAACCAAAACCACCGTGTCGATGATCCAATATCATTTCGTGTTCTGCCCGAGGTATCGCCGAAAATTATTCGATGACGATACGTTCGAGCAACGATTCAAAGAGATCGTCCGTGACGTCTGCGAAGAGCTCGACATTCGACTCATCGCCATCGCGTGTGATCGGGACCACACACATCTATTCTTGTCGGCGTTGCCATCCCTCAGCCCGTCTGACATCATGGCGCGCATCAAAGGCGTCTCGTCGAAGCGACTACGAGAGGAGTTTCCCCATCTCACACATCTCACGAGTCTTTGGACGAGATCTTTCTTCGTGTCGACGGAGGGAAGCGTCTCCAGTGAGACCATCAAGCGTTATGTCGAGGAACAAAAAACAAGGGGGTGACACCGTGTCGCAGACATTGACGGTGAACATCAAACTTCGTCCGACAAAAGAGCAACAATCGATCTTAAAGCGGATGATGCGCACCTACATCGGCACGACGAACCAGCTCGTCTCGGACATGGTGCAAGCTCGAGAAAGCTTAAAGCTGACGAGCAAAAACGTGAGTTCCGACCTGCCCAGCGCCGTCAAGAATCAGGCCATCCAAGACGCGAAGAGCGTGTTCAGGAGGGCGAAGAAGAAGGACTTCCAGGTCGTCCCTGTCCTCAAGAAGCCGTACTGCACCTGGAACAACCAAAACTACTCGTTCGACTTCGAGTCGATCTCCTTCCCGATCATGATCGACGGAAAGGTCAAGAAGACGGCAATCCGCGCCGAGATGGTCGACCCGGACAACCGGAACGCCACGCTCCTCGCCAACAAGCTCGGAACGCTCCGCATCATCAAGAAGTCGAACAAGTGGATCGCGCAGATCGCCGTCACGATCCTCACGACGGAGAAGGGGGGCACCAACGTGCTCGGGGTCGACCTCGGCCTGAAAGTCCCCGCCGTCGCATCGACAGATCGTGGCAAGGCGCGGTTCTTCGGGAACGGGCGTGAGAACAAGTATATGAAGCGCAAGTTTCGTGCGAAACGGAAAGAGCTCGGTCAACAGAAGAAACTGGATGCGATCAAGAAGCTGAACAACAAAGAACAGCGCTGGATGAAAGACAAAGATCACAAGGTGAGCCGTGAGATCGTCGACTTCGCGCAAGAGAACCATATTTCTGTCATCCGCCTAGAAAAACTGGCGAACATCCGACAGACGGCAAGAACAAGCCGTAAACACAACAAGAACCTGCACACCTGGTCGTTCTATCGCTTGGCATTGTTCATCGAGTACAAGGCAAAGCTCGAAGGGATCAAGGTCGAATATGTCAATCCGGCCTATACCTCTCAAACCTGTCCTTCCTGCGGCGAACGAAACAAAGCGAAAGACCGGACGTACGCCTGTCCGTGTGGATTCAAAAAACACAGAGATCTAGTCGGTGCGATGAACATCCGATACGCACCTGTGGTCGATGGTGACAGTCGACCAGCCTGAGAACCTATAGGGTCTGTCTCAGGAGGGGTGATGGCACACCCTCATCTGAAGGCTCGGACAAAACAGAAATGGACTGCGTTCGCACAAGCACTTCGGAATCCCACTCATCCTGAAGGGATGGGCTTGCGGCTTTAGCCGTGGGAGTGTCAATCATGAAGGGAGTCCCTTGTATTGATCTAACGGATGAAACCGTAAAATGGATGCCTATTTGATATGACTATTTTGTGAACAGTCGTATGTAACCATCGTGTTCAACGTGAACACGTGGAAGTTGCATCCCCGATTTGACGGAAGAGTCGTAAATTCAAGTAGGTGAGCAGCTGATGTGTCGCGTAGCTGAAGAGCGCCGCCGTGACGAGTGTCATGACAAGCGCGGGCCCGTTTGACAGCGACTGATGCCAGAACGGATACGTCCGCACGCCGGACAAAAAGGCGAAGACGAGGGCGAAACCGATCAGGATTCCGCTATACTGACAGTAGTACCGACTTAATCGATTTTTCATGTCGCTCATTCCTTTCGTCCTTTTACTATACGAGATGGGGTATGACGACACAAGGAGGATGACCATGAAACGATTTACGAACGAGGGGCGGACGTTCGTCTGTTTTGATTTCGACGAGACGTATTTCCCGCATGCGTGTACGGCTGAACAGCTCGAGCACTTGCGGCGGCTTGAAGATTTTCTCGAGCAGCACTCCCATCGGTTTTCGACGATGTGGGTGACGGGGAGCTCGCTTGAGACGATTGCTGAGAAGGTGAGGCGGGCCGACATGCGCTACTTTCCGCATCGGATCGCCTCGAGCCTCGGGACAGAGTTATACCATGTCACAACTGCAGGAGAACTCGAGCTAGACTCGAACTTCCAGTCACTGTTCCCGTCTGATTTCTCTCGCCGTGTCGAACAGGTCGTGACTCACCATGCGCTCACGATTGAGCCGCAGACGAACATGGGGACGAACGCGTGGATGCACAACTATTATTACTTCGGTGAAGATGAAGTCGAGCTAGAGCGTATCCAAACGGCCGCTCGTGATTTTGGGATCGCGGTCAACGTCAGTCGCTGCAATCCGCTCGCCGGAGATCCCGTCGGGGCGTATGATATCGACTTCATCCCACGCGGAGCCGGGAAGACCGCCGCGGTCGATTACGTCTGTACCCGCTGTGCATTTCAAGTGGGCGAAGCGTATGCGTTCGGTGACAGTGGGAACGACTTGGCGATGTTGAAGCACGTCGGTAACGGATACGTCCTCGGCAACGGGACGGAGCAAGCCATGTCTGAGCACGATCGTGTGACCGCGGGAAGTTATGCGGAAGGAATACTAGAGGTGTTGATGCGGTTTGTGCAGGAGACACGGTCGCACTAGTTCACTTCATGCACTTTAAGCGAAACGGAGTGCCGATTGTTGCGCGCTCGCGAGCAAATGGGACCGAACCGTTCTCGTGGAAAAATCAAATGAGACGTGACTGTGCCAAAGTTCGGTGAACACGGTCACGAGGGCGGCTTCCGCCAAGTCAGGGCGTGTCGTCAAACGCAGTGTAACGGCGTATAAGATTCGTTCGTAACGGTCGTATAGGAGTTCTAAAGCGAGGGCGTCTTTTTGTTGGATGCGTTCGTACAATTCGCGGTCGGTAATAAATGACATTGTAAACTCCTTCAGAGGGTCCAGTTCTCTCATGTTTTGGTCGCGGTGGTCAATCGGGTAAATAAGTAATGATTATATTTCACTAATCACCGCACCGTAAACGGTTACTTTGACCGCGGAGCACATTCAAAAACACCCGAAGAACCGTTTATGCGGGTCTTCGGGTGTTTTAGGTCAAAATGAATGATAGCAGTGGGGGCAAGTTTGGCTACTGCCCGGTGCCCGTTTGAACGTCTGTTTACAGTTCGGGCACGTGACGGTCTCGCTCTCTTGACCGAACAAGCTTCCGCGGTTGAATAAGACGTCTTTCAAGTTCGGCAACGCCTTGGCGGCAAAGATCATGGAAATAAATAAGAAGATGGCCAAAACGGCCAACATGACGTATGTCATGACGGGCGTACCCCTTTCACAAAAGATTCGTTTCTTCTAGCATACGGGAAATTACTCAAACGTACACCTTTAGATTAGAAATAAGAACAAATGTTCTGTATAATGAATGTAACAAAGGAGGGGGCAGGATGAAGGATGAAGTGACGCGTTGGATGCGGATGGGCCGGGTCGTCGAATTGATGTATGTGGATCGTCACGGGATCATCTCGAAGCGACGGGTCAAGTTGATGAAGCTACAAGGGGAACAAGTAATCGCATGGGACATCATGAAGCAAGCCCGGCGGACGTTTTGCATCGAGCGCATCCTCGCCTGCCTCCCGATGGTCGACCGGAAATTTGGAGGAGAAGAGGGAGTCGGATGACGCCACTCCCCAAATGTTCGGCGCCGGCAGAACGCGCACTGCCGCCTCTACTGATACGCTCGAACAACTCACGGCTTATCCGAGAATGAAGATCGCCGTGATGCATGGTGTCGGACCGAGTGTGTTTCGATTGTTAAAGAGTGCTTTCGCTGAACAAGGACTTCGGTTCACGGATAGCGAAATGAATTCCTAGTCCCGTTATGGGCTAGGAATTTTCTAGTTAGACGTATGTTTTCCTATGAAAGAGGGAAGTAATATATTTGTCATCTCTATTTCAGCCTAAAATCTAGTACCATGACGATAAGGTTTGTTAACCTAGCGACACCCATGAGAAAGGAAGTACACAGCATGAGGACGAAACATTTATCCGCCATTCTAGGAAATGAGATGGATGATATCGAATGTGATCCATGGGTGACCGGAATTGAAACAGATTCCAGAAAGGTCAGTCCAGGGAATTTGTTTATATGCATCCGTGGTTATACGGTGGACGGACATGAATTCGCCGAAGACGCTGTCTCTAAAGGAGCAAGCGCGGTGATTTCTGAATCTCCGCTTGACCTCGAGGTGCCAAACATTGTCGTTGCCGATACGAAACGAACGGCCGGAGTGGTGGCGAGCGCGTTTTACGACCACCCGTCCCATCGGATGCGAATTTACGGCGTCACCGGTACGAACGGGAAGACGACGACTGCTACGTTAACATATGATTTATTTCGTTTATCAGGACGTCCGGTCGGGATTGTCAGTACGATTGGAGCCCGTTATAAAGATAAGAAGTTAAAGACGCCTAACACGACGCCAGAAGCCGTCGTCTTGCACCGCATCTTGGCCGAAATGGCAGATGCCGGGGTGACCGACTGTGTCGTCGAAGTATCGTCGCACGCCATGATGGAAGGGCGCGTCGAAGGAGTCCGCTTCCATGCGGCGGCGTTTACGAACTTGACGCACGACCACCTCGACTACCACCGTTCAATGGATGAATACGCACGGGCGAAAGCGCGTCTATTCGAACAAGTTGAAACGACGGACGGCGACGCCATCATCTTGAACGCGGAAGACCCGGCGAGCGAGACGATGGCCGCATTCGCACCGACGCGGCGGAAAGTCATGTACAGTACGCACGCAGACGTCCCGGCCGATATTCAAGTCATCTGGCTAGGTCACACCGTCCGCATCAAAATGAACGCGATGACAATCGAAGCACCTGTTCACTTTATGGGATCGTTCAACGCTGCCAACTTGGCCGCGGCCATCGGTCTCGTCTCGACGTCGGAGCTCATGCTTCGCGCGATTATCGATAATGTTCCAGGGCTCACACTTCCGAAAGGTCGTCTCGAGCGGCTTGACACGGAAGATGCGGAGATTTATATCGACTACGCCCATACACCGGACGGGCTTGAAAAATGTCTGTCCACTTTACAAAAAGGGGAGCGGCAGCTCGTCGTCGTCTTGAGCGCGGCCGGAGACCGTGACCCGACGAAACGGGCTGAGATGGGACGCATCGCGAGCCGCTATTCGGACGATTTGATTGTGACGGTACACGATGTCCGAACCGAAAATCCGAAGCAGATCATCGACGGGCTGCTCGAAGGGGTCGACGCGGACACGCATTATGTGACGTTTGAAGCACGAAGAGACGCGTTGCACCACGCGGCCGTGCAAGCGCTCGACGGCAAGCGCATCGTCGTCGTCGGAAAAGGGCACGACCATGTCGAACGTGTCGGCAGCGAAGCGATCCCGTTCAATGAATCGGATATCTTGTTAGAAGAACTGAAAAAATTAAAAGGCCAAGAACCGGCCGTTTGAATTTCATTACCAAGCATACAGAAGAAGGGCTGAATCGTTGGATTCAGCCCTTCTTTGACGTTTAGTCGTTCATGCGGACGACGGTCCGGCCACTCAGCTCACCGCGCATCATCGCCTCGGCTTGACGCGGGACGTCATGGAGCGGGATCTCGTGCACCATCTGGTTGAGTACGTGCGGTTCGATCAGCTCGTGTAGACGCTCCCACGCCGTCACTCGTCTTGCGATCGGCTGCATGACCGAATCGATGCCGACGAGACGGACGCCTCGCAGGATGAACGGGTAGACGGTCGCAGGAAGTTCGTGCCCTCCAACTAGTCCACAAGCGGCGACGGTTCCTTCGTATCGGGTTTGGCTTAAAATATTTGCGAGTGTGTTACCACCGATCGAGTCGATCGCAGCATCGAACCGTTGGCGAGCGAGTGGTCGGGGGGTTCCTTCCAATTCACTGCGTGGTATTGTCTGTTCAGCACCGAGATCAGTTAAATAAGATGAATCTGTTTTTCCAGTCGAGGCAATGGCGTGATAGCCGAGTTTATGGAGCAAGGCGATCGAGAAACTTCCAACTCCTCCGGATGCTCCCGTGACGAGCACTTCTTGACCGGGATGAACGCCTTCGTGTTCGAGTGCCTCAATCGCGAACATGGCGGTCAGTCCGGGTGTCCCGATCGTGATGGCATCTCGCATGTTCATGCCTTTCGGTAATTTCACGAGCCAATTTCCTGGAACTTGTGCAAACTGGCTGAAGCCACCGAAATGACGCTCACCGATGCCAAAGCCGGTCGCGATGACTTCGTCCCCAGGCTTGAAATCAAGATGATCAGATTCGGTGACTTTCCCGACAAATTCGCAGCCTGGGATGAACGGATAATGGCTGACGATTTTGCCCGATCCGGTCAATCCGAGGGCGTCTTTGTAGTTGAGTGCCGAATAATGGACCTCGACGAGGACGTTGCCGTCCTCTTCTTTAGGTAGTGAGTCGAGCTCGACCTCAGTCACCTCGGAATGGAGTCGGTCGTCACGCTTGTCGAGCACGAGTGCTTGAAATGAGTCGTTCATTGTAAATTGGCCCCTTTCTGTATGGCAAATCTGTTCCCTTTGTATCATTACCCACTCTGGAAAATATATACGCGAATGTTTCGTTATAACGAGGTGTGGAATGGTACAATGTAGTAGATTCAATTAGAGTGAGGAGGAATGAAGCATGCGGCACGACGACTATGAGTTTGATGAAGAAGTAGAAGTAGAAGAAGGCGAATTGTTCAACGTATACGACATTCTGCCACCAGATGGAACTATTCTCGAAATGGCGACTGCCGAAGAGATGGTCCGCGCGGCGGAGCTTGAAGCGACACATAACGCGCTCGAGCGAATCCAAGAATCAAACTTCCAGTTGTCAGGAGTAACGTTTAAAGAGTTACTGACAGAGTTCGAACGATACGAGCAAGAATCGATGGAATTCTGGACGGGCGTATATAGCCGACTGCGCATTCCATGGGCATGGACGATTCGAATCGATGTGGCCAATGGCCCGATTCACGTCGTCAATGATCGTGACATCTTTATCGATGAGGCAGACTTCGAAGAGTACGATTTTGAAGAGTTTGCCGATGATGACTTTGAAGATGAGACCGATAACCAAAACTGAATCCAAAACGTCTTTCCCTTATTCAGAAGGGAAAGACGTTTTTTTGACTTCGCTCATGTCCATACGCATACGCATCACTTCCGTGGCACCGAACCAGAGTCCGACGCTACACAGCAGGGACACACCGCTCACCAACGCTCCGACGATCGCGATATCTCCAATCATCGTGAACGATAGCACGAGGCTGAATATCCCGAAAAACAGCAATCCTCCCGCTATAGTCTTCATACATCACGCCACCCTTTCTCATTTGATTTGACTCTAGTGTAGCCGGTCAAACGAGACAGGGTTGGTCTATTTTTATACCTGGTTGAAAATTAGATGAGGTCGTGGATGGTATACGTTTTTCCATTGACAAACGGCTTGTCGATCAACTGCTCGACGAGGACGCGGCCGACCGTCTCAGGCGAGCGGAGTTTTCCTTCCGTCTCGTAAGCTTGAAACTGTTCGACATCTTGAAACGCTTCTCGTGAAGACGCGCGGATCGTCTGTTGCATGGATGTGTCCATCACGCCCGGGTTGAACAAGGCGAGGCGATGTCTCGTTCCTTCTAGTTCGAGCGCGACGGTCTCACTAAAGTGGTCGAGTCCAGCTTTCGTGCCGCAGTAGGCGCTCCACCCCGAGATCGGACGTTTGGCGGCACCTGACGTCACGTGGATGAGCGAGACGGGCACATCGTAAGCGAGGACGGCGTTCGTGATCAGCATCGGGGCGAGCAGATTCGCCTGAACGTGAGCGGTGAGCTGCTCCGTGTCGAGGTGGCCGGCCCGATGAATCGGTTCGATCAACGCCGCATTTTGGATGATGAGTAGCGACGTGGCGTCAGCGATGTACGGCTTGATTTGGTCAAGGGCTCGAAGTGTACTCGATACGTCGGATAAATCGACTTCGATATGTTTGAACGTTAAATCGCGTGATTGCGAGCGTGATAGGTTGATGACGTCGTAGTTTCGTCTCGACAGTTCTTCAGCGACAGCACGGCCGAGACCGCGTGACGCACCGGTGACAAGGGCAAGTTTCAAATAAATTCTCTCCTATTCGTGAATCGTTTTTCGAAAACCGTAGAAGGGGCGGAAGTTCAAGCGTTCATAATACGTATGCGAGGAAGCGCTCGCGAGCATCTCGAGTCGTGTCTCAGGATAGAGTGCATGGACGTGTGTCAATAACCGTTCCCCGAGGCCAAGCCGGCGGTGCGAAGCAGCGATGAGCAACTCGCACACGTAAAGGCTGACTTTTGTGTCGGTCAAACCGCGAAGATAGGCGATCACGTGTCCCGTTTCAGACTCGATGACGAAAGCGATGTTCGAGCGGCGCCATGCTTCTTTTGTCAACTCATCTTGACGAACGAGCTGGTGCCAGCCCTCAGCTTCGTTCAACGCTTGAATCTGTTCAAAATCTCGTTCATCGTAAAGACGGATGATCATCAAGACGCACCCACTTTCACTTCAATCGCTTTCATCACATCAAACGCCCCCTCTGACTCGTTCGAACAGACGACAGAAGTGACTTCGAAAGCAGGGTAATAGGCGGAATGGAAGCTGACACCGGGATCGTAGCCCATCACGTGATATTTGAATACCTCTTCGTTAGGTTCGAGTTGAATCCAGACGCCATACCCGTAATGTCCGCCCCGGTCATTGACGGTCACGTGAGGTGTCAATAACCGCGTTGTCATCTGTTGACCGAGAAGACGATGCCTGAGCAACGCGTCCCATAGTTTGGCCATGTCGGCCACCGTCACGAACGCCCCTCCGTCCGAACCGCCTTTGACGGGAATAGAGTACTGATTTGTCCGCCATGAACCGTCCGGATTGTTGATATAGCCGAGCGCCGTATCGGCAGGCAGGGCGTCAAGCGAGAAGTAACCGGAGTCGGTCATGCCGGCCGGTGTGAAGACGAACTGTTCGATGTAATCCGAGAACGTCAATCCGCTCGCTTGTTCGACAATGAGACCGAGCAAAATGTAACCGGCGTTATTATAGTGGAATTCGCCGATTTCATGTTTCATTGACTGTTGCTGGAACATGGGCAAAAAGTCGCTCAATCGTCTTAGCTGATACATCGGACGTTGTTGCCATAACTCTTCAAAGTCGTCCATGACGGATTCATCAAAATAGTCCGGGATGCCTGACGTATGAGTGAGCAACGTTTCGACTGTCACACGTGTATCAAACTTAGGTAAATCAAGGGATAGACAGTCTCGGAGCAGCGAAGTGAACGCCAGCTTCCCTTGTTCGACGAGCTGACAGATGGCGATCGCCGTGAACAACTTACAGCCAGAGGCGATCCCGAACCGAGTCACGTCACGGTTTGGCAGTCGTTCGGAACGATTCGCATATCCTTGTTGTCGTTCAATTAATAGGTCGTGCTTTCGGACAGCGAGACATGTGCCTGAAAAAGCGGATGAGATTTCAAAATCTGACCAATTAGTATTCATGAGTGGACCTCCGACGTTTGGCTGTTCCTTTCCGTTTCTAAGTATGTAAATCATACCATTACACATTAACCTAAATAATGGAAAAATGATAGGTGTCATTCTTATGGTGAGGCGATTTTGCAGATGAAAAAACACCGTTCGAACTGATTCATTTCAGCAGGAACGGTGTTTTTGTAAAGAGGCAGGTCACCCGCCGCTCGCTTTTTCTTCGAGCTCGGTTTCGGTCGTTCCAAGGTTGTTCAAGTACACCTCGTATCTCGGGAGCCAGTACCGGTACGATACCCAGACGAGACCGCTCGTCGCGGCGAACAATGTCAGCGTCGCTGGCCAGAACCAGCCCGAGACGATCCCGTCCGCATAGGCAAGACCAATCGGAGAGAAGACGAAGTAGACGAACACCATCGAGGCGATGAGGATGATTGACGTCGAGATCGCATGACGCCAAGGTTTCACCCGACCGAGGTCGATCCGGATCGGCTTGATTTGTTGCATCGGACGCAGTTTGGCGAACAACAACATGATACTCGTCTCGATGACGAACAAGATGCCGTAGATGTGGATGAAGTTGATGCCAAGGTCAAATCCGAACCACTGTTTCATACCCCAGACTAAGAAGTAGTACGTGATGACGTGGAAGCCGATGACGATTTTAGCGGCGATCGGCGGCACGCGCTTGACGAGCATGCCAATCAAGACGACGACGAGAATCGGGATGTTGAAGAAACCGGTGAAACGGCGAATCAAGTCCCAAAGACCGTCCGGCGCGTACATCAAGTTCGGTGCGACGAAGAACGAGACGAGCGCGACGAACGTCCCGAACCATTTGCTGACCCGGATCAAGTCTTTGTCCGAGGCATCGGGTTTGAACTTCGGTTTATAAATGTCGAGCACGAACAGTGTGGCGATACTGTTCAGCAATGAGTTGAACGAGCTGAACACCGCGCCGAGCAAGACGGCGAGGAAGAAGCCCATGAGCCACGTCGGTAACAAATCGGCGATCAAACTCGGATAGGCGAGGTCTGCCTTGTCCATGTTCGTGCCGTATAAGTGAAACGCGATGATGCCTGGAAGCAGCATAAAGATCGGAACGAGCAACTTCAAATAACCGGTGAAGAGGACACCTTTTTGTCCTTCGGCGAGGTTTTTAGCCCCAAGAGCCCGTTGAATGACATATTGATTCAACGCCCAGTAGAACAAGTTCGCGAAAATCATTCCGGTGAAGATGGATAGGAATGGCACCGAGTCGTTCGATGACCCGATCGCGTTCAACTTTTCAGGGTTCGACGTCGCGATCGTCTTCATCCCTTCGACGACGCTGCCGTCACCGAGTGCGATAAAGCCGAGCGTCGGGACGAGGAAGCCGATGATGATGAGCCCGATGCCGTTGAGTGTATCCGACACCGCAACGGCGCGGAGGCCGCCGAAAATGGCGTAGATAGCGCCGATGATACCGATGAACCAAATGACGAGCCAAAGTGACTGTTCAAAGCTGATTCCGAGCAGTTCGGGCACGTCGAAGAGCTGAAGGACCGCGAGGCCGCCGGAATAGAGCATCGACGGAATCGTGACGCACATGTAACCGAACAAGAACAAGAGGACGGTCAAGCGCCGGACGTCCTCGTCATAGCGTTGACTTAAAAACTCAGGAATCGTCGTGATCCCGATGCCGAGAAAGCGTGGCAGTAGGAATAGTGCCATGATGATGGCGGCAATCCCGGCCGTCACTTCCCATGCCATCGCCGACATGTTGCCGGCGAACGACTGCCCGTTCAAGCCGATCAACTGCTCGGCCGATAAGTTTGTGAGCAGGAGTGACCCGGCGATGAAGAGACCGGTCAGCCCGCGACCAGCCAAGAAATAATCATCGGCGCTGTCGACTTTTCCTTTTGTCAGGCGATAGGATACGTAAGCGACGAGTCCCATGAATAAGGCTCCGGTCACTAATATGTATATAACTTGTTGAATCGTCACTATTTATCCCTCCTTGTATTACTTCTTATCTATAAGTACTTTTCGTAATTACCCGCCTGGCACGATAATTATTTCCCATCATCGCTTTTGTAAACAAACCGTAACAAAGCTCACACGAAAAAAGACACCTGAAACGTCAGGTGTCAGAAAAAGCGAAGCAATGAAGTGGCGACAGTGAAGTAGATGATCAATCCGAGATTGTCCACGACCGTCGTGATGAATGGACCCGAGGCCACGGCCGGATCGAGTTTCAGGCGGTTGATCAAGAGCGGGACGAGTGTACCGACAATCGTGGCAACGCTCAGTGAGGCGAAAATCGACAAGCCGACGATCATGCCGATCAAGGCGCTATCGTACAGGACCGTGATGACCCCGAAAATAACGACCATACAGGCGAGTCCAAGCAGGACACCGGTTCCGAACTCCCGGCGAATCATCTTGGCGACATTTTTCCGATTGATCGTGCCGAGCGCAATCGAACGTACGGCGACGACGAGCGACTGGGTGGCGGCGTTTCCGGCCGATCCCATGACGAGTGGCATGAAGACGGCGAGCAAAACGATCGTCTCGAGCGTATCTTCAAATCCACCGATCGTCGATGCGGTGATCATCCCGAGGAACATGAGGCTGATGATCCAAGGGGCACGTTTTTTCGCTGCCTCGACCGGGCCCATGTTGATGTCAGACGAGCCTTTCGTCGCGGACAGCTCTTCAAAGTCTTCGGTCGTCTCGCGTTCGATGACGTCCATGACGTCGTCGACGGTGATGATGCCGAGCAGGTGATCATCGCTATCGATGACCGGGAGCGCGAGCAAGTCATACTTTTGGACGGTTCGGGCCAAGTCTTCTTGATCGGCCATGACGTGGGCCGAAACGACCCGCCGCCCCATGATGTCAGCGATGAGATGGTCGAGCGGGGAAACGATCAAATCACGGAGCGACACAACGCCGACGAGACGTCGGTCTACATCGATTACATATAAATAGTAAATTGTCTCAGCTTCAGGACCGAGGTCACGCAACTCTTCGAGTGTCGCCCCGATCGTTTTGTCGGCCTGTAACACGATGAACTCGGTCGTCATGATGGCACCGGCCGTATCATCTGGATAGCGCATCAAGTCTTTGACCTCGGTCGCCTCGGTCTCGTCCATCTGTTCGAACAGTTCGTTCATGAAATCGTCCGGAAGTTCGGTCATGAGGTCGGCGGCATTATCCGAGAACATATCGTTTAAGACGCTGACCGCATACGGGCGTGGCATTTCTTGGATGAACTGCTGTTGTTCATCGAGCTCTAATTTTTCAAATAAATCGGTGTACTCTTCAGGTGATAAAGCGCTGTATACAAACGCCCGATCGGGTTGGTTAAGTTCGATGAAGATGTCGGCCTGTTCACCCGGGTGAAGTGTTAAAAACACGTCGCGGAAATCGACCGGATCCCCTTTTTGGATGAGCGCTGTCACTTGGGCTTCATGACGCGCGCGTTCTGTACGTTCGATGGCCATCGACTCACTTCCTTTTCTAAAGTCATTTTTCGTATCTTGTCGTTATCGTACCTTAATTTGAAAAGAAAAAATAATGGATTTTATTCACAGTTCATACATCGTGTATCCATCCTAACCGTTGCTCTCTCCTTGTTCATTGATTCACAACCGTTTGTTCATTCAGTTTGACTTATATTGTATCCATTTTTTTGTGAAATCGACCACAATCAGAACGTCGGAATTACCCGCCTCGGAATCGGGTAAGTTGATAATGTAAGGGTAGAAACACACCCGAATCACTAGGAGGAAGCGAGATGATATCGATGACGGATCAATTGACCGCACGGGATACAACGCTGAAACATCCGATTCACGTGTATTCAGAAATTGGTGAACTAAGGACTGTACTATTGAAGCGTCCAGGACGCGAACTTGAAAATTTGACGCCGGAGTATTTGGAACGACTCTTGTTCGACGACATTCCACATTTGCCGGTCATTCAAAAAGAGCACGACTACTTTGCGAGCGTGCTACAAAACCGGGGCGTCGAGGTGCTCTATTTAGAAAACTTGATGGCAGAGACACTATCGCTGCCTGGCGTACGTGAACGATTCGTCGCCGACATTCTTTCGGAATCAAAATCAAATATTAACGGTTCATACGAGACGCTCAAAGAGTATTTACTCGCTTATGATAACGAACAGTTGATCGAGACGGTCATGGCCGGTATCCGTAAAACCGAGATCAAGCGCGAAAAGCGCCGTCATCTGCACGAGATGATCGAGGACACGTATCCGTTCTTTCTCGACCCGATGCCGAACCTGTACTTCACGCGCGACCCGGCCGCGGCGATTGGGAACGGCTTGTCGATCAATCGCATGAAAGAACCGGCGCGTCGCCGCGAATCACTGTTCACGCAATATATTATGAGATACCATCCACGCTTTGCGAAGCATGATATCCCGATCTGGTCGGATCGTGACTATCGGTTCGCGATGGAAGGCGGGGACGAACTCGTCCTATCAAAAGAAGTCGTCGCCATCGGGATATCGGAACGGACGACCGCCCAAGGAATCGAGCGCGTTGCCCTCAACTTGCTCGCGAACGGGGGCACGTTCAAGAAAGTCATCGCCATCGAGATTCCGAAGTCGCGTGCGTTCATGCACCTTGATACCGTCTTCACGATGGTCGACCACGATAAGTTCACGATCCATCCTTTCATCCAAGGACCGGGCGGCAAGATGAACATCTTCGAGCTGACGTTGAACGCGGAAGGTGAGCTGCACATCACGCAACACACTGATTTGTTGAAAGTGTTGAAATCGGCTCTCGGCCTAGAGGAAATCGTGTTGATCCCATGTGGTGGGGGCGACCCCATCGCTGCGGCGCGCGAGCAATGGAACGATGGGTCGAACACGCTCGCAATCGCCCCAGGTGTCGTCGTTACGTATGACCGGAACTACGTGTCGAACGAGCTGCTCCGTTCAGAAGGGGTCGAAGTCATCGAAATCATGTCGAGTGAGTTATCACGAGGCCGTGGAGGCCCGCGTTGTATGAGTTGTCCAATTATCCGTGAAGATATTTAACGAGGAGGAGACACACATGTCCACAACGTTCAACTTTGATTTGAAAGGTCGTCATTTTTTATCGCTTAACGAGTTTTCGCGGGACGAACTGAACTACTTGATCGACTTATCAGCAGCGTTCAAACGTCAAAAGAAACAAGGGATTCCCCACCGGATTTGTGAAGGCAAGAACGTGGCGCTCTTGTTTGAAAAACCGTCGACACGGACGCGCTGTGCGTTCACAGTTGCGGCAATCGACCTCGGCATGCATCCTGAATACCTCGGGAAATCGGATATCCAGTTCGGAAAAAAAGAATCGGTCCGTGATACGGCGATCGTGCTTGGACGCATGTTCGACGGCATCCAATTCCGTGGCTTCGCTCACGAAACGGTGGAAGGTCTTGCACGGGATGGCGGGGTCCCGGTTTGGAACGGTTTGACGGACTTGTATCATCCGACGCAAATTTTGGCCGACTTCTTAACCGTCAAAGAACAAAAAGGTGATTTGGCTGGCATTCGTTTCGTCTACGTTGGAGATGGACGCAACAATATGGGCAACACGCTGTTGATCGGTGGTGCCAAAGTCGGCATGGACATGCGAATCTGTGCGCCGAAATCGCTCTGGCCGTCTGACGAGGTCGTCGATTACGCGCGTTCGGTCGCGGCTGAAACAGGAGCACGCATCACCTTGACGGAGAGCATCGACGAAGCTGTCGCTGATGCGGACGTCATCTATACCGATGTGTGGGTATCGATGGGCGAAGAAGCTGAATATGAAGAGCGGATCAAGCTCCTTCATCCGTACCAAGTGAATATGGACATGGTCGAGAAGACCGGAAATAAAGACGTCATGTTTCTGCATTGCCTGCCGGCGTTCCACGATTTAGAGACCGAGGTCGGGCGAGCGATTCATGAACAATATGGACTGAAAGAGATGGAAGTGACCGACGAGGTGTTCCGCAGCCGCCATTCATACGTGTTCGATCAGGCGGAAAATCGGATGCACACGATCAAAGCCGTCATGGCGGCGACACTCACCGATACGTTTGAATGGCTCGAACGCTGACGAACGAGGAGGCATGTCCTCCTCATTCGTACTAAACGGAAGGGATGAGTTATATGTCTACTAAATTAGATCATGACTCAAGTGGTTCGGCTGGTGCAAGTCCTGGCAAAAAAGATCAACGGTTAGGTCTTGGTGCACTGACAGCCCTCGTCGTCGGTTCGATGATTGGAGGGGGCGCCTTCAACTTGGCGGCCGATTTGGCCCAAGGCGCGAACGCCGGAGCTATTTTGATCGGGTGGGTCATCACCGGTATCGGGATTATCACGCTCGGTCTCAGTTTTCAGAACTTGACGATGCGTCGCCCTGACCTAGACGGCGGGGTATACAGTTACGCTCGCGCCGGCTTTGGCCAGTTCGTCGGCTTCAACTCGGCGTGGGGCTATTGGTTATCCGCTTGGCTCGGTAACGTCGCCTACGCCACACTATTGTTCAGTTCGGTCGGTTACTTCTTCCCGATCTTTGAAGGTGGTCAAAACATCGCCTCGATTATCGGCGCCTCCATCATGTTGTGGCTCGTACACTCGTTGATTTTACGAGGCATCCACGAAGCATCGATGATCAACATCATCACGACAATCGCGAAACTCGTTCCGATTTTTGCCTTTATCACCATCACCTTGTTCTTCTTCAATATCGATAACTTCACGTTCGACTTTTGGGGCCAAGGCGGCTTCTCGTGGGGCAGTGTGAGAGACCAAGTCGTGTCGACGATGCTCGTCACGCTTTGGGTATTCATCGGTGTCGAAGGGGCGGTCGTCTTGTCGGGCCGGGCCCGTAAGCGCTCGGACGTCGGGAAAGCGACCGTCATCGGCTTACTCGGTACGCTCGTCATTTACTTGCTCATCTCGATCATGTCACTCGGATTGCTGAACCCTGAGAGCGTGGCGAACGCTTCGCAACCGGCGATGGCGTACTTGCTCGAATCGGCTGTCGGACCGTGGGGCGCGATGCTGATCAACGGGGGCCTCGTCATCTCGGTACTCGGTGCTTGGCTTGGATGGACGTTGCTTGCGGCGGAAATCCCATTTGTCGCCGGTAAAGACGGTGTCTTCCCGAAATGGTTCACGAAAGAGAATAAAAATAACGCACCGGCCAATGCACTCTGGCTCACAAACGGGTTGATTCAGTTGTTCCTCTTCACCTTCCTGTTCTCAGACGCTGCTTATAACTTTGCGTTCTCACTCGCTTCGAGCGCCATCTTGATCCCGTATGCGTTCTCGGCGTTCTACCAAGTCAAAGTCGCCAAAAACGGGATTGGCTATGATGCCGGGGAACGTCGGACGCGTGACCTTATTATCGGTGCGGTCGCCTCGATTTACGGGATCTGGTTGATCTACGCGGCCGGTATCGACTATTTACTGCTCACGACACTTCTGTATGCACCAGGGACGCTGCTCTATATTAAAGCGCAGCGTGAGAACGGAATTAAGACGTTGACGAAAACCGAATGGATCGTGGCTGGTATCTTGACCGGACTCGCGATCTTGGCAGTCGTACGGATTGTATCAGGCAACATCTCAGTCATATGATCGGGGGAATCGAGCATGCGTAACAAACGAGTAGTCATCGCCTTAGGCGGGAATGCGATTCAACAAGGAAAAGATGCGACGGCGGGCGCTCAAATTCGGGCCGTCGAGGCGACGGCCCAGTCGTTGGTCGCCCTTATCGAAGAAGGCGTCGACGTCATCATCACGCACGGGAACGGCCCTCAAGTTGGAAACTTGATTTTGCAACAGGCGGCCGCGGACAGTGCGGCGACGCCGGCGATGCCGCTCGACGTCTGTGGGGCGATGACGCAAGGGATGATTGGGTATTGGTTCGAGAACGCCCTCACGAAGGCGCTTCGGTCGCGCGGCCTCGAACGTTCCGTCGCCCCGATCGTGACGCGGTGTGTCGTCGATCCGAACGACAGTGCCTTCAGTCACCCGACGAAGCCGATCGGTCCCTTCTATTCAGAAGCGGAAGCGTCGGTGCTCGAACGGTCGACAGGTCATGTGTTCAAAGAAGATGCGGGCCGCGGTTATCGCCGCGTCGTACCAAGTCCGTACCCGACAGCGATTTGTGAGCATACGGTCATCCGTGACCTCGTCGACAACGGCCACATCGTCGTCGCGTCCGGCGGTGGCGGGATTCCCGTCATCGACACGCCAGACGGATACGTCGGGGTCGAGGCGGTCATCGATAAAGACTTTGCCGCCGCGAAGCTCGCGGAACTCGTCGAAGCGGACATGTTGCTCATCTTGACGGCCGTCGAGCACGTCTACGTCAATTTCGGGACGACCGAGGAAGCCGCGTTAACCGAAACGACAAACGAGCAACTCGAGACGTATATCGCCGAAGGTCAGTTCGCACCGGGCAGCATGTTACCGAAAGTTCGGGCCGCCTTGCAGTTTGCCGAGTCGGGAACGGGACGCGTATCCGTCATCACGTCGCTCGAGCAGGCGCACGCTGCTGTCCGAGGAGACGTTGGGACGAGAGTCCGGCTCGCTGCGACGCTCCAACAATGATCAACGCCGTAGACATCTCGTCTACGGTTTTTTTTGTGCATAACGCGGACTGGCCGTTTTTGAACCGCGAACAAGGGGAAGGGTTGTTGTATGTCAAACCTGACATTGCTATCATCATCTGTGTAAACGGTTGCAATAATATGGGGGAAGGATGTGACGAAGAGCGGCAACGCTCGAACTTATGCGTCTATTTGAACAGGAGAACGTATACACAAAGCAAATGAAGCCACTTGCAGATGAACGTGCCGTCGTCCAAGGGAGCTGCTATCGCTTCACGGTATTGACGAGCCAGTTGATCCGGATGGAGTACGCCGAGGACGGTGTGTTCGAAGATCGACCGACCCAAGTCGTTTGGAACCGAGACTATGACGTCCCTGACTTCCGGATCATCGAGGACGAGAGTGAACTGCAAATCATCACCGATCACGTTCATCTGTATTATACGAAAGGACCGTTCGCGCCGAACACGCTCTACGTCGACGTGAAAGGGAACTTTAGTACGTACTATAGCCGCTACACGTTCAACGGCCCGGAACGGACGCTGAAAGGGACGGCCCGAACGCTCGATCATGTCGATGGAGCGACCGAGCTCGGGGAGGGGATCGTCTCCAAGCAAGGCTATGCCGTCATCGACGACTCGGACTCGTTTCTCATGACAGACGACCGCTTCGTTGAGCCGAGACGAAAAGGCATCCATGATTTGTACTACTTCGGCTACGGGCACGAATACAAGCAAGCGCTTCACGATTTTTATAAGCTGACAGGTCCGACACCTATGTTGCCGCGAAAAGCACTCGGCAACTGGTGGAGCCGCTACTGGCGCTATGACGAGACCGAATACAAAGGCCTCATGCGTCGGTTCAAAGAGGAAGACATCCCGTTCTCGGTCAGCGTCATCGATATGGACTGGCACGTCACCGACGTCCCTGAAGAGTACGGGAGCGGCTGGACCGGCTACTCATGGAACAAGAATCTGTTCCCGGACCCAAAAGGCTTCTTGACGTGGTTGAAAGAAGAGAACCTGCTCGTCACGCTGAACTTGCACCCAGCCGACGGGGTCCGGGCGTTCGAAGACCAATACGTGGCGATGGCCGAAGCGATGGGGCTCGACCCGTCGAACGGGGATCGCATCCCATTCGATTTCTCTGATAAACGCTTCATCCAAGCGTATTTTGAACAGATGCATCATCCGCACGAGGTAAACGGCGTCGATTTTTGGTGGATCGACTGGCAGCAAGGGTCGACATCGAAAATGGAAGGGCTCGACCCGATGTGGATGTTAAACCATTATCATGCGGCCGATATTTCCCGGGACGGAAATCGTCCGCTGATCTTCTCGCGTTATGCCGGACCGGGAAGCCATCGCTATCCTGTCGGTTTCTCGGGAGATACGCTCATCTCTTGGGCATCGCTTGCGTTTCAGCCTTACTTCACGGCGACGGCGTCGAATATCGGTTACGGTTGGTGGAGCCACGACATCGGCGGGCATTACCGAGGGTCGAAAGACGATGAGCTCGCCGCGCGCTGGGTCGCGTTCGGGGTGTTCAGCCCGATTATGCGCTTGCATTCGACGTTCAGTATCTTTAACGGCAAAGAGCCGTGGCGCTTCGGTCTCGAGTCCGAAAGGTCGATGAAGTCGTTTTTACGACTCCGCCACCAACTCATCCCGTATTTGTACACGATGAACCGGCGTAATCATCAGGATGCGCTCCCGCTCATCCTCCCGATGTATTACGATCATCCCGACGAAGAAGCGGCGTATGGCGTGCCGAATGAATACTACTTCGGCAGTGAACTCGTCGTATCACCGATCGTCGAGCCGATGAACAAGCGGCTTCACGTCGCGGCGACGAACGTCTGGTTGCCGACAGGCGATTGGTTCGACTTCTTTACGGGTCATCGCTACGAAGGTGATAAGTCGATCCGAGTGTTCCGTGGGCTTGACGAACAGGCCGTGTTCGCGAAAGCTGGAGCGATCGTCCCGCTGGCCGCTCATCGCTCTGGACGCAACGACACCGACAACCCGACCGATCTCGAAGTCGTCGTCTTCCCAGGGGCATCGAACACGTTCACGCTGTATGAGGATAACGGGACCGACCGGGCTTATGAGACCGGAGCTTACGCCGAGACGACGTTCACCCTCGACTGGGACGAGCGCAGCCTGCACGTTCATGTTACGGGTGACACGTCCGTCTTACCGTCAGACCGGACCGTCACATTACTCGTACGCGGGGTGACCGGTTCGGGTGAGTATAAACCGGAGACGCAGACGTTACGACTCGAACTCGGTAAAATTGATGAGGAAGTGACGGTGTCGCTCCCTGTCGAGGTGACGAACAACGGTCATCGACTGGAGCGCCTGTATCGCTTCATTGACCGCGCCGAGATATCTTACGATTTGAAAGACCGCCTCTACCGGATGGCGGCGTCGAAGACGAGACTCGAAGCGTGGCTGTTTGATCTCCATGCGCTCGAACTCGAACGCGATTTGCAAGATGCGATCATGGAATTGATGCTCGACTGAGGAGAGGGGGCAACCCCTCTTTTGTCTTGTCAGAAAAATGTCGGAATTTGAAAGCGTTTTCACAAGATGGGTCTCGTATACTAAAAGAAAGATGAACAGTTCGGGAAGCGAGGGATTGATCATGAGACAGCAATGGACAGTCGACGATTTAAGACAACTCGATATCTTCAATAAATGCACGAGCCGCGAGCTAGAGAGCTTGCTACCGCACGTATACTGTCGGACGTACCGCAAAGGGCAGCTTTTATTCATGGAAGGCGACCCGCGTGAGCGCGTCTACTTTTTAATCAGTGGGTATGTGAAGCTCGAGCGGTGCAATGAAACGGCGACCCATCAATACACCGACTACTTGAAGCCGAAGCAGCTGTTTCCGTACCGGGGACTGTTGACGGAAACGTATTACCAACATTCGGCGGAAGCGCTGACCGATATTGAAGTCATTTATATGCCGACGGATCGCTTTGAAGCGCTTGTCTCAAGAAATGCGACGATGCTCTTGCATATCGTCGGTCAGATGAATCGAATCCTTGACCTTCACGAACGCCGTGTTCAGGAAATCATCACGCCGAGCGCGAGCGACCGGGTGATCAATACGATCCATTACTTGATTGAAGACCTCGGAGAAAAAGAAGCCGACGGTGTGCGCGTACGTTGTCCGTTCACGACAGTTGAAATCTCGAGACTGTCGGGGACATCGCGCGAGACCGTGTCCCACATCTTGTCGCGACTGCGAAAAGAAGACATTCTCCAGTTCGACGCCCGTCAACTCGTGACGTTGCACCCTGAGTATTTCGAACAAGCGACACACTGACGCCACGCTGCATTCGTGGCGTTTTTTTTGCACGTCTCGATAAGCGAAGCGTTCGCTATGGACACTTACATCAGTTATAATTAGTGAGAATCATCACAAAGAAAAATTGTCATGCACGTTTAGAAAGGATGAACGCAGTGAAACGACTGCAAGCTCTCGCTTTGGCCGAGAAAGGACATATCGTCGGGCTCGTCATCGCCGCGGTGATGATCGGGTTGTCCATCTTGGCTCAGGCTTATTTGATCGTCGACGTCGTCGACCGAGTATTTTTAAAAAACGAATCGTTCCAAAGTGTCATCCCGTCTCTAGGTTGGCTCGTGCTCGCGTTGCTCGCACGTGCCTTGTTCGGGTATGTCTCGGGACGTATCGGTGCCAACTTGTCGGAACGGGCGAAGCGGACGCTTCGACGTCAACTGCTCGACCGCTACACATCGAATCCGATCGAGACGTCTCTATCCGGACAGTCCGGGAAGAAAGTCAGTGTCTATATGGATGCGGTCGATGAGGTCGATGCTTACTTTAGCCAGTACTGGCCCCAAGTCATCCAGACATCGATCATCCCGCTGCTCATTCTCGTCGTCGTCTTCAGTCAGCACTGGATCTCAGGTGTCATCATGATGGTGACCGCGCCGTTCATTCCAATCTTTTTCATCATCATCGGTATCGCGACCCAGAAGAAGTCTGAAGAGCAGATGGAGAAAATGAACCAGTTCTCGGGGAAATTTTTAGACGTCCTTCAAGGATTGACGACACTCAAGCTATACGGACGTGCCGAGCAAGAAGCGCAAGCAATCGAGAAGAGCAGTCTCGACTTCCGGGACGCGACGATGGTCGTCTTAAAGACCGCTTTCTTGTCAGGGCTCATGCTCGAGTTCATCTCGATGCTCAGCACCGGCGTCGTCGCTTTAGAAGTGGCGCTCCAGATGGTCGTTTGGCAAAACTTGACGTTTTTCGCCGGCTTCTTGATTCTCGTCTTGGCCCCGGAATACTATTTAGCGATCAAAGACCTCGGCAGCGCCTTCCATACGGGGCGTGGCAGCATGGGTGCGGCCGATCGCATCTTCGAGGTGCTCGACGCCCCGGACGATCGTATCGAATGGGGAGACAGACCGCTAACAAACCGGACGCCCGAACTCGTGCTCGATGCGGTCTCGTTCCAATATGAAGGGGGTCGCTTCACGCTCCACCCGCTGAGCGGGGTCATCCCGGCACGGTCACACGTCGCCCTGGTCGGCGCGAGCGGATCAGGCAAGACGACCGTGTTGAACGTGCTGTCCGGTCTTGTGAAACCGGACAGCGGCCGCGTCCTCGTCGACGGGGAGCCGCTCGAATCGTTCACCGATACGTCTTGGTACGGGACAATCGGGTATATTTCGCAAAACCCGTATTTGTTCGCCGGGAGTCTCGCCGCTAATATCGCCCTCGGTGAGACGGCGGACGAGACTGACATCATGCGGGCGGCTGAAGCCGCCGGCCTCGTCGAGGTCATCGCCAATTTGCCGGACGGGTTGAATACCGAGCTCGGAGAAGGCGGTTACGGATTGTCCGGTGGTGAGCGGCAACGCCTCGCCCTGGCTCGTGCCTTCTTGAAGCGTCCAGGTATCATCTTGTTCGATGAACCGACGACCGGTCTCGATTTGGTGACCGAGAGAATCGTTCGGCGCTCGATCGAGGAGTTGTCGCGTGACGCGACGCTTGTCACGGTCGCGCACCGTCTCCATACGATCAAGCAAGCGGACGCGATTTGGTTCATGGACGAGGGGAACCTCGTCGCGAACGGCACACATGAACAGTTACTCGCTGTCCCGGCCTACGCCGACTTGTTCACGTTACAGAAAGGGGTGAGAGGATGAACTCACTTTGGACGATCACAAAATGGATGATGAAAGAGAAAAAGGATATCATCCTCTCGATCTTCTTCGGTTATACGGCAGGCCTCGCGGCTGTCGCCTTGTTCGCGGCGAGTGGATATCTCGTGTCGCGGGCCGGCCTTGTGCCGCCCCTCTATGCGCTCATGGTGCCGGTCGTCCTGATCAAGCTGTTCGGCGTCATTCGGGCGGGGAGCCGCTACCGCGAACGCTTGGCGTCACACCGGGCGACGTTCACGATTTTAAGCGAACTGCGCGTCCGGTTTTATCGCCAGCTCGAACCGCTCGTGCCGAACATCTTCGCCAAATACCGGAGCGGGGACTTGCTCGCCCGTGTCGTCGGAGACGTCGAAAGCCTTCAAAACTACTTTTTGCGGGTGTTTTATCCGCCAATCATCTTAGTGCTCGTCTTCTTGAGCACGATCTTCTTCGTCACGTTCTTCTCGATGACGGTCAGCCTTTGGCTCGTGTTCGGGGTGTTCGTGACCGGCTTTTTGATTCCGATCTTGTTTGCCGGCATCCGAGCGAAGCATGACCAGGAAATTAGGGCCTTGCGCGGCGACTTGTCGAGCGGGGTGACCGAGATGATGTACGGGTACCGCGATTTATTGTTGCACGACCAGCTCGGCCAGACCCGTGACGACTTGCTCGCTCGAAGCGATCGTTACGCCGCCGCACAGCGCCAAGACGTGACGAACCAGTTCTTCAACTCGTCGCTCGTCGTCGCCGCGTCACTGCTCGTGTCGTGGGGCGTGCTCGCGATCGGTGCCTACCTCGTCGTCGATGGCGAACTGGACGGCCTGTTCTTGGCCATGCTCGTCATGATGTCATTGACCGCGTTTGAGAACGTGACACCGATGGCGGTCTTCCCGGGTCACTACGCCGATAGTAAACAAGCGGCAAACCGCTTGCTCGAGGTCGTCGAACCAAGTGATCACCTCGTGGCGGCAGAAGCGGCCCGTGACGACATAGCGCTTCAGACGGCACCTGACATTTCGTTTGAACGCGTAAGTTACCGCTATCCGGATACGTTCCGTGCCGTCCTAGACACAGTTGATGTGACGTTACCTCGCGGATCGAAGACCGTGATCGTCGGTCCGAGCGGGTCTGGTAAGTCGACGCTCCTGCAACTGTTGCTCGCGTTTGTAAGGCCAGAGACAGGCGAAGTACGAATCGAGGGTCAGCGCTTGAATGAGGTCACACAAACATCGGTCTGGTCTCAAGCGAGTGTCGTCATGCAAGAGAACCACTTCTTTTTCGGTACCGTCCGAGACAACTTGGCCCTTGCTGGAGACTTCTCCGATGACGAGATGGAGCTGGCGCTGCGAAGCGTCCGCCTCGGTTTCGCGCTCGATGAGCCAATGCTCGAGAAAGGGGCGAACTTGTCCGGAGGGGAACGGCAACGGCTCGCCATCGCCCGGGCGTTGTTGAAGAACGGGTTGCTCTGGATTTTAGATGAAGCGACGTCGGCGTTAGACGCGCGGACCGAATCCGATGTGTTCGCTGAAATCTTCCGGAAGGCGGACGAGGCGACACTCGTCATGGTCAGCCATCGTCTGACCGGGCTCGAACGGTTCGACCAAATCATCGTCATGGAAGCAGGTCGCATCATCGAGTCAGGGTCATACGACGACTTGATGCGCGCCCGCGGCATGTTTTATGAGTTGAAACAAATTGAACAAGATGTGTTCGCCTGAACGAAAAAAACGAGCGGCTCCGTCGGAGAGCCGCTCGTTTTTATATGGCAAATCTGGGTGCAACAAATGGGGGTCGTCGCAATGCTTTCAAAAAGAGTGTCGTGGAGGGGAATCCACGGGCCGTAACAAGTTTGGGGAACGGTTACGTCCAGCTGTGGCAGCTACAACTCGAGTATAAGTGATAACGATTCTCATTGTCAATTAGAAAAATAAAAATAAACCGCAGACGGGATGTCTGCGGTCGAGGTCATACGAGTCGAGTCAGTTTGACGGGACGCCTTTACTGAGTGTAAAGCGGATCAAGCTGAACAAATAACGGATGTAGAACAAGGCGAACGCGTAAAATACAGCGACTGCCGGTGCGTTCAATTCGACACCCGGGATGTTCATGAGAAACTCCAAGATGAGAATCGACAGCAAGAAGACGTAGAGTCCAGCATCGAGATAGAGCGGCATCAGCTTGCCGCGTTGATGCCAAAACGTCCGGACGAGCGGGGCGACGATCATCCCGATGATGCGCTCGGCGAAGCCGATGCTAAGCACGGCGATCATAAAGGCGGCTACCGTCTCGAACGTCACAAGTTTTGAGAAGGCAAACATGGACATAAGCAGGAGCGGCCCGATGAAAATCATCATCGAAAGGGACGTGCGTAAAAAGATGAGTAGGTTCTGTTTGATTGTGTCGACTCCCCCAAAGAGCGACTGTCGGAACGTCTTGCCACGTTGATAGTCGAGGACGAACGATCCCACGAACATCAATCCGAATAGCGATAACAATATTGTCATGAAATGTGTTTCCCCTTTTTCTAGTCAAATCTATGATTAATTATGTTTATTCTAACCAAAGTCTAGCCTAGTGTACCGATTCGCTAGTTGAAAGTAAAGCGGGAAAACTGTCAAAGTTAGTAAAGTTTTGAGAACGTTATCGGCTTCATCAAGCCAAAATGAAACGGTTTCGTCCAGATTCTTTTGCGTGGTATAACGCTTCGTCGGCATGCTTCAAAACGCTATCGACTTCGATATCGTTCGAATGGCAGGCTCCGAGCGAGACCGTGATGTGAAGCGTGCCTGCACTCGTCTCGAATGGGAACGTCGAGACTTTTTCTCGTATAGATTCGGCGAGACGGGTCACTTCGTCCTTTTTGGCGTTCGGCATGACGATCAGAAATTCTTCACCACCGAAGCGACCGACGAGATGTCGGTCGTCACTTTCGGTGACGAGCAACATGCCGAGCTCGCGTAGTACGTCGTCCCCGACATCATGACCGTACGTGTCGTTGACGCGTTTGAAGTGATCGATATCGACGAGGATGAGGGCGTACGCTTCCGCCTCGACGGTCAAGTTGGCCATCGCCTCATTCA
Source organism: Exiguobacterium sp. SH0S1 (assembly GCF_004337165.1). Taxonomy (NCBI): domain Bacteria; kingdom Bacillati; phylum Bacillota; class Bacilli; order Caryophanales; genus Exiguobacterium; species Exiguobacterium sp. SH0S1. Next base: position 32,267 of record NZ_SJVC01000005.1, on the reverse strand, counting down.
ACAGACGGCGGTTGGCGATGCCGGTCAAAGCGTCGGTACGGGCGAGTTGCTGCTGATGCTGAACGTTCTCAAAGTGGCGTCTCAGCTCTTGGAGCAAGCGATAAGCGGCACAAGCCCCGGCGTAGATCATAACGATATAGACGAATAAAATGGGATAGAACAGCTCGAGCGGGAGGGCATAGTAGAGCGCCGACCCGAACGCGGCGACGCTGATCGTCGTGAAGACAAGGAGCGTGTTACGGGTGTTGTCGAGCTTGAGCCGCAACAGACTTGTCGGCAGTACGAGTGCGACCATCGTCGCGATAGCTAAGTAAAATCCGACGTATTCGCCATCCGTTATCATGAAAAAACGACCGATGAGAAACAACATACCGGCGACGACACCGCTCATCCATCCGCCGAACAAGACGGCGAGCATAATCGGGATGGAACGAAGGTCGATCAATATTTTTTCGAGATGAAGCGCGTTCGCGAGCAAAATCAAGGCGATGAGACCGCTCTGGATACCGAGCAGGATACGCAACTTTAAAGGTGACTGCGGCGTCATTCGAGGCCGGTTACGAAACGGCAAGAACGAGATGGTGAACAGGGTGAACAGAATACAAAGGTTGATGAAAAAAGAGTTGATGATGGTGAGCATACACGTGTCCCCTTGTACGAGATAGAAATCATTAATTCAAGTATGACAACTGTGAATCGCGATGAATCGTCAAACTGTTACCATTCACGCCATTCCTCCGTGACGTCTTCATTGGTTTCATACCCGGCGATGGCTGCACCGGCTCGGATGAAGTCGTACAGCTCCTCACGCTCGAGCGTCTCGATAAAATGGTCGTGCTCTTCGTCGAGGCCGTTCAAACGCAGGACGACATCGCGGACTGCCGATAGGATCGAGGATTCTGTGCCGTCGGAATGGGTCAAAGCGCTCGTATAACGCCGGAGCGCGGCGTCGACAGCGAGGATTGCTGACAGCGTATAGACGTCGTCGCCTTCGTTCAGCCGGTCTTCCCACAACAAAGTCGGGCGGTTCGCCCACAACTGGTCAAAATCCATGGATGGGTCCTCCTTCTGGCCGTGATTGTATCTTCCTCTCTATAATAGCAAAAAAGTTTGGTATGATAGATGAAAAGGGGGACTGTCCGTGCGTTATTGGGATCATTTTAAACGAGCGTTCATTCCGATCGCGCTCATCTTAATCGGTTTAGCCATCTTTTACACATTATCGGCACGAAACAACCTGGTGTTGACCATACTCGGGGCAGCGATCGTCGGTGTGATTTTATTTTTAGTGATGCGCCATATGAACCGGGTCGAAGACTGAAGACGAGAACACGTTTGGGGTTCTCGTTTTTTGTTGTCGGCGTGCTTTTTTGGGTACACTACATAGTAAGGAGGGATTCATTATGGCAAAAGCTACATTTGCGGGAGGCTGTTTTTGGTGCATGGTCAAACCGTTTCATAAATACGAAGGTGTCGAACGAGTCGTGTCCGGTTACACAGGCGGACACGTCGACAATCCGACATACCAGCAAGTCTGTTCGGAGACGACGGGTCATCTAGAGGCGATCGAGGTGACGTTCGACCCGGAGGTCATCTCATACGAAGAGCTGCTTCGGATTTACTGGCGACAAATCGATCCGACAGACGGGGGCGGACAGTTCAACGACCGCGGCGAATCGTATCGACCGGCCATCTTCTATCATTCGGAAGAACAACGGGACGCGGCCGAACGCTCGAAGCAAGAAGTCGAGAATTCGGGACGGTTCGAACGTCCGATCGAAGTCGAGATCCGTCCGGCCAAGACGTTTTGGGAAGCCGAGGACTATCATCAAGACTACTATAAGAAAAATCCGTTCCGCTACGAGATGTATCGGGTCGGCTCGGGTCGCGCCAAGTTTGTGAAAGAGGCGTGGAGCGATAAGAAACAAAAACAGGAACTGAAAGACCGTCTGACACCGATGCAGTTCAAAGTCACGCAAGAGAACGGGACCGAACCGCCGTTTCAAAACGAGTATTGGGATGAGGAACGGGAAGGGCTGTACGTCGATGTGATCGATGGTACGCCGCTCTTCACGTCCCGTGACAAGTTCCAGTCGAACTGTGGCTGGCCAAGCTTCGCGCGGCCGATCGAAGAGAAGCAGCTCGATGTGAACATGGACACGACGCACCACATGGTCCGGACGGAAGTGCGTTCGAAGCATGCCGACAGTCACCTCGGTCATCTATTTGACGATGGTCCGAAAGAACTCGGCGGCTTACGCTACTGTATCAATTCGGCTTCGCTCCGATTCATCCCGAAAGAAGAGCTCGAGTCTGCGGGATACGGGGAATACAAACATCTATTCGACGCATGAAGGGGAGACAGCCATGTTCACATCCGTCAAACAACAAATTCGCCGTGATACGATCGCGACGGTTCTAGATTATTACGATCATTCGATCCGAAACCTGACCGAAACGGCGCGGCGTGAAAAGTACGACAAGATGAGTACGAGCCCGTTCTCGTTCTTTCGCGGAAGCTCGCATTTGTTCTATTACGATTTTGCGAAAGTACCGCTTGCTTTCGACACGAGCGAGGCCTATCCGACGTTCATTCAAGGGGATCTTCACTTTGAAAACTTTGGGGTGTTCGGAGACGGGGCTGGGACGATCCTTTATGATGTGAACGACTTTGATGAGGCGTACCTCGGTTCGTATTTGTTCGATGTGCTCAGAATGGCCATTTCTGTCGACTTGTTCGCCGCCGAATCGGGCTTCGATTCCAACGAAGCGATTGAAGTATACGCCGAGACGTATGCGCTCGCCATCAGACGGTACGCGAAAGGGAAAGACGAAGACGTGCAGTTCACGAAAGCGAATACGTCTAAAGCCATCAAAAAAGTGATCAAGAAGGCAGAGAAGAAGCAAGACGCGTTCATGTCGGAACGGACCGAAGTCCGGGACGAAGAACGTTACTTCGCGACGAGCGATGACTTAATACCGGTCAGCGAGAAGACGGCGACGAAAATCAAACAGGCTTGGCCTGAGTATTTGAACTCGTTGTCGGGAGAGCATCGCCATCACGCCGATCATTACGACATCAAAGACATCGCCATTAAACGCGAGAGCGGGACGGCCTCGATCGGGCTCGAACGTTACTATATCTTGATCGAAGGGGCCGACGAGGAACATGACGAGGACGTCATCTTAGAGATGAAGCAAGCGCAATCGGCCGTCCCGTCCTTGTTTTTGCCGACCCATCCGTTGTTCGAGGACGGCCTGTCCCATGAAGGTGCGCGGGTCATCGCTGCCCAACGTGCCATGGTGCATAGCCAAGACCCGTATCTCGGTTACTTCACGATCGACGGCAACGAGTATTATGTGCGGCAACGTTCGCCCTACAAACGGAAAGTGAAAGCGAAGCACATCAAGAACGAATCGTCGCTGATCGAAACGTTAAAAGTCCAAGCCGAGATCACGGCGAAAATCCATGCCCGGGCCGATGCGGACGCGAACGTTCTCGAGTATGAGGCGAGCGAACAGATTGCGGAAGCCATCGGGGACGCGCTGCCGTTGTTCGTGCGTCAAATCTCACGCTGGGCCCATTTTTACGCCAACCAAGTCCGTTTCGATTTCGAGGCGTTCACATCATGGGTCGAGACACGGTCTGAATCCGACTGAGCCGAGCAAGACACTTGCGGCGAGGGACAGGTTTGCTTCAAAATGAGAGGGAAAAGGATGTGTTCGACCTATGATCACTGAGCAACAAGTCATCGCGCAAATGAAACACGTGATGAGTCAAATCGAACAGTCGAGCGGAGAGACGCAAAAGCGCCATCTGGCCAAGTTGATGGGTTACTGTGAGCTCATGTTGGCGGAGACGACACCCGCCGCACCGGTCGCGCAGGCACCTGTCGTCTCGGCGGAGCCGAAGCAACCGTTAGACCGGCAAATGGCCGCATTCCTCGGCATCCCTCTAGAGGATGAGGACGAACCTAAAACCGATTCGCTGCTCGATTTCTAAGCTGTGCCCTCGTGGCATGGCTTTTTTTATGAGGCGTCCACATTGACTTATATACCATAGGGGGTATAATGGAGATACTAAAACTTTTAAACAACGGAGGCGTGCCCATGCTTGATTTTTTGTTTGTCGCAGTGGTGATCGGATTGATTTATTTTTGGTGGACGAAGCGAAACAGCACGAAAACAGTATCGACGGACGAGTTGAAGCGAAAGATTGCGGAAGAGCGCAACATTCAACTGCTCGATGTGCGGGAGCCGCACGAATATAAAGGCGGGCACATTAAACAAGCGAAAAACGTACCGCTCTCAGGGTTCGGTAACGCGGCAGCACAATACCCAAAAGATAAAGAACGTCCCGTTTACGTCATCTGTCAAAGCGGGATGCGGAGCCAACGGGCAGCGGCGATGCTGAAGAGTGCGGGCTATACAGACGTCTACTCGGTCAAAGGCGGCATGAGCTTCTGGCGCGGCTGAGCAACAACCGGTTGAACGATTTCGTTCAGCCGTTTTTTTGTGGGCTGATGTTTCTACTTTTGATTTGGAGGCGAGTCTGCTACGGTAGGAGAATAGGAAAGAGAGAGGGGATACCGACATGGCAGTCATTTTATTCGATATCGATGGGACGCTCGTCGACACGACCGTTCCGATGACGAAAGCGATTCACGAGGCGCTCGAACAGCTTCCGCATCTTGAAAAGCCGAGCGAGGACGCGGTCCGGTCTGGCTACGGTTTGGCTGGGGACGCCTTTTGGGAGCACGTCATCCCGGAGGCGACGCGTGAAGAAATCCGTCTCATCCGCAAACTTCGTCACGAGACGCTCGAGCAGGCGATGGCGGGGCAAAACGTCTTGTTTGACGGCATCTACGACATGCTTGAGACGCTTCGCGCGAACGGGCATACGTTGACGACGGCAAGCAACTGTGGCGTTCACTATATGAACTTGATCCTCGATACGCAAGGCATCCGTCAGTTCATGACGGCACCTGAATGTCTCGAATCGGTTGGTGGCGAGAAGAAGGCCGATATTTTGACGGCGCACCGCCTGCGCCACGGAGATGCACATTATGTCATGGTCGGTGACCGCAAGTCGGACGTCGAAGCGGGCCGGGCCCATGATTTCCCGGTCGTCTTGACCGGATTCGGCTTCGGGAACGAGGACGAGTGGGCGCTCGCCGATTATGTGATCGCGACGCCAAACGATTTGGTGACGTGGCTCGACAACTGAAAAAACGCCTGTTGAAAAAATTCAACAGGCGTTTTTTTTATAGTCCAAGCGAAATATATTTCACTTCTAAAAACTCTTCGATGCCGTGATGACCGCCTTCACGGCCGAGACCGCTCTGTTTCCATCCGCCGAACGGCGCTTGCGGGGTCGAAGGCAGGCCATCGTTGACGCCGACAATCCCGTATTCGAGCGATTCCGCCAAGTAAAGGGCCTCGTTAATATCTTGTGTGAAGATATAAGACGCGAGGCCGAACGGCGTGGCGTTCGCCCGCTCGATGACTTCGTCGAGCGTGTTGAACGAAGCGATCGGGGCGACGGGCCCGAACGTCTCCTCGTTCATGCAGAGCATATCTTCGTTCGCATAGCGGACGACGGCCGGGCGGACGAACAAGCCGTCAAGCTGTTCGCCGCCCGTGATCTCACCCCCACGGATTTGGGCGTCCTCGAGGTGCTTCATCACTTTCTCGACCGCAGCCTCGTCGATGAGCGGACCGATGTCGATGCCGTCGTCGAGCCCGTTCCCGACCTTGAGCGCTTGCACGGCCTCGATGAACCGCTCCGAGAATTCGTCGACGATCGAACTCTCGACGTAAATCCGATTGGCGCAGACGCATGTCTGTCCACCGTTACGGAACTTGGTCGCGATTGCTTGCGGGACGGCCTTGTCGAGGTCCGCTTTCGCCGTGACGATGAGCGGGGCATGGCCACCGAGCTCGAGCGAGATCTTCTTCATCGTGTCGGCGGCACCGCGCATGAGCGTCTTGCCGACTTCGGTCGACCCGGTGAACGTCAGCTTGCGCACACGTGAATCGTGCTGCCAAACGTTGACGATACGAGCGGCACTGCCGGTCACGAGATTGATGACACCTTTCGGGAAACCGGCCTTCTCGGCCAATTTGACGAGTTCAATCGCTGTGAGCGGTGTCGCCGAGGCCGGTTTCAAGACGACGGTGCAACCGGCTGCTAGAGCCGGTGCCAATTTGCGGGTGATCATCGCTGCCGGGAAGTTCCATGGCGTGATGGCAGCGATGACGCCGACCGGTTGTTTGATCGCGAAAATACGTTTCTCGTTTGAAGAAGCAGGGATCGTCTCACCATAGACGCGTCGTCCTTCCGCGGCATACCACTCGATGAATCCGTTGGCGTAACGGATTTCGCCGATCGCTTCTTTCAGCGGTTTGCCTTGTTCTTCGACCATCGTTCGCGCGAGCGCTTCCGTCTCTTCATCGATCAAGCGATGCCATTCGAGCAGTAGGGCGCCCCGGTCTTCGGCTGTCCGCTGCTGCCAGTCTTTTAAAGCGGCCTGGGCCGCGTCGACAGCGAGGCCAGCCTCGGTCTCGTCACTCTTTGTCACGGTTGCTATTACGTTACCGGTCGCCGGATTTCGGACCTCGATCGTCTCATTCGTCTCGATCCAGTCACCGTTAATGAAGTTGTTCTCAGCTCGCATCGTGTTCTCCCCTTTCATCTAGGTCACATTGTAAAAGTACCCGATTTCAAAAAACATACACAATTTTACAGCGAGGCACGACAAAAAACCGTCACTCGCTTGAGTGACGGACTGATTAGACACGAAAATCTTGACGGGCCAAATGGCGAATCTTTCGACCGAGGCGTCTTGAATTAAAGTAGGCGACGACGGCGACGACACCACCCGACCAAAATAGCCATTCGTCAGGTCGGATGTAGCCGAACAGACCGACGAGCAATCCGAGAACAATGACACCCGAGTTGAACGTCTGGCGATGGAGCAATTCTTTCGATTCGAGCTCGCGTTGGAACATCGCCTGCTCAGACAACCGTTTCCGGGTCGGCTCTTTCAAATAGTTCTCGAGCAACGGCGGTACGTTCAACAGTTTCTTGCCGTAGTTGAGCGCCGTCATGACGTAGCGGTTTTGGATTGTCGTCCCGTCTGATTCGAGCCATTGAATCACGATTGGTTTACCGAGCGTGAACAAATCGATTTTCGGGTCGAGAATCTGTAAAATCCCGAGCAACGTCGAGGCGGCACGACCGAAGAAGGCGAACTCGGCCGGCAGTTGAATCGGCTCGTTCTTCACGAGCAGTTGGATATCTTGGAGTACTTTTTCGATCAATTTCGTATCGACCGTATTAATGTCGGTCTCTAAATAGAATGTGACCGCTTTTTCGATCGCTTGGCGGATGTTATGTTTATTCGCTGTCGGCAACAAGAAGCGCAAGTCTTCGAGGGCATCGACGACACCGTCGTAATCGAGCGAGATGAACGCCTGCAAGATCTTCCGTATCGTCGCCATATCTTGCGCGGTCGACGAGCCGACCATGCCGAAGTCGAGCAGGATGATCGTTCCGTCGGCCCGGATCTGGACGTTCCCAGGGTGAGGGTCGGCGTGGAACTGTCCGCCGAATAATAGTTGTTCCGCGGCCATCGTAAATAGTCGTTCGGCGAGAGCGGAGCGGTCGATATTGTTTTCTTTTAAGAACGCAATATCGGTGATGCGACGGGCGTCGACCCAATCCATCGTCAATACCCGATTCGTACATAAATGGTCGTAGTAGCCCGGGATATAAACATCTGGATTTTCAGCATATTTCGCTTTGAAATACAGCGCGTTTTTTAATTCGGTTTGGAAATTTAGTTCATCCCCGATGACAAAAATCATTTGGCGATATAAGCTATCTAAGTCGGTCGATTTGGCGAGCGGTGTCCGTTTGAGCATCGTCGTGACGATTCGCATCGCTTTGAAGTCGGTACGGATGATTTTTTCGATGTCCGGGCGCTGGATTTTGAGCGCGACCCGTTTCCCGTTTTCAAGAAGCGTGGCCCCGTAGACCTCGCCGATCGAGGCGGAGGCGACGGCGTCGATGCCGACGTCTTTCACGACTTGGGTGTACGGTACGCCCCATTCGGCTTCGAGGATGGCACGAGACTTGTCCCAACCTGACGTCGGTACGCGGTCGACGAGCTCTGACAACTCATTAAGGACGGACGGCGGCAGCAAGTCGGCCCGGATCGACAAAAATTGACCGAGCTTGATCAACAGTCCCTCTAGGCGGAGCGCGTTACGTTTATACTCGCGGGCGAGCTGCAACATGAGCGCCTCGTACTCTTCCGGAGAGGCGAGACCCTGCTGCTGTTTGCGAGAGAACGAATAAATCTTAATGATGAATCGGGCGAACATTGTGACGATGATCCATATGCGGAACAAGGCGATTCGTTTCATAAAAATACCGACATCCTTTACAAGCAGTCGCTCGACTGATCTGATTTTTTGTATCTTTACTTTACCATATAATGCTTTCGAGAAAGGGCAAGGGATGTTTATGGAGTGGGAATTATTGAACGTCGTCGGAACGATTGCGTTCGCGGCGAGTGGAGCCATCATCGCGATGGACGAAAAGTACGATATTTTTGGAGTTTGGTTGCTCGCTTTCACGACGGCTTTCGGCGGTGGGGCAATCCGTAACGTCTTGCTCGGCAACCCCGTCAGTTTGATTTGGCAACAAAACGATTTATTTATTCTCTGTTTTCTCGTCGCGCTCCTCATCTTCCTGCTCCCGAGCGTCGTCTTGCCGCATTGGGAAAGATGGGGCGTCATCGTCGATGCGATCGGCTTGGTCGCATTCTCTTTCCAAGGGGCGCAAGTGGCCATCAAATTGGATTTGCCGTTGTCAGCAGCGATTGCGGCAGCCGTCCTGACCGGAGTCGGCGGTGGTGTCGTCCGCGACTTGCTCGCGGGGCGCAAGCCGCTCGTCTTGCAGGCGGAAGTGTACGCGATTTGGGCAATCATCATCGCGGTCGTCACGTACTACTTCCGGCTCGAAGGCGGACTTCCGGTGTATGCGTTATTGATTGTCGTCGCGGCGCTTCGAGTGATATCCTACTATCGGAAGTGGAATTTACCAGCACGAAAAGTGAGATAAGGGGGAAATCATATGAAATTATTACTCATTACCGGTGCTGCCTTGATGGCACTCGGTGTCGCGCTCGGCGCGTTCGGGGCCCACGCATTGAAAGAGCGTCTGGCACCGAACATGCTCGCGAACTGGCAGACGGGGGTCTTGTACCACATGATCCATGCAATCGGCATCATTGCGCTCGCTAGTATTTTGACGAAAGTTAGCATCAGTCAATTCAACACAGCCGGTTGGCTCATGTTTGCCGGCATCCTGTTCTTCTCGGGCAGCTTGTATGTCATGGCACTTACAGGCATCACGAAACTTGGGGCGGTCACACCAATCGGCGGTGTTCTTTTCATCGCGGCGTGGGTGTTCGTCATCATCGGTGCGTTCAAACTTTAACGAAATGTCCATCGAGCGTTAACACTTCGTCTGTATGATTAGACGTGTGAGCCCCCTCGATTTCACACCCGCAACGAACATTCGGTCAGTCCTGTCATCTTCGCCTTGAGCGAGAAGTCAGACTGACCTTTTTTACGTTTTTTGGAAATGGATGAGTTTAGAAAAAATGCTGGAATATGCTTTTTTGAAATAAGGTAAATGATTTGCTATTTTCAGCTACTATGACAGAAACGTTTCAAGCCATAAAAAATCGAAAAAACGTTGAAATACAAAGAAGAGGGAATGCCAACGGCTTTCCCTCTTCTTTGTCGTAATCAAAGTGAAATATAACTTTAACAGGAAAACATTCGACACTTCGATATAATTAGTCGTGTTGAAACTGAAAAATTAATCGTTTTTGTTACATAGCAAAACGACGAACTTAAATAGAATATGTAAAACTAGCCCGTCAAATTAGAAAGGATGTCTGCATTGATCAATTGGAAACGTACGATCTCGACACTTACGCTGAGCGCCTTGCTCCTCGGCACGCACTCGGTAGCCGATGCCTCGACGACAATCAAAGAGAAGCAAGAGCAACAGAAAAAAGTTAAAGAACAACGCAATAGCGTCAAACAGAATCAATCGAATACGTCTTCGAAAATCGAACAGAACACTAAAGAAATCTCGAAGGTACAAGAAGAAGTCAATAAAATGGACGCTCAGCTTCAAGACATCATCTACGACGTAGCGGCGAAACGCCAAGAAATCAAACGTACCGAGATGAAGATTGAAGATCTCGAAGCGGACATTAAAGGTTACGAGAAAAAGATGATTGCTCAAGAAAAAATGATGAAAGAGCGGATGGCCACGATGCAAACGAACGGTGGCGGTTCAATCAACTGGGCAGAATTCATCTTTGGATCAAAAAACTTCTCTGACTTGATCACACGCATGATCACGGCTGGTACGATCCAACGTAGCGACCAAGAGTTGTTCAACGACTATGAAGCGACACGTCTGTCTCTTCAAGAAGCACAAGCCGCACTCAAAGCAGAGCGGGCCTCACTTCTAGAGCAACAGAAAGCACTCGAAGCGCGTCAAGCCGAACTCGAGAAGAAGATGAAACAGCGTGAAGCTCGCATCAAAGAACTCGAAGAGAAAAATATCGAATTTGAAACGCAAATCTTCGACCTACAAGAAATCGAAGCGACGTTGATCGCTCAAGAAGAAGCGATTGCAGCTGAAATCGAAGCACAGCGCCGTGAAGAAGAAGAAGCGCGTCGTCGTGCGGAAGAGGCAGCACGTCAAGAAGCGGCTCGTAAAGCTGAAGAGGCACGCCAAGCTGAGGCTGCCAAAGCAGCGGCCGCGCAACAAGCCGAAGAAGCGAGAGCTGAAGCTGCACGTCAAGAAGAAGCGGCTAAAGCTGCTGCTGCACAAGCTGCTGCTCAGAAAAAGCAGAACAGTAATACTAATTCCCAGTCATCGTCGTCTTCAAACCAAACGACACAAAATAATGTGACAGCTTCTAAACCGGCTGCACCACCGGCACCTAAGCCTAAGCCAGCGCCAAAGCCGGCACCAAAACCGGCACCGGCTCCTAAACCGGTACCGACTACGCCGACAGCTTCGGCACCGGCACCATCGAGCGCGAAATTCATTCAACCGACGACTGGTCGTTTCTCGCAAGGTTTCGGACCGGCAAGCGGACAGTTCGGCTATTCGTTCCATAACGGTGTCGATATCGCTGGACCAGTCGGTACACCGATCCGGGCCTCGGCAACTGGAACGGTCATCCGGGCCGGATGGGGTGGCGCTTACGGGAACCACGTCATGATCGCCCACGTCATTGGCGGTCAAGTTTGGACGACTGTCTATGCGCACATGAACTCGGTATCCGTCAGCGCTGGTCAGCGTGTGACGCAAGGATCAAACATTGGAACGCTCGGGAACACTGGAAACTCTTCAGGCCCGCACCTTCACTTTGAAATCCACCAAGGCAGCTACTCGTACTCGTCTTCGAGCGCCGGCAGCACCGTCAACCCACGTCAGTTCTTCTAATCCTAAACAAACGAGCACTCGTCAATCGCGACGGGTGCTCGTTTTTGCGAAAAAATAGTGCCCATCCATTGCGGATAGGCACTATTTTTAGTTAGCTTGCTCGATGTCGTCTTGTTTTGTGTCAGTCTTACGGAATCGCTCGCGAACGAGATAGATGATCGTTAAGCCGACCAACCATGGGATCCCGAACTTGAGCAAGATGTTGAAATCGGTAAACCATGTCGTGATCATTAAGCTGAGCAGCAGCCCGGCACCTAGGAGCGGTAAGAACGGATAGCCGATCATACGGACAGGGAGTTTACGCCCCGTCCACTTTTTGCGGAAGAATAAGTGTGAGACGAAGACCATGAACCATGTGAAGATCGCCCCGAACATCGAGATGCCCATGAGGAACGGATACGACGTCTCCATGAACACTTGAAGCAATGCCGCGAGGACGATTCCGCCTGTCGAAACGAACAAGGCAGGCATCGGAATCCCGCTGGTGCTTACTTTTTTGAAGATACGCGGTGCGTCGCCAGCTTCTGCGAGTGAGTACATCATGCGCGTCGAGGCATACAATTGCGCGTTCATCGCCGACAAGGCGGCGACCAAGATGACGAAGTTCAAAATGCTAGCCGCGCCAGGCACGTCAAACTGCTGCATGACGAGGACGAACGGGCTTTGATCGATACCAGCCTGCTGCCATGGGATGAGCATGAGCATGATGGCGATCGTGATCAAATAGAAGAACGTCAAGCGGAAAACGGTCGCCCGCAGCGCCTTCGGTACGGCGCGGTCCGGGTCTTTCGCCTCGCCGGCCGTGACGGCGACGAGCTCTGTCCCGAGGAAACTGAAGAGCGAGATGAAAATTGTCACCCACATGCCGTAAAATCCGAAAGCGAAGAACCCTTCATTTCCGGTCGTGATCGATTCGATTGGTGAGCCCGGTTGGCCGAACAGTGCGGCCGCACCGAGGACGATGAAAAGAATGATGGCAGTGACTTTGATGAATGATAACCAGTATTCGGTTGTCCCGAACGTATGGACGTGCCGAGCGTTGACGTAGATGAGCAATCCGCCGAACACGGCGACCCAGACGAATCCGTTCACATCCGGGAACCAGTAGCGCATGTAAATCGCGATTGCGCTCACTTCGACCCCGATTGCGAGGACGTTGGCGATCCAGTACGAGTAACGGACCAAGAAGCCGGCGAGCGGATGGACATAACGCTCGGCGATTGTGCCGAACGAGCCTGAAGTCGGATGAGCGACGGTCATCTCGGCGAGACAACCCATGAGCAAGAGGACGATAAACGCCCCGATGGCGTAACTGACGAGCACGCTCGGTCCTGCCGTTTGGATGGCGAGGCCGCTTCCGAGGAAGAGGCCCGTTCCGATGGCGCTGCCAAGCGAGATCATCGTGAGCTGTCGGGTCGACAGTTCACGTTTTAGTTTACTAGTTTCCAAAGTCAAATCTCCTTTAGTTGAGTGAAGTGTTGTTGGGGACGACTATAGCAGACAAAAAAATCACGTGTCAACTTGCGACGTTCTGAAACATGCGGTCGATTCGTCCGCACTTATAGAAGCAAAGTTTTTTTGCACACTTTTGTTTGACAGGATGAATCGGGAACGGTATAGTACGAGTTAACTTAACTGAAACGAACAAAGGCGTCGACGAAGAGAAGTAACGACGGTCCCCGCATGACAGAGAGCTGATGGTTGGTGTGAATCAGTATGTGGGACGTCGCGAATGGACTTCCGAGCTCTAAACCGAAATTTTTAGTAGGCTTTAGCGGGTTACCCACCGTTATCACGGGGAAGCGGATGATTGTCCGTGAAGCGGGTTCTATATGAACCAACGAAGGTGGCACCACGGGGTTACTCGTCCTTCTCATAGCGTGAGCTGTGAGTTGGACCGAGTGACCCTTTTTTGTTTTTCAAATTGAATCTTAAATCGATGATTGAGAAGAGTAGCGTGAAGAAGTCTCGTACAGAGAGTCAGGGGTGGTGGGATCCTGACCGAGACCGTCACGTGAATGGGCTCATGAGAGCACGGCTGAATGTTAGTAGGCCGTGACGGCTTCCACCGTTATCAGGATACGATGTGATAGCATCGGAAAGTGGGATCGATTGATCCAACGAGAGGTGGCACCGCGGTCCATACCGTCCTCCATACGACAGACGTCGTATGGAGTTTTTTTATACCCAAATCGCTTAAGGAGGAACGGACATGTTAACACGACTACTGACGAACCAAGTGACGACGACCGAGATGAAACAGGCGGCTTCCGAGTTGTTTCAAGCTGATGAAACGCAAATCACCGAGGTGCTTCTCGCATTGAAAGCACGCGGCGAGACGGCCGAAGAGATGGCGGGGCTGGCCGATTATATCCGTGAGGCGGCGACGTTCCCGGAGACGACGCTCCCTGTGCTCGACGTTTGTGGGACCGGCGGTGATGGAGCGAACACGTTCAACATTAGTTCGACCGTCGCGTTCGTTCTCGCCGGACTTGGTATCCCGGTCGCGAAACATGGGAATCGGAGCGTGTCGAGCCGGTCGGGTAGCGCCGATGTGCTCGAGGCGTTGAATATCCCGATCGTCCAAAGTGCTGACGACGTGTTAGCTGAACTTGAGCGGACGAACTTGAGCTTCTTGTTCGCCCAACATGTCCACCCGATTATGAAACATGTCATGCCGGTGCGAAAACGGCTCGGGACGGCGACGATCTTCAATCAAATCGGTCCGCTGACGAACCCGCTCAAGCCGAGACGGCAATTGATCGGCGTCTACCATCCAGACTTGATTGAGAAGATGGCTACGGCGATGCGCCATCTCGGAGTCGAACGGGGCATGGTCGTCCATGGGGCCGGCGGACTCGATGAGGCGAGCCTCGTTGGTGCGAACGAGGTACTCTTCTTTGACGGAGAGCAGACGGCACGATATCAAGTCGACCCGCGAGACGTCGGGTTGATGCGGGCACCGCTGTCGGCGCTACAAGGTGGTACACCCGAAGAGAATGCGAAGACGCTCGTCGCCGTTTTGAACGGCGCGGCAGGACCGGCGCGTGACGTCGTCTTGTTGAATGCGGCACTCGCGTTATGCACATACGGCGCCGTCAAGACGTTACGTGAAGGTGTGGCCGAGGCGAGCCGGAGCATCGACGAGGGCCACGCCGCCCGCGTCCTTAAGCAACTACAAAAAACGGAGGTGGGCGCATGAGCTACTTGACGAAAATTATTGGGACGAAAATCGAAGAGGTCAATCAGATGCAAGACGTCACGGTCACGGCGACAGAGCCGATCTCGTTACAGCGGCTGGTCGCGGACGGGTTTCATATCATCGCGGAAATTAAGCGGGCGTCCCCATCAAAAGGCGTGATTCGAGCCGAACTGGATGTGGGCGAGCGGGCTCAGGTTTACGAACGGGCCGGTGCGACGATGATCTCGGTGCTGACGGATACGACGTACTTTAACGGATCGTTCGATGACTTACGCAAAGTCGCTGACGCCGTCGATATCCCGGTCCTGTGTAAAGACTTCATCATCGATGAACGGCAGCTCGACCGGGCGAAAACGGCCGGCGCGAGCGCGGCGTTGTTGATCGTCGCGGCGCTACATCCGACTCGTCTGCACGCGTTGAAGCAACACGCACGCCTGATCGGCCTCGACGTGCTCGTCGAAGTGCACGATGAAGCCGAGCTCCAGACGGCGCTCGAACTTGAGGACGTGCTGATCGGCATCAACAACCGGAACTTGAAGACGTTCGACGTATCGCTTGAGACATCGATTGAATTGATGAAGCGTTATCCGAACGTGGCGTTCGTCAGTGAGAGCGGAGTCAGCACCGGCGAATCAGCGAGCCGACTGCGAGACGCGGGAGCCAAAGCCATTCTCGTCGGAGAGGCGCTTATGCGACAGGATGACCCGACGGCGTTGATTGAGGAGCTGAAGACGTGTTCGTTAAAATATGTGGATTAAAAACAGAAGCAAGCGTGACGGCGGCGGTTGAAGCCGGGGCCGATGCGATCGGCTTCGTGTTCGCGAACAGCTCACGCCAAGTCGATGTGACGACGGCGAAACGGCTACGGCAGTTGATCCCGAATCACGTCCGTGTCGTCGGAGTGTTCCTCGACCCGACGCTTGAGGAGGTCGAGACGGCGATCACGTGTGGATTGACGGATATCCAACTGCACCGGCGCACGTTGCCGCTTGAGACGTTCCGACAGTTCAATCTGCCGATCATCGAAGCGAGTAGCAAGACAGAGGCAGATATCGTCTTACTGGATGCACCGACGCCCGGAAGCGGGGAGACGCTCGACTGGTCACAGTTGGAACGCCCCAAGCGAACGTTCTGGCTCGCCGGTGGTTTGACGGCCGACAACGTGAGACAAGCGATGCATGACGTACGGCCTGACGGGGTCGACGTCTCAAGCGGTGTCGAGACAGATGGAGAGAAAGATATCGATAAAATTCGCACGTTCATCAGACGTGCCAAGGAGGAAACACCATGTACACACAACCAGTGAACGGAAAGTTTGGCCCGTACGGAGGAAAGTATATACCGGAAACACTCATGCAAGCAGTTGAAGAACTCGAGGTGGCTTATGAGGAAGCGAAGTTAGATCCTGAATTTCAAGAACGCTTCGACGAGTTGCTCAGCGAATACGTCGGACGGGAGACGCCGCTCTACTATGCGGAGAACATGAGTCGACGCCTCGGGACGAACGTCTACTTAAAACGTGAGGATTTGAACCATACAGGTGCCCACAAGATCAACAACACGATCGGGCAGGCGCTTCTCGCCAAGCGGATGGGGAAACAGAAAATTGTCGCCGAGACCGGTGCCGGACAACATGGTGTGGCGACGGCGACGGTGTGCGCGCTGCTCAACTTAGAATGTACGATTTTCATGGGTGAGGTCGATGTCGAGCGGCAAGAGTTGAACGTGTTTCGGATGGAA
Organism: Exiguobacterium sp. SH0S1; assembly: GCF_004337165.1. Taxonomy (NCBI): domain Bacteria; kingdom Bacillati; phylum Bacillota; class Bacilli; order Caryophanales; genus Exiguobacterium; species Exiguobacterium sp. SH0S1. Next base: position 15,777 of record NZ_SJVC01000005.1, on the reverse strand, counting down.
CTGCTCGGGGCGACGGTCATTCCGGTCAAGTCAGGCAGCCGAACATTGAAAGATGCGGTCAACGAGGCGTTACGCTACTGGGTCAAACACGTTGACGATACGCACTACGTCATGGGCTCTGTACTTGGACCACACCCATTCCCGACGATGGTACGTGACTTCCAAAGTGTGATCGGAACAGAGACGCGGCGTCAAATTTTAGATAAGACCGGACGCTTGCCGGATGCCGTCATCGCTTGCGTCGGTGGTGGCAGCAACGCCATGGGGATGTTCTACCCGTTCTTGAATGACGAGGATGTCGCCTTGTACGGTGTCGAGGCAGCAGGAAGCGGCGTCGATACGGACAAGCATGCGGCGACGCTCACGAAAGGTGAGGTCGGCGTGCTCCACGGCTCGCTCATGTACGTGCTCCAAGATGGGGCCGGGCAAATCCAAGAAGCGCACTCGATCTCGGCCGGCCTCGATTATCCTGGGGTCGGACCAGAACATAGTTTCTTGAAAGACATCGAGCGTGTCCGTTACGCGGCGGTCACCGATGAGGCAGCGTTAGAGGCATGTATGTCACTCAGTCGACATGAGGGCATCATTCCGGCACTCGAGTCGTCACATGCGCTCGCCTATGCCGAGACGCTCGCCGCGACGATGGACGAGGACGATTTGCTCGTCATCTGTCTGTCAGGCCGAGGCGATAAAGATGTGCATACGATTCGAGAAAGGGTGGGACGGAAATGAGCTTAGAGACAGCGATTCGAAATAGAGACGGGGCAGCGTTCGTCCCTTACATCATGGCCGGAGACGGCGGACTCGATCAACTCATTCCGACGATCGAGCGGCTTGAAGCGATGGGCGCGACGGCGATCGAGCTCGGGATCCCGTTCTCAGATCCGGTAGCGGACGGGCCGATCATCGAGGCGGCGGGGATGCGTGCTCTCGCGAACGGCGTGACGCTCTCTAGTGTGTTGGATTATTTAATAGAAGGAACTGAGCGTTTCTCAGTCCCGATCGTCCTCATGACATACTTGAATCCGGTGTTCCGGTTCGGAATCCAACCGTTCTTCGACCGTGCGGCCGCATGCGGCGTCAGCGGTGTCATCATCCCCGATTTGCCGTTCGAAGAGAGCCTCGAACTATTCGCAGGGATCGAACGGAACGGGGTCGCGGTCGTCCCGCTCGTCACATTGACGAGTAACAAACAACGAATCGACACGATCTTAAGTCAGGCCGAGGGGTTCGTCTACGCGGTGACGCTCAAAGGGACGACCGGAAAAGTCGACGCGTTCCCGGACGAACTGCTCGCCCATTTGCGCTCGTTGACAGAACGGTCTCCGGTCCCGGTACTCGCCGGATTCGGTGTCCATCGGGAAGACCAAGTACAAGCGCTCGGTGAGGCGTGTGACGGGGTCGTCGTCGGCAGTTTCATCGTCGAGGCGCTCCACGCCGGACGCGAGCAAGACGTCGCCGATTTGATCGCAGCGGCGCGTCGAGTCAAAGCATAGAACAAGGACCGTGCCTCGGGCACGGTCCTTGTTCGTTCATAGCTCGACGCGTTCAAGCCCGTCTTCGCCGAACTTGCGATCGAGTTGGTCGTGACGATACGTCGAGGCGAGGACGTACAATAAGTCGCCCGGCTCAATTTTCGTTTGACCCGTAGGCGGGATGAGGTAGTCTTTGCGGACGATCGCATTGACGACCGTGTTCGGCGGTAACGTGATGTCGGCGAGCGTGCGTCCGATCATCGATGACGTTTCTGTCGCCACATACGGAACGAGCTGATGCTGCGACTGTTTACTCGACACGAGCGCGATCGTATACGGTGAGCGAATCTTATCCGGCCCGAGCAGGTTCAGTCTGGCCGCAAGCGGTGTGAGCGTCGTTCCTTGAATCAACGCGCTCGTCACGACGACGAAGAAGACGGCGTTGAAGATGAGTTGGCTGTTGTCGATCCCGGCGATGAGCGGAAACGTCGCTAGCACGATCGGGACCGCTCCTTTTAGGCCGGCCCAGGAGATGAACAGTTTTTCCTTATGCGTGAACGGCATCGCGATCGTCGATAAGTAAACGGCGATCGGACGGGCGACGAACATGAGGAAAAATGAAATCAACAGCCCTTTCCAAATGAGTTCTGGGTCGAACAGTTGTTTCGGATAGACGAGAAGCCCGAGGATGACGAACATGATAATTTGCATGATCCAAGCGAGCGCCTCCGAAAATTGGACGATGGTCACTTCGTGGGCGGTGTGGGCGTTCCCGACGATCATCGCGGCAAGATAGACGGCAAGCAAGCCGCTGCCGGCGAAATAGGCGGCCACTCCATACGTCATGAACGCCATCGAAATCATGAGGACGGCGTGCAGGCCGCTCGACTCAAGGCGCAAGTGATTGAGCATGAGCCGTGACAGGTTCCCGAGCATGTACCCGGCGAACGCCCCGACGATGATCTGGAGGATGAACATCCCAATGCCGTCCCAAATCGTCGTGTCCGGTTTCAACATGAAGTCAAGAGCGAGGATTGTCAAAAACATCGCCATCGGGTCATTCGTGCCGGACTCGGCTTCGAGTGTCGCGCCGACTTTCGGCGCGATATTCTTTCCTTTAAAGGCGGCGAATACGGCGGCAGCATCGGTCGAGCCGATGATGGCACCGAATAGGAAAGACTCAATCCAGTCAAAACCGAATACGAAACGAACGGCTACGGCGACGAATCCGGCCGTCAATAAGACCCCGATCGTCGCGAGCGAGGCGGACGGAGCGAGGACACTCCGAATCGAGGCCCATTTCGTCTGCAGACCACCTTCGAACAAAATAACGATCAGAGCGGAGATTCCGATCATCTGGGCAAGGTTCGAGTCATCGAAGAAGATTAAGCCGGTGACGTCACTGCCCATGACCATGCCGATCCCCATGAACAGAATCAACGCAGGAAGGCCAAAACGGGTGGACACGCGCGTGGCCAAAACTCCCGCGACGAGGAGGAGACCGAACAAGAGGATTGAAACGTCTGTACTTAAAATAGGTGCAGTCAAACACATCACTTCCCTTTGAAATTGTCACTTTTCACATAGATTATTAAGTTCATTATACCATGAAACCGTTATGAAATAAGAATGAACGTATCGTCAATTATGCTAATTGGAATAGTCGGATATCGGTGTGGTACATTAGGAGTATCAAAGGGGGATTCATATGGCTAAAATTCACGTCTTGCATGAAAATAATGAGTGGACGGACCATCTCGTCAAACGGCTCGAGGAGTTATCGCTTCCATATGAACTGTGGCATTTAGATGAAGGAATCATCGATATTGAAGCGACGCCGCCAGATGGTGTGTTCTATAACCGGATGAGTGCGTCGTCACATACGCGCGGGCATCGCTACGCGCCAGAGCTGACGGAAGGGGTACTTGCCTGGCTCGAGGCGAACGGACGGACCGTCTTCAACGGGACACGGGCGATTCGCCTCGAAGTGAGCAAGGTCAACCAGTATACGGCGCTTCGTCAAGAAGGGATCCGTGTGCCGAGGACGATCGCTGCCGTCGGAAAAAAACAAATCATCGAGGCGGCCGAGAAGCTTGGCATGAGCCCATTCATCACGAAGCATAACCGGGCCGGTAAAGGGCTTGGCGTGCAGCTGTTCCATTCGATTGAGGCGTTGAAAGGGTATGTGTACGGACCGGCGTTCGAGGACTCGGTCGATGGCATCACGCTCATCCAACAATATATCGAAGCGCCGAAACCGTTCATCACGCGCTGTGAATTTATCGGCGGAAAGTTCCTCTACGCGGTACGGGTCGACACGTCGGAAGGGTTCGAACTATGCCCGGCGGATGCGTGCTCGATTGAAGACCAATTCTGCCCGGTCGGCGAGACGCCGCCGGCCAAATTTGAAATCGTCGACGGGTTTGCCGATCCGATCATCGATCAACTAGAAGCGTTCTTGGTAAAAAATAATATCGCAGTCGCGGGGATCGAGATTATCGAAGACCGTGACGGTAACGTCTATGCGTACGACGTCAACACGAATACGAACTATAACTCGGACGCGGAAGCGAAGGCAGGTCAATACGGCATGCTTGAATTAGCGACGTGCCTTGGCGACGCGCTTCACGCGAAGACAAAATAAGGGTCAGGCTTTCGCCTGACCCTTTCGCTGTGTATGTTGTAATTGTTGTTCAAATCGAATTTGGACTAGCTCTGCTGTCGGGGTCATTCGTTCAATGAACGAATCTAAACGTTTTGCAGTGTCTCGATCTGATTCCTTGAACACGCGCATCGTTGTTCACCTCATTGATCATTGTTGTAAGTGCCTCTACAACGATGTTTCCCGAGGGGGTCGATGCGTAAACCTCAATCAACCGAGGAATGTGCCGAGTTCTTCTTTTGGAAGGATGTTTCCGACGTAGAAGTCACCAAACTCCCCATATTTGGCGCTGACTTCATCGAAACGCATCTCGTAAACAATCTTCTTAAATTGGAGCGAGTCTTCCGCGAAGAGCGTGACGCCCCATTCCCAGCCGTCAAATCCGGTCGATCCGCCGATGAACTGCTGGATCTTGCCGGCATAGCTGCGGCCGATCATGCTGTGACGGTACATGAGGTCTTTCCGCTCGTCCATCGACAGCGTATACCAGTTGTCCTCGTCACGGCGCGCCTTGCTCATCGGATAGAAGCAGATGTGGGCTGCTTTCGGCAACGTCGGGTACAAGCGCGAGCGGATGTGCGGGTTCTCGTATGGATCTCCGTCACCAGAGCCACGGTACATGCCGAGCTCGATGACCGAGACGTAAGAGTACGATGGGATCATATAGTCGTACAGTTTCGTCTTACGAAGGGCGAGTTCGACTTGCTCGAGTTCTTTGAACGTCGGACGAAGGACCATGAGGACGACGTCCGCTTTTTGACCGAGGATTGAATAGAAGGCGTGACTGCCTTCTCCGCGTGTTTCGACGTCTTCAAGCGAGGCGAGGAAGGCGACGAACTCCTCAATCATTTCTTGACGCGCCTCTTTGTCGACTGCTTTTAGGCGTGTCCAATCGATCGAGCGGAAATCATGGAGCGTATACCAACCGTCTAATGTGGCGGCTGCGTGCTGTGTTTCGGTTGTCGGTGCTGGACGTTCTGACATGAAAAAACTCCTTTCAAGACTTGGCTTCGCTGTTTATTTTACCACAGACACTTTACCGCCTGGCAAATTTGGCGCTGTCTGTGAGGGTAATCACAATCGAGACCGGGGAAAGGAAAAAGCGGACACAGAAATGTAAACGGCTTCACAGCAACCTGTATCAGTCATAAATACATAACTGTTCTATTCATATAATGACTGATTTCAAGCGATTTATGACGATATGGGCAGAATAGTTTATTTTAAAAAAAGGACTGTGTATAATAAAACACGCATACGGACAATTGTGTCCTAAAGAGAAAACATAGATATCTTCCAATCGAAAAGGAGTTCACTTACCATGAAATTATTTGACACGTTGAAGCAAAAAGTCAGCCCGATTCGTCCGACCATCGTCTTAGCAGAAGGCGTCGATGAGCGCGTCCTTGGAGCTGCAGTCCGTTTAAAAAATGACGGCATGGTCAACCCAATCGTCGTCGGTCCGAAAGCGGACATCGATGCAGTCGCAGCGAAACACGGCTTTGATATCTCGAACTTGACACAGTACGACCCAGCGACATACGAAGATATCGACACGCTCGTCGAATCGTTCGTCGAACGCCGTAAAGGCAAAGCGACGGCTGAACAAGCTCGTGAATTGTTGTCGTCAGATGTGAACTACTTCGGTACGATGCTCGTCCACACGGGCAAAGCGGAAGGTCTCGTCTCGGGTGCGATGCATGCGACGGCCGACACGGTCCGTCCGGCACTTCAAATCATCAAGATGCAAGAAGGCATCAAAAAGACGTCAGGTGTATTCATCATGGTACGTGACGATGAGCAATACGTCTTCTCGGACTGTGCGATCAACATCGCACCGGATGCGGCCGACCTTGCCGAGAACGCCTACTTGTCAGCGTTGACGGCGAAGACGTTCGGCATCGAGCCGCAAGTCGCGCTCCTCAGCTTCTCGACGAAAGGTTCGGCGAAGTCGCCTGAAACCGAGAAAGTCATCGAAGCGACGCGTCTCGCCAAAGAGAAAGCGCCAAACCTTCCAATCGATGGTGAGCTTCAGTTCGACGCAGCGTTCGTCCCGAGCGTGGCAGCGAAGAAAGCACCGGGCTCTGACGTCGCCGGTAACGCCAACGTGTTCGTCTTCCCGAGCCTCGAAGCCGGGAACATTGGCTACAAGATGGTTCAACGTTTCGGCGGATTCGAAGCGATCGGACCAATCTTGCAAGGTCTCAACAAGCCAGTCAACGACTTGTCGCGTGGCTGTAATGAAGAAGACGTCTATAAATTGACGCTCATCACAGCGGCACAAGCGATTGACGAGCGCAACGAAGCGTAAGTCAGAAGCATCTTCCCACAGCGGAGGATGCTTTTTTTGATGCGTAGTTGTAAACTATTGGAAAAGGAGGCGGTCACATGGAGGAGATTGAGGGAGCCATCACTTTACCGGAAGGACATCGCTACGCCATGTTCGGCGGTGGAGATGATTTTCCGATTAAAACTTACTATGAGGGCGTGTTTGAAGAAGTGTTCGTCGCGTACCATCCGTTTCTCGGACCGATAGAAGATCCTAAAGCAATTGACCGATATGTCGAGATGAACAAAAACGAAGTGGAACAGCATTTTCGTGCCGTCGCATGGGAAGATATGCGCCGCCAACTTGGTTTTGAAGACGTCAAACGTATCGATCACGCACTCCGAACGATGATTGGGGCGTTGAAACCGCATGCCGAAGATAAAGAAGGCGCAAATCGAATCATCGAATTTTGCGAGCGCGAGAATTTACTCCCACCTGGCGAAGGCGAGCTGTCTGATTTCTTAAAGAATCGGGTATTAAGGGCGCTTCTGGAGACGGGAGAAGAATGGATATGGAGCGGCGACGAGTTTTGTACGGAGCGCCATCTTATCAACATTCGAGAAGTTCTTGCAGCCGATACATGGGACATGAATCATCGCACGTTTTTCGGCTATCAGCATGATTGGCTCATCGTACCGCCATGGGATAGCCACTTCACTTTATTTTGCGGCAGTCAGTCTTGGGTAAGTGACATGGTCGAACGTTGTGGTCTGAAAGGTTTCTACTGCGATGACGAGACGACCATCAATTGGAGTTTGTCCGACACGAAACTGAGGTAAACTAGTAGGGGATAACAATTTAAGGGGGAAACAGCATGCAAAGCATCCATGCAACCGAATTACGTGAAAAGCTTGAGAACGGGGAGTCGCTCCACATCATCGACGTGCGCGAACAAGACGAGTACGACGCGGGCCATATCCCGAACGTGCCGCTCTATCCGCTGTCTGAATTCCCGGGCGTGACCGAGAAGCTCGCGCAAGACAACGTCTATCACGTCATCTGTCGCTCGGGCGGACGCAGCCAGACGGCGTGCGACTATTTGGAATCGGAAGGGTTCAAAGTCGTCAACGTCGAGGGCGGCATGCTCGCTTGGGACGGTGACGTCGAAGCGTGATGCTCGACAATCCGTGGGTCGTCATTCCGCTCTTGATCGTCCTCTATTTGACGGTGTACGCGTTCGTGAAGCGTCTCGACTGGAACAGATGGCGCACCATCTGGGCGGTGTGGATCGTCCTGATCGTCCTTTTGTTGACGATCCGCCTCATACAAAGTGTGTAAAAAAACGAGTGAAGCCAAGTACATGGCTTCACTCGTTTTTAGTTGTCACGTTTATCGAACGTGATTGACGCGATCGCGTCGTGCTGGTGGATCGACTCTTCGTTTCGGCATTCGACGAAGAAGTTGACGACTTGTTTCATCTCGTACAAGTCGGCTGCAATCAAGCGGACCATATCTTCTACGAAACGTGGGTTTTCGTAAGCGATTTCTGTAGCCCGTTTCTCATCCGGACGTTTTAAGACCGGGTGAAGTGGTGCCGATGCGTTCGACTCCGCCGCATCGAGCAATGCGAGTCTCCAGTCGAAGCCGTCGAGCGACGCTTCGTCAAGACCGGCTTCGATTGTGATGTAGCCGCGCTGGTTATGGGCGCTGTATTCGCTGATCTCTTTTGAACATGGGCATAGCGTTGTCACGTTGATGACGAGGCCGACCGTCACGCTCGCCATACCTGTCTCGAGGTTGTATGTCACGTTGTGCATGACGTCGGCGTTCATAAGACCGCTGAGGCCCGTCGCCGGTGCTTTTCGGCTGAAGAACCATGGGTAGCGGACCGTCAATTGACCTTCCGTTTGTTCCATGCGCTCGGCGAGTTCTTGGGCGAACTCGATGAGCGAGCGGTTTGATAACGTCCAGCCTTGCGTATGGTACGCGTCGAGCTGTTCCGTCAAGCGGGACATGTTGATGCCTTTCCGATCTTGGACGAGTGATGTCGTTAATTCAAACGTTGCGACCGTCGCTTGGATGCCGTCTGGAGTTTCGATGTTGACGGGATGTTTGACGTTCGAGATCCCGACGCTGTCGAGTGCGAACAAGAAGTTCTTAGGTGTATTTTGAAGATCGACCATTTTATCTTTTTCTGTCGGTTTCGTACCTTTGACCGGCGGGACCGAGCCGAATAGTTTATGTCGTTCTGCTTTAGTAGGTAAAGCGACATGGCTTGTAGACATAATCGGATTCTCCTTTTTTAAGAGGGCAAATGACCGCCACTCGTTCTTGTTAGGATTTTATCACGAAATGGATACAAACTGGGTATCATTTTGCTTCGCGAACGTGCTTTGAACCTGCTCCGCGGAAAAAACTTCAGACATTGAATAAAAGAAGATTGATTTAATTTGCGCACGGGAATAAAATGTTCCTGTGAACTTAAAAATAGATCACTTTTAAATATGAAGGAACACAAACAAAAAGGGGATGTTTTAATGGATTGGCAGTTAATCCTGCAGTACGCCTGGATCATCGTCGTACTCGTCGGTCTTGAAGGGCTACTATCTGCAGACAACGCGCTCGTGTTGGCCGTCATGGTCAAGCACTTGCCGCGGACAGAACAGAAGAAAGCGCTATTCTACGGTTTATTAGGAGCGTTCGTCTTCCGCTTCATCGCATTATTCTTAATCTCGTTCTTAATCAACGTCTGGCAAGTCCAAGCACTCGGTGCCCTTTACTTGATCGGGATGAGCGCGCGACATCTATATATGACGTATAAGGCGCGCAAGATGGATCCAAGACAAGACCTCGCTGCCGAGGCGAAAGAAGAGACGGCAATTACCGAGAAGCCGGTCACGAAAAAAGAGTTTTGGTGGACGGTCGTAAAAGTCGAGTTCGCCGACATCGCTTTCGCGGTCGACTCGATCTTGGCAGCGGTCGCACTCGCAGTCAGCTTGCCGCCGCTCGGTCTTGGAGAGATCGGTGGAATCGACTCAGGTCAATTCTTCGTCGTCTTGACGGGTGGACTCATCGGGGTCATCTTGATGCGATTCGCGGCCCGCGTCTTCGTGAAGTTGCTGCATCAACGTCCGACACTGGAGACGGCCGCCTTCCTCATCGTCGGCTGGGTCGGTGTGAAGTTGACGGTACTCGTCCTCGAACACCCTGGCTTCAAGGAATTGATTGCCGGTACACCGTTCGCGTTCATGGGTCTTCCAGACGGTTTCGTCCACTCGTTAGGTTGGACACTGTTCTTCTGGTCGGTCATGGTTGGGATTGCTGTTTGGGGTTGGTTCTCTTCCAAACCGACAGCGGTCAAGCATTAAAAAAAATCCTGTCTTTCGCGTATGCGGAAGGCAGGATTTTTTGTTAGGCAGTCACGTCTTGCTTCTCGTAGATCGGCACCCAGCCTTCTGTTGTCACGAAGATGCGGACGGCGACGACTTGGCGGTCGTCTTGGAGCGTGAAGTAGTGGCGCGTGTTCACCGGGACCGAAATCAAATCGCCCGGATTGAGTTCGATGTTGAAGTAGCCACGTTCGGCGTCGTCGATGGCGAAGATGCCGTGCCCGCTGACGATGAAGCGGACCTCGTCGTCCGTATGATGGTGTTCCTTTTGGAAGTTGACAAGCAGTTCGTCCAAGTTCGGTGTCGCGTCAGACAGCGAGATGACGTCGGCCGTTTGATAGCCGCGGCGCTCCGACACGTCTTGAATCTCGTCACGGAACGTTGCGAGGATGGCTTGCTTGTCGTCGGCCGTCAGTTCGTAGTTTTCTTGAAGCGCGATCGGAAGTTTAGCGATGTCCCACTGCTCATACAGAATACCGCGCGATTCTAAAAATACGTTCACTTCAGATTGGTCGACGAGACGTTCTTCGGTTTGTTGGAAATAGACAGTTGCCATAGATAGTTCCTCCTTATGAATGGACGCCTAAGGCGCGTAGTTTTAACGTGTAGCTGAACAAAAATTCGTATGCTTCTAAATAACGTTTCGCCGCAGCCGGCGTCTCGCCCCAGACCGTGATGCCGTGATTACGGATGAGGACGGCACCGGCGCTTGAATGGACGTGAGGCGCGAAGGCGGCCGCGAGCGTCGGGATGTCGGCATGATTGTCGATGATTGGGACCCGGACGACCGCGTCCTCTTCCCAATACCCGAGTGCCTTGATGATCTCTTGCCCCGTGAAGACGACCTCACCGTTCACGGCATGGAGCTCGGAGATGACGTTGTTGTCGACCGTATGTACGTGGAGTGAACACGCCGCCGCGGTCTTGTTGAACACCTCGACGTGTAACAGCGTCTCAGCGGACGGTTTACCAGTTTGTTCGCCAAGTAACCTGCCGGCCGCGTCTACGAGGACGAAATCGTCCGCGGTCCGTTTTCGTTTATCGCGTCCGCTCGCCGTGACGAGGAAGGTCAGCGGGTCGTCGGAGACACGAATCGCCAAATTGCCACTCGTTCCGGGGAACCAGTCGCGCGCGGCGAGTTCGTCTTTAATGTCGGCGAGTTCAAGCCAACGTGCGGTCACGCTCATACGTGCACCTCCTTCATGTGATGGGTGATGTCGTCGAACGTCTCGAACGGGGCGTAGGCGATGCCTTCTGCTTCACAGAGCGTGATGAGTTGCCCACGGGCGTAGACGAAATCGGCCCGTTTGGCGATCTCGAAGTCGGTCACCGAGTCACCGATGACGATCAAGCGATCAACGGGATCGACGATCGTCCGGGCGATTGTCGGTTTGCAGCAACCACAATCATTCGTGCAATGCGCGTCACAGGCGTAGGGCCAGTCGACGCGTACCGTCTCGCCTGAGAAGTCGGCGACGTTACAGTAGATGTGGTCCGGCGCGACGTGGTCTTGCAAGATCGGGTGTACGAAAAAGTCCATGCCGCCGCTGACGACGTCGAACTTCCAGCCATGTTCTCGGATCTCTTCCAAAAATGCTGGGAAACCTGGGCGCAAGGTGATGCGGTCCAGCAAGTAGTCACGGTACGCCGAAGCGTCAGCGCTCGGCAACAGCTGGAACATCTGCCCGACCCCGGAGCGGATCGAGATGTCTTGAGCGAGCACATCGTCTTTGAGCGCGTGCCATTCGGGCGGTGCGAACGCCCGCATCAAAGCGATGATGTTGTCCTCGGCCGTGATCGTCCCATCGAAGTCACACAAGATGTGAATCGTCATTGTTTTGACCACGCCTTTAACGCGGCCTCGAGCTCGTTCGTCTGGCTCGCCACGCCCAATACTTGCTCAATCGCTTGTCGGAACGCCCGGGCCCCGGCGGCCGCGCCGTCTGGGTGACCGTGGATGCCGCCGCCGGCGTTGATGACGACGTCTGTGCCGAAATCACGGATGATGTCCGGGACGAGCCCCGGATGGATACCGGCCGATGGGACCGGTAGAATCGGTTTCGTCCAGTGCGGCCGAGCACTGCCATCCCGAATCGTGAACGCCTCATCAGACGGTGTCGCAAGTGAACCGTATGGGGACGGGAACAGCGTCAAGTCGGCCCCCGCGAGGCGGATCAATTTTCCGAGCAAGAGCGAGTGGCTGATCGAGCCGGTCAAGGCCCCGGCGAACGCGGGGTGCGCCAAAATCGGGACGTTAATTGTTGGATCGCTCGCGAGTTCGCGGAGTGTGTCGAGCCCGTATGTATAGACGTTGAACAACAGTGCCGTCGCGCCCGCCTCGATCAAGCGGAGCGCTTGGTCACGCAGCCCGAACACCGGACCGCTGAGCGTGATGGCATAGAGCGAACGTTTCCCGGTCGTTTCGAACTGTTCTTGGATGACGGCCGCCCCGATTTTAGCTCGTTCAAGCGACGGAGTGAGCGGGTTGTCGTATAGGATTTCATCATCTTTGACGATGTCGATGCCGCCGGCGAGCTGGTCTCGAAGTTGCTGTTCTAAGAAGCGTAAATCACGGCCGATGATCCCTTTAAAGATGCTCATGACGAGCGGGCGATCATGTACGTCGAGCAACTCACGAACGCCTTGAACACCGAACTTTGCTCCGGGGAATTCAGATGCAAGCGTTTCGGGTAACGTTAAGTCGATCAAGCGTACCGAGTCATCGAGCGATAATTTCCCGAACGTCGTCGTCAAGATGGATGAGAAGTCGGGCGTGACGTTATGGAGCGGATAACGGATTGTGAAGCGGCTCGTTGTTTCCGTATGCGTCGTTGAGACGACCTCGCCCCGATACGCCTTTAATTGTTCTTGCTCTAGGTGAGGCAGTTCCGTCCACGTGCCGACGGTCAGTTCGAGGGCGATTTTCTCGGCGACAGTCGCGACGCGGTCCGTCCGGCTGATTTCATATGTGGCAGTAATACTCATGTTCGTTCCTCCTTCCGGTCAAACAAAAAATGACCCCATGCCGAGGCAAGAGGTCATCATAAAAAAATGAACTCTTATCTCTCAGCTTACGCTGCAAGAATTAGCACCGTGCCCAATCGGGTCGGTTGCTGCGACATCATCGGGCTTGTCCCCTCCGTCTGCTCTTGATAAGAATGTATTTTGAAGTTGTGAAATTTAATTGAATTTTGTCACACAATATCCGGTTCGTCAATTCCTTTTTTTGAGAAAAAAAGTTTGAGTTCGTTGTTACCATATATGCATAAAAAAAGTGACCGTTGCTCCAGCAAATTGCCGTTGACAAAGGTGGGGTCGAGTCCGTAATATTCATCACAACAAGTTCACACAATCGAATACGACACTCTTATCGCGAGTTGGCAGAGGGAATTGGCCCGATGATGCCGCAGCAACCGACCAGTAGGCACGGTGCTACATCCACCAGACATACGTCTGACAGATGAGAGGAACAACCGTTACGGCTGTGCCTCTTTCTCGCGGAGAAAGGGGCTTTTTTTGTGGGGAATATACCGAAAGGGGAAACAGACATGGCTTATCAACCATTTACAGAACAGACAGTCGTCGAGCACGTCAGAACGTTAGGGTTACTCGAAGATGGGGGCATCGCGCATTGCGAGGAGATCGGGGACGGCAACTTGAACCTCGTCTTCCGCATCCGTCAAGGCGAAACGAGCCTCATCGTCAAGCAGGCGCTACCGTATGCGAAAGTCGTCGGCGAGAGTTGGCCGCTCACACTTGAACGGGCGTGGATCGAGCAGCTCGCGTTGCGCGAATTCGCCAGCGTCGTCCCGCGTTTCGTCCCGGTCGTTCTCGGCAGTGACCGAACGCTCGCCTACACGATTTTAGAAGACTTGTCTGACTTTGATATCGTCCGGACGGGCTATTTGGAAGGGAAAACGTATCCTGAACTTGCCCGTCACATCGGTGAGTTTTTAGGACAGACGTTGTTTGAGACGTCCGACTATGCGGCCGGCCCGATTGAGAAGAAGCGGAAAGAACGGGATTATTACAACCCGGAACTATGCGATATCACTGAAAAACTGATCTTCACCGATCCGTACAAAGATGCCGAATCGAACAACATCGAAACCGCGCTCCGTCAGGACGTCGAAGCGCTTTGGCGTGACCAGAAATTGAAAGTGGAGGTCACGAAACTGAAAGTCGGTTTCGTCACGAAACACGACGCGCTCTTGCACGGGGACTTACATACAGGCAGCATCTTCGCGACGCAACAAGAGACGAAAGTCATCGATTCGGAGTTCGCTTTTTATGGACCGTTCGGCTTTGACATCGGGCAAATTGTCGCCCATTTGACGCTATCGACGTTCCATGACCCACTCAAACGGTTCGAGCGGTTCACCGACGTATTGACGGTATGGGAGACGTTTGAGAAGACGTTCCGGACGAAGTTTGAGACGGCGGTCGAACCGTTCAACACGGACGGGTTCGTCGATGAACTACTTCAAACCATCTTTAGCGACACGATTGGCTATGCCGGATGCGAACTGATTCGCCGCACCATCGGCCTCGCCGGAGTCAATGACCTCGAGACGTTACCGGAAACGGTCCGGCTCGAGCGGAAACGGGAAGCGCTCACGCTCGGCACGACGCTCATTAAACAGCGCCACGATATCCGTTCGATCGATGAATTAGTGACGCTGTTAGCGGGGGTACGCGTATGACAGTCCAAAACATTCGCTTCGAACCGTCCCGGGACGAGCTCGTCATTTTAGACCAAACGTTACTGCCCCATGAGGAGCGGTACGTGACGATCGCGACGCTCGAACAGGCGGAGCACGCCATCGAGACGTTACAAGTCCGAGGCGCGCCGGCCATCGCCTATTTCGGCGCATTCGTGCTCGCGAAAGAAGCGGTCCGGCTTCAAGATGACCCGGACTTCACACGCCGGCTCGACCTCGTCGGCCGTCGGTTGATCGCGACGCGACCGACGGCGGTCAATCTTCAAAACGTGATCGAGTCGCTTCTCGGATTCAACGTCGGAGACGACTTTGAAAGAATCGCGACTGACATCAAACATCGGGCCATCGCGCTGTTCGAGCGAGACGTCGACACGTATCGGGCCATCGGGGAGCATGCGCTCACGGTGCTGCCAGCAGGGGGGAACGTCTTAACGATCTGTAACGCCGGGGCGATCGCGACGTCGCGTTACGGGACTGCGCTCGCTCCGTTTTACGTCGGGAAAGAGCGAGGTATCGCGTTTAACGTCTTCGCTTGTGAGACGCGGCCGCTCCTCCAAGGGGCACGCCTGACCGTCTGGGAACTCGACCAGGCCGACATCGACGTCACGCTCATCACCGACAATATGGCCGCTTGGACGATTCAGGCGAAAGGGGTCGACGCCATCATCGTCGGCGCTGACCGCATCACACGGACGGGTCACGTCGCCAATAAGATTGGCACGCTTCAGCTCGCCGTCCTGGCTAAACATTACGGGATCCCGTTTTACGTCGCGGCCCCGCATTCGACGTTCGATTTGACGGCGGACGATGTGATTCAAATCGAGGAGCGGAGCGCGCTAGAAGTGACCCATATCGGCGGACAACCTACGGCGCCGGTCGGGATCACCGTCTTTAACCCGGCGTTTGACGTCACACCGCCTGAACTGATCACCGGACTCATCACCGAAGCGGGCGTGTTCGAGCCGAATGAAGCAGCGATCACACACCATGTAGGGGGAACGGTTCACGTGTGAAACAGCAGCTCCGTGCTTGCCCGAACGATGAAGTGTGACCGTCTTGGTATGAGACGGGAATGGCCAGATTTACTTAGTCGACAAAGGCACCGGGCAGCAGAAAAGCCCTCAGAATCTATCCGAGGGCACTGAAAAACTTCAAATAATTTTGAGCAGAGGAGCGTCATCCCGGATGGGATGGCGCTCCTCTGCTTTCATTTCCCTTCAAGCCGCCCTGTCCGGCACGCCGCTTTCCTGGGGGCGGTCAG
>NZ_SJVC01000004.1:0-211133 GCF_004337165.1 Exiguobacterium sp. SH0S1 | reverse complement strand
GATGAGATTTCCCTTTGAGCAATCAAGAAAGACCCCTCAGAGACGATGAGGTAGATAGGTCATGGGTGGAAGCACGGCGACGTGTGGAGCTGAATGATACTAATCGGTCGAGGCTTTGATCTAGAAACGGTTTGAACTTGATGAGTCTTCAGTTTTCAGGGAACAATTCCCTTGTCTGGTGGCGATAGCGAAGCGGCCACACCCGTTCCCATGCCGAACACGGAAGTTAAGCGCTTCAGCGCCGAAAGTAGTTGGGGGTCTCCCCCTGTGAGGATAGGACGTTGCCAGGCAAACGGTGGTTCTGGAGCATTCGCTCAAGGGCCGCCGCTTTTTTGTATTTTGTATCGTGACTCAAATGAAGGAGAGGAATAACAGATGGCCAAGAAAATCAAAGTATACGTCGAGCCAAACGAGACAGTCGGTGAGTGTTTAGACCGAATCGCTCAAATGGGGTATCGCCCGGTACGAAGGATTGAAAAGCCTGTCTTTGAAAAAACGGGAACCAAAGACGAACCTGTTCATTCTCATCAATCAATCTTATTTGAGTGCGTCGCTCTCAAACCATAATGCCAAACCGTCACGAATGCGTGGCGGTTTTTTTGTTTTTGTAAAAACATCGTAAAGACGAACGATAAATATTCAGACAATTAAATTGTTCGCTGTTTGTTGACATGTTTTCAAAGAACAAGGTACGATAGGCTTGTGAGTTAAGAAAATCAAATATTGCTCCATATAATCGCAAGGAAATGGCTTGCAAGTTTCTACCTGATCACCGATTCTGATCAGACTATGGGGTATAGCCGACATTTTTTTGTCATGGCCTATACCCTAAACTGTTTAATCAGTTTAGGGATTTCTTTATTTAAGGGGGACGTTGATGTGAAGGCAACAGTAGGTGTGATCATGGGAAGTTCTTCTGACTGGGAGACGATGAAGCATGCGTGCGACGCGCTAGAAGAGTTAAATATTCCATACGAAAAACAAGTCGTCTCCGCGCATCGAACGCCGGACTTGATGTTCCAATACGCCGAAGCGGCTCGGGAACGAGGAATACACGTCATCATCGCCGGTGCAGGCGGGGCGGCCCACCTTCCGGGTATGGTAGCAGCGAAGACGACGCTTCCGGTCATCGGAGTCCCGATTCAATCGAAAGCACTGAACGGACTTGATTCGTTACTGTCAATCGTTCAGATGCCAGCAGGTGTTCCTGTCGCAACGGTCGCCATCGGAAAAGCCGGAGCGACAAACGCCGGACTGTTTGCCGCTCAAATTCTCAGTCTTCAATTCCCTGAAGTCATCAATCGTCTAGAAACGTATCGTCAACAAAAACGAGACATGGCGCTGCGCGGAACGGAGGAACTCGTCTAATGAGAATCGGGATATTAGGCGGAGGACAGTTAGGGCGGATGATGTCACTCAGTGCGAGCGCAATGGGTTACGAGACGCTCAGTCTCGACCCGAACCCGACGGCTCCGGCAGCCCAAGTCGCACCGAGTATCGTCGCCGGGTTCGACGACATCTCAGCGGCAAAAGAACTAGCAGCCCGTTCGGACATCGTCACGTACGAATTTGAAAATATCGACTCAGCGATGATTGAGGCGATTGCCGATAAATGTCCGCAAGGGATGGACGTGTTAACAGCGACGCAGCATCGTCTGTTCGAAAAACAGATGATCGAGGCGGCCGGATTGCATGTCGCACCTTACGTGCCGGTCCGATCGGTACGGGACGTTTACCGGGCCGAGGATTTGCTAGGACTCCCATTGGTCATCAAAACATGCCGCTTCGGTTATGACGGGAAAGGGCAAACCGTGCTCCGGACATCACAGGACGTACGCGCGTTCACAGAACAGTTCAATGAAGGTGAGTATGTCGCCGAGGCGTGGTTGCCATTCCGAAAAGAAATCTCGGTCATCGTGACGAGAGGCGCACATGAGACGACAACATTCCCAATCAGTGAAAACATCCATCAAAATAACATCTTACATTTATCGATCGTTCCGGCCCGGCTCGACACCGGCATTCTAGAAGATGCGCGCCATTTAGCACTTCAGCTCGCTGACCATGTCGGATTGATCGGCACGCTCGCCGTCGAGCTGTTCGTGATGGAAGACGGCGAGCTATACGTGAATGAGCTCGCGCCACGTCCTCACAATTCAGGGCACTATACGATTGACGCCTGTGAGACGTCACAGTTCGAACAACACATCCGCGCGATTACCGGCATGTCACTCGGACGGACGACGCAGTACACACCGGTCGTCATGGTCAATCTGCTCGGCGAACATATGGATAAAGTGAACCCACAAACGTTACCATCGAATGTTAAACTACATCTGTATGGAAAAGAAGAAGCGAAACCCGGACGGAAAATGGGGCACTTGAACGTGCTCGGCAGTACCGTCGAGGACGCGCTTCACACCATCGAACAACTGGCAATTTGGAAGGAGACCGTTTTATGATTTCACGTTACACCCGTCCCGAGATGGCGGCGATTTGGACAGATGAGAACAAGTTTGATGCATGGCTCAAAGTAGAGCTTTACGCTTGCGAGGCGTGGAGCGAACTAGGTGTCATCCCGAAAGAGGACGTCAACGTATTATGGGACAAGGCATCATTCGATGTCGAGCGTATCCTTGAGATCGAGCAGGAGACGCGCCATGACGTCATCGCCTTCACACGGGCCGTCTCAGAAACGCTCGGAGACGAGAAGAAATGGGTCCATTACGGTCTCACGTCGACCGATGTCGTCGATACGGCGCTATCGTACTTGATCAAACAAGCGAATGACATCCTTGAAGCCGATATCGACCGCTTCATCGACATCCTCGCCGAGAAAGCGAAAGCCCACAAATATGACATCATGATGGGTCGTACACACGGAGTCCACGCAGAACCGACGACGTTCGGTTTGAAACTCGCACTCTGGTACGAAGAGATGAAGCGAAACAAGAAACGGTTCATGGCCGCACGCGAGACGATCGAGTTTGGAAAAATGAGCGGCGCCGTCGGGACGTTCGCAAACATCGACCCGTTCATCGAGTCGTATGTGTGTGACAAGTTAGGGATTCAAGCAGCCCCGATCTCGACACAGACGTTACAGCGTGACCGCCACGCCGAGTACATGTCGACGCTTGCTTTGATCGCCACATCCATCGAGAAAATGGCGACCGAGATCCGCGGCCTTCAAAAGACAGAGACACGTGAGGTCGAAGAGTTTTTCGCCAAAGGCCAAAAAGGTTCGTCGGCGATGCCGCATAAACGTAACCCGATCGGTTCGGAGAACATGACGGGACTCGCCCGCGTGATTCGCGGTCATATGGTGACGGCATATGAGAACGTCCCGCTTTGGCACGAACGCGATATCTCGCACTCGTCAGCGGAACGGATCATCCTCCCGGACGCGACCGGCCTTCTGAACTACATGCTCAACCGCTTCGGCAACATCGTGAAAAACTTGACGGTGTTCCCGGACAACATGCGCCGCAACATGGACCGGACGTTCGGCATCATCTTCTCGCAACGCATCCTGCTCGCCTTGATCGAGAAAGGCTGGTCACGTGAAGCCGCTTATGACGCGGTCCAACCGAAAGCGATGCAAGCGTGGGAAGAAGAGACGATGTTCCGGACGTTGATCGAGCAAGATGCCGAGATGGGCGCACTCTTCACGAGTGACGAGCTCGATGACTTGTTCGACCCGAGCCATCACGTACGTCGTGTCGATACAATCTTTGAACGCTGTGGTTTGTGATCGTTGAGGGGCGCTATGCCCCTCTCACTTTAAAGGGGGACGATACAGATGGAAGCAATCTACGAAGGTAAGGCGAAAGCGTTATACGAGACAGAAGAACAAGGTGTGCTCCGTGTCTATTATAAAGATGACGCGACGGCATTCAACGGAGAGAAAAAAGAATCGATCGCAGGGAAAGGCGTGTTGAACAACGCCATCACGACGCGTTTGTTCGAGCTCATGCACGACAACAAGATTCCGACCCACTTCATCAAGAAACTGTCAGACCGCGAGCAGCTCGTACGCCGCGTCGACATCATCCCGCTCGAAGTCGTCGTACGCAACGTCGCCGCAGGGAGTCTCGCTAAACGGCTCGGCTGGGAAGAAGGGACGCCGCTGTTGTCGCCGATCGTCGAGTTCTACTATAAAGATGACGCACTCGGAGATCCGCTTTTAACAGAGGACCATATCCGTTTACTGCAAGTCGCCACACACAAAGAAGTCGAAACATTGCGACAACTCGGGTTGTGGGTGAATGATGTCTTGCTCGACTTCTTCGACGGACACGGTATCGATTTGATCGACTTTAAACTTGAGTTCGGTAAACTCGATGACACGATCATCCTCGCCGATGAGATTTCGCCCGACACGTGTCGCCTGTGGGATAAAGAGACGAAACAAAAGCTCGACAAAGACGTGTTCCGCAGAGACCTCGGATCACTGACAGAGACGTACGGCCAATTGTTAACACGCATAGGGGGAACTGACCAATGAAAAAAGTGAACGTGTACGTGACATTACGTGAAAGTGTACTTGACCCACAAGGCGTCGCAGTCAAAGGCGGACTCGAGCATCTCGGCTTCACAGGCGTCGAATCGGTACGAATCGGCAAAGTCATCGAACTTCAAGTCGCAGACGAGACGACCGAGGCGATGGTCCGTGACATGTGCGAGAAATTGCTCGTCAATACGGTCATCGAGAACTATCGGATCGAGATGGGGGTACTCGCATGAGGTTCGCAGTCATCGTCTTCCCGGGATCAAACTGTGACCTCGACATGTATCATGCGGTCAAAGACGTGCTCGGGGAGGAAGCGGAATATGTATTCCACACGGAGACGTCACTTGTCGGTTTTGATGGTGTGCTGTTACCAGGCGGGTTCTCATACGGGGACTACTTGCGTTGCGGCGCGATCGCCCAGTTCTCACCGATCATGAGTGAGGTGAAGCGATTCGCTGAAGAGGGACGTCCGGTACTCGGCGTCTGCAACGGGTTCCAAGTGCTCGTCGAGGCAGGACTCCTACCCGGCGTATTGATGCGCAACCGTGATTTGAAGTTCATGTGCAAGACGGTCGAACTGAAAGTCGAGACGAACGAGACGATGTTTACGAGCGATTATGCGGTGGGCGAGACGATTCGCGTCCCAATCGCACATGGAGAAGGCAACTACTACTGTGACGAAGCAACACTTGAGACACTGCGAACGAATGGCCAGATCGCTTTCACCTACACAGACAACCCGAACGGATCGGTCGCGAACATCGCGGGCATCACGAACGCACAAGGAAACGTGCTCGGCATGATGCCACACCCGGAACGAGCGGTCGAGGCGATGCTCGGCGGAGAAGACGGCAAACGGTTATTCACTTCGATTGTAAAATGGGGGACACGACATGTTACTTACAACTGAACCGACAGCGACGCACATCCGTGAACAAAGACTGTATGCCACAATGGGGCTCACTGACGACGAATACGCACTCGTCGTCTCGCTCTTAGGCCGTGACCCGAACTACACCGAGATCGGTTTATTCTCGGTCATGTGGTCTGAACACTGTTCGTACAAAAACTCGAAGCCAGTGCTCCGTAAATTCCCGACGACCGGAAAACACGTCCTTCAAGGACCCGGTGAAGGAGCTGGAATCGTCGATATCGGCGATGGTCAGGCGGTAGCCTTCAAAATCGAGAGCCATAACCACCCGTCGGCCATCGAGCCGTATCAAGGTGCGGCGACAGGTGTCGGCGGGATCATCCGCGACATCTTCTCGATGGGCGCACGTCCGGTCGCACTCCTCAACTCGCTCCGCTTCGGAGATTTGAACGAATCACGTGTGAAACATCTCTTCGGCCACGTCGTCTCCGGCATCGCCGGCTACGGCAACTGTGTCGGCATCCCAACGGTCGGCGGAGAAGTCGCGTTCGACCCGGCCTACGCCGGCAACCCGCTCGTCAACGCGATGTGTGTCGGTCTCATCCGCCACGAAGACATTCAAAAAGGGATCGCTGAAGGAGTCGGCAACTCGGTCATGTACGTCGGGGCGACAACAGGACGCGACGGCATTCACGGCGCCACGTTCGCCTCTGAAGAGCTCGGCGAAGACGCCGATGAGAAACGTCCGGCCGTCCAAGTCGGCGACCCGTTCATGGAGAAGTTGTTGATCGAGGCGTGTCTTGAAGTCATCAAACATCCGGCCCTCGTCGGCATTCAAGACATGGGTGCGGCCGGTCTGACGTCGTCTTCGGCTGAGATGGCATCGAAAGCGGGCATGGGTATCGAGATGAACCTCGACCTCGTCCCACAACGTGAGGCGGATATGACGTCTTACGAGATGATGTTGTCCGAGTCACAAGAACGGATGCTCCTCGTCGTCAAGGCAGGACACGAAGACGAGATCGAAGCGATCGTAACGAAGTGGGGACTTCATGCGATCAAGATCGGCGAAGTCATCGAGCAGAAAGTGCTCCGTCTCGTCCATCACGGCGAAGTAGCCGCTGAAGTGCCGGTCGACGCGCTCGCGGAAGATGCGCCAGTCTACCATAAACCGTCAAAAGTTCCAGCATACTACGAGGCGTTCCAAGCGATGACACCGGTTCAACCGGTCGTCACAGACGTGCTCGCGACGTGGAAAGACGTCCTCGCGATGCCGACGATTGCTTCGAAACGCTGGGTGTACGAGCAATATGACCATATGGTCCAAACGTCGACCGTCGTCGCACCAGGTAGCGACGCGGCCGTCATCCGAATCCGTGACACGGACAAGTCGCTCGCGATGACAACCGACTGTAACGCGAAGTATGTCTACCTCGACCCGCGCGTCGGCGGTGCCATCGCGGTCGCTGAAGCGGCGCGCAACATCATCGCGAGCGGTGCCGAGCCACTCGCGCTCACCGATTGCCTGAACTTTGGGAGTCCGGACAAACCGGAAGGGTTCTGGCAGCTCGACCAAGCCGTCGAAGGTATGGCCGAGGCGTGTTTAGCACTCGACACACCGGTCATCGGCGGGAACGTCTCACTTTATAACGAGTCGAACGGAACGGCGATCTACCCGACACCGGTCGTCGGCATGGTCGGTTTGATCACGAAGCCGGAACATATCACGACGTCACACGCCAAGACAGCGGGAGATGTCATCTTCCTTCTCGGTGATACGGAGCCTGAATTTGGCGGCAGCGCGCTACAAATGTTGCAAGACGGAAAAGTGAGCGGACAAGCACCGACGCTCGACCTCGAGATCGAGAGCCGTCACCAGCAATCTCTGCTCACGGCAATTCGTCAAGGACTCGTCACGGCAGCTCACGACGTCTCAGAAGGTGGCTTAGCAGCGGCACTTCCTGAGCTCGTGTTCGGAACGGGGCTCGGTGCAGACGTCAGCAACGACACGGATCTCGTGACGACACTGTTCAGCGAGTCACAGTCGCGCTTCCTCGTCACGGTCGCGCCAATTCACGCGGACACGTTCGCCAAATTGACGAACGCCACACGAATCGGTCAAGTGACCGAAGCGGCGCAACTGACGGTCCGCTCGAGCGATCGGTTAATTGAAATGGACGTCACTGAACTTGAACGTGTATGGGAAGGAGC
The DNA here is from genome assembly GCF_004337165.1 of Exiguobacterium sp. SH0S1. Classification (NCBI taxonomy): domain Bacteria; kingdom Bacillati; phylum Bacillota; class Bacilli; order Caryophanales; genus Exiguobacterium; species Exiguobacterium sp. SH0S1. The sequence goes on along the minus strand of NZ_SJVC01000004.1, from coordinate 203,541 downwards.
TATTCCATGTTATATGACATCCGAGGCATGAACGAGGAGTGTGGGGTGTTCGGGGTGTTCAATCACCACGAAGCGTCACACCTCGCCTACTACGGACTGCACAGCCTGCAACACCGAGGTCAGGAAGGGACGGGCATCGTCACGGCTGACGGCGAACGCCTGCACGCGAAACGCGGGCTCGGTCTCGTCGCCGAAGTGTTCGACGAACCGTCGCTCGATGCCCTCACGGGACATCACGCTATCGGTCACGTCCGTTATTCGACCGCGGGCGGCAACACGCTTGAGAACGTCCAACCGCTCCATTTCAAATCGCTCACCGGGGACCTTGCGATGGCGCATAACGGCAACCTCGTCAACGCCAACGAGTTGAAGCATATGCTCGAGGCGGAAGGGGCGATCTTTCAGACGACGTCTGACACGGAAGTCGTCGCCCACTTGATCAAACGGAGCCGCGGCAACTCGTTGAAAGAGCGGATCTCGGACAGCTTGGCGCGTCTCGTCGGCGCGTTCGCGTTTCTTTTCTTGACGGAAGACGCGCTCTACGTCGGCGTCGATGTCCATGGTTTGCGTCCACTCTCGCTCGGAAAGACTGAAGACGGGGCGTTCGTGTTCGCTTCAGAGACGTGCGCGTTCGACGTCGTGGGGGCGACGTACGTACGTGACGTCGAACCGGGCGAACTGTTGATGATCACGAAAGACGGGATCGTCTCAGAACGTTACAGTGAAGCAGCGGTCCGGGCGATGTGTTCAATGGAATACATCTACTTCTCGCGGCCAGACTCGATCATCGACGGGATCAACGTGCATACGGCCCGTAAGGCGATGGGGAAAAAGATGTTCAACGAGGCACCGGTCGAGGCGGATGTCGTGACCGGTGTCCCGGACTCGAGCATCTCGGCAGCCATCGGGTACGCCGAGGCGAGCGGGATCCCGTACGAGATGGGTCTCATCAAAAACCGTTACGTCGGGCGGACGTTCATCCAGCCGTCACAAGAATTGCGTGAGCGCGGCGTCAAGATGAAGCTGTCGGCGCTACGTGGGGTTGTCAACGGCAAGCGTGTCATCATGGTCGATGATTCGATCGTCCGAGGCACGACGAGCCGTCGCATCGTCAAGTTGCTGCGGGAAGCAGGGGCAACCGAGGTACATGTGCGCATCACGTCACCACCGATCAAACATCCGTGCTATTACGGTATCGATACATCATCAAAGGACGAGTTGATCGCGGCCATCAAATCGATCGAAGAGATTAAACAAGAGATCGGGGCCGACTCATTAGCGTTCCTCACATTAGACGGTACGGTCGAAGCGATCGGCCGACCGTTCGAAGGAAACTTGCGCGGGCAGTGTGCCGCTTGCTTCACCGGACTTTATCCAACTGAACTGGCGGAACTTGTGACAGAGACAAAAGCTTGAGGGGGACTGACGATGAGTTTAAGATATGAACAAGCGGGTGTGAATTTAGAGGCAGGTTATGAAGCGGTGTCACGCATGAAGCGTCACGTCGCACGGACGATGCGTCCAGAAGTGATGACCGGACTTGGCAGTTTCGGGGCGATGATCGATCTCGGCTCGATGCAATTGAAACATCCAATCCTCGTGAGCGGGACGGACGGGGTCGGCACGAAGCTAAAACTCGCGTTCGCGCTCGACCAACATGATACGATTGGAATCGATTGCGTGGCGATGTGCGTCAACGACTGTCTCGTCCACGGAGCCGAACCGCTCTACTTCTTAGACTATATCGCGACTGGAAAAGCGGAACCGGCGAAGCTCGAACGCATCGTCGCGGGTGTGGCCGAAGGCTGCGTCCAAGCAGGGTGTGCCCTCGTCGGCGGCGAGACGGCCGAGATGCCGGGCATGTATCCGGACGGGGAGTACGATATCGCCGGGTTTGCCGTCGGTGTCGTCGAGAAAGAGTTACTCATCGACGGACGGACGATCGAAGCGGGGGACATCGTTCTAGGGTTAGCTTCGTCAGGTGTCCATTCGAACGGTTTCTCGCTCGTCCGTCACATCGTCGAGGCGCAAGGGCTCGAGTACACGGATGAAATCGCGATGCTCGATACGACGCTCGGGAACGCCTTATTGCTACCGACCCGCATCTATTCGGAAGCGGCGAAAGCGGCCATTTCGACCGGACTCGTCCAAGGGATGGCCCACATCACTGGCGGCGGTTTCTATGAGAACGTACCGCGCATGCTGCCTGAAGGTCTTGGTGTCACGTTTGACGCATCAAGCTGGCCGAGCCTGCCGGTATTCGACTGGCTCGAACAAGTCGGCCACGTGTCGAAACAAGAGATGTTCAACGTGTTCAATATGGGCATCGGCTTCATGATTACGGTACGTCCCGAAGACGTCGACACGGTACAAGCCGCGCTCGAACGGATCGGCGAGACGTCGCATCGGATCGGCAAAGTCGAAGCGAAACCAGGCATCCGGATTATGGGGGTCGACCAGTGAAGCGGTTCGCTATCTTCGCCTCTGGATCTGGGAGCAACGCCGAAGCGATTTGGGAAGCGATTGAGCGCGGCGAGCTGAGCGGACAGTGTATGCTCCTCGTCACGGATAAGCCTGAGGCGAAAGTGCTCGAGCGGGCAGACCGTCATCATATCCAGACGTTCTCGTTCGAGCCGAAGGCGTATGCGTCGAAGTCAGAGTTTGAGTGGGAGCTGCTCGTTCTGTTAGAAGCGCTACACGTCGACTATATCGTCTTGGCGGGTTATATGCGTTTAATCGGGGATGTGCTGCTCGCGGCGTATCCAGGTCGGATCATCAATATCCATCCGTCGCTCTTGCCGGCCTTCCCAGGAAAAGACGCGATCGGTCAAGCGCTTGCGGCGAACGTGTCGACGAGCGGTGCCACCGTCCATTACGTCGACGCCGGGATGGACACGGGTCCAATCATCGCGCAACAAGAAGTCGACATCGCGGGATGTGACCGTATCGAGGCGGCCCACCGGATTCAAGCGATCGAACACCAACTCTATCCACGCGTATTACAACAAGTGTTGAACCAACAGGAGGTTTTCAAGTGAGAGCATTACTGAGTGTGTCAGATAAAACAGGTATCGTCGAACTCGCGCGCGTCTTGCACGAAGCGGGCATCGAACTCATCTCGACAGGTGGGACGGAAGCGGCACTCGTCGCGGCCGGACTGCCCGTGAAAAATATTTCGGAAGTGACATCGTTCCCCGAGATGCTCGACGGACGTGTCAAGACGCTGCATCCGCTCGTCCATGGCGGTCTGCTCGGACGCCGTGATTTAGATTCACACGTCGAACAGATGAAACATCACCACATTGAGCCGATCGACTACGTCGTCGTCAACTTGTATCCGTTCAAAGAGACGATCGCGAAAGAGAACGCGACGTATGAAGAGGCGATTGAAAACATCGATATCGGTGGCCCGAGCATGCTCCGTTCAGCCGCGAAGAACCATGCCAGCGTGACGGTCGTCGTCGACCCGGCCGACTACGGCAACGTTGCCGCAGAGATTCAGAATGGCGGTACGTCGTTTGAGACGCGGCAACGACTCGCTTTGAGGGCGTTCCGTCATACGGCGGCGTACGACGCCTTGATTGCCGACTATTTAGGTCAGCAAATCGGCGAAACGTTCCCAGAACAGCTGACGGTCACGTACGAAAAAGTCCAAGACCTTCGTTACGGGGAGAACCCGCACCAACAGGCGGCGTTCTATAAGACTCCGCTCTATGACGGCATGACGCTCGCCAACGCGGTGCAACTCCACGGCAAAGAACTCTCGTACAACAACATCCAAGATACGAACGCGGCGCTCGAGGCGCTCAGCGAATTGACGGAACCGGCAGCGGTCGTCGTCAAACATATGAACCCGTGCGGCGTCGCTGTCGGTCGGACGATCAGCCAAGCGTTCGCTCGCGCCCATGCGGCCGACCCGATCTCGATTTTCGGCGGTATCGTCGCCCTCAATCGTGAAGTCGACCTCGAGACGGCAGAAGCGCTCCGCAACATCTTCTTAGAGATCGTCATTGCCCCATCCTTTAGTGAGGCAGCACTTGACCGATTGAAAGAGAAAAAGAATTTACGTCTATTGACGCTTGAGATGGGGCAGATGACAGGCATGCGTCTGACGGCAGTCGCGGGCGGTCTCCTCGTCCAAGACGGCGACGACATGATACTCGACGATGCTTCGTGCCAAATCGTGACCGACCGTCGTCCGACGGCGGCCGAATGGGAAGACTTGAAGCTCGCGTGGCGTGTCGTCAAACACGTGAAATCAAACGCAATCGTCGTGGCGAAAGACGAGACGACGATCGGCATCGGTGCCGGACAGATGAACCGGGTCGGTGCGGCGAAAATCGCTTTCGAACAGGCAGGGGACCGTGCAGTCGGTGCCGCGCTTGGCAGCGACGCGTTCTTCCCGATGGGCGATACGGTCGAAGCTGCAGCTGCAGCCGGCATTACGGCCATCATCCAGCCAGGTGGTTCGATTCGGGACGACGAGTCGATTGAAGCGGCGAACCGTCACGGCATCACGATGGTGTTCACTTCAGTCCGACATTTCAAACATTGAGAGGAGCAAGAGGATGAACGTACTCGTCATTGGCCGCGGCGGCCGTGAACACGCGCTCGCGTGGAAGTTGAGACAAGACGGGCATGACGTATTCGTCGCCCCGGGTAACTTGAACATGGACGGTGTGACGTGTGTGCCGATTGAAGAGACGGACGTCACCGCACTCGTCCGCTTCGCAGAGACCGAAGACATCGATTGGACGATCGTCGGGCCTGAGTCAGCGCTCATGGCGGGTGTCGTCGATGCGTTCAACGCGAGCGGACGACGCATCTTTGGACCGACGAAAGCAGCGGCGTTGCTAGAAGGCAGCAAAGCGTTCGCCAAAGAAATCATGCGTGAAGCGAACATCCCGACAGCAGCTTATGAGACGTTCACGGAAGCGGAAGCGGCGCTCGCTTATATTGAGTCAATCGGGGCACCGCTCGTCGTCAAAGCGGACGGTCTCGCTGCCGGTAAAGGGGTCACGGTCGCCTTCTCGCTCGATGAGGCACGTGCGGCGATTCATGACATCTTCGCGACCGACAAGTTCGGTGACCAATCACGCGTCGTCATCGAAGAATTTTTGGACGGGGAAGAGTTTTCACTCATGGCGTTCGTCTCCGGTGAACACGTCATCCCGATGATCACGTCGCAAGACCATAAGCGCGCGTTCGACGGGGACAAAGGACCGAACACGGGCGGGATGGGGGCGTATAGCCCGATGCCTCATTTAGAGGAAGCCGTTTACGTTGAGTCGGTGGAACGTGTGCTCGTCCCGCTCGCGCGGGAGATGGTGGAGCGGGGGACGCCGTTCGAAGGATTCTTATATGCGGGTCTGATTCTGACGGAAGACGGACCGAAAGTAATCGAGTTCAACGCCCGGTTCGGTGACCCGGAAACGGAAGTCATCCTCCCGAATTTGGTGTCGCCGCTCCTTGACGTCATCGAGGCGGCCGTCGCTAAACGACCGTATGCGATTGAATGGCTTGACGGGTATACAATCGGTGTCGTCGTCGCGGCCGCCGGTTATCCGGAGCGAGCGACGACGGGGCAAGTGCTCTCGGATTTTGAGCGCTTACCGAAAGACGTGCTCGTGTTTCATGCGGGGACGACGCGCGACGGAAGTCACATCATCGGGAACGGTGGGCGACTGTTCGTCATCACGTCGACGAAACCGACCTTGCTTGAAGCGAAGACGGCCGTTTACGCCGCGCTCGAACAGTTAACATTACCGCACACGTTCTATCGTCGAGACATCGGCGGACGGGCGCTTGCGCGGATTTTTTAAAGGATGGGTCAACCCATCCTTTTTTTCATGCGAAAAAAAGGGAATACCGGCTTCCTGCTCTACAATGGTGAAGTAGATTGAAGGAAGAAGGTGGTCGACGTGCGCATTCGGACGAAGCTGATGATTGCGATTGCCGTGAATATACTTGTGTTTGTCAGTGTCATCTTTTTTGTGATTCGTCCCTACTTTATCGAGAAAAGCATGGAGCAAGACCGTCAAACGGTCGAGAGTCAAATTGCGAGTGTGACCGAGACGCTCGCGAATCGAAAAAGTACGCTTGAACGGACGCTCGTCGACTGGGCGGTTTGGAACGACACGTATGCGTTCATTCAAAATCAGAACGATTCTTACATAGCGAGCAATATAAGTGAGGAGTCGCTCGAAAACTTGAGTGTGCAAGCGATTGTGTACTTGAACCGTGAAGGTGAGGTCCACTATTCGACATTCCGTCAAGAAGACGCCCCGTTGTCTAAAGCGGATCGGCAAACGATCATCTCAGATATTACGAATCGGTTGAGCCCGGGCCTAGAAAAACAAGACGGTGTATATGACAGCGACTATGGACCGATCCTATACGCCAGTCACCCGATCTTACGGAGTGACACGAGCGGACCTGTTCAAGGAACGCTCGTCATGCTTGAATTTGTTGACGCGGATTTTTTGGCAGACTTAAGCGCCCAAACGAAAATTCAGCTGACGATGCAGCCTGTCCAACATAGTGAGACGAAGATGACGCTCAAAAACGAGGGGACCGAGGTCGTCGTGCCACTCGATACCGTCTTTCAAACGGCAGACTTTGAAGTCGGCTTTATCGTCGAACCGACCCATTACCAGAACACGATCTCGATGCTGAGGCTCGGGATGTTGTCGTTGCTTGCTTTAGCGTTAGGTCTGTTCTTGTCACTTCTATGGACGATTCATCATGTTGTGATTCGGCGGGTGATGGAAATCGTCGATGAGTTGAAACACATCACGGTCGAGCGCGATAGCCGGCTCCGTCTGCGTCGAGATCAACATAGCCGAGACGAGATCGAACAGATGGCGACGAGCATGAACGAAGTGCTCTCGGCACTCGAAGATACGCGGGCAGAAGTGCTCGATCGCGCGTTTCGCGATGCGTTGACGTTACTGCCGAACCGGCTCGCCCTCGAAGACTATTTTTCGACCGTGAGGGGGAGCCATGAACGGATCGGTGTGATCGGTTTAGACTTAGACGACTTCCGACGTATCAACGACCAGTTCGGTCACCGTACCGGTGATGCCGTCTTGATTTATATCGCGTCGCGTTTGAATTTCTATAAAGAAGCCGGATTTGCGGCCCGGCTCGGTGCGGATGAGTTCATTTTCTTGCATCCGGATTGGACACTCGAAGAATTGAAGCCGATCGCGCGACGGCTGACGAAAGACTTGAAAGACTGGTCCGACATGAACGGTGTCAAAGGGATGGCTGCGACGATCGGTCTTGATGTGTTTGCCTGTCGCGAGTCGCATCATACGTACGAAGTCATGATGGGACGGCTCGACGTCGTCATCCATGAGGCCAAGCTGTCCGGTAAAAATCGGACCTTGTCGTTCCAAGACATCGAGGATGGAAGCCACTATCTCCAGACGCTCGAGATGGAGCGTGACTTACGCTACGCGCTTGAACATGATGAGTTTGAACTGTACTACCAACCGATCGTGTCCCCGCGCCCGTTCGCTGTCCGCGGGGTCGAGGCACTCATTCGCTGGAACCATCCGGGGAAAGGACAAATTTCGCCGGGGCTGTTTATCCCGATTGCGGAGCAGCTGGGACTCATCTCGGACATCGGGCGCTGGGTACTCAGGCAGTCCATATTGGAGATGAAAGAGCACGCAGCCCGCCATCACTTGTTCTTGTCGATCAACGTCTCAAAGCGTCAAATCGCGGACGGTTCGTTCCTTCAGGAGTTAGAGGATGTGTTGCATGAAACAGGGTTTGACCCGCTCCTGCTCCATGTCGAGATTACGGAGAGCGAGGTCGGGGGTAACTTGTATGAGCTGCAACAGTTCATCCGTTCGCTCAAAGCGATCGGCGTCAAGATCTCACTCGACGACTTCGGTGTCGGCACATCGTCGCTGTCGTTCTTGCAATCGCTGCAACTCGACATCATCAAAATCGATCAAAACTTCGTCAAAGGGATTCCCGAGAACACGTTCGACCGGGCCCTCCTCGAAGGACTTTACCAGACGTTCCATACGCTCGGGCTCGACATCGTCACCGAAGGGGTCGAACGTCCGGAACAGCTCGCGTTCGTGCTCGAGCATAGCGGTTCATTGATTCAAGGCTACCATTACAGTAAGCCGGTTCCGCTCGCGCAACTGGAGCATTATTTGAAGAAAACGGCAACGATGTACGATTGGTGAAGGCGCCTCTGTGAAGAGGCGTCTTTATTATGTGAATTTCGTGTGAATTCCGTTACAATTGGCAACATAGCTTGCAGGTGTTTCATAGAAAAGGTAAACTTGAAACAAATGAAAGAAAACGCTTACAATATTATTTTTTGATACTATTGAAGCGATTAAGGGAGGACTGGGTTCGATGCCTTTAAAACGATCGGCGCGGGCACCGTGGTCAAAAGCGATGATTCGCTCACAACTTGAAGTCGTGGATCAATTGCGACCACCTTCGCTCGTATTGACAAATGCCACATACTTAAACGTGTACGTGAAACAGTGGAAACAGGCTAACATATGGATTGAAAACGACCGCATCGTTTACGTCGGACCAGACGTGCCGGATTCGGCCGTCGAGACGGTCGACATGACCGGGAAATATATCGTACCAGGTTACATCGAGCCGCACGCGCATCCGTTCCAACTTTATAATCCGGCGACGCTGTCGAAGTATGCAGGCGAGCGGGGTACGACGACGCTCGTGAACGATAACATGCTTCTTTTTTTACAAGACAAGGAGCAAGCGTTTGCGCAACTCGAGGCGATTCAACAGCTCCCGACGAGCACGTATTGGTGGGCTCGGCTCGACACGCAAACCGAGCTCGACCGCGACAGCGTCCTCGTCGACTCGGAGCGCGTCCACGCTTGGTTCAATCATCCTGATGTCGTCATGGCCGGAGAATTGACGGCTTGGCCGCGTACGTTAAAAGGTGACGATGAGATGCTCCAATGGATGCTCGACGCGGAGACGTGCGGTCTCCCGGTCGAAGGACATTTCCCAGGCGCGTCCGCGAAGACGTTGACGAAGATGGCGTTGATGGGTGTTCACAGCGACCATGAGGCGATGACGGCGAACGAGGCGTTATGCCGACTCGAACATGGTTATACGACGACGCTCCGCCATTCGTCGATCCGTCCCGATTTGCCGGGCATGATCCGCGGGTTATTGGACGCAGGTCTCGAAGCGTACGACCACTTGATGGTGACGACGGACGGTTCGACCCCTGGGTTTTATCAAGACGGCCTTCAGGACGCGCTCGTGAAGATTATGATCGAGGCGGGTCTGCCTGCCATCGAGGCGTATCGGATCGTGTCGCTCAACGTGGCGCGGCATTTCGGACTCGATCACGTCCTCGGCTCGATTGCGCCGGGACGGATCGCCCACCTGAACATCCTCGATGCGATCGATGAGCCGCGTCCGTCGGCCGTCATCGCTAAAGGCCAATGGATCTACCGGGACGGGGCTTCGCTCTTCCCGAACGAACTCATCGAGGCGGCGCTCGCGCTCATGCCGGCGACCGACGTCACGATCGACTTGACGCCAAACGATTTATCGTTCAGCATGCCGGTCGGTCTCGATATGGTCAATTCGGTCATCATGAAGCTGTTTAAAATCACACACGACACCGGTCAAGACGAACTGCCGCGCGACTGCGACGAATCGTTCTTGATGCTGTTAGATAAAGAAGGAAAATGGCGGCTCAATACGGTGCTGAAAGGGTTCGCCAACGATTTCGGCGGTCTTGTCAGCTCGTATTCGATCAGCGGCGACTACTTGATCCTCGGGAAGTGTAAACAAGACATGTTGATGGCGTTCGAACGGATGAAAGAGCTCGGCGGCGGGATCGTCCTCGTCGACAGAGGGGAAATCATCGCGGAAATCCCGTTACCGCTTTGCGGGATGACTTCGACAGAGCCGCTCGAACAATTGATTGTCCAAGAACAACGGTTGCGTGCCGAGCTGATTGCCCGCGGCTATCACTTCGAGGACCCGGTCTATACGTTGCTGTTCCTGGCGTCGACCCACTTGCCTTACGTCCGGGCGACACCGCTCGGTATATACGAAGTTATGAAAAAACAAATACTATTTCCGGCGATTTTACGATGAACAGTTGAGTCCGAGCCGGTCGTGCTTTAGAATGATAAAGAAGTACGATGAGAGAGGATGCTTGCGGATGCAACTCGATAAATTACGAGGACGAGAGCTCGATCAGCTTTTTGAAGCGATTTTGAAGCTCGACACACTCGAAGACTGTTATCAACTATTCGAAGATTTAGCGACCGTCAACGAAGTGCAGGCGTTGTCCCAACGGTTAGAAGTGGCACGCCAAATTCGTGAAGGCAGCACGTATCATAAAATTGAAGAAGCGACAGGTGCTTCGACGGCCACGATTTCCCGCGTCAAGCGTTGCTTGAATTACGGGTCAGGCGGCTATGATCTTGCCCTTGAACGTCTACAACAATCAGAAGGTGACTCGTAAGAGTCATCTTGTTTTTGATGGAGAGGAGGGGCGAGATGCAAGATAAGTTCATGAAGCGAAATTTACAGCTATTTTTCCGGAAATTGACGCCAGTCCAGACGCTCGTTTTAATTTATAGCGCGGCGGTCGTCCTTTCCGTGGTTTTATTGGCTCTGCCGATCGCAAGACAACCTGGTGTCACCATCACGTTCACCGATCTCGTCTTCTTCGCGGTCAGTTGCGTCAGTGTCACCGGACTCACCCCGATCGTCGTGACCGATACGTTCTCGACGTTTGGACTGTTCATCATTTTATTCATCGTTCAAGTGAGTGGGGTCGGTTTGATCAGTCTCCACGTCATCATGTGGATCTTGCTCGGGAAACGGATCGGATTCCGCGAGCGCCAGTTGATTTTGCGCGACCAGAACCAGACGTCGATGTCTGGCATCGTCAAATACATCGCGGAAATCGTCATTACCGTTATCGCGATCGAAGCGGTAGGGGCGATCCTGCTCGGGGTCCATTACTTAAACTACTTTGACACGGCCGGAGAGGCGTTCCTGCAAGGCTTATTCGGTTCGATCAGTGCGACGACGAACGCCGGGTTCGATATTACCGGCAGCTCGCTCGCACCGTTCCGTGAAGACCCGTTCGTCATCTTCACGCAAATCGTGCTCATGACCGGCGGCGCGATCGGCTTCCCAGTGCTCGTCGAGATCCGGACGTACTTGACGAACCGGATCAGTCGCAAGAGTGAGAACTTCCCGCGTCGTTTTTCTTTGTTCACAAAGTTGACGGTATCAACGTTCTTCAGTTTGATCGCCGTAGGTACGGTCGGTCTGTTCTTGTTCGAATACAATAACGCGTTCAAAGATTTACCGCTTTGGCTCGCGCTTTCCGATTCGTTGTTCCAGTCCGTGACGACGCGAAACGGAGGGCTGTCGACGGTTGACGTCAACTTGTTCTCCGAAGGCAGTATGCTGCTCTTATCCATCTTGATGTTCATCGGGGCCTCGCCGTCTTCTGTCGGCGGGGGGATTCGGACGACGACGTTCGCCGTCGCCGTGCTCGGGGTCATCGCGTTCATTCGCGGGGACTCATCGATCAAGGTGTTCGGACGTGAGATCGTGCTCGAAGATATATGGAAAGCGTTCGTGATCATCACGGTATCGCTTGCTGTATTACTGACCGGAGTGTTGATTCTCACATTCTTTGAGGACGCATCGCTCACGCGCATTTTGTTTGAGGCGTGTTCGGCGTTCGGGACGACCGGGCTCTCGGTCGGGCTCTCGTCGGAGTTTAGCAATGTCGGCAAATGGGTGCTTACCATTCTCATGTTCATCGGTCGGATCGGTGTCATCGCCTTCATCTTGCTCTTGCAACGGAGACAGCCGAAGCGAATGTACAACTATCCGAAAGAATCGATTATTTTAGGTTAAGGAGATTGTGACATGAAGGCATTTTGGATCAATTTCGGTTACGTGTTCGCTGTTCCGGTGTTGCCGTTTATCGCTGTTGTGAACGGGACGGCGCTTTGTTCGCCGGATTCACCGCTACTCGATATCCCTGTGCTTGGCTTTTTCTTGGCCAACCCGCTCTGGTTCGTCCCGGTCTATGGTTTGTTCGCGCTCCTCGTCGCCAAATGGTTGACGGAGCGCGAGCGTAGCCGGACCGCACGTACATGACTTGCTTCGGCAAGTCTTTTTTTTGTCCAACAGATGCAACATGTCCTAAAAATCGCTACACTAGAGAAGGTATCGAATGGAGGGAAGATGGATGGATTTTCAGACGTGGCGCCATGTGTTTAAACTGGACCCGAACAAACAGCTCGATGAATCGGCACTTGCCGCGCTCGTCCGTTCAGGTACGGACGCGTTTCTCATCGGTGGTACGGACGGGGTCGATGCGGAGAACACGTTCGCCCTTTACGCACGGCTGCAAGGTTACGGGATTCCGGTCGCGCTCGAGATGAGTCATCCTGAACACGCCATCCGTGGATTCGATCATTACTTTATCCCGACGGTGTTGAACGCCGGCACCGTCGATTGGGTCGTCGGTCATCAAATGCGGGCTTTCGAACGGTACGGCCATCTGTTTGACTCAAACAACGTAACCGGGCAAGGGTATATCGTCTTGAATCCGGAGGCGAAAGTGGCCGCTGTGACCGGGGCGAGAGCAACGTTGACGCTTGAAGAAGTCGTCGCCTACGCGGAAACAGGTCATCACCTGTTCCGTCTCCCGTCGCTTTATCTCGAATATAGCGGCACGCTCGGTTCACCTGACGTCGTCAAAGAAGTGAAGCTGGCTTTACCCGATGCCCACGTGTTTTATGGGGGCGGCATCGACGGGAGCGACACGGCCCGGATGATGGCCGAATACGCCGACACGATCGTCGTCGGCAATATCATTTACGACAATCTCGAAGGGGCGCTTGCGACTGTGCAAGTAGTCCGTTAAAATAAGAACAAATGTTTGGAAATAAGGAAGGATACCCCCTATGTATAACTTAAGCGAAGAATTAGTCAAAGGCATGAACCCGCCACAAGCAGAAGCGGTCAAATATACAGACGGTCCGCTCTTGATCATGGCTGGTGCCGGATCAGGTAAGACACGTGTGTTGACGCATCGCGTCGCCTATTTGATGGCGTCGAAACAGATCGCGCCATGGAATATTCTCGCGATCACGTTCACGAACAAAGCAGCCCGTGAGATGAAAGACCGGATTGCCCGTCTCGTCGGCGGCGTGGCAGACGACATTTGGATTTCGACGTTCCACTCGATGTGTGTGCGCATCTTGCGCCGCGACATCGACCGGATCCGTTACGACCGTAACTTCTCGATTTTGGATTCGTCCGATCAGCTCACGGCGATCAAGCAAGTGCTCAAAGAGTTGAACCTCGATCCGAAGAAGTACGAGCCCCGGACGTTACTCGGCATGATCTCGAACCATAAAAATGAACTGCGCACAGCGAAAGACGCGGCCGGACTCGTCGGCAACAATCCGTACGAAAAAGTCATCTCGGACGTCTACACGGCGTATGAGAAGAAGCTGAAACACAACAACGTCCTCGACTTCGATGACCTCATCATGAAAGCGATCCAGTTATTCGAAGAAGCCCCGGACGTGCTCGCGTTCTATCAGAAGAAGTTCCAATACATCCACGTCGATGAGTATCAAGATACGAACCGGGCCCAGTATACGCTCGTCAAGATGCTCGCGGCCGCTCACGAGAACCTATGTGTCGTCGGTGACTCGGACCAGTCGATCTATCGCTGGCGCGGGGCCGACATCGCCAACATTTTGACGTTCGAGAAAGACTATCCGAGCGCGCACGTCATCTTGCTCGAACAGAACTATCGGTCGACGAAACGGATTCTAGAAGCGGCGAACGGGGTCATTAAAAACAACTCGAGCCGTAAAGACAAAAACTTATGGACCGATAACGACGAGGGAGAGAAACTGCTCATCCACGTCGCCTCGGACGACCGGGACGAAGCGTTCTTCATCATCAACGAGATGAAAGAACTGCGTCAAGAAGGCATCGAATACGGCCAGATGGCCGTCTTATATCGGACGAACGCTCAGTCGCGTGGTCTCGAGGAAACGTTGCTCAAGTCGAACATCCCATACAAGATGGTCGGCGGCACGAAGTTCTATGAGCGTAAAGAAATTAAAGACATTCTGTCGTACTTGCGCTTGATCGCCAATCCGGACGAGGACCTCTCGTTCGTCCGCGTCGTCAACGAACCGAAACGCGGCATCGGCGCGGCGACGGTCGATAAGCTCGGCGACTTCGCCGGTATGCAAGGCGTCTCGCTCATGGAAGCGATTCGCGACATCGAACTGTCGGGCATCGCGCCGCGAGCGGCGACGAAGCTGACCGAGTTCCGCCAGCTCATGATCGACCTTCGGCAAATGGCAGACTATTTGTCGATCTCTGAACTGATTGAAGAAGTGCTGAAGAAGTCAGGCTATGAAGAGATGCTTAAAATCGAGAAGACGCTCGAAGCCGAGAGCCGCCTCGAGAACTTACAAGAATTTCTCTCGGTCGCTCAAAACTTTGAGAAGGAGAGCGAAGAGCAGACGCTCGTCGCCTTCTTGACCGATTTGACGCTCGTCTCAGACCTTGACTCGCTTGAAGAGGTCGATGAGTTGCATCAAGTGACGCTCATGACACTTCACTCGGCGAAAGGGCTCGAGTTCCCGGTCGTCTTCTTGATCGGGATGGAAGAAGGGTTGTTCCCGCACAGCCGTTCGTTGAATGACCCGGAAGAGATGGAAGAAGAACGCCGTCTCGCCTACGTCGGCATCACCCGTGCCGAGAAGCGCCTGTATTTGACACGGGCCCAGTCGCGCATGTTGTACGGACGCTTCCAAAACAATCCGGAATCCCGTTTCTTGCACGAGTTGCCGGAAACGCTGCTCGAACGTTCCGGCAAAGCGAAGAAAGCGATGCCGTGGAATCCGGTCGAATCACCTGGGAAGTTGCCAGTCAACGGGTTCAGCTCGAAACCGAAACCAAAAGTCGCCCAATCGTCCGGTGCCGAGTCGATGAGCTGGCAAGTCGGGGATAAAGCGAATCATAAAAAATGGGGACAAGGGACGGTCGTTCAGACACGCGGCGAGGGCGATCAGCTCGAACTTGATATCGCCTTCCCGCAAGTCGGCATTAAGCGCCTGCTTGCCAAATTTGCCCCGATCGAAAAAGCGTGAGGTGATCGTATGGAGATGACAGAACACGTCGAAACGTTACGACAAAAGTTGAACCAATACGGCTATGAATATTATGTGCTTGACCGGCCGAGCGTCCCGGACGCCGAGTACGACCGGCTCATGAACGAGTTGATTCAAATCGAGACGGACTATCCGGAGCTTAGGAGCCCGGATTCGCCGACGCAACGCGTCGGCGGCGCCCCGCTCGATGCGTTCGTGAAAGTGACGCACGATACCCCGATGCTCTCGCTCGGCAACGTGTTCTCGAAAGACGATTTGATCGAGTGGGTCGAGCGGATTGAAAAAGATCTTGGCTATGCCCCGTTGTTCGTCGCCGAGCTGAAGTTCGACGGTCTTGCCGTCTCGCTCAAATACGAAGACGGTCGCCTCAAGCGCGGGGCGACGCGTGGAGACGGGACGACTGGTGAAGACATCACGCAAAACTTGAAGACGATTCGCACGATCCCGCTCCGTCTGAATGAGGATGTGACGTTCGAAGTGCGCGGCGAGGCGTATATGCCGAAACGTTCGTTCGAACATTTGAACGACGAGCGGGAACGCCTTGGGGAGCCGTTGTTCGCCAATCCGCGTAATGCGGCCGCGGGGTCGCTGCGTCAGCTCGATTCGAAGATCGCGTCGTCACGAAATCTCGCCTTCTTCGCGTATGGGCTCGTCTCAAACGATGAGCTCGTCGCGTCACATGATGAGTCGCTCGAATACTTGAAGCGTCTCGGGATCGCCGTGAGCGGGGAATATACGACATGTCGGACAGCGGACGAGCTGTGGGACTATATCGAGATGTACGTGACGAAACGTTCAGAACTTCCGTATGAGATTGACGGGATCGTCATCAAAGTCGCGGCTTACGAAGAACAAGAACAGCTCGGTTTTACGGCCAAGAGTCCGCGCTGGGCCGTCGCCTATAAATTCCCGGCCGAAGAAGTCGTCACGACGATCGAAGACGTCGATTTCAGTGTCGGACGGACGGGGAAAGTGACGCCGCGGGCCCGGTTCGCGCCGGTCGCGGTCGCGGGATCGACCGTGACGTACGCGACACTCCATAACGAAGACTTCATCAAAGAGAAAGACCTTCGGATCAACGACCGGGTCGTCATTAAAAAGGCCGGGGACGTCATTCCGGCCGTCGTGTCCGCACTCGTCAGCGAACGGACCGGGAACGAGGCAGAAATCGTTTTCCCGACCCGGTGCCCGGCTTGTGAGTCCGAACTCGTCCGCTTAGACGGTGAGGCGGATCATCGCTGCGTCAACCCGGAATGTCCGGCCCAACTGCTCGAAGGGCTGATTCATTTCGTGTCACGACCAGCGATGAATATCGACGGTCTCGGTGAAAAAGTCATCACCCAGCTTCATGAGGCCGGCCTCGTCCATAACGTCGCCGACTTGTACGTCCTCGAGCGAGAAGCACTCCTTGATTTAGAACGGATGGGTGAGACGTCAGTGACGAACTTGCTTGCCGCAATCGAACAATCGAAACAGAATTCGCTTGAACGGGTGTTGTTCGCCCTCGGGATTCGTCTCGTCGGTCAGAAAGCGGCCTCACTCATCGCAGAGCGGTTCGAGACGATGGACGCGATTATGGACGCCTCGGTTGAAGCGTTGATCGAGATTGACGGGATCGGGACGAAGATGGCGGAATCGATCGTTCTTTACTTCGAGAAGCCTGAGGCGCGTGAACTCGTCCGTGAACTCGATACGGCCGGTGTCAACTTGACATTCAAAGGAGTGAAGCGGTCCGTCGCCGCCGACGCCCCGCTCGCTGGTAAGACGGTCGTCTTGACCGGGAAGTTGTATGAGATGACACGCGGTGAGGCGGGAAAACGATTAGAACTCCTCGGCGCGAGCGTGACCGGAAGTGTCAGTAAGAACACCGATCTCCTCGTCGCTGGCGAGAAGGCAGGTTCAAAACTGTCGAAAGCCGAAGCGCTCGGTGTCGAAGTATGGGATGAATCGAAACTGCTCGCCTTTTTAGCGGAACACGTCTGAACGGAAGACCCTCAAAGAAGCGAGGGTCTTTTTTCATTGACTTGATTTATAAAAATCTCAGTATATGGACGGATTCACTAAAGTGGTGGACGGGTAATGAATAGTAACAACAAAATTGTAAAATTTTTCTGCAACCGAGGTACTCTTGACACCACGACTCGTGCACACTCACCCTCTATCTCCCCTCCGTGCCAGAGCGCTGTCGTCGGGACATTTTGTCACTGATGGACATACATCTTAGAGGAGGGGACCACCATGCGTAGCGCCACCAAACGGTTCACGGCATTCATCACGTTATTCGTTTTACTCATCGGCATGTGGGCACCAAACGTTCTTTATGCAAGCGACACGACGGAAACGAGCACGCTGTACGTCCAAGTCGATCTCACCGCTGAAGAGCAAGCGACACTAGACGAAGCTAGTCTTGTCTATGCCGATATTACGTATTATGGGGTTCGCGAGACCGCGGACGTCTGGCGTTTTATCGTGGACGTTCAAGCAGTCGAGACGTCCTTGATTGATCAAGTCACGTTATATAACGAGGAAGGCGTGCCGTACTCGTTTACGCCAGCATCGATTACAGCTGAGCTACCGATTGAAGAGCCAGCGCTCGAGGTGACAGAATCTGGTGTCACCGACGAGAGCAGTGAACCAGTGAGCGAAGTGGCAGAACCGGCAACCGAAGCGCCGATGATCGAAGAAGTCGCGGCGACGACGGTCGAACCAGCGGTCGCAATCGGACTTGAAGTCGGCAAAGAGGCGAACATCGACCAAGCCGTCGTCGGAGGGAGCATCCCTTATACGTTCGTCATCGAGAACACGGGCGATGCGACGTTGATGATCACGTCGATTGAAGACGAGTTTTTCAGCGGTGGGATTCAAGACGATGCCGTCACTGCTTTCAACGAGGAAGTACGCAGCAAGTTGACGGCGCTCATCGGTGACGATGGTCTCGCTTCCGGCGAACGCGTCGAAACGACTGTAATTCTCGATGTGCCGAGCGACTACGACCAAGTGATGCATCCTGAAGTTGGGAACATCTTCCGTGTCGCTGCGACTGATGAATCGGGTCGTGTCGTTAACGCCGAAAGTCAGCAAATCGTTTTGCTCAACCGGCTCGATTTCACGGTCACGAAAGTCGCGAACCCGCAAACGGTTCATCCGGGCGAGACGATCCTCTATACGTACACGCTCACGAATACGTCGAACGTCACCCTTTACTTCGTCGACGTGGTGGAAGAGTGGACGAGCGGCGCTTTGACGGCGAAAGAACAACGCGAGACGACAGAGGTGCTCCGCGACGGGATGCGAGCGCTCGCTGAAGTCGAGAACGGATTGATTCCGGGCGAGGAAGTCGTGCTCGAACTAGAAAAAGTGTTGCTGCCGTCATACGATGTTCGAGCCGGGGGGATTTTGACGAACCGGGTCACGTTCACGTTTGAAGTCAACGAGGCAGCTCGCGTCTCTCGGTCGGCGGAAACGACAGTCCACGTCAAACAAGCGATCCCGGAACGGGAAGACGAGGAAGCATACGTACCAGAACCGACCACTCCCGTGTCACCTGAGCAAGGCACATTGCCAATGACCGGCACGACCGAGACGTGGGCTACTGTGATTGGCCTCGTCTTGATCGTACTCGGCCTATTGTTCTTCACACACCGGCGCCGGCCGTCTTCAAAAACTTGATCATACGTCCTTCGATGAAAGTCGAGGGACGTATTTTTGTGATTCTCGACTGATTCCGCTTCGACACTTTTTTCAACAGACGATTTTGTTATAATGGACGAAGTGTATAACGAATTGATTCGTCAAAGGAGTTTGGACATAGATGAAATGGAAACAAATAATAATCCCCGCCCTCGCCGCGACGGTATTTCTCGGTGGGTGTTCAATGAAAATTCCGATGGGGGAAGAAGAAGTGACGCCGACCGGGAACGAGACGACGTCAGAAGGTGTCACACAAGCGATTGAAGCGCGTGACTCGTATTACCAGATGGTGATTCCGTTCAAGCCGGCCGCAGCGCGCGGGCTCGCCCAACGCCAAGTCAGTTCATCGCTCGAACTAGAAGAAGTCGAGCTTGGTCTCATGCGCCATTCGACCGGCGCGTTCGCCCCTGAACAATACGTTTATCAAGAAGGGCAATTATTGAAGGCTGAAGACGTCTCTCGTCTGCTCGGACGAAAAGATAAAACGTCTGAAGGCCTGACACCGCTCAACCCGGCCTATGCGAACGGGACGGCAGAAGTGGCAGAGGACAAGTTCGTTGAAGAAAACAAGAAGTCGCCGCTCTATTTGGCGTCGCTCATCGAACAAAACTATATGACAAAGACGGATAGCGGATATCAACTCGATGGCGTCTCATTCGCCCTCATTTTGAACCGTGAGTACGTCTTCCAGGCCCCGAACTTCGGTCCGACCTATACGGAAAAGTTAGATGCGAAAAAAGTCATCGCAGAAGGGGAACGGATGGCAAATGAACTCGTCGCACAACTGCGGAAGCGTGAAGACTTTAAGGGTCTTGACATTAACGTTGCCCTATACATGAAGTCGGCGCAAGGGTCACCGACACCTGGCAATTATGTCAAGTCAGCGTTCGTCGGGGAAGGTGCGGAAGTAGCCGCGTCTGATTGGAAAGCAATCGACGAGAAGTACTACTACTTCCCATCGAATACGGCGACGACCGAAGTGCGTGATGACGCACAGAAGTTCACGTTGTTTAGCGACCGAATCGCTGATGTCTTCCCTGACTTCAGCGGCATGATCGGTAAAGGATTCTATCAGAACGGTGACTTGTCACGCATCGAGATCGACATCCCGATTCAATTCTACAGCCGGGCCGAACTCGTCGGTTTCACGCAACACGTCGTCGGTTTGCTTGAGAACCGTTGGGAATACAATCGGAACGTCCCGGTGCGTATCAATGTCACCTCACTCGGTGGCACACAAGAAGTGACGATCGTGTTCGAAGAAGGTATGGATACACCGAAAGTTTACTTTTAACAGATGAGGTGCTTCGTAATGAAACGAAGCGCCTCTTTTTTTCGTATGTATTGTAACGAGGAAAATCTTTGACCTTCTTTGACCAAATCGGTAGAATAGACTTAACAGAAACGGGAAAGAATAAGGTGAGGTGAATCGAGATGACGAAAAACTACTATGACGTACTTGGCGTGTCGAAACAGGCATCCGACCAAGACATTAAGCGAGCTTATCGAAAACTAGCGAAACAATATCATCCGGATGTGAATAAAGAGCCGGGGGCACAAGATCAGTTCAAAGCAATCCAAGAAGCGTTCGATGTGTTGAGCGACCCTGACAAGAAAGCGAATTATGACCGTTACGGCAGTCCGGAAGGCCCGACGTTCGGTCAAGGGACGTATGACGGTGACGGATACGGGGAAGGTTCGGCGCAATTTGAAGACTTGTTCCGTCAGTTCGGTGGCGGATCACGCACGACGTCGCGGACGTTCGGATTCGACGACATGTTCGGAAGTTTCTTCAACCAAGCGGTAGAAGAAGATTTAGATGAGACGGTCCGGGTCAACGTGCCGCTCAGTCAGTTGACGAGTGATTCGAAAGTGAGTTTGCGCCTGCAAACGGGTACGGTCAACGTGAAGATTCCGCAAGGCGCCCATGAGGGCCAAAAACTTCGACTGAAAGGCAAGAGCAGCAAAGTCGGTCAATCAGGCGACCGGGGCGATGTGTACGTCGAACTCCATTTCACCGATGACGAGACGTATCGACGAGAAGGAGCGAACGTCATCACCGTCAAACGGTTGCGGCCACTCGCTTTCCTAGACGGTACCGAAGTCGTCGTGGCGACGCTCGACGGCGGCCGCGTCAAGCTTAAAGTCAAACCGGGCTCACGTCCGGGCCAACGGATGCGGATTCCGGGTCGTGGTTTCATGACCGCTTCAAAAGTCCGGTCCGATTTGTTCATCCAACTCGAGGTCGACTTGCCGCTCGACGCCGCCCACCGGTCTGTTTATGAACAACTAGAACGCTGAGCATAAGGAGGAAACAACATGGATTTCAATCGATTTACAGATAAAGCGCATGAAGGGATTGTCAGTTCGCAAGCACTTGCTAAACAGTATCATCATAGCGAGATGAATGAATGGCACGTCCTCGCCTCGATGATTTCGCAAGCTGATGGCATCATTCCACTGTTGTTGCAAAAGATGGAGTTGAACGTCGCGGAGATCGAGGCAGAGGTCGCGATGGCGCTCAAGAACGCACCGAAACTTCAAAACCCGACGACACCGATGATCTCGGCCTCGCTGCTTAACGTGTTGACGACAGCTGAGCGTGAAGCGACCGGTATGAGTGACGAGTACGTCTCGGTCGAACACATCTTGCTCGGCATCCTTCTCAACAAGAGTCAGACGCAAGCGATGCTCGAGCGTAAAGGCGTGACCGAGGACAAGTTGCGCGAGGCGCTCGTCGCCGTGCGCGGCAACCGACGCATCACGTCGAAGTCACCGGAAGCGACGTACGACGTCTTGACGAAGTACGGCCGTGATTTGATTCAAGAAGTGAAGACCGGAAAGATCGACCCCGTCATCGGGCGCGACAGTGAGATTCGCCGCGTCATCCGCATCTTGAGCCGGAAGACGAAAAACAACCCGGTGCTCATTGGGGAGCCAGGGGTCGGGAAGACGGCGATCGTCGAAGGGCTTGCCCAACGGATCGTCCGCGGTGACGTCCCGGAAAGCTTAAAAGACAAGACGATCTTCAGCCTCGACATGAGCTCGCTCGTCGCCGGTGCCAAATATCGCGGTGAGTTCGAGGAACGGTTACAAGCGGTCTTGAACGAAGTGAAAGAGGCGGAAGGGAAGATCCTCCTCTTCATCGACGAGTTGCACACGATCGTCGGGGCCGGCAAAGCGGAAGGCGCGATGGACGCGGGGAACATGCTCAAACCGATGCTCGCCCGCGGTGAACTTCACTGTATCGGCGCGACGACACTCGATGAGTACCGCCAATATATCGAAAAAGACCCGGCGCTCGAACGTCGCTTCCAGCAAGTGCTCGTCGCCGAGCCGGACGTCGAAGACACGGTCTCGATTTTGCGCGGATTGAAAGAGCGCTTTGAGATCCATCACGGCGTCCGCATTCATGATAATGCGCTCGTCGCGGCGGCTGTGCTGTCGAACCGCTACATCACCGACCGGTTCATGCCGGACAAGGCGATCGACCTTGTCGACGAATCGTGCGCCATGATCCGGACCGAGATGGAATCGATGCCAGCGGAACTCGACGAACTCGTGCGTCGCGTCATGCAACTTGAAATCGAAGAGGCCGCTTTGAAGAAAGAGAGCGACGAGGCTTCGAAAAAACGTCTCGACGTGCTCCAGCAAGAGCTCGCCTCGACGCGTGAACAAGCGGATGCGCTCCGCCTGCGCTGGGAGAACGAGAAAGAGTCGACACACCGCGTCCAACACATCCGCGGGGACCTCGAGAAAGTGAAGCTCGAACTGCAAGAAGCCGAGAGCCGCTACGACTTGAACCGGGCTTCCGAGTTGAAGTACGGACGGATTCCAGAGCTCGAACGTGACCTCGCCGAAGCGGAACGTCTCGCCGGCTCGGTGACGCGTGAACTCGTCCGGGAAGAAGTGACGGAAGAAGAGATCGCCGAGGTCGTCTCGAAATGGACGGGCATCCCGGTGACGAAGTTGACAGAAGGTGAGCGCGACAAGTTGCTCAACCTCGAGACGGTGCTGCATCAACGTGTCTTCGGACAAGATGAGGCGATCCGACTCGTCAGCGACGCCGTCATCCGGGCCCGGGCCGGCATTAAAGACCCGAACCGTCCGATCGGCTCGTTCCTCTTTCTCGGTCCGACCGGGGTCGGGAAGACCGAGCTCGGGAAAGCGCTCGCCGAAGCGATGTTTGATTCTGAAGACCACATCGTCCGTCTCGACATGAGTGAGTACATGGAGAAACACGCCGTATCTCGACTCGTCGGGGCACCTCCAGGATACGTCGGCTACGAAGAGGGCGGTCAATTGACCGAAGCGGTGCGCCGCAGCCCGTTCTCGGTGCTCTTGCTTGACGAAGTCGAGAAAGCGCACGCTGACGTGTTCAACATCTTGCTACAACTGCTCGACGACGGTCGCCTGACCGATTCACACGGCCGCGTCGTCGACTTTAAGAACACGATCGTCATCATGACTTCAAACATCGGGGCCGATATTTTACTCGAGGCTGCGAAAGACGGTGTCATCGATGAAGAGGAAGAACGTCAAGTCATCGAGCGGCTCCGTCGCCACTTCCGGCCGGAGTTCTTGAACCGGGTCGATGAGACGATCTTGTTCCATCCGCTCACGCGTGCCCAAATCGGGCAGATTGTCGAGAAAGCGGTCGCTCGGATGGGCAGCCGCTTGACGGCACGCTCGATTCGGATCGAAATTTCGGACGCGGCGAAAGCGTTCATCGCCGACGAAGCGTACGAGCCACAGTTCGGCGCCCGTCCGATCAACCGTTACGTACAACGGACGATCGAGACGAAGCTCGCGCGCGGCATTCTCGCCGGTGACGTCGAGGATGGTCAGACCGTCATGATCGACGTCGAGAACGGAGAATTGACGCTCCGTCCGACGACGGTGGCGTACTAAACAATAAGGAGCACAGGCCTCGGCCTGTGCTCCTTATTTAGCGTGTTCAGGTTGATACGTGCAATACGGTTCCTCTGCCTTATAGTCGCCGGTGACGGCGTAGGCTCGGGCACGCGATCCGCCGCATAAGTAACGGTATTCGCAGTAGCCGCATTTGCCGCCGTGCGTGTCCGGGTCACGCAGCGTCTTGAACACCGGATGTTCCCGATAAATCTCGGCAAGCGGTGTCGTTTTGACGTTGCCGCAGTTGATCGGCAGGAAGCCGGACGGTTGAACATCACCGGTGTGAGAGATGAAGACGAAGCCGTTGCCGTCATTCGTCCCGCGTGGCGCTTTGGCGAGGTCGTCATGCGGATGACCGATCGGCGCGAGTCCTGCGTCTTTCCGTTTTTGATTTTCTTGCCGGGCGACCCGGCGATAGAACTGGGCCTCGGTCGTCGAGATGATGTATGGCACATGTTCTTGCAGCGCGAACGCCCAGCGCAGCACGTCCTCATGTCGTTCCGGCGAGATCGGTTGCAGGAGCGAGCCGCGACCGGTCGGGACGAGGAAGAACAGCGTCCAGACCGAGACGCCGAGCTCACCAACGAGTTTCGCGATCTCTGGCAGTTGGTCGACGTTGTACTCGGTCACGGTCGTATTGATTTGGAACGACATGCCTTCCTCCCGGAAATAGGAGATGCCGCGGATCGTCCGCTCGAAGCTACCCCGTGTCCCCCGGAAATAATCGTGCGCTTTCGCGTCGGCACCGTCGAGTGAGAACGCCCAGCGTGTCAACCCGGCCGCTTTGGCCCGTCTGACCGCGTCATGAGTCACCCGTGGCGTCGCTGATGGGGTCATTGAGACGCGCATGCCGAGTGAAGCCGCGTATTCAGTCAACTCGAACAAGTCTTCACGCATGAGTGGGTCGCCGCCTGTGAAGACGAGAATCGGGTTGTCCATCGCGTAAATGTCACGAATGAGCGCTTTGCCTTGCGCCGTGTCTAATTCATCCGGGTAACGATGGTACTGCGCCTCGGCCCGGCAATGGACGCAAGACAAGGCGCAGGCGCGCGTCACTTCCCAGATGACGATGAACGGGTTCTCGTTGTAATCAATCCGTTTCATGAGCGCACCACCTGCTTCGCCGTCATCGCCCGCATGACGGCCTGTTTGGCGGAATCGACACAGTCGGGAAGCCCGACCCCGTGTAAGATCGCCCCGCACGCCTCGACGCCATCGAGAGCGGCCAAGGCATGTTCGAACGCGTGCACATGTTGCTTATGACCGACCTCGTATTGCGGCATCGTATCGACGTGGCGCTCGACTTTCGTGAAAAGCGGTGTTCCGACGTGTTGAATTTTGCGGAGCTCGTTTAACGCAAACTCGGCGACCGCTTGATCCGTTGCAGCTAATAAGGCGGGAACGTGATCGGAACCGATATAGACGCGCAAGAGCGCCTTACCTTTCGGTGCCATGTGGGGCCATTTCTTATGCATCCAACTGCAGGCGGTCAACGCATTGGCTTCCGCTTTGGCGATGACGTAACCTGTCCCGTCGAGTGCCGCCACATCTTTCTCGTCGAACGCCGCGAGGACGGTGATCGATGAGGTGCGCTTCAATTGAGATAATCGCTCCGCCTCGGGGATTCCGAGGATCGGGCCGAGCGCATTCGGCGAAGTCGCTAAGATGATGCCGTCAAACTGTTCGATCGTACCGTCCTCGAGTTCGATCTCATGAGGGCGGACCGAGGCGACACGGGTGCCGGTGTAGAGGCGGTCGATCGACGGACGGAGCGCCTCGATGAGGATTCCGAGCCCGTTTTGTAATGATAAAAACTTCCCGGCCTCACGCGGTTTCACTCCGGCTTGTACAGGCGGCGTGAGTGCTTTCATGCCGAGAATCAAGCTGCGTGTTTTTTGTTCAATCGTGATAAACTGAGGGAAAGTAGACTCGATGCTCATATCTTGAAGCGTCCCGTTATAAATGCCTGACAGGAGTGGTTCGATCATCGATTCGACGACTTCAGAGCCGAGCCGGGTTCGGAAAAACGTGTCGAGCGAAATGTCTTCGCCCGCATAGACGCGGGGGAGCACCAAGTCCATCCCGGCCCGAGCCTTTCCACGCCACGTGAACAGGTCGGTCTTCACCATCGGCCAAAATTTCGTGGGGATGCCCATGACAGAACCGTTTGGCATTTGCCGTAACTTGTTGCGAACGTATATGTAAGACGTGCCGGTCTGTGAACGAACGAGCTGTTCATCAAGACCGAGTTCGGTGATGAGCTCGGTCAACGTCGGCTTTCTGGCCATATAACCGTCGGGACCGCATTCGAGTACAAATCCGTCCCGATAAACCGTCTTGATTTTCCCGCCGACCCGATCACTCGATTCATAGAGTGTGACGTGTGCACCGGCCTGTTTCGCATAGTAGGCAGCGGCCATACCCGTGATGCCGCCCCCGATAATCGCAATGTTGTTCAATCGATTCACCCATTTCTATATAGTCTTCGAACTAACCGTACCGAGAATATGGGTGTAGACATAGGATAAGTATCACACGGTTCTAGACGAAATTGTCACGGATGAAAGGGAGGGGCGACTATGGTTTGGTTCGGCATCACAGCTTCGATTGTCGTCGTTGGGATTGTCGCATTCATCGCCGCGATGAACCGACATGGAGAGAAGCTTGCCGGGGATGAGGAAAGTCCGCCGGTCATTTGGGCCGACGAAGACTGGTACAAGCCAGGATCGTCCAAAGATGACGGTCCGCCTGATGGCTAAGCTTGAGAAGATATGATAAGATGAGCCGGTTGTAAACTATCGGATATGAGGTGATTTTGATGAACGTATTAGAACAGCAGTTGGCGCATTTGGTCGACGAGTGTCGTCCGTATACGGCTCAAGGAAAAGTTGCGGATTATATCCCTGAGCTCGCACATGTCAAGGATGACTTGCTCGGCGTGGCGATTTGCCTGCCTGACGGTTCTTACATCCATGCGGGTGATGTCCATCATAAGTTTACGATTCAAAGCGTCTCGAAAGCACTCGCGCTTTGTTACGTGTTGATGGAGTTCGGCGAGGACTTCGTGTTCTCGAAAGTCGGGATGGAGCCTACGGGTGATGCGTTCAACTCGATCGCCAAGCTCGAAGAGACCGTGCCATCGAAACCACTCAATCCGATGATTAACGCCGGGGCGCTAGCCGTCACGAGCATGATATTAGGGGATACGGCGGAACTTAAAATTTATCAGTTCCGTCAATTTTTAGCGACGTTACTCGGCGTGCCGGTCGAAGAAGTGACGTACAACGAAAAAGTCGCCCGCTCGGAATACGAGACGACCGACTTGAACCGGGCCTTGCTTTATTTCATGCGCCACCACGGCATCGTGGAAGGCGACGTCGATGAGATCATCGACGTCTATACGAAACAATGTGCCATCGAGATCGACTGTTTTGACTTGGCCCGCATCGGACGGGTGCTCGCGGGCAACGGGGAAGACCCGGTAACAGGCGAAGAGTTGATTCCGCGCCGGGTCGTCCGCATCGTCAAAGCGATCATGACGACTTGCGGCATGTATGACGCCTCCGGTGAGTTTGCGGTCCGTGTCGGTCTGCCAGGGAAGAGCGGGGTGTCGGGTGCGATTCTCGCGACTGGGAAGCACGAACTCGGACTGAGCGACGTCGGCTTCGGGATTTTCGGTCCCGCGCTCGACTCAAAAGGCAATTCGATTGCTGGTATGAAGCTACTCGAACTACTCGTCGAACGCTACACGTCACGCTAGAGCTTGATGGCGTCGACAGAAGCGTCAAGTTGCTCGTGCAGTGTGTCGATGAGTCGTTCATACGCCGAAACGTATTCGGTCGGCGGTGAAAAATCGGTCCAGCGCAGCAGCAATTGATGACGGTCATTCATCTCACCGAGCTCTGTTTGGAGCCGTTTCAACTTTTGGACCTGGTCTTTCGAGGCCTTTTCTTCGTAGTTTATCAAGTACTCGTGCAAGTAGCGTTCACGCTTCACGGCGAGCCGGACTTTATGGAGTGCCTCGAGCCGGTCATGCTTTGATGTGGCGTGGTGGTGGGACTCGACGCGGCGTTTCCGCTCCGATTTTGCCTTATCGAGAAACGCTGAGGCGTCTTGCTTCTTTAACGAGCGATACAATTGACCGCCGATGAAGCGGCGCACTTGTTGGTCGAGCGACGGCGTCATCTTTTCGGTGACGCGCGAATTTAATAACGTCCGGTCTTTGGCGCGGTTCGCTTCCATGTGATCGGCAAACGCCTGCTCGAGCCCGGTCTCGATTGCGAGACCTTGGAGTAACACGTCCCCGTCACGGACCGCGCCGAGCGCTTCCATCAGCTGTTTCAATTGCCGATACGTGGAAGGTTTCGTTTCGTACAGTTGCATGAACGTCAGCAACTTGCGCAAATGGACCCGAGCCTGATGCACGTCTTCTGTGTTTTGGAAGGTGAGCGCTTCGGTCATATAATGGTTGAACGTATTCCATGTTTCCAATAGTTCGTACTTTAGCTTCTCTGCATTCCGTTGATTCATCCGAATTTGTTCCTTTCTGAAATGAGATGAGGGTTGTCCATGTATCAAACGCATTCACTTAACGAAA
The DNA here is from genome assembly GCF_004337165.1 of Exiguobacterium sp. SH0S1. Classification (NCBI taxonomy): domain Bacteria; kingdom Bacillati; phylum Bacillota; class Bacilli; order Caryophanales; genus Exiguobacterium; species Exiguobacterium sp. SH0S1. The sequence continues at coordinate 175,128 of NZ_SJVC01000004.1, read as the reverse complement.
AAATAAAATTGTTCTTCACGATTTTCTTTCCGATTTTAGTCACGCAAGTATCATTCTACTTAATCAGCTTCTTCGATACGGTCATGTCAGGCCGAGCCGGAGCCGTCGACTTGGCTGGCGTCGGTGTCGGCTCGAGTCTATGGATGCCGGTCTATACGGGACTGAGCGGGATTCTGCTTGCCGTCGCACCGATCGTCGCTCAGGCGCTCGGGGCCCGTAATATCCAACATATCCAACGGACGTTGTATCAAGGCGTTTACTTAGCGATCGGACTGAGCATCGCGACACTCGTCCTCGGTGCGTTCCTCGTTCCGGCCGCAGTGGACGGGATGGGGCTAAGTGAGGAAGGAAAACGAATCGCCAAAGGTTATTTGCTCGCGCTCGGATTCGGCGTCTTGCCGATGTTCTTGTTCAACGTGCTCCGGACGCTCATGGATTCACTCGGAAAAACCCGAATTTCCATGTTGCTTATACTATTAGGGTTACCCATTAACGTCGGGTTAAACTACATCTTCATTTTCGGGAAGCTCGGACTTCCTGCTTATGGGGGCATCGGGGCCGGCATCGCTTCTGCGATCACGTATTGGCTTCTCTTCTTCATGGCGTTCGCGTTCGTCCGGAGCGGGAAACCGTTCCTTGAGTATCGGTTCCTGCGCGCGCCGGATCGATTGGCATGGCCGCGCCAAAAAGAACTGCTCAAGCTCGGGACGCCGATCGGCCTCGCCATCTTTGCCGAGGTCAGCATCTTCGCGGCCGTGACCTTACTCCTTAGCGAGTACGGGGACAATATCGTCGCCGCCCACCAAGCGGCGATCAACTTTGCCTCGTTCGTCTATATGTTGCCGTTGTCCGCTTCGAGCGCTTTGACGATCGTCGTCGGCTATGAACTCGGTGCGCGCCGACTCCAAGACGCGGTGCGCTATGCCAAGATTGGGATCGTGCTCTGTTTGGCCGTATCGTCATTTTCAGGCGCCTTGTTGTTCTGGCAGAATGAACGCGTCGCCGCCATTTATACGAATGACGCCGCTGTCGTGGAACTTGCGGCCCACTTCATGATCTTTGCGGTCTTCTTCCAATTATCTGACGCCGTCGCCGCCCCGATTCAAGGCATCTTGCGCGGTTTCAAGGACGTCAACGTGACGCTCGTGTTGTCACTCATCGCCTACTGGGTGATCGGGCTGCCGCTCGGTTTCTTACTCGCGGAACGGTTCGGCTTCGGTCCCGATGGTTATTGGATCGGGCTCATCGTCGGACTTGCCGCCGGGGCAGTGCTCTTGTTCATGCGCCTCGTCCATATCGTCAAACGATACAATGCCAAAGCAGCTGTCGAAGAGACAGCGTGACAAAATAAGGTTGGATGCCGGTTCGCCCGGGTTCAGCCTTTTTTTTGTTTGAGTCGATGGGAAGTCGGGCAAATGACTGATGATTTGATGTTTTTTTAAAATGGATAAATTGGTCTATACAACTATACTGATTTTTGTTATGCTATTGTCGAGAATAGTAGTGAAAGGGTGGATGACTGATGATGGTGATTATTAACGCACACCTCGTTTCTGGACAGGAGACGTGGGAACGCGGTTATGTTCGGATAAACGGGAAAACGATTGAAGCGGTCGGGGCGATGGCTGACTATGAGGCTGGAGATGAGACAGTGATCGATGTCGCAGGAAAACTCGTGACACCGGGCATGATTGATATACATGTCCACGGGGGTTATGACGTCGACACGATGGATGCGGACCGAGACCGGTTACGTTTCCTCAGTCAATCGATGCTCGCCGAAGGAGTGACCTCGTTTTTTGCGACGACGATCACGCAGTCACCGGAAGAAATCACCAAGGCGCTCGAGTCTGTCCGTGACGTCATCGAGTCAAACGAGACGACGGTTGCCGGTATCCATCTAGAAGGACCGTTCGTCAACGTCGAGAACGCGGGGGCTCAACCGGCAGAATATATTATCGATCCTGACGCTGAACAGTTTCGCATCTGGCAAGACGAGGCGGGCGGTCACATCCGACTCGTCACGTACGCACCGGAACGTCCGGGCGCACGAGAGCTTGAGCGAGTAATGATTGAATCGGGTGCCATCGGCTCAGCCGGTCATACGAATGCGACGTTTGCCGAGAACAAAGCGGCTGGCGTGAAGCACGGCACACATTTATACAATCAAATGCGCGGGCTGCACCACCGTGAACCGGGGACGGTCGGTTACTGCCTGCTAGAACGGGACGTCATGGTTGAAATTATTCCGGACGGGATTCACAGCCGTCCCGAGATGGTCGATTTCGCGTATCGCTTGAAAGGCGCGGACGGTCTCGTCGTCATCACGGATGCGATGCGGGCGAAAGGTCTTCCGGACGGGCGTTACGAGCTCGGAGGACAACCGGTCATCGTCGAGGATGGCGCAGCGCGGCTTGAAGCCGGTAACTTGGCTGGAAGTGTGTTGACGATGGACGCGGCGTTCCGCAACATTATCGCCTTCACCGGGTGCACGATTCAAGAAGCCGTGAAGATGACGTCCGCGAACCAAGCCGCGGAGTTTGGCATGAGTAAAAAAGGGTCAATCGCAGCCGGGTTTGATGCGGATCTCGTCATCTGGGACGAGTCATTGACGGTCGAGCAGACAATTCACCAAGGACGCATCGGATTTGAGAAGGAGGACGTGAAATGAATATATTAGTAGCGAAGACACCAGCGGACGCTGAACAGATTGCCTATACGCTCATTAAAGAGCGATTGGCCGGGAAACGTGAGTTCGTGCTCGGGCTGGCGACGGGGAGCACGCCGGTCGGGATGTATAAGATGTTCAAGCAGGACCAGCTCGATTGCCGCCATGTGACAAGCGTTAATTTAGACGAATATATCGGGCTTGCTCCGAGTCATCCTCAAAGCTACTATCATTTCATGGAAGAACGTCTGTTCAACGATGTTCCGTTCAAAGAAAGCCATCTTCCGCGTGGTGACGCAAAAGATCCTGATGCTGAAGCGGAGCGGTATGAACAGCTCGTCCGATCAATCGGTGTCGATCTTCAACTGCTCGGGATTGGTGAAAACGGGCATATCGCGTTCAATGAACCGGGGACGGCGCTCGATGCGAAGACGCACGTGACAGCGCTCACTGAGTCGACGCGGGAGGCGAATCGCCGCTTCTTCGATGCAAGCGAAGAAGTCCCGACGCACGCGATCACGATGGGACTCGATACGATCATGAACGCGCGCGAGATTGTTCTCGTCGCAACGGGAGACCGAAAAGCGAACGCGGTCCATCACATGATCGAGAGTGTGCCGTCTGTCGATTGGCCCGCGACGATTTTGCAGGCGCATCCGAGTGTCACGATCGTACTTGATACCGAGGCGGCCTCACAGTGCGCGCAAGCTTTACAGGCACGCGGAAGCGAAGCAGCCGCACGGTTCTTCTCGATCCGCTCATAACCGTTCAACCTGGGGACGCACGTCCCCAGGTTTTTTTGGTTGCGATTATGGGAAATTGTATGGAAATGAGTTTGTCATCAAAACGTTTTCGACAAAACTCGAGGATTCCTCTATAATAAGTGAAGCTCGTATCATTCGACCGTGAAGGAGAAAAACATGAACTCAAGAACCCAGGCGCGTAGACGGCGTAAAGGTCCGTCTACGTTTTATAAAGTGTTCAGCTCGCTGATCCTCATTGCCGTCATCGTCGGCTCTAGCATGTATGGGGCGGCTTTTTATAAAGCGCACAACATGTTGTCCGGCACACAAGTGACGCTCGAGGACGATCCGACGATCGAACCGACCCGGTTTGATAAAGAGGACACCGAAAGTTTCCTCGTGCTCGGGACCGACCTCTCCCCGCAAAAGAAAGCGCGAGGGGAGTTCGGTCGCTCTGACGTCATGATTGTCGTCATTTTGAACAAGAAAGACAAGCAGACGACGATGCTCAGCATTCCGCGAGACTCGTACGTCAATATCGATTACACAGGATTCGATATCCCTTACGGTAAGACCGGTCTCGATCAAGACAAAATCACGCACGCCTACTATTTCGGATCAATGGACGAGTCGGATCCGAACAACGGTATGCGCATGTCGACGAATACGGTTGAAGACCTAGTCGGTGTTGAAATCGACCACGTCGTGTCGCTCAACTTCCAAGGATTCGTCGACTTCATCGATGCTGTCGGAGGCGTCGAAATCGACGTTCCGTTCTCGTCTGAACAGAAGAGTTATGACGCATCCCGTGAAGCCGTCCAAGTCGAAGCCGGCCTTCAGCAGTTGTCGGGTGAAGAAGCACTCGCTTATGTCCGAAACCGCTATGACGACCCGCGCGGGGACATCGGGCGCGGCCAACGTCAAATGGAAGTCATCAACGCCGTGCTCGAGCAGTCGCTCGGCACGTCATTGATCAACAACTATGATAAAGTGCTCAAATCGGTCGGTGACAATATGCAGACGACGCTTGGACCGAACGACTATATGCGTTTGATCGAAGACGTCAGTGCCCTTAACAACACGGTTCAATATCAATTGACCGGAGAAGGTGCGCGTGGCAATGACGGCCACTTCTATTACTTCTTGAACGAGCCGTTGCTCGACGAGGTCCGGTACCGTGTGCAACAAGCGGATTCCGGCAACGAAGTCGAAGCGATGACGGAGACGGAGCTCGAGTCTTATATGCTCGACCCGTCCGGCATCACATACGAAGCCCAATAAAAAAATGGTTTGCCCTCAGCGGGGCAAACCATTTTTTTAGGTGCGTTCCATCGCGACAGTGAACGAATACGCATCGCCGCGGAACAAAGAACGACTGTATTCGAACATGTCACCGTTCTCGAGATACGTCCGTTGGTCGATCAATAGGACGGGCGCGTTCGGGGAGATGGTCAGCAGGTTCGCTTCAACAGGTCCGGCGCTTCGGGCTTCGAGCGTCTGTGTCGCGTTTTTCAAACGCAGTCCGGACTGTTCGGCGAACTCATAAATCGAGCCGACGGCATCTGCCTCGGTCAGTTCGGGCAATAAGGCGACCGGGATATAGGCGGTCTCTAAAGCGAGCACGTCCTCGTCGGCGAGTCGGAGACGCTTCATCTCATAGACCGGCGTACTGGCTGCGACATTCAATTTCTGCGCGATTTTATTCGAGGCCGGAATCGTGTCGAATGACAATAGACGGCTGAACGGGCGCATGCCCCGGTGTTTGATTTCTTCTGAGAAACTCGTCAAACCGGACAACGCCATCGTGATCTTTTTACTGGCGACGAACGTACCACGTCCTTTTTGACGGCTCAAATAACCGGCGTTGACGAGGTTCGTGATCGCCTGGCGCACCGTCATCCGGCTGACGTTATACCGCTCCGAGTATTCCCGTTCGGACGGGATCGATTCGCCGGGTTGGAGCTCGCCAGCGTCTATTTGTTGCTTTAAATAAGCTTCGATTTGATAATAAATAGGTAGCGGGGACTTTTTATCAATCTGTAACATACATATCGCTCCTGACCTAAGGGTAAGTGTTACTTATTATAGACCAAATCAGACTAGTTGTCTGAACATATCATGCAGAAAAGGTGGCGACCAATATGAACTCATGGCAATTTGAAACGACGGTGACAGCGCAGCGGGAAGATGAGCGGGGCACGTGGATCGCGCTTGCAGCAACACATTTTTACGCGGAAGGTGGCGGACAACCGGCCGATACAGGGACGATTGGCGGACAAGCCGTTTTAGATGTGCAACGTGACGACTCGACCGTGTGGCATCTCGTCAACGAGCCAATCGACGAAGCAACGGTAGTGATCGGTCAAATCGACGCAGCGACACGTCACGACCACTCGATCCAACATACGGCGCAACACGTGCTGACGGCCTTGCTTGAAGACCGATACGGTATCGAGACGCTCAGTTTTGGGATCAGTGCTGACGATTCATCGATCGAGATCGCGGCCGAATCGTTCGATTGGGAGTTAATCGAAACGTTAGAACGTGACGTTCAGCAGATCATCTTCGACAACCGACCGATTCACATTTTTGAATTACAGGATGGCGAAGTCGAGCATGACCGGTTACGTAAAGCGACGGATCGCACCGGCACGATTCGGATCGTCGAAATCGATGGACTCGATTATAACGCTTGCGGAGGGACGCATGTGTCGACGACCGGCCAGCTCGGGATCATTAAAGTGACCTCGATGAAAAAAGTGCGGGGGAACGTTCGTTTGACGTATATCGCAGGGATGCGGGCACTAACGGTCATCCAATCTTCGCGCACCGCGCTACGGGCGATCCATCAAACGTTGTCGACGACGAACGAGACGGTCGCGGCCCGTGTCGCCGAAGAGCGGACGGCGCGACTCGAACGTGAAAAAGAAGTGAAGGTGCTCGAGGCCCGGGTCGCCAAGGCGAAAGTCGCAGCATTCTTACAAGAGGACAATTACGTCATCACGCACATCGGCAAGACCGAGGCGGAGACGCTCACGACGATGATCGTCGAACGGATCGCGGCGACCGGACGGATTGCCGTCGGTGCCAATCATACCGGACAAAAACTGTTACTCATGCATGACGGGACGCATGACATCGCCATCGGCAAGTTTTTAAAACGGACGTTAGACGACCTTGGCATCGGTCGGGGCGGTGGCAGTCATAAACAAGCCCAAGCCCGCTTCGAATCGATCGTCGACCTAGAACGGGCCACGGCAGAAGTCGTCAAACGGTTACAGGAAGGAGTGGTGTCATGTTGACGATTGAACACGGCAACGACACGTCGCTCATCGAACGAGCCCGTTCCGTACGGGAGATTGTCTTTATCGGCGAGCAAGGGATTGACCCGGTGCTCGAATATGACGACCTCGATCCAGTCTGTATCCATTTTGTCGGGATGATAGACGGGGAGCCCGTGACGACGGCACGGCTACGACCGATCGGAGACGGTGTCGGCAAAGTCGAACGGGTCGCCACGCTCGCATCGGCGAGAGGGAACGGATATGCGAAAAAGCTGATGCTCGAAATCGAGGATGTGGCGCGCGAGAGCGGGCTGCATGAGTTGAAGCTCGGCGCTCAACTGACGGCGCTCCCGTTCTATGAACGGCTCGACTATACGACGTTCGGTGATGAGTTTTTAGACGCCGATATCCCGCATCGGATGATGAAGAAGTCGTGGTGATTATTTTTAGAAAGTTTCTTTTTTTCTAAAAAAAGGTTGGCAAGCCGGGAAGCATTTGTTATAACTAAAACTAACAACTGACAGATAGAGGTTGCGAATGACATGAGTAAGCTTGATTGAAACGGACGCATTCCGGATCGAGCCGAAAGGGGAAATTCGCCGAAGTCAACGTTCGCATGCGTACGAACGAAGGCTGGGGTAGTCGTGAACAACGCCTACACTGCCATGGATGAAATGCCATGGAGCGCTATCTACGGAACGATTTTTTAATCGTTTTTCAACTGCGCGTACAAGCGGCAGACCGTAGGGAGAGTGCTTCCTACCGGTCTGCCGCTTTTTCTGTTGGTCGACATCATGAAAGTGGGGAACCTGATGACAACCGTACTAAAATTTGGAGGAAGTTCTGTTGCCACAATCGAACAGATTCAGGCAATTTCTGAATATTTACAGACACGAGTCGTCGCTGGCGAGAAACTCGTCGTCGTCGTCTCCGCGATGGGGAAAACGACCGATTCACTCCTGTCACTCGCAAAACAAATTACAGAGCGTCCGATGATTCGTGAGCTCGACCGCTTGCTCGCCGTCGGAGAAGAACAGACGATCAGTCTACTCAGCATCGCCTTGAACTCACGAGGCGTCGCCGCCATCTCGCTCACGGGGCAACAGGCCGGGATCGATACGATGGGCATTCACACGAAAAGTAAGATCAAAGCGATCCGGAAAGAAGTGTTGGAAGAAAGGCTCAGAACGAATGACGTCGTCATCGTCGCCGGCTTCCAAGGCGTCAACGAGTTCGGGGATGTAACGACGCTCGGACGCGGTGGTTCGGATACGACAGCCGTCGCACTTGCCGCCGTCCTCAGTAAACGTTGTGAGATTTATACGGACGTCGCCGGTGTCTATACGGCCGACCCGCGTATCCATAAAACGGCACGTCGCCTAGATACCGTCTCGTATGACGAGATGATGGAAATGAGCGCGCTCGGCTCGAAAGTGATGGAAATGCGCAGCGTCGAGCTGGCCAAAAAATATGATGTGAACATCTTTGTAGGGAAGACGCTATCGAGCGAAGGAGGAACATGGATCATGGATATGACACAGGCGATGGAACAAAAAGCGGTGACGAGCGTGAGCGTCGTGAAAAACGTGCTCAGCGTCTCGATCAAACATATTCCGCATTCAGTGGCAGGGGTTGCCGATATTTTCGAGAAGTTGTCACAGCGTCACGTCAATATCGACATGATCAGTCAGACAGCGTTCGACGGTGAAGTGTTCCTGTCGTTCACTTGTCCACTTGACGAGGAGGCGTTCCTCGAAGAAGCGCTCGCCGAACTGACGGAGGCGTTCCCACAAATTAAAATCGACCGTCATACCGAACATGCGAAAATCTCGGTCGTCGGGATCGGCATGCGCGACGCGACCGGTGTCGCAGCCGGATTGTTCGCCACGTTCCGTGAGAGCGGAATCCCGTTCTATCAAGTCACAACTTCAGAGATCAGCATCTCTTACACGATTAACGATCAAGACGTCGAAGCGGCGGTCGCGGCCATCGCGGAGCGTTTCCATTTATAAGGGGGAGTTACCATGTATAACGTTGCCGTCATCGGTGCGACAGGCGCCGTCGGTCAAAAAATGATCGACGTGCTCACAGAATATGAGTTTCCAATCAACGAACTATTACTATATGCGTCAGCCCGCTCGGCTGGGAAAACAGTCGAAGTGAACGGTCGCGACATCGTCATCCGTGAACTGTCGGACGCGATTTACGCAGACGCGATCGACATCGCCTTGTTCTCGGCCGGTGGTAGCATCAGTGAACAGTATGCACCGCGTTTGAGTGAACAAGGGGTCATCGTCATCGATAACTCGAGCGCGTTCCGGATGCAAGAAGGAATCCCGCTCGTCGTACCAGAAGTGAACCGAGTCGAACTGGGCCCAGACAAGATGCTCATCGCCAATCCGAACTGCTCGACGATCCAATCGGTCGTCGCCCTCGCACCGCTCGCAGAAGTGTATGGATTGACGCGTGTCGCCTATACGTCTTACCAAGCCGTCTCCGGTTCGGGACAAAAAGGCATCGAAGACCTCGAACGGGGCGCCCGCGGTGAAGAGCCGCAAAACTACCCGTATCCGATCTACGATAACGTGCTGCCGCATATCGATGTCTTCCTCGAGAACGGCTACACGAAAGAAGAACAGAAGATGATCGACGAGACACGCAAAATTTTGAACGCACCAGAATTAGGTGTGACGGCGACGTGTGTCCGCGTCCCGGTCCGTAACAGCCACGCCGTCTCGATCACGGTCACGCTCGATCGTGAAGCGACGCTCGCGGAAGTGAAGGCGGTCCTCAGTGACGCGCCAGGCGTCGTCCTCATGGACAACCCGAGCGAGCTCGTCTACCCGACGCCGCTCGATGCGAACGGGACGGACGAAGTGTACGTCGGTCGCGTCCGCCGCGACGAGTCGCAACCGAACACGTTCCATCTCTGGTGTGTCGCCGATAACGTTCGCAAAGGGGCGGCGGCGAACGCCGTTCAAATCGCCCAGTGCATGATCGGGCAAGTCGCTACGAAATAAGGGGGAAATCATATGTTTACAGGAGTCGCTACAGCACTCGCTACACCGTTCCAAACGGACGGTCAGTTAAATCTCACAGCGTGGGAAGCATTGATTGAAGATCAAATCAAAGAAGGCGTCAGCGGTCTTGTCATCGGGGGGACGACAGGCGAAGGGATGACGATCACGGACGAAGAGTTCGAGACGCTCCTCACGAAGGCGATCGAAGTCGCCGCCGGTCGTGCCGTCATCATCGCCGGGACAGGGTCGAACAATACGGCGTTAAGTATCACCAAGACGAAACGGGCGGCAGAACTTGGTGCCGAGATGGCGATGGTCGTCACGCCTTACTATAATAAGTCGACCCAAGCGGGGCTGATCGCCCACTTCACGGCGATCGCCGACGCGTCACCGATTCCACTCATGCTCTACAACGTCCCGTCACGGACAGGCGTCGCCCTCGATCCGGCAACGGTCGGTGAACTCGCCGAACACCCACAGATCGCTGCGTTGAAAGAAGCGAGCGGGGACATCTCGGTGATGGCGCAAATGATGGCCCACTTGCCGGAAGGTTTCCCAGTCTACTGCGGAAATGACGACCAAATCCTGCCGTACATGGCATGGGGCGCCCAAGGTGTCGTCTCGGTGCTCTCGAACGTGTATCCGGGAGCGACGGTCGCGCTCGCCGAAGCGCTTCTCGCCGGAGATTTAGAGACGGCCCGCACATGGCAGATCCGCTTGCTTCCGGTCATCGATGAACTGTTCGCCGAAGTGAACCCGATCCCGGTCAAGGCGGCGCTTAACGCCCGCGGCTTCGAATTTGGCTCGCCGCGCCTCCCGCTCGTTCCGATGAGCGCGACGGCTGAGGCACGTCTGTTGTCGGCGATGGAGCAGTTTAATGAGGTGAGACAGTGAACTTGTTAATTCACGGATACGGCGCGATGGGGCAGATCGTTGAAGAAGTCGCGCTCGCTCAAAACTTGAACGTCGCGGCCATCGTCTCACCGGCGGGCGGCGATCATCCTGTTTCACTGAAAGAAGTTGACGCCGCGATCGACGTCGTCATCGACTTCTCGAACCCGGCGCTGCTTGATGACGTGCTCGCGTTCGGGAAAGACAAACAAATCCCGCTCGTCATCGCGACGACGGGCTTCTCGGAAGCGGAACTGGCAAAGATCGAGGACGCATCGAAACAGATCCCGATCTTCCAGTCGTATAACACGTCTTACGGGATTGCGCTGTTGAAGCAGTTGCTTGACCAGCTCGTGCCGCTCACGCTTGGTTATGATATCGAAGTGATCGAAGCGCATCACCGTAAAAAAGTCGACGCGCCGAGCGGGACGGCTGAACTGCTCGCCCGTGCCATCGAGGCGAAGCGGGACGTGACGCCGGTGTACGAACGTGCGTCACGCCGTGAGGCGAGAGGTGCCGACGAACTCGGTATGCACTCGGTTCGCGGCGGTACGATCTTCGGTGAGCATACGGTGCTCTTCGCCGGAGACGATGAAATGCTTGAATTAAAACATACGGCCCTGTCGAAACGCGTCTTCGCGAACGGGGCACTCGCTGCGGCGGCGACGATTCTCGACCGCCCAGCCGGATTATACAATTTAACGAACCTATACGAGGAGGCCACTCATGTTACTCACAAACGCTTATGAAATCGCACAATACATTAAAGATGCCAAGAAAGAAACGCCAGTCAAATTGTACGTCAACGGTCAGTTGGCAGGTCTAACAATCGAAGAAGCAAAAGCATTCGGAACAGACGAGTCGAAATTATTCCTCACGACGGCTGAACGTGCAGCCGCTTTCCTTGAAGCGAACGCGTCAGTCATCACCGACTCGCACCTCGAGTTCGACCGCCGCAACAGCGCCGTGCCGATGCTTGACACGACGAAGTTGAACGCCCGCATCGAACCAGGTTCGTTCATCCGTGACCACGTTCAAATCGGCAACAACGTCGTCGTCATGATGGGGGCGGTCATCAATATCGGCGCCGTCATCGGTGACGGGTCGATGGTCGACATGAACGCCGTCATCGGCGCCCGCGGCACACTCGGTAAAAACGTCCACCTTGGCGCTGGCGCAGTCGTCGCAGGTGTCCTCGAGCCGCCTTCAAAAGATCCGGTCATCATCGAAGACGGGGTCATGATCGGTGCAAACGCGGTCATCTTAGAAGGTGTCCGTGTCGGCGAGAATGCGGTCGTCGCAGCAGGCAGTGTCGTCACAGTCGACGTCCCGGCAGGAAGTGTCGTCGCCGGCACGCCAGCCCGTGTCATCAAGCAAAAAGATGAAAAAACAGCAGAAAAAACACAACTAGTGGATGACTTACGCTCCCTGTAACGTATAATAGACAGAAAATATCAAAAGTGAATGGGAGAGTTGAACAATGGAACAATATGGACAATGGATGTGGAAAGACGGGGCTTGGATCGAGCCGAGTGACGCGAACACGAGTATCATGACGCACGCGATCCACTACGGTAGCGGGTTCTTCGAAGGAATTCGGGCGTATCACACAGAGGAAGGTCCAGCCATCTTCCGACTCCGTGAACACTTGGAGCGACTCGTTCGTTCGTGTGCTTACTATCACGTCGAACTACCGTACACGGTCGACGAGCTCGAACAAGCGACGATCGAATTGATCGAACGCAACGGCTTTGAAGCGTGTTACATCCGTCCATTCGTTTTCCTCGGCACACCTTGGCAGGCACTCATGCCGACGCAGGAAACGAAAGTACACGTTGCCATCTCATGCTGGCCGCTCGGCGAATATTTCAGCAAGACGGTCGGTATCCGGGCGAAAGTCGCGTCATACCGCCGCGTCTCGTCGACGATGATGCCGATGCAAGCGAAAGCGGCAGCCAACTATATGAACTCGCAGCTCCTTAAAGGAGAAGCGGTCCGAGACGGGTATGACGAAGCGATCGCCCTCGACATGAACGGAAACGTCAGCGAGGCGAGCGTCGCCAACATCTTCCTCGTCAAAGGCAATAAAATTTTCACACCGTCACTCGACTGTTCTGTCCTCGACGGCATCACGCGTCAAACGGTCATCGATCTTGCCCGTGAAGAAGGGTTCGAGGTCATTGAGCGCCATATCGGACGTGACGAATTGTATGTAGCAGATGAGATCTTCTTGACGGGTACAGCAGCTGAAGTGACGAGTGTCATCGAAGTCGACAATATCTCGATCGGCGGCGGGGTTCAGACGGTCGCAACGACTATGCTCGCCCGTTACCGCGAGACCGTGACGGGACTGATCCCGGCACATCGCGATTGGATCACGTTCGTCAAAGAAGCAGTCAAAGAATAAGGGAGCAATGTGTATGGGAGTCACAATTGACTTAAACGCGATTCGCGAGAACAAACGTCGGATCGAGGCACTCGGCCGACCGGTGTTTGCCGTCGTGAAAAACAACGCCTATAACTTAGGGATGGAGCCAGTTGTGACGACACTGTACGCAGAGGGGGTGCGTCACTTCATGGTGACGACGCTCGAGGAAGCGACAGAAGTGCGGAGTCATGCGGAAGAGGCGCGTGTCTTGGTCATGAACCCGGTCTATGATTGGGCAGCGGTCCATGCCCATCGCCTCGATGTAGCAATCGGTTCGTACGATTGGCTCGTCTCACAACGCCATGAGCTCGACGGCGTCCGTCTTCATTTGAAGCTCGACGTCGGCATGAACCGGTTCGGTGCGAAGACGTTCGAAGAAGCGCTCGCCATCTTAGCGTTCTGCCAAGATGAAAAGCTCAATCTCGTCGGTTTATGCACACACTTTCCGCTCGCCGACGCCGATAACGCCGAAATCGAGCACAGCGTCCATGTCGAACGGTTTGCCGACTGGTCGACGCGTCTGATCGAACGGCATTCGTTTGAAGTCGTCCATGCCGCCAACAGCGCGGCGACGCTTCAAGCCGATCCGCGTCTCGGGCACTGCACGCACGTCCGGGTCGGAATCTTTCTCTACGGCTACTCATCGGTCGAGGCGGTCGATTGGCTCGTCCCGGCGTTTCATTGGGAGACGGAAGTCGTTGCCGTGCACGACATCGAGGCCGGCGCACACGTCGGCTACGGGACGGGCTACACGGCACCGTCGAAAGAGCGGATCGCCGTATTGTCAGTCGGATATGGTGATGGCTTGATGCGGGCCCGCCGGCATTTGCCGGTCCACATTAATGGACGGGCGTTCCCGTTCGTCAGCAATATTTTCATGAGCCACAGCTTCCTCCGTGTCGACGAGACGGTTCAAATCGGTGACCGGGTCGAGCTGTACGGTAATGAGACGAAGATCGATGACGTGACCCGGACCGGGCACGCCAACAACTCGGAACAACTATGCGCACGCTCATGGCGTGTCCCGCATCGCTTTGAAGGAGGCATTTTATGTACACCAGCAACCAATCCGTTTGTATGATCGAGGGCGTATCCGTCCAAGAACTTCAAGCGACGTACGGGACACCGCTCTATATCATGAGCGAGCCAGAACTTGAAACTCGGCTCGGGCTCGTCCGGAGCGCATTTTTAGATAAGTATCCGAACACGTACGCGCTCTATGCGTCAAAGGCGATGTCGATCGCGGCCGTGTATGAGAAAGTCATGACGGCGGGCTTGAGCATCGACGTCGTCTCACGCGGTGAGATGTTCGTCGCGCTCCATGCCGGTGTCCCGGCTGACCGGATTCACGTTCACGGGTCAAATAAGACGGTGCAAGACATCTCGTTCGCGCTCGAGAACGGCATCACCCATTTCACGATCGACAACATGCGTGAGATCGGTCTGCTCTCGGGTCTCGCCGTAAAGCATGATGTCGACGTCGACGTCTTGCTCCGCATCGTCCCGCAAGTCGTCGGAGGCGCCCACGAGGCGATCCAGACGGGTGGGGTCGATACGAAGTTCGGTTTCCCGACGCATGACGACACGTATCTCGAAGCGGTTCGGGAAACACTCGCGACGGAACGTCTTCATCTGAAAGGGATCCATTGTCACGTCGGGTCACAGATTCAAGAACCGACGCTGTTCATCAATACGGTCAAGACGATGGTCAACTTCATCGAGACGATTCGTCGGGAGACCGGCTTTACGGCTGATGTGTTGAACATCGGCGGTGGCTTCGGCGTCGCCTATCTCGAGACGGACGACCCGCTCGACTTTGCCGCTACGATGACGCAAGTGATGGATACGCTCGTTTCAGAAGTGGAGCGATTCGGTCTACCGCTCCCGAAAATCGGCATCGAGCCGGGACGTTGGCTCGTCGCCAACGCCGGTGCGACGCTGTATGAAGTCGGGACGGTCAAAGACGTGAGCGGTGTCCGCACATACGTCTCGGTCGACGGCGGCATGACAGACAACATCCGCCCTGCCCTCTATGATGCCGAATATGACGTCATTGCGGCGACGCGGATGGATGAAGCGAAGACGCTTGAAGCGAAGATCGTCGGGGCATGCTGCGAGTCGGGAGACATCATCTCGAACCGTTCGCTCATCCCGCCGGTCGAAGCCGGGGATCTTCTCCTCGTCAAAGCGACAGGCGCCTATAACTTCTCGATGGCGAGCAACTATAACCAAATGCTCCGCCCGGCCGTCGTGTTCGTGAAAGACGGGACACATCGTCTCGTCGTCCGCAGACAGACACTCGAAGACTTGGTCGCGTGTGAAGTGATTGGACAATCGACATAATTTTGTAGGTAGATAAAGAAAAGGGGTTCAGTCATAAACACGACTGAACCCCTTTTCGTATGAACGACCGATGCGACTTTATCGAGTCGATCTATCAGGTTAATCTAGTTGTGCGTTGACTTCCGCTTCATAACGATCAACGAGCTCGTTGTTGTCGTCTGTCTGGTACTTCTTTTCCAACTCAAGTTTCAACTTTAGCCAAATCGTATTCTTTTCATAAAGGTCTCGATCGAACTGATGATTTAGTTGTTGCAGCGACAAGCCGAGGGCGCTCGCGTAGGCGAGATGACTCGGTAAATCACTCCGGTCCGGTCCTTGTTGAATGTAACGGTCAATTTCTTCTTCCGTTACGTGAATGTTGTACTGCTCTTTTGCGACCATTTTCCATGCGATGTCATGCTTCATCGCTTCCGTTGAGAGCGTGATGACTTGTTCATCCGTCAAGTCGGTTTCATAATACAGTTTCTCTTGGGACAATGTCCGAATTACCCACTTTCGAAGCGGTTCCTCAACGTCGAACTGGTTTGCTTCGGTGATGACGTCGTCAAACAGTGCTTTATAATCTTCGAACGCGAAGTTGTCTACGATTTGGCGTTGTTCTTCTTCGCTCTTCATGTCAATCGTCAAAGGTGACGATGTCGCGGATTGACATGCTGTTGTAAAGATGACGAACGAGAGCGTACATAATAGAAACGATTTGAAACGTGGGGTCACGGTGATCCTCTCCTTATTTGTATCGTCTTCAAACGGAGTGCAAGTTTCAATCAAAAGAACAGTCTAGTCATTTCTATATACGGGACGATGAGCTACCAAGTTCCCATGCTTTTCGGTCAAATTGCTACACGTGAGAACCGTTTTCACTTATGATGAAAAAGACTACATCAGGGGAAGTGATTTCTAATGGAGAAGACAGTCGGACAACAGTTGATCGAGTCGCGGCGGACGATTCGGATGTTTGTAGAGGAACCGCTTGATACGGCATTGCTGTATCAGTTGCTGACATCGGCCCACCAAGCGCCGTTTCATAACAAAGTCGAGCCGTGGAATCTTTATTTGTTCAATGGAGACGGGAAAGGCGTGTTGTTAGACGCGCTCGAACCGGCGTTTCAAAACGGTCCTGAGGCCAAGCGAGAGAAGATTACCGGACGAATCCGCAACGCGGCGGCGTGTGTGTACGTGACGACGAAGCCGTTTGAGACGGAGAAAGGGCAAAAGGATGCACTGCTCGCGACGGCGACGTTCATCCAGAACTTCCATTTGCTCTGTGCCGAGCAAAACATCGGGCTCGTCTGGCGGACGGGCGGTATCTTCGAAGACGCTCGCCTGCAGGAGATGATCGGGGCGGACGGGGAGACGTTCGTCGGTCTGCTCCAACTCGGACGATTTGAAGACGTTCCGCCGACGAAGGCGCGGCAGTCGCTTGATGCGTGTTTGACGATCTTCGAGTGAACATGAAAAAGCTCGAGCACGGCGTGGCCGCACTCGAGCTGGATGTATAAACAGGCTGAGACGTTTAAAAACGTCTCAGTTTATTTTTTGAGCTTGCCAGCAAGCCAGTTTTGAATGACATTCGTCGGAATCATGGTAATTATTTTCCCCCAGTTTGAGTTTCTTCTTCTATGTCATTATCCGATTGCATCCGTTCCCAAACCTCTCGATGTGTACCTTTTAGCGTATCATCGAACGAATCATCGATGTGAAGGCAATAGCTCGGGTTAATGGACGAGGCGTACAGGTCTAACATGAGTTGTGCATGGTTTGGATACATACAATTGGCCCCTTTCAACACGTCGGCTTGACTACATCCTCAGTATACAAGGGAAACATGAAGAAAAATCGGGGTAATCGTTAACAATTTATGAATCTTGTAAACGCTTTCACAAACTTTGTGTCGGTGTTAACGGTTCACACGTGTTCAAATACTGCTCAGCCCGCTTCGCATACTTGTTGACGGTCCGTTCCATGATGAAGCGGTCTTCGTCATTGAGCGGACGGACGACTTTGGCTGGTACGCCCATGACCATGACACCTTCCGGAATTTGCATATTCGGTGTGACGAGGGCGCCGGCGGCAACGAACGAGCCTTTCCCGACTTTCGCACCGTCAAGCACGGTCGCATGCATCCCGATGAGACAGCCTTCCTCGATCTCACACCCGTGAATCATCGCCATGTGACCGATCGAGACACGGTCATGGATGATTGTCGGTGATCCTTCGTATTGATGGATCATCGACCCGTCTTGAATATTGACGTAAGCGCCGATCTGGATCGGACCCTCGTCTCCACGGATGACGGTGTTGAACCAGACGCCGGAATGGGCTCCGATCGTGACGTCACCGATGACGTGGGCGCCAGGCGCGACGAATACCGTCTCGTCGACTTGTGGGATCAGGTCTCCTAATTTGTATTGCATATGTGTAACCCCTTTCAATTAGATATGCTTTCATTGTCGCACAACTACAAAAAGAAATTGCACCCGAAAGATTATTCTTGATAAGATAGGTAAAATACGTTGCAAAAGGAGACAGACAGATGGAAAAACAATATTTGATCGACATTGCCGCCAAGAAAAAGAAAGCGGCGGTCGTCTTTAAGGACGTAGCGGTCATCGACGTCTATAGCCGCGAGACGATTCGCACCGATGTCGCCATCGACTCGGGCTATATCGTCGCCATCGGGGAAGGTTACGAAGGGGAGACGGAATATCATGACCCGTCTTGGACGCTCGCTCCGTCATTCATCGACTCACACGTTCACATCGAGTCGTCGATGGTCCCTCCGCATGAGTTTGCGAAAGCAGTCCTGCCGCTCGGTGTGACGACGGTCATCGCCGACCCACATGAGATCGCGAACGTCAACGGTGCGCTCGGGATCGAGTATATGCTTGCCGATGCGAACGGGTTGCCGCTCGACGTCCGGATGATGCTCCCGAGCTGCGTCCCGGCGACGCCGTTCGAACACGCGGGCGCCAAACTGTACGCTGAAGACCTTGCGCCATTTTTAGGAGACCCAGGGGTGCACGGTCTCGGGGAAGTGATGGATTATCCATCGGTCGAAGCCGGAAGCGAGGACATGCTCCAAAAAATCGCACAAACGGAACTCGCGGGAAAAGTCGTCGATGGTCACGCGTCAGGCCTCAATCCTGATCAGTTGAACGTGTACCGGACAGCCGGCATCATGACCGACCACGAATGTACGACGGCAGAAGAGGCGATCGAGCGGGTCCGTCGTGGCTTTTACGTCCAGATTCGCGAAGGTTCGGTCGCGCGAAACGTCGAAAAAGTGAGTCGGGCCATCACCGAAAGTAACGCCCACCGCTTCTTGTTCTGTACGGACGACAAGCACCTCGATGATCTCGTGGCAGAAGGTGGTATCGACTATAACATCCGCATGGCAATCCGTCAGGGCGTCAAGCCGGAGACAGCATACGCCATCGCCAGCCTTCATGCGGCCGAAGCATACGGCTTGAAAGACGTCGGTGCGATCGCGCCGGGCAAGAAAGCGAACTTTGTTATCTTGTCAGACGTCGAATCGGTTAACATCGAAACCGTCTACGTCGATGGTGAAGTAGTCGCTCGAGCGGGGAAAGCCACGTTCGAGGCCGAAGGGATTGAAGTGCCGAAGCCGATGAAAGGTGAGCTCAAACTCCCGGACCTGACAACTGACTCGTTCCGCTTGCCGATCAAGGAAGAAGCGGTCGACGTCATTCAAGTGTTGCCGAACAGCCTGTTGACGAAGCACGTCCGCCACGTGTTCAATCCGGATGAATCGGGCGCTGATCTTAACGAGGACATCGTGACGCTCGCCGTCATCGAGCGGCATCACGGGACGGGCCATATGGCGCTCGCACCGGTGACGGGCTTTGGACTCAAACGTGGTGCGCTCGCAGCGACTGTCGCCCACGACAGCCATAACCTTGTCATCGCCGGTGTCAGCCCGGAAGACATGTTACTGGCTGCAGAGACGCTCGAGAAGGTCGGTGGCGGTGTCGTCGCCGTCTCGGAAGGGAAAGTGCTTGCCGTCTTGCCGCTCGAGATTGGGGGGCTCATGACGAGGCGTCCGTATCATGAAGTCGCAGACGTGCTCGAACAGCTGAACGACGCACTTGACGTCGTCGGGGCTCACCGTCACTTCAACCCGTATTTGACGATGTCGTTCCTGGCACTTCCCGTCATTCCCGACTTGAAGTTGACGGACATGGGACTGTTTGATGTGACGACGTTCTCATTTATCGAAAATTGACTCGGTCTAACGTATGATTTTCGTAAAGACCAACCCGAAACGATTGAATGCGTGCGCTTAAGTTGATATAGTTACAACAAGTTTCATCGGTACAAATTGAAAGGGGGGATATAACAGATGGAACAAGTTGCTTACAACCGGTCGTATGATGAACATGAGGATTTGATCAATTCTGTGTATCGTGCCTTCAAGGACCGATGTGAAGAATTGCCTAGCGAGACGCAGACGAAGCGACGGTTGCGCCGTTTGATTTTATTGACGATCAAAGATCATACGTCATCGCATGCCGAACGGTTCGTGCTTTATCATTTCTTTAGTGATTTCTTTAAAGCCGTTGAGTCAAACGACCAAGCCGCGCTCGCTGTATTAAAACAAATCGTCCGTGACTAAAAAAACTATTGATATGTTACTGTAACCTATGATAATTTAGACGTAACTTTAAATGAATATTCGTGCTATCGATGAGGTAGAGGTGCGATGCTGATGAGTAAGTAGTCCGAGGATGACAACGGTGAAGACTACAGAAAGGCAGAATCGCCGAAGTGTAAAGTCATGTCTCTGACTTTATGCTGGGCTGACGGGAAACACCCGTCAGACTGCCATACATATATTACGTATGGAGCGCTCCAAGTCGGCTAAGAAAGACGGAACATCCAGCGAGGGTGTCGGCTTTGTTGCCGATGCCCTCGCTTTGCGTTTTTTTAAGCATTGGGGGGCCTCATCTCAAACAGAAGAGGAGGAAATCAGCATGGTAGATTATTCAACATCGGTACTTTCGTTAGTACCGGCACTACTCGCCATCATTATGGCGATCACAACTAGGAAAGTCATTCCGTCACTCGGTGTCGGGATCATCGCAGGGGTCTTGCTCCTTCATAGCTTCAATCCGCTTGAATCGATTCAGTACTTATGGTCGAACGTCATCGCCTTGTTCTGGGCAGATGGTGCCATAAACGAATGGAACGTGCTCTTGATCGCGTTCTTGCTCTTGCTTGGTATTTTATCGTCGATCATCCAAACATCGGGCGGCGCTCGCGCGTTCGGTGAATGGGCGGCTTCTAACGTCAAAACGGCGCGCGGCGCGCGCCTCGTCTCGTTCGGTCTTGGAATCTTGATTTTCATCGACGACTATTTCAACAGTCTCGCTGTCGGGAACATTAGCCGACCGCTGACGGATCGCAAGAAAGTATCGCGCGCTAAACTCGCGTATACGATCGACTCGACGGCGGCTCCAGTCTGTGTCATCAGCCCACTTTCGAGCTGGGGTGCCTACATCATCGCCATCATCGCTGGTATTTTAACGAAGTACTCAATCGACAGCTACTCGTCGTTCTCGGCGTTCATTCAAATCATCCCGATGAACTTCTATGCCATCTTCGCACTCATGTTGACGGGGTACGTCGCTTTCACAGGGCTTGCCATCGGACCGATGCGGACGCACGAGCTACGTGCGCTTAAAGGCGAGCTCTACGATGTGTCGAAAGGTGCACCGATGGGAATGAGTGAAGACATTAAAGAGCATGATGGTGGGAAAGTCCGCGACTTGATCGTCCCGATCATCGTCTTGATCATCGCGACCGTCTCGGCCATGCTTTACACAGGTGGCCAAGCGCTTGCTGCTGACGGTCAAAGCTTCTCGCTGCTCGGAGCGTTCGAATCGACGGACGTGACGCGTTCACTCGTTGCCGGCGCGGTCATCAGTTTGATCGTGGCGTTCTTGCTTCTCATCGGTCGCAACATTCCAGCTGTAGACTACGGTCATGCAGCGTGGGCCGGTATCCGGGCCATGTGGCCAGCCGTACTCATCTTGCTGTTCGCTTGGACGATCATTGCCGTCATCGGGGATATGAGAACTGGTGATTACTTGGCAAGCTTCGTCACAGATACGATCGCGGCGTCATACTTGCCGCTCATCTTGTTCGCGATCGCCGGTCTCATGGCGTTCTCAACAGGTACGAGCTGGGGGACGTTCGGTCTCATGCTACCAATTGGTGCTGATTTGATCATGGCGGTCGACCCAGAGCTGTTGCTCCCGACACTTGCCGCTGTGCTCGCAGGTGCCGTGTTCGGTGACCACTGTTCACCGATCTCGGATACGACGATCCTCAGTTCGACGGGTGCCGGGTCGCACCACATCGACCACGTGTTGACACAACTCCCGTACGCGTTAATCGCGGCAGGAGTGTCGGCGGTCGGTTACTTGGTGCTCGGAATCACAAGCTCGATGTGGATTGGATTCTTCGCGGCGTTCGCGACGTTCGTCGTCGCTCTCGTGATTGCTCAAATCATCTCGAAGCGCGGCCAAGTGCCGGCAGAGATGCGTGCTGAGCGTGAAGCGTAAACAGCTCGTCTAACAATCCGAAAAGATGTGTGTCACGAATCGCGTGACACACATCTTTTTTGTATGGAATGTAAAAACAAATCCTGCCGCTATGCGACAGGATTTGTTTTTTAGTTAACGTCCAACCACTTGAAGCTAGCGTCAGCTCCGAACGGATGGCGGTACATGTTTTGAATGTTTGAGCGCTCGAGGTAAGCTTCACCTTTTTGGTAGATCGGTGCGATCGCGAAGTCGTCTTCGAGCAAGATGCGTTCAGCTTCTTGCATCGTCTCCCAACGCTTCATTTGATCAGCTTCTTTCTTCGCGCTTTGGATTAACTGATCGTACTCATCGTTCGAGTACGCCATCCGGTTGAACGGACCGTCTGTGATCCACATGTCGAGGTACGTCATTGGATCCTGATAGTCAGGGCCCCAGCCGGCAGCAGAGATATCATAGTCGCCTGCACCTTCAAGCTCGAGGAAGTTTTTGAACGGCTGTTGTTTGATGTTAAGCGTGAGTCCAGGCAAGTTCTTCTCGAGTTCACCTTTGATGTACTCGTTGACTTTCTTGAACGCTTCTTCATCACGTGAGAGGAATTCGAGTTCGATCGTCTCGACGCCGAGCTCGGCAAGTCCTTTATCCCAGGCAGCTTTCGCTTCGTCGACGTTGTAGCTTTGAAGATCAGGATACTTCTCGCGGAAGTCAGCTCCGTCTTCCGTGAACGTGAAGTCCTTAGCGACGATGAAGTTGGCCGGCTGTGAACCGTCTGTCAAGATGACGTCAGTTACGCCTTGCTTGTCGAAACCTTTCGCCAACGCTTCACGAATATTCACGTTTTGGAGTGCTTCATTCTTTTGGTTGAAACGAAGGAAGTTGATCCGTGCGTCAGCACGTGTTTTAAACTCTTCTGCTTCTTGGAATTGTGGAACGAATTCAGAAGACAAGAGCGTATAGTCGACTTCACCTGACTCGAACAAGTTGACACCGGTCGCGACTTCTTTGACGACTTTGACGTTAATCGTGTCCATCTTGACGTTTTCAGCATCCCAGTAATCTGGATTCTTTTTATAAACCCAACCTTCGTTGTCTTGCCAGCTATCAAGTACGTAAGGGCCGTTGTAGAGCGTTTTATCGACGGCTGTCGCGAACGACTCGCCTTGTTCTTCGACGAACTCTTGTTTTTGCGGCATGTACGTCGGGAATCCTGTCAACCCGAGGAAGTATGGAGCCGGTGCTTCCAATTGAACTTCAAGCGTCTTCTCATCGACTGCTTTCGCACCGAGTGAATCGAGTTCAGCTTCGCCGCCGAGGATTTTGTTGGCATTCTTCAAGTCTTGAAGGATGTATGCGTACTCGGCACCCGTTTCAGGGTTGAGGGCACGTTTCCACGAGTAAACAAAGTCTTCAGCCGTTACTGGTGAGCCGTCTGACCAGTTGGCGTCACGTAATTTAAATGTGTATGTAAGACCGTCTTCCGAAATCTCGACGTCCTCAGCAATACCTGGTACTGGTTGGTTGTTTTCATCAAGACGATACAGTCCCTCGAAGACGTTGTTCGTCACGATGATCGATGTCGAGTCGGTCGTGAGTGTCGGGTCAAGCTGTGGCAAATCAGTTGCCGAAACGAGCGTGACTTCCTTTTTCGCGTCACTTGATGACGATCCGTCCGTCGAATCTGTTGCCTCTTCTCCACCGCCACACGCTGCTGTAGCAAGCAAAGCGACACCCGATAAAGCTAACCATTTTTTATTCCGCATTGTCTTACCTCCCGAAAATTCTGATTGTTTCGAATATATTGCAATTAAACTACAAACAGAATGAATGCGCAATAAAATTTTTTAAATTATTCGAAAATACAAACATTACTGAAATACCTATCTAAACGTTCCTTTATTCAGTAGAATGAGAAAATCATCGAATGTTTATACATTATGTGTGTATAGTTATTCGATAAAAGTGAACTAATGTTGGAGGGTTTTGAATGAAGTCACAATCAGCCGGAATCGGCTTTTTCGGGCTTGCCGCCATGGTCGTCGGGACGATGATTGGCGGAGGAGCTTTTAACTTGCCAGGAGCGATGGCCCAAGGTGCCGGGGTCGGGTCAGTGATGATCGGTTGGACGATCACAGGGGTCGGTATGATTATGCTGGCGTTCGTATTCCAATTTTTGGCGGATTCACGTCCTGAACTTGAGGGTGGGATTTATGCCTACGCTAAAGAAGGGTTTGGGAAGTTCGTCGGCTTCAATAGCGGCTGGGGTTATTGGATGTCCGCTTGGATCGGGACAGTAGCGAACATCACGCTGATCTTTAGCACGCTCAGTTACTTTTTCCCGATTTTTTCAGCAGAGCATCGATCGTTCCGGTTAGTGATGAGCGCGTTCTTCATTTGGGGGCTGTTCTGGCTCATCTCTCGAGGGATGAAGGAGGCGGCGCTCTTGAACATCGTCACGACGATCGCGAAGCTCGTCCCGATCTTCTTGTTCATCGTGCTCATTTTGTTTGCGTTCCAGATTGAGACGTTCCAAATCGATGTTTGGGGCGAGTCTGGTTTCAGTTGGTCGCACGTGTTTCCCCAAGTGAAATCGACGATGCTCGTGACGCTTTGGGCGTTTGTCGGCATTGAAGGCGCGGTCGTCTTATCGTCACGGGCGCGCAATAAGCGCGATGTCGGGCGGGCGACGGTGATCGGCCTCATCGGGACGCTGTTGATTTACATGATGATTTCAATCTTCTCCTTCGGCGTCATGACGCAAGAACAACTCACGGCGCTCCCGGAACCGTCGATGGCGTACGTGCTCGAAGCGGTTGTCGGTCCGGTCGGTGCGACGATTATCAATATCGGTCTGCTCGTGTCGCTCGCTGGGGCGTTGCTCGGGTGGACGATATTGGCGACGGAGATCTCCTACGTGGCGAGCCGGGACGGTGTGTTCCCGAAATTGTTCAATCGACTCAATCGAAATGATACGCCGGTGAGCGCCTTGTTCATCACGCAAGCGTTCACGCAAGCAGTCACGGTCATCGCCTTGTTCTCGGAACAGACGTACTTGGTGCTCTCGAGCATCGCCGGTATCGCCGCGCTCGTGCCTTACTTATTCTCGGCCTTGTTCGGCTGGAAAGAGGCACGGCGGACTGGTGTTCGGAAAATGGTCCTCGTTTCGAGTGTCGCCTCGCTCTACGCGGCATGGTTACTCTACGCATCCGGGATTGAATACATGCTCATCGCAATGATTTTGTATGCGCCGGGAATCTTCGTTTTCATGCTCGCAGAACGGGAGCAAGGACGGAAGTTCCTAAGCGGGATCCAGTATGCGATTGCGACTGTCATCATCCTCGCGGCGACTTATGGTGTGTACGGACTATGGACGGCTGCGATTAGCCTCTAATCAAAAGAAGCACCGGTCGTCGAGATGACGACCGGTGCTTCTTTATGTCTCGTTATTCGTGAGCAACCGGACGACTTGGTCGGGTGGCATTGGTTTGGCATATAAAAATCCTTGGAACGAGTCGCAATCGGTCTCTTTTAAATGGTCGAGCATGATTTGGTCTTCGACGCCTTCGGCGACGACGTGAAGGTTCAAACTCTTGCCGAGGTGGACGATGACGTCGAGCAAGTGAGACTTCGACGTCAACCAGTCGTCGAGGAACACTTTGTCGATCTTCAGCTCGTCGACCGGGAACGATTTCAAGTATTGAAGCGACGAGAAGCCGGTTCCAAAGTCGTCGATCGACAGGCGGTAATCGAGCCGTTTGATTTGATTCATCCGAGCGATGGTTTCTTCCGTCTGTTGCATGACGAGACTTTCTGTGATCTCGAGAATGACGTCGGACGGGTTCAAATCGAGTTGTTGCTTGATGTTTCGGAGCGTGTTGATGAAACTCTCGCTGCGGAACTGGTTCGGCGAAATATTGACCGCCATCGATAGAGGATGATTGACGAGCGGTTGCCACGCCTTCAGTTGCTTGGTGGCCTCAAGAATGACCCAGTTGTTGATCGGGACGATCAGCGCCATCTCTTCAGCGAGCGGGATGAACTCCGAAGGCGGGATTTGCCCGAGTTGGTCGTGATGCCAGCGCAGTAACGCCTCAAATCCAATCAGCTTATCCGTTTTCAAGTCGAACTTCGGTTGGTATTCGAGATAAAAATGTTTTTCTTCGAGCGCTTGGTACAGCGCTTTTTCGATATGGACTTGTCTTGAGAACGCATCGTCCATGTCTTTCGTGACGAATTGGATCGTCCCGACACCGATGCGCTTGCCTTTGAACAAAGCGCTCTCGGCCCGGGTGTACAGCTCGTCCAACGAATTAGTGGCCGATGGGTAGAACACGCAACCGATCGAGATCGATAACATGATCGAATGGTGGTAAATCCGGAACGGTCGTTGCAGTTCGTGTTGCAGTTGACGAAGCAGCTGGAACACTTCTTCTTTTGATTGTTCAAAGAAAAGAATACCGTACAAGCCGCCCGAAGGATGGAACATGACACTCGACTGGGGCAGGAAGCGTTCAGCCCGGTCTTTAATTTGGAGCAACAGTTCATTGCCGACGCGTGAACCGAACGACTCGTTGATAATTTTGAACCGATCGATATCGAAGAGGGCGACGTGCAATAACCCGTTATGTTCTTTCACGTCAGTAAGTGAATGCGCATATTGGCGCAAGAGCCCTTTTTTATTTAACAGCCCGGTCAAATCGTTGTGATAGGCGAGGTAGTTCACTTCTTGTTCGAGACGTTTTTTATCAGACACGTCGAAACCAAACGCCGTGTACTGGGCGATTTCGCCGTCTTCACTTAAAATCGGTACAATCGTCAAGTTGAGCCAGCAGATGTTCGTCACATGTCGTTGCGATCGAACCGGCATCTCGCCGTTCCAAATTTGATCGGTCGTGAGCGCTTGACGTACCACACCCGCAATCGGATCATCTTCAAAGGATGGGTGAATGAGCTCGAACCAGTTACGACCGATGAATTGTTGGTCAGGTGCCCCGATCAAGTCGCACAACAGCGGATTGATCTCGGTGATCTCGCCACGAGCGTTGGCTGCCAAATAATAAGTCGAATGCTCGATCATCGCTTGGAAGTGGTGGAGCAGGTTGAACTGCTCGGTGCTGATGAGCGGACCGAAGCCTTTCGGTAGGAAGGCTAAAAAATAGCCGTTGACGTCGTTGATCGAAAAAGTTTGTAAGTAAGCGGTCGCATAGACGACCGAGCCGTTTTTATGTTTAAACGCCGTCAACGCCGTCGTCGAGAATGGATATTGAAGGAGCAATGGTGACCACGTTTCAAGCGCCTGCTCTAAATGTTGGACGACGGGTAATGCGTGGTGAAGTACCTCGTCACGCTCCCAACCGAACAGCGTCTCCGCTTGTTCGTTCCAAAGAAGGACGGTGCCGTCAAAATCGATGTAACAGCATGGGATCGATAGGGCATCGATGAACGTATCAATCGGCAAATCACGCAATGAAGTCACACAAATTCCTCCAATCTACATCAAATAAGTCATACTATACGTTCAGTGTACCTTATTTTCCCAACCCAAGGAACGGGCAAGTTCGTCGTTGTCAAAAGAAAGACGGTCATCATATACTGAAGGTGTAAGGTAGTTCTTTTCATAAGGGGGAAATCAAATGTCAAAAACACAAGAAGTGATTGAATTGACAGAGAAATTCGGGGCGCACAATTATCATCCGCTTCCAATCGTCATCTCGGAGGCGAAGGGGATTTGGGTGACGGATCCGGAAGGAAATCGTTACATGGATATGTTGAGTGCGTATTCGGCTGTCAACCAGGGGCATTGTCATCCGAAAATCATTCAAGCGTTAAAAGATCAGGCCGACAAGATCACGTTGACGTCACGTGCTTTCTACAACGATCAGCTCGGTCGCTTCTACAAAAAAGTGGCAGCGCTTACAAATAAAGAAATGGTGTTACCGATGAACACCGGTGCCGAAGCGGTCGAGACCGCGGTCAAGGCATCACGACGCTGGGCCTATGAGGTCAAACAAATTCCGGGGCAAGCCGAGATTATCGTCTGCACCGGCAACTTCCATGGACGGACGATGGCGGCTGTGTCGATGTCGACAGAAGCGGACTATCAGCGCGGTTTCGGACCGCTCCTCCCAGGCTTCAAAGTCGTGCCGTACGGAGACATCGACGCGTTCGAGGCGGCGATCACGGAGAACACGGCGGCGTTCATCGTTGAACCGATTCAAGGGGAAGCGGGTATCATCATCCCGCCGGCGGGTTACTTGAAGCGGGCGGCTGAATTGTGTAAGGCGAACAACGTGTTGTTCATCGCAGATGAGATTCAGTCAGGTCTTGGCCGCTCTGGAAAATGGTTCGCAATCGAATGGGAAGGCGTCGATCCCGATATGTATATCCTCGGAAAAGCACTCGGTGGCGGTGTCTTTCCGGTATCGTGCGTGGCTGCTAACGAAAGCGTCCTCCAAGTGTTCAATCCAGGATCGCACGGGTCGACGTTCGGGGGGAACCCGCTCGCGGCGGCGGTATCAATCGCTGCGCTCGAGGTGCTTGAAGAAGAACAGCTTCCGGAGCGTTCGCTCGAACTCGGGACGTACTTTATGGACCGTTTAAAGTCAATCGACAACCCACGCATTAAAGAAGTCCGGGGCCGCGGCCTATTCATCGGGATCGAGTTGACGGAAGCGGCTCGTCCTTATTGTGAGGCGCTTAAAGAGCGGGGCTTGCTCTGCAAGGAGACGCACGAGACGGTCATTCGACTCGCGCCACCGCTTGTCATTACGAAAGAAGAACTCGATGAGGCGTTCACGGCAATCGAGGCTGTATTCGCACCGACTCCTATTTCATAATGCGGGAGGGCTTGTTATAATTTGAGAAGAAATGCAGACACCTGCCGGGCGATGTTT
This sequence comes from Exiguobacterium sp. SH0S1, assembly GCF_004337165.1. Classification (NCBI taxonomy): domain Bacteria; kingdom Bacillati; phylum Bacillota; class Bacilli; order Caryophanales; genus Exiguobacterium; species Exiguobacterium sp. SH0S1. The sequence continues at coordinate 146,298 of NZ_SJVC01000004.1, read as the reverse complement.
TCGCGGCAGGTGTCTTTTCGTAAGGAGGAACGGTCGTGCTCTACGTTTACGTTGGTTTAGCAGGAGCGCTTGGAGCGCTAGCAAGGTATGGGGTCGGTATAGGGATGCATACGTTGTGGACAGGTACATTTCCGCTAGGGACGCTCACCGTCAACTTGATCGGCAGTTTTCTACTCGGTTGGCTCACCCATTACTTGTTTCAGACCGGAAAGTTTTCACCGATGGTCATTACGGCGGTCGGTACAGGGTTTATCGGTTCGTTCACGACGTTCTCGACGTTCAGTGTCGAGACGATTGTGATGATCGAGTCAGGGAACCTGGTCGGAGCGCTCACCTATGTGACACTGAGCATCGTCCTCGGTCTGTTCAGCTCGTGGTTAGGCTATAAACTAGGAAGAAGACGATTCCGGCGTTTTGTGAAGCGAGAGGGGGAGGCGTGATGACTGTTTTGACAGTGATGATCGGTGCCTTTTTCGGGGCGATGGCCCGCTTCGGGATTGGTCAGCTCGTTAAAGTATGGACGACATCGGTCTTTCCTTGGGCGACTTTGTTCGTGAACGTGACCGGATCGTTTTGGCTCGGATATTTGTATGCGGCCCCTGTACCTTCGGTGGTGGGATTCGGAATCGGCGTCGGCTTCCTCGGTTCGTTCACGACGTTCTCGACGTTCAAACTTGAAGTGATGCGGTTCGTGACGAAAGATTGGGTTCGCTTTGGTTTATACTTACTGGCGACGTATGTCTTCGGTTTAATTGCCGCCTACCTCGGCTACCAATTTGGACAATAAACAATCCCTCGGAAACTCCGAGGGATTGTTTATTGTTCAGCGAGTTGAAGCTTTTCAGCACATGATGCGCATGTGTTTTCATAAGACTCACACTGCTCATCCATATGTTGTCCGCATTCTTGACACGTCTTATCTGGTAATTTCCGATAAAATTCGACTGACGATTCGAGTCGGCTTGCCCATTCATTCATATAAAGCGCCTCCTTTAAGTATGCGTGCGTTTGTTAAGTTGTATTCATTGTATTATAACAGTTGTGTTTAAGTCAATTATAATCTATAACAGATTTTTCTGTTTGGATTTGCTAAAATGAAATTATACGAAATGAGGTGACACGGATGAAGGCACCACAATGCGAAACAATCGCCATCCAAAGTGAAGATGTGGCTGTATTGCAACAGGCACTTGTGCGATTGGATGCTAACCGAGTCAGTCGGTTGTTTAAGGCGTTCGCTGATCCGACGAGACTGAAAGTGCTGTACGTCTTGACGCTCGAGCAAGAATTATGTGTCTGTGACGTCGCCGCCGTGATCGGACACTCGAACGCGACCGCGTCTCATCATTTACGGACGCTCCTCGATCAAGGGCTCGTTAAATATCGTAAAGATGGGAAAGTTGTTTATTACTCATTAGATGATGAGCACGTTCGTCTTCTCGTCGAAATCGCGATGGCGCACAGTGCCGAACAGCAATCAGGTCTTTGAGAAGTGTCTACTGCGACAACACAGTAGACACTTTTTTATATTGTATTCTCTTCCAATCAGCGTTACGATATATTCAAATAAACGTTTGAATGAAGTGGGAGGAAGAGCGATGGAATCACGTGACGTCTTACCAGTCGAAGGTATAACTTGTACAAATTGTGCGGCGAAGATCGAGAAAAGCGTCTCGGAGCAGACCGGTGTCGCATCCTGTCAAATCGACTTTGCGACGAGCCGGATGATCATCGAATGGATTGATCCGTCCGAGCGTGAAACAGGCCTCCGTTCAATTGAAGAGACGATGGGGCGGATTGAACCGGGCGCGCATTTCGTGAAAACTGATCAAATCGAGCAAGCATCGAACCACCTGTTGTGGCGCTTTGGTATCGCCCTCAGCCTGCTTGTGCTCGCTCTCTTGACTGAATCACTGCCGTTATACGTTGTTGCTTATGCGGTCGCCGGCTATGATGTCGTCTATGCGGCAGCACGAAACGTATGGCATCGCGAATGGTTCGATGAGAAGTTTTTAATGACGATTGCGACGATTGGAGCGTTCGCAATTCGAGAATATCCGGAAGCGGTCGCCGTCATGCTATTTTATCAACTCGGCGAATACTTCCAAGGACGAGCCGTCCACGCGTCGCGTCGGTCGATCCAGTCATTATTGAATATGAAACCGACGATGGCACGTGTGCTCGGTCCGGACGGTGAGTTCGAACGGCGTCCTGAAGATGTGGCAATCGGCTCGGTCATCATCGTCCGTGCCGGAGAACAAGTTCCGATGGACGGGAGCGTCGTGATCGGCTCGAGTTCACTCGATACGGCATCATTGACGGGCGAATCGGTTCCCCGTCAAGTCGGACCGCACGATGAAGTGCTCGCCGGAATGGTCAATTTAGAAGGGCGGCTTGAAGTGCGCGTCATACGATCTGCGACGGAGTCGAGCTTGCAAAAAATGATTGCGCTTGTCGAACAGGCAAGCTCGAACAAAGCGAAGACAGAGCAGATGATCACACGCTTAGCCAGAGTGTATACGCCGATTGTCGTCGTTTTAGCAGCAATCGTTGCGTTCATCCCACCTCTTTTCGTTGGGAATTTAGAGGAGTGGGTGTATCGCGCCTTAATTTTCCTCGTCATCAGTTGCCCGTGCGCACTCGTCATTTCAATTCCGTTAGGTTATTTCGGCGGGATCGGAGCTGGTTCTAAACGAGGGATTTTGGTCAAAGGCGGCGAGTATTTAGACGTGCTCGCCGAAGTGAAGACGGTCATCTTTGACAAGACGGGAACGCTCACGACCGGTCGCTTTGAAGTGACGGACGTGACGACGAGCGGAGACGTGACAGAAGCGGAGTTGTTAACGCTCGCTGCCCGTGTTGAGATGGCATCGACGCATCCGCTGGCAAAAGCAATCGTCGCGAAGGCGAGCAAGACGACCGCGTTTGCGAATATTACCGAAGACCCGGGCTACGGTCTGACAGCGACAGATAGCACGGATACAATCTATGTCGGAAGTGCCCGTTTCATGAGGAAGTTAGGACATTCGATTCAAGATGAACAAATGGGCACAAGCGTCCACGTCATGAGAAATGACCGCTGGCTCGGGCGGATTGAACTGATGGATAAGGTGAAAGAGGATGCCGCAGCAGCCATTGCCGCGCTAAAACGTCTCGGCTATCGGACGGTCATGTTGACAGGGGACCGGGATGAAGTTGCGACGTCGGTCGGTTTGAAAATCGGAATCGATGAAGTGAAAAGTGAGTTACTTCCCCATCAGAAAGTCGAGGAAGTGGAGAAGTTGGCCGCGCGAGGGAAAGTCGCGTTCGTAGGCGACGGTTTGAACGATGCGGCAGCGCTGGCCCGTGCGGACGTCGGACTCGTCATGGGTGGAATCGGGAGCGATGCCGCAGTGACGGCGGCAGACCTCGTGCTCATGAATGACGCACCGAGCGATGTCGTTGCGGCGATTGAGCTAAGTCAGCGGACGAAGCGGATCGTGTGGCAAAATATTGTCCTCGCATTCGGGATGAAGGCGCTGTTCCTCCTGCTCGGCGTGCTCGGACTCGCATCGATGTGGGAAGCTGTGTTCGCAGACGTCGGCGTCGCGTTGCTCGCCATCGGCAACGCGACTCGCTTGATCCGTTCCAACTAAAAAAACTTCAAGCGAGCTTGAAGTTTGGTGAATACTTGAGACCGATCAGTTGTGATCGGTCTTTTTTTGACGTGTTTTGAAAATCATGAACATGAGGATGATGAGGACCGCTACGAGTAAGAAAACGATTGAGTACAGTGCTTGAATGACGATATCGATTTGATTTTGAGTGGATACGAGCTCTTTCCGGATATCGTTGTATTGCATCTGTTTCAAAGCTCTTAAATCTTCTAGTATCGTCTGCCGTTGATCGGTCATCGACTTGGCCGTCACCGTCGCCTGTTCGATGTCACCGCTCTCGTACATGACGAGGACGCGGTCGGCTTCTTGTTCCCAAATGCCGTCCCGATGCAGTAAGTCGAGGAATGAACTTGGCGTTCTCGGATCATTCTTGATAGATTCCTTCAACTCTTTCGTACGTTGGGACATGCTGTAATAGGCTTCTAAAAAGCGGCGGTCTTCATAGGCGAGGAGACCGCGGATAGCGTTGGCGCGTTCGATATTGTAGTACATGATTTCTTCAATTGCTTCATATGAATCGAACCGTTGCTCGTGAATGGTATCGATCTGGTCAGTCGTATTTCGCAGTTGAACGATGAAACTGGCGATGACGAGGACGATTAATACGGACAATGAGGCGAGCAGCAGCAGCCACTTTCGTTGGGACATGTTCATCCCTCCTTTATGAAGACAATCGTACAATATTTTTCGGGTTTCAGCATAAAATATTTTTTTGGGAAAGGAAAAACTGGGTAAAGAGTTAAATATATAATATGACGTTTCTTGTTATCGCTTACAATAGACGATGGAATGATTTCATTCATAAGGAGAGTAAATATGCCAGAGAACTCGTCGTTAAAAAAGTTACATCAGGTCTTAAAAACAAAACGGACCAACCTTCAATATGAAATCCCGACCTTGTGGAACCGGATGCGATTTCCGGCAGAACCCGTGCGCGACGGTGTCGAGCGGGTGAACCCGTACGACTTTTTAATCGATACGATTGAACGAGGCATTCTTCCGCACGCTGTCAACGGGCGTGATTATCGTCAGTCGGTCGCACAAGCGGACGGGCACCTCGAGACAGGGGGAGACTGGATTAAGCGCTCCTCGGTCTACTCGATGCAAGTCCGGACCTCGACGTCGTGGGACCATGACGGGTCAGGCTACGTCGAGATGGACAACTCTCAAGGCATGAAAGATACCGGCACGTTCGTGAAAACGCTGGCTCTGTTGCCGCACTTGTTATACATGGGAATCGACACGTTATTTTTATTGCCGATCTCGCAGCACAGTCATAAAAATAAGAAAGGTGAGTTCGGTTCCCCATACGCTGTCCAAGATTTCTTTGCCATCGACGAAGAACTAAAAGAGACATTGACAGGGGACGGGTTGACGGTCGAGGAAGAGTTCGCCGCTTTCGTCGAGGCGTGTCATATGGTGGGCATTCGTGTCGTCATCGATGTCATTCCTCGCACGTGCGCCCGCGATAACCGTCTCATTTTAGAAAATCCGGAATGGTTCTACTGGATTCCGGTTGCGGAACTCGATTACTATCACCCGCCTCACGTCCCGGGAATCGGAGAAAACGTGAAGCCTGAGTATGCATTCCTGCCGATGATCTATGGATCTGAGGACGTTTGGCACCATCTCCGCCGCTTCTCGATGGCGCCTAATCTCGTCGATGCTGCCAAGTGGGAGACGGTGAAAGCCTACTTGGTCGAACATCCGGACGAAAACTTACTTGCCGTCATCGAGCGTGAGTTCGGTTTGACGACCGCTCCGGCGTTCTCGGACTGTATCAACGATCCGCAACCGCCGTGGTCGGACGTCACATACTTCCGCCTGTTCCTCGACCACCCGACAGCAGCTGCACCTTATGTCGGCGAGGCGAGTCTAGCACCGTATATTTTGTTCGACTCAATCAAGTCGAACCAGTTCCGGGGTGACGAGATCAACGAGCCGCTTTGGGTGATGTTAGCCGACATCATCCCGCATTATCAACGCGAATATGGGATTGACGGTGCTCGAATCGACATGGGACACGCTTTGCCAGTCGATCTCGCCCAGCGCATCTTGACAGAGCCGCGTCAACTCGATTCGAACTTCAGTTTCATCGCCGAAGAACTGATCGAAGTCGGGGCTTGGTCGGCGCGTGACGCCGGCTACAATATGATCATCGGATACGGATTCTATAAAGAGCCGCGTTTTGACACGCATGACACCCACCAATTCATCTACGACTCACGTTTCTTGCCGTTGCCGGTATTTGCGGCTGGTGAGACAGCCGATACACGCCGGATTGCGACACGAGACGGTGGACGCCAGGCGAGTCGCTTGCTCACCGTACTGAACGGCTTCATGCCGAACGGGGTGCCATTGACGAACTCGGGGCTTGAACTGTATGAGACGCAGCCGATGAATACCGGTCTCGACTGCCGACCGGAAGAGGCGTATCAGTTGTTCCCGACCGATCCATATTTCGGGAAACTTGCTTTCTTCGACGCGTATCAGTTCCATTGGGATCATCCCGAGCGGACTGAAATGGTTGAACTCATGCATCAAGTGGCGGAAGTTCGCCGCCGTTGGCTCGATGTTCTCGTCGACCCGAGTCACTTTGAACCGCTCACGATGATGGATATGGGGGCGCCGTTCATCGGTCTAGCTTGGTTACGAGCAGATACGAACGAGACGTTGCTCATCATCGCCAACACGAATATGCAAGAGCACCTGCAAGGGAAGGTGCCGCTCGATGGGGTGCGTCGCCGGAACTGGAACGCGAGTCGTTTCGCCGAGATGGTGTACTCACCGAACTCATGGCCGTACGCCGAGCATTCGTTCGACGACAACTGGGACCTTTGGGTCGATTTGATGCCAGGCGAAGTCAAAATCTATGAAATGAAATAAGCAACGCCTCGGGTCCGTAAGTGGATCCGAGGCGTTTGTCTGTTCAAGCGTTTTGTTTCATGTAATAGATGACGAACTCGTCGAGCGGCATCGGTTTCGCGTAACGATACCCTTGCATCGAATTGCAACCGATCCGCCGAAGGAACGTCTCTTGGTATTCGGTCTCGACGCCTTCAGCGACGAGAGCCATCCCAAGTTGTCGTGCCATGGCGACGATGGTCGCGGTCACGGTTTGATACTCGCGATTTTCTTCTAGCTGCATCGTGAACTCCCGCGGGATCTTTAACTCGTCAATCGGATAGCGGACGAGATAGGCGAGTGAGCTGTAGCCGGTCCCGAAATCGTCGATCGATAGTTTGATGCCGAGTGCCTTCAACTCGAGAATTCGATTTAAGACGCGGTCCGACTGGTGCGCCGCGACCGTTTCGGTCAACTCGAAGTTCAAGCGGCTCGGTTCGATCGGGAAGCGTTCGAACAACGTCGTCAAATAATCGATCAAGTGTTCATCGAACAATTGCCGGACCGACAAGTTGACCGATAGTTTCGGCAAATCGATGTCGCCTTGTTCAAACGCGTACATCAGTTGGAACGTCTCATGAATCATCCAACGACCGAGGTCATGAATATGACCGGTCTCTTCGGCGATCGGAATGAATTCGCTCGGCGGGATGAACTTGCCGTCGCGTTGCCAACGCATGAGTGCCTCGGCGCCGATGATCGCCTTCGTCGAGGCATCGACCTGTGGCTGGAGATAAAGTGAGATTTCACCTTTCTCGAGTGCCATATCAAGTCCTTCCATCAACAATTTTCGTTCTTCCTTGTCGACGCGAAGCGCAGGAGCGAAGATGACGGTCTCATCGCGTCCTTTGTCTTTTGCCTTATACATGGCCAAATCAGCGTTCGATAAGAGGTGCTTCAGCGTCGTGCCGTGCTCCGGATAACGGACGATTCCGATTGAAGCATGAATTTCGACGAGGTTCCCGGCCATGAAATAAGGAGGACGATAAACGAGACGACGTAAACGTTCAACGAGAATTTCATCATCATTGTGTTCGGCGACGACGATGAATTCATCGCCTCCAAGTCGTCCGGCATATTCGTTTGGCAACAAGGCGCTGCGTAGACGTTTACCGATGTGCTGCAGCAACTGATCACCCATATGATGGCCGAACTGGTCATTGATTTCTTTGAACCCGTCGAGGTCGGAGAACATGAGTGTGAACGGTCGGCCGTCCGCAATCAGGCGCTCGATCTGTTCTTGCAGCGCGTAACGGTTATGCAGCCCGGTCAAGCTATCGTGGTTAGCCTGATACAGGATCTGTTCTTGCTGGACGATCATTTGCGTGATGTCTTTGACGATGGCATAGATGCCTTCGACTTCCCCATCAATGATCATCGGGATGTTCATCAATTGCCAAACGCGTGCCGAACCATCTTCTGTCACGACATTGACGTCTAATGTTTGCGGCCGTCCGTTCGTAAGGTCACGTAACACGTTCGTATAGGCGGATCGATCCGTTTGTTCGATGATGTCTAAAATATTTGATCCGATGAGCGTCTCGGTGTCATGACCGAGGACAGAGCTCCCTGCTTCGTTGACGGACAACACTTCGCCGTCAAGGTCGAACAAAAAGATGGGCTCTGCGTGATACGCGAACAGCGAGCGGTACTGTTGTTCACGGAGTTCGAGCTCGTGGGCTTTCGTCGTGACCGCGACTTCGAGGTCTGTATTGACGGTATGTAAGCGATGGCTAATGAGTGCGTTCTGTTTGGCGACAACGAATTGACGGATGAGCAGTAGCAACACCGCGTTCGCAATCATCGAGTCGACGATCGAGGTGCCGAGCAGTCGATCCGAGGCGAGCATGTACAGCATGACAATCGTACTGTAGATGACGTAATCAAACACAGAATCATGGGCGAGGACGTCTTCTGTCGATTCATCGAACAAATAACTGATTGAAATGATGAGAATGCTGATGACTTGAAGCAAATGGAGAAGCTCATGGCCGATACCGGTTAACAACTGCAGCTCATTGATGATCGAGGCGGTTGTAAAACCGAGAATCCCGATGAGGAGCATCACGCGGAAGCCTTGCCCGGATGTCACGATGCGATTCAAATATAAGAAACCGAGCACCATGTAAAGGCTGATGAGCACCATCTGTTCTTCAAAGCCGTTCAAACTCGTGACATACTGGCCGCCGTTCTTTGTGTAAAAGAAGATATGCAACGCACCGACAATCAAAAAGCTGAGCAGTGCGAACACATCAAACATACGCAACTTCAACGTTCTAATTTCAATCGATTGGGTGATGACGATGAGGGCCATGATCAAATAAAAGAAGTTTTGAATGAACAGCATCATATCAATTGGCATCGCCGTGGTAAAGCGGTGTCCCACCAAATAAGCGATGAAACAGACGTTGCCAGCGCTAGTGAGAAGATAGATATAGCGGCGCATCCCGTGATGGCGCAATACAGCACTCCCGCTTACCACGGTGGCGACGAGTGCGATGATCATAAAGTAGACGAACAAGCTCGTCTCCCTTAACGCATAAGGGCTGAATAAGATAACGAATAGACCGATAAAAAACGTCCCGACGAGAAGAGCGGGGACTGATTGGCGCAAAGTGTGGCTAGACAACTTATGCACCTCCTTCTGTATATGTCTCTGAGGCTCATCCTTATTATCGGACCGTTCGGGTATTTATTACACAAAAAAATCGACAGCACGATGCTGTCGATTAAAGTGTATACGAATGTTCTTTAAAGTTACCGACAATCGAGTCGATTTCTGAGACAGTGACGAACGCCTCGGAATCAATGTCTGAGACGATTTGACGCAACTTTGGAATCTCATTGTTTTGAACGACGACGTATAGCATTTTTTTCGCGTCGTTCGAATAGCCGCCGGTCGCGTCCATGATGGTGACCCCACGCTTCAAGTTTTGTTTGATGACCAAGTTGATCTCATCCGCTTTTTTACAGATGATGAAACACTGTTTTTGGGCGGAGAAGAAGCGATGGATCGTCAACAGCGTCCGCGACCGGACAAAACTGAGAACGAGTGCATACATGACCGCTTTAATATCGAACGTGATGAACACGAGAATGTAGACGATGATATCTTGGGTCAAAAAGATTTTCGGGAGCGATAAGTTGCGGTTGTTCATGAAGATGACTTTCCCCAAAATATCGAGCCCGCCTGTCGACGCCCCGGCAAATAACAAAAGTGCCAAACCGAGTCCTGAGACGATACCGCTGAAGACGGACGCGACGAGCGGATCGTCGAGTGGCGTCGGTGGAATGAGGACAGGCAGCGCATCGATTAAAATCGATGATAATATGACGACGAGTCCTGTCATGAGAATAAATCGTCTCCCGAGATATTTGATCCCGATGATGAAGAGCGGGATGTTTAGTACCAACTGGGTGAGTCCAATCGGTGTGCCGAACAGCTCGTTGACGATGAGCGTGATTCCGACAATCCCGCCGGATCCGATTTCATTCGGTTTGAGTAACAGACCGACAAAGATAGATTGTAGGATTGTTCCGGCGATGATAAAAAGGATAGTCTCGACAGCGATCCGTTTACGTGATTTTGCGTACATATGAGTGGCTAAGGCGCCATACGCCTCCTTTGAATGAACTCATGCAAGCGTACTCCGATGACGCCGGAATTTCAAGTCTTGAAAGATTATAACTCGTTATGGAAGCGGTCGATATCACTCGCTAGCTGTTCGTGGACGTAGTCGATGACTTGAGCGTCGTCAAACAGTCCGAGCGGGGCGTCGTCCGGAATCGCGTCGAACGGTGAGACGAAATAGAGCACGGCCGCGACGAGAGCGTGTTGCTTGTCGGGCTGCATCTCGAACTGGGCGTTGTAGACGGCACGTAGCATGTTGAGCAGTTGTTTCATTTGGAAGTATAGTGTGAGCTCCTCTTCCCGTTCGATGTCGCTGATTTCGTTTGAGGCGACGTCGACCGTGACTTTTGCTAGGGCGAGTTCTCCTTGAACTAATAAGTCACCTAGCTTTTCGTTCTCGGTGAATTCGGTTTGGGCGTTGTTTAAAAAGTGTGAATAAGTCGTTTTCCAATCTGACATGTTTTTCTCCTCCTTCTCTCTACAACTACTAATATGCCCGTTTTTGCGATTTGGTTGCAACTTTTCCGAAAATTTAAGAAAATAGAAGTAAGTGAAAAAGGAGGAACTGTACATATGTCTACTGTAACTTTACCGACCGAGGCAGAATTTGCCCGCTATGCCGAGCTTGCTGTCAAAAAAGGTGTCAACATTCAACCGGGTCAACAGCTCGAAGTCCGAGCCGATATTAGCCAAGCACCGCTCGTCCGCCAAATCGTGAAAGCGGCCTACGCGGCCGGAGCGAAACAAGTGTACGTCAACTGGAGTGATGAAGAGACGACGAAAGTGCGTTACTTCAACGCACCGACTGAAGCGTTCAAGGAGTTCCCGGAGTGGCTCAAAGCACGATTCGAGCAACTCGCGGAAGAGAAGACGGCGTTCTTGTCGATCGTCAGCGACGATCCTGACGCGCTGAACGGTGTCGAATCATCACGCATCGCCGACTCGAACCGGGCGTCTGGTGTCGCGCTCGCGAAATGGCGTAAGTATGTCATGAGTGATAATGTCAGCTGGTCAATCGTGGCCGGTGCATCTGAAGCATGGGCGAAAAAAGTATTCCCAGACCGTGAAGATGCGGTTCCAGCCCTGTGGAGAGCGATTTTCGCAGCGACACGAATGGACCAAGACGATGTCGTTGCCGCCTGGGACGAGCACGATCAAGCGTTGCGCTCGCGGGCGCAGCTGTTGACGGATAAGAAATACGCGAAACTTCACTACAAAGCACCAGGCACGGAATTGACGATCGGTCTTCCGAAGAAGCACGTCTTCCTCGGCGGCGGTGGTCCGAACATGGACGGCGTCGACTTCATCGCCAACATGCCGACGGAGGAAGTGTTCACGCTCGCCGATAAAGATGCGGTCGAAGGACACGTGTCGAGCACGAAGCCGCTCAGCTACAGCGGGAACTTGATCGACGGGTTCACGCTTTGGTTCGAAGGCGGAAAAGTCGTAAAAGCGGAAGCGAAGCAGGGGCAGGCAGCACTCGATGAACTGTTGAACCTTGATGAAGGGGCGCGCCGCATCGGAGAAGTCGCGCTCGTGCCGGACGATTCGCCGATCTCGAACTCGGGACTCCTCTTCTACAACACGTTGTTCGATGAGAACGCATCGTGCCACTTGGCGCTCGGACGTGCCTACTCGACATGCCTTGAAGGCGGACCGACGATGTCGCCCGAAGAACTCGCTGAGAATGGCGCGAACGATTCGATGACACACGTCGACTTCATGATCGGTTCGGCCGAAATGAATATCGACGGTGAGCTCGAGGACGGAACACGCGAAGCGATCATGCGTGATGGGAACTGGGTCATCTAATAGAAAAAGATAGTTGAAAAGACGCAAAGGCGACCGCCTTTGCGTCTTTTCATGTCATGAGAGTTCATACAGAAATGCGAGCGCGTTCGGCAACCGACGCCGCCATGCAATCTCGTTGTGGACCGCCCCGGGCTCGACTTCGTAGCGGAAGGCGACGCCGGTCCGAGCGATCGTCTCGACGAGTCTCGCATTCGTGTATAAGTAGTCCTCGGGCGTGATCGGTCCGCTCGTCTCGTTCGTGCCGATATCCATATAGAGTCGGGCAGACAGGTCAGTTTGTTTCAGTTCGCGAATGAGCGAGTCGAGGTTGGACCAGGCGGCCGTCGACAGCGAACCGACACGACGTATTGCCGGATACGTCGCCATCATGTAGAGCGAGATGACGCCGCCCATCGAACTGCCCATCACGCCGACGTCATCCGGATCGGTCGCATAGCGTGCGTCAATCCACGGCTTCAGCTCCTGCATGAGCCAGTCGGCATAGAGGCGCCCCTTGCCGCCGAGTGTCGGCCGGGTCTTAGCGAGTTCAGGCCCGATGCGCTTGTAAAGCATCTCGTCTTCATAAAATGAGTACTCATCGTATCGGTCGAGCCAATCGGGGGCACTCGCGATGGCGACGACCATGAGCGGCAGTTGCAAATCGTCGAGATGGCGGTCAATCGCCCAACCTTCCCCGATTGTCGCGGTCTTGCCGTCGAAGACGTTTTGGCCGTCATGCATATAGAGCACGGGCAACGCCTCGTCGGTACGAGCGAAGTCGGGACGGTAGACGCGGACGATTCGTTTTCGGCCGCGCATCGTCTCGGTCGGCAAGGTGAAACTAAACTGTTCGATCATACAATCATTCCTTCCTCTGACAATCTCTTCTCATTTTGGCGTTGTCCGTACAAAAACTCAATCCGGAAATTTGACTACCTACCGTTCGTTAGGTAAAGTAAGGGGAGATGAAAGGGGTAGATCGCATATGACCACGAAACAGCGCATTGAACAAGCTGCCAGACGCCGGTTCGCGCTTGAAGGATATGAAGGATTATCTTTGGCGGCGCTCGCCGAAGATGTCGGGATTAAGAAGGCGTCTTTATATGCGCACATCGACGGAAAAGAACAGCTGTTCAAACAAGTCGTCGAACAGATGGCCGAGCGTTACCAGGGAGCTTGGTCACAAGCGCGGGACGCGTCAAATGATGCGGCACCGCTCGAACGGATCGAGACAATCGTTGAAGCGCTGATTCATTTCTTCGAAGAAGAAGAGACGTGGATGTTGACGAAGCGAATGCTGCTCGTACCGCCTCCTGAGCTGCGCGTCTTCATCGAGACGACGATTGGGTCGGTCGAGACCGAGCTCCAGGCGTTTGAGAAAGAGCAATTCCGTTTGGCGATGGAGCGTGGCGATTTACCGGAACAATCGCTCGACGACGTATATGACGCGTACTATTGTTTTTTGGACGGGGCGTTGCTTTCACTCTTTTCGTTTGCAACGAATCGAGCGCAACGACAGCATGCAGCATTTAAAATTTTCAAGAGAGGAGTCGGGTGGACATGAAAAAGGAACAAATGGCTTGGTTGTGGCTCGTGCTCGCCGGACTTCTTGAAATTGTTTGGGCGACGACGATGAAATTGTCGAACGGGTTTACCGTGTTAGGACCGACCGTCGTGACCATCGTGTTATTGATTGTCAGTTTTGGCTTGTTGGCGATGTCGTTCCGTGTGTTGCCAGCTGGCACCGGGTACGCCGTTTTTACGGGTATCGGTGCTGTCGGGACGGTCATCGTTGGAAATATTTTGTTTGATGAGACGATGACGGGAATGAAGCTGTTGTTTATCGCGACGCTCCTCATCGGGGTGGTCGGTTTGAAGCAAGTGACAGGAGGTGAGTCGGCATGAGTTGGACATTTTTAATCGGGGCTGGGCTCGCTGAGATGCTTGCTGTTTTCTTCATGGGAAAATCAAAAGGCTATCAGATTTTAAAATGGTCGCTTCTTTCGATCACGACGTTCGCACTAAGTTTTTATTTGTTGTCACGTTCCCTCGAGACGCTGCCGCTCGGACTCGCTTACTCGATTTGGGTCGGGATCGGCGCGGCGGGTGGAGTGATTCTCGGTATGTTGTACTTGAACGAGTCGAGGGATCGCTGGCGTATCTTCTTTTTAATTCTCATTATCGGGAGCGTTATCGGATTGAAAGTCGTGGCGTGAATAGGATTGAAACGAGATGAAAACGGGAATCGAATAGTTCAGACTGTGAACGAAAGGGGCGGGAAAGATGAATCTTGTCGAGTTGCAATCAGAACGTCTACGGCTTGAACATTACACGATCTCCGATTTCTATTTCGTAAAATCGCTACTCCAAGATCCGCGAGTGATGCGTTTCATCAGTCCGGACGGCAAGCCATATACGGATGAACAGACAATCGAATGGTTCGAGAGACAATTGGTCCGCTATACAACGGGCCGACAGACCGGACTCCTCAAACTGATGACACATCACAGCGATGAGCCGATCGGCCATGCCGGGACGCTCTTGCATGAACTTGATGGCAACATCGAGCTCGAGGTCGGTTATTGGCTGGCACCAAAGCACTGGCACATGGGCTACGGCCGGGAAGCGGCCGCGCGTCTCATGCGGCATGCGTTCGAGGAAGGCGAGAAAGACATCATCTCGCTCATTCACCCGGACAACGTGCCGTCACAACGAGTCGCGAAAGCGAACGGATTGCATTGGGACCGTGACACCGAACACGGAGGCATGATTGTGTCCGTGTATGCCGGCGATTTGGAACGTCTATGCCGTCACATGAAGCGGGAAGAAATGACGCGGTGAAAAAAATAAAAAAAGTTTTAAAAAACAGTTGCCAAGGCATTAGTTTCTTGATATATTAATAGTGTCCTAAAGAGAGGACACGACCTGATTCTGTAGCTCAGCTGGGAGAGCGCTACCTTGACAGGGTAGAGGTCGCTGGTTCGAGCCCAGTCAGAATCACTTGGGTGCCAAACCCGATGCGAAACCCATAGGAACGTGGGTTTCCGCGCAGCCACTTCTTACGAGAAGTGGCTTTTTTTGTGTATTCTTTTAATTGACAGCCCACATAAACAGTTGGTATATTCCTCTCAATACATACAGAAACGGGGAATTATACGATGGTATTAACCGGAACAATCGTCAATGCGGCCTTGATCGTGGTCGGCACATTACTCGGGTTGTTGTTTCACCGAATCCCCGAGCGGATGAAAGAGACGGTCACGGCTGCCATCGGTCTCGCCGTCGTCGTGCTTGGCGTGCAGATGGGCATGAAGAGTGAGAACTTTTTAATCGTCATCGGCAGTCTCGTTATCGGAGCCGCACTTGGCGAATGGTGGAAGCTCGACGAGAAGTTGAACGAGATCGGCTATCAGTTGGAACGGCGTCTCGGTGGAAAAAGTAAGTCGAGCATCGCGGAAGGCTTCATCACGGCGACGCTCATCTTTGTAATCGGGGCGATGGCCGTCATCGGGGCGCTCGACAGCGGCCTGCGCGGGGACCATGACGTCCTCTATACAAAAGGGTTGATTGACGGTTTCACGGCGCTTGTGCTCAGTTCGACGCTCGGCATCGGCGTCATGTTCTCGGCCGTACCGGTCTTGTTGTACCAAGGAGCGATCGCGTTGCTCGCCATCCAGATCATGAAGTTTATTCCGGAGTCGCTCATGGATGACTTTATTTTGGAGATGACGGCGACCGGCGGCGTCATGATCGTCGCCATCGGGTTGAACCTGGTCGGGATCACCCGGATTCGTGTCGCCAACTTGCTGCCCGGTATTTTGATGGTCGCGATCATTGTCACCACGTTACATATCTTCCAATGAAAAACGGACTAGCGCATTTTTTCGCGCTAATCCGTTTTTTTGTGGGCCGTGACTGGTTGATCAGGATGTAGTGCTTCCGCAATGATTTGATCCCAGTCTGCTGCATCACAGGATGTCGTACAAGTCGGTGCGATTTCGCACGTGGCGCATTTACCGGCTTTTGCTTTACGGGTGTAGCGATAGAGCGAATAGGCGGCGTACCCGAATACGGCAAGACCGATCAGTAAATCAAATAAGAACATATGATTTCCTCCTTGTTAAGACAATCCGAACAGACGACCGATTTGATAGATCATCAGTGATACGACGTACGCAACACCAAGCCCATAAAGGCTAGCGATCCACGTCAACTTGGCACTTCCCACCTCGCGCCGAATGACGGCGACGGTCGCTAGACAAGGGACGTACAAGAGGACGAACGCCATGAAGCTATATGCGCTCAACGGCGTAAACACCGGAAGCAACGAAGCGGACAAGTCAGATTCGCTGACCGCATAAATGATCGCCATCGTCGATACGACGACTTCTTTCGCCAAAAAACCTGTGATGAGCGAAGCACCGGCCTGCCACGTCCCGAAACCGAGTGGAACCAACAACGTCGCAACGACCCCGCCGATCATAGCGAGAAAACTCTCATTCATCGGGACGTCCATTCCGGCTGGACCGGAATAGGCGAGTAACCAAATGAAGACTGAACCGCCAAAGATGAACGTACCTGCTTTTCGGACGAACCCTTTCGCTTTTTGCCACGTGCTGCGCCAAAGCGTCAACCCTTGGGGGACACGGTATGGAGGCTGTTCGACGATAAAGAGGCTGTTCCGATCTTCCGCCGCCAATACGGACGTGAATATTTTCGCGGCAATCAACGCCAGGACGATCCCGAGCATATAGAGCGATAAGACGACGAGCGCTTGGTTTGATGCGAAAAAACTGGCAGCGAAGACGGCATAAATCGGCAGACGCGCCGAGCACGACATGAACGGCGAAATAAAAATCGTGACGAGCCGCTCCCGTTCTTCCTCGACCGTCCGTGCCGCCATAATACCTGGGACGTTACAACCAAATCCAATGATCATCGGAATGAAACTTTTCCCGTTCAGTCCGACGAGTTGCATAAATCGGTCCATGACAATGGCGACACGCGCCATATAGCCAGAGTCCTCTAAAAACGAGATAAAGAAAAAGAGCACGAAAATCTGAGGGACGAAGACGAGGACACCGCCGACACCGGCAATTACCCCATCAATCAGCAACGCCTGGATGAAAGAAGAGGTCCCGAGCATTTGTAACAACGAGCTCGTTCCGGACGTGACCGGACCCGACAGAAATCCATCCAACAGATCAGACAACGGGGCACCGATCCAGTTGAACGTGATGTGGAACAAGGTATAAAGTACTGTAAAGAAAATAGGTAAGCCCCAGATCGGATGTGTCACGACGGCATCGATGCGGTCGGTGACCGTGGCTTGTTGTGCGCCTTGCTGATCGACAACGTGATGGCGAACGTCTTTCGTCCAGTCGCGTCTGCGTTCTGTAATGTGGGCGTGGGCGAAGCGTCCGAGTTTCACTTCTAACGCTTTACGAATTTCATTGACGGTTGGCGTCGACGATTCGAGCTGTTCTGAAATGACACGATTTCCGGCCAAGTATTGAATGGCGACCCAGCGATCGCGCTCACTCAGTCCCGTCGCTTCAAGAATTTGTTGAATCGCCTGTTCGGTCTCTTCCCCGTAATCGAGTACGAAAGGTTCGCGAGGGGTCGTTCGCAGGGAGGACAGGAGGACTTCACAGCCGGCGCCTGTGCGCGCTGTGATCGGAAACACGTCCGCGTCCAAACGTTCTTTCAAGCGCTCTAAATTGATGTGGATGCCCCGTCCTTTGGCGACATCGACCATGTTCAGACCGATTTGAAGCGGACGGCCCATTTCGAGCAATTGGAGCGTTAATTGTAAGTTACGTTCGAACTGCGAGGCATCGATGATATTGATCATCCCATCGAACGGTTCCTTCAACAGGAATCGCGAGACGATTGCTTCGTCAGCCGATAGCGGGTCTAAATCATAGACACCTGGCAAGTCGATCAACTGTCCGATGTTTCCATGCAGCTCCCCGATTTTCTGTTCGATCGTGACACCTGCCCAGTTACCGACGTGGGCGAAGGAGCCGGTCAAGCGGTTAAATAGAGACGTTTTTCCGGTGTTCGGGTTTCCGATTAAGGCAATCCGTTGTGTCATGGGACTATCACCCCAATCTGTTCAGCGTCACAGCGACGGATGGCAATCATTTGTTGATGTTCGATTTGTTCAATCGTGAGCGGTCCGGAAAAGATGGCCCGGCGCTTGATTCGGACGGAGCAACCTTCATAAAATCCTAAGGCAATCATGCGACGCCGCAAGCGGTCATCAATTCTCGTTAAATCGGATATGAGCACTGGTTGATGTAGCGGCATAGCAAGTAATGAACTCATTAAGATCTCTCCATTTTAGTCAAATGATAATTCTTCTCATTTGGTAGCATAACACGTTCTTTACTATCGGGAAGCAGGATTATTTGTGGATTTTATGACTTCTAAAAAATAGTAGTGCGAGAATTAAAAAAACCGCCCGATGTAAGTCGGAATAAAATCCGGCTTGCATCGGGCGGTTCAAGTACTTACGTTCTTTCAATCGTTGCGTCGATAGGATCATGATTTTCTTTCGCGCTCTCGCGGAGCGCGGACGACATCACGTCAGACAAGTCACGTGAGCGGAGCACGCCGACACCGCGGTCGGTCGGTCCATCAGGTGCGGCGACGTCTGCGATCAGCTCGTCGGTCGGACGTGTCTCATGCAACAATAACTCGGCTGATCCTTTCATCGCTTGAGCGACGATTTGGCGGGCCGTGTCTTCATCAAACCCGGCTTCTGTCAGCACCGGGGTCATCGAACCGACGATCTCGTAAAAGAACGCAGGACTGCATCCGGCCGCCGCCATGAAAGCCGACATCGTTTTCGCGTCCGTTACGGCCGTCCGACCGACACGGTTGAACAGTGCCGTCGCCGTCTCGCGGTCGGTCGCATCTGTCTCAGGTCCGAACCAGAGTCCGGTCATCCCGGTTTGATGGGCGACCGGGGTGTTCGGCATCGCGCAGATGGCTGGGATGCCGGCTACTTCTTCAAGCTCGCTCGGCTCGATATGCGCCGCAACGGATACGAGCAGTGGTGTTTTCCACGTCTGTGATTGAGCGTAAGCTAAGACGCCGTCTGGTTGCATCGCGAGCACGACGATTGTATAAGCGTTGACGTCTTCTGTTTCGACGATCTGTACGCCGAGTTCATCTTGCAGCTGCTCTAGACGTGCAAGGTCGCTCCGGTTCGTCATCGTAATCTGTTCAGGGGAGAGCCCGGAAGCGATCCAGCCTCGGACGAGTGCCTCGCTCATCGATCCTGCTCCTACCATTAATATGTTCATTTCCGTCACCTCTTCATTCATTTGATTCGGTCGTATATATGTTGCCTATCATAACAAATGTTCGAACAATTATCGCCTGCCACGCTTGAATTGTAAAAGAAAGGAAAAAAACTCGTCGTTTTGTAACGAGAATCGACGAAGCGCTGCAGATGACAATTCACGCAGTCCGGGCTATCATTGCAGTAATCTGACTGAGCGAGGCGATTGAAATGAAACGAGTATTAGTACGTGGGATTCAAGGGTACCAACGCTTTATTTCTCCTTTAAAGCCCCCGACGTGCCGATTTTATCCGAGCTGTTCGCACTACGGGATTGAGGCGATTGAGAAGCATGGCGCTGTCAAAGGCGGGTATTTGACGACGCGGCGCCTGTTGCGGTGCCAACCGTTTCATTCGGGCGGACTTGACTATGTGCCGGACGATTTTGATTGGAAAGCCCCTCTGCAACGCGAAAAGCCACCGTCACAGCGAGACGTCTAACCGACGGCTCGCTGTTTTAGATACAGGGCGTTTATCCCCTTCTTTGTTTTAGCACAATACTTTTGACAACGTTCCGAGTATTCTGAAAAAATAGAGGTGTATTTATTACATAAGGGGAGAGGGGATTACAGCATGAGTCAATCGTTCAGCGAACTAATCGGTACGATTTCAGACTTTGTGTGGGGACCGCCGCTGTTAATTTTGCTTGTGGGGACAGGCGTTTATTTGACGGTGCGTCTCGGGGGACTCCAAATCACGAAGTTGCCTTACGCGTTGAAACTCGCATTCTCTAAAAATCAAGATAAGACGTCACGAGGAGATATTAGCCACTTCCAAGCGCTCATGACAGCGCTCGCGGCGACCGTCGGTACGGGGAATATCGTCGGTGTCGCGACTGCGGTCGTCCTCGGGGGACCAGGCGCGATCGTTTGGATGTGGGTATCGGGCTTCTTCGGGATGGCAACAAAGTACGCCGAGGCCGTGCTCGCCGTCAAGTACCGGGTGACGGACGAACGTGGTCAAATGGCCGGAGGACCGATGTATTATTTGGAACGGGGCTTGAAGCAACGCTGGCTCGCAGTCGCGTTTGCAGCGTTCGCCTCACTGGCCGCGTTCGGGATCGGGAACGGGGTTCAAACGAATTCGGTCGCGTTAGCGCTCAACTCGACGTTCGACGTTCCGCTTTACGTGTCGGGTATCTTGATGATGATTTTCACGGGCGCCGTCATTCTCGGTGGTGTCAAATCGATCGGTCGTGTCGTCAGTTACTTCGTCCCGGTCATGATCGTCTTTTACTTAGGGAGCGGTCTCTTGATCATGATCATGAACTACACACTCATCCCCGATGCGATCGCGCTCATCTTTAGCAGCACGTTCAGTGCCGAAGCGATTGGCGGCGGGGCCATCGGGGCAGCCATCCGGTACGGGGTTGCGCGCGGAGTCTTCTCGAACGAAGCTGGTCTTGGCTCGGCTCCGATCGCTGCGGCCGCGGCCAAGACGGACATGCCAGGTCGTCAAGGCCTCGTCTCGATGACGCAGGTGTTTCTTGATACGTTGATCGTCTGTTCGGTCACCGGGATCACGCTCGTCATGGGCGGTCAAATCGGATCGGGACTTGAAGGGGTCGAGTTGACGACGGCGACGTTCGAACAGTTCCTCGGGCCGTTCGGCAGTTATGTCGTCACAATCGGTCTCGTCATGTTCGCTTACTCGACGGTGCTCGGTTGGTCGTATTATGGTGAGCGATCGATTCATTACTTATTCGGTCAAAAATCAATCATCCCATATCGGATCGCATTCGTACTCGTCGCTGGACTCGGGGCGATGACGACGAACTTGAACATGGTGTGGGCACTGTCTGACGTCTTCAACGGCTTGATGGCCATCCCGAACTTGATCGGGCTCTTGTTCTTGTCGGGCGTCGTCATCGCTGAGACGAAGCGCTTTAATCAGCAATTGGCAATCGAGAATCGAAGTCGAAAAGCATCATAACGAACGAACGCCGCTATCCTTAATCGGATGGCGGCATTTTACGTTTGTTCTTGATCTCCTCAAGTCGTGCTTGCTGCAAATGATTGAATACTTGGGTGATGAACCCGACCATGATGCCGACGCCGGTGATGACGTAACCGATCGTGAACACTTTGCCGATATCGGTCGTCGGGACGAAATCACCGTAGCCGATCGTCGTGAGCGTGATGACGCTGAAATAGAGGGCGTCTAACCAACGCATATCTTCAAAACGGGAGTAAAACAGCGTACCTGACAAAATCGTGAGGAATGCTAGACTGAACAGAACTTGAAATTCAGGCTCTTTCAACCCACGCCATATTCCACGAAACATGCGACGAAACGTCAAAATGAATGAGAGCATACGGCCCCCTCCCTTCCTATGTAAGTTTGTTCGGTAGAAGCGAGGTAACATCCTTTATAACCATAAAATGAGTCGACGAATTCGTCGACTCATTTTGTATGAAGTGTCAATCGTTTCGTGATCGGTTGGATCGTGATGTTCATGTCGACCATCCGATTGTCGCGTTTTGGTTCATCCGTTCGCTCGACGCGCCACGCGAGGTCATGCAACTCGTTTAACGAAGTGGCGATGTCATAGAACGACAGGCTCGGATTGCCGTTCAATTGATATAGACCCGGACCGCGCTTCGTCAATATCTCGAACAATGCGTCAGCCGTGTCTTCTAAAAAGGAGCAGGATGGATACCAGTGTGCGCTCGCATTGATGACACCGTGTTGGTTCATTTCATTCGTAAAATAGTCCATCATATTATTCGAACCGGCAGCTTCGCCGATTTGCCAGCCGAGTCGGACGATTTGTGCACCAGGGTTGGTCCGGGCGATTGCTTCTTCGCAGGCGCGTTTGTAGGTGCCGTACTCGTCCGTTGCGTCAGGTGGTGTGTCCGGCGTGATTGGACCAGTCACATTGTCTGAGAATACCGAGACCGTGCTCGTAAACAAGAACGGGATGTTGTATTCTCCGCAAAGGCGGGCCAACGTTTCCGCCCATTCAACCGATCCCATACCGATATGAAGAAAATAATGAGGACGCACCGATTCGATAAATTCACGCATCGCCGCCTCGTCTGACGTCGAAACTTTTGACCTGTCCCAAGCGACAGGTTCGATCCCATGTCGTTGTATTGTTTTGGCGACGACCGGTGCGACTGTACCGTTCATGCCCGTTAAAATAGCTTTCATTACAAATTCCTCCCTTCTGTTTCTATCATCCCACACTTCTAGATGTGACAAACCACCAGTTTCTAGCTTTGTGCTAAACTGATTGATGGAGGAGATAAATGATGAACATTCGACACGCACAGTCAAACGAAAGTGGAGCAATCGCACCGCTCGTTTACTCAGCGATTCATGATATCGCCTATTCATTGACGGGGACGGCAGACCAAAAGCAAGTGCTTGAGCGCTTAGCGATGTGGATCGGTCGGCCGAACAACCGGTTAAGTTATGAAAACATTTGGGTGGCAGACATAGACGGCGTCATCGCAGGTATTATTATCGCCTACGAGGGCAAGCGCGCGATTGAGTTGGATGAGCCGATTAAGCAATGGCTCATCGAACATGGGCAGCCTGGACATCTTGACGTGGAGACGGAAGGAGACGTTTTGTATATCGATTCCGTGGCCGTCGACTCAGAATTTGGAGGACGCGGCATCGGTACGAAGTTGATCCAGCGAGTGGTCGAACATGCTCGCGAAACAAACATCCCGGCCGTCACACTCAACGTCGACCAGGGCAATCCGGCAGCGGCTCGTCTGTACGAACGTCTTGGATTCCGCAAACATAAAGAGATTGAGATTTCAGGAGACCGTTTCGATTATATGATGCTCGACTTGTGAAACATGGACCGAAGTCCGAGTCTCAGTCTCGAAACCGATGCAAAACCCGAGCTTCTCGGATATACTAAGTGCTTGAAACGAATCAGATATAAAAGGAGATCGATTATGGAGTGGAAAAATATCCTGCGCGGTATCGCGATGGGGACGAGTGACTTGATTCCTGGCGTCAGCGGGGGGACAATCGCAGTCATTTTAGGGATTTACGATCGATTGATCGAAGCGATCAGCGGTGTGTTCAGTCGGCAGTGGAAAAAGCATATTGGGTTTCTAATTCCGTTAGCAATCGGAATGGGAACCGCGATTTTAGGACTGAGCCGTCTAATTGAATTTTTATTGTTAGAATACTATGCACCTACACAGTTCTTTTTCATCGGCTTGATTCTTGGGATTATCCCACTGTTGATGTTTGAATTTAAATCGCGTGCGACGATGCGCCCCGTGCACATCGTGGCGATGGTGATCGGAGCGATTCTAGTAGCAAGTATGGCAATCATCAAACCGGCCGACACAGCCATTATTACTGAACTGTCGACCGGCACGGCGCTGTTGTTGTTCTTCTCGGGTTGGCTCGGCAGTATGGCGATGTTGCTCCCGGGGATCAGCGGCTCGTTCGTCTTGCTCTTGATTGGCGTGTACCCGACGGTCATCAGCGCCTTGTCGAACTTGAACGTGCTCATTATCGGGATCGTCGGACTCGGTGTAGCCGTCGGATTCATCGTCAGCAGTAAAGTGATCCGTTATTTGCTCGGGAATTTCCCGGGCATGACGTTCTCGGTCATCTTAGGACTCGTCATCGGGTCCCTCGCCGTCGTCTTCCCGGGTCTTCCGGAGACGGCGACGATGTGGGTCTTGAGCGTTGTTTCGTTCGTTGCCGGTTTTTTGATCGTCCGACTGCTCGGCCGATTTTCCGTATAAAAAATGCGATCCTGTCATTTGCTGACAGGATCGCATTTTTGTTGGGTCGAGGTTATCAATTCGTGTTTTTCGACGCTTGTTCAATAAATGAACGGAATCAATCGTTTTCGTGATTTCGCCCAAGTTTGATAGGCGCTGCCGAAGTGTGACGTCAACATCTGTTCTTCGATATGGATGCGCCAAAGCAAGGCGATCCCCATGGCGAACGTACCGACGAGCGCGACGCCCCAATGACTGAAATAGAGCGAAAATCCGAACGTGATAAATAATAGCCCGGTATAGAGCGGATGGCGCAAAAAGCGGTACGGTCCAGAGCTGACGATCTCATCAGCAGGACGGACGACGACGTGACGAGTGAATTGATGACGCAAATGCGCGATTCCCCAGTAACGAAGTGAAACACCGGCTATGTAACACCCGAGCCCGAGCCAACGGACTAGGAGCGGTTGGCGTGTTTCAGTGAAAATAGATAAACCGATCGAGACGGCGAACACGGTGACCATAATGAGTGAGACGATGTAAAAGCTCATGTGCTCACTGTTGCCATCGGTCGGTTCATCACGATTACGGTATCGCCTCATCTCATACAGCCATGCGGTCGAGACGAGAATGAACAAACCATCGAGCCAATCCATAGCGTTTCCCCCTTTCTTCAATATGTTCCACTCATTACCCGCCTCTTCCTGCTGAAAAACGCCTCGCAATGTGCGAGGCGCTCCGTTCGCTTCATCATACTAACGAGAACTAGCAACGAGATCAGCACTCGAAGGGTCGAGCGCTTCACGTTGAATCTCATCTTTTATAAGTTGGTAGGTGAGGCACATCGGTTTTTCGGTCCGTGGGTCTCGTCCGATGATGGCATCGATATGAAAGACTTGTCTAAGGACGAGCGGACAAATGACTTCCTCGGCGGAGCCCGTCGCGAGCACTTCTCCGTCTTTCATGGCGACGATATGGTCGGCAAACCGGGCGGCCTGATTCAAGTCGTGGAGGACCATGACGATCGTCCGGCCCTGCTCGCGGTTCAACGTCTCGAGTAGTTCGAGCACTTCGAGCTGATGCGCGAGATCGAGATACGTCGTCGGCTCATCTAAAAATATCAAGTCCGTCTCTTGGGCCAGTGCCATCGCGATCCACACCCGTTGGCGTTGTCCGCCTGAAAGGGCGTCGACGCTTCGATCTTTGAACTCGAGCGTACCGGTCACGTCAAGCGCCCAATCAATCACTTCATGGTCATGTTTCGATAAACGACCAAACCCGGATTGATAAGGAAAGCGACCGTACGAGACGAGTTCTCCCACGGTCAAGCCGCCAGCGCCTTCAGGCGTTTGCGACAAAATCGCCATCTTTTGGGCGATTTCTTTCGTATTGCATTTGGCGATGTCCGCTCCGTCTAAATGGACCGAACCGTTAGACGGGGACAGAATCCGAGTCATGGCTTTCAAGAGTGTCGATTTCCCACAACCGTTCGGTCCGATGATGGTTGTGATTTGACGGTCCGGGATCGATAAACTCAATTGCTTCACAATTGTTTTGCCGCCGTAACCGACCTCGATGTCTGCCGTATGGATCCGTGACATGTGGATTCCCCTCTCCTCGTAACAGTAGTTTTGATAATGATTCTCAATGTAACGTCAACTATAGCAGTCTAAATGAAAAGCTGTCAACGAATGTTTTGATATCAAAATAGATTGTCTGAACTAAAATTTCGATGTATATTAAATGAGAATGATAATCAGTGACGGTAAATGTTTAAGGAGGATGGAGCGGATGAGCGAACAGGACGTGTACGACGTAACAATCATTGGTGGCGGTCCGGCGGGATTGTATGCCGCTTTTTATAGCGGGTTGCGCGGGATGAAGACGAAGTTGATCGAATTTCAACCGCATCTCGGTGGTAAGATCCATGTCTATCCGGAGAAGATGATTTGGGATATCGGTGGCGTCACCCCGACGACAGGTGCCCGCCTCATCGAACAATTGATCGAGCAAGGTCTCACGTTCGATCCGACCGTCGTGCTCGGCGAGAAAGTAGAATCGATGGCGAAAGATCATACTGGTCATTTCGTGCTCGATACGACGAACGGCCGGCACGTGTCAAAGACGGTCATCGTCGCGACGGGGAGCGGTATTTTACAACCTCAAAAAATTGAGATCAGCGGGGCGGAGCGGTTCGAAGTCTCGAACCTTCACTATACGGTTAAGTCGTTGATGCGTTTTAAAGGGAAGACGGTATTGATTTCCGGTGGCGGCAACAGCGCCATCGATTGGGCGAACGAACTTGAGCCGATTGCGGAGCGCGTGATTTTGACGTATCGAAAAGAAGCGCTCAAAGGGCATGAATCGCAAGTCGACAAGCTCCTCTGTGGCCGAGTCGACTGCCGACTTCATACAACGATCGAGGACTTGATTTCCAATGATGGCACGACGATCCATGCCGTCAAGCTCATCGATTGCGGGACCGGGGCAAGTGAATTGGTCGAGGTCGATGAAGTGGTCATCAACCACGGCTACGAACAGGACTCGGCTCTCCTCAACGACAGCGAGTTAAAAGTCGAGATGGTGGATGGGTTCTATGTGAACGGGAACGCGAGCAGTGAATCGTCAGTACCTGGACTTTATGCGGCGGGCGATATTTTGACGCATGAAGGCAAGGTGCATCTGATTGCGGGAGCGTTCCAAGATGCGGCTAACGCGGTCAACCGGGCCAAGACGTTCATCGATCCGGACGCGACGAAGTCGGCGATGGTGTCGTCGCACAACGAACGGTTGAAAGCGAAAAATCGTGATATTATCGAGCGGACAATAATGAAGCAGTGAGGGATGTCCCTCACTGCTTCATTGCCGGATAATCACATAGTTCGACGATGACCCCGCCCGAGTGGCGTGGGTCCATATAGATGAGGCGTCGGCCTTTTGCCGTCGTTCGGAGCGTATCTTCTAAAAACGTGATGCCGTCGCGTTTCAAAGCGGCAATCGATGCTTCTAAATCATCGACTCGATAGGCGATGTGGTGAACGCCTTTGCCGCGTGCTTTCATGAATCGGGCGATCGGGCTCGTCGAACTTGTCGGCAAGAGCAACTCGATCACGTCTTCACCGACGTGAATCACGGCGAGCTCGGTTTCGACACCGGCTGCCGTATTCGTATAACGGTCGACAAGTTTTCCTTGTAACACGTTCGTGTAAAACGAGATCGCTTCGTCTAAGTCGCGAACAGCGATCCCGGTGTGGTCAATTTGCATACTAATCCCTCCTCTTGCTCTAGTTTGCCGAAACTTGAACAAAATGTCACTTCACAACGTTTTAGCAAAATCCGATATAGTAGAAGAGGGAGGGACGGCGACATGAACGGAAAGATCACTCTTGGATTGATCAGCGCGTTCGCGCTGGTATCATTTGTGTTTGGACTCTCACTTGCGACATTTGTCGATTATCAGATCAATGAGGAGCAAGTCGTTCTCGAACGACTGACGACCCACAAAAAAATCGGCCCGGCAGAAATCCTTTCGACCGAAGTGGATTTTCATTTGAACGGTTCGAATTATGCGCTTCGCTTCACGGATGAACCTCACATCACGTATTGGTTCAGTGTCGCGGACCGTGAAATTCAATTCGATCGGATTGAATCGTTGGACCGACGTGATATCGGGCTTCGAACCGTGCTGTTCGAAGAGATGCCACCCTTAGCAATCGAATCGGCAAACGCTGCTGAATGAAGAAAAGACGCCAAACGAACGAATCCTTTCCGTGAAAAGGACGTGACGTTTAGCGTCTTTTTCTAATTGAGTGGAAACGATGGCGCGGAAGGCGCCACTTCTTTAATCATCGTGTAGGTTCCTGCTTGGGTTGGCGATCCGCCTTGTCGGATCAAAGCGTATCGTAGCTCTGGTTGGAGTGAAGTCAACGTGACCCGAATTTGTTCAAGCGACCTGAACCGGAAATAAAATTCTTGCTGAATAAAAGACACGGCCTCTTGAATCAATTCATCGCTACCTGACACGTGGAGTTCATATACGTCCAGTCGTCCAGATCCAATTCGAGATCGCATGATGCCGACGATTTTCCCTTTTAATTTAAGGGAATGGAAGACTTCCTGACGACGTTCATGCTCGAGCAGTCGTGATGCAGTCAGCGGCAACACATCAGTCAGCATATGCGCATATTGATTTCGGTAGGCGAGCCAGCTAGAGTGTGTCGCAAAATAATCAACGTGAAGCGACCAGTTCTCGTATGTATATTTTTGGAAAGGGATGAGCGGCAATGTGTAAGTGACAGTCTCGTGATATGGATCAAAACCGAGCACTTCAAACATTCGACGCTTATCTTGGTCGTGGTCTTGTTTGACGTGTAACAGCAACGTTGTGTCATGTATACTGTTTCGACGTATCTCACG
This sequence comes from Exiguobacterium sp. SH0S1, assembly GCF_004337165.1. NCBI lineage: Bacteria > Bacillati > Bacillota > Bacilli > Caryophanales > Exiguobacterium > Exiguobacterium sp. SH0S1. The sequence goes on along the minus strand of NZ_SJVC01000004.1, from coordinate 117,846 downwards.
GATCAGTCGGTCGAGCAAACCTCGGAAGACATAGCGGTCCCGATACGCCTCGTGCGTGAGCCGGATCATCTGATCCGTTGCATAATCGCTATAGTCGGAGGCGATTGCTGCGACGGGAACATCTCCTTGCCAGGCCGTATGGACATATTGGTGTGGTTGGATGGCGAGGATGTGAGGCGACTCGCCCGGGTTGTACAATTGGTGAAGCAGTGAACGTTTTTTAGGTTGGATTTGGCGACACTCCGCGAATATAAGCGTCCGTTTCATGAGGAATCCTTCTTTCTTCTAAAATAATCACTACCCTTAAATTGTAAGGGCTACCAATTGAAAAATGTCGTGTTCATTTTATGAACATTCATCATGTTTGATTACTGTTTTGACACGTGGAAAGTCAGATTTTTAAAGGGGAATGGTGAGGGAAATGGCTTTGGAATGAGCATTTTATCGAAGTGTGATCCGTGTCGGAACGAGGAAGTTTAGAGCAACGAAGGGGCTGTGAGATTTGTTAAACTTTTCCGGTGGGAAGAGGAGAAGCGAATGGGTCGAAGCGAGAGAGACGTGCTATACTGTCAGTGAGAAAAAACGACAGGAGTATGATATGCGATACGTAATAAGTTTATGGTTGGCGCTGCTATTGGTCGGTGTCCCGGCCACGGCTCTTGCCGAGACTGAACCGATTGTAGTCCATGACAATGTCATCGTTGAAGAACAGGTCGAGTTATACGAAGGCTTCCGGTCACCAAATGAGATGGTGTTTATTTTCGTTTTAATTGTTCTGTTGTCAGTGATCGGGTTGGGCATTATTAACGCGATTGAATAACGTGAAAACGTTCACAAAACTGCAATAACTATCCCGGAAGCGGTTTCAAATATCTTTTATACTAGATATGTAGGAAGGAAGTTCTGCACCAACTTCCACTCCTCTTTTCAGATGAACACCCCTCGTTCATATCATGTTTTGGAGTCAACCGACGCCGTCGGTTGACTCCCTTTTTTTTTAAAATTGGATGCGTTTCTCTTTGGCTAGCCGGCGAAGTCGTTTCGTTTCATCAGAATGTCCGCGGCTCTCGAGCATATTGACATACACTTTGAACGGTTCTGAACGGTGTGAGAAGAAGGGGATGTACTCAGAAAACAACTTCCGTTCAGCTTCTGACAATTGTCCGCGCTCAACGAGGAGTTCGAGTTCAAGCATTTTAAGTGCTTGATAGTCCTCAAGTGCACTGTCATCGGACGGGGCTTTGGCAAGTGTCCGTTCACAAAGTGTGATGATGCGTTGATGGAATAAATTCCATTCAAACGAAGTGTAGGGTTGCTCAAGAAGTGTAGAGAGTAAGTCGACCCGTGTCGAGTCAACATCTTTTGGGACGTGGAGCGCCGTGTACAAAGAACGATCGATCCACACGTCGGAGGTGGGGGCGTCGAGTTGATAGTAATGAATCAATTGAGTGAGCATCGTGGTTTGCGAGAGTTTCAGCAGTCGAAACGGGTCACTTGTTGAAAATAGGGGCTCTTCCCCTGCCGAAGAGGACAAGAGTAAAAACATTTCCTCATACATCGTCCGTGCCTCTGCTTCATCTTCGGCGTAATACGATAAGTCACGAATGATTTTCTTGGCGTGTATATACCAATTCTTTTGATCGCGTTCGCTCATGATTTGATTTGGCAGCAAGTAGAGGTGATCGTAAGCCAATTCCACGAAGCGTTCAGCGAGGATTACTGTCTGCGAGAGCGAATGTCGCTCGTCTGACGATTTTTGTTCTTTGTAACGAGTGAACTGACTAATCATGTAATCCATATCTTTTTCTTCGATAACGGCTTTAGGGGTGTTTCGGTACATTTCGACGACTAAATCGCGAAGAGTCGTCTCTCCGTACTGTTCAAGTAACATGCGGAGCTTCCCGATGCGCATTAGCTCTCCCTCCCTTCAAAGGACATCGAACGGGCTGCCATGTCTCGTTTATAGGCAGACACCGATTATTATTCCTTTCCCGCTTTTCATTTAAAACAATCCTCGCGTCTCATGCTTAAGACGGATTTTTGCGCTAACCGTTGTCAGAATAGAGTTTGTCGATGATAATGTAGGAAAATCTAAACTATAGAGGTACATCATATGAATGACGATCAACAACTCTCACGTGTCGAACGACGCAGACGTGAATTAGAACGCGAGCGGCTAGAAGAACTGTCTCGCGATGAACAAGTGAATCCGGGTGAGGCGGAAGACGAAGTGATTCGCCCTTCACCAGAGTCGAAGCAAGCGGAAGGACAAGACCATCCATTTTTAGATCGTTCCGATGAAAAACGGACCGAGACGAACAATAATCGAAAACGGAAGGTTCAGGCACCTAAACTGAAGATGCCGTTCGGGAAAAAAGCGAAGCGCCAAAAGCGTGAGGACAAGCGGGAACCTCGCTCTCATGACACGAAAGAGCGTGTTCCGAAGCAGCAAAGCAGCGTACCGCCGAAACAAAAGCCGCAAAAAGACAAGCGCAAGCGCCGAAGTTGGAAAGGAAAGCTCTTGCTCGTCTTGTTGCTCCTCGTGATCGGGGTCGGTTATATGGCATCAAACCCAGTTACGTTCTTAGTCATGGGCAGTGACGCCCGTGTCGGCGAATCGGTGTCCGGTTCACGAACCGATTCGCTTCAGTTGATGGAGTTCGTCCCGCGTTCGCGGACCGTTCAAAACGTATCGATTCCACGAGATACGTATACGGCGATCCCTTGTGAACCTGAGCGCGAAGGCGATAAGATTACCCATGCCTTCGCTTATGGAGGCGCGGAGTGTACGGTCGGTGCAGTCGAAGGATTGACCGAGACTTCGGTCGACGGTCAAGTCGTCATCACGTTCGAGACGTTCATGGAATTGATCGACGTCGTCGGCGGAGTGAACATCACGGCCACCCATTCGTTCAGCGAAAAGGGGTTTAATCAAACGTATGAATACACGGAAGGTGTATCGTATTCGATGGACGGGGATATGGCGCTCGCCTACGCGCGACATCGTAAATCGGATACAGACGGTGCCCGTTCAAGTCGCCAAACCGAAGTCATGTCGGCAGTGGCCGACAAGTTGGTAAGCCCGGCCGGATGGTCGAAGATCCCGGCCGCGTACAGTTTTATGAAAGATGAGATGGGGCTCGAAATGAATCCGCTGCAAATGGCGTCGGTTGGCCTCACGATGATGCTTCAACCCGAAGTGAACAAACTTCAAGTCGACGGACAAGATGCTTACATTGACAACATCTACTATTATCAACCGAATGAAGAGAGCGTCCAATCGATTCGTGACGCGCTCGACTTAACGATGTGGGGAACTGTGAGATAATTTTGCGAAACGGGTTTGATTCCGTACGGAAAGAGGAATTTTAATCAAATGAACTACTCTTTTGAGGAGGGAAATTTGAATGAAAGTTTTAGTCATTGGAGCAACAGGAAAGATCGGTAGACGTGTCTTGAAAAGTTTAGCGAAAACGCATCAAGTGACCGCTTTAATTCGTTATCCTGAACTGCAAGCAGAGTACGAAAAAATGGGTGCGCGCGTGCTCACCGTCGATGTTGAAAAAGAGCTTGATAAAAAGATTCACGAGGCGACCGCTGGCCAAGACGCCGTCATCGTCGCTGCGACAGCAGGTGCTGAAGGCACGAGCAAAGAGATTGAACTGCTTGACCGGAACGTCGCGATGAAAGCGATTGACGCCGCTAAAAAAGAGCGCGTCCGTCACGTGGTCTTACTAAGCGCATACGGTGCCGATCGACCAGACGCGGGCCCGAAAGAACATTACAACTTCTTGTCTGCGAATAATGCGGCCGATGAGTATATCGAACATAGCGGCTTGAACTACACGATCATTTGCCCAGTGGCAATTATAGATGGACCTGGAAAAGGGTCGATCGAAGCTTCAGAAGACTTAAGTGACGCCTCAGGCGCCACGATTTCCGAGACGGACGTCGCGACAGTCATTGCTGCCTCGCTCGATAATCGGGGCTTGTACGGACGTCGGATTGAAATTAGATCAGGAAGTACACCGATCAACGATGCACTCGATTTTGATAGTCGAGGCGAAGCCGCGACAGCTGGAAGAACGACACTTCGTCGACCACAGCGATGACCGAAAAAATGAAGGAGAAGGTGTCTTGATGGAACGAAAACTGTACAAAGATCCGTCTGACCAAATGATAGCAGGCGTTTGCTCGGGGCTCGGGAAGTACCTCGGAGTAGACGTGACGTTGATGCGGATCATCTTCGTCGTACTCGCCTTATTCGGCGGACCGGGCTTGTTAATTTATATCGTGCTCGCGATTGTCATGAAAAAACCGCCTTCAGAGTATGAGGCGGAACAAGAAAGCCGCTTCTAACGAAAACGTGCTGACCAATGCGGTCAGCACGTTTTTTCATTCCGTATAGAGCGTGTAAGTCGCTTCGAACGTTTCGTTCGGTGCGAGCAACTGCATATCTTCTTTTTGACGGATGTCTTTACGATGTCCTTTATAATCGGCATGACCGAACCAAGGTTCGAGGCAGGCGAACGGGGCGTCAGACTGAGGCGGTGACCAAATCCCGAAATGGGTGAATGTCGGGCACTCCATGACGATGGCGCGACCGCTCGGTTGGTGGCGCAGTGCAGCATACTCGATATTTTCGAAAATTAAAGCGTCTTGGTCGAACAAGTGATGCGAGAGCGGGATGTAGCGACGTTCGCCGAGCGGTTGATAGGCGCCGGTCAAATAAGGACCCTCTAACAATAAGCGATCAAGTGAGCGCGTCTCACCGAAATCGATTGTATACTCTTCGAACACCCCGCCCGCGAACGGGATATTGAAGGCAGGGTGTCCGCCGATGCTGAACGGTAACACCTCGTCGCCGCCGTTTCGGACGCGATATGTCACGTTCAATTCCTCGCCGATCAGTCGATAGTCCACGTGAAGTTCGAACGGGAACGGATAGTGTTTCTGTGTCTCGACCGAGTCACGGAGAACGAACCGGACGTGTGTATCAGACGATTCTGCGACTTCGAACGTCTCATCGCGAGCGAATCCGTGTTGGCTCATCGTATACGTCAAGCCATCATATAAGTAACGGTCATCCAACAACCGTCCGACGAACGGGAATAAAATCGGGGCTTGTCGTCCCCAATACGTAGGGTCGCCTTGCCAGAGTAGCTCGGTCCCGTCGACTTTCCAACTCGTCATTTCCGCGCCTTGCGCTTTCAAAGTGACACTGACTTTTTCATTGTGAAGTTGCACGATAGTTCCGCTCCTTTGAGTGAATGTGATAAGTTAAGTTTAGAAATGAATAGGACAGAGAACAAGAGGTAAATGATGCGATTTCATAAACTGGCTATTGGATTGATTATGGCGGGACTGATCGCCGGTCTGGGCTATAAAGGGTATGACGAATACAAGGCGAGTCAAGCGAGCGAACAGACTGACCGTGTCGCGACGGACGACACGGTTCTCGGTGGTCTCGAGATCGGTCAACGCGCGCCCGCCTTCGAACTGGAGACAATCGAAGGGGAAACGTTGGCACTTGATGCGTACGCAGGACAGCAAGTCGTCTTAAACTTCTGGGCATCGTGGTGCCCGCCTTGCCGAGAAGAACTGCCGGAATTGATCGAGTTCGGCGAAGAAACCGGGATTCCGGTGCTTGGGGTGAACGTCACGAAAAATGAGCGACGCGGCAGACAAGACGTCGAGGCGTTTTTGAAAGAAGTCCCGGTCAGCTTCCCGGTATTATTGGACGAAGCAGGCACGGTGGAGAAGACGTACCGCGTCGTCGCTTTGCCGACAACGTATGTCGTCGGTCCGGACGGTGTGATTACAGCCAAACAAGTCGGTCCGGTCGACTTTAACTGGTTACGCGAACAGACAAAATGAACGTACAAAGACAGACTGGAAGAGAACCGGTCTGTCTTTGTTTACTTTTTATAATGTTGTTTGATGAGCGCATCGAAATTCGGTGTCATGTCTTCTTCAAGATAATAATGGTGGTTATCTCGAATGATTGTATCGCCAACCCGTGCTTCTGATGGCAAGAATCGTCGTGGGATAAAACTTGAGCCGTTGTTCCAACGTAACACGGCGTATTTCCCTTCGACTCGCACCAACGTGCCGTATTTGATCATGCCTCTTCCTCCTCAGCGAACAGCTTTCTGTCTCTTTTATTCTTATAGAGTGTATTCCCACATTCCATAAAACCTACACATATTTGAATGTTGCTACACAAACGAAGGAGAAGTAAACAACGATCAGTAATTGTGAAGAAAGTTTGAAGAAAACGCTTTCTTTTTGAAATGTTTTCTTCTATAATGAAGGCACGGGGTGATTATGACGAATTTGTGAACAATGGGGGTATGGTCAATGTTTTCATCAGCTATGATCGGATTGCTCGCTCTTACCGGAGTGACGATTTATGGGATTGACCGTATGTTCACGGTCCGTTCAGAACGCATCACAAAGAAATAGGTTTACATAGGGGGATCGCAACGTCTTGGGGAGACGTTGCGATTTTTTTGCGTCAATAGTCGCGTTGGCGTGCCTCGCGCTCATGCTCTTTTTGTTCGACATGTTTTCGATTGCGTTCGTGAACCCGGTTAAAAAAGGCGTGCTCAGGCCAAAGCGGGGACCAGACGCGTTCTTCAGGCAAAGCGAGGATATATTCTTCGGCAGCGCTGAGTCGTTCGATCATCTTACTGCGGTCATCACATAGGTCGCCGTGGCCGGGTATGAGCCAACGGATCTCGTGTTCGTAGACGGCGGATTGAAGTTTTTGAAGCGATTCGAGATACGCTTCCGCGTCGTGCTCAATGAACGGTGGTTCGATGTTCGATCCGTAATCACCGCACACGAGCAGACGCAACGGTTCGACAATGAGTGACATATGGGTCGCTTCATGTCCTGGCGTCAAGTAGAACGTGATCGGGGTAGCACCGAGCTCGACCGTACTGTCTTCGGAGATGATGATGTCGACGACCGGCTTTTGAATCGGGCGGTCGATGTAATACTGTTCGTAGAACGTTTTAATCTCTTCAAGTTGGGCGCTGGCGTCTGTTTCGACGAACGCTTTTGAAGCAATCACGGTCGCATCAGGGAAAGCGTAAGCGCCGATGATATGGTCATAGTGCTGGTGCGTATAAATGACGTACAATTTCTTACCTTGTCGCTTCAACTCGATATCGCGACGGATGGTCGCAACTTCTTCTGGCAACCAGTTCGGGTCGATTAAGATGAGGCTGTCTTCAGTGTCGATCAAAGTCGATGTGGTTCGCATTAAAGCACTCTCATAAACGGTAAATGGCTGTAGGCGGACTTGAATCATGGTGATCCCTCCTTCATATCTCCAATTCTTTTCCCGAATCGGTCTCATTTAAGCGTGACGTCAAAAAACAAAAGAGCAGGAAGTCGAATGACCTCCTGCTCGTTACATGGTGTGCACCATGTGGTTATGTGTGCGAGTTAAGCCTCGCGAATATGTCGGAAATTGGAGCGGGTGAAGAGAATCGAACTCTCGTCATCAGCTTGGAAGGCTGAGGTTTTACCATTAAACTACACCCGCACATTCAAGTATACGATTTAAAAATTGGAGCGGGTGAAGAGAATCGAACTCTCGTCATCAGCTTGGAAGGCTGAGGTTTTACCATTAAACTACACCCGCGAAACGCTTAACGTTACGGTAATATAATAGCACACGATTTAACCTTTGCAAACCCTTTTTCGAAAAAACATTAGTTGTGGCGGATAGGTGGTCTTGCTAAGATAATAGAAGAGGGGAGTGGGACGGGCATGAGCGAACGAAAATCTTATTTGAAGATGATGAGTGAAGGGTTTCGCATGATGAACCAGGCGAAACAAGTCGAACAAACTGTAACGCTCCGTCAATGGACGTTCTCGGTGCGGCATGAGTCGATGTGGCATGTGATTTTACGGACTGACCGGCTAAAATGGGTCAGTTCACCGACCGAGACGTTGGTCATCGAGCCGATGTTCGTTCAAATCGGAGCGTTGCATCTCACGCGCCACGTTGAAACGAACGAGGTACGTTTGAAAATCGAGGAAGAATGGGGAATTGAAAGTAAGATCGTCTGCGACGATCAAGAGTGGGAACGATTCGTCGAAGCGCTCAAACAATTGAAGGGGGAGTAGTCGTGAGTCGAGAACGACTGTATCGGATTGAAGCGGAAGCCCGTGGCAGCGCTTGGCGGGCCCGTGTATTGACCGGCATCCAACGGTTCCGCTTTTTTAAAGGGGAACTGCTCGCACCGACTGAACGACCCTATGTCGTCTTGAGCATCTCCCAAGACGCGGGGGCGTTACCCGATTTGATTGAGACGGATATGGGCGTCTTGCTCATCCACGAACGAATCGGACCCATCTTTATGAATCTATGTCCGTACGACATCCAGCTCGTCCGGGTTGAACTGCATACGAGTACCGGCAAGACCGACCACTATTGCGCGCTCAACGTCTTACGCCGATTTGAGATCGAGCACCTCGAGGATTCCGGTGAATATCGTCCGTTAAGCGAGGATCGTCTCTACTTTCTGTCCCGACAAACGGTTCGGATGGATTTATGCGGACATATGATCGCCCAAGATCGAAACAGCCAACGCCTTTACGTGACGGAGCGGCTCAAATATGCGCTGCAAGCCAAAATGGTCACCGGCCTGACATTCAAGAAAACGAAGGAGCAATTAGCATGAAAGAATACGAAATCGACGGGTGGCTTCGTTTATCCTACCCAGAGCACTATGAATACAATGAAGAAGAGGATCACGTCAGCTTCTATTCGGTGGAGGAAGATGCGCAAGGCACGCTTCAAATGTCTATCTATGAAGCAGAGGAGGCCCAGGCCCCTGAAGATGCGGCGCTGCAAGAACTGAACACCTTTTTAGGGGAGTTCCCGATCGACATTAAAGTCGCACCGAGCGTGACAGATCAATCGGGTGGCATGACGACGGCTTACGCGAGCGGGATTGAAGACGACATGTATTTGGACGTCTGGTCGCTCACGGACGGGAAGCGCCTGTTGTTTTTGACGTACGTCGCCGATAAGAAGACGGATGAAAAGTTAGAGATCGAAGCGATCGTCGATTCCATCGAATGGACATGAAAAGAGACACGAAGCCAAGTTGGCTCGTGTCTCTTGTTCGTTATTGGAACTTTGGTACGTCGAAGTGGAGCGTGTATGAATCGAGCGATTGATACGTCTGATAAATCCGCGATGTTTGCTTAGTGGCCCAACCGATGTCTGTCGCATATTGATGTACACCTGGTGTAGCCGGATTAAAGCGCATCTTATAGAGTGTGTTTTGTTTGTAGGTCGGATGATTGATATAGCTTGCGCCAATCCATTTTGCTCCACCTACGATTGCTTTGTATGGAGTCGTCCATCCTTGATTAAAAGCAAACTTCGCTCCAGTGGCCAGGGGGCTACTGTCGACTGCTTGAATGCCGTACATATTGTATACTTTCGCAACTTCTTCACGGTCTGGATAAATGCGTGTCCCATTCGAGTTGATCAACGCGTTCCCGTCTTTATCGACCGGGACCCCTTGAGCTAAACGTGACTTCCCGTGGCCTGTTTCATGGACAGCATGCGCGAGTAAGTAGATTTCGTTGACGCCATACTGATTGGCTGCAGTGATAAACGCCTGGCCTTGAGCGGTGAGTGTTCCGCTGTTTGTTAACACCTTGTTGAGCGTTGTCGCTGTCGTTCCGGCGCTCTTCGATAAGTCGAGGAATTGATAGAACGCCTGCGAGTCTTGGGCTACGTTGCTCGGATTGACGTATGGTTCAATGTCCGCCGCTGAAGCGCGGCGCCAGACTTGATCATATACTTGAATGTTATAACCGGATGGCCGCGAATATTCGATTGTATAGAAATTTCCGATTTGACCAGTTACCTTTACTTTTTCTCCTGTATGAAGTTTTCCATAAGAAGGTGCATCATTGTTAGTGGTCGTTAGGACATCAGTGGTTCCTAATAAGTCTCTTGGCTGAACATAACCAGTTGTCGTGCCGAACCGCACTTTTAACCAAGTGATTTTCCCGACTTGGACACGTCCTACACCTTCTACAGTTGAACCGGTAGGAATTCGTAATAACGGAGAAGGTGTCGCTTTAGGATCTTTCTCCAAATTACTCAAACGAAGAGTTGTCATTTCTTTTTTTGTAATAATGCCTTCTGCTCCGTTAACGCTAAGATACGCTCTAGGAATATAGGCTGGCTTGTCTCGGTAGAGGTCGGTTTGGCCAAATGCAGCGACTTGAATAGTTGATAATTCATTCGCTGAATAAGGATATTCGGTGAATTTAACAACTTTAGATATACCATTACTTGGAATAGTATATCCCAAATGAATGTATCGGCCTTTATGGTCTCCGTCAGTGATGATACCCCATTCAGTGGTCAGAACAGGTTTAGTTTTCACTACAGTATTAGTGGCCAAAGTGCCTAATGAGTTACTTGAACTATCTGGTTTTTCCCTCACATTTAAGGTATATGGACTTTGATTCACTCGGATTTCTACAAATCGTTCAGTCCCATATTGCTCCTGTGAAATAGCGGGAGGATTTTGTGAAAAATCCCACGCCGGAGAATACCCTGTGGCACCGTTGTATGATATTTTGAACCATGTCCCGTTTGCACCGTGTTTCGAATGATATGTTACTTTTGCCCCTTGCGGAATCGTAGCAAGCACGGGAGAAGAGGAAATCGTTGATGCATGCATATTGGTGCTATTGACAGAATAAAGTGAAGTTTCCTTTTGAACATCATTGCTGTCCACTGATACATCCCATTTAGCGATATAACCAGTAGTATTCCCATACTTCACCTCGTACCAAGTACCGTTTCGACCATGAGATCTTACATAACTTACTTTAGTGCCTATAGGCAGCTCTTGGATAACTTTCGAAGTGGAAAGTGGGGAGGTAAAGAGTCGTGCATTTTTTATTACGTATACATCATTGTGAGTGACATCCCACTTAGCGACATATCCTGATTTACCTTTATATTCAATTTTATACCATGTTCCATTAGATCCATGAGCTGAGATCACTTTTACAGCTTCGTTTTTGGGTACAGAAAGAACGACTGGAGCACTGCTCACAAAGTTAGAGCGCATTTGTATATTTTTTAAAGTGAGTTGATATGGGGCAAACGAATTATTTGGTGCAGAAACTGAAGCTTTATTTAAGTTTGTATTCGATACATATGCGGCAGCTACATAACCAACCCGTGTACCAAATTTGATACGATACCAACTTCCGTTAGCTCCATGAGTAGAAAGGTATTCTACGTTACTATTTTTAGGGATAGTTGTCATAATAGGAGCCGTTCTTGAATAGGAAGATCTTAAATTGACATTTTCGGTTGTTGTATACGTGGGAATAGTGGATACACTAGTTTCATCAAGTTCCTTCAACGTTAAGTACGAGGAAGAAACGTATCGCTTTTGACCTTGAAACTCGATTTGGGCCCAGTTGTTGCTTGTCGAATAAACTTGTACAGCAGTCCCTTTCGTCAACTTGCCGACAATCGCTGCCGAAGTCGACGTAGACGACCGGACGTTCAAAATAGAGGTATTCACCGTGCCTTCGTATGTTGCTGCATATGACTCGCTCGGTCCAATCATACTCAATACTGTGCTAGAGATGAGGACGGCCGCGCTCAATCGTGTAATAGTTGGTTTCAATGTGTTACCCCTTTCATTCCATATACTTCAATATATAAGTGTTCTTCGTAGTACGCGGTCTAAGTATAGCGCACTTAAAAAATGGAAAGAAGATGAAAAATTTCAAAAAAGGTAAATGAATTAGAAAGTCGTTGGCTTAAAATGTAAAAATAAAAAAACCTCCATTTAATAGGAGGTTTTTCCAAGTATTAGCTTAGAGGTTGCGCGAGAGCCAACTGCTTATATCGGTCCACACTTCGTCGCGTTGCCGTTCGCGGAGCACTTCGTGACGCGCATTGTCGTAAGACAACACCGTCAGTTCGACTTCCGCTGCCTGATAGTTTTGAACAATTCCTTTCAACCCTTCCCCGTCGTGTACGACCGGGTCGTCCGTCCCGGCGACGAAGAGGATCGGGAGCGTCTTCGGATGTTCATGGATACGGGCGAGGGATGTGACCTCTAGCGAAGCGCTAGCTACTTCATATAAGTAACCGAGTGTCGGGATACCGCCGCAGTCCGGGTCGCTTCGGTAAGAGGCCACTTCTTCCGGGACGCTGGAAATCCAATCGTTCTCCGTCTTCGCGGGGAAGAATTTTAAGTTGTAGCGCCCGAACAAGAGACGTTCGAACAGGCGAGAGTGGTAATCGCTCCCTTTCGTTCGAATTGCCGACCCGATGGCATAAAGCCCGAGTCGTCCGACGAAACCAGAGCCAGGAGGCGGTGAAATGGCGACGATGCCGGCTAGGTTATGACCCATGATTTGACCGAGACGCCGGACGAGCAAAGAACCGAAACTATGTCCGATTACAAACGTCGGTAAATCATTTTGATAGTGACCAATCAATGCGACAGCGTCATCGACCATTTGGTCAAATCCTTCTTTTGGAAGTAAGTGAGCGTATGTGGATTGAGCACGCGCCGATTTCCCAGCTCCGCGAAGGTCGCAAACAAAAACGTTAAATCCAGTTGTTGCCATAAAATCGGCGAATTCGACATACCTACCGTGGTGTTCGAGCATGCCGTGAAACAAGAAACAATTTCCAATCGGGTTCGTTGCCGGGACGTGCAATACATGCGTGCGGTACCCGTCTGCGTACGTGTGCTCAATGACGTCCAAAGTCATCCCTCCGTTGTCGTGTGGATTAAAACAATCCGATGGCCTTACCTGTCTCGTCGATGCCCATGTTGAGAGCGGCTGGATGTTTTGGCAGTCCTGGCATCGTCAAGACGTTACCCGTCAAGGCGACGAGGAAGCCGGCACCGACCGACGGTTTCAACTCTCGTACGGTTACCGTGAATCCTTGAACGTATCCGAGTTTTGTCGGATCGTCGGATAGTGAGAACGGTGTTTTGGCCATACAGATCGGCAAATCGTCCCATCCGTTCGCTTTAATTTGAGCCATTTGCTTTTTCGCCGTAGCGGTGAACGTGACGCCGGCCGCTCCGTAAACTTCTCGGGCAATCGTCGTAATCTTCTGTTCGATCGAATCAGTCAGCTCGTAAAGTGGTGTGAGCATGGCTTCGTTCGACTCGACTGTCTCGATGACGGCCTCGGCAAGTGCTTGTCCGCCTTGTCCGCCGCTCGCCCAAACTTCGCTGAGGGCGACGCGGATTTGATGCGTTTCGCACCAGTCGAGCACAGTGTCGAGCTCTGCGATCGAATCTGAATTAAAGCGGTTCAAGGCAACGATGGTTGGCAAACCGAGCTTTGTCATCGTGTCGACATGTTTGGCGAGCAACTCCATGCCTTTTGTGACGGCCTCGACGTTTTCGATGTGGAGTTGGTCTTTGGCGACACCACCATGCATCTTCAACGCGCGGACAGTCGCCACGAGGACGACCGCATCAGGACTTAAGTTGCCGATACGCGATTTAATATGACAGAACTTCTCGGCGCCAAGATCAGCTCCGAAGCCGGCCTCGGTGACGACGTATTCGCCGAGCTTCAAGGCAGTCTTTGTCGCGATGAGCGAGTTACAGCCGTGCGCGATGTTCGCGAACGGGCCGCCGTGGACGAGAGCCGGGGTCTGTTCAAGTGTTTGGACCAAGTTTGGCTTGAACGCCTCTTTCAGTAAGAGTGTGGCCGCACCGGCCGCACCAATCTGTTCAGCCGTGACGGGTTCATTATCGAAGTCGTAGGCGACGACGATCCGCTTAATACGCGCCTCTAGATCGGCGAGCGAATCGGCGAGGCAAAGGATCGCCATAATTTCTGAGGCGACGGTGATGTCAAAACCGTCTTCGCGCGGGACACCGTGTGCGGCTCCGCCAAGTCCGACCGTCACGTGGCGAAGGGCACGGTCGTTCAAGTCGAGGACGCGCTTCCAGACAATTTTCCGAACGTCGATTTTTAGGTCGTTGCCTTGATGAAGATGGTTGTCGAGCATGGCGCTGATCGTGTTGTGGGCTGACGTGATGGCGTGCATGTCACCCGTGAAGTGGAGGTTGATGTCTTCCATCGGCAAGACTTGGCTGAATCCGCCGCCGGCCGCTCCGCCTTTTAGCCCCATCGTCGGACCGAGTGACGGCTCGCGGAGACAGACGATCGCTTGTTTATCGAGTCGGTTCAACGCTTGACCGAGTCCGACGGTGACCGTCGATTTTCCTTCTCCGGCGGGCGTCGGATTGATGGCTGTGACGAGGACGAGCTTGCCGTCTGCTCGGGTCTTCACTTGTTCGAGCAAATCGAACGACAGTTTTGCTTTGTATTTCCCGTATAGGTCGAGATCATCTTCTTGTAGGCCGAGCTTTTCAGCGATTTGCTTGATGGGGAGCATGTCCGCTTGTTGGGCGATCGCTAAGTCAGATAACGGTTTGATTGTCGTCATGTATAAATTCCCTCCACTTTCGAACGTTTTACTAGTATTATGTTTGATTCATTCGTGATTCGAGCCATAATTCGGATCGTTTCTCTAATATAAACTGGCTCGTTCGTATTGTCATTGACTTTATCATAACGCATCAGTTCTGCAAATTCACTAATTGAGTTCAATATATTCCACCCATTCCGTCAAATGTATCCGTTTTCATTTCATTTCATTGCAGGTAAATTGATAGTGGAGGCGATGAAGATGATTGAAATACCGAAGCGAAGCAAACAGAGACGGAATTGGAAAAAGCCGGCAAGCTTTATCGCATTTGTCGGTCCGGCCTTTTTGGCGTTCGTGGCCATTGTACTCATCCCGTTCTTTAACGGGATCTATTACAGTTTCACGGACTGGAACGGGGTGACCGGCCAGTTGAACTTTGTCGGATGGGATAACTATCATCGACTCTTGTTCGAGGACGCCCAGTTCCGTTCGTCGTTTTGGATCACGACGAAATACACGATCGTGGCCGTCATCATGACGAACATCGTCGGCTTTTCATTGGCGCTGTTGTTGACGATGAATATTAAGACGCGAAATATATTGCGAACGGTCTTCTTTATGCCGAACTTGATCGGCGGACTCATCCTTGGTTTCATCTGGCAATTCATTTACGTGAAAGGATTCGAGTCAATCGGATCATTGACCGGTTGGAGCCTGTTCGAGCTGCCGTGGCTCGGCGACGCCCAGACAGCGTTTTGGGGAATCGTCATCGTCGCGATCTGGCAAGGCGGTGGCTACGTGATGGTCATCTATATCGCGGCGCTGCAAAACGTACCGACGGATTTGCTCGAAGCGGCCCGGATCGACGGGGCGAACCGGTTGAAAATGTTGCGTCATATCACGCTCCCGATGATCATGCCATCGATTACGATCTGTCTGTTCTTGACGATCTCCTGGTCGTTCAAAGTATTCGATACGAACTTGTCGCTCACGAACGGAGGACCGTTCAAATCGACCGAGATGCTCGCCTTGAACATTTATACAGAGTCGTTCGTGAACAACAATTACGGTCTCGGCTCGGCGAAAGCGGTCATCTTCTTCCTCGTCGTCGCGGCGATCACCGTCACCCAAGTGTATTTGACGAAAAAACGGGAGGTGCAGGCATGACGACGGAAAAAATTGAACAGTTCGAACCAAAAATAGATCAGACGCCGAGACGGCAGTTGCCGCAAAAGCCGCTGCGGACGAGCGGATATACGACCGGCCTTGGCCTCATCGAATTGGTCGCTATTTTACTAGGACTTTTATATCTCGTCCCGTTTTATTACGTCATCGTCAACTCGTTCAAGTCGATTGCTGAGATTTATACGAACACGTCCGCACTCCCGAACGTCTGGCTCGGATCGAACTATACGGAAGCGTGGGAAGCGATGAACTATGGCCGCGTCTTTTTGAACTCGCTTTTGATCACGGCCGGCGCGAACATCGTCATCGTCATCTTCACGTCGATGGCGGCATGGAAGCTCGTCCGGACGAAACATTGGATCTCGACCGTCATCTTCTTCTTGTTCGTCGCGGCGATGGTCATCCCGTTCCAATCGATCATGATTCCGCTCGTAAAAGTATCGAGCGTGCTCGGTCTATTGAACAGTCATTGGGGACTGATGGTCATGTATCTCGGGTTCGGGTCAGGTATTTCGGTGTTCTTATATCATGGCTTCATGAAATCGATCCCGGAAGAGATCGAAGAGGCGGCCATCATCGACGGTTGCTCGACATGGGGGCTGTTCTGGCGGATCGTGTTCCCGCTCTTGAAACCGATCACGGTGACGATCGTCATCTTGAACAGCCTATGGATTTGGAACGATTTTCTGTTACCTTCGCTTGTCCTCCGAGACATTGAACTGCGGACGATCCCGCTCGCGACGTTCTATTTCTTCGGACAATATACGAAACAATGGGATTTGGCACTCGCTGGTTTAGTTCTTGGGATCGTTCCGCTTCTCATCTTCTTCTTCGGTATGCAACAGCATATCATCAAAGGGATTACGAGCGGCTCGATCAAATAACCCTTCCCAAGGGATCTCCCTCGTCCGCTACACGGGGGAGAATTTTTTTTTAGAAAAGCTGTTGACATTCGTCTGAATATTTATAATAATGAGTTCAATTCAATTGTGAACGACATTGAAAGGACGAGTACACAGAAGACGTAAGCAAAGCGAGCCGGGGAAGGTGAGAGCCCGGACTGAAATCTCTGTCGAAGAACCTCCTGGAGTCGCTACCCGAACGCTTTGCAAGTAGACGTAGCCGGACCGTTCCCCGTTATCGGAACTACGAGATGTTCGTCTCGAAAAAGTGAGTAGATTCGTCTACTAATTTGGGTGGCACCGCGGAGCTTGAAGCCTTCCGTCCCATAGTCCATGGGATTGGAGGGCTTTTTTCTATTGCTCCGTCCCAAATCCCACAATTGGAGGAAGACAAAATGACAACGACAGCAACAAGCATGATGAAGGAAAAACAACAGGCAATCACGGCGGTAAAGGCAATGTTCGAGGACAAGTTCAGCACGGCGCTAGGTCTCACGCAAGTACAGGCACCGCTATTCGTCACATCGGCGAGCGGAGTCAACGATCACTTGAACGGCGTCGAGCGTATCATTCAGTTCGACACACAATATCCAGGACATGAGCTTGAGATCGTCCAGTCGCTTGCGAAATGGAAACGCGAAGCGCTCGGCCGGTACGGGTTCAAAGTTGGCGAAGGGTTGTATACACAGATGCGTGCGATCCGCCGTGACGAAGAACTCGACGCGACACACTCGCTTCATGTCGATCAATGGGATTGGGAACGAGTCATCGCGCGGGAACACCGGACGACCGACTATTTGAAAGCGACCGTCGAATCGATTTATGCGGCCTTGCTTGAAACGGAACGGTCGGTCGAGTCGGCATACGCGATCGAAGCGATTCTCCCTGAGTCGATTCACTTCTTGACGAGCCAAGAGCTAGAAGACCTGTATCCGACGCTGACGCCAAAAGAACGGGAACATGCGATTTGTAAAGAGCATGGCGCTGTTTTCCTCTCACAAATCGGAGGCGCACTCGCCTCAGGAGAGAAACATGATGGCCGAGCGGCTGACTATGACGACTGGTCGCTCAACGGCGATATTCTCGTCTGGCATCCAGAACTCGAGACGGCGTTCGAACTGTCGTCGATGGGGATCCGTGTCGATGAGACAGCGCTCGCTGAACAGTTGGTGACAGCTGGCGCGGAAGAGAAGCGGAAGTATCCGTTCCATCAAGCCGTGCTCGAAGGACGTCTCCCACTTACGGTCGGAGGCGGAATTGGCCAGTCACGTGTCGCCATGTATCTGCTCCGGGCCCGTCATATCGGTGAAGTCCAATCGTCGGTCTGGCCGAGCGAGATGGTCGCGGCGTGCGAAGAAGCTGGAATTAGCCTGTTGTAATTATATAGAAGCAAATGAGCCAGGACTTTCTTACGAGAAAGTCCTGGTTTTCTGTACAACATTTTCCACCCTACACGTCAATTTTGACACCTACATAATGGAAGCGTTTTCATTTAAAGTAAGGGTGTACTGATTGGATCGATTATTTTAGTCGACTTACACACCGAGGGAGGAAGCAAGATGAAACGCAAATGGAGATTATCGACAGCTGTGATGACGGCTGGCATGGTATTGACGCTCGCTGCCTGCGGGGGCGGATCGCTCACAGAAGGGGAAGGGTCGGCTGACGGGAACGCGGATAGCGGTGACTCAAAAGATGTGACGTTGAACGTCTTCCAATTTAAAGCCGAAATCGCTAAAGACCTCGAGGCGATGGCGAAAGAATATGAAGAAGAGACGGGCGTCAAAGTGACCGTTCAAACGGTCGGCGGCGGAGCCGACTACGGTGCCGCGCTCAAATCGCAATTCGCATCTGGCAATGAACCGGATATCTTTAACAACGGTGGCTTCACGGAAGCACAGACGTGGAAAGATAAGTTGGAAGATTTGTCGGATGAAAAGTGGGTCGGTGATTTGACGGAAGTGGCCAAAGAACCGATGACGATGGACGGGAAACTGTACGGTATGCCGATGAACCTTGAAGGCTACGGTTTCATCTACAATAAGGAGCTGTTTGAGAAAGCGGGCATCAGTGAACTGCCGAAGACGCTGTCTGAATTGACGGATGCGGCTG
This sequence comes from Exiguobacterium sp. SH0S1, assembly GCF_004337165.1. Taxonomy (NCBI): domain Bacteria; kingdom Bacillati; phylum Bacillota; class Bacilli; order Caryophanales; genus Exiguobacterium; species Exiguobacterium sp. SH0S1. The sequence continues at coordinate 99,162 of NZ_SJVC01000004.1, read as the reverse complement.
AAAAGTTGGACAAGGCGGGCATCACCCCGTTCTCGGTCGGTTACGCGGAGTTTTGGATTCTCGGCATCCACTTGCTCAACATCCCGATGGCACAACAAGATGATCCCGATGCGTTCATCCAAGCGCTCAACGACAACAAAGAGAAGTTCGAAGACAATGAGCAGTTCCAACAGTTCTTGAAACTGTTCGACCTGACCATCAAATACGGTAACAAGAACCCGCTCACGACGGACTACAACACGCAAGTCACACAGTTCGCCCAAGGCGAGACAGCGATGCTCCAGCAGGGCAACTGGGCCCAACAGATGATTCTCGACGTGAATCCGGACATCGAGATGGGCTTCGTACCGATTCCGATCAATGATGATAAAGAGAAGATGGACCGCTTGCCGGTCGGCGTCCCGAATAACTGGGTCGTCAACAAAAACTCACAATATAAAGAAGAAGCGAAAGACTTCCTCGAGTGGATGGCGACGTCAGACACAGGGAAAGACTACATGGTCAACAAGTTCAAGTTCATCCCGGCCTTCAAGTCGATCGAAGCGAACGACCTCGGACCACTCGCTGACGATATCCTTGCCTATTCGAACGAAGGCAAGACGATCTCATGGAACTGGTTCAAGTATCCGGACGGCGCGGTCAACGAGTATGGTGCTTTGATGCAAGCGTACGTCGGCGGTCAGAAGACCGGTGACGAGATGCTCCAAGACTTCACAAAAGTATGGATGGATAAAGCTAAATAAAGAAAACACAAGCAGCGAACTGACCCCTTCGCCGCTTGTGTTTTTTTTATGAAGAAACTGTCACAGGAATCCCATAAAAAGCACACACATACCCCCCTAGGTTTGCGTACAATATGTTTTGTAAGCGATTGATCAAGAGGAGGGGTTATGAGACAACTAAAACTTGGATTGCTCATCGGCTTGTTGTTCGCAGCCCCGTCTGTCCACGCGGAGTCCGATTTAGTGACGCTTGACGAACCGATCGTGGTCCGTTCGAATGAGACGTTTGACGGTGCTGGGAAACGCTTCGTCAGCTGCAATGAACCGGCGTTTCGGTTAGAAGGGACCGGGGCGGTGCTCGAGAATGTTTTGGTCGAACAGTGCCGGCAGACGGACGTGGCTGCCATACGAGTCTCAGGGCTTGGCCATCAGTTGATCGATGTGACCGTCGAAGCGTCCGGGACCGGTATCGTAGTGGAAGACAGCTACGGGGTAAGGCTCGTCCGTCCCGTCATCTCGGGGTCTAATCAACACGAGGGCATCTCGCTATTAAACAGCGAAGCGGCTTTGATCAAAGGGGCGGTCATCGACCGAGTCCGTGACGGGATCTACATCGAGAACGGGTCGGGTCACCAGCTGATTCGACCGAGCGTTGCCGATGCTAGATACGGTGTCCATCTCATGTTTCCGACAGACGTGTCGATCAATTTGCCGAACCTCCGGCGCAACGGAGCAGGTGCGATGATCATGGGGACAGAGCGCGTCGTCATCGAGAACGGACAAATCCATGACCAAGTCGGCGCGACGGCGACCGGGATCATGTTGTTTGAAGCAGTCGAGACGACGTTGCGTGCCAACGCGATCTTCGGCAATCGGATCGGGATTTATGCGGAAAAATCGGAGTGGACGACGATTCATGACAATGGTGTGAACGGCAATGATGTAGGACTGCGCTTGAAGTCGGCGAACGGGATGACGATGGCAGGGAACGACTTGACCGGCAATCGGTATCCGGTCGTCTCGTTTGAGTCGGCAGACAATGTGATTCAAGGAAACGATTGGGGCGGACAGACGCTCGATTTGACACGCGACGGGTTCAGTGAGATCCCGTTTCGGGCCGACCCGTACTTGTTTTTATTGGCCGATTCATATGAAGCGTTCGAGTTGCTGTACGGTGCCCCGGGGCTAACCGTGCTTGAACGTGTGCTCCGTAGCCCGGACGAGGTCACACTCACGGACGCAGGGCCAATTGTGTCCGCGTTTCGCATCGAGTGGAACGGGTCGTTCGGAGCGGTCGCTTTAACCGGAATGATGGTTTTACTATGGATATTTGGGAGGAAACGATATGACTACGTATAAGAAAATGGCAGGACTATTCGCTGCATCAAGTTTGACGCTCGCACTTGGGGCGTGTTCGAGCGCTGCGGCGGAACCGTTCGATATCGAATGGGGCGAGACCGAGTGTGAAGTGTGCAAGATGAAAGTGATGGATAAACAATTCGCTGCCGAAGCGATTATGGACAACGGGAAAGGCTATGCGTTCGACGATATCGGTTGTTTGATGCGTGACTGGTACCCTGAGCAAACGGAAGAGGACATCGCGGCGATGTATGTGAAAGACTACAACACGATGGACTGGGTCGATTTAGATGAAGGTACGTTTGTCTATAATAAAGAAGCGAAAACGCCGATGGCTTATAACATCGTCTCGTTCGCAAAAGCAGCGGACGCGGAGACGTATGCCGAAGAGAATGGCGGCATGGTGATGGATTTAGACGACTTGAAAGAACACACGTGGGAACGCGGCGAGATGAACGGTCATAAAAAAATGAACTCGGACGACGATGGCGAAGCGAGCGACATGAGTGACGCGCACGATTCGGATGAGTCATCTGACGGTCACGGGCACTAAGCGATGTTATGGCGGATCGAATGGTCCCGTACGCTGCGTCAGAAAGAAAGTTACGTCTTCTTGCTTGCTTGGGTACTGACACTCGTCTTGCTGGGTGGTCTCGGCCAAGCGATCCCGGTGGCGACGGCGTATACGAACGTCAGCGCGACACTCGTCACGGTGATTGGGCTCGTATTACCGCTCCTCGTCATGTTGACGACGGCACTGCAGTGGGGCAATGAGCGTGAATCAAAGCGGATGCGACTCGTCTCGACGTTCACGGTGTCGATGCGCCGCGTGGTCTGGATGCGTTACAGCGCATTCCTGGCGACGCAAGGACTCATCATCACGCTTGCGTTCGCGCTCGCCTCGTTCCTTGTTTCGATGCCGCTCGAGACGTGGTTCGTCCTATGGATGTATGCGTTCGGCCTCACCGCGTACGGTGCCGCGATCGGCACGTTCATCGGCGTCGTCGGACGGACGAGGCTTCGAGCCGTGCTCCTCTCGTTCATCGTCTGGGTCGTCCTCGTCTTACTTTGGCCGACGCTCCTCGTGGCAACGATTGCTTGGCTGCCTTACGGGTCGCAAGCGAGTGCGATGGTCGGGCTTCTGTTTTTGAACGGATTTGAGCTACTGCGCGTCTGGGTGAGCTCGGTCTTGTCGGCACCTGACCTGTTCGGGGCCGTCTATGAAACGTTTATCGGCTGGCTCGGCGACCCACTCGGTAGTTTGACCGTCAGCATCGCGATCTTGAGTGTCGTGTTTGTGTTGTGGTTCGGGACAGCTTGGTTACTTCGACAGGAGGGACGACATGATTCAGCTTGAACAGGTCGGTAAACGCTATGGCGATGTATGGTCGCTCCATCCGCTTGACGGAGCGATTGCCGACGGTCGGGTCGTCGCCTTATGCGGAAGCAACGGGGCTGGGAAATCGACGCTACTGAACATGATGAACGGTACGCTCGAACCGAGTGTCGGTCATATCTCGTTGAACGGGGAGACGCGTGACCGTCGAAAATCGTATAATCAATCGTTTGGTTATATGCCTGATGATTTCGCATTCGATCCGTCGTGGACCGTCGGTGAGACGTTTGCGTATTACGCGTTGCTTCAAGGAGTCAAACCGGATGCGTCTCTATTGAACCGTGTCGGGCTTGACGCCAAGACCCGGCAACAGGTCGGGATGTTGTCGAAAGGGATGCGGCAACGTCTCCTGCTCGCTCAAGCGTTGGTCACGAAACCTGACATTTTACTGCTAGACGAGCCGACGAACGGTCTCGACCCGACGTGGATGCATGTATTGGGCCGACTGTTGCGGGAAGAGGCCGACCGCGGGACGACGATCGTGTTCTCGACACACCAGCTCGATGTGGCGGCGAGGCTTGCTGACGAAGTCTGGATGCTTGATGCCGGCCGGCTGGCCGGACGTGTCCTCGTTCAAGATGAACAGTCCGCTTACGCCGAAATTAAAAACTTCTTTTTCGAACCGGAAGTTGAGGCTTGTCAAACAGACGCCGCTCGCACAAAATAATAGACAGTTGAAGTGGTGGTCGGAGCCTTCCGGCGCCACTATTTTTGTGGGGAGATGGAACAGATGAGAAAGAATGTTACGGTCGCACTACTGCTTGCGACTTTTTTGGCGGCGATCGAAGGGACGGTCGTCTCGGTCGCGACGCCGGTCATTGCGAGCGAGTTGAACGGCGCGGCGCTCGTTAGTTGGGTATTTGCCGCCTTCTTACTATTTACCGCGGTGTCGACACCGATTTACGGGAAAGTCGCCGACTTGTTCGGGCGTAAGCGCGTCCTCTTGTTTGGGATCGGGCTGTTTACACTTGCCTCGCTCTTATGCGGTTTAGCGACATCGATGGAGCAGTTGATCGTGTTTCGGGCGCTGCAAGGTCTTGGTGCCGGTGCGGTCTTGCCGATTTCGATGACGATTATCGGGGACTTGTATAAGTATGAAGAGCGCGGCAAGATCCAAGGGATTTTAAGCGCGGTGTGGGGCGTGTCCGGTGTACTCGGACCGGTCATCGGAGGATTTTTGGTCGAGACGTTGTCTTGGCGCTACGTGTTCTTGTTGAACGTTCCGTTTGCGCTCTTATCGTTCATCATGATCGTCACATTTTATAAAGAGACGGTCGCTGAGACGACCGAACGGATCGATATAAAAGGGGCACTCCTGTTCGCTGGGGGGACGACCGCATTCTTGTACGCCTTGATCACGTTCAGTGAAACGAACATCTTGACGCTACCGGTCGTCGTCAGCGGTCTATTCAGTCTTGTGTTGCTCGTCAGCTTCTTCATGTCAGAGCGCCGGGCCAAGACACCACTCCTGCCGCTCGAGCTGTTGAAGCAGCCGATTATCGCGTCCATCAACGGGGCCGTCTTCTTTGCTGCTTGGGTGCTCGTCTCGATGTCAGCCTACATCCCGATTTGGGCGCAGGCTGTACTTGGTAAATCGGCGACGGAGGCGGGCTTCATGCTCATGCCGCTCTCGGTCGCATGGACGTTCACGTCGATTATCGGCGGACGGACGCTCGGAGCGGCATCACCGCGACGACGGGCTGTCTTCGGGATGGGCCTGCTCTTGATCGGGACGGTCATCTTGACGCTGATGACTCCATCGAGTTCGGACGTCTGGGTGTACCTCGCCGTCGCCATCATCGGCGTCGGATTCGGTTTGTCACAACCGATGTTCATCGTCGTGTTGCAGACGGTCGTGTCATACCGTCAGCGCGGTACAGCGACAGCGGCGAACTCGTTTTTAAGTACGGTCGGACAGACGCTCGGCGTCGCGGTGTTCGGGGCGATGTTCAACTTTATCGTCTTGAGCGGATTCCGGAACGACGAAACGTTGAGCGGTGTCTCGCTCGAATCGTTCTTCAACCGGGCGGCGAGTGCCACGCTTGACGAGAGCGTCCGTCTGCAAGGTGAGCAGTTGATTGCCTCGGGACTGAACAGTGTCTTCGTCGGAGCGGCTCTCGCGGCGTTCATCGCTTTGCTCATCGCGCTTCGGTTACCGGCCCGCCCACCCGAACCTTCACGCGACGCCTAAAAGCGCGGTATGATGGGGGAAAGGAGGCGGTCACGTTGAAACGATGGTTACTCATGTTGTCACTCGTCTTTGTTGCCGGTTGTGCGTCTGATTCGGTGGACGATGCGGTCCAAGAAGAGGAAACCCCGATCGAACAACCGGCTGAATCGACGGAAGGGGCGCCGAACGAAGATGACGCGTTATCGGTCGGGGCGAACGAATCGATTGCGCGACAGCTCGACGTCCCATGGTCGATTGCACGAACCGAGGACGGTTGGCTCGTTTCAGAGCGCGGGGGAACGATTGCAGTCATTGATGCTGACGGTAACGTCTCGCGTCAACCGGTCGAACTGACTGAAGACGTGCTTGAAATCGGGGAAGGCGGACTACTCGGTCTTGCTCTCGCGGATGACTTTGCGACGTCGCGGCAGCTGTACGCCTATCATACGTACGGGACACCTGGGGATGTGCGGAACCGGGTCGTCGAATTGACGTGGGACGGAGAACGATTTGAAGAGACGGACATCGTCTTGGAAGACATACCCGGAGCGCAGTTTCATAACGGCGGACGCTTATTACTCGACGGTGACGTGATTTGGGTCACGACCGGAGACGCACTCGTCCCAGACCTCGCTCAAGATGAGACATCGATTGCCGGGAAAATCCTGCGCGTGCCGTTGTCCGGCGAAGGGGACCCGGTCGATTGGATTTATTCGTCCGGCCACCGGAATCCGCAAGGGTTGACCGTCATCGAAGACGTGCTCTATGCGAGCGAACACGGGGCGTCCGGTCATGACGAAGTGAACATCATCGAGCCAGGAAACAATTACGGGTGGCCGATCATCGAGGCCGATGAGACGGAAGACGGTCTCGAGACGCCTTGGTTTGAGGTCGGAGGAACGTCATGGGCGCCATCTGGCATCGTTGCCGACGATCAGTACGTCTATATGGCGACGTTGCGTGGGAATCGTTTGGTCGCGATCGACCGCGAGACGCGCGAAGTCGTTCCGCTCGTCGAGGATCAAGGGCGCATCCGGGACGTCTGGTTAGAAGACGATCGTCTGTATTACATCACGAACAATACGGACGGCCGGGGAAATCCGGGAGCGGAAGACGATCAACTGTTCATGTTGGAATTACGTTAGAAACTGACATCTCGTCAGTTTCTATTTTTTTGTTGTATTACTTGTGAGATTACGTATAATAAAGACGTTAATTGGAAAATGAAGGAGTTAATGACATGGATCATTCAAAATTGGTACATAAACACGAAAAATTGTATTTCGGACTGCTCGTTGCGATGAGCATCCTGACGATCATTGTCGGCATCGTCTTGACGATTGCCTCACTCGGTATCTTCCTGTGGATCATCGGGCTAATCGTCTCGCTGTCGATGTTCGCGCACTGGATTCAAATCGGCTATATTCGGACGAACGGGGTCAAAGTGACGGAGCGACAATTCGCCGACCTGCATGAGATGTATCAGCGCGTCGGACAAGGGATGGGCATCCGTTTGTTGCCAGACGTCTATATTTTACAGGCGGGCGGGGTCTTGAACGCGTTCGCGACCCGATTCTTCCAAAAGAATATGATCATCTTGTATTCGGACGTCGTGGAACTGTCTCGGAACGGTCAGACGAAAGAAGTCGAGTTCGTCATCGCGCATGAACTCGCCCACATCCGCCGCAATCACGTCCAAAAACAGTGGCTCGTCTTGCTCGGGAATATCGTCCCATTTTTAGGGACAGCGTATTCACGCGCTTGCGAATATACGTGCGACCGGATGGCCGCCCATTACATTCAAGACGAAGCGGCTTCAAAACGGGCGCTCACTATCCTCGCCGTCGGTGGAAGGCTCGCCAAAGAAGTGAACGAGTTTGACTATTTATATGAAGCAAGTCGTGAGAACGGGTTCATCGCCAAATATAGCGAACTGATCTCGACGCATCCGACATTGCCGAAACGGATCGCCGCTATCGCCACGCATGCCGGTGAGGCGAACGTGCCGATGTTCAAGACGGCAGGTTATGTCAAAGCCTCGATCATCGGAACGATTGTCGTCACCGTGCTCGTCAACGGGGCCATCATCGCGTGGCTCGTCATGAGTGACGGGTTCACGGGCCTTGCCGCTTCACCGTTCAGCGAAGGGTTCGCCGGTGAAATGACGGAAGAACCGCTCCAACAGTTGGCGTACGACAATGCCAGTTATGATGCGGTGGAAGAAGAGGTGATGAACGGAGCGGATGTGAACATGCAAGATGATTACGGGGACACGCCGCTCCATAATTTCCTTTATAGTGAGAACGTCGATGTAGAAACAATCACGTTATTACTTGATAGCGGGGCAGACGTATCGCTTGAAAACGAAGACGGAATGATGCCGGGTGAATTAGCAGCAAATATGGACCATTCCGACGAAGTGATTCAATTGATTAATTCATACGAGTGACAAGCAAGACTTGAGGCATCCTTATTGGGGCTCAAGTCTTTTTTTTTAAGGCATGATTGCAAACGCTTGCATGACCCGTGATATAATCTTCAAGAGGAGGGGTGTCGGTGAGGAGCATCCGTACGAAATTGACCGGGATGATCGCATTGACGATCATCGTTCCGGTTATTTTAGCGACCGTCATATCATTTTGGTACGTCAAAGACCGGGAACGAGAGCGCGGTCTCGAGCTCACGGACTGGTCACTCGAGCGCGGGACGTTGCAGATCGAACGCTACATCTCTGACTTGAGCCGCCTGCCGACGAGCCTATACGCCAATCGGGACGTCCTCGACATTCTTGAATACGGTCCCGGGCTGTCACTCGAGCAGACGGAGCTTGAAGTTCGGCGGGCCCTCCTTGGTATGTACTTATCACGGGAGGATGTCGCACAGATTCAATTGCTCATGCTTGAAGACATGGACTCGTTCGCCGCCTATAAAATGAAAGTGTCACCACGTTCGAAAAAACAACCGAGTGCGATTCAACAACAATTGCTGAAGTATGAAGAGAGCCGTGTCTTGCTCGAGGCGTCGCATCCGCTCGTCCCGTACCACGACTTTGGACCGATCGTCTCGGCAGAAGAGGTCGTGACGCTCCATTTCCGACTCGACAAGATCGAGACGGATAAACCGCTCGCAATCCTCTCGATCGATATACCGGAAGACGTGTTTGTCGGACAACTCGCGTCGTTGCAAAACAATCCGGAGGAAAGCCTTTGGTTTATTGGCGGGAACAATCAAGTGTTTGCCAAGCTTGGGGACGAGGACATCCCGGACACGGTGGCGGCGAAGTCGATGTCGGTCGACGGGAAACATCATCGAATCATTAAATCGTTCGAGTTTGAGAATCAAACGTTTTATGTCGGGAAATCGATTCCGGATCGGTTGTTGATTGAACCGGCATCCCGGACGTCATTCATCATCTTCGTCGTCGGGATGGTTTCGCTCGTGTTAGCGTTGATCGGGGCGACGTACGCATCGATGCGTTTGACGACGCCGATTAAAACGCTCACGTCGAACATTTGGCGAATCGAGCAAGGGGACATGACCGTTTCGTTCGATTCCCTGGGAAATGATGAGTTCGGCGTCCTTGGTCGGCAGTTCAAACGGATGATCGAACGGATCGATGACTTGATTCAGCGCGAATATCGGTTGGCGCTCGAAAATCGGACGAACGAACTGCGCGCCCTGCAGGCGCAAACGAACCCGCATTTTTTATTCAATGCGCTGCAGTCGATCGGGACGCTCGCCCTAAAAGGGGACGGTAAAACGGTTTATCGCTTAATCACACAGTTATCCTCGATGATGCGGTACACGATGCACCCGGACGAGTCGATGGTGACGCTCAAGCGCGAAGTCGAGCATCTCAATTCGTACGTTCGGCTCCAACAGGTCCGCTTCCCCGATCAGTTCGACGTCGAGGTCGACGTCCCGGACGCGTTGCTCGACTTGATCGTTCCGAAGATGATCCTCCAACCACTCGCTGAGAACTTTTTCAAACATGGGTTTGAGCGGGACGGGGCGACTTCGGCCAATCGGTTCTGCTTAAACATCCGTCAAACAGGAGCCGACCTCATCATCCGTTGTGAGAACAGAGGGCGAGCGATCTCGGACTTTGAGCTGAACGCCCTGCAACAACGGATCGAACGGTCGATAGGACCGATTCATGGTGCGGAAGGCATCGGTTTAAAGAACATTCGCGATCGACTCATGTTAAACTATAATCGGGAGGCTGAGTTTATGTTGGCTACACCAGAGACCGGCGGATTCCGCATCATCATGCGTTTCCCGGCCGTGAAGGAGGCGGGTGCGTCATGACGAAAGTATTGATCGTCGACGATGAGTCGCCAGTACGGGAAGCGGTCAAATTGCTTGGGGAGTGGGAACGTCTCGGCGTCACGAAAGTGTTCGAAGCGAGCGACGGCGAAGAAGCGAAACGGATTATCACGAAAGAGCGCCCGGCCTTGGTTTTATCGGATATTCAAATGCCGCGCTGCAACGGGATTGAGTTGATGGAATGGGTGCATCAAGAGGTGGAGTCGGTAAAGCTGATCGTGTTGACCGGGTACGATGAGTATTCGTATATGCGGCGCGCGATTCAGCTCGGCAGCTTCGATTACTTGCTGAAACCGATTGATCCGGACGTGTTGAACGATACGCTCGAACGTGCCCTCGCGGACGTCTGTCCAGCCGAGGAAGACCCAATCTTCCAAATCGGTGCGTTTATCGAGCGTCATTATGCGGAAGAGCTCAGCTTGCAAGGGATGAGCGAGCGCTTTTACTTGAGCCGCGAATACATATCGCGTCGTTTTAAGCAGCAGTATGGCGTCAACTTATCCGAGTATTTGCTGTCGATCCGCATGCTCGAGGCCAAGCGTCTCCTTGAAACAAGTAGACAACGTATTTATGAAGTCGCCCAAGCGGTTGGTTTTTCGGACGACAAATACTTCCGAAAAGTCTTTAAAAAACAAGTTGGTGTTACCCCGAACGAATATCGGGAAGACTACCAACGACAACTTTAAAGGAGGAATTTTATCATGAGTGTACACATTGGGGCAAAAGAAGGACAAATCGCAGAAACGGTATTACTTCCAGGAGATCCGTTGCGTGCGAAATATATCGCCGAGACGTTCTTAGAGGATGTCGAACTATATAACGAAGTGCGTGGCATGTACGGTTTCACGGGTACGTATAAAGGCAAACGCATCTCTGTTCAAGGGACAGGTATGGGTGTGCCGTCGATGTCGATTTACGTCAACGAATTGATCATGTCGTACGGTGCTAAAAACTTAATTCGTGTCGGTACAGCCGGCGGGATTCAAGAAGACGTCAAAGTGCGTGACGTTGTCATCGCGATGAGCGCATCGAGTGAGATGGGACAAAACCGTGTCCGGTTCGACGGCATGGACTACGCACCGACAGCGACGTTCGACCTCCTACATCGTGCGTATATGAACGCGGAGAAAGCGGGCATCCCGGTCAAAGTCGGTCAAATCTTCACGGCCGACCAGTTCTACCAAGATGACTTCCACCACTTCAAAAAGTGGGCGGACTTCGGTTGCCTCGCAATCGAGATGGAAGCAGCCGGCCTTTACACGCTCGCGGCGAAACATAAAGTTAACGCCTTGACGATCCTCACGATCTCTGACCACTTGTTAACGGGTGAAGAGACGACATCAGAAGAACGTCAATCGACGTTCGACGAGATGATTCGTGTCGCCCTCGACACAGCAGTCGAAGTGACGAACTAAATCATAAGTCCCTACAGACGCAACGTTTGTAGGGACTTTTTGTGTCAGTGTGCCAACGTGTCTATACAAAGCGGAACCGGCAAGCTAGACTGAAGCTGAAAACTCAGTGTCCGTGGAGGTGCTGAGCTAAGGAGAGAATTCCGTGAATAAACCATCCGCTTTTGGGATTTATAGTATCGTCTTTTTTGCGTTTTTTGATCTGTTTGCCCAACTTCCCGTCATGAGCACGTTCGCGACCTCAGTCGGTGCGACGCCGTTCATCGCCGGTGTCGTCATTGCCATCTATTCATTGTCGAACACGTTCGGGAACATTTTGTCTGGCGTTTGGACGGACAAGTTCGGTCCGTTCCGAATCTTACTCGTCGGTCTAGTGTTATCAAGTGCGAGTCTGCTCATGTATCGCCTTGTCGATGATGCTTCGATGTTATTGGTGGTGCGTGTCGTTCACGGATTCGTGGCCGGCTTGATTGTACCGGCTGCGTTTACGCTATCCGCGAACTTGACCGCGGCCAATCGACAAGGGAAAAAAGTGGCGCTCACCGGGAGCTTCGTCGGGTTGGCGGCGATTCTAGGACCAGCGTTCAGCGGCATCATGGCCAGCCGCACATCGGTCCCGGTCGTATTTACGTACGTGGCGGCGTATGGCGTGCTTGTGGCTTTGCTTGCCCTCGTCGTGTTAAAGCGGTTGCGATTCGCTGTTAAACATGAGGACCGGCGCGAAGTGGTTGGCTCGAAAACGCTAGAGCGTGACGTCGTCAAAGCGTATATCGGGGCGTTTTTATTGATGTTCTCGCAAGGAGCGCTCGCTTATTTATTACCGCTTTACGTGCAAGCGCTCGGTTACGACTCACGGCTCAGCGGGACGTTGCTCAGCACGTTTGGCGTTGCTGCCGTCCTCGTGTTCGTCTTGCCGACGAACCGTATCTTCGACCGGTTCGAACCGGCGCGCTTGGCTGCGCTCGGGATCGGCATCCTTGGGATTAGTCAAATTCTGATCGGTTTGTCGGGTAGCGCAAATCTGCTCTATCTCGTGCTCGGCTGTTATGGCGTCGGCTTCGCTATTTTGTTCCCGGCCATCAACACGATGTTGATCAAAGCGACGAACAGTGCCAATCGCGGCAAATCATACGGCTACTTCTATGCGTTCTTCTCGCTCGGTACGGTCGTGGGTTCGGCTCTCTTAGGGTGGCTGTCCGTCTCGTTAACGCAGAAATTCACGCTGACCGGGATTGTTTTGCTGCTAGCGGGCCTGCTTTTGATTGTGATCGAGCAGACAAGGAAACGTGTCGTTTCAAACAAGACCGGGTGAGATGGGCACGTATCAAGCAGCAACGGCTGAACGTTCAAAATGGTCGGGTCTGATTGGATAGTGATAAGATGAAGACAGCGTTATCACTCAAAGGGAGGCAGATTTATGCTCGCACCAATCGAACAGTTGACGATCGAAGAGCTCATCAGTAAGCAACGTCGTTTCTTTAAGACGCAAGCGACCAAATCGCTCGCATTCCGTCTCAGTATGTTGACGTTTTTGAAAGAATCGATCAAACATCACGAAGCAGAGATTATCGAAGCGTTAAAAACAGATTTAAATAAATCAGAGCTCGATGCGTTCACGACGGAGATCGGCTTTATTTACGACGAGATCAGTCGGACGAATCGAGAGTTGAAGCGTTGGATGCGCCCGAAACGTGTCCGCGGTGCAGCGATCCACCTCGGGACAAAAAGTGAAGTCATGTATGAACCGTACGGCACCGTTCTCATTATCGCGCCTTGGAATTATCCGTTCCAATTGGCGATCGCACCGCTCATCGGAGCAATCGCGGCCGGGAACACGGCTGTCGTGAAACCGTCGGAATTGACGCCGAACGTGGCCCAAGTGATGACGAAAGTGCTCGAACGGGCGTTCACCGATCGTTACGTCGTCAGCGTCGAAGGGGATAAAGACGTCGCTCAAGCTTTGCTCGCGCAAAAATGGGATCATATCTTCTTCACCGGTTCGACCCAAGTCGGAAAAATCGTCATGGAGGCTGCGGCCAAGCAATTGACGCCGGTCACGCTCGAACTAGGTGGGAAGTCACCGGCCATTGTCCATGAAGATGCCAATATTAACATTGCGGCGAAACGGATTGCGTGGGGGAAATGGATGAACGCCGGGCAGACGTGTGTCGCCCCGGACTACGTGCTCGTCCACGAGTCGAAACGTGATGCGTTTCTTGAAGCGATTAAGCGGGAAGCGTTCCTGATGTTTGGGAACGGAATCGGGACAGAACGGTTCACCCGGATCGTCAGCGAGTCTCATTTTGATCGGTTGACGGGTTATTTGAGTCAAGGGGACGTCTTCTTCGGGGGAGCGACGGAGCGGGAAAGTTTGAAAATCGCCCCGACCGTCATGACGGATATTCATGACGGGGCTGCTGTCATGAAAGACGAGATTTTCGGACCGATTTTGCCGGTGCTGACGTATCGTCAACTCGATGAGGCGATCGAGTTTGTGTCCGACCGTCCGCATCCGCTCGCGCTCTATCTGTTCACGGAAACGAAAGCTGTCGAACAGACGGTGCTCAAGCATCTGACATTCGGCGGCGGTTGTGTCAACGATGTCCTCATGCATTTGACGAACCCGAACTTGCCATTTGGCGGTGTCGGGGAGAGTGGGATGGGGGCTTATCACGGACGCTATAGCTTCGAGGCGTTCAGCCATGCCAAATCAATATTACGCAACACGACAAAATTTGATGTGCCGATTCGTTATCCAAACTTTAAAGGTGCGGAGAAGCTGATCCGTCTCGTCTATCGCTGAGACTGATCTGAGACTGTAGACTTTCTACAGTCTTTTTTTTATGAGAACGAATTGAAAAATAGAAGATTGTTTGAAATGTCACATACTTTTGTGATCAGGGTGCTCACGCTACTGTATAATAAAGCCATAAATGAAACGTACGAGACATTCCAGGCACGAATGAATTGTGGAGGGAGCAGACGAATATGTCTACGAAATGTGGGACGACCGAACCGAACAGCTTTATCTTTTCAGCGGAGACGAAACAGTTATTGCTCGAAATGATGACACCTCAAGACTACCCGAAGGCTAGCATCGTCTGTTGGGAAGGTGAGAAGTGTGATAAATTCTTTTATTTGAAGAGCGGATCTGTCAAATTCACGAAGATCACGAAAAAAGGGAATCCAATCGTCATGTTCTTATATGGCGCCGACGATTTTTTTGGTGAGTTTGATATCGTCGACACGTTCCCGAGTTCTTACAGCATCGAGACGACGGAAGAAAGTGTCATTGGCGTTATTTCAAAGAAAGACATCGAGACTATCATGCAGCAAGACGCCAAATTTGCCGGTGACGTGCTGCGCTGGACGTCGATGATGCGTAAACATTCAGAGATGAAACTGCGTGATTTGCTATTGTACGGAAAGCCGGGAGCGCTCGCTTCGACGTTGCTTCGGATGGCGGCCATGCACGGTGTGGAGGAAGATGACGCGGTCGTCATCTCACGACATCCTTCCGATGGGGAGCTCGGTCAACTGATCGGGGCACCGCGTGAGACCGTCAACCGGATGATGAACCAGTGGCGAAAAGAAGGCGTCCTGACAACGACGGGAAACTCGATCGTCTTGCATGATATCGATTTCTTAAAAGAGCTGTGCCATTGCGAAGGCTGTCCGGCCGGGATTTGCCGATTATAACGAGGAACCGTCTCTTAGAGAGGCGGTTTTTTTGTCGTCTTGATTTGGCTAATTGTGAATTTTATGTGTGGAAACTACGCAAAATTGATGTGATTGTCACTTTTGAAGTGATAAAAGTCACATATTAAGTCGGGGTGAATTTCATACAATGAAAGAGGAAATTATAGCGAAAGGGGTCCTTCACGTGGATAAGAACGGTGGACAAGAACCGAATCTGAAAGGCACGTTTACATCGGTCATGATCGTCGCGGGTGTCATCATCGCCATGTGGTCGTCGGTCTTTTATTTATTTGTTACACGATAACGTCAAAAGGAGAAAACAAACATGCATATTCATAAGCTTGAAAAATATTGGTTGATCTTTGGCATCGTTCTATTAGGCGTATTTTTGACAGTGCTCGGCATTTCGGCGTTTGCGGCCGGAAACCAGCCCGCATCGGACGCTGATTTGATCGACCCGGCGAAAGTGCATCAGACGGCGCCGTTCGATAAACCTGGACTTAATAAAATTGGTGATAACGAGTATGAACTCGTCATGGTCGCGCAGGCGTTCACGTTCACACCGGGTAACGTTGAAATCCCGAAAGGTGCGAAAGTGACGTTTCTCGTCACGTCACCGGACGTCGTCCACGGTTTCCAGTTGACGGGGACACCGGTCAACATGATGGTCGTGCCGGGACATATCAACTCGCTCACGTATACGTTTGAAGAAACAGGCGAATTTTTAATTCTCTGTAACGAATATTGCGGGACGGGCCATCACATGATGGCGACAAAAATTAAGGTGGTGGACTAAATGAACGACGTAGCCTCAAAACTGAAACAGTGGGAAATGGAGCGCGGTGTGCCGGTGCCGAGCATCGGTGTGAAAGAAGCGCGCCTCGCCTATGCCCACGTTGTCGTCTCGGTACTCGCCGTGTTGATTGGAGCGATCGCGGGACTCATGCAGACGCTCATCCGTACAGGAATCATTCCGGAAGTATTCGGTTACTATCAATTGTTGACGGCCCACGGTATCATGCTCGGTCTCGTCTTTACGACGATGTTTATCATCGGCTTACTTTACGCGCTGCTCGCCAAGTCGTTCGGACGGTTTGAATCGTTCCCGACACGTGTCGCTTGGCTCGGTTTTTGGATGATCATCGCCGGGGCGGTACTCGTGACGATCATGGTGCTCGCCAATAAAGCGACTGTACTTTACACGTTCTACGCTCCGCTCATGGCCGACCCGATCTTCTATGTCGGTCTCGTTCTCTTCGTCGTCGGTACATGGTTCTCGGCGTTCGCGATGTTCCGCATGTATGCGGACTATAAACGGGAACACCCTGGCGTCCATCCGCCACTCCCAGCGTACATGAGTATCATGACGATGTTGCTCTGGGTCATCGCGACACTCGGTGTTGCCGGGACGATTTTGTTCCAACTGCTCCCGCTCTCGCTCGGATGGAAAGACACGGTCGGGATTGAACTGAGCCGGACGTTGTTCTGGTACTTCGGTCACCCGCTCGTTTACTTCTGGCTCATGCCGGCCTATATCGTCTGGTATACGGTCGTGCCGAAAGTCATCGGTGGGAAGATCTTCTCGGACGCGCTCGCGCGGATGGCGTTCTTGTTATTCCTCTTGTTCTCGTTCCCGGTCGGTTTCCACCACCAGTTGACAGAGCCGGGGATTGATCCGTTTTGGAAGTTCGTCCAAGTCATCTTGACGTTCCTCGTCGTCATTCCGTCGTTCATGACGGCGTTCTCGCTGTTCGCGACGTTCGAGCTGCGGGGACGCGCTCTCGGAGCACGCGGTCTGTTCGGTTGGGTCAAAAAGATGCCGTACGGCGATGTGCGTTTCCTCGCCCCGTTCGTCGGGATGTTGTTCTTCATTCCGGCTGGTGCCGGCGGTATCATCAACGCGTCGCACCAATTGAACGCGATGGTCCACAACACGCTTTGGGTCACCGGTCACTTCCATATCACGGTCGGAACGGCCGTCGCCTTGACGTTCTTTGGAACTGCCTATTGGCTCGTACCGGTACTACGCGGACGTACACTCACGAAATCAATGAACCGTCTCGGTTTGATTCAGACGGGGACGTGGGCGTTCGGGATGTCGATCATGTCGTATGCGATGCACATCTCAGGCCTTCAAGGTAACCCGCGTCGGACCGGTCCGGCGACGTATTTCTCAGACGCGTTGACGCGTGAATGGATCCCGTACCATATGGCGATGGCAATCGGCGGGACGATCCTTCTCGTCTCGGTGCTCATCTTCGTCTATTCGATGTTCAACCTGTCATTCCTCGCACCAAAAGGTGAGGAAGAGTTCCCACTCGCGGAAACGGAAGAGGCGGCAATGGAGACGCCACGGTTCTTTGAGAACTGGAAGCTCTGGATCACGGTCACGTTCGTCTTGATCGCATTCGCCTACACGGTTCCGATTTGGCACTTGATTGAAAGCGCGCCTCCGGGAGCGAAAGGTTGGGTGCTCTGGTAAACTGAAGTCAGCCTCTAGGGCTGACTTTTTTGATTTGGGGGAGAACGTATGGAGACGTTACAGGAAGTGATTCGTGAAGCATACGCTAACCGTGTCCACGACCGGCCGTTCATCGTCGCGATCGACGGCTTGAGCGGGGCCGGGAAGACGACGCTCGTCGAACAATTGAGTGGTATCGCGCCGAACGAACTGCTTCTACATATTGATGACTTCATCGTCGAACGGCATCGGCGCTATGAGACGGGGCAGCCTGAGGCGGTGGAATACTATGCGCTCCAATGGGACGTCGATCTGCTCGTGAAGATGTTGTTCGAGCCGTTGTCCCGAGGTGAGACGCGTCTGACGTTGCCATACTACGAGCGAGACGAGGACGCGATTGTCATGCGGACGATCGATGTGGCTCCGAATGCGCTCGTGTTGATTGAAGGCATCTTCTTATTGCGGGACGAGTGGCGGTCGTATTTCGACTACATCGTTTATCTTGACTGTCCACGCGAGACGCGTTACGAGCGTGTGCTAAATCGCGATACGTATATCGGCGATTTAGCGGCACGGCTCGCCAAATATGAGCGCCGCTACTGGCCGGGTGAAGCGCACTACATCAAGACGGTCAATCCAGTGATACGAGCCGACTATATCGTCCGCTCATCAAACTGACGCATCCTAATCAATGAGGATGCGTCTTTTGTTTTGGATTGTTTTGGGAAATTATTATTGACAGTCAAGTGTATTACGGTAATAATACAGTCAGATAGTGTATTAGTCGCATCATACACTTAGAGAGGTGACAACATGATCATTCAATTTAACACGAGGTCTCCCGTCTACATCCAAGTCGTCGACTACTTCAAAAAGAAGATGGCGCTAGGCGAGTTGAAGGCGGGCGAAGAGATGCCGTCGCGGCGAGAGCTCGCGACCGAACTGAAAATCAATCCGAACACCGTCCAAAAGGCGTTCAAGGAAATGGAGGAACAGCAATTGATCACGACCGAACGCAATCGTCCAAGTCGGGTGACGACGGACGACCACGTATTAAAACGAATTCGGACCGAACTCGTCGATGAGGCGGTCGCTGTCTTCGTCGAATCGATTCAAGAGCTCGACGTCACGATGGACGAGCTCGTCAGCAAAATCAAACGGCAATACGGGGAGGGGAATCTCGATGATCGAGGTACTGGGAGTTAAGAAGCGTTACCGCAAAAAACAAGTCATCGAAGATGTGTCGTTCACGGCCAACAAAGGCGAGATCACATGCCTCATCGGTCTGAACGGGACCGGCAAGTCGACGATTTTAAAAGGCATCATGGGGCTGACCCCGTTCGATCAAGGCAACGTTTTGATTGACGGCAAGCCGATCGATTTGAACAACGTCGCGTTCGTACCGGACCATTCGACGTTTCCGATCCACTTTTCGATCGAGCAGTGCGAAGCGTTCATGCGCGATTTTTATCCGAAGTTCGACACGAAGTTGTTCGCTAGACTCGTCGACGAGTTCAAACTGTTTCCAGAAGACAAGTTGAGTGAACTGTCGAAAGGGACGCTCGCCAAGGTCAATTTGGCGCTCGGCATCGCCCAAGACCCGGACTACTTGCTGCTCGACGAACCGTTCTCAGGTATCGATGTGTTTTCAAAAGAGCAAATCGTCGAGCTGTTTTCGAGTGACATCATGGAAGACCGCGGTGTCTTGATCACGACGCACGAGATTGACGACATCGAGTATTTGGTCGACAAGGCCGTCATGTTGAACCGAGGACGGATCGTCCGTGAATTCGACGTCGAGGACGTCCGCTTCATTCACGGGAAATCGATCGTCGACGTCATGAGAGAGGAGTATGGGGCATGAATTTGTTAAGACTACTCGGATGGGAAGTCGAGCGGGCGACGAAACCGTATCTCATCTTGATCACGCTTCTCGTCGTCACCCAATTTGCTTGGCTCGGCTTCTTCTTATGGAGCGAGACGAATATGTATGAAAAACTGCGTCGCACTGGGACACCTGATTATGTATTATCGTTTGGAAACTATATCGGCGGGACGGCATATATTTTGTCGATTGGATTGGCGATTGCGGCGATGCTACTTTATAGCTTTTGGATTTGGTATCGCGATTTCCAAGGACGCGGCATGTTCATGATGCGCTTATTGATGATGCCGCAACAACGGATGCTCGTCTTCGGGGCAAAATTCGCAACGATGCTGTTGATGATTCTCGGTTTGTTTGCCGTCCAATGGATCGCGCTCAAGCTCCAGTACATAGCGTTCACGGGTTGGTTCGATTCGCAGATGGTACCGATACGTGGCTCGTTCGAGCAGGCTGTCTCTTATGATGGCATGCTGTCTGTCATGTATCCGATGTCAATCGTGAATTTCATCATTCACCAAGCGTTGATTGGGCTCGTTGTTTTATTCATTTTCACGTTCGTGTTGGTGGAACGGAGTCTATGGCAACGGACGATGTGGGCGCCGGTGATTGCCACTGTTTCATTGGGAGCCATCATTGTGCTTCCGGCCATCGGTTTCGGCTTCATCGGAAACGGGCTCTTTATGGATGAATCGTTGCTCGTCGCCGGGATCGGTTTGGCGGCTTGGTTTATCGGGTTGGTTTGGATCAGTCGTCGCTACTTGACGAAGAAACTAAGTGTGTGAGGTGAGTATATGAAACGAATATGGAATGTGGCTGCGCTCGGTGCGGTAATCGTCCTCGGACTCGGGACGTTCGTCATCGACATGAACAAGACGGAAGCGGAGTGGGAGTTAACTGTCAAAACGAATCCTGATGTATGGGCCGACCAGACGATCGATGTGTTTTATGAGACGGAGAACGAGACGAGTGAACGATTCGAAGTGACGACAGAACGTAGTCGGATCGCGACGAATATGAACTATATCGAAGAAGCGATTCATTATCGAGACACACTCGATCCTTCGTTGCGCGGCTTCTATCGCCAGATGAAAGAATTGAACTTTGCCCAATCGATTCGCACGGATGAAGGATATGTCGGCCTCGGACAAAACGGAAATCAGGAAATTGTCTTATTCAAGTCTACGGATGGTGAGACTGTGACGAGTGAGACGTTTAAGGCGCCGGCCGATGTGATGGAGGGCTCGTGGGCTGGTCTGTTCGTTCACGACCGGGACGTTCATTTAATTTTCCGCAGTGGTTATGAGGCGGAATCAAAAACAAAACTTGCCGTGCTTAAGGAAGGAACAAACGAGATAACGATCAAAGATCTCGATCTCGACAACGACTTCGTTTCCGAAGTGCTCGGGACGTCTTGGTTTTATGACCGCAATATGATGCCGATCTCGACCGGTAATCGGTTTATCCCAGTTCGAGTTGGGGCGTATGAATCCTTCACAGAGAACGGGGAGACCCATTCTACCGAAACAAATCGTCCAGGACTGTTCGCTTATGACATCGAAACGAATAAAGTCGTCCAACTCGCTTCAAAAGCCGAAGAGTCAAACTTGACCGTACATGATAACGAGTTGATGGCGGTGCAACTAGACGGATCCGAAATCGTCGTCGATTTGATGACAGGAAAACCGTCGCCACGCCAAGTCATCGATGGTTCAGTTGGCACAACTACCTATGTCGGAAACCAACTGTACCACGTCCGTCCGACGAAAGACGGAGCCGTCATCGACGTATACGAGGACGGGAAAGCCGTCTCGAGCGCCGCGGTGAACGCGACGAACGAGGAAGCGAAGTTATTGCTCGATGGCGCCCAATTTTATGTGAGATAAAAAATAACCGAGAGGCGGCTGCCTCTCGGTTATTTCGTTGGTTTCGGGATGATGACCCCTTCTTCTAAATCAAGCAACATATCGATCAGTTCCGCACAAAACTCAGGGAACTGGTCGAGGAACGCACCTGGACCGACTTCATCCGTGAAGTCGATGTACAGATCCGCTACGTTGCCAGCCATCTTCGCTGGAAGTGCGAGGAAGGCCGACCCGAAGCGCCAGCTGCCACGGATGTCGAGCAGCTTGCCGAGCATGACGTCGCCTGGTTCGCGTACTTCCGGTAGCATTACCTTGTACGTCTCTTTCGTCTCCCAATCACGTAAGCCGTCTTCGGTCACTTCAAACACAGAGCACCGGGGGACGGCGAGACCGCGCAAGGCATGATAGAGAGCAGGTGACATGTCAGCTTTATGGTCCGCCAAATAGCGGCCGTGCGGTGTCATCCCGTCCTCATCCGTCTCAAAGAAGACGGCCCAATCGATGAACAAATCGCGGAACAGTTCGGCGTCTTTCAAGTGCCACGTGCCTTCCGAAGCGATCTCTTGGATATAGTTCGTCCACTGCGTGCTGCGTGCGAGTGCCGCTTGCTCGTATAACTTTTTCAGTTCGGCCAGCAATTCGGACTCTTCGACGAGCAAAGGGAAGGGAATTACTTTCCGGTCTTTTTTCATCGCCGTGGTCCTCGCTTGTCTGCAGGACGTTTGACGACCGGCGGTTTGTCTTCGATCCGTTTCTCGATGACTTCGCCACGGTAAATCTCAAGCTCTTTCAATTCGACACCGAGCTGGCGGGCGAACGATTTCAAGTGCGTCAAATCTTCCGGTGTCACGATCGAGAGGACCGTCCCGGCCGCGCTACCGCGAGCGGTCCGTCCTGAGCGGTGGATGAAGTCATCGGTCGATTCAGGTAAATCGAAATGGACGACGTGCGTCACTTCATCGATGTCGAGTCCGCGCGCTGCGAGACCCGTCGTGATGAGGAGCGGATATTCGCCTTTACGGAATTCGCGGAGCGTCTCGACGCGGGCACGTTTCCCTTTCAAGCTATCGAGCATACGGTAGTTCACTTTCATCTTATCGAGCTCACCTTTGAGCGGCGGTAAGAACGAGCGGTTGTTGATGAAGGCGAGCACTTTGACACCGTCGACGTGTGATAGGCGACGAAGCAATTCTGGCTTATAGCGACGTGTCGTCAACATATAGCCGTACGTCACTTGAGCACTGACAGTCCGTTCGACCTTCACGTGAACCGGTTCTTTCAAGAACGGGGCAGCCCAGGCTTGGAGCGTATCCGTCAACGTCGCCGAAACGAGTGAGATTTGATGCTCGTGCGCCGTATGGTTGATGATGCGCTCAGCCGCTTCCGTCAATCCGCTGTCGATGATTTGATCGGCTTCATCGAGCACGATCGTATGCGTCTCATGAAGCTTTAACTTTTTCTTCTCGATCAATTCAACGAGACGTCCTGGTGTCCCGACGATCAAATGCGGTTTTTTCTTCAAGCGATCGATTTGGCGCTTCAGTTCGACGCCGCCGATGAACGAGGCAATCCGGACGTCACCTTTTTCGGTGAAACGTTGCGCCACCGTTTGGATCTGCATGACGAGTTCGCGCGTCGGTGCGACGATGACGACTTGGATCCGGTCGTTCGAGGCATCGATTTTTTCAATAGCGGGTAAAAGATAAGCGAGTGTCTTACCTGTCCCTGTTGGTGCTTCGATTGTGACGTCTTTTCCTTCTAAAAGGGGCGGGAACGCTTCCGCTTGGACCGGCATCGGTTCGTTAAAGCCAAGGCGTTCCCAGGCTTCGTTAATGAATGGTTTTGTAAAGTTCATATCAGTTCTCCTTATCGTTGGGCAAAAACAAAGGAAGCATAAGCGCTCCCTGGTTCAAATATAGCGAACATGTTCAGTGTCTTGGTCAATCGATGAACGGAGCGTCTGTGTGTACACTTGCCCGTCCTCGACGAGTTTGATGTGCACGTCGATGTGCTCAGGTGAGGCTTCGACACCTTCGACTGTGAAGCCTTGATACACGCGGTATTCCAATTCCTTAAGCAATTTTGCATAGGCGTTTAGTTCTGGATACGTCGTCGCGACGTCGATTGGGCGCGACACGAGTGCGACCATTAAATGGTCACGGAAATCGATGAAATCCTCATTCTCGATATCGTCATCAAAGCGAATCCAAAAGCCTTTTTCTTCAAATTCTGTGATAAATCCGTCGCGCTTGTCTCCAGCCTCTTCGACTTTAAGGGAGATGCGGTCACCGGCTTTTAAGTTATGCTCGGCTGTTAATGGTTCATACGTCATGGGAAGAACCCCTTCCTCTTCTACAATGTTCTGCTTCCATTGTGCTCGATATAAGGCAAAAATTCAAGTTCTATCCCGAACCTGTGAGTTAAGTCACTACAAAAACTGTATGATTTTTCACAACTACTTAAAGATAATACAGAATTCACAAGAACGTGAACGGATAGGGATTCGTCTGTTTCTATGTAAGTTGAAAAACTACTATAACAGATAAAATAGCGCTTACAAAAACGGCGTAACACCAATGTTCATGAGATTGTTACAACTTTCACAAGAATGTAAAACATATTGTTCACGTTTTCACGTACACTCATATTATAAGGAATCAGGCAGTTATCTCAACTATGAGGAGTGACCATAATGGCAACTGAAATTAAATCAGCCTGGTCAGGATTTGTTCCTGGACAGTGGACGAACGAAGTGAATGTCGGTGAATTTATCCGCTTGAACCGCCACGAGTATACAGGGGATGACCGTTTCTTAGTCGGACCGACAGAGGCGACGAATCGTCTTTGGGGACAAGTGATGGAATTGACGAAAGAAGAACGGGAACGCGGGGGCGTTTGGGATGTCGATCAAAACACGCCGTCGACAATCATCTCACACGGACCTGGGTACTTAAATAAAGACCTTGAAAAAGTCGTCGGTGTCCAAACGGACGAACCGTTCAAACGCTCGATTCATCCGAACGGCGGCATTCGCATGGTCGACGCCGCGCTCGAGTCATACGGCTTCGAACCAAATCCTGAAATCACAAAAATCTATTCAGACATTCGTAAAACACACAACCAAGGTGTTTTCGATGCCTACACACCAGAGATGCGGGCGGCACGTAAGTCAGGGATCATCACAGGTCTCCCAGACGCATACGGACGTGGCCGGATCATCGGTGACTACCGTCGCGTTGCCTTGTACGGTTTAGATTTCTTGATTGCCGAGCGTAAAAAAGATTTGGCGAACAATGGCGGTTTCCTCTCGGAAGCAGACATTCGGACGCGGGAAGAGATGTCTGAACAGCTTCGTGCCCTTCAAGAATTGAAACAACTCGGCGCTGCTTACGGATTCGACCTCGGTCGTCCGGCTGAAACGACGCAAGAAGCCTATCAATGGGTATATCTCGCTTACCTTGCAGCTGTCAAAGAACAAAACGGTGCGGCGATGTCTCTCGGACGCGTATCGACATTCCTTGACGTGTACGCTGAGCGTGACATGGCGGCAGGCCGTTTGACAGAGTCAGACGTCCAAGAAATCGTCGATCACTTCATCATGAAACTCCGCATCGTCAAATTCTTGCGGACGCCTGACTATAACGAATTGTTCTCTGGAGATCCAACGTGGGTCACGGAATCAATCGGTGGGATGAGTGAGGATGGCCGTTCGAACGTCACGAAGAGCTCGTTCCGTTTCCTTCACTCGCTCACAAACCTCGGCCCGGCACCAGAACCGAACTTGACGGTGCTTTGGTCGACGAAATTACCGGAAGGATTCAAACAATATTGCGCGAAGATGTCAATTGAGACGTCGGCGATCCAATACGAGAACGACGACCTCATGCTTCCAGAGTTCGGTGACGATTACGGCATCGCCTGCTGTGTGTCACCGATGAAGATCGGCAAACAGATGCAGTTCTTCGGTGCCCGTGCCAATATGGCGAAAGCACTCCTCTACAGCATGAACGGTGGACGCGATGAGAAGAGCGGCGAACAAATCGCTCCGGCTTGGGACATGAACACAGAAGACGTCCTCACGTACGACAAAGTGTACGCTGACTTCGACCGGACGCTCGACTGGCTCGCAGAGCTTTACGTCAACACACTCAACGTCATTCACTTCATGCATGATAAATATGCGTACGAGCGGATTGAAATGGCGCTCCACGACCCTGAAATCTTACGGACGATGGCTTGTGGTATCGCTGGCCTTTCGGTGACGGCGGACAGCTTGTCAGCAATCAAATATGCGACGGTCAAACCGGTCCGGAATGAATTCGGCATCGCTGTCGACTTTGAAACAGAAGGCGACTTCCCGAAATTCGGAAACAACGATGACCGTGTCGACGCGATTGCTGTCGAACTCGTAGAATCGTTCATGGAAAAAGTCCGGAAACACAAAACGTATCGCGACGCGCTTCATACGCAATCGGTCTTGACGATCACGTCGAACGTCGTCTACGGCAAGAAAACAGGTAATACACCGGACGGCCGTCGTGCTGGTGAGCCGTTCGCACCGGGTGCGAACCCGATGCACGGCCGCGATACGAAAGGAGCGGCAGCGTCGCTCTCGTCAGTCGCTAAACTTCCGTTCGAACACGCGCAAGACGGTATCTCATACACGTTCTCGATCGTACCGAAAGCACTCGGTAAAGAAGACGTCGCACGTGAACTTAACTTGGCGGCACTTCTTGACGGCTATATGGGTGGCGAGCACAAAGGTCACCACTTGAACGTCAACGTCTTCAACCGTGAGACGTTGCTCGACGCCATGGAACATCCAGAAGAGTATCCGCAGCTCACGATCCGCGTATCAGGTTACGCCGTCAACTTCATCAAGTTGACACGCGAGCAACAGATCGACGTCATCAACCGGACGTTCCACGGTTCATTGTAAGTAAAGGCTTGGCGGCCTTCGCTTGAAGGCCGCTCATTCGTTAGGAGGTCATCTCGATGACAATGGGATATGTACACTCGGTCGAATCGTTTGGAACCGTTGACGGCCCGGGAATTCGTTTTATCGTCTTTTTGCAAGGTTGTGCGCTTCGCTGCTTGTATTGCCACAACGCTGATACGTGGGATTTTAAAAAGAATAACCATCGTTCGGCCGAGGACGTCATTCAAGAAGCGCTCAGCTATCGTCCGTTCATGGAAGCATCAAAAGGCGGCATCACAATTTCAGGGGGCGATCCGCTCGCGCAACCAGAGTTTTTAGAAGCGCTGTTGCGTGAAGCGAAAAAACACGGGCTCCACACGACGCTCGATACGTCGGGTGCACTCCGTCCCCCTAACCTTGACGCCATCTTAGACCACACCGACCTCGTCTTGCTCGATATTAAACATATCGATGACGACATGTGCAAGAAACTGACAGGACGGAGCAACGCCAACACGCTCGCGCTTGCTGAACACTTATCCGAGCGCGGAACGAAAATGTGGATTCGCCACGTCCTTGTCCCGGAATGGACGCTTGATGAAGGGGCGCTCCGGCGCACGGCGGCGTTCATTCAAAAACTCGACCACGTCGAGAAAGTCGAAATCTTGCCGTATCACGAGATGGGCGTCTATAAATGGGAGGCGCTCGGCCTCGACTATCCGTTAAAAGGCATCAAACCACCGACGACGGAAGAAGTCGAGTGGGCGGAAGGGATCTTACAAGGTACAGTCTAAAAAACTGCGCAGACCGTTATGGTCTGCGCAGTTTTTCGTGTTATAGCCGCTTATCACGTACGTGGCGGCGAATGGCGTCCTCGTCGAGCGGACGGTTGGCGACACCGGTCTCGACAGCAGTCTTCGCGACGGCAATCGCGACGGCCGGTGCGACCCGCTCGTCGAACGGGCTCGGGATGACGATGCCGTTCGCGAGGTCGTCCTCTGTCAACAAGTCGGCGATCGCATGGACGGCCGCTTCTTTCATCTCTTCGTTGATCTCTGACGCCCGGACGTCGAGCGCCCCACGGAAAATACCGGGGAAGGCGAGGACGTTGTTCACTTGGTTGGCGAAGTCCGAGCGACCGGTCGCGACGATGCGGGCACCAGCGGAAGTCGCGAGATCCGGCATAATCTCCGGCACCGGGTTCGCGAGGGCGAAGATGATCGAATCTGTGGCCATCGAGCGGACCATGTCCTCGGTGACGGCGCCTGCGGCCGAGACACCGATGAAGACGTCGGCCCCCTCGAGCACGTCTGAGAGTGTGCCGACGTGGAGCTTCCGGTTCGTTGCCTTGGCGATCTGGTCTTTGAACGGGTTCATGCCGTCGGCGCGTCCTTCATAGATCGCACCTTTCGTATCACAGATGACGAGGTCCTCTACGCCGAAGCGCTTGAGCAGCTTGGCGATGGCGATTCCGGCGGCCCCGGCTCCGTTCATGACGACACGCAGTTCAGGCATCGCTTTGTCGACTAAACGGAGTGCATTGACGAGGCCGGCCAAGACGACGATGGCCGTCCCGTGTTGATCGTCATGGAAGACCGGGATCGGGAGCGTCTGCTTCAACCGGGCCTCGATCTCAAAACATTCGGGTGCCTTGATGTCTTCTAAGTTGACGGCGCCGAACGTCGGGGCGAGCAGTTCGACCGTCCGCACGATCTCATCGACGTTGTGTGTGTCTAAACAAATCGGGAACGCATCGACCCCGGCGAAACTTTTGAACAGGACGGCCTTGCCTTCCATGACCGGCAACGCCGCTTCCGGACCGATGTTGCCGAGCCCGAGTACGGCGCTTCCGTCCGAGACGACGGCGACCGTGTTGGCGCGCAACGTATATTCATAGGACAGCTCTTTATTTTCAGCGATGCGGCGGCACGGTTCGGCGACGCCCGGTGAGTAGGCGAGGCTGAGCGCTTCTGTCGTGTCGACGTCGACTTTTGGTGTCGTTTCCAATTTACCGTGGTGCAAAGCATGCATCTCGAGTGCGCGTTCGTTCAATGTTTTCATAACTCTCTCCCTGTGTGCGTACGATTTTTTGTCTGTCACAATCGACTACATTGTATCGAAGAAACCGCTTACTTTCGAGCGTTTTACCTGCTATGGACGCAATTATTTCTGAACGATTGTTCATATATGTAGAATTGGTCTTAACATTTGGTGCTAATCATAAACGAAAACAAAAAGAGTCGCGGATATTCCGCAACTCCTTTGATTTCATGCTCTTGTTTTGCGCTGTTTCTTTTCTGCTAGTCGTGCCGCTTCGGCTTGGCGTTTTTCAGCGTAACGCAGCTCGCGTTCGAGTTTGACGTAACTCGCATACCGTTTTTTATCGAGCGCACCGGTCGCAATCGCGTCGCGAACGGCACAACCGGGTTCGGCTTGATGCGAGCAGTCACGGAACCGGCATCGTTCTGACAACTCCTCGATATCGCTGAACGTGTCGTCGAGATGATCGGCGCCGTCCCAAAGACCGAACTCACGCATGCCGGGCGTGTCGATGATGAAGAAGTCGTCGACGCGGAACAGTTCGCGGTGCGTCGTCGTATGCTTACCGCGCTCGTCGCTTTCGCGGACGGCTTGCGTCTCGGCGAGTGTTTTCCCGGCAAGCGCGTTTGTCAGCGTCGATTTCCCGACGCCGGACGAACCGACGAGGACGAGCGTGCTCCCGCTCGGCAGTGAAGTTCGCAATGCCTCGACCCCGTCGCCGGTGATCGAGCTGACCGGGAAGACATCAATGCCTGGCGTCGTCAGTTGGATGTCTTGAACGAGTGGGGCCACATCAGTTACTTGATCAGCCTTCGTTAAGACGATAAGCGGTATCGCCCCCGTCTCCCAGGCGGCGAGCGAGTAACGCTCGAGCCGGCGCAGGTTGAAGTCGTGACCGACCGCCATCGTGATTAAAATATAGTCGACGTTCGCGCAGATCAGTTGTTCGCGCGTCTCGTTGCCGGCGGCTGTCCGTGAAAGAACAGTCCGTCGTTCAAGGAGACGTCGAACCGTACCTTGACCGTGCTCGCGAATCGTGAACTCGACGAAGTCGCCGATGACCGGATAGTCGCGCTCGCTCATCGCCTCGTGGCGAAATTTGCCCGATATCCCGCATGTGAAAGCAGCGTCCTCTGTCGTTACCGTGTACATATGTTGGAACTGTGCTGTGACGCGTCCCGTTGTTGTGTGATCCAAATCGAATCCTCCTTTTAGTTGTGGAGGACAACTGCCCTCCTGTTGGCTGACAAGGTGTATACGGCTGTTTGTAAGGTGCTCATAAAACATCATCCTTTCATTGTTCGATACATTCACTGTACCACATTTTCTGATAACGCTATCATCTCAGTCTACAGACCGAGGGAAAACAAGCCTTCCGCTCGTCGCCATCTTTTAAATGGCGTATTATGATAAGAGTGTACTTAATGAGGAGGGATGACAGATGAATCGCCAAGTGAAGCAAGTGTTGTTCATCGTGGCGGCAATCTCTCTAGTTCTCGTCCTAATCGGCTTTTTACCAAATATGATCATGTTTGGTTTGGGGGCGCTCTTAGCACTTTGGGCTGGAGTCAGATTCATGGCCGTGACGCATGTCGGCGCAAAAATCGGTTACGGCTTACTCGCCGTGATCGGGATCATCACGATTTTGTCGAATATTTGGGCGTTAATCGGAATTGTGGTGGCATGGATGTTGTTTAAAGGGTATATGATGTATGCCAACCAAAAGCGGGACGTTGAGATTTTAAATGCGGACGGGTCGCGTGCTAGTCGTAGCAGCTTCCAATCGTTCGATCAAGTCTGGCAAAAGTTTGTAAACCGTCGCTAAGTTTTTAGAAGGAGGATTTTATGATGAAGACACCATTTGATCAGTTTCGTGATTTAGCTAACGAGTTGACGAAAGAATTTTCAAAAGAAATGAAAAAGTATCAAGAAAAAGAGGCGCCACGCTCGAGTGGGGAAGCCGAATTAAACCGCCACATCCGCGGTGCTGAAAAAGAAGCGTTGTCGGTCGAACGTCTCGTCGAGCGTCAGAAGGCGTTGCTCGGCGAACTCGCGACGAAGCGTGACGATGCCAAATTGATGGCTGACAAGCGCTACGAACAGACAGAGCTCGCGAAACAAGCCGGCGAAGAGAAGTTGGCTGAACGCGCTGCTCTCGAGTCAAAACATTACGGTGAACAGTATCGCTACTTCGAAGGCTTGCTAGACGAAGGCGGTCGAGAACTTGACGCCCTTGAGCGCCGTGCCCTCGAGATGCGCCTCAAACTCGACGAGATGCAAAACAAACGTTACGAGTTCGCGATGCGTGAGAACCTTGATTTGTTGAAAGGTGCGCTCGATCAAATCTTCGGAGCGGACACATCGAAGTCGCATCCGTTCACAGAAGAAGAGAAGAAAGACGCAACGAAGGAAGAACCTGCGGCCGAAGAAAAAACCGACGCGGCGGACGAAGATGATTTCGAAGCAAAATTAAAAGAACTTGAGCGTCGCTTTAAACAAGACTGACGCACTGGTTCAGCGATGGTCCAGAGTATTTTCGGGCCATCGCTTCTTTGCTTCATTGTACATATCGTTAGGGAGGGGGAAGCAGAGTGGAACGTTGGAACACACGCCAAATTATTGGCTTCATGATTATTTTATTTGCCATCGGACTATTTATCGACATCGTGACGGGTGGGAACAGCGTCCTCTTCAGCATGATTGTGCCGCTCTTATTGCTTTATATCGGGCGTCGCTTCAGCCGGAAAGGAAATCAGCCGGTCAGTTATATCTTTTACGGGATCGGTGGTGTGATGCTCGTCGGACTCATCTTTTCTTCGGCCGCGTTCGGGTTCGTCTTATCAGGATTATTGCTCATGTTTGGGTACCGTCTGTATAAAAATCGACCGCTTGAGTCGAATCGGTTCCGGTCGCACATTCGTCAAGAACAGGCGTTTTCGTTCGGGACGAAAGAGTCGGGCCATTACGTCTTGCAAGACACGAATGAATTCTTTTTGCTACGCGACGTCGAGATGGATTTATCGCGCGCCATCATTCCGGAAGGGGAGACGTTCTTGCTCTTGAACGGACTCGCCGGGGATATCCGTATCCTCATCCCGGCCGGTTACGATTACTCGATCGACGCCTCAATCGGTTTCGGCAAGATCCAAGTCGATGAATCGAATTATTCACCGGTGTTCAACCGCCGTTTTTATACGGCGTCTGATGAGTACCAAGCGGCGACGCGAAAAGTCCGGATTCATATCGTGCTCATGAGCGGAAGCGTCGAGGTGATGACCGTATGAAGAAAGATTCTTACCCAAGGACGGTCGTCTGGCACCAGTTATTCAGCAGTCTACTGACGGCGTTATTCGTGACGATTGCATTTCTAATAGGTGACTCGACTTCACTCCGAGATTTATTTACACGTGAAGAAGGGTTGCCTTTCGGTGTGTCTATCGTTGTCATCGCCGTTTTGATCGGCAGCATATTCGGAGTTGGGTCTTACTTTTACTTGCGCCGGGATTTCCGTGAAGTGGCGATTGCCCTATGGAAGCTCGAGAATCAAAAAGAGATCACGTTCCGGCCGTTATCGCCGTACCGCGACACGCTCGAACGGATTGTCCGTATCAGCAAACAACGTACGGAGATGATCGAGGTCGCCAAACGGGTCGGCGATCGGCCGGTCAGTGTCGAAGAGGCACGAAGCGAGGCGGTCGTCGAAGAACGTCGTCGTGTCGCCCGTGAGCTGCACGACTCGGTCAGTCAACAGCTATACGCGATCTCGATGATGACGACAGCGGTCAAGCAGACGATCGAATCGAAACCGGAACTCGCCGCTAAACAGATCGGTCAAGTCGAAGTCATGGCACAGACCGCGCAGGCCGAGATGCGTTCGCTCTTGTTGCAGCTTCGTCCCGTCGAGTTAGAAGGGATGACCTTGAAGACGGGGATTGAACGTCTGTTAGAAGAACTGTCCCGCAAACAATCGACCGAGCTCATCTGGCGTCTCGAGGAAGTGAAATTGTCACGCCATACGGAAAATGAGTTGTTCCGCATCGTTCAAGAAGCGATCAGCAATACGCTCAGGCATGCCAAAGCGAAGCGGCTCGAAATTGAAATGCGGACCGTCCAACAGACGGTCATCTTGAAAATAAATGACGACGGGATCGGTTTTAATGTCGAGGATACACAAGTCGCCTCATATGGCTTACAATCGATAAGAGAGAGAACGGCCGAAGTCGGCGGGACGTTACGTCTCGTCAGCGTGCCTGGAGTCGGTACACAAATCGAAGTGCGTGTGAAACAACAAGTGGAGGGGTTAGAATGATTCGAGTCGTATTGATTGATGATCATGAAATGGTCCGGGCCGGTGTCTCGGCATTTCTGTCGACACAGCCGGACATTGAAGTAGTCGGGGAAGCGTCGGACGGGGCGACCGGAGCGGAACTCGCCATCGCTGAAAAACCGGACGTCGTCTTGATGGACCTCGTGATGGAACCTGTGGACGGAGTCGAGTCGACGAAGCGTATTAAAGCGAGCTGGAAAGATGCGAAAATCTTAGTCGTGACGAGTTTTTTGGACGATGAAAAAGTGTATCCGGTCATCGAGGCCGGTGCGATGAGTTACGTCTTGAAGACGGCGAACGCGAATGAAATCGCCGACGCGATCCGTCAGACGGCAGCCGGTAATCCGGTCATGGCCGCACAAGTGACCGGCAAGATGCTCGAACGTCTGCGGCACCCGGAGACGACCCTTCATGAAAGTTTGACGGCGCGAGAACGCGAGATTTTGCAACTGATGGCCGAAGGCAAGGCGAACCAAGTTATCGCCGATGAATTATATATTTCATTGAAGACGGTGAAGACGCACGTCTCGAACATTTTGACGAAGCTTGACGTCTATGACCGGACGCAAGCGGTCGTCTATGCGTTTCAACATAATTTAGTGGACAAATAATCACTCGGACGGGGGAAACGGGATGATTCCAACGATTGAAACGGAACGACTGCAGTTACGGCAGTTACAATCGACCGATGCGGAGCGTCTATTCACGATTTTTTCAAACGTCGACGTGTTGCGCCATTATGGGATGGAGCCGCATCAATCGCTTGAACAGACGGAACAAATGCTATTCGGGATGCTAGAAGGGATTGCCGACGGATCGATCATGCGTTGGGGCATTATGAGGAAAGGTCATCCCGAGTTGATGGGGACGATCGGATTCCACAATCGCGCCCCGCGCCATCGACGTGCCGAGATCGGTTATGAGATCCATCCGCGCTATTGGCGGAACGGCTACGCGACAGAGGCATTGCAGGCGGCATTGACGTTTGCTGCGTGTTCCGCAGACATCGAGCGAGTCGGGGCTATCGTCTATCCTGAAAATATCCCTTCGCAGCAACTGTTAGAACGCAACGGTTTCATTCGTGAAGGAACGCTGCGCCACTATATGCGCCAAGGCAATCAACCATACGACGTGTACGTATACGGCTACATAGCGAAAAAAGACGGACCACAATGTTAAATTGTGATCCGTCTTTTTTTATTTTTTCTGAGCTTGAATTTGTTCATCGATTTCAGACAAGTACTCCCAGCGCTCCATTTTTTCTTCGAGTGTTTGCTTGAGGGTACTGATTTCAGCGTAAAGATCGTTCACTTTTCCGAGATCGCTACCGGCATCGGCGAGTCGCGCTTCTGCAGCTTCGATTTTCTGTTCGGTTGTAGCGATCTCTTCCTCGATCGTCTCCCACTCTTTTTGTTCTTTAAAAGTGAATTTGACGACGTCGGCTTTGGCGCGTTCTTTCTTGTCTTTCGGTTCTTTTTTAAGTTGCCGTGCCTCGTCTTGAAGCTCGGCCAGATAGTCGCTATATTCGGCGTGGTAGACGTTGATCGTCCCCTCTTCGAAGGCGATCAGTTGCTCGGCGATACGGTCAAGGAAGTAACGGTCGTGACTGACGGCGATGACGGTTCCTGGGAACGACTCTAAGTAGTCCTCTAAAACCGACAACGTTTCCGTATCGAGATCGTTCGTCGGCTCATCTAAGAACAAGACGTTCGGCTCATCCATCAAAATCCGCAACAACACAAGGCGCCGTTTCTCGCCACCGGAAAGTTTACTGATCGGTTTATATTGGGCGTCCGGTGTGAACAAGAAACGCTCGAGCATTTGACCGGCGGTGATCGTCTCGCCGTCCGGTGTGTAGATGACTTGGGCGATCCGTTCGATCTCGTCGATGACCCGTCGCGTCGTATCGTCAAATTCGACTTGTTGACCGTAGTAACCGATGTGAACCGTCTCACCGTGGACGACCGTGCCTGACGTCGGTTCGATGCGACCGGCGAGCAAGTTCATGAGCGTCGTCTTGCCGCTCCCGTTCGGTCCAACGATGCCGTACCGTTCCCGGCGTCCGAACAGCCAGCTGAAATCGTGAATGAGCGGCGTGTCCGCATACTGGAACGACAACTGTTCGACTTCGATGACTTTTTTTCCGAGCCGGCGTGAACCGACCGATACGTCGAGCGCATCGTCTTCGGCGAGTGCCTCTTGCTGCTTTAAGCCCTCGACACGTTGAATCCGGGCTTTCTGTTTCGTCGTCCGGGCTTTGGCACCGCGGCGCAGCCAAGCGAGCTCGCGTCGCAAGATGTTTTGCCGCTTTTGTTCCATCGACTGGGAGCGGGCTTTGCGTTCGGCCCGCTTCTCGAGAAACAGTTCATAGTTCCCGTCATAAAAGTAAGACGTGCCGTCGGCAATCTCGAGAATATGGTTCGTCACCCGGTTCAAGAAATAACGGTCGTGGGTGATGAGCAAGATCGCGCCTCGATAGTCCGCGAGAACCGTCTCGAGCCAAGCGATCGTATCGGCGTCAAGTTCGTTCGTCGGCTCGTCGAGTAAGAGCAAATCGGCTTCGTCGAGCAAGGCCGCAGCGAGCGCGACCCGTTTTTGTTGGCCCCCGGAGAGGGAGCTGATCTCGGCCGACACATCAGGTAACCCGAGCCGATTCAAGATCGACTTCAGCTTCGCTTCCGTTTCCCAAGCATCAGCGGCATCGACCGCTTGCTGTGCTTTCATGAAACGTTCGAGCCATTGCTCGCTCGATGGGTTCGCCTCGAGTGCCTGGCGAGCGAGCTCGTATTGTTTTAACGCCATGACGGATGGAGTGTTGCTCGTGAACAAGGCGTCTAAAATGGTCTGACCGGGAGCGAAATCAACGGTTTGCGTCAAATAACGAATCCGATAGTCGTTCGGATGTTGCATCGTGCCTTTGTCTGCTGTTTCGACGCCGGCAATGATTTTTAAGAACGTCGATTTCCCAGAACCGTTGACGCCGATGACGCCAATCCGGTTACCGGGATGAATCGTCATCGTGACGTCGTCAAACAAGACTTTATCGGCGAACTCTTTACGGATGCCTTCGATTGTTAATAAACTCATTTGGAACCTCCTTCAACGACTTGGCGAATCATCGCTTCTACTTTCGCTGTCAATTCTTTATTCGAGACGTCAGCCGGGTCGATAGCCGGTAAAAACGTCACATCGACGATACCCGGTCTAATCCGGTTTTTCATTTCGAGCAGGTGATAGCTGCCGTTGATCGCCACCGGAACGATTTTTGCTCCGCTCGACGTGGCGAGCGTCAGGCTGCCGGCTTTAAACTCTTTCATCGGCCCGCCTTTTGAACGAGTGCCTTCCGGGAAGATGATGATGGACTGTCCGGATTGGATCGTCTCGACACCGGCGCGGATCGCTTTGACGGATTGGCGGCGGTCACTGCGATCGATAAAGATACAACCCATCAATTCCATCCAACCCGCGATCATCGGAATTTTTTTGACTTCGATTTTTGAGATGAACGCTTTCGGATGGTTCGTCGCCGTGATCATGATCGGGATGTCGAAGTTTCCTTGGTGGTTAGCGACGTAGACGACCGGTTCGTTCGGAATATGTTCTTGTCCGTGCACACGGACTCGGGCTCCGGCCACTTTCAATAAGAAGCTGGCCCAGTTGTAGGCGATTTTTTGAACGTAATCGTATCGTGCCGGTACGTCGAGTCGTTTTGCTTTCGGATAAAACGGAAGCAAGACGGGCAAGACGGCGAAGAACGAGAAAAACCAAATGGCGGTGCGTAACATAGTATCAATCTCCTTTTCAAAATAGAGCCAAACAGCAAGAAAGAGTCTTCTTCTCACACAGAGAATCTGACTCTTAGACATGAATCTTTATTCCCAGAAGCGAGAATCGGTTTCCTCTTCTTCTTCCTCGAGTTCGAACGTAATTCGTTTATTCACCGGGTCAACGACAAAGTAGGCACCGTCTTGCTCGATGCTCTTAAACTGCATCACGTGATCACTGCCAATTTCTAAGGTGAGGCGGATTCGATTGTCGTCATCGACGAGCAAAATGCCGTCTTCTTTCAGCCACAGCTCCATGACGGGTGAATAGCGTAACAGCCATTCGTTCGATAAAGGGATTTCATTCATTCGTGTTTGTGCCTCCTACGGTCCAAGTCCGTTGTGCTCTTCTATCTAGAATAGAATACCAAAAGTGGCGTGGGAACACGAGCGTTATGTAGAGCGTTTGCGTGAACTGGAGTGCATGCGAGCGACGATGCGATCGATGCGCTTTTGATTGCGCCTTTCTTTCAAGAGCACGTTCATTTGTGCGATAAGCTGTTTAAATGAAGATAGACCCATGGCGAGCAGCGCCGCGAACAAGAATGTGCCGATCGGATCTTTGAAAAAACCGGTTTGGAGCGAGACGGACAAACCGACGACTGAAAGAATCGTGGTGAGAAAATAAAATAGCATGAGTGACTCTCCCTTCCCAGATGATTCAATTGAAAAAACCGAACGTATTTCTCGTTCGACAAGTGAGCAAAAAATTCCTTTTTTTGTCGAACAAAACAAAAAAACGCCTTCTGACGAGCGAGAGGGCGCTTACTCTTGAACCATCGTGACGGAAGACGACACGTTCGTATCGACACCGTTTGAGAATATGAAACTCAGCGAAGCGAGAAGAGCGAAGAATGCAATCAAAAGGCCCTTCATGAAGCGTTTCGCAAATGAGCGAGATTGAACATCAAACATTTTATTTCCCCCGTTCGGACATTGCTGAAACCTGTTTTATAAACAACACTCCTTTAATAATAACGTTTTCAAAAAGTGGATACTAGATGGAAAAACATTGTTCACAAAATTGTCACAAAATTCCGTCTGATACTCGGTCGATTTAGAGATTTGACGGTTGGGTGGTTCATTGCTGCGTTCACAAATTAGACACAATTGACCTGAAGCAGGAAAAGGAACGTGATATGATTAAGAACGTGTGTAGGTAGGTATACTGACAGTAATAAGATGAAAAAGGATGTGTATAGAATGGTATTACGTGCAGGAGATGTAGTCGATCTAGTTGCGGAACGTTCAGCCGATTTTGGCGTATTTATTGGGAACGGCCGTGAAGAGGTATTGCTTCATCGGAAAGAACAAACAGAAGAAGTCACAGTCGGTCAAACGGTGCGTGTCTTCCTTTATCACGACTCGGAAGGCCGTCTCGCTTCGACGATGACGATTCCGAACGTATCGTTTGAAGAATATGAATGGTTCGAGGTGACAGGCGTTCGCTACAATACGGGTGTGTTCGTCAACATCGGCATTCAAAAGGATGTGCTCGTCTCGCTCGACGACCTTCCTGAAAACCGGACATATTGGCCGAAAGAAGGCGATAAGCTATGCGTCCGTCTCAAATACGATCAAAAAGGCCGTCTTCTCGGAGAACCGGCTCATTATGCGTATTTGAACTTGCTTGCCCGTCCTGCGAAAGAAGAGTGGGGCAATCAAGACGTTCAAGCGATCGTCGTCAACAAACGTGACGTCGGTGTCAACGTCTGGGTCGAGAATGAATCACTCGGTTTCTTACATGAAGCAGAGATGACGCGGTGGCCGCGTCTCGGCGAACAGTTAGCAGTACGTGTGACGCAAGTGAAGCAAGACGGTACCGTTCTTGTATCGATGAAACCGCGAGCGTATGAAGCGATCGACCCGGATGCGGAAAGCATTCGTTCTTACATCGAAGAACGCGGTGGTGAAATGCCTTACGGCGACAAGACAGCCCCAGACGTGATCGACCGTGAGTTTGGCATGAGCAAGGCGGCCTTCAAACGGGCGCTCGGGAAGCTCTTGAAAGAAAAGCAAGTTGAAAAACTCGACAACGGGTATAAATTGAAATAAGATTACTCATGTCCAGGTGGCTAAAAAAAGTTTTAGAATGTATTTCTTTCATTTTAGAAACAAATGCGGTATAGTAATAAGAGTTGACTACGAGGAAACATTTAAAGAACGTCTGCAGAACTAACCTCAGACGTTTTTTGCATGAACAAAGGAGAATATAATTTGACAAAATTTCAAGATTTACAGTTAAGTGAAGCATTAGTAAAAGGTGTACTCAAAATGGGCTTCGAGGAAGCGACACCGATCCAAGCTGAAACAATCCCAATCGCACTTACAGGAGCGGATGTATTAGGCCAAGCACAAACAGGTACAGGGAAAACAGCAGCTTTCGGTATTCCGACAATTGAGCGAATCGACACAAAGGCGCGTCAAGTCCAAGCACTTGTTCTTGCACCGACACGTGAACTTGCGATTCAAGTTGCAGAAGAATTGAACAAAATCGGGGAAACGAAGCGTGTATACGCACTTCCTGTATACGGTGGTCAGCAAATCGACCGCCAAATCCGCGGCTTGAAAAAGAACCCGCAAATCGTCGTTGCGACACCTGGACGTCTCATGGACCACATGAAACGCAAGACGATCAAACTCGACGAGATCCAAACAGTGATCTTGGATGAGGCGGATGAAATGCTCAACATGGGCTTCGTTGAAGATATCGAGATGATTTTGAAAGGCCTTCCGGCTGAACGTCAAACGCTTCTCTTCTCAGCGACAATGCCACCACAAATCAAGAAGATCGCTGAGCGCTTCATGAAGTCGCCAACGATCATCAAAGTAAAATCGAAGGAAATGACAGTTGAAAACATCAACCAACAGTTCCTCGAATTGCGCGAAGGTCAAAAATTCGATACGCTTTGCCGTTTGATCGACATCGACTCACCAGAACTCAGCATCATCTTCGCTCGTACGAAGAAACGTGTTGACGAAGTTACAGAAGCACTCATCAAACGTGGTTACACGGCTGATGGCCTTCACGGTGACTTGACGCAATCAAAACGTGACCAAGTCATCCGTCGTTTCAAAAACGGCACGATCGACATCTTGGTCGCAACAGATGTAGCGGCGCGTGGACTTGATATCACAGGTGTCACACACGTATACAACTTTGACGTCCCACAAGATCCGGAAAGCTACGTGCACCGTATCGGACGTACAGGCCGTGCTGGTAAAACAGGTACTGCCCTTACGTTCATCACGCCACGTGAATTCGGTCAAGTGAAGTCAATCGAACGTGTGACGAACAAGAAAATGAACCGTCGTCACGTACCGACGATCGCAGAAGTACTTGAAGGAAACCAAAAGCAATCAGCTGAAGATTTGATCGAACGCGTTCAAGCGGGCGACTTCAAAGCTTACACGCAACTTGCGACTGAGCTCCTTGAAGAGTACGAAGCAGTCGAGCTTCTCGCAGCAGCACTTCGTGGTTTGACGAAAGAGCCAGATTCAACACCTGTTGAAATCTCTTACGCAGAACCAGTCCGTGTGAAACGTCAAGGTGGACGCAACGACCGCGGTGGATACCGTGGCGGCGCACGCAGTGGTGGCGGAGACCGTCGCACTGGCGGCGGAGACCGTGGCGGACGCTCAGGCGAACGTAGCGGTGGCGGTGGATACCGTGGAAAACGCACTGGTGGGACTGACGATCGTCGTCGCTCATCAGAAGACCGTGGCCCACGTCGTCCGCGTGACTAATCGATAAAACGAAAACCGCATTTCCTTAAGTGGATTTGCGGTTTTTTTATTTATCTCATGCTACACTGAACGAGTAGAGATTGAAGGATGAGGTGTCAACGGATGGTAGAACTAGGTTTAGGTCTCGTCATATTATTGGCGTGCATCCTAGCATTGAAGCCGATTGTTATGCGGACAGTACGTCCGAATTTCCGATATATTCCGGTCGCCACACTTTTGTTTGGCGCGATGATTTGGTTGGTCATGGCCATCGGCGTCGGCGGGAAGATGGGAATCGGATACGGTGTGATGAGTATCGTGTATTTTATTGCTTGTTTCGGTGCCTATATGTATGTGCATACACGAGCGAGCTGAAACCGGCTCGCTTTCTTGTTTCGAAAATGAGGATGAGGTGATCCAATTGGATGCAGTGGATGTGATGATGAATCCAAATGAAGTCGAAGTGACGTATGAACCGATTTTCGGGGCGGCCACGTTTCAAGTGGAAGGCTACATGGTACACGGCCATTTCAGGGGCGAGTCGCTCACCCCGTTCTTTTATGATGACGACGTACCGGTCGAGTATCAACTCGACATCGCCAAGCGGATGGAACGGTTGGCCGCCGAAGCGTTACGTGACGAAAAGCAGTTCGTCACGTTCCGCTGCCGGTCGGAATGGATCCTTGAAGAAGGGGGCGAAGCATTTTTAGCACCGTTACGGGAATTGAACTTCCCGCTCCACCGGATATTTGTGACACTTCAAGGGACCGAGCTCGTCGATGTGTCTCGTCT
This sequence comes from Exiguobacterium sp. SH0S1, assembly GCF_004337165.1. Taxonomy (NCBI): domain Bacteria; kingdom Bacillati; phylum Bacillota; class Bacilli; order Caryophanales; genus Exiguobacterium; species Exiguobacterium sp. SH0S1. Next base: position 58,243 of record NZ_SJVC01000004.1, on the reverse strand, counting down.
GTCCCGTGTCGTCCAATATTATCGATCTTCTGGTGTGAGAGTCGCGCTCGACTTCGCGGAGTCGACGAGTATCGAGGACATCATGACGATTGCACCGGAGTTGTTGCTTGTCGATTTAGCAACGATGGTCGAGAAGAAGACGTTGTCGGTGACTTACCCCCAAATGCTCCAGACGATGGAATACATCGCTTCGAAACTCGGGGCCCCGCTGCTTTATAAGTCAATCGATCATCTCGGTCAGTTGCGTTACGCCTGGCAGCACGGTGGGAGTTACTACATGGGCGGCTTGTTAGGTCGTCAAGAGGATTCCCCGCCGCGTGAAGCAAAAGGAATGAGTGTGCTCACGCAAGAAGTTCCAGCGTTCTTCCTGCACGACCAAGAGCGATTGAAGCGGTTGTATGAGCTAGAATTCGAACTTCACGGAAAAGTCGCGGAGCTCGTCCAAACCGGGAAATGGTCACGGGATAAGAAGGATGAATGGCTGCTCCATATCGTCCCTAAATTAGAAGGGATGCTCGTCCGCTACTACTTGACCGATCAAACGGGCTTCCAGACGAGTGCGAACGTCTACCAAGAGCAACACGTTTGGAAAGTCGATAACACATACCGAGGCTATAACTGGAGTTTTCGACCGTACTTTATCCGGACGATGGCCGCGATGAGTGTTCGCGGGCGGGGCTATTTGTCGGAAGACTATCGCGACTTCAGCTCCAACGAAGTGACACGTACGTTCAGCTACCCGTTACCGGACGGCATGTTTTTGTTCGCCGATTTATCAGAAGAGTACTTATACCAAAACCGATTATTAGATTGAGAGGGATTATGATGTTTGATTACGATTATGATGCGTTGCGTGAGATTGGGAGAATCGTCGCCCGGGCAAGGGATGAGATGGCACGGGCCGTCACGCCAGGGATGACGACGAAAGAGCTCGATGCGATCGGGCAACGTATTCTTGAAGAAGAAGGAGCGGCCTCGGCGCCGATTACGATGTATGAGTTTCCGGGCTATACGTGTATCTCCATCAATGAAGTGGCTGCCCACGGAATTCCAGGTAAAGAAGTCATTAAAGACGGGGACATCGTCAATGTCGATGTGTCTGCCGTGAAAGATGGCTATTATGCAGACACGGGACGAACGGTGATCGCCGGCACACCGAAATCGCCAGAGCATGTCCGCTTAGTCGAGGTCTCGCTCACGTCGCTCGAAGCAGGTCTCAGCAAAGTGAAGGCCGGTACGAAAGTGAACCAGATCGGAAAAGCGATTTACGCGGATGTCCGCAAAAACGGCTTCACCGTCATTCGAAACTTGGCAGGTCATGGACTCGGCCGCACGCTCCACGGCGAACCGGAGACGATCTCGAACTACTATAGCCGGGAAGAGAATGACATCTTGAAAGTCGGTCAAGTCATTGCGGTCGAGACGTTCGTCTCGACGAAAGACGAGATCGTCTACCAGTCAGAAGAGGATGGCTGGGCGTTATTCACACCGAACGACAGCCCCGTCTCGCAGTTTGAGCACACGGTCATCGTGACCGAGGACGGCTATGAAGTGTTGACTGGCACGTTCCGAGAAGAATGACGCAATCAAACAAGGATACAGACCGCGGTCTGTATCCTTGTTTACGTTAACTGGATGATTTGTTCGCTTAACTGATGAATCTTTTTCCAATCCGGAGTGACGACGTCAGGGATCGAGAGCTGACCGTTTTCGACGTCGAGCGGCGTATCGAGCAAGTCAGTCTCAAAATAGGCGCTCGTTCCGGCCATGTCGGCCGGATAGGCGGCACCCGTCAACGAGGCGAATAAGAGCGTATGATAACGGCCGATCGATGATTCGTACATACCACCGACCCAATAAGGGGTACCGCTGTCACGGATCGCGAGCGCCTCGGTCAATCCCCCGACGCGGGCAGGTTTAATGTTGACGATGCGTCCGGCCCGAAGCCGATTCATCGTCTCGACGTCTTGCCGTGAGGTGATGGACTCGTCAAGACAAATGGGCGTCTTGAGTTTTGTTTGCAGGTCGGCCGAGTCGACCCAGCAGTCGCTCGGATAAGGCTGCTCGATCATCAAGAGGCGATGGGCATCGAGTTGTTCGAACCAGTCGAGCGGCTGCTCGTGCGCACTGCCGTTCAAGTCGATCATGAGCGGAGCGTCCGGGAAAAAAGTCCGCACTTCCGCGAGCGCCGTCAATAGCTCATGAGGCGAAGCTTTCAACTTGATCCGTTCGAACCCGGAATCGAGCGCCTGTTCGATCGCGTTCAACGTTTCGGTGAGCAAGCCGATCCCAATCGTCCGCCCGCAAGCGACGTGATGTCCGGCTTGCAAAAGTTGTTTTAGCGTCACGCCAGCACGGGCGGCCTCGATTTCCCAGAGTGCACTCTCCCACATCGCTTTTGCCATCGGGTGCCCGATAATCGAACGGACATGGTCTGGAAATGTGGTCGCGCTGACCGTCTGCCCGTTCAACAATCGATAGATCAGTTCAGACGTGTCGACGGTCGAGCGGACCGTCTCCGACGTGTACCACGGCGTCTCAAAGGCGACACCTTCCCCGTATCCGACTGCTCCGTCGGTCGTTTCGAGACGGAGGATGACCGTCCGTCGCGTCGTCAAGACGGAATGGGCTGTCACAAGCGGGTGTTTGAACGTGAGCGGGACGATGTAAAGGTCAGCTCGTTGAATCATAATCGGTCTCCTTTAAGCGGTATCGCATCAATTTTCCGTTGGCGTTTCGTGGGAGCTGAGTGACCGCGATCAATGCCTTCGGGTGCTTATACTTAGCGAGGTGATCGTTTAAAATTTGCGTAAGTTCGTGAGGGTCGTACGTCCCGACGATATAGGCGATCGGGACGGCGCCCCATGTCGGGTCAGGCTTCCCGGTGACACCTGCGTCCTCGATACCGGGGCATCGCAACAGGACGCTCTCGATCTCCGCGGGATAGATGTTTTCTCCGCCCGAGATGATCAAGTCGCTCCGGCGATCCAAAACATATAAATAGCCGTCTTGGATCGTTCCGAGGTCGCCGGTTCGCCAGTACCTGTCCTCGGTCCAAGCGTTCGCTTCCGATTCGTTATAATAGCCGGGCGTGACGGTCGGGCCATTGACTTCGATCTCACCATCGCGACTGATACGGATGTGGGTCGGTGCGATCGCTTGACCGCTTGAACCGATATGGTCCAGTGCTTCGGACGGCAACAACGTCGCGACTTGAGAGCAAGTTTCCGTCATCCCGTACGTCTGCGCGATCGGCAAGTGGCGGCGGTCTGCTTCTTCGAGCAACGGCCGTGGCACCGGTCCGCCTCCGACGAGAATGACGCGGAGATGGTGACTTGTCAATCCTGAGTCGAGCAGTCGCCCGAGCATGATGGCGACGAGGGAAAGATGGGTGATCCGTTCGGACGCGATCAATTGGATCGTACGCAAGACGTCGAACTTCGGTTCAACGTATAATGCTGAGCCGAACAAGGCACAGCGGTACACTTGAGCGAGTCCGCTCATGTGGAACAGCGGTGTGACGACGAGCATGCGGTCGGTCGGCTCGTATCCGAGATGTTTTTTTGCGGCCTCGGCGCTCGCGCGATGATTTCCGTACGTCTGTTGCACCGCTTTGGCGTGTCCGGTCGTGCCGGACGTAAACATGAGCGACATCACCTCGTCACGCCCCCAGCGATGATGTCGGCGCAATGGCTCTTGATCGCGTACGCTCACGTCGATTTGAGGGACGTTGAGGTCGATTTCCTGATCGACGAGTAAGATGTCGATGTGGGCCTTGTCGAGTTGCATTGCGAGTTCGCTTGTGGTCAGTCGTGTATTCAACGGGACGAGTACTTTTCCGAGCAAATGGACGGCGTGGACTGCGACGACATAGTCTTTACTATTTGACGCATACAGTCCGATGTGACGAGCGTCCGGAACGGTCCGGCCTAAAAAGTGTGCCAAGCGCGAGCTCTCATCGATCAATTCGCCCCACGTCAGACGTTCCGTTGCGGTGACGAGGGCGATCGTGTCGACAGGATGTTGCTTCAAATCATAATCCATCACAATTACCTCCAAAAAAAGAGTAGCGAATTCGCTACTCTCTTACGATTTACGGGAAACGCGGGAATTGACCGAAGTCAGGGTCACGTTTTTCTTTGAAGGCGTCACGGCCTTCTTTTGCTTCATCTGTCGTGTAGTAAAGGAGCGTCGCATCACCGGCGAGCTGTTGGATCCCGGCCAAGCCGTCCGTATCAGCGTTCATCGCAGCTTTCAAGAAGCGGAGTGCTGTCGGCGAGTGTTGCAAGATCTCTTGGCACCATTGGACCGTCTCGGCTTCAAGCTGTTCGAGCGGGACGACCGTGTTGATGAGCCCCATGTCGAGCGCTTGTTGTGCGTCGTATTGACGGCACAAGTACCAAATCTCACGAGCCTTCTTATGTCCGACGATGCGGGCCAAGTAGCCTGAACCGTAACCGGCGTCGAACGATCCGACTTTCGGTCCAGTTTGACCGAAACGAGCGTTGTCGGCCGCAATCGTCAAGTCACAGACGAGGTGCAAGACGTGTCCGCCACCGATGGCGTATCCAGCGACCATGGCGATGACCGGTTTCGGGATGACTCGGATCAAGCGCTGAAGATCAAGGACGTTCAAGCGCGGGATATCATCGTCACCGACGTAGCCGCCGTGACCGCGAACTTTTTGGTCGCCACCTGAGCAGAAGGCTTGATCGCCTTCACCTGTCAAGATGATGACGCCGACTTCTTTATCGTCACGGGCGCGCGCGAACGCGTCAATCAATTCGTTGACCGTGAGCGGACGGAACGCGTTCCGAACTTCCGGGCGGTTGATCGTGATTTTTGCGATCCCGTTCCACTTCTCATATTTAATGTCTTCATACGTACGGACCGATGTCCAGTTTGCTACTGATTCCATTTAAATTCCCCCTAAAATCAATTTCTCTATCATTGTACCAAATTGTTGGGTGTTCTCGATATGGGGAGCGTGGCCCGCACCCGAAATTTCGTGTATCCGAATGTCTGGACGACGTTCACGCATATCGCGAGCAATCGTTTGAAACTTCACATCGTGCGCACCGACGATCAAATCGGTTCGAGGCAGGCGGTCAAGATGCGTCCATAGCGACGGCATACTGCCGGTCCCGATGGCGCGCAAACTGTTCGCGAGCGCTGACGGGTCTTGAGCGAGCCGCTCATGTCGAAGCGAGGCCCGCATCTCGTCCGTTTGACGCCAAAGCGGGAGCATCTCCCATGCGGCGACGAACGCTTCGATTCCGTCCGTCTCGATTCGTCGCGCGAGCCGTTCATCGGCGTCGCGTCGCGCTCGTCGTTCTGAAGCGGTGAGACCGGGCGTCGTACTAATCCCGATGAAGTGGTCCACGCGCTCGTCACAGGCTGCGAGTGTCATCCCGATGCGGCCGCCGAGCGAATAGCCGATGACCGTCCACGGCCTTTCGTCCGTGTCGAGCAGCGTCGACAAATCCTTCACTTGTTGGCTCATCTTCGCGCGGGCGACCGAGCAACTGCCGGTCTGTCCATGTTGAAGCAGGGATGGGGCGACGAGGCGCACCGGCAAGTCAGGGAAATACGAGAGCCATCCGGCGTTGCTCGTGAAGCCGTGCAACAAGAGGACCGGTCTTCCGGACCCGTGCTCGAGCACTTCATACGACACGTCACGGACAGTATGTCTCACGTCCCGTTCTCCAACGTGAGACGCGTGCAAATCGATTCCGTCCAGTTCCGGTGGGATAAGACGTTGTCGGCACGGTCGGACGGGAACTCGATCAATTGTATCCCGGCCTCGATCGCTGCTGTCACGTCTTCTGGACGTTCGAGCAGTTGATAGCTAAGCCCGTATGTGTCGGCGAAGCCACGGATGTTCAAGTCGAGCGGTGTACCGAACAAGTCTTCGAACATCTGTGGCTCGATTGATGCTTGCGGTAAGAAGGAGAAGATGCCGCCGCCGTTGTTGTTGGCGACGATGATCGAGAACGAGCCAGGATGCGTTTTTAGTAACTGCAGGGCGTTGCTGTCGTGATAGAACGCCAAGTCACCGATCAGTAACGCGGCTCGTTCTGTGTCGTAGCAAGCACCGAGCGCGCTCGAGATGATTCCGTCGATTCCGTTCGCGCCTCGGTTGGCGAAGACGGATACGGCTTGTCCGGCGCCGAGCGTCGTGTCGACGTCACGGATCGGCATGCTGTTGCTGACGAACAAGCGGTCGATCTGAGCGTTCAAGACGTGACGCGTCAAGGCGCTCTCACCGCTCAGACTTGGTTTGGCCGATTCGGCGACTTGTTCGAATAAGGAAAAACGAGCGCGGTAGACGTCGTCAAACGGGACGTCGATGACCTCCAAATAATCATTCGCGTCGCCGTAGACGACAGTCGCACGACTCGATGGGTCGCGAAACGAGCCAGGCTGTTCAATCAAGATTTGGTGGGTCTGTTTGAGCCATTCATTCAACCGTTTCGATACAGGAGCAGCACCGAAGCGAACGACCGCATTCGGCGTCCATTCTGGGCTATGCTCACTTGCGAGCCACGTGTCATAATTCGTCAAAACGCCGTCAAAGCAACGCATGCCACTGAGCGGATCGGCGAACACCGGAATTCGGTGAGTGTTTGCTACGTTGTAGATGGTTTCGAGCCAAGACGTCGGCGTGCCAGGTCCGACGACGAAAGCGAGCCGTTCGACGGCCGTCTCTTGTTTGAAGCGAGCCAAGTCGTCGGTGACGGGACGAATGTACGAGGTCTCGCTCCGTCTCGAAGCGGCGGTCAATTGTGACTTCAGACGTTCGATATCGGGCAGTAACGGTTCTCGGAACGGAATGTTAATATGGACCGGTCCGAGCGGGGCCTGCGCACTCAAGCGTACGAGACGTCCGACGGCTTGTTCCATATAGCGCAGACTCTCTGGCTCGGGCACCGGTAGATCGAGGCTCGTCTTCACATGTTCACCGTAGAGACGGACTTGATCGATTGCTTGCGGGGCCCCGACGTTACGCAACTCATGCGGCCGATCTGTCGTCAAGACGACGAGCGGGAGCTGGGAAATCGTTGCCTCGGCGATAGCTGAAAAATAGTTGGTAGCGGCTGTGCCGCTCGTACAAATTAATGCGACCGGCCGAACGTCTTCGCCAGCGCGGGTTAGTCCGAGCGCGAAGAAAGCGGCTGAACGCTCATCGACGACGACGTGATGGCGTATATTCGGGTGCAAATACGCGGCCATCGCCAGCGGTGTAGAACGCGAACCGGGACTGATGACGACGTCATAAATCCCAGTTTCGACGAGTCGATTCATCATATGGGATACCCAATTCGTTAACATATCGTTCATTCGTGATTGCCTCCTGAAATGACTTGGTCTAACCCGAGCGCTTGCTTGATCGGGCTCAATTTGACTTCTGTCTCGGCTAGCTCTGATTCGAGTTCAGACTCTTGGACGATTCCACAGCCTGCGTATAATGCCACGAACTGATGCTGGACGAGGGCCGAACGGATGGAGACGACAAATTCACCTTCTCCGTCGGTGTTCAACCAGCCGAACGGTGAGCCGTACCAGCCGCGATCGAACCGTTCGATGTCGCGCAGCAAGCGGACGGCCGTCCGCTTCGGAGAACCGCCGAGTGCGGGTGTCGGGTGCAACGACTCAATGATGGAGAGGAGAGACGCGTTCGTGTCCAAAGTCGCTTTGATCGGTGTGTGTAAATGAAATACCGAGCGGTTCTCTAAAATCGTCGGGGACGGTGCGACATGAATGGTCGCTGCATAAGGCGTGAGAGCGTTTTGAATGTCTTTGACGACGATTTGGTGCTCCTCTAAATTTTTACGGTCATGCAACAACTGCTGTTTCGCCGTCTCGGTTTCCGCGTCCGTATCCGGGCGTTTGATCGTGCCGGCGATGGCCGCGGTCTCGATATGCGGTCCTTGTTTACGGACGAGCCGCTCCGGTGTGGCCCCGAAAAATCCGATTTCCCGTTTCGGTTGATATAAGAACACGTAACTACCTTCTTGATGTTCAGACAAGTGCCGTAGCGTCTTCGCGAACGGGAACGCTTCATCTGACGTCTGGTAAATCTCTTCCCGGGCGATGACGAGTTTCTCGACTTTTTCTTCGGCGATATATCCTTTCGCCTGTTGAAAACTTGATTTAAAGTGATCGACGCCGTCTTTTACTTTCGAATACGTCGGTGTCGACTCATCGGGCGCGTGCAGGGCGTTGAACTGGGCCAATTGGTCGGCTAGTTGAATTAAATATTGTTCAACGGTCTGGTTTGAAGAAACAAGGGTCGACACCGTCAACGTGTGCTTGTCACCGGAACGACGGTATAAAAATTTAGGGACGACTAAAGCCGCCTCGCCGAATGAGTCCCACATGTTTTTTTGAGGTCGGACGAACGTATCGAACGAAAATCCTGAGAACGCATAGATGACGGCATCGACATCTCGGCGATGCAGGCTCCAGTCGTATTGCAGACGTTGGAACCGTTCGGGTCCGGACGCCGTCAAGACGAGCGCGTCGGCACAACCGAGCATTTCAAGTGAGCGATCGGGTGTCGAAAAATAATAGTGTGATGTTTCTGTATTTTGAATGATATGAAACGCGTCGAACGAAGGGATCTCCCACGTGTATGAGGCAAGGACAGGTCGTTGCCATGCGCGTGCGCGTTTATGCGCTTGTTCGATTCGTTGTTTAATGTGTGTTTGAGTATCTGGCATATAAGAAAAGCCTCCTCAATCCGATAGAATATTCATCTTTTAGTGTATCATGACTTAACGGCTGTACTGCCCGTCAAATGCTCGAGAAACATGACTTCAGACGATTGAGGGGCGGGCATTGACAGATTTTTTTGTGGAGACGTAAACTAACGAAGGGAGGGAAGTAGATGAAGAAGAGAGAGAAAGGTGCTTATTGGCGCATGATTCGTCCGCACACACTGACGGCGAGCTTTATTCCGGTGCTGTTAGGAACGTTTATCGTCGTCGGTCAAACCGATTTGAAATGGGGTCTGTTCTTGGCGATGCTCATCGCCTCGGTCTTGATTCAAATCGCGACGAATTTATTTAATGAATACTATGACTACAAACGCGGGCTCGACCACGAGGGCTCGATTGGAATTGGCGGCTCGATCGTGCGAGACGGGTTCACGCCGGGTCAAGTGCTCGGCATCGCGCTCGGGATGTATGGCGTCGCGGGAGTTCTCGGTCTATACATTGCCGCTTCGACGAGCTGGCATTTGCTTTGGATCGGAGCGTTGTCGATGGTGGTCGGCTATCTGTATACGGGTGGCCCGCTTCCGATCGCGTATACGCCGTTCGGTGAACTCGTCGCCGGATTGTTCATGGGCTACGTCATCATCGGGATTTCAGGGTATATCCAAATCGGCACGGTGACGACTGAGTTGTTGCTCGTGTCGTTCCCGATGGCGCTCTTGATCGGGGCGATTTTACTGGCCAACAATATTCGAGACTTGGATAACGACAAGGTGAACGGACGACGCACGATCGCGTGTCTCGTCGGACATCGCCGGGCCGTGCTCGTTTTGGCCGGATTCTTTATCGTAGCGCTGATTGGTATCCTCGTCGCCGTATTCGTTTACGGGGTCACGCCTTGGGTATTGCTTTCGTTAATGACCGTTCCGATCATGATTCGTGCGGTGAAGCGGTTCTGGGTGAAACGTGAGCCGGCCGACCTGATGCCGGCGATGGCGATGACGGCGAAGGTCAACACGTTATTCGGGGCCTGGATGGTCATCGGATTAATCGTCGCACGCGTTATCGCATAAACATAGAGGAGGGGAACGATATGTCAGTCGTCAAAGACATGCTTGCGTTCAATGAACGGTTCGTGACAGAGAAGCAGTATGAGCAGTACGTGTCAGATAAATTTCCTGATAAGAAAATTGTCATTTTAACTTGTATGGACACACGGTTGACGTCGTTATTGCCACATGCGCTCGGTTTGAAGAACGGCGACGCGAAAATCATCAAAAACGCGGGCGCGGTATTGTCGCATCCGTTCGGATCGGTCATGCGTTCGATTCTCGTCGCCTTATACGCTCTCGGTGCGGAAGAGGTGATCGTTGTTGGACATTACGATTGCGGCATGGCCGCTATCGACCCGAACGCGGTCATCGGCGAGATGGAGCGGCGCGGAATTGATCCGCAGACGTTACAGACGCTCAAAGCCTCAGGCATGAACTTGGAGAAGTGGTTGCATGGCTTTGACTCGGTCGAGGCGAACGTCGTCAACTCGGTCAGTCTGATCAAAAACCATCCGCTCCTGCCGCCGGGTACGGACGTCCACGGATTTGTCATCGATCCAGGAACGGGGCGACTCGATGTCGTAGAGGCATAATCATCCATGCAAAAAGGCGAACTCTCTCAACGGAGTTCGCCTTTTGTCATCCGTACGTGTTGACCGGAATATCTTTGTAGTCATCTTCGTCCGAGTCTTTCGACTTGGATTTTTTGTTTTTCTTATAGTTTTTCTCATACTCCTGCTCGCTCGGGGTTTTGAAGAAGCGTTGCCACGTGGCGTTGATCTCAGAGCCGATCAAGATGATCATGCCGGTCAACTGCAGCCAAAGCAACGTGACGATGATGCCTCCGAGTGATCCGTACGTCGAATCGTAGTTACCGAAGTTCGAGACGTATAGGCTAAAACCGAGTGAGACGAGCTGCCAAGCGATGACGCCAAAGATGGCGCCGGGGACGGTGCTTTTCCAAAATACGTGTTGTTGCGGTGCGATCTTATAAAAGATCGACAGCGTCAAGATTAAGATGACCGTCGTCAGCACGTAACGGAACACGTTGATCAAGACGACTTCGGCACCGGAAATCGGGAGGTAGTCTGAAATGAATCCGATGATCTGTGAGCCGAACACGTTCGAGATGATGAGCAGCAAGACGCCGACGCCGAGGAGGAACGTCAAGCCGAGGGCGATGCCTTTACTGACGAAGAAGTTGCGTTCGTTGTCCTCACCGTACGCGTGGATTGCCATATTGATCAATCGTTCGACTCCTTTAGAGGCCGACCAAATCGCTAAAATCGCACCAATCGAGAGCAATCCGCCTCGTGGCTCGCCGATTGCCTCAAAGATCCCTGATAAAAACTCGGTCGCCGCCGAACCTGGTGCCAGGTTATTTAATTGTTCTTGAAACGACGCTTGCGTGATGTCGAAGAACGAGAGCAACGCTAAAATAAAAATGATTCCCGGAAAAATGGATAAGAACCAAAAAAAAGCGAGCGTTGCCCCGTAATCTTGAACGTCATGCTCTTTAAAACGACGAAACAACTCTTTCCCGAAGGAAAGCCAATTCTTTTTTTCTTTCACTTCTGTAGTGTCCATGCGCATATCCTCCTGAACGTTATCGTTAGAAACTATCTTTCCCGATTTGTCAGCAGGTTACACATTGATTCAGTCTTCGGCTAACGTTTTGTCAAAGAATCGTTCTGGATTGGTGGTGAGCAGCTCGGCTAAAGAAGGGGGTCTGACCGGCAGGCGGCTCAATGCGCTCCGCTTCACCCAAATCGGTGTGTACGAGCCGTTCGTCTGTTCAGCTTGGAACTCTTCGCCCGTACCGGTGCCGAATTCGCCACTTGTGACGCGGGCCCAAAAATAAGGATTCAATTCACCGTTGAAGGCGACGTAGGCGGCGACTCCTTCAAGCTCGACGTGGACACCGAGTTCTTCATAAGCTTCACGGACAGCAGTTTCTTCAGCCGTATGGCCAAATTCGACACCGCCGCCAGGGAAGACGTAATAGAGTGCGTTTTCTTTTTCGCGTCGAATGAGCGCGACCTCGTCGTGTTCGTTCGTGAGGATGATGGCGCTGCGTAATTTTGTTCTGACCAATGGGATCGTTCCTTTCGGTAGCTTATAGTGAACAAAACGCATCGACTCACCGTCGATGCGCTTTGTTAATCTGTCGTCTTTTGTTCTAACGATTCGTACATATCAGAAGTCAAACCGTTCTCATGAGAACCGATAACTTTTGCGGCGACACGCATGCCGAGGCGAAGCGCGTCTTCGATCGAATGATGTTTCATCAATTCGGAGATGACGGCCGAGAAGAAAGAATCACCGGCGCCTGTTGAATCAGCGACTTTGACTTTCGTCGTCGGGACGTGTCCTTGCTCGTTCGTCCGGAGATCGACGTAGACGGCACCGAGCTCGCTCATCGTGACGATTGTGAGCGGCGCACCTTTCATCGCGAGCACTTCGGCGACGCGCAATGCGTCATCGACGGTGACGATTGACATATCAGACAGGATTTCGGCTTCTTCACGGCTACAGATGAAGCCGGTGAAGCCTTGAAGCAAGTGGCGATTTCGTTCGATGACGGACAAATGACCGCACACCCCGTAAAGCGGAAGCTTCATCTCGCGACAAAGTTCGATCGTCTCATTCAAGACGTTGACCGACAAATCGAGGTCGATGGCGACGGCTTCGCTTTCGGCGAACACCGTATCGATTCGGCGGAGGATACATTGTTCCATCATCGCTTCATCTGGTTGTTTCGAGATCGAGGTCTGGAGATCGCCGTTATTGTCCATGACGGCGAGCCACATGCCCATACCGTTATCTTCAAGCAGGTCGACATGGTCGACGTTGACGTTTAAGTCGCGAAGCTCTTGAAGGACACCCATCCCGATTTGGTCGTTTGTGACGGTTGACACGAACCGGACGTCGTTACCGAGGACACCTAGGTTTTGCGCGACGTTACGGCCGGTTCCGCCGTTCGAGAACGCGATGTCCCCGACGTTTTTCGCATCTTTATGAAGCGGGGCGAACGATGTTCCTTTAATATCGACAAACACTTTGCCGATCACTGCAATCGTATTCATATGCTGTACCACCTTTAGCCAATCATCTATCTGTTATCGGTCTGTTAGACACATTGTTTCCATTATAGCGAAATCGTCATTCGCTTTCAATGACGGTTTCAAACGCTGTCGAAATTTGTCAGTCCCATGAAGAACTGAGCAAACGCAGTCCGTTCAAAATGACGAGAATCGTTGACCCTTCATGACCGACGACGGCGAACGGCATGACGAGCAACTCGAAGATGTTCGTCGCGATCAAAACGAGGATGACGCCGAGGGCGAACACGACGTTCTGCAAGACGATCCGGTTCAATTTACGAGATTGCTCGATCGCTGAACTCAAGCGGACGAGGTCGTTTTTCATGAGGACGACGTCAGCCGTCTCGAGTGCGGCGTCGGTTCCTTCGCCCATGGCGATCCCGACATCTGCTGTCGCGAGGGCTGGGGCGTCGTTGATGCCGTCGCCAATCATCCCGATCGTGCCGTACTCTTGTTTTAACAGCTTGATTTGTTCGACTTTCTCTTCCGGGAGGCATTCGGCGATGTAGCGGGTCAAGCCCGCCTCCGTCGCGATGGCGCGTGCGGTCGCTTCATTGTCGCCTGTGATCATGATCGTCGCGATTCCGAGATGGTTCAAGCGCTCAATCGCTTGTTTGGCTTCCGGGCGTAACGTGTCACGCAGTGCGAATGCACCGATCGTCTGCTTATCGTCACTGACGAAGACGAGTGTGTGTCCGGCGGCTTTTAACCGCTCGACATCTTCGCGGTAGAAGTCACCGCTCCGGTCGGCGAACTTTTGTTTACCGACCCGGTAGGAAGTGCCGTCAATCGTCGCCTCGATGCCTGAACCGGTGATGTCTTTAAAGTGGTCCATGTCTCCCGTATGTTTGCCCGTGAACTTGACGAGCGCCTCGGCGAGCGGGTGCATCGAATGTTCTTCGATCAAACTGACGACGCGATAAACGTCTTCTGCTGCCATGTCAGGATGAACCAACGCCGTTTGGACGACCGGCTTACCGATTGTGAGTGTTCCGGTTTTATCGAATGCGATCGCTTTGAGGCGTCCCATGTTCTCGATGTGGACACCGCCTTTGAACAAAATCCCGTGTTTAGCGGACGAGGCGATGGCGGCAAGCGCGGCCGGTGTGATCGCCGCGACGAGGGCGCACGGTGAGGCGACGACGAGCAGGATCATCCCGCGGTATATGCTCGTTTCGAGCGACCACGAAGTGAGAACGGGACCGAGCAAGATGATGGCCGTGACCGAGATGAGCACGATCTGGACGTATCGTCCCTCATAGCGGTCGATGAACTGGGCCGACGGTGATTTTTCTTCTTGGGCTTGCTGCACCATCTGAATGATTTTTTGGAACAACGTCTCGGTGGCGAGTTTCGTCACGGATAACGTGAGCACCCCGTTCAAGTTAACACTTGAACCGAACACTTCGTCGCCGACGGTCCGATCGACCGGAATCGATTCCCCGGTGATGGCTGCTTCTTCGACGGAGGCGGTCCCGCTCAAAATGCGTCCGTCGACCGGGATGCGTTCACCCGGCCGGACGTAAATCCGGTCGCCGACTTTTAAGTCATCGATGTGGACGACTTCGAGACCGCCGGCTGCATCGAAACGGGTCGCTTGTTCCGGTTGGAGTTCCATTAACGATTCGAGCGCACGCTCGTTTTTGTTCAGCGTGTAAGTCTCGAGCGCGCCGGATAAGGCGAAGATGAAGATGAGGATCGCGCCCTCCATCCAATAGCCGATCGAGGCGGCGCCGATCGCCGCGATGATCATGAGTAGCTCGACGTTCAATGAACGGGTTTCCCACGTATCGGTCAGTCCTTCTTTGGCTTTGGCATAACCGCCGATCAAGAAGGCGCTCAAGTAGAGCGTGACGTATATCCAAGGGGTTCCGCCTTGTCTTTCTGTGAAATATGCGAGTACAATCAATACACCGCTGATGAGCGCCATGATGAGCTCGATATGTTCGAACCAGTTTGCCCGTTTGAAGACGTGGCTTTTTTCTTGTGCAGTAGTTGCGTGTACGTTCATAGTAGGCACCTCTTTCTAATTGAGAATATATATCAGTTAAATGATAATGACTGAGGATGATTATCATTATCTTTTGTTGTTTTAAAGGGTTTTACATCCGTTTTCTTCATGTCTCTTATTTATAATGATTATCATGTGAGTCTATTTTATCATCATTCATAACAACTCACAAACTAAAAGATTAAGGAGATTTCGTGTCATGCAAAATATTTTTCAACGCTCTTGGAGCGTCACGCTGTTGGCGTTGTTCAACACGTTTTTATGGGGCAGTGCTTTCCCGTTCATTAAATTAAGTTATGAGGCGTTAGACATCGGAGCAGGCGAGTACGGCCAACAACTGTTCTTTGCCGGCGAACGGTTTTTACTGGCCGGTATTCTGTTGCTCGTGATCAGCCGGCTCGTCTTCAAGCGGCCGATCCGATTGAATGCGGAAAAATTGAAGGCATATGCACACTTAGGGGCGTTCTTGACGTTTTTGCAATATCTGTTCTTCTATATCGGATTGTCCATCTCGACCGGGGTGCAAGGGTCGATCATCGCCGGCTCGACATCGTTCTTTCAAATGGCACTCGCACATTTCCGCTATGAAGATGATCGGTTGAACCGGTTGAAAGGCATCGCGCTCACTCTCGGCTTCTCAGGGATCGTCATCGCGAACTGGCCGACAGCAAGCTCGGAAATTGGTTTTGGAATCGGTGAAATTCTTCTCATCTTGGCGATGGTGTCTGGCGCGTTCGGAAACTTGGTCGCGAAAGATTACTCGCGACATCATGACGTCGCCCCGATGACCGCTTGGGCGATGGTGATCGGTTCGCTCGGCCTGTTGATCGTCGGATTTATCCTTGACCCAGGAGGCGTGTTCTTGCCTTACACGGTGAAGACGCTATTGTTCCTGTTATACCTCGCATTGTTATCAGCGATTGGTTTCACGTTGTGGAACACGCTCATGAAGCACAACCCGGTGAGCCGGGTGTCGCTCTATATGTTCTTTGTTCCCTTGTTCGGCGTCCTGTTATCGAGTTTACTGCTCGGTGAGACGATTCCTTGGAACGCGCTCGTCGGGTTACTATTCGTCATCGCCGGCATCTACTTGTCAACGTATTTTCAAGGTCGTCGTCGGCCGGGCGGCTCTGCCGCGAAATGAGTTCGAGGTACAGTTGACGGAAGTTTATTCTCATGGCAAAATATATTAAAAATTCTGATAATTTTTCAGTTATGAATCGGTCTTCGTTGTAAAGACTTGCGTACGACAAGTTAACAGAAGGGAGGGTTTGTGCCATGACGAGAAATTTGATTGTCCGAAACATCCTCGTGTCGCGCCAACCGCGAGACGAGTATGTCAAGTACGTGATGAAGTGCGTGAGTCGCGGATTGAAAGAACATCACGACCAAGTCGATGTGCGCGCCGTCAGGCAAGGCGACGACATCCAGACGAAGTGGCAAATCAATGACCGCGTCATCGAGGTGACGCTCAAGTCCGACGTATTGGCATCGCTCGATACGGAGCCGTTCGCTCTCGATGAGGTGTTCATCCGGGCGTTCGAACGAAATGATGTGAGAGTCGGGCCACCAAACGAATGACAAATGAAAAGGATGAATCTCCGAGGAGACTCATCCTTTACTTATGCTTCGATCGGTTTGGCTTTTGACGTGAACAGGCTGATCGACAGGATGCCGAGTATTAAGGCGTACATGAGGAAATATACTTCTTTAGGCAACGCGACCCAAAAGGCACCGATCATCGGACCGCTGATCGACCCGACACTGAACGAGATGCTGTACAGCATGTTGCCGGTCGGTAAGAGTGAGCGGGGCAACACTTCCGTCATATGGGCGAGGCCGAGCGAATAAGTAGAACCGAGTCCGGCACCGGCCAAGGCGAACAAAACGAGCAACCACAAATAGTTGTCGACGGCGAGGTTCGCGAGGGCGAACAAGAGCGTACCGAGCGTCAAGACGATTTGCAGGACGCGTTTCTTCCCGAAGTGATCGGCGAGCCGTCCGAGCGGCAACTGGACGATGATGGACGCGACGATGAACGTCGTGATGAGCGTGCTCGTCTGCGCGAGCCCGATGTCGTTACGGACGGTGAAGATCGGCAAGTTCGCATTCAGGCTCGCTTCAAGAAAGCCGTATGTGAACGCCGGAAGCAGCGTGTACCCGGCACCGATCAAGACGAGGCGGATGCGTCCGGTCGAATCCGTCTTCACTTTCTCCGCTTCGGGGTACTCGTTGTCGACCTTGAAGATAAGGAAGAGTGATCCGAGACAGAAGAAGATCAAGACGAGGAACGGGAGCCAAAAGTGAATATCGACGAGCGGGGCGATCAACGGACCGACTGCAAACCCGAGACTGAACGACATCCCGTAATACGCCATCGCCCGGCCGAGACTCCGTTTCTCGCTCACCGACGTGACCCACACTTGCGAGCCGTAGTGAAGCGCTGAGTCCCCGAATCCGATGACGAAGCGCATGACGGCCCACATGAGCAGTGACGGCCAAAGCGGTAAAAAGAACGTGGCGAGCGCCGTCAACACGATGCCGAGGACGATTGTCGGGCGGAATCCGTATTTGCGGACGAACCGTTCGAGTAGCGGTGCCGAGACGATGATGCCCAAATAGAGCATCGTCGCGTTCAGTCCGTTCAGCCAGGCCGGGTTGCCGTCACGTTCGATTAATGTGGATAGTAAAGGGATGAGCGCCCCTTGAATCAAGCCCGAAATAAAAACGACGAGCAATAAAATCGAAAAACGAAACCGTTCCATAGGTCACCTCACATACAAAAATAAAAAGCTGAGAGGACTCAGCTTTTTGGTTCATCAATCGGTTGAGGAGTATGATTTATTTGTAACAACTCATCGTCCCAACTGCCTTGACTGAACACTTCATCATGGTCTACTTTGTCCGAAACGAATGCGGCTGTCAATAAGATGCTGAGCACGCCTCCGAAAATGATGATTCCCATGACGGTAACGATGAACACATAGATCGCTGTCATCATCGAACACCTCGATTCGTTTTATATACTAAATATTTCCCGAATCGAAATAATTAAAACGAGTGGGCGACACGTTGTCTAAAGTCGACTGTCGGATAGTACGCTTGTTTGACGAGTGCGTTCGGTCCGAGGCATTTGACGGCGAGACAATGGCACGACAGTGTGGCGTTCAACGCGCTGTTCGTCCATTGATCGTACGCGTCTTGGAACGACGTATCGTACAACGTGCCGAGTGTGCCGAGTTCGTCGCCGAAGTCGGTGACGATGATCTGACCGTCAAAAATGTTTGTGTTCAACCGGGAGCGTCCGTCCGGGTCGTTGCGGACCGTCACGTTTTTCGCGGTCGAGAGTCGCCGCAGTAAGGCGCGGTCGGCTTCTGAGTCCGAGCAGGCGTAAAACGGCAACGTTCCAAACAGCATCCAGACGTTCTCGTCCCGAATGTCGAGTACGTTATGGATAGCTTGACGGATCTCGTCGAGAGAGGCCGACTCGAGCGCGCTAGCGAAGTCTGCGGGGTACATTGGGTGCAATTCGTGGCGTTGACAACCGAGCGAGACGATTTCCTCGTGAATCTCTTTTAAATGGGGGATCGTCCGCTTGTTGATCATCGTCTCGGCCGATACGATGACCCCTTCGGCCGTGAGGGCTCGGGCATTGTCCTTCATCGTCTGAAGCATCTTGAGCCGAGCGGATTCGCTCGGCTTGCGGTCCATCATCGCGAAACCGCCCTCTAAGAAATCGGCGTCCGTTCCCCAATTATGAGAAATGTGCAAAACGTCGAGGTAAGGGGTAATAAGATGATAGCGAGATAACGGCAACGTCAAGTTCGAGTTGATCTGTGTGCGGGCACCGCGCTCCTTAGCGTAGCGTAGAAGCGGGACGACATAGTTTCGAACTGACTTCATCGACAGCATCGGCTCACCGCCCGTGATCGAGAAGGCGCGCAAGTGCTCGATCTCGTCGAGGCGCGAAATCAACAGTTCGAGCGGGACCTCGGGTTCTTCCGTTTGATCAAGCATATAGCCGACCGCGCAATGCTCGCAGCGCATATTGCATAGTTTCGTCGTCGTCACTTCGACGTTCGAGAGAACGAGTCGACCGAACTCGGTTTGATCGAGATACGCTTCCCACGGATCGAACGTCGTCGAGATGTTTTGCATGTGGATTCCACCTTTTTATCAAGTTACACGAAATAGTATGCTATAATAACAACTCTTTGTCACTAAGCGAAGGAGCGATCATGAGATGGGTAAATCACGAACAGATACGGCAGGAAAAATGAACGTGTTAAAATCGAGAACGGAGTTACTGTGCTTATCAGTCAACACGTTAGACGAATTCACGACGCCAGAGGATTTGCATCGATTGTTAGCTGATATTGATTCCTTACGTGCGAAAGTCGTACGTTACGCCAAAGATTTAGAACAAGTATCTCGAAAGGATGAAACACATTGAAATTGATCGTAGGAGAACGTGCAAGCACGAAAGCAGAACGGTTAGGCATTAACGGGGAGGGCATCGCGATGATCAATCGGATGGTCATCTTTATCCCGAACCTGTTACCAGGGGAACGAGCCGATATCGAAATCACGCGCATCGAACGAAACTATGCCGAGGCGCGGGTCACGAAGCGACACAACGACTCGCCGGACCGGGTTAAACCGCCGTGTCCAATTTATGACGAATGTGGCGGTTGCCAGATTCAACATATGAGTTCACGTCTGCAAATGGACTATAAAGAAGATATCGTCCGCAACGCGTTCCGTCAGAAGACGAAGTTGAACGTCGATAAGTCCGATATCCGTCCGACGAAAGGGATGGAAAACCCTTGGTACTATCGTAATAAGTCCCAATTCCCGTTGTCAGTCCAACGCGGCGAAATCGTCTCAGGCCTCTACAAGCCGAACTCGAACGACCTCGTGCCGATCGAGCACTGCATGGTGCAACAACGTGATACGACGAACGTCAACAACGCTATCGTCCGTATTTTGAACGAGCTCGACATCCCGGTCTATGACGCGAGACGTGACGTCGGTTTTGCCCGGACGATCGTCGTCCGTTCAGGTTACAAGACGAACGACGTTCAAGTCGTTCTCGTCGTCGGGAGTGAGGACGTACCGAACTTGGATACGCTCAGCGACCGCATCATGGAATTGCCGAACGTCGTCTCGTTCCATATCAACATCAACTCGAACCGGTCGGGCGTCATCTTCGGTTACCGAACGGTCCACATCGCCGGTCAAGATAAGATGGACGAGCAGCTAGACGACGTGCATTACCACTTGTCGCCACGTGCTTTCTTCCAACTCAATCCGGCCCAAACCGAAGTCATGTACCGTGAAGTCGTCGAGGCGGCTGGTCTGACTGGTGAAGAACGCGTCATCGATGCGTACGCCGGTGTCGGTTCAATCGGACTTTGGCTCGCACCGCACGCGAAAGAGATTCGCGGGATGGAAGTCGTACCTGAAGCGGTTGAAGACGCAAATGCTCACATGCGTGAGAACGGCTACAATCATGCGACATACGTCGAGGGGCGCGCTGAACATTGGATTCCGCGCTGGGTGAAAGACGGGTGGATTCCTGACGTCATCGTCGTCGACCCGCCGCGAACAGGTGTGGACCATCAGCTCCTAAACGCGATGATTTCTTCGAAAGCGAAACGGATCGTCTACGTGTCATGTAACCCGCAGACGCTCGTGCGCGACGCGGATCAACTCATGAAAGCCGATTATAAGGTCAACTACGTCCAACCGTACGATATGTTCCCGCAAACGGCTCACGTCGAATCGATTGTCGTCTTCGAGAAAAAGAAGAAGAAAAAATATTGACGGGACCGTGAAAACGCTTGTAAAGAAAACGTTTTCACGTTATAGTTCAGATGTCAGACTTCTTTTTTAAATTCAAGAAGCGGAGGAACATTCAATGATTCCACATGAAAAAGTTCAAGAGCTCGTTCATAAGGCGATTGACGCGCGGTCGCGCGCATATACACCTTACTCGAAGTTCAACGTCGGTGCCGTCGTCATCGATGAGACGGGTAAGGAAATCTTAGGTTGTAACGTCGAGAACGCGTCGTACGGTTTGTCGATGTGTGCGGAACGGACTGCCATCTTCAAGGCGGTGTCGGAAGGCAGCAAGTCAATCGACACGGTCGTCGTCGTCGGAGACACGGACGGCCCGATCTCGCCATGTGGCGCTTGTCGTCAAGTCATCGCCGAGTTTGCGAGTGACGACTTCACGTTGATCTTGGCCAACATGGCCGGTGAGACGAAAGTGATGACAAAAGAAGAGATGCTGCCATACGGCTTCTCGCCAAAAGACTTAACATGAAAATAAGGATGCGGACAAAGTTGTCCGCATCCTTATTTGTTGCCGTCATATTTTTTCTCGCTGACTGAGTCGTCTTTTGAGTGGCGCTTTCGTTTCTCGTCTTTCACTTTTTGATTCAGCTCTTCGACCGGGATCGGGTCGACCGTCTCCATGCCTTCTTGGTCAAAGATGCTCTCTTTGTCCGTATCGACGGCGTCCGGATTATCGAACGGTCGTTTTGACGGTTGTTCCTGCTTCTTCATCTCCATCGCCTCCTTCTTTGAGTGTTATTCCACTTCCGTATTTTGTGTAAACGCTTTAGAAAAGTGTTTCAAGTTTCGGGAACAGTGGAATTATCTGTGCATAGTGACTAAGGAGGGGTATTGGATGGATAAGAAAGTATTGATGGGGATCGTGCTCGGTGTGGCTGGTGCTGCACTCGTCGCGCCGAAAGTCGCAGCGCTGTTGACGCAAGACCAAGAGGATAACACGTGGAGCAAGATGGACAAGATGGAAAGTGTCGATTCCGATAAAGACGAGGCGGAAGCAGGGTTGACGCAACTCGACTCGAATCATCGGGCCGAGTGGCAAGCGAACGGGTTCCCGCAGACACACGCCGAACGCGAGCGGCTCATGAACGAATCAGATGATGCCTATAAAGGCAAAGATATTTAAAAAGAGGCAGCCGTGGCTGCCTCTTTTATATGTCTTCATCGTCTGGCAAGAGCGGCAAAGCAAGCGACACGGTCGTGCCGCTGCCGACTTCGGACGTGAAATGCATCGAGCCGCCATGGCGTTCCATAATGTGCTTGGCGATGGCGAGCCCGAGTCCGGTACCGCCGTCTTCACGCGTCCGCGATTTGTTGACGCGGTAGAAACGTTTCGTCAATTGATCGAGGTCCTCTTTCGGGATGCCCCGGCCTTCATCGCGAATCTCGGTGATGGCATAGTTCTCTTCCGCGAACGTCCTCACATGGATCGACCTGCCGGCATCCGTATAACGAAGGGCGTTATCGAGTAAGTTTCCGACGACTTGCTCGAGGCGATCGTGATCCCCGAGGATGATGAGATCAAAGTCGAGATCCGCTTCGATGGTGACGCCTTTCGCGCGCGCAATCGGTTCAAATCGGTATAACACGTCTTCGAGCACTTGTGAGTACACGACCGGTTCTTTCGTCATCGGATACGAATCGCGTTCGAGCTGGGCGAGGTCGAGCAGATCGTTGACGAGTCGTTGCAACCGTTCCGTCTCGTTCTCGATGATGTCGTAATACTGGGCTTGCGTCTTCTCGTCGAGCGTCGGGTCTTGCAGCATCTCGGTATACCCGCGAATGTAAGACAGCGGGGTCCGGAGCTCATGGCTGACGTTAGCCAAAAATTCTTTGCGCTGCTCCTCGACGAGTCCGAGTGACTCGGCCATCCGGTTGAGCGTCTCGGCCAAGTCACCGATCTCGTCATCGGAATCGATCGGGATGCGGTGCGAGAAGTCACCTTTGGCATACACTTGGGAAGCGCGTTTCATTTGGATGAGCGGTTGAATGATCGTGTCGATGATTTGCGTCCCGAAAATGAGCAAGTTGACAATCATCAAGATGAGCAAGAACGTGATCATCAGCCGGATCGGTTGGAACGGCTCACTGATTTTGCTCAGCTCCATATAGAGGATGAGGGCATTATCGAGTTCGCCGTCACGGATGAGCGGGAATGCGGACATGAGAATGTCGACATCCTCGGTCGGGTGCTTGCGCGTGACCGAGATGGCGTAGCCGTCTTGCAAACGAGCGAGATCTTGTTCGCGTAAAAACGTCTTCCCGGAGCCGAGGGTATCTTCCCGTACGGACGAGAGAAACACTTTCGTTTCGGTCAGTTCGTTCGTGTACGTCATGCTGTCAGCGAACGCGTCGGAGAAGCCGTCCGCCTTATAGATGGTGACGAGTTTCTCCCCGCGGTTGATCAGTAGTTCTTCTTGCGTCTGAATGTAAAACTTGTCGTACAAGTAAAACGTCATGATGATGAACACGAACGCAGAGAAGAGGCTGGCCGTCCAGATGGTGATCCAAATCCGCTTCCGGATCGTGTATTGCTTCATACGTTCGCCTCGAACTTGTAGCCGATCCCCCAGACGGTCTGGATGTAGCCACCGGCTTCGC
Organism: Exiguobacterium sp. SH0S1; assembly: GCF_004337165.1. NCBI lineage: Bacteria > Bacillati > Bacillota > Bacilli > Caryophanales > Exiguobacterium > Exiguobacterium sp. SH0S1. Next base: position 34,902 of record NZ_SJVC01000004.1, on the reverse strand, counting down.
CGAGCTTGAGACGGAGCGTTTTAATGTGCGTGTCGACCGTCCGGAGGTTGCCGTGGTATTCGGTACCCCAAATTTGGTCGAGGAGCTGTTCTCGAGAGAACACTTTGTCTTCGTTTGTGATGAACAAGTAGAGGAGGTCGAACTCCTTACGCGTCAAGTTGACAGTTTTGCCTTTCACGCTGACGGCGCGGCCTTCGATATCGATTGATAAGACACCGGCGTCGAACGTGGCTTCTTGTTCTTTTGAGAAGTTGTGCGTGCGCCGAAGTGTCGCTTCGATTCGGGCGAGCAGTTCGCGCGGGCTGAACGGTTTTGTGATGTAGTCGTCCGCGCCGATCTTCAATCCGTGAATCCGGTCGAGTTCTTCAGACCGGGCCGTCAGCATGATGATCGGGACGTTCGAGAACTCACGGATGCGCATGCAGGCGGTCAGACCGTCGAGCTCGGGCATCATGACGTCGAGCAAGACGAGGTGGAACGACTGTTCTTTTAACAAGTCGATCGCCTCAAGGCCGTTTGTTGCGGTGACCGTCTCATAGCCTTCTTTTTCTAAATTGGAAACGAGCAAATCGCGCATCTGCTCCTCATCGTCGGTTACTAAGATTCGAAATACTGGTTCTATCATCTGGCATTCTCCTTTACAAACCGGTTAACGAAGGATGTGATAATTCCCTCATACTTCTATCATACCTATCTCTTCGAATTAGAACAGAATTATTCATTGTCGTAAAGTTGTCCTCAACAAATCCACACAAAAACGCCACAAAAAAGCCAATTCTTTGTCAGAATTGGCTTATGCTTCGAGTTGGGCTTCGTACGAATGATCGAACTCAGGCGCATGAAGTGAATGCAAGTACAGCTGGAAGCTCGACTTCGACACTTCATACAAAACGTATTCGACGTCACCGCTATTAATTTCTGCTAACAAATCGGGCCGGATCTCGTCGGCGCAAAACGCATAAGGAAGTTTTGCCGCCGCCGCGATCGAACGCTCATTTGCTTTGCGAATCTTTAAAAATACACTCTCAATATCAAGGTCGAAGAACAGCTCTGAGAAGAACGTTTCTTTCGCGACTTGATTGTAACCTTTCCCATGGTACGGTTTGCCAAGCCACGTACCGAGGAAGCCGTAACCGGTTTCCACATCGAACAAGCTGATCGTCCCGATCGGGGTACCGAACTCGTTCGTAATTGTACGTGAGATGATGTTTCCTTGCTCTTCTAGCTCGATGATTTGCTTCGTGCTAAATAAAAACTCGTCAAAGTGGACCGTCTTTTGACGGACATATGGAAAGACATCTGGGTGTTGCATCAGTTCGAACAACTCCGCGCAGTCGGTAAGCTCACGAAATTTGAGCACCAAACATTCCTCCTCCTAGTTCAGACCGCTGAAGAATAGTTGTAACGAAAGCATACTTCTGGCTACGTTGTTCGAACTTGCCTTGGCTGCTCTCTTTTATGAGTTACAAGATTATTTTATAGACTTTTTTTGAAAAAGCAAGCAAATAAAATGTAACTTCACAAAAAAAATAAAAGAGCGCTTTCACGTCTGGGGTTACTCACATTTCATGATGGGTTTTCGAGCGATCCGTCGAGTAGACGATACGGCCGTCGACGATGGTCATGATCGGCTTCGACATGTAGTCGAGCGGGAAGTGACTCCACAAGACGAGGTCGGCGTCTTTGCCGACTTCGAGTGACCCGACGCGGTCATCAACCCCGAGTGACTGGGCCGGATGGATCGTGATGGCGCGCAGGGCGACGTCGACCGGAAGGCCTTCACGGGCGGCAAGACCGGCGCAAAGATTCAAATATTGGACCGGGGTATATGGATGGTCGGTCGTGATCGAGACGATCATATCGTGTTCATGCAAGATGCGGTACGTCTCCCACGTTTTGTTTTGAAGTTCGATTTTAGACTTACGGGTGAACGTCGGTCCGACGGTGACATGTTTGACGCCGAGTTCACGCAACTTCTCGGCGACGAGATGACCTTCCGTACAGTGCTCAATCCGGTAATCGAGATCGAACTCTTGAGCGAAGCGGACGACCGAAAGAATATCGTCGGCACGGTGGGCGTGGACTCGGACCGGCATCTTCCGGTCGAGCGCGAGTTGGATCATCTGACTCCCGAACGTGCCGATCGTCTTCGTCGAATCGACGGTCCGGAACGCCTCGCGCAGTAGTCCCATGATGCCCATGCGGGTCAACTCACCGGATTTCCCCATACTGTGGACGCGCTTCGGGTTTTCGCCGAGAGCAAGTTTCAAGCCGGCGTAACGGCGCAATACCATATCCTCGATAAAGCGACCGTGCGTTTTAATGACGCTCGTCACTCCGCCGATGACGTTCATGCTGCCCGGCATGACTTGGACCGCCGTGACACCGGCCATGAGCGCTTCACGGAAGCCTTCATCGAGCGGATAAACCCCGTCGATGGCCCGTGCGTGCGGTGTCATCGCTTCGACCGTTTCATTGGCGTCATTCCCGACGGAACCCGTCCCTTCGTCATACAGTCCGAGATGGGTATGGGCATCGATGAAACCGGGGAACAAGAAGTTGCCTTCCGCCTCGATGACGGTCTCGCCGTCCGTTGGGTCTAACAAGTCCGCCATTTCGATAATTTTTCCATCTTTTATGCGAATGTCCCCGTAAAAGTTTGGCGCGGTGATCGGATAAATATGGGCGTTACGAATTAATAGATTACTCACGAGCTGTCTCCTCTCAAGTCAAATGCAGTAGTTGTTTTAGTGCGGGTTCTAACGTCTCATAGCGAAAACGAAAGCCGTGATTGAGCGCTTTTGTCGGGACGACTTTGGCACCTTCGAGTACGATCACGCTCTTTTCGCCGAGTACGAGTTTGAGGATCGGGGCCGGAGCCGGAGCCCAGTGTGGACGATGCATCACTTGTCCGAGCGTCTTCCCGAATTGGTCCATTGTCACCGGTGTCGGCGCCGTCCCGTTGACCGGTCCATGCATCGAATCGGTCTCGATGATGTAGACGAATAAGCGGACGAGATCGTCTATGTGGATCCAAGGGACCCACTGTTTTCCGGAACCGAGCCGTCCGCCGGCACCGAGCGTGTAGGGCAGCTTCATGAGCGGGAACGCGCCCCCGTCGTTTGACAAGACGACACCAGTTCGCATCGTGGCGAGACGAATGTCCATATCGGCGACGGGCGCGATTTCTTTCTCCCACAAGACGCAGACGTTTCCTAAGAAGTTGGTCCGGTCCGGGAGCGGTGTCGATTCCGAGTAAGTGATCGACCGGTCTTCGCCGTAAATGCCGATTGCTGATCCGCTGATGACAACGTCCGGTTTCTGCTTCATGTTTTTGATGATGCGAACGACTTCTTTCGTCCCATCGATACGGCTTTGGAGGATGGCTTGTTTTTGTTTGTGCGTCCAGCGTCCGTCGTTAATGGAGGCTCCTGCCAAGTGGATAAAGGCGTCGACATCTTGGAGTTCGGTCTCGGGATGGCTGTCTGGCGTCAACCATTCGACGAACGAGATGCCTCCTTGACGTGGGCGCGGCTGGCGCGTCAAGACGACGACTTGATGACCGGCCTCGGCTAGCGCCCGAACGAGCGGCCGGCCGATCAATCCGGTACCACCGGTGATTGCAATTTTCATGTGAATCCCTCCATTATTCTTGAAGCGTTTTCAAATCGGGTATGATAACGGTAAATACAATAGCTAATTAAATAAATACCCTTTCTTTTAACTTATCAAAAATCCTTCTGAAAAGGGGAACGTGATATGTTAGAAGCAGGAAAAGGAGGGGGTTTCATGAAAATCAGCAAGTTTACGGCTCAAAAGAAAAATAAGGACCGCTTGAACGTCTTCATCGAGAAAGATGGGCAAGAAGAGTTCGCGTTCGCCATCGATTTAGACGTCTTCATTAAATATGGATTGACGAAAGGGATGGAACTTGAAGACGATTTTGTCCGTGACGTCCTCCAAGCCGAAGAGGAACAGAAAGCATACAAAGCAGCCGTCAATTATTTATCGTACCGAATGCGTGCCGTTTCAGAGGTCCGCGACTATCTCGTGAAGAAAGAGATAGATGAGGCAGCTATCAAGCGCGTGATTGACAGATTGATTGAACAACGCTACTTGAACGATGCTGAATTCGCCAAAGCCTACGCCCAGACGAAGTTTAACACGAGTCCGAGCGGGCCGGGCAAAATCAAGCGGGAATTGGTCCAGCTTCGAATCACACCTGAAATCATTGAAGAGGTCATCGCTGCGATCTCGCACGAAGACCAGCTTGAGAAAGCAGGAAAGTTCGTAAATAGGAAACAATTGGAAACAAATCGCCGTTCCGCCACAGAAGTGCAACAAAGAATTCAACAAACCCTGGTGCAAAGAGGATTTTCGTTTGATATCATTTCAGAGGCGATCCTTACGTTTTGGGAAAACGAGGATGAGGACGTCGAGCTTGCAGCTTGCTTGAAGCAGGCTGAAAAACTGAGTCGGAAGTACAACGGGTATGCCCCATATGAGCGGAAACAGCGCATGAAGATGCAGCTTCGGAGCAAAGGATTTCCGTATGAGGTGATTGACCGGACTTTAGAACGACTCGCTGAACAAGAGACATAACGGGAAATTCATTTACGGCAGGGGAAAAAATCTGAAAAGGTGGGTCTACATTGACGATTTTTGAATGGATTACAGCACTTGTGCCAATTTTGGCTGTGCTTGTATTATTGGTTATTATGCGTTTACCAGCATCGGTTGCGATGCCACTCTCGCTCCTGTTGACGGCGCTACTTGCGTTCTTCGTCTGGGAACTTGATGCAACCCGCATTACAGCGGCGGTGTTACAAGGAATCGTCATCGCGATCACGGCAGCGTGGATCGTGTATGGCGCGATCGGGATGATGAATACGATGAAAGAGGGCGGCGGTATGAACGCCATCCGTTCCGGTTTTGTCACCATCACACCGGATCCGCGGATTCAAGTCCTCATCGTCGGCTGGTTGTTCGTTTCGTTCATTGAAGGTGCTTCAGGCTTTGGGACACCGGCGACGGTGGCGGCCCCGCTATTGATCGCACTAGGTTTCCCGCCGATTGCGGCTGTTGTCATCGCCTTGTCGGCCGACGTATCAGCCGTCACGTTCGGTGCAGTCGGGACACCGGCTTTGATCGGGATCGGTAACGGACTCTCGCTCGATGTGAGCAAACCGGAATCAATCGAATTTTTAACAAGTGTCGTCTTACAGACGGTATTGATCGATATGCTCGTTGGTCTTTTTATCCCGTTCATTTTGATTTTGATGCTGACTCGATTCTTTAGTAAAGCGAAGTCGGTCAAACCCGCATTCGAAGTATTGCCGATCGCCCTTGTGGCGGCTCTCGTCTACAGCGTTCCGGCTTACATTTGGACGCTCATCCTCGGATTTGAATTTGGGGGCATGCTCGGTGGCTTGACCGGTCTTGTGATTCTCGTCGCGATGGCACGAAAAGGTATTCTCATGCCAAAACGGGTTTGGACGTTTGACGGTTACGCCGACGAGCTCGACCAACCGGTTGAACAGCCGACGGTCGGGAAAGGGAAACGTGAACTTCCGCAGTGGAAAGCATGGGCCCCTTACTTGATTTTGACGATCTTCCTCATCTTGACACGGACGGTCCCGTTCTTGAACGAGTTGACGCGCAGTGTCCGGATCGACCTCCCGAACATTTTAGGAGTAGAAGGAATCTCGACGTCGTGGGAGCCGTTCTATTCACCAGGGTTCATGTTCATCTTGACGATGATTGCGACGTTCTTCTTGCACAATATGAGTTGGTCGCAAGTGACGTCGGTCTTTAAAGCGACGACACTCGGCATCGGCGGAACGTTAATTACGCTTGCGGCGTCAGTTCCAATGGTTCGAATCTTTATCCATTCAGAGAATGGCGGAGCTGGACTCGCATCGATGCCAGTCGAACTCGCGACGGCTGCAGCGGACACGTTCGGTGGCGTTTGGCCGCTTGTCGCACCATGGATCGGGGCGCTCGGAGCGTTCGTATCGGGCTCGGCCACGTTCTCGAACATGATGTTCTCGAGCTTGACGACAAATGTCGCCGATTCGGTCGGGATGAGTGAGACGCTCGCCTTATCGATGCAGATGGCCGGCGCGAACGCTGGTAACATGATCTGTGTGCTGAACGTCGTCGCGGTCGCTTCGGTCGCGGGTCTGCTCGGTAAAGAAGGAACGATCATTCGCTACACGCTCATGCCGATGATCTATTACGTGACGGCAACAGGGATCGTCGGGATGATTCTCGCGACGTTCTTCTTAAACTGAAACAAGTTACAATATTTTTACAAAAAAATATTGACAATTTTCTGAACAGTCTGCTAAGGTTTTAGTAGATTTTCAAACTATGAAGAGAGAGGAGCCAGCATGATGAAGTACTTGACTACACTACAACGCACACACACAACATCATATGGCTACTCGTATTTGACTGCGTAACACGGCAGCTGGATAGGGGTAGTGTCCTTTCCCTGACCATGCAAATGACTGAAGACTTTCAAGCGTACTTCATCCGATTGGTTGCACAATCAGGTGGAGTGCGCTTTTTTGCGTGCTCGGAAAGGACGGAAGGGGGAATCAGTCGTGAAACTGATTAAACAATTGGATTGGTTTATTAAGAGGCAGAAACGAACGTATGTCATTGCGATCATTTTGCTCATCATTACCGGGGTCATCGATATGCTCCCGCCATGGATTATCGGGCAAGCAATCGATGCGATCCGTGAAGGAAGTTTGACGACGGAACGGCTCATCACAATCGTCGGCTCACTGCTAGGCATCATGGTGTTATCGTACGTTTTATCGTACTTGTGGATCGCGCGTCTATTCGGGACGGCGTTCCTGCTCGAGAAAAAACTGCGGGCCCGATTCTTCGGGTATTTGCTCAAACAGACGCCGCGGTTTTATCAACAGCACCGCACCGGGGACTTGATGGCGCTCGCGACGAATGATTTGAAAGCGGTTGAACGGACGGCCGGTTTCGGTGTCATGACGCTCGTCGATTCGTTCAACATGACACTGATCGCATTGACGATTATGGGGGTGTTCATCGATTGGAAATTGACGCTTGCGGCACTGTTGCCGATGCCGTTACTTGCCTGGTCGATGAATAAGCTTGGCCGTCAAATTCACGCTCGCTTCACCGCGGCGCAAGATTCGTTCGGCGTTATGAACGACCAAGTCGTCGAATCGATTTCAGGACTTCGCGTCATCCGTTCGTTCGTGCAAGAAGAAGCGGATACGAAGAAGTTCGATACGATCACCGACGACGTCATGGCGAAAAACATGCACGTCGCCAAAATCGACGTATTGTTCGAACCGGTCATCAAACTGCTCGTCGGTTTGAGTTACTTGATCGGCTTGTCGTTCGGGACGTACCTCGTATTTACGAATGACATCACGCTCGGTCAACTCGTCTCGTTCAACATTTATCTCGGGATGCTCATTTGGCCGATGTACGCGTTCGGTGAGTTGATCAACGTCGTCCAACGCGGGACGGCGAGCTTAGAGCGGATTGAAGCGACGATGAACGAAGCGCCGGACGTCGTCTCGAACGGCACGGTGCAAGTCGACGTGCCAGAGAAGATCACCTTCAAATCGTTATCGTTCCGCTATCCGGGTGCGAGCCGCCCGTCGCTCGAAGACATCGTACTCCACGTATCACGCGGAGAAACGATCGGAATCGTCGGACCGACCGGGGCCGGCAAAACGACGCTCCTGCGTCAGCTGATCCGCGAATATCCAATCGATGACTCTTTGCTCGTCAACGGGATCCCGGTTCACAAAATTAAACTCGACACGGTACGAGGTTGGAGCGGTTACGTGTCACAAGAACATCTATTGTTCTCGAAGACGGTCCGCGACAACATCTTGTTCGGGGCCGATGACGCGACCGAAGCCGACCTCGAGACGGCGATTCGGCTTGCGGCGTTTGATACCGATATCGAGCATTTAGAGAACGGGCTCGATACGGTCGTCGGCGAGCAAGGGGTCATGCTGTCAGGCGGACAGAAACAACGTCTGTCGATTGCGCGTGCGCTCTTGAAAGACCCAGAGATTTTATTGCTCGACGATTCGCTCTCGGCGGTCGATGCGAAAACGGAAGCCCGAATCATCGATTCGGTCCGGACGAGCCGTGCCGAACAGACGACGTTCATCGTCGCGCACCGCTTGTCTGCCGTTTCCCACGCTGATCAAATCCTTGTCTTGCAAGACGGTCGCGTCACTGAACGCGGCACACATGACCAACTGATGAAACAGCACGGTTGGTATTTCGAACAGTTCAATCGACAAGGAGAGACGGAGTAATCCGTACGAAAGGGGGAATCTCTTATGATCGATCAACACGAATTAGATCCGGTCCGCAGGAAAAAGACGATTCGCTCACTCGTTGGCTATGCCAAACAAGTGAAGCGCTCGATTTTCCTCGGGTTGATCCTACTCTTTTTAGCGGTCGGCGCAGAACTTGCGGGACCGTATATCGCAAAAATTATCATCGATGACCATATCGTCGCCATCGAGCGCGACTGGGTTCAAGTCGAGGCCGGGGGCAGTGTCTCGTTTGACGGCAATAACTATGAGAAAGAGACGCGGTTGGACGGGCAAGACGTCGTCCGTCCCGTCTCGATCGTTCAGACGACCGAAGGCTACTATCTCGTACCGGACGCCGTCATGAGCGGTGGGGTCAGAGAAGTCGATAACGGTGTCTTGACCATCACGCGGAGTGAGGAGACAGCGACGTACGACAACATCGTGCCGTTGTCTTCGACCGACGTCTTCCAGTTTTATGAGACGGATCTTCGGGCCGTCCTCGTCTTATCTGCCATCTACGTCGTCCTGTTGCTCATCGCAGCAGGTCTCAACTGGGGGCAACAGATGCTCCTGCAACGTTCGGCGCATACAATCGTCAAGACGATGCGCCTTGACGTCATGCGGCATTTGCAGACGATTCCAGTCCGTTACTTTGACCAGACGCCGATCGGGAAAATCGTCAGCCGGGTCACGAACGATACGGAGACGATTCGTGATTTGTATTTGGGCGTTCTCGCCCGCGTCTTCCAAAGCGTCGTCATGATGATCGGTGTTTTGATCGCCATGTTCTTCCTAGACGTTCGCCTCGGACTCGTCTCGCTCATCATCATCCCGGTCGTCATCGTCTGGGTGAAGTTGTTCCAGCGTCTCTCGACCCGGAACAACTTTAAAGTCCGGGCGCTCGTCGCCGATATGAACGCACAATTGAACGAGAGCATCCAAACGATGCCGATCATTCAATCGTATGTGCGTGAAGACCTCGTCTATGATGAGTTCGATGTCAAGAACAGCGACAACTTCCAGACACGCCGGAAACTGTTGAAGCTCGACGCCCTTATGTCGCACAACTTGGTCAACTTCTTCCGCAACATGGCACTCGCGCTCCTCATTTGGGTCGTTGGTGCGCAAACGCTCGGAACGGGCAGTGTGCTCACGCTCGGGATACTTTACGCCTACATCGATTACGTGTCCCGTATTTTTGAGCCGGTGACGCAAATTATGAACCAGTTGTCACCGCTCCAACAAGCGCTCGTTTCAGCGGACCGAATGTTCCAACTGCTCGACGAGAAAGGCGAAAACGTCTCGTCTGAACGCATTCCGCGCTTTAATGGCGAAGTCGTGTTCGACAACGTGACGTTCAGCTATGAGGCTGGAAAGCCCGTGTTACAACAGATCGACATTCAAGCTGCACCTGGTGAAACGGTCGCACTCGTCGGCCACACCGGCAGCGGTAAGAGTTCGATCATGAACTTGCTCATGCGCTTTTATGATCCGTCTTCAGGAAAACTTTGCATCGACGGGGTAGACGTGACGACACTTCCGACGCAAGCCGTTCGGGACCATCTCGGCATCGTGTTGCAAGACCCGTTCTTGTTCACGGGCTCGATTCGGACGAACGTGACGCTCGGTGATGAGACCATTCCTGATGAACGGATTTGGCAAGCGTTGACGGCGGTCGGTGCCGACCGGTTCGTCAAGCAGTTGCCGCAAGGACTCGACGAGCCGGTCATTGAGCGCGGCGCTTCACTTTCGAGTGGAGAGCGACAATTGATCAGTTTCGCCCGGGCGCTCGTGTTCGACCCGGCCATCCTCGTCCTTGACGAGGCGACGGCTAGTGTCGACTCAGAGACAGAGGCGCTCATCCAAGACGCGCTGAAGACGCTCACGTACGGACGCACGACGTTCGTCATCGCGCACCGATTGTCGACGATTCGTGAGGCCGATCAAATCCTCGTCCTCGACCACGGTCAAATCATCGAGCGCGGGAATCACCAGTCACTCATCGCTGACGGCGGCGTCTACGCCCGGATGCATGAGTTGCAAAGTAAACAGCAAGTGATCAGCTGAGAAAGGAGACGTTATGGAGATCATCGGCAAATATAATCAAGCTACAGTCTTCAATGAACGGATTGACGATATGACGCGCGCACAGATTCAAACGCTCGTCGACCAACCGTTCACGGAAGGGGCAGCGATTCGAATCATGCCGGATATGCATGCCGGCAAAGGCTCGGTCGTCGGGACGACGATGACGATTCACGACAAAATCGTACCGAACCTCGTCGGTGTCGATCTCGGGTGTGGCATGCTTTGCACCGAGATCAATGTGAAGCGGATCGACTTTCAAAAACTTGACGATATGATTCGTCAACTTGTTCCGAGTGGGATGAACATCCGGGAGTCGGCGCATTCATACGCGTCAAAGATTCCGCTAGAAGACGTTCGCGCCCCGTATAAGCTAGACAGGGCGTTACGCTCGGTCGGAACACTTGGCTCGGGCAATCATTTCATCGAGGTGAACCGTGATGATCATGGACGGACGTTTCTCGTCATCCATTCGGGTTCACGCCACCTCGGTGTCCAAATTGCAGAACACTATCAGCAGCGAGCGATCCGTCATATGATGGATACGACAGAAGTACAGAATGAGATCGAGCGTTTGAAAGAAACTGGACGCGAAAGTGATATTCAAGCTTATCTCGAGTACGCGAAGGCGGCGAAACAAGGATTGCGAGACCTCGCCTATGTCGAAGGTACGGATATGGACGACTACATGCATGACGTGCGTATCGCGCAACAGTATGCGGCAGAGAATCGTCGTGCGATGACCGATGTCATCGTCGAAGCGATGAACTGGAACGTCGTCGATCAGTTCGATACGGTGCATAACTATATCGATCACGACGACATGATCCTCAGAAAAGGGGCGATTTCCGCAAAAGCCGGAGAGCGCGTCATCATCCCGATGAACATGCGTGACGGGTCGCTCATCTGTACCGGAAAAGGCAACCCGGACTGGAACTTCTCAGGTCCGCATGGCGCCGGTCGCATCATGTCGCGCTCAGCGGCACGAAAACGCGTCGACTTCAACGAATTTAAAAAATCGATGGAAGGCGTTTGGTCGAGCTCGGTTCGGAAGTCGACAATTGACGAATCACCGTTCGTCTATAAATCGATGAGAGAGATTGTGCGCTATATTGAACCGGCCGTCACGATTGATCAACTGATTAAACCGCTTTATAACTTCAAGGCGAACTGAACATTATTCAGTTTCGCCTTTTTCTTTTACTCGGAAAATCTGATACGCTACAAGTGAGGTGAACGAAATGGAAAAACGGTTGAGTGCGTTATCAAAGTATGAGCTCGAGCAAGAAATTCGTGACTTGCATGAGCGGAAACGAAAAGCCGAACAGATGGGTATGGTGAGTGAGATTGAGGTCGTGCTTCGCCGCATCGCCATCGCGGAGAGTTATTTGATTGATCCGGCATCGTTCAAACCAGGTACGACGTATATCGTCACCTACAATAATCGTCCGTTCCGATTGAAGTTTGTCAACGGCGTCATGGGTTGGGGAACGTTTGAAGGAGAAGCGATGGAACATGCGATCCCGCTCTCTGAGCTATCGGAGGTGCGCGTATGAACCGATCAGACCAATACAAGCGGTTGGCAGAAATCTTAAGAGACAAGAACGACTTGTTGAATGAAGACGAGGCGTTAACGTGGGTTGAGGTGTTGTGGGAAGATTTTGAGACGACACTCGCCCGCGCTGGTGAACCGTACCCAGGGGAGGCAAAGTCGTTCCAATACGTCGTTCAACAAATCGATGCGTACGGGGCGCAATTACACTTATTTCAAACGAAAAATGAAAAATTCAAACACCTGATTTCGAAACGGGATCTCCACTAAAAAATCACGCGATTGTTGCGTGATTTTTTGCTTGCAAACGTGGTACAGTTGGTTATAATAAAAGTCGCTATTTGTTTGCTTTGGAGTTGAGTATTTATAAACTTTCTTTAGTAAGTATCGTGTATCACTAAACTTTCCTTAGAAAGGGAAGGAGGAATACAGTTTGGAAGTCGGTCAAAACATTAAACGACTCCGCGTCAAAAAAGGGTTGACCCAAGAAGAGTTGGCGGAACGTACCGATTTAAGTAAAGGTTATATTTCTCAAATCGAGCGTGATTTGAGTTCTCCTTCGCTTGAGACGCTGTTTGATTTGTTAGAAGTGCTTGGATGTTCGCCTAAAGAGTTTTTCGATGAGGAAATCAATCAAAAAGTCGTCTATACGGAAGACGACCGCACGGTATATGTCGACGAGAATCGGCTGTATCGGACGGAGTGGCTCATCCCAGAATCCAATGAGAAAGAGATGGAACCGATTCTCCTCACGTTCTCAAAACAAGGGGAGTTCAAACGGTACGAGCCGTCACGCGCGGAGACGTTCGTTTACGTACTGTCCGGCCGCGTCGCCCTCAAGCTAGGGAACCACACGTACTTCGCCAAACCGGGCGAGACGTTGTACTACGTCGCTTCAGACGCGCATCAGCTCGTCAACGATTTTGATGGCGCAAGCGAGTGTCTCGTCGTCGCCACACATTCGTATTTATAACAAGGGAGGAAACCAAATGAACCCAGAAACGATCATTCGTTTTGACAACGTGTCGAAGCGGTACGACGATACTGTCGTCTTAGAGAATATTAACTTTGAAATCGAGCGTGGGAAATTCTATACGCTGCTCGGTCCTTCGGGATGCGGAAAGACAACGATTCTGCGGATCATCGCCGGATTCACCGATGCGACAGAAGGTGACATCGAGTTCAACGGGAAGCGGATCAACGACGTGCCAGCGAACAAACGTCAAGTCAACACGGTCTTCCAAGATTACGCCTTGTTCCCGCACTTGAACGTATACGAGAACGTTGCTTTCGGTTTGCGCATCAAGAAGATGAAAGAAGCGGACGTCAAGACGAAAGTCGAACAAGCGCTCAAGTTCGTCAACTTGATAGGCTACGAATCACGTGAAATCGACGAGATGTCAGGCGGACAACGCCAACGCGTCGCCATCGCCCGCGCCATCGTCAACGAACCGGAAGTCATCTTGCTCGATGAGCCGCTTTCAGCGCTCGACCTCAAACTTCGGACTGAGATGCAGTACGAGTTGCGCGAACTTCAGCAGCGTCTCGGCATCACGTTCATCTTCGTTACCCATGATCAAGAAGAAGCGCTCGCCATGTCCGACGAGATTTTCGTCATGAACAACGGGGAGATCGTTCAAAGCGGGACACCGACAGATATTTATGACGAGCCGATCAACCGCTTCGTCGCTGACTTTATCGGGGAGTCGAACATTGTTCCTGGTGTTATGCCGGAAGATCACCTTGTCACGTTTGCCGGGAAAACGTTCGATTGTGTCGACCAAGGGTTTGACCGCAATGAAAAAGTCGAAGTCATCATTCGTCCAGAAGACTTGGAGATGACGTCGGTCGACGCGGCGAAACTCGTCGTCGATGTCGACTCACAACTGTTCCGTGGCGTCCATTACGAGATTTGCTGTTACGACCAAGAAGGCAACGAGTGGCTCGTCCATTCGACGAAGAAATCAGTCGTCGGGTCGAAAATCGGGCTCACGTTCGATGACGAGGCGGTTCACGTCATGCGTCTAGGCGAGACCGAAGAAGAGTTTGACCGTCGTCTCGAATCGTATGAGGAGGTCGCCCATGAATCAAACTAGTCAAACCGCCAAGACGGTCTATTTGACGACGTACTGGATATGGATTGCGCTGTTCGTCATCGCGCCGCTACTCCTGGTCGTCTACTACTCATTTTTTGATATCGAAGGGAACTTGAGTTTAGAGAACTATCAGATGTTCTTCACATCGACTTACTTGACGATGACACTGTCTTCGTTCTGGTATGCGTTTCTCATCACGTCCTTCTCGCTTCTCATCGGGTATCCGACCGCTTATTTATTGACGAGAACGAAACATAAGCAGCTCTGGCTGTTGCTCATCATTTTGCCATCATGGATCAACTTATTACTGAAAGCGTACGCGTTCCTTGGTATCTTTGGAACGTACGGCATCACGAACCAATTTTTAGAGGCGATCGGCATCGGGACGAAACAAATCTTATTCACGGACTTCAGTTTCGTATTCGTTTCGGTTTATATCTTCATCCCGTTCATGATTTTGCCGATCTACAACGCCATCGAGAAGCTGCCACCGTCGCTCGTCTACGCGTCGCGTGACCTCGGTGCCTCGAACTGGACGACGTTCCGTCGCGTCATCTTCCCATTGACGCTCGACGGGGTGAAGTCAGGGATTCAAATCGTCTTCATTCCGGCGTTGTCGCTCTTCATGATCACGCGCCTCATTGCCGGAAACCGTGTCATCACGCTCGGGACGGCGATCGAACAACAATTTCTCGTCACGCAAAACTGGGGCATGGGGTCAACAATCGCTGTGTTCTTGATTTTGGCGATGGTACTCGTCATGGTCATCACACGTGACTGGGGCGCGAAAGGGGCGGTGCGTCGATGAAGAAGAAAAAATTCAAGTTAGCGAATTTGTATTTGATTGCGGTGTTCTTTATTCTGTACGCACCAATCCTCTATCTAGTGTTTTACTCGTTTAACAGTGGAGGAACGATGAGTAACTTTGAAGGGTTCACCCTCGAGTGGTATAAATCGCTGTTCACAGATACCCGTTTGCTCGTCATCGTCTTGAACACGATCGTCATTGCGCTCTTGTCGGCGACCATCTCGACCGTGCTCGGTGTCATCGGGGCGCTTGCCATTTATACGGCACGGCAACGGTTCACGAAGACGTCGCTCTTATCGCTCAACAACGTCTTGATCGTCAGCCCGGACGTCATCATCGGAGCGTCGTTCCTCATTTTGTTCACGATGCTCGGCATTCAGCTCGGGTTCTATTCGGTGCTCTTGGCGCACATCGCGTTCTCGGTTCCGATCGTGGTCATTTTAGTGTTACCGAAACTTCAAGAGATGAGCCCGACACTGATCGATGCGTCGCGTGACCTTGGAGCGAGCTCGTGGGACGTGCTCACGAAAGTCATCTTGCCGTATATCACGCCAGGTATCTTCGCAGGGTTCTTCACGGCGCTGACGTATTCACTCGATGACTTTGCGGTGACGTTCTTCGTCACGGGTAACGGCTTCACGACACTTGCCGTCGAGGTCTACTCACGGGCACGCCAAGGGATCTCACTTGAGATCAACGCGTTGTCGACGCTCTTGTTCGTGTTCACGCTCATACTCGTCCTCGGTTATTACGTACTCGCACAACGGAGTGCGAAGGAGGTAAGACGATGAAAAAACTAGTCATCATGTTGACAGTGCCGCTTCTCGTCAGTTTTGGTTTGTTGATTTGGGTGTATCAAATCAACATGGCCCAAGGGTTTGGCGGCGATAACACACTCGTTGTCTACAACTGGGGTGATTATATCGATGAAGATTTGATCGGCGAATTCGAAGAAGAGACCGGACTCAAAGTCATCTACCAAACGTTCGACTCGAACGAGGCGATGCTGACGAAGATCCAGCAAGGCGGTACCGCGTTTGATATCGCCGTCCCGTCCGATTATGCGATCAGTAAGATGATCGAAGACGATCTGCTCTTGCCGATCGATTACGACAAACTCGAAAATTTCGATAACATCGACCCACGCTTCCTCGACAAGTCGTTCGACCCTGACAACACGTACTCGGTCCCTTACTTCTGGGGTACGGTCGGGATCGTCTACAATCCTGAACTCGTCGACGGTGAGATCACATCATGGAACGACTTGTGGGACATGCCGCTCGAGAATGATATTTTGCTGGCGGATGGGACACGAGAAGTGATGGGCTTCGGTCTTAACTCGCTCGGATATTCGCTCAACACGACGGACCGTGATGAACTGCTCGAGGCAGAAGCGAAGCTCGAAACGCTTTGGCCGAACATTAAAGCGATTGTCGGTGATGAGATCAAAATGCTCATGGCCAATCGTGAAGCAGCCGCAGCCGTCGTCTGGTCGGGTGACGCTTCTGAGATCATGTACGAGAACGACGAGTTGACGTACGTGATCCCGGAAGAGGGGACGAATCTTTGGTTCGATAACCTCGTCATCCCGAGCACGTCGAAAAACATTGAAGGGGCACATCAATTTATCGACTTCATGCTCGATGCTGAAATCGCGGCACGAAATACCGATTACGTCGGGTATTCGACACCGAACGAAGCAGCGCTTGAATTTTTAGATGAAGAAGTCACATCGGACGAACGGTTCTATCCGTCTAAAGACGTGACAGATGAGCTTGAAGTGTACGAAAACCTAGGCAAACGCATGAACGCGTATTACAACGAGTTGTACTTGCGCTTCAAAATGCAGAGTAAATAAAGTAAGTCCCGCTCAAACGTTGAGCGGGACTTTTTAGGCTGATTCTTATATTAACCGATTGGAGATTTTGTCTGCCTGATGGCGTCGATGTGCGCTTCCTTGACCTCGATGCTCGCGTTCATATAAGGAAGGAGTCGTTCATACACTTCAATCCGTTCAGCTGCCGTCAATCGAGGTTCACGAGAGGCCATCATTTGCTTCGCCCATATTTTTCGATTCAACACAGGAACGCTAGACGACTCAACCCGCTTCAACGTAGAGCGATCACTGAAGACAATCCAGGAGTGTAAATAGCTTCGATCGAGATGTAGTAGCTGTTCGATTGCCCGCATATGGAGCTCGTTTTGCTTAATCGGATTGTAGAATTTAAACTTCTTTCGATTGGATAAAGCCTGTGTCCACTGTCGATCTTGTTCCCGTCCGAAGATCCAACCGCTATAATTTTTGGACTCGATGACGTGAACACCGCTCTCGTCGATGAACACCACATCGACTTCTGTCGTCCGGTCACGTTTTGTTGGATGAGGCAAATACAGGTTCGTCAAGATGAGCGGGGCGAGCCGGCGCGCCTCAAGTTCAGCAACACAGCGGTACTCTCCATATAATCCGATATCTTGCACGACTTTGATGTAGCGATGACCGGTCTGAGCAAAATATTGACTTTGTTTATACCGTTTTACTTTTGTGTACACGATTGTCCCACAAATTAAAAAAAGCGGGACAGCAAAACTGAGTAAGGAGATTAATACACTTCCAAGTACTTCGTTTAATAATTGGCTCATCATCATTCTCCCTTCTTATCTACGTTCACTATACAAGATGACGAGAAACGATTGAGTGATTTTTGGGGATTATTGGAAATAAGAAATTGAAAAGTACACGGTGAATCACAAAAAAGACCAACCATCTGTTAAGATGACTGGTCAAAAAAACAATCAAGACTGTTGCAACTCGGCACGCTCCTCGTCTGTGAATACGCGGGAACGGCTCAAAAACCGTTTCCCTTCGACGCCTTCGACCGAGAACATGCCGCCCCGGCCGTCGACGACGTCGATGATGAGCTGGGTGTGCTTCCAATACTCGTACTGCTTCTCGTGGATATAGAACGGACAGCCGCCGATCTCTCCGAGCAGGACGTCGTGATCGCCAATCATGAACTCATCTTGCGGGAAGCACATCGGTGAGCTCCCGTCACAGCAACCGCCCGACTGGTGGAACAGGAGCGGACCGTGTTTCGCAAGCAACTGCTCGAGGAGCGCGAGCGTGGCGGGGGTGGCCTCGACGCGACGCACCATCTTAAAAGAACCCGAGTTTTTGTTCGCTGTAGCTGACGAGCATATTTTTCGTACGTTGGTAATGGTTGAGCATCATCTTATGATTTTCACGTCCGATCCCAGACATTTTGTAACCGCCGAACGCGGCATGGGCCGGATACTGATGGTAACAGTTGATCCAAACACGACCCGCTTGAATCTCACGGCCGAACCGATAAGCCCGGTTCATATCGCGTGTCCAGACGCCGGCGCCGAGACCATAGAGCGTATCGTTCGCGATGGCGAGCGCGTCCGCGTCGTCCTTGAACGTCGTCACCGACAAGACTGGACCAAAGATTTCTTCTTGGAAGATGCGCATCTTGTTGTGACCTTTAAAGATGGTCGGTTGAACGTAATAGCCGTCGGCGAGGTCACCGTCCATCATGTTGCGCTCACCGCCGATCAAACATTCGGCTCCTTCGGCTTTTCCGATCTCAAGATACGATAAAACCTTCTCCAGCTGTTCATTTGATGCTTGAGCACCCATCATAACGTCAGGGTCGAGCGGGTTGCCGAGCTTGATCGCTTTGACGCGCTCGAGGACGCGTGCCATAAACGGCTCATAAATCGACTCGTGGATGAGGGCGCGCGATGGACACGTGCACACTTCGCCTTGGTTTAACGCGAACATGACGAGCCCTTCGATCGCTTTGTCAAAGAAATCATCGTCCGCATCCATAATGTCGGCGAAGAAGATATTCGGTGACTTGCCCCCGAGTTCGAGCGTCACCGGGATGATGTTTTGCGACGCGTATTGCATGATCAATCGGCCCGTCGTCGTTTCGCCAGTGAACGCGACTTTGTCGACACGGTTACTTGAGGCGAGCGGCTTCCCGGCCTCGAGTCCGAAGCCATTGACGATGTTGAGCACGCCTGGCGGCAGCAAGTCTTCAATCAGCTCCATCAGTACCATAATCGAGGCCGGTGTCTGTTCGGCCGGTTTTAAGACGATGCAGTTGCCGGCGGCGAGTGCCGGTGCGACTTTCCAGATTGCCATCAAAATCGGGAAGTTCCATGGGATGATTTGAGCGACGACGCCGAGCGGTTCCGCGAAGTGATAGGCGACCGTGTCGTTGTCGAGCTCGCTGATGCCGCCTTCTTGCGAGCGGATGACACCGGCGAAATAGCGGAAGTGATCGATCGCGAGCGGCAGGTCGGCGTTCAACGTCTCACGGACGGCTTTTCCATTCTCCCACGTCTCCGCGTAAGCGAGCATCTCAAGGTTTTCTTCCATTCGGTCGGCAATCTTGTTTAAAATGACCGAGCGTTCGGTGACCGATGTTTTGCCCCAGGCGCCTTTGGCGGCATGGGCCGCGTCCAGTGCCAGCTCGATATCTTCTTTCGTCGACCGAGCGACCTCGCATAACACTTTACCATTTACCGGAGAGGTGTTCTCAAAATAGTCTCCCCCTGAAGGTGCTGTCCACTTTCCGTTGATGTAGTTCTCATAGCGGTCCTTGAACTGGACTTTCGTGCCTGCAGAGTTCGGTACTTCATAAATCATGATCGTTCCTCCCTTTTCCGTAAAGTATAGGGGCTCTATGTATGCGCTTACATTTTGTAGTAAGCCAATAGCTCCCTTTTTCATCCTAACGGGTTGCAGTGATAAAAGTCAAAATTTTTTGACAATAATTTGACACAATTATTTCGAGATGTTTTGAAGTCAAGATTTGTGGTAAAAACAGTATTGTGGAATCAATTTCAAATCGAAGGAGTGGACGTATTCATGGCAAAAACTTATCAAGTCGACCCAGCACACAGCTCAATCACTTTTACGGTGAAGCATATGATGATCTCGAAAGTGAAAGGCGAACTTAAAGAGTTTGCGGTTGATGCGAACGGACAGCCTGACGATTTAGCGAATGCACGGGTAAGCGTGACGATTAAAGCGGCCTCGATTGACACGAACAACGGTGACCGTGACGCACACTTACGGTCGGGCGACTTTTTCGACGCCGATCAACATCCGGACATCGTCTTCGAGTCGACATCATTCCAAGCGAAAGGCGGTAACGAGTTCGCTTTGACCGGTAATTTGACGATTCGTGGAACGACGCGCGAGGAGACGTTTGAAGTCGAGTATGAAGGCAGTGCGAAAGACCCGTGGGGCAATATGAAGCACGCCTTTACCGGAGACGGGACGATCAACCGGGAAGATTACGGGTTGACGTGGAACCAGGCGCTTGAAGCCGGCGGTGTCCTCGTCGATAAAAAAGTGAAATTTGAATTTGAGCTCCAATTCACGGAGTCTGAGGCATAAGAAAAAGTCGCTCGTGAGAGCGACTTTTTACTGTTCATAGACAAGTTTCTTTTGTAAGCTTTCTTCGCTGAACACCCAACCGGTGAACGAAGACAAGACTTCGTTCGACTCTTCGTCGACGATGACGACAGCAACGAACGGGTAGATGTCTTTCGAGAAGTAGCGCAAATTCGTGAACCGATACTCGATCATGCCGTTGTGACGTGTGACCGTGTACGTGTGAATTTTTGAAAATGCTAAGAACGACTGCAAGTCTGCATTTTTACGAGCTTCGACGAAGTGCAGGTCGTCTTCGCCAGGCATCGCCTTGTCACGGAAGCGGCCACATTCGATGACTTCACCTTTTTTCACTTTGACCGCACCGAGTCCGTTGCGGAAACGAACGGCGACGTGCCAGTCGTCCCAACCAATACCTGGTGAGATAAAGAGCTCATGGGCACCGGCGAAGTGACGGGCGACCGTTGCGAGCGCACGGTTACGTAGTTTGAACTGAATCGCATAGTAACTGATGACGAGCGCAATGAGCAGTGCAAAAATCGGGACAGTTGCCCCTGTGATAAGCCATAATACATATGCTCCGTAATAAGCAGAGAACAAGTAGGGGTCAAACGTTCCGATGACGCCCCAGCCAATCCATTTCTTCGAGAAAGGTTGCAGGGCTTGCGTCCCGTAAGCGTTGAACAAGTCGACGGTGACGTGTAACAATACCGCGATTTGTGCCATGACCCATAATGAAGCAGGGTTGACGCCAAGTACCATACCGATGATGGCGCTGACGATGATCGGCCAAGCAAGAAGTGCGGTGATTCCGTGTGAAAGACCGCGGTGCTGGCGTAAATACGTGCTGTTTCCTTTAAGTTTGAAGACGGTGTCAAAGTCTGGCGCATGCGAACCGACAAGAGCGGTAGCCGTCATAGCCAAGAACATTTGCGAGTCGCCTGCTACTTCCGGGCTAAGTGTCGCAAGGGCGCTTAAACCAAGGCCCATTCCAATGTGTGTCGCAGTATCCAATGTGCTTCAGCACCTCCGTTAATAAAGAAACGACGTTCAATGATCGCTACCATCATACAATATTTTTAAAACGAGGGGAAACAAAATGCTCGATATTGATAAATTGTTCACAAATTATACTATTCGTCAGTTCAATGAAAATTTACTCACCTGGTTCAATCGTGAAAAACGCGATTTGCCGTGGCGACACGGGAAAAATCCGTACCGGGTGTGGGTGAGCGAAGTCATGCTCCAACAGACGCGCGTCGATACCGTCATCCCTTATTACAACCGATTCATGGACCGCTTCCCGACGATCGAGGACTTAGCAGAGGCTCATCCCGACGAGGTCGTCAAATATTGGGAAGGGCTTGGATATTACTCACGCGTCCGTAACCTCCATCAAGCGGTAAAAGAAGTCGTCTCTGCGTATGACGGCGTCGTACCGGAGGAAAAAGAACTGTTTGAAAAATTGAAAGGGGTCGGTCCGTATACGACCGGAGCCGTGCTCTCGATCGCCTACAATCAGCCCGAGCCTGCCGTCGACGGGAACGTCATGCGCGTCATGGCCCGCCAGTTTGGCATCTATGAAGATATCGCCGTACCAAAGACGCGGAAAATTTTTGATCAAGTCATTCGGCGCCTGATGGACCCGGAGCATGCCTCCGATTTTAATGAAGCTGTCATGGAGCTCGGTGCGACCGTCTGTACCCCGAAAAATCCGATGTGTTCGCTCTGTCCAGTCCAAGACGAATGTTACGCCTATGCGCATCACGTCCAGGATGAACTTCCGGTCAAGACGAAAAAAGGCGCGGCCCGGATCGAGATGTTCGATGCCCTCTACTGTAAACGTGACGGTCGCATCGCCTACGTTCAGCGGCCCGATACAGGTCTGCTCGCGGGAATGTGGCAATACCCGCTTACAGATCGTGGAACGGGGGAACAGTTAAACGGAACCTATATTGGACAAGTGAAACACGTGTTTTCACACATCATCTGGTACGTCGACTTATATGAGGTCGAAACGTTGCCGGACGAGGAGTGGATTTGGCTCGCCGGGGACGAGCGGGATGTGTTGACCGTGTCGGTTGCCCAACAAAAACTAGAACGATTGGTAGGGGATAGAAATGAGACAGTTTGACGTCGAAACGCCGTTCGACACTTCCGTCGAGGCGTTGTGGGAATTGTTGCAAGACGCGTCGCTTTTATCTGAACTGACGACGTTTCCAGAAGTGACGCTCGTCGGAGATGGCGCGTCCGTAGAAGGTAATCGAATCCATCTCCGTGTTGGTGTCGGACCGGTCACGCTGCCGTGGATCAGTGCGATCACGTTAGCGGGGCGGCACGCATTTTGTGACCAAGGTGTGACTTTGCCGTTCCCGTTCAAACGCTTTTGTCACGTTCACAGTGTGAAAGAAGTCGATGGGAAGGCCGTCATGGTCGATGAAGTGACGTTCGATAGTTACTTACCCGAAGCGATTGTCGAGCAGTTTATTCTTCGCCCGATGTTCGCAGGACGAGCCGTCGCCTTCCAAAAAGCACTAAATTCGTGAAAATAAGAGATTTCCTTTTTCATTGGTTCTGAAAGTCGCTATAATTAAAAATGAGAATGTACAGCATCATAGCGGAAAGGAGGAGCTTATGAGCTTATTTCCCAAAGCAGGTAGCAAGATCGAGATACAGAGCTACAAGCACAACGGGACTTTGCATCGCGTTTGGGAAGAAACGCTCGTCCTTCAATCGTCAAAAACGGATATGATTGGGTTCAACGACCGCATCATGGTCAGTGAATCAGACGGCCGGCAATGGAGAACAAGAGAGCCGGCAATTTGCTACTTTTCATCTGAGTTTTGGTTTAATGTCATCTGTATG
Source organism: Exiguobacterium sp. SH0S1 (assembly GCF_004337165.1). NCBI lineage: Bacteria > Bacillati > Bacillota > Bacilli > Caryophanales > Exiguobacterium > Exiguobacterium sp. SH0S1. Next base: position 11,732 of record NZ_SJVC01000004.1, on the reverse strand, counting down.
ATTCGCGAAGACGGGATTTACTACTACTGTAATCTAGGTTCGCCGACAACGTTCGATGGGGCAGAACGAGCCATCAAGTACATTGACTACGATTTAGATATTAAAGTGTTCCCGGATATGTCGTACACGATTTTAGATGAGGATGAATATGAGCGGCATCGTCGCGAAATGAATTATCCGAAAGCGATTGATCGAATCTTGAAACAGAACGTTCAAGAACTTATCAACTGGATTCGAGGACGGAAAGGGCCGTTCAACCCAACATTCGTCGATGAATGGTATCGCGAATACGAAGCACGTTACCGGAGATGAGTACTCATCTCCGCTTTTTTTCTTGAAGGAGGGCTCTATGGGAAGTGTTAGACGCTATTTACAGTTTGTAAAACCATATAAAAAACAAATTGCTTTGACGATTTTCGTCGGGATTTTGAAATTCTCAATCCCGCTCGGATTGCCGCTACTTTATAGACATGTGATCGATAAATATTTGACGGACCCGGACCCGGCGACGGATTACACTGAGCTCGTTTGGTTGTTCAGCATCGTCTTCTTCATCTTCCTCGTCTTGAAGCCGCCGATCGAGTATTTGCGGCAATATTTAGCGCAATGGGCCGCAACACGAATTTTGTTCGACGTTCGGAACCGATTGTTCGACCACGTGCAAAAGCTATCGCTTCGTTACTATTCGAACAATAAGACCGGGCAAATCATCTCGCGTATCATTAACGATGTCGAGCAGACGAAAGACTTTGTCATCACGGGACTCATGAACATTTGGCTCGATATGGTCACGATTTTGATCGCGATCGCCATCATGTATACGATCGACCCGCAACTGACGCTCATCGCTATCTTGCCGCTCCCGTTTTATGCGATCGCCGTCCGCTACTTCTATGGACGCTTGCGCCGCCTCACCCGGGAACGCTCGGCCGCACTCGCTGATCTTCAAGGCCATTTGACCGAACGTGTCAACGGTATGGCTGTCATCCGCAGTTTCGCGCTCGAGCCGTATGAGAACAAGGCGTTTGAAGAACAGAACGGTGGCTTCTTGAAAGCCGCACTTCGCCATACAGGTTGGAATGCGAAGACGTACGTCGTCGTGTCGACAATCACGGACATCGCGCCGATCTTAATCTTTACGTCGGCTTCTTGGCTCGTGTTACAAGAACAGGTCTCGCTCGGGACACTCGTCGCTTTCATCGCCTATATCGATCGCCTGTACGCACCGCTCGGCCGTCTCGTCAACTCAGCGACGACGCTCACGCAGTCGGTCGCGTCGATGGACCGGGTCTTTGAATTTCTCGATGAGCCGTATGATATCGAACAGAAACGCGATGCGTTCGTGCCGGTGCAGACAGCCGGGGATATCGAACTCGACGGTGTCGGCTTTGCCTATGAGAAAGAAGGGACGCGTGCTTTGCATGACGTCAGCCTGCACATCCGGTCCGGGGAACGAGTCGCTTTCGTCGGCATGTCCGGCGGTGGGAAATCGACGCTCGTCAGTTTGATTCCGCGTTTTTACGACGTGACGGACGGCAGTATCAAAATCGACGGCGTCGACGTCCGTGACTTTAAACTCCGGGCCCTTCGCGACCAAATCGGCATGGTCATGCAAGATTCGGTTCTCTTCAGTGAGTCGGTCGCCATGAACATCCGGATGGGGAATCCGGAAGCGACGGACGATGCCGTCATCGCCGCTGCGAAAGCGGCCAACGCCCACGAGTTCATCATGAACTTGGAGGACGGTTACAACACGCCGGTCGGCGAAAAAGGCGTGAAGCTGTCGGGGGGGCAGAAGCAACGTCTTGCCATCGCCCGCGTCTTCCTCAAACATCCGCCGATCATCATTCTCGATGAGGCGACGAGTGCGCTCGACCTCGAGAGTGAGTCGATGATCCAAGATTCGCTCGCAAGATTGACGAAAGGACGGACGACGCTCATCGTCGCCCACCGCCTATCAACGATCACCGACGCCGATAAAATTGTCGTCGTCGACAACGGTCGAATCATGGAAGCGGGAACGCATGAAGAATTGATGCGTCGCCGTGGCGCGTACTATGATTTGTATATGATCCAAGACTTAGCTGTCGTGGAGTGAGGCTTCGAGTTCAACTCGAAGTCTTTTTTTGTTTTCCGTATCTAGTAGACGGGAATGAAGAAACGACATGCCAAAAGGGGGATGACACGATGATGAATGGGGAAGGATTGATCAATGTCCGTCCGCTCAACGACGGGTTAGAGTTAACGTGGTCGTTTGATGGGAAAGTGCGCGTCACACGGAACGGGAAGTACGTGTATGAGGGGACGGATCAGCATTATGTCGACCGGGAGACGAGCGTCGGGGAGCAAGTCGCTTACCGCATCTCGGACGAGTTTGGCGAAGTGGCAAAACTGTATACTGCGGCCGTTAATCCAAACGACGACTTGTATTGGAATCGTCATCTGACGTCGGCGGTCGTGGCGCCGAGCGGAACGTATTTACAGTGGGACCCGATCGCGGACGTCGACACGTATGCGGTATATCGTGAGGGACGCCGTATCGCGGAAATCGTCGGGAGCGGATACATCGACGAGACACCGCTCGAACAACCGACGCTCTATGAAGTTCGGGCTTTGCGTCCGGTCAAGCGAGATGATAAACCGGGGACCCGTATCGTGCATATGGTCGGAAAAGTGATGTCGATCGCGAAAGAGATGAAGTCGGATACGAGACGTGACAAGGAGCTCTACACGATGTATTTCCTCGTCAGTCCGACACGTCCGGACGTGGCCACGGTCGACGGCATTAACCTGCGTGTCCAGACGTTCATTCGTCCGCCGATGATTAAAAACCCGAACCTGATGTCACCGCACCCGTATTTTGAAGGGGACGGACGTCCTTATAACGTCCATGCGACCGAATACCGGACCCGGACGGAAGTGAAAGTCGAGGGGTTGACCGATATTCCGATTATCTCGTTAAAAAAAGATGCGAACGTTACCCGCGGGTATACGAAGCATCATCGATTGACGGGCGAAGACGTCGCTTCGGTCGACCGCGTGTATGTAGAAGATGTCGACATCGAGCGGGGGAAAGCTGCATTTCGTTTGCAACATTCGGTAGGCAATCCGCTCGTCGTTGCGCCTGATATTAAATACACCATCGTCACGGCACTTAAAAACAGTGCGACGTTCAAACTGTCCGGAAGTCACACCCAGTCGCCGCATCATGAAGTCTACGTCCAAGTCGGCGATGCACCGTGGATGACGATCCACCGGGCGGACGACCTTGGGGTCAGCTTTATGGGCAATCCGATGCCGGAGTGCCACTGGACGTACTTGACATGCATGGACTAAAAAACCAGCCGGCTCATTGATGAGTCGGCTGGTTTGGTGTTTGGTCGATAAAGCGACTCCGTTCTTCTGGGGTCGGTAGTTTGCACGTCTCTTTTTGACCGAACCAGCGATAGCGGTTGTTCGCGATGATGTCGTAACCAAAATCACGAAGCGGTTTAGGGACGAGTCGGATGAAGCGAAGCATCCGCCAGTTCCCGTCCAACCCCTCGGCGATTCGGGTCGCCGCGTCCGATTTCAAATAAGGGACGCCGTCTTTGATCAAAACGATGCTATCGACCGTATCCGGGATACGATGACGTTTTCGGATTGCTTGTCCGGCCTCGCCTTGGAGTGAGGCGAAATGGAAGTTTCCTGTTGAATCACGATTTAAGATGAACTGCACACTGGCGTCACAAAAGTTGCAGTCTCCGTCAAATAACACAATGGCTGGCATAGGGAGCGCCTCCTTCTCTCCTGACTTTATCCGTTCGAACGAATGCTCAAACGTCAAGCGGCGAGCTGACGGGCAGGCTCCATCTTGTAGAGCGAGATGTAATAGAGGTAACCTCCAAGGGCGCCAAATAAGAACATGTAGCCGCTCATGAATACCGGCCCGATGAACGCGCCGACGACGATGCCGGCTGCGGCGACAAGTTTCGCCCCGTGGAACGTCAAGCCTCCGAAGGCGAGGTATGAGGCCCGTCGAGTCGGGTCGATCAAGTCGATTTGTTTCACTTGTCGAATCGGCGAATAGAGCAACTCACCAATGGTGAAGACGATGGCGAGGATGGCAAGCGTGATGAACGAGTTCATTGACGTAATCGCGGCATAGGCCGTCACGTATAAGGATAAGCCGATGAAGAAGATATACTTTTCCCGGTAGCGTTTCACAAAAGCGGTGACCGCGAACGTGATGGCGACGACGAGCAACGTGTTTTCAAGCTGCATGAACGCCATCATGCGGACGCCGTCGAACGGGACGCCGACGATCGACCGTTCTGTGAACGATTCGGCCAAATGGACACCGATATAGTTTGCCATATGGAACTCGGTCGAGAAGACGAGCATGCTACCGAGGACGAACAGCATCCAACGACGGTCACTGAGTGCGATTCGATAGTTTTGATACACGCCGACGAGCGGGTTAGCAGACGTCGAACGGTTTCCTTTATAGCTATCAACGAGAAAACGTTGCAAGACGAGCGTCGTGATCGTCAACACGAGCGTCATTCCGACGAATAGTCCGAAACGATAGTCTCGATAAAAAGCACCTCCGAGCATGACGCCCCCAGCAATCGCCAAATTGACGAGCCAGTAGTCATATACGTAAATCGCTTTACGGTTCGACTCTTCCATCGAATCGATGACGATGGCTTCGAGAGCCGGGTAGTTCAAACCGTTCGCGACGGCGTGACCAAAGTAAAGCACGGCGACGGCAAACGCCCAGTTATTTGACGGATGAATGGCGACCGTCATCCCCAGAAAACAAAGGATTTGGACGATCTGACCGATTTGAAGCACGTGCTTGCGGTTGAAGCGGTCTGAAAAGTACCCGCCAAACAAGCCGGTGACGTAGCCGACGACAACAAACGACGTCATGATAATTCCGGCAGCGATTTTGCCGAGTTCTTCGGAAAAATATAAAGCCATGAATGGAAAGATAGCCGAGCCGACGATGCGGATGAAAAAGCCGCAGACGAGCCGGAGTCGAACGTTTAAAGGGAAATCTTTGAATTTCATGCGAGCACCTCCTTGTTACTAGTCTAATCGTGGACTACACTTGGTAAAAAGAGACAAATGATTTTTGGATGTCCACTTTTAGGGGGAACGACATGAATGCGAAGCTGGTGGCGATTTATCGTCGTGCGTTGGAACAGAACAAAGTGGAACTGACACTACGGGAAGCGGTCGATACGGTCGGCTATAGCGAGAAACAAGTGAAACGGGATATGAAGATGTGGGAAACGTTCGGGTGGGTGGAGTATCGGCCGGGGAAAGGACGAGGCCATGAATCGGTGCTCCGCTTTCAGCCGGAGTTTGACCGGACCCTGAGAGCTTGGATTGATGAGTCTTTCGTTCAGGCCTCGATGGCCGATGCGGCCAAGTGGTTGGAATGGGACTGGCCACCCGCCTTGCGAGAAGTGATTCAAGCACTTATTTGGAGCCGTTTTGGCTTTGAGCAGACTGAAGAAGACCGGTTCATTTTTCCGCGGACGAGGGCGCTCGAATCGCTCGATCCGCTCGATATCCACATCGCGATGGAGGCGTCTTTGTCACGGCACGTCTTCGACCGCCTGTTCGAATGGGACGGGACGACTGTCCAGTCCTCGCTCGCACATTATATAGAGGAAACACCGTTCGGATTTCGTTGCTATATCCGCAAAGGGGTAACGTTTCATAACGGGGTGACGCTTTCGGCCAAGGACGTCGTCTATTCGTTGAATCGGTTATTGGATCATGGCAAACAAGTATGGTTGTTCGCACCGATCGAACGAGTCGAGTCCCCGGCGCCGTACGTCATTGATTTACATACGAAAGCACACCTGGCCTATATTGAACGACTTCTCGCCCAAACCCCGGCCTCGATAACGTATCAAGGGGCCGAAGGGGTCGTGGGGACGGGACCGTTCAAGCTGGAGCAGGCGTCGGAGGAAGTCGTACGTTTAAGAGCGTTCGAGCGTGGGCTCCGGCCGAGACCGTCTTTGGATGTGGTTGAATTCGTCACGTTTTCCGAAACGGATTATGGGAAATGGAGCACCCGTGACGACCATAGCCTCGTGAAGTGGATCGCCGAGGCGGGAGCACGCTATCTCGTGTTCAACATGAGGCAGTCCTGGTTGAAGGACGATGCGTCGGCGCGTCGTGCGATTCAACGAGCGATTCAAAAAGAGGCGTTCGTGGAGATGGGAGGAGAGCGTCACCAAGTGGCGCATGGATTTTTTCCGGAGATGAGTCGTCCCGTTCACGTGCACGGGGAGGGGACAATCTGTCAGCGTCCGCTCAGGCTGTTGCACTTGCCGTTTGAAGTGGCGGCGCAAGATGCGGCGCTCGTGGCTACACAGTTACGGACGGCCGGGTTTACCGTCGAGACTGAGACGTATACGATTGGGTCTTTGTTACAAGATGAGACGCTTTGCCGTGCCGATTTGATTTTATGCGGAGAGATGATGAGTGAAGATCTTGATTTGGCGTTCCTAGCCTTTTTGACGAGTGAACTGTCGCTTGTCGGCAAATTGCTCGCGAATGAAGAAAAACTCCGGGCGATGATGGACCGCTATCAACAAACCGACATGAGCGCTTGGTCGATGCTGCATCGCGAAGTCGAACGCTATTTGACTGAGGAGGCCCTCGTCATCCCGCTGTATCATGTCGCTCGTGAGCGCCGCTTTCCGAGTTTCTTTGGAGATGTGCCGCTCGATGTGTTCGGTCACCCGCGATATGATCAATTGTGGATTCGTCCGTCCGTATGAACATAAAAGGAGATGCCGCGGCATCTCCTTGTTTTATAGCTGTGCGAACGCGCGATTTACTGCGACAATCGTCTCATCGATATCTTGTTCCGTATGTTCCGTCGTCAAGAACCACGCCTCATATTTAGAAGGGGCCAAGTTGACACCGTTCTCAAGCATCAATTTGAAGAAGCGGCCGAATACTTCGCCGTCCGACTTCTCGGCTCCTTCGTAGTCCGTGACGATCTCGTCCGTGAAGTAGACGGTGAGCGCGCCTTTTAGGCGGTTAAGCGTGATCGTGACGCCGTGAGTTTTCGCGGCTTCACGGATCCCTGTTTCGAGACGTGCGCCTAACGAATCTAATGTTTCATAGACGCCCGGTTGCTCGAGCACTTCGAGGCAAGCGAGTCCGGTCGCCATCGAGGCGGGGTTTCCGGCCATCGTCCCGGCTTGGTAAGCGGGTCCGAGCGGTGCGACCGTCTCCATGATTTCTGCTTTCCCGCCGTATGCTCCGATTGGAAGTCCACCACCGATGATTTTACCGAGCGCCGTCATGTCTGGCTCGATGTTGTACACTTGTTGGGCACTTCCGTACGTGAACCGGAACGCTGTGATGACTTCGTCGTAAATGACGAGCGCGCCGTGTTCATGGGTGATCTCGTTGATGGCTTGCAAGAAGCCGGGTTTTGGCTCAACGATCCCGAAGTTTCCGACGATCGGTTCGACGAGAACGCAAGCGACTTGATCGCCCCATTCGTTCATCATCGCCCGGTACGACTCGACGTCGTTGAACGGGACGGTGATAACTTCTTTCGCCGTGGCGCGGGTCACACCGGCTGAGTCGGGTGAGCCGAGCGTCGCCGGTCCGCTTCCCGCCGCAATCAGCATCAAGTCGGAATGGCCATGGTAGCAGCCGCTGAACTTGACGACGAGTTCGCGTCCGGTATAGGCACGGGCGACGCGGATCGTCGTCATGACGGCCTCGGTCCCGGAATTGGTGAAGCGGACTTTGTCCATCGATGGGATCGCTGCTTTTAGTTTTTTGGCGAATTCGACCTCAAGCGCGTGAGGCGTCCCGTAAAGAAGCCCTTTTGAGGACGCTTCGATGAGGGCGTTGTGGATATGGGGATGGGCATGGCCGGTAACGATTGGTCCATATGCGGCCAAGTAATCGATATAGCGGTTGCCGTCCACATCATAAAAATAAGCACCTTCGCCGCGCTCCATATAAACCGGGGCACCGCCGCCGACCGCTTTGAACGAACGTGAGGGACTGTTGACACCCCCGACGATATGCGTCAATGCGTCTTCATATAGAACGTCTGAAATTTTACGATTTGATGATGTTGTCATATGTATTGCCTCCTTTTACAAATTCGCAATTATTGTATCACAGCCGTCAACCGCATAAGCTCAACGTTTGACGAAGGGTTTAGAAATCAGTACACTATTTATAAAGATTACTATGTAAGAAATAGGTTAATTCTAAACAGACACTTCGCATAAATTCTAATAGAAGAAATGAGGGATTGACGTGGGAAGCGAAATGCTTGACCATGCTGTTCAGTCGCTCCGAGAACATGGAGTCAGAATGACGCCTCAGCGACAGGCGATTTTGGAGTACCTCGTCACGGAGCACAGTCACCCGACAGCGGATGACATTTATAAGGCACTTTCGGGTAGATTCCCGAACATGAGTGTCGCCACCGTCTATAACAACTTACGTGTCTTTAAAGATATCGGACTTGTTCAAGAGATGAATTATGGTGACGCTTCGAGCCGTTTCGATTTTGTGACATCACGTCACTATCACATTATCTGTGATGCGTGCGGGAAAGTCGTCGACTTTAACTATCCTGTCCTTGACGAGATTGAAGCCGTCGCTTCTCAATTGACAGGTTTCAAAGTGGATCGCCACCGCCTCGAAGTATACGGGACGTGCCCGGCTTGCCAAACTGAACAAGCGCATAAACATTAAAAACATCCTCAGGCTGAGGATGTTTTTTTAGTCGTTCTGGTGTGATTGACGTTTGTTATACTTCTCATCGAAGTCTTTGCCTTCGAGCGATTGATCGATCGTCAACGGTTCATCGCAATGCATACATAGATCGACACGTCCGAGCATCTTTGTCTCTTTCTCACAGTTCGGACAAGTGACGATGATTGCTTTCGTCGACGCCATGCCGACGATGAAGTAAAGCGCCGAGCTCGACAGTACCATCACGAAACCGAGCAACATGAAAATAATCATCAGCCACGCGATGCTTTTGGCAAGTAGTCCGAGATACATGACCCCAATCCCAGCGAACACGAGCAGCAAAGCCAGGTTTCTGGCGCGGTTGATTTTATTCCCCCGTTTTTTCATACATAATCCCTCCATGTCTGTCTTTACTATAGCTCATCTGCTCGAAGCTGAGAAGTTCGTACAATCGGTGGCAGGAGAATTTTAAAAGAAGGCGAATCATTTTTGTATCAGATTAGATAATCGTGTGAACCGATTGACGTTTACTAATTAGAAAGAAGGTATCAAGGTGACGATGGAATATGCGACTCGAACAATTTATTCAGAATATGCAGCCTTGAAAACAACGCTTGGCATCATTGAAGTGAAGAAGAAACGGCCGCGCGATCCATTAACAGATCAATCGGATCGATTGTTGATTGTGATTGAAGCGAAGGAAGAACCATTTTGGACAGTGAAACACTATCAAGTCGGACAAGAAAAAATCGTTCTTCATATAGTCAGTGATTCGATGATGGATCGTTGGATTCTAATGAACGAGAACCGGCGTGCCATCCATTGGATCGAAGACGGCATGGTGCTGTTCGAACGAAATGAGTTTTTGCTCGAGCTCAGGCAACGGTTGCGCAATTTCTCGAACGAGGAACAACGACTGCAACTCTCGCTCGCGTTCGCCAAGCTGCTTAGACGTTTCGAAGATGGGCGCGGACTGTTCTTACAGGAAGAGCATCAAGATGCGTTCACCCAAATCCACCATGCGCTCACGCATTTGGCGCGGCTCTCCATCCTGGAGGCAGGAATCCACCCGGAGATTGTATTATGGAAGCAAGTCCGTAAACTCGACCTAGAAGTGTATAAGCTTCACGACGAACTCGTGAACGGGCACGAATCACTCGAACAACGTATTCACCTGGTCATCATCGGCATGGAGCATTTAATCCAATCTAAAGTCTTGCCGGGTACGTTGTTACTTTTGCAGGCGATGCAACAACGTGACGAACCATGGTCGTTCTCGGAGTTGATGGAGCACCCGAACTTACAAGAGTTAAAAGTCGACCTCGGCAGCATCGTCGGCTTCTTAGTCCGGAAAGGTTACGTCCGGGCAGTGACACGTCCGACAAAAGGAGTAGGCGTCGAAGCGGTCGCTTATGAAATTGCTTAACTAGTATAGAAGAGAATGGGGAAACTGAATCGAATGAAGGTTACTAAATTTTTGTTTGGCAGTGTGTTTATTATAGTTGCGGCTGGATTCTTATCAATTGTGACAGGATTGTTTGCGATGGGCGATCCTCTCGGAAGTGAGCGGCCGATCATTTGGACGATTTGGTACGTGGTCGTTCTCTTGATTGTTATTATGGCGCTATATGACTTTTCGTCGTTATCGAAAGGACAACTCAAACGTATCGCTTTAATTGGAACGGTTGTCGGGATTGTTTTCTTTAGTTCCGTGAAAGGATATTACGTGTATACGGCGGGATTACGGATTGAAGAACGTGGCGTCTCGTTGCGTGACTATCAACCGTTCAAGCCTAAGTCTGATTTGGCTGAACTCGATAAGCCTTCAACATTTGAGATTGGAACAAACATTCCCCGACTAGACGGCGCGACGGCGCTGTATCCGATGTATGCTGCATTCGTCGAGGCGGTTTATCCTGAAGCGGATTATAACCCCGATAGCCCTGAAGTCAGCTCGGTCGTCTCGACGACGACAGGTACAGCGTATGAGCGATTGGTTGAAGGGGAAACGGATATCATCTTTGTAGCCGGACCGTCCGATCAACAGTTGGCAGTAGCTGAGCGACAAGGAGTAGAGTTTCAGATGACACCGATCGGCCGTGAGGCGTTCGTCTTTTTTGTACATGAAGACAATCCGGTCGACTCGCTCGAATTGGAACAAATTCAAAACATCTATGCAGGGGACATTACGAGTTGGGATGAGGTCGGTGGTAAAAAAGATTCGATTCGAGCGTTCCAACGGCCAGAAGACAGCGGGAGCCAAACGGCTTTGCAGCGTTTGATGGGGGACAAAAAGCTTATGGACGAACCGGTCGAGGATGTCCCGGAAGGAATGGGTGGCATCATCGAACAGACGGCTTCCTATCAAAACCATAAAAATGCCATCGGATTCTCGTTCCGCTTTTATGCAACGGAGATGGTAGATGAACATGCGATTAAATTGTTACGGGTCGATGATGTCGCGCCTACGGTCGAGACAATCGGGGACGGGACGTACCCGATCACATCCGAGTTTTATGCGGTCACGACGACCGACAAATACGAGCAATATAAGCCGTTCATCGAATGGCTGACGTCTGAAGAAGGACAGTCACTTGTTGAAAAGACAGGATACGTGCCACTGGCTACAAATTGATTGGGATTGGGTCTCTAAATACAGAGATCCAATCTTTTTTTATTTTCTTGTTATTTTTTGTTGACGCGGTGGTAAATAGGCATTATAGTTATAAACGTTGTCACAGCAAATGATTATTCCAGAAAAACAATTTGTGAAAAAAGTTGTTGACTTTTAATCAGGAAACGTGATAAATTAATTGAGTCGCCAAGCGCGACAGACGAACTTTGAAAACTGAACGATGAGGCAAAAAAAGTTTTACAAGTTTTGATTGAAGCGCAAGCTTCGTCATTTTCAAGAGCTATATCAAATTCTTTGGAGAGTTTGATCCTGGCTCAGGACGAACGCTGGCGGCGTGCCTAATACATGCAAGTCG
>NZ_SJVC01000003.1:0-298951 GCF_004337165.1 Exiguobacterium sp. SH0S1 | reverse complement strand
CATCACCCTCTCAAAAGAAAAAACAGGATAAGGGCAAGGAAAAAGAGCGATTGTCCCGACTTGAGTCGGTCCAATCGCCCTTTTTTCTGTTCACGCTCGGATAGAGCGGAGGTTTTTCAGTGCCCTCCGTATATTCGTAGACGGTTTGTTGCTTATGAACGGAACGTACCCGTTTTGACTTCTTCTTCCTCGTTATCCCAAGCCTCTAAATATTCACGACCAGGCAGGTCTTCGATCGAGTCGGCATAAAATACCGGATCGTCTCCTTGACGGCGTTGCTCCAAATAATCGTCGAGCACGAGCCGCGCGACTTTCGCAAGACGGAAAATCGCATACAAGTTGACGAGCGCCATGAGTCCCATGAACACGTCGGCGATCGACCAGACGAGACCGGCCGAACGGATCGCTCCGAAGAGGACCATCCCGACGACACCGATGCGGTAGAGCGTGACATAAATCTTTTTATTCGAGATGAACTGAATGTTCGTCTCACCATAGTAGTAGTTTCCTAGGATCGAGCTGAACGCGAACAAGAAAATCGCAATCGTCAGGAACGATGTCGCCATCGGACCAATCTCAGCCGTGAGTGCCGCTTGTGTCAATTCGACACCTGCGAACGCTTCCGAACCAGCCACGCCTGACAACAAGATGATCATCGCTGTCGACGTACAGATGAGAAGCGTGTCGACGAAGACGCTGAACGATTGGATCAAGCCTTGTTTGACCGGGTGTGATACTTCAGCAGTCGCTGCCGCGTTCGGAGCCGACCCCATACCCGCTTCGTTCGAGAACAGACCGCGACGGATCCCTTGAAGGACCATCGCCCCGATTGCCCCGCCGAACAGTTGCTCGAGACCGAGCACACCTTCAGAGAAGATGAGACCGAACACGCTCGGCAATAGCGAAGCGTTTGAAATCATGATCCATAAAGCGAGCAGGATGTAACCGCCGGCCATGATTGGAACGATGATACTTGATAACATCGCAATCGACTGGATGCCGCCGAAGATGACAATTGCTGTGATGGCAGCCAACACGAGACCGACCGTTGTCGGGCTGACCCCGAACTGGTTGCTCATCGAAAGCGAAATTGTGTTCGATTGGACCGAGTTAAAAGCAAAACCGAACGAGAACGTGATGAGGATGGCGAACAAGATGCCGAGCCACCGTTGCCCGAGGGCACGTTCCATGTAGTAAGCCGGTCCCCCGCGCCATGTACGGCCATCTCGAATTTTATAGACCTGTGCGAGCGTGCTCTCGACGAACGCCGAGGCGGAACCGACTAAAGCGATGATCCACATCCAGAAGACAGCTCCCGGACCACCGAGCGCGATCGCTGTCGCGACACCGGCGATGTTGCCTGTTCCGACACGTGCTGCCGTCCCGATGGCGAACGCTTGGAACGAAGACACTTGTCCTTTTTCACGCTTCATGCCGTCTTTGAACAAGAGGCGGAACATTTCAGGAAGCATACGGAACTGAACGAACCCCATGCGAATCGTGAAGTAAAGGCCTAACGCGACAAGAACGACGATGAGCACCGACGACCAGAGCAGGTCGTTCGCTTGCCCAACAAACTTTTCGATCATATTCTCCATCTTCAATCCTCCAAAATGTATGTTTAGTTATAAGTAAAAGTTATGTCAACTTTCTTAACATGATTAGAATTATAGGAAAAGTGTGCGGAGAATGCAATCTTTTTCAGCAATTTTCAAGTTTCACACCCAAACAATAGAAAAAGCGACCGGCACATGGCCAGTCGCTCTGATTATTTAATTCACTTAGATGAACAGGTTCAAGTTGCCGCCTTCAGCTGCCCCGAGGTATGCTGCCACACCGCCGAGATTGATGCCGTCGATCAACTCTTCTTCTTTGATTCCCATGACATCCATCGACATCGTACAAGCGACCATCTTGACGCCTGCTTCTTGTGCCGATTTAATCATTTGGTCAAGTGATGGCACGTTCTTGTCGCTCATCACTTTCTTCATCATTTTCTGGCCAACCCCACCGAAGTTCATGTTCGAGAGCGGAAGTTCTCCAGCATGCGAAGGCATCATCATGCCGAACATCTTCTCGAGACCTTGCTTCTTCACGTCAGGTGCGTCTGGTTTACGAATGACGTTCAATCCCCAGAATGTGAAGAACATCGTCACTTCTTTGCCCATTGCCGCTGCGCCTTGAGCGATGATGAACGAGGCGAGGGCACGGTCGAGGTCTCCGCTGAAGACGACCATCGAAGCGCCGTCGCCGGCTGGTGCTCCTGCTTGAGCGGCCGCAGGGCCGTTGCCTTTTTGAAGGATCGCTTCGACGCGACCGTTCACGAACTGTTTCGAGACGAGTTTATTACCCGTCTTTTTCGCCCATGCTTCGATGTCTGCGAAGAAACCAGGATCGCTTGCGAGGACGCGGAGCGTCTCGCCTTCGCCGAGCTCTGCCACTTTTTTATTTACTTCTAAAATCGGGCCCGGGCATTGAAGACCACATGTATCAAGGAAAATCGGTTCTCCGACTGGTTCATTCGTCATTGCGGGTGGTGCCTCCTTCGTTGCTGTCGCAGCAGTCTCATCTGCCGTTTTAACTGTCTCGAGCGCGTCAAAATCACGTCGTACTTGTGACCACGTCTTGTAGCCACCGCTCAAGTTTTTCACTTTAAAGCCATTTTGGCGCAAGATGCGTGAAGCCAGGTAGCCACGAAGGCCGACTTGACACGTCACGTAGATCGTCTCGTCTTTACTATAGCTGTCCAAGTTGTCACGGAGCGAGTTGAGCGGGATGTTGATCGACCCAGGAATTTTCCCGAGCTCATGCTCAGACTCGTCACGGACGTCAAGGAGTGTCGCACCGTTCTCGACCAATGCGTCAATCTCGTCCCAATGCACGACTTCGTTGTCACCGAGGATGACGTTCGAGGCGACGTAACCGATCATGTTGACCGGATCTTTCGCCGAGCTGAACGGCGGTGCGTAGCTAAGTTCGAGGTCTGGCAGGTCGAGGACCGTCAAACCACCTTTGATTGCTGTCGCGATGACGTCGATCCGTTTATCGACACCGTTCATCCCGACACCTTGAGCACCGTAGATTTCACCCGTTGTCGGATGGAACAACAGTTTGAGTGAAACCGGAGTCGATCCTGGGTAGTAGCCTGCGTGTGAACCTGGGTGCACGTGGACGGCTTCAAACTCTTTGCCGGCCGCTTTCAAACGTTTCTCGTTCCATCCTGTCGAAGCGACAGTCATGTCGAACACTTTTGCGATCCCGGTACCCATCGTCCCGTTGTACTTCACGTCGCGGCCGTTAATGATGTCGGCAACGAGGCGTCCTTGACGGTTGGCTGGCCATGCGAGCGGAACGACCGTTGGCTCTTTGAAGATATAGTCGAGCACTTCGACCGCGTCCCCGATCGCATAGATGTTCGGATCCGACGTGAGCATCTTCTCGTTGACACGGATAGCGCCACGTGTCCCTGTCTCAAGACCGGCTTCTCGGGCGATCGTCGATTCAGGAATGACCCCGATCGACATGACAACCATGTCCGTTTCAATGACACGGCCGCTCGTCAAATGAATCTTCTTCCCTTGATCAGAGAACGACGACACGCCGTCTGACAATTGGAGGTCCACGCCATGGAGACGCATATGTTCATGGATTGGTGCGACCATCTCACGGTCGAGCGGTGTCATGACTTGATCCGCCATTTCGACGAGCGTCACGTCAACGCCGCGTTCACGTAAGTTTTCAGCCATCTCGATTCCGATGAAGCCGCCTCCGATGACCGTCGCGTGTTTCGGTGCCTTGTCATCGACGTAGCTGCGGATTTTATCTGTATCCGGAATATTTCGGAGCGTGAAGATATCTTCTGCTTCCTCGATTCCAGGAATGTTCGGACGAATCGGTTTCGCTCCAGGCGACAAGACGAGGACGTCGTATGACTCATCGTACGTTTCACCCGTTTGGACGTGTTTCACCGTCACCGTCTTCTCAGCGCGGTTGATTTTCATCACTTCCGTCAAGTTGCGGATATCGAGTTGGAACCGTTTGTTCATGCCCTCAACTGTTTGGACGAGCAATTTTTGACGGTCTTGAATCACGTCACCGATGTAGTATGGGAGACCACAGTTGGCAAATGAGATATATTCGCCACGGTCGAACATGACGATTTGATTTTCTTCATTTAAGCGACGGAGACGTGCGGCTGCCGAAGCACCACCTGCTACCCCACCGACAATTACGATTTTTTTACTCATTGCTCGTTTCCTCCTTTGACGACTTCACCAGGCCAGCTCATCAAGCCGTCTTCTATATTGACCACTTTATAACCTTTTGCTTCCATTTGCCAAGTAGCTTGCGTGCTGCGAGCGCCCGAACGACAAAGCACGATGTACTCTTGGTCTGTGTCGAGCGTATCAATCCACTCCGTTATTTCAGAGAGCGGGTAATTCGCCGCCCCCGCGATGTGTGCTTCTTGAAACTCGTCGCGTTCGCGCACGTCGACGATGTTTACAGGGACTTCAAAGTCCATTTGACGTTTTAAAGCCGATGCTTTCATCTTTGTTTACCCATCCTTTTTATCTATAGTCATTTCACGTATTCATGATCAGCTTGGTAGCGGGCGTCCGATAAACTTTGTGATTCATTGAACAATTCGCTTCCACGTCATTAATATACCCCCTGTGGTATGTGATTGCAAGGGAAAAGTTTGACGAATCGGCAAACAGTCGATTTTTTCCGGCTTAAACGTTGTTGCTCGACACATACTCCCCCACGTATTAAGATGAGACTACACAATACTAGTTGGGTTACTGAACGATTTGAATATAGAGGTGAAACTTATGGAACAGTATCAATACGACACGAAAGTGTTGAACCGGATGAAACGGGTCGAAGGCCAGATCCGGGCCATCATCCGCATGATGGAAGAAGGCAAGGAGTGTCGCGACGTCGTGACACAACTGAGCGCGGCTCGATCGGCACTTGACCGCGCCTCGACGATCATCGTCGCCAAGAACTTGGAGCAGTGCATTATCACGGCGCAACAAGATGGCGAAGATACGTCAGAAACGGTCGAAGAAGCCATCAAAATGTTGATGAAACGCTAGTTCTCCTTGCTTTCCCCTCTCAAATGGGAGAAAGTTAGAGTAACGACTTTTAAGGGGGATTTCTTTGTGAACTTTGAAGAAAAAGTAGAATCATTCAAAGCGCTCGTCGCAGAACGCAACATGACGTTCAAAGAGAGCG
The DNA here is from genome assembly GCF_004337165.1 of Exiguobacterium sp. SH0S1. NCBI lineage: Bacteria > Bacillati > Bacillota > Bacilli > Caryophanales > Exiguobacterium > Exiguobacterium sp. SH0S1. Next base: position 293,713 of record NZ_SJVC01000003.1, on the reverse strand, counting down.
AGACTGAAACGCACGTCACGTTTTTAACGCGTGAAACGACTAAATCTGGGGCCCAGCCCGTTATGATTATCGCCTTCAACAAAAAGACGACTGACGCCGAGCTATACGCCGCGACAGTGACGCACGTGCCGGACTACGTCGAAGACCTACCGATCCTCAACGCATTGAACGAGTTCAACCAAGAGTTCAAGTACTTCCGTTGCGTGCTCGACAGCGACCGTGACGTCACGCTCGCTTCAACGCTCGACCTCGATCTCGGCTTCTCACCGGAAATCATCTTGCAACATTCGTTCATGATGTTCCAAGCAGCCGACGAAGTGAACGAGTACATGCAAAAACTGTACACGCAAGTTCAATAATTGTAGACCGCCAGACAGAAAAGACGATCATCCCGAACGCATCGGGACGATCGTCTTTTCTTGTGTACTCATACGTTATCTCTCGTAGCTAGGGCACGGGGAGAAGTTGCAATATACCACTGGTAACAAAGAATGATGATTAATAGAAGATCAACCAAATCCCCACCGTAATACATCCACATGGCTCCTACCTCTGCCTCTCCTGTTGGCACCCCATTTGGTGGGCTCACATAAATTATTTTTGCCAATATCTTATGTCCGGCCAACGCTGCAATCAATACAAGTGATCGGTATATGTAGCTGTATCGATGTGACGTGACGTCCACATAAATCAAAGAAATGGTAAACAAATACCCTGCTAAAAACACATGCAGATGAATTAACACATATAAAAGAATTGATTGATGCATCAGTGAATACAAATTCGTCATGTAGAGCAGATATAGTCCTCCAATGTTGAGAACGGAAGCCGTGACCGGATTCGTGAAGAATTGGAGCGGCCGACTTTTTAATACGCGTGTCACTCTTCTCGCGACGTGTACATCAAGCGTCCGCAACAGTAACGTCATCGGGGCGGACAAGGCGAGACACAATGGCGCCAACATACCTAGAAACAGATGACTAATCATATGCCCGACAAAATTGGTGTGGGCAAAAGTCGCTAACGGTCCAACCAAAGTAAGGCCTACACAAACAATACCTATCATCCATAAACCGTAGCGATATAGCGGCCACGGTTTATAAGCGCGACTCGTAAAAATTCCGGCGAACGAATAAGCAAGGAGAGCCATAAACAACAAAATCACGACCGCCGCCTCATAACCGCCACTTATCGTCTGGACATGGGAATGCATCCTCATTTATCCTCCTTCTTTTACAAGTAGCTTCCGTTTCTGCGTTTGGTTAAAGAGCACTAAACCACCTATGAGGATGACAAGGGCCGTAACATTCCAAACGAGGTCATATGGAAGAATCTCAACGCCATAACGAATCTGATGAATTTTCAGTAGTTTGTGATGAATAATCCCATCGTAGAGTTGAAAAAAACCAACGCCAATCAGGACGCCACTGATCCATCGCTTCATCCAAAATGACTTTCTTCTCCGTAGGTCTGCCAGGAGGAACAAGGAAGCTACGGTCGCAAACCAACTGAACGCATGAAATAACCCGTCTGAGAATAAGCCGACGGCAGACGTCGATTTATCGTAGAAATGATGCCACGCCAACAATTGATGAAATACCGTCTCATCCACAAATGCAATCAGGCCCAACCCGAATAGAAACCCCGAACCAAGGTTACGGAACGCGTATGCATACGGACTACCTTCCATGTTTCGGCACCTCCAAATTAATAACAAAGTTTTCGGACATATTTCGATTCCCTTTTGTTTACTAATTAAACGCCGTCCTAATTTAAGAACAGAAACGATATCACTTTTATGAAACGTTTAGCCCGATTTTTCCGTACGAATAGAAAAAGGAGGAAATGCTAATGATGACGCGTTATATTCGTTACCTCGATTCGCTCGAAGCCATCAAAACGGCGACCAAATGGGCACTCACTGACGACTTCCGACGATTGATGGCCGTCAACTACGCCATCCATGACACCCCGTTCGACCCAGTTCGGTTTGAACAGGCGCAGGCGGCCGTCAAACAGAAAACCGGCTTGTTCTCCAAATTTCGCGGTAGCAACAACCTCGTCTGGTTATCGTTTCTCGACGCCAAGTATGAAGACGTCGGCCCCGCGATTGACGAAGCACTTCGTCTCGACACGCTGCTCGACCGAAAACATTTCCGATTCAGCGCGCTGCGGCCGTTCCTCGCGAGCCAGTTGATCAACGTCGACGAACCGGAACGCAGGCTCGATGAGGCAAGCGCCCTCTATCAAGCATTTAAACGCCAGCATCCGTGGCTCACGAGTGAAGAGGATCTGCTGTCGGCACTCGTCCTCGTGCAAGCGTTCGACGACCACACTGAACTGAACGAGCGCATCGAATCGTATTACGAGGCGCTGAAAATCCACTTACCACGCTCGAACGAACTGCAGCTCGTGTCGCATTTGCTCATGTTCAGCAAGTTGGACCGAGACGACGCCGTCGCTCGCTTCTTAGACTGGCGCACCCGCCTACAAAACCAACAGCTTACCGTCAAGAGTGAGCAGCTACCGTCGCTCGCCTTGCTCTCGATCGTCTCGGCACCGAACGACCAAGACGAACAAGCGATCCTCGACATCACGAACGCTGAAAAAGAGCAGCAACGCTGGTTCAACACGCACGGACTAAACGTCGCCATCCAACTCGTCGCCGCGGAACATATTACCGAAGATGCGAGCGACCTGCTACTGAACGGGACGTTCGCTCATTTGCTGGCGATGCAACAAGCAGCCTCGGCAGCAGCAAGCGTCGCCATCATCGCGAGCACGTCGTCAAGCGACTAAAAAAGAAGGGTTGCCCCTTCTACGTGTAAAGATATGCGCTCAAACAAATTAAAACGAACACCGAGTTCACGATCTCAAAGATCCCGATTTTCATGACCGGGATCTTTTTGCCGTAGAAAACGATCGCCCGGACGAGGCTCGGCGCGTATGCGAGCGCGAGCAGCGGATAGCCGAACGCGATGAACGCTGCGACGAGCATGAGGTGATACCCCCACGAGATGTTCCGGTACAACGCGCTCTTCTTCTCCCGAATCATCGTCTTGACGTAAAAGATACTGCCGAGGAAATACAAGTACGGCAAGATGAACAGCCAGACGATCGTCGCGCCCAACGTCTGCGCACCCAAGTAATAGCTCGCCATCCCACCGATACAAAATGACGTGACGGCACTGACGTCGTTCCAGACGTTGCGCTCGTCTTTGATTTTGGCGAAATAGGCGTTGACGAGACCGAACGGGATCATCGCGAGGACGAACCAGACGAGACGCCACTCGGTGATGAACACCGGAATGGCAGCGACTGTCGCAATCACGAGATACGTCACGACCATTCGCAACAGCTCAGCCGACTTCTTCCGTTGCTTCACGTATTGGAACAAGAAAAACGTGCCCATGTAGACGAACAACCAAGCGATGGCGAACGGTAAGTGCGCGAGTGTCCATCCTCCGACGATGCCGCCGAGTAAGAACGGTAAAATAAGCATCGACCAGGCGCCGTGCTGTTTTGGAATCATCCATTTCATGTGACTCACTCCTTCTATAATCAGTTTAGAAGAACGGCGTGGGGAAAACTGTGACAAATTTTACAAAACAAAAAACGATCTCAGGCGAGATCGTTTTTTGGTGTTAGTTTGGTCACACTTGGTATGGCTACTTCGACAGCGTCTTCCGTCAACATTTTCGTGACGACACGACCCGCGATCGAGACCGCGATGAGCGTATAGAGCGCGTTCGAGAGCGGCAAGTAGATGAGCGAGATCGCAAGAACAACCACATCGAAGGCGATGAGAATCGTTCCGACCGATACGCCGGACCACTTTGACAGACCGAGTGCGAATAAATCGTCGCCTCCGGTCGCTCCACCTGACTTCAAGACGAGACCGAGACCGTAGCCGGTCACAATCCCGCTCGCAATCGCAGCGAACAGTGTCGCCGGCCAGACCTGGATGTCAAACGTCAACAGGTCGAGTCGATCCCACATCGCATAGCTGAGCGAAAGTGACGCCGCGGCAAGCACGGCTTGTCCGACGAAGCGCCAGCCTTTCCACCAAAGAGCGATTAAAAAGAAGGGGATGTCGAGTACGATCATCGAGATCGCCGGATCGATATCAAATAAATAGCGGCCGAGTAATGCTAACCCGACAAAGCCCCCTTCTGCCAAACCAAACTGTTCATTCAAATAATAATAACCGAACGCCATGATCAGCGTTCCGAGCACTATGGTAGCAACTCGTTTCATTCCGATTGTCCTCCCCGTTTTCAACGGAGAGGAGGATCCTCAGTCGTAGCCGCGGTTCCATCTGTTCCATCTCCGATCTTCCGTTTGTTGATTTTTTACATCGCTGTTCGTCTGTAAAAACTCAACGCTAGAAGTCCGGCAATTGAAACAGAGGCCATGTCCTCTCGGTGTCCATAAAGACCTTCCTTTCCCAAATTGCGCGTAATCATGAGACTATTTTAACATACTCTCGCGATTATTTCATTAAATGTAAATTTAGTGTAGGTTACGTTTCGGTAAATCTTTCTTCCCGAACCACCACCAGTTCCAGTCGCCGAACAGTTTCATCAAGGACGGGACGAGCAACATCCGGATGATCGTCGCATCGATGAAGATGGCGAGCGCGATACCGACCCCGAGCTGTTTGATCGGGCTGACACCGGTGAAAGCGAACGCGCCCGTGACGACGATCATGATGATCGCGGCCGACGTGATAATCTTGCTCGTCTTAGCGAGCCCCATCTCGGTCGCATAGTCGTTATCCCCGGTCTCGCGGTAATACTCCTCGATCCGTGAGACGAGGAACACCTCGTAGTCCATCGACAGGCCGAAAACGAGCGAGAAGATGAACACCGGCGTCAAAATACTGATCGTCTCGGCGTCGTAGACGTAGCCCGACTCAAAGATGATGACCAATAACCCAAACGTCGCCCCGAGTCCGAGCACGTTCATGATGATCGCCTTGATCGGAATCAAGATCGAGCGGAACGCCCACATGAGGATGACCATCGTCGCTAAAATCACGGTCACGACCGCATAGGGGATGCTGTCGTAAATCTCTTCATAGATCTCTTCGTTGAAGGCGGCCGGCCCGCCGACGTCGAAGCCTTGGTCGCGCCAATCGCGGACGAACGCCTGCGCCGCTTTATCGCTCGGCGGCACGTCGAAGCTGACGTTGACGAGCGCGAGGTCGGTATTCCCTTCGAGCGTGACGAGACGTTCAAACGCCTCGAGCTGTTCTGGGGCGACTTGAACGAGCTGTTGGAATTCCGCAGCTGTCAGATTTGATGCGGTCAAGAACGTCGTGACGTTGTCGACGATCGGGTCTTCATTCAACTCGTCTGTGAGGGTTGTCAACTCGTCAAGAATCATCGAGTCGGTCAAATCGTTCGTCTCAAACAACAGCACCGCATCGGTCGACGTCTCGCCGAACACATCGTCCCACCGCTCGAGGGCGGCCCGTGATTCGTACGACGTCGGGAGCGCATCGGCGTCCGGGATGTTCAGTTCTAAGTCGCGGACGAACCAAAGGCTCGGCAACAAAAGGAGCAACGCGACGAGCGTCATCACGACCGGACGCTTCATGACGAACCGGGCCAACTTTTGCCAGCGCACTTCAGAGCGCGTCTCGTTCGTTCTGATGAGACGTCCTTTATTGATGGCATCGCCGACGATATAGAGCGCCGACGGCAAGAGCGTGAGCGCCGACAAGACGGCACCCGCGACTGCAATCAAGGCACCGAGCGCGATCGCTTGAAACACATCGACTTGAATGAACAACAGTCCGGCGAGCCCGACGAAGACACACAGTCCTGAGAACAGGATCGAGCGACCAGCCGTCGCGACCGTCCGGACGATGGCCGCTTCTCGTGACAGTCCTTTGGCGAGCTCTTCACGATAACGGTTGACGAGCAGGAGCGAGAAGTCGATCCCGAGCGCAATCGCGATCATCGCGACGGCGTTCAATACGAAAATCGATAGCTCCATCGTCTGCGTGAAGAAGAAGAGCGATCCCGCCGCGACGATGAACGTGATCAGTCCAACGAATAAGGGCATGAAAGCGGCGAGCGGTGTCCCGAAGACGAGCAGGAGGACGACGAGCGCGACCGGGATCCCGATCAATTCGGCCCGGATCAAGTCATTTTTCGATGCCTCGTTCAAATCTTGGGCAAAGACCGGCTCCCCGGTCAACCGGACTTCCGTGTCCGTATCTCGAATCAATTCAGCACGAACGTCGGCAATCGCCGCCTCGGCCGCTTCCTGGTCCTCGAACTCGAGCACGAAGTACGCGGCGTCACCTGAACGCGCGTCCGGGTTCTCCGCTGGCGTGATGACGCCATCGACGCCTGAAACAGATTCGAGCCGTGTTTTTTGTTCGGCCATGACCGTCTCTAAGTCACCGCCTTCAAGCAAGACGATCATCGAAGCGCCGGCCCGGTCGAACCGATCGTTCAACGTGTCCTCCACTTGCGCGAAGCGGCCATCTTGAACCGCAAACCCGTTTCCTCGCAATTCCCCAGGCAACTGCAATCCGAAGTAAATCGAGACCGCTAATAACACAGTCCACACGGCGACCACCCAAAAGCGCCACCGCACCAAATTTTTACCTAACCGTTCCATCCAAGTCCACCCCTCTCCATCTAAGAAGACTGTTCCCGTTTCGCACGAGTTTCATCAAGTCTTCGCAAAAAAATCCTGAACCGTGAGTTCGGTCCAGGAACGTCAACGCTCGAACACTTGTAGCCAACTATGGCAAAATCGTCGAGGCGTCGATAATACGACGAGGCGGTCTCCCGACTCATCAAGCAACATCACTTTCAATAATTCACTTTCGGCACATACTTCAGAAGCAAACAGCAGACGGTCACGCTTGAACAGCTGGAACGAAGTCATCGACGTAATCGCTGTCGTCGCACCGACCTGGTCGACGATAACCGTATCATAATCGCCGCCGTAAGGAATCGTCCATCGTTCACCCGCTTCGACCTGCTCGACCATGAATTGCTGATTCAATTCATCGTAAAGCGTGACGAGGCCTGGGGCCGTGAACCGCTCAAAATCATAAATCGGATGATAGGCTAACTCGATGATGGCGCCAAACTCCGGCGTCTCCTCATAGCGGCTATAGCGGAACGTGTGGTCGGTCATGTTTAACGCCACGATGTCAGATTCCGCCGAGTAGAGAAATAAATCGTCTCCTCGCCAATGACATAAATTGCTGAACCAATCGTCATGAAACGTTTTTGGGATTGGGTGACACTCCATCATGCCTTGCTTTAAATCAATGACTCCATACGTTTGCATGTCTCGGAACAGCGCGACGGCTTTTTTTCCATGTGGTTCAATATATAGTGCGCACGGTGCCCATTTCCACTCGAGTTCCCATCTGATTTGGAACGTTTCGTCGAAAAAGACAAATCCAGTTTGCGCCAAATACAACATCCATCCTCCACCGACGCGCTCTAACCATTCAACCGTCTGATGAAACTGATAGTCTGCTACTTGTTTGTACATTTGATCACTTCCTAGTTTCAGCTTAGCAACGACCGAACGGTTTATCGATTTTGAATGTGTTCACACGACACATTCTCGCTCGGTCCGTTTTTGCTGTATACTGGCTGTAGCAAACCTGAATTTAGAAAGGAGAAACCACATGCGCCCACTACAACTGTCTCCCGAGACGGCGGTCGAGCTTGCCAAAAAGTTGAACGTACCGCTTGAAGAACTCATGCATATGCCAAAACATATCCTCGTTCGGAAGATGATGGAGCTTGAAGCATCTAAGACCGAGCCGAACGAAGAAAAGGAGACGGAATGACGTCTCCTTTTTTTGTTACCCTTGTTTATTCTTCCGTTTTTTCGCGACGTACCAGAGTCCAAGGATGGCAAGCGCAGCCCCACCGGCGACGGCGTACTTGCTGTAATCCGGACGGCGTTCTGTCACGACGAGCGTCGACAGCGGCGCGACGGTGAGGTGCCGGTCTTCGACGAGGCGTGGCGCCGTCAAGTTGACGGTATGATCCTCGACATGAACTTCGAACTTGCCTGCTGGCAGCTTCACGTCGACCGGTACTTCGAGTCCGTTATGGTAGACGAGATGACGCTCGACATAACCTTCGACGTGACGATGAAGTTCGTAGGCGATTATCCCTTCTTCTTCGTCAAAGAAACGTAAGTGCTTTCGAATCTGTTCGGTGTTCTCGAGACGGAACAACGGATACTGTTTGCGTAAGTTGATCAAGCCTTTCACATATTCGACGCTCGGCGTCTCTTGCTCGGCCCGGGTCCAGTCCAATCGGTTGATGACCTCGCCCGATTTGAAACTGTTCTCGTCCCCGTCTTTCGTGCGGAAAAACTCTTGACCGCTGTGAAGGAACGGAATGCCTTGACTGAGCAGGACGATCGTCGTCGCAAGACGATGACGGCGACGGCGCGTCGTCTCATTGTCGTCAGGACTAGCGGCGGCAAGTTTGTCCCAAAGCGTCAAGTTGTCATGGCATTCGACGTAGTTGACGACTTGGTTCGGCTCATCGGCGAAGCTTTGACTCGTGACCGCACCGGCGATCCCGCGCTTCACGTCAGCCGTCAGCTCGGCGTTGCCGCTGATCCAGCCCGGCAAGTCTTCGATGAACACGTCACCACGGATTCCGTCCCGGATTGCATCGTTGAACTGGGCGATACGTGGCATTTTATGGGCGTTGTGTTGGTTTGCCTTCTTACGAACTGCCAGTGGTGTATCGAGATCCCAGCCTTCTCCGGTGACGAGGATCGAGGGATCGATCCGGTCGAGTGCTTTGCGGACTTGGTTCATCGTCTTGACGTCATGCAGCCCCATCAAATCAAAGCGGAAGCCGTCGATCATGAACTCTTTGGCCCAATACGAGACACATTCGACGATCAGTTTGCGCATCATCGCCCGCTCTGACGCCGTATCGTTGCCGCACTCCGAGCCGTCGGCAAGCGTCCCGTCCTCGTTCAACCGATAGTAGTAGTCCGGCACGAACTGGCCGAGCGGTGTCGTCAAAGCGTCATACGTATGGTTGAACACGACGTCCATGATGACGCGGATCCCGCGGTCATGGAGCGCTTGAATCATCGCCTTCAATTCGAGGATACGGGCGGCCGGGTCATCCGCTGTCGAGGCGTACGAACCTTCGACCGCGAAATAATGGACCGGGTCATAGCCCCAGTTATAGTTCGACTCGCTTTCCCGCGACTCGTTGACCGAACCGTAGTCAAAGAACGGCATGAGTTGAAGGTGGGTCACGCCGAGCGCTGTGATGTAGTCGAGCGCTGTCGGGTATCCGTTTTTCGTCTTCGTGCCGGCCTCGGTCATCCCGAGGAATTTGCCACGGTGCATGACACCGCCATCCGGGTGGCTCGTCAAATCTCTCACATGTGCTTCATAAATGACCGCTTCTTGCGAAGAGTGGAAGAGCGGACGTTCTTTGATCCAATGGTCCGGGTTGATTGAAGACGGGTCGAGCAGGCAGCCCCGCTTCCCGTTGACGCCGACGACTTTCGCATACGGATCGAGGGATTCGATGCGTTTGCCGTCAACGATTGCCTCGAACACGTAAAACTGACCTTCGAATTGCGCCCGGTCAAGCTCGACCATCCATGTCCCTTTTTCGGCCCGTTCGAGCTCGATGCGATCAAACTTACGCGCCCGCGCCGTACGATAAAGCTTCACTGTCATTTGCTCGGCTACCGGCGACCACACCCGCAGACGGATGAGTTCACTTTTAAACGTCACCCCAAGGTCTTTTCCATGATATGCAACGTGATCCAAGTCTACATTTGTCTGTCTATCGATTGTATGTTCCATCGTTTCACTCCTTCACTGCTTCAAATCTGCTATCATTATAACAAAACCCATACAAAGGATGGATGAAACATGGCAAAAGACAATTCTTTTGATATCGTGTCAGAAATGAACCTCGAAGAAGTGAAAAACGCGATCCAAATCGCCGAAAAAGAAATTTTGAACCGTTACGACTTTAAAGGGTCGAAGAGTGAGATGTCACTCGATAACGGTGACCTTGTCCTCGTCTCAGATGACGATTACAAACTCGAACAGTTAAAAGACGTCATGATCTCGAAGTTGATCAAGCGCGGTGTGCCGACGAAAAACCTCGACTATCAAAAAATCGAACGCGCACTCGGCGGTACCGTCCGTCAACGTGTCAAGTTGAAGAGCGGAATCGACAAAGACGATGCCAAGAAGATCAACAACGCCATCAAAGAGTCGAAGTTGAAAGTGAAATCGCAAATTCAAGACGATCAAATTCGTGTGACGGCCAAGTCACGGGATGACCTACAAGCGGTCATGCAACTCGTCCGTGAGCTCGAGTTATCGGTCGATGCCCAGTTCACGAACTACCGATGAAACTCGCCATCATCAGTGACCCGCACGGTTCGTTTGATGATTTGAAAGCCGTCCTCAAGGCGGTCAGGCGCGAGACCGAGCACATCCTCTGCCTCGGCGACTTGTACGAGTGCCATATCGGCAAAAAACGGCGCAACGAACGGTTTCATGACGTCTCTGACGTCATGACGTTTGACGAGCAGTACGAGGCGCTCTTGACGTTCCCGAGCCTGCGCGGCAACCAAGAAGAACGGATTGACGAAGTGCTCATCGTGTCGCACCCTGTCAAGACCCGCATCTCATTATTGCCTGAACAGACGACACTCGATGAGGCGCTGTTCTTACATGGTCACCAAATCGAGTGGAGCGCCGACTGGGAGCCGATCGTCGAAAAAGGCAAGTACCCGCTCGTCTTCATCGGGCATAGTCATATTCCGGGCATCTACCGGAAAGGCCGCTCGATTCCCTGGGAAATCGGGACACCGTTCAAGTTGAAGAAGAAGCGCTACGTCATCAACGTCGGCGCCGTCATCTTCGACCGAGAATGGTGTCTGTATGATACGAAGACGCGAACAGTCACGCGGATGAAGGCGTGACACAACAAAAGGGACCTTTCGCAGGTCCCTTTTGTCGTATTTACATTTCTTCTGGAGCTTGGACACCGATTAAACGGAGTCCTTCCGTCAAGACGATCGTCACGGCTTTGACGAGCGCGAGACGCGATTGTTTGCCCGCATCTTCTTCAAGCACACGGACGTGGCCGTAATACTTGTTGAACGATTGCGCCAAGTCGAGGACATAACGGCTGATGATCGACGGCTCACGGCGCTCATGGGCACGCGTGATGACGTGTGGGAACGCGTTGAGCATCGTCACGACGCCCCACGTGTGGTCGTCGTCCGCACCTGCGAACGTCGCACCGTCGTAGTTGCCTTTACGGAGGAGCGAGTTCGCCCGTGCGTTCGTGTACTGCACGTAAGGTCCCGTCTCCCCTTCGAACTTGAGCATGCTGTCGAGGTCGAACTCGATGTTGTTGATGCGCTCATTCTTCAAATCGTGGAAGATGACGGCGCCGACGCCGACCATACGAGCCACGTTCTCTGCGTTTGGAAGCTCAGGGTTCTTCTGTTCGATGTTCGCTTGCGCTTTCTCGATCGCTTCTTTCAATACTTCTTCAAGTAGGACGATGCGGCCTTTACGTGTCGACATCTTCTTCCCTTCTTGCAAGATCAAGCCGAACGGTACGTGGTGCATGCCGTCGACGAAGTCGTAACCGAGCTTGCGGAGTACCGAGAACAACTGTTTGAAGTGGAGCGCCTGCTCGCCACCGACGACGTAGTTCGCTTGGACGAAGTTGTACGTCTCATGACGATAGACGGCCGCAGCCAAATCACGTGTCGCGTAAAGCGTCGCGCCGTCTTTCTTTGTGATCAGGCAAGGTGGCAAGTTCTCGTCTTCAAGCGAGACGACCATCGCCCCTTCACTCTCGACGAGCAGGTTCTTCTCTTCGAGCATGGCGACGATCCGGTCCATCTTGTCGTTGTAGAACGCTTCACCGTGGAAGCTGTCAAACTCGACACCGAGGAGATCGTATACTTTTTGGAACTCTTTGAGCGACTCGTCACGGAACCACGTCCACAGTTCGGTCGCTTCAACGTTACCGTCCTCGAGCTTTTTGAACCAAGCACGGCCCTCGTCTTCAAGCTCAGGTTGGGTTTTCGCTTCTTCATGGAAGTGAACGTATAGCTTTAAGAGCTCAGCGATCGGATTTGCCCGGACCGCTTCTTCATCGCCCCACTTCTTATAAGCGACCATGAGTTTCCCGAATTGTGTACCCCAGTCACCGAGATGGTTGACACCGACGACGTTATAGCCGTTTTTGCGAGCGATCTGGTTGATGGCGTTACCGATGACCGTCGAGCGCAAGTGCCCCATCGAGAACGGTTTGGCGATGTTCGGTGATGAGAAGTCCGTGACAATCGTCTCGTTGCGTGTTGCATGCGTCGCGTAATCCGCTTGCTCGTCGAGAACCACGTTAATGATTTCCTGCGAGACGACGCCACGGCTCAAGAAGACGTTCACGTATGGACCGGCCGCTTCAACTTTTGTGAACAGTTCGTCGTTCAATTCACCGGCGATGTCAGTCGCAATCATGACCGGCGCTTTCCGGTACGCCTTGGCGAGTTGGAAGCATGGGAACGCGAGATCCCCGTGTGCCTCATGTTTTGGTTTTTCAATCAATGCCTCAATCTGGTCGAGCGTGAGTTCGTCACCGATGACACGTGACAGAGCCTCCGCATACTTGCGTTCATAACTCATGTAAATTTCCTCCTTCAAATCTAGTCATAAAAAAAACGCCCTTTGCACAGATGCAAAGAGACGGGTTGGCCCGCGGTACCACTCTTCTTGCCTGTTTTACACAGACCACTTTAACGGTGATAACGGGGGGCCCCCGGCTACGCCTACTCGCTTCGGATAGCATCTCAAAAGTGCGTTTCGCGATGTTTGTCAGCCTAGGCTCTCACCAATCCCTAGGTCGCTTTGTTGACTAAACGATCGTTACTCTCTTTTTCATCGACTTTCGTCTATGTGGTTGAAAAGCAACTTCATTATAGAGGATATTTGATGTAGACTCAATGCTAGAATTCAGCCATTATGATGAATAGGCAGGACTTGGGCGCAACCGTGCCGAATCTCCTACCATACATATGAGAAGACTTTTCCCACACAGGAGGGAACTATGAATCATTTTCGCAAAATGTCCGTCCTCGGTTGGAGCATTTGGAGTTTGATCGTTTTACTGACCATCACCTTGTTTACAACCGGTGTTCTTGATATTCCGGCGATCGAGCCGCTTCCGTTCATCTTGATCGCGCTGCTCGTCGTCATTTTCCAAATGGACTCGATTGAACGAAAAGGCATTTATTTCACGTTTTCAGAAAGTATCGTCCTCATCATCTTTTTATTCTTTGATTTTGAGACGGCGCTCCTCGTCAACCAAATCGGACTTCTCGTCTTTCAGTTCGCCAACCTAAAACCGCGCGTCGCGCTCCGCCGCTTTCGGTTCACTTATCCTTGGAACGCGATCACGTCATTTTTAGAAATCGCCATCCCGGCAAGTGTTTACTTGGCCCTCGGAGGTGAAACTGGTCTTGGCTTCTATTCGCAGGATTCGTTCGTTCCGCTCGTCGGTCTGATCATTGCCATAATTTTGAACACGGTCGTCCAGAAGTATCAAGTCGGCTGGTGGTTCCGCGTCGATATCCCGGTCCGTGATTTTTTGAGCATCGCGTTTTACACGTACATCGTCAGTTTGGTCTTCATCTTCGCCGCGTCGTTCTTCCGTGAGACGAACTTGCTCGTCGTCAGCAGCATCGCGGCCGCCCTCACGTTCTTTATTAAGCGGTTGATGATTCAAAAAGGGCGCCAAGACGCGTTCAAGTCATTGATCGAACAGTACGATGAAGCGAAAGAGGCCGTCTCCCTATCTCAAAGCGAGGCCCAGGCGATTGAAGTGTTCTTGAGTCAATGTGAGCGCCTCAACCAATATGATAAAGGGTTTGTCGAGTTCGTCCTGTTCGACCGAACGCTCTATTTCGATTTGTTGACGCGACAGCCGATCGACCGTCCACTCGTCTTCGACTTGATGGAAGCGCGCCATCCACACGCCAAGTCTGTCGATTATGAGATGCGCTTCGAATGGGACGCAGCGTTGTCAGATGCGTTTCATGACGATTACCACAGCTTCATCTCAGTCCAGTCAGAAGAGATTGACGGGATTCGCACACGTATCGTCATGATTGGTGAACACGTCTATGGCTATCCCCCCATCATTCAAAACGAGATGGTAAAACTGTTGAAATCGTTCAACCGAACGATCAGCCGATGCCACGAGCGCGACCGCCTATACACGGAAAGCCGCACCGATAGCTTGACGCTGCTCGCCAATGCGCGCGCGTTCTACGAGTATGGGATTCAACAAATCTCGGACGGCTCGATGTACCCGATCTCGGTCGCGATGCTCGACATCGACTTCTTTAAAAAAATCAATGACACGCACGGTCACCAAGTCGGAGACAGCGTGCTCCAAGAGTTCGGGCGGCGAATCCGGCAAATGCTCCGGACCGATGACTTTGCGGCCCGTTACGGGGGCGAGGAGTTCATCTTGCTGCTCAATCATTGCGACGTCGACCAAGCCGTCGATATCGCCGAACGGATTCGGCAGAAAATTGAAGATAAGCCGTTCCGTGTCGATGGGGTCGATATTCCCGTGACCGCCTCGATCGGTGTCGATACGATTCAAGCGTTCGGCGACAAACGGCTTGACGATACGATCCGTAACGCTGACCGGGCCCTTTACGTCGGCGGCAAGTACGCCGGTCGTAACCGCGTCGCCCATTACAACTTTTTGACGACATGACTTCCCCCCGCGTCCACTGGCGCAGGGGGATTTCTGTTGACAACCCGATTTGAAACAGGTACGTTAGGAAACGTGTCTAACAACTACATCATGACGACTTTTTATCAAGAGAGACGGAGGGACTGGCCCTTAGATGTCTCGGCAGCGGGTAACCTGTGCCAAATCCAGCGAGCGTTCTGCTCGAAAGATGAAAAGGGTGTCTCTTACAGAGAGAGCCTTTTTCGGAAGGCTCTTTTTTTCTATTCTTTGAAATGAGGTGAATCGATTGGAACAACCAACAGCTAACAAATGGGCGCTCTTGCCCTTGCTCGTCTTCCTCGTCTTCTTCATCGGGGCGGGTATTTATTATGGCGACTTTTACAAGTTCCCGGTGCTGATCGCGGCGTTGATCGCTTTAATTGTCGCTGCGATGATGACGAAAGGAAGCGTCACTCAGACCGTTGAGCGCATCGCCCAAGGTGCCGGTAATCCAGGCATCTTGATCATGATATTCATCTTCCTGCTCGCCGGTGCGTTCTCGAGCGTCGCCGGTGCAATCGGTGCGATTGACGCGACGGTCAATGCGGCCTTGACGTTCCTGCCACCGTCACTCTTACTGAGCGGACTGTTCGTCATCGCCGCTTTCATCTCGATGGCGATGGGCACATCGACCGGTACGATTGCCGCGCTCGCCCCGATCGCGCTCGGCATCCATCAAGAGAGCGGGGTCAATATCGCGATCGCGGCCGCGGCCGTTGTCGGCGGGGCCATGTTCGGAGACAATTTGTCGTTCATCTCGGATACGACAATCGCCGCCGTCCGGACACAACGGACGAACATGCGCGACAAGTTCCGGACCAACTTTTGGATCGTGCTCCCGGCCGCAATCATCACGACCGTCCTGTTAGCCGTTCTCTCAAGCGGAGAGTCGACGATTGAAGTGGCCGCGTTCGAATGGTACAAGTTGATTCCGTATCTCGCCGTCATCGTCCTCGCCTTGACCGGACTGAACGTCATCCTCGTTTTGCTCGGCGGCATCGCGCTCGCTGGCATCATCGGGCTGATTGACGGAAGCTTGGCCGTCACGTCTTACGTCACGGCGATGGCCGACGGCATGATGGGCATGGCCGAGATCTCGCTCTTGACATTATTCATGGGCGGACTCGTCGGACTCATCTCGCATAACGGTGGACTCACCTATTTACGAGACGCACTCACGTCACGGATTCAACGCCGGGCTGGTGCGGAATGGAGCATCGCCGGGCTCGTCAGTGCGACGAACGTCGCGACGGCGAACAATACGATCTCGATTCTCGTAGCAGGCCCGCTTGCCGCGAATATCGCCGATACGTATGACATCGAACGGAAAAAGTCAGCGAGCGTACTCGACATCTTCTCGTGCGGGGTACAAGGACTTCTGCCTTACGGGGCGCAGCTCCTCATCGCCGCCGAGTTGACGAACACGGCGTCCCCCGCCCTCGTCCCGTATATGTTCTATCCGTTCCTCCTGTTCATTTGCGGAGGCTTGGCGATCGTCTTCAACTTCCCACGTTTCAAAAAAACCAACTAAGCAAAAATCCTCGAAGGCGGTCGCCTTCGAGGATTTTTATGTTCTCGCTTCACGTTTACGTTTGAGCTCTTCGTTCCGTTTTTTGAAAGCGCGCCGTTTGAGAAGTTCTTCGAGACCCCGGCTGATCGCCCACAATACGAGCAAGAGCAAACCGAGCATCGACAAGCGGAACGGGCTTTGGATGAACTCTTGCCACTGATCACCGATGACCGAGAAGATGACGACGACGAGCAGTTTCCCGAATCCGGCCGCCAATACGAACGTCCGGAGCGGCATTTGAATCAAGGCGAGTAAGTACGTGATCAAACTGACCGGGATGAACGGCAACGAATATAAGAATCCGAGCGAGATTGGACTCATATGGTTGATGCGATCGAGCCAATAGACACCCTGTTTATGTTTTTCGAGCCAACGCGTCATCGGTTTGCGGAACACGTATCGGACGGCGGCGAACACGAGGAGCGTCCCTGCCAAACTGCCGATCCATGACAAGAGCACACCGAGCCAGAAGCCATACGTGGCCGCGTTCGCCGAGATGATCAAGACGAGCGGGAGGAACGGGAAAATCGCTTCTAGGAACGGGGCCCCAAGTCCAGCCCAAGGACCTCCCGGCAGTCCTTGGAGCCATTCGATGATGTTCAATATATATTGTTGGAGTGATGTGAGCATTTCAGTTTCCACCTTCGGCTTTCGTTACTACCTTTTACCCGAATTCGTTCAAGAGGACGCATCCCCCTGCCCTCCTCAAAAAAAAATAAAAAGTATTTGCGAAATTTCACTGTGATATCTATCATATAATAATGGACTTGTGGTTGCAGGCAAGTTCATTCGTCGAACGACACAACCCAACGTTCGTTTTCCTGCAAAAAACTGAACACAGGGGAGCAATAACATGGAAACAAAACCAATGCGGGTCTTACTGTACTATAAGTACGTCAACATCGAGGACCCAGAAACACTGACACAACAACACCTCAAGTATTGTAAGGACCTCGGGATCAAAGGACGTATCTTGATTTCTTCCGAAGGAATCAACGGGACGTGCTCGGGCACTTGGGAACAAACCGAACAGTACATGAACGACTTGAAAGCCGATCCATACTTCAGCGACATCGAGTTCAAAATCGATGAAGTCGAAGAGCATGCTTTCAAGAAAATCTTTGTCCGTCACAAACAAGAGCTCGTGACGTGGCGCTTTGATGGCGAGTTCGACGTGCCTAAACAACACGGTGCGTATCTCGAACCGGAAGAATGGAAAGAGATGATGAATCGCGATGATGTCGTCATCCTCGACGTTCGTAACAACTACGAGTACGATCTTGGTCACTTCAAAAATGCGATCAAAATCGACGTAGAGGCTTCTCGTTACATGCCAGACTGGCTCGAGGAGAACAAAGACCTCTACGAAGGGAAAACACTTCTCACGTACTGTACCGGAGGCGTCCGTTGCGAGAAATTTACCGCATATATGCGTGACCAAGGTCACGACAACATTTTCCACTTAAAAGGCGGCGTCGCCATGTACGGCAAAGACGAAGCAACACAAGGGGAAAACTGGGACGGCGAGCTTTACGTCTTTGACGAGCGCATCAACGTCCCAGTCAACACGGTCAATCCGTCAGTCGTTTCAACGTGCATGCACTGTGGAACGAAGACGGTCCGTTACGTTAATTGTGCCAACCCGGAGTGCAATGCCCAACACTTCTGTTGTGAAGAGTGTGAACCCAAACAGATGCGTTCATGCTCGAAAGAGTGTCAGGAGCATCCACGCAACCGCTATATCATCGAGAATATTGCGGAACAACTTCAAGAGACTGAAGGCGTCGTCGGGTAACAAAAATCGACCGAATAGCGTCGCGGGCAAATGCCCGCGACGCTATTTTTGACAGAAACTTTACGTCTAGCGCGGCATGGAATCGGGTATAGTGTAGATACTATTGTCAGACAGGAAGTGACTGAATTGCTCTTTAACGAACCGTTACTCGCCGCAATACTGGCCTGGTTTATCGCCCAGGCGGCCAAACTTGTGACCGAACTCATTCGAACACGTGACTTTGAACTTGAAATTATGTTCGCCTCAGGCGGAATGCCAAGCTCCCACACCTCGACCGTCGTCGCGCTCGCGACCGCGATCGGCCGGGCTGAAGGCCTCGACTCAAGCATGTTCGCCCTCGCGCTCACGTTCGCGACGATCGTCATGTACGACGCGACCGGCGTCCGTCAAGCCGTTGGTTTCCAAGCCCGTCTATTGAACGACTATTTTAAAGGGATCAAGCACGACACGCCGATCTTGAACGAACTCGTCGGCCATACACCGTACCAAGTCATCGTCGGCGCATTGCTCGGCCTCGTCGTCGGACTATTTTTCCCAATGTAAACGATACACATGTCCAGGCATGTCGGTCCCCTCTCAAAAACTGTCCATCTTTTTGTGAACTTTCACAACAGAGACGGTATAGTGATAAAGAGGAGGAATCGACATGCCTTTTTTACAGAAATCATATGAATCACTCGACACGCTCGCCGAAGCGATCGGGCAAGCGATCCGCGCACCGATCACGATCGAAAATCGCCACCATCAGCTACTCGCCTATAGCACGCATCCCGACTCGACCGACCCGGCTAGGATTGCGACCATCATCGGCCGTCGCGTCCCGGAAGCCGTCATCGAAGATTTGTGGGAAAGCGGTATCCTGCAAGAGCTGATCGACCGAGACGAGCCTGTCGTCATCCCAGCCCGGATGGCCATCGGTCTAGGCGAGCGCGCCGCCGTCGTCATCAAGCAGCAAGAAGACGTGCTCGGCTACATTTGGAGCCTGGCCCGGACGACCCCTTTCTCCGAGCAGGAGCTCACCGTCTTGAAGGAAGGGGCAAGTATCGCCAAGAAACTGCTCATGACGATCGCCATGCACGAACGTCGCATCGATGCCGAACTCGAGCGTTTCTTTTTAGAAGTGCTCGCTTCGCCATACCTCGCTTCCGCACATCGGGAACGCTTGAACGAACTTGCCCCGATTGCCGTCGCGAGTCGCCTGACGATCATCGACTGCTTGCAGCCGATCACTCCGCAATTCGCTGAGCGGTTATTTTATGCGCTTGCGACACAAGAAGCGATCGAGGTCGTCCTCCACGCTATCGACGGCCAACAACTGCTCGTCTGGCATTATATGAAGTCCGAGCTGTCTGAAGAAGAGGGCGCCCTCCTCCAGTGGGCCGGTCGCTTCGAGACCCAGCTGCAAGACAAGTTCACTGACGCCGAACCTCGCCTCGGGATTAGCGGGCGTTTCTTCGAAAGCGATACGCTCTATGCCGCGACCGAGGAAGCAAGACGGGTCACATCGCTACGCCGGAAGTTCCCGTTCGAGCTCGCTAGTGCCCGGGCGTTCGAACAAATTGGCATCTATCAACTCGTCCCCGATTTGTCCAGACGAATCGGCCTGCGCCTCGAGACGCACCCGACGATCGAACGGTTGCAGGCGTATGACCAAGTCCACCGCACCGAACTCGTGACGACGCTTGAATGGTATTTCTATTTTGACGGGAACGTCAAACGAGTCGCCGCCCACCTCCATATCCATCCGAACACGGTCTTGTATCGGATTCGACGGATCGAAGAACTGACGAGCATCACCCAAGTCTCGCTCCCGGAACGGGCCGCTATTTATTTAGCGATCAAGGCCGGACAATATCGTCAAGACGACTGATCCCCACTTTGTGAAAAATCACAAAGTGGGGGTTGTCGCTTTTAGAATCCATGCTAAAGACAGCGATTTCACTTGGGTCTATACTAGAGGTGTGAACAAATTGTGTCAGCAGATAGAAAGGGGAATTACACATGAAAATCGGGGTACTGAAAGAGATTAAAAATAACGAAAACCGCGTCGCGTTGACGCCGATGGGTGCATCAGTCTTGACGGAACTCGGACACGAGGTGCTCGTCGAGACGGGAGCCGGCATCGGGAGCGGCTTCACGAATATGGAGTACATCGACGCTGGGGCAAGCATCGTCGATTCAGCACAGGACGTTTGGGGAGACGTTGAACTCGCCTTGAAAGTAAAAGAGCCACAGCCGTCAGAGTATCAATATTTCCGTTCAGACCTTACGCTCTTCACGTATTTACATTTAGCGGCCGAACCTGAACTCACGAAAGCGCTCGTCGATTCAGGCATGACCGCCATCGCCTACGAGACGGTCGAAGTCGACCGCACGCTTCCGCTACTCACACCGATGAGCGAAGTCGCAGGACGGATGGCTGCTCAAATCGGGGCGCAAATTTTAGAAAAACCGCATGGCGGCAAAGGGATCCTCTTGTCAGGTCTTCCTGGAGTGCCTCGTGCGAACGTCACCGTCATCGGGGGCGGTGTCGTCGGGATGAACGCGGCCCGCATCGCGATTGGTCTCGGAGCCAACGTGACAATCATGGACATCAGCCCGGCTCGTCTCCGCCAAATCGACGACCAGTTCGGGAACACGATCAACACGCTCATCTCGAACCGCTATAATATCGCGAAGCAAGTCGCCGAAAGCGACCTCGTCATCGGTGCCGTCCTCATCCCGGGCGCGAAAGCACCTAAGCTCGTCACGAAAGAGATGGTGCAACAAATGTCACCGGGGTCCGTCATCGTTGATGTCGCCATCGACCAAGGTGGGATCTGTGAGACGATCGATCATATTACGACGCATGACGCACCGACGTACGAACGCTACGGTGTGCAGCACTATGCCGTCGCCAACATGCCAGGGGCGGTCCCGCGCACGTCGACGCTCGGTTTGACGAACGCGACGATGCCTTATATCGTCGAGTGCGCTCAAAAAGGAATCTTCCCGGCGCTTCGCGAAAATGCAGCGCTCCTCAAAGGGTTGAACGTCATCGACGGTACGGTCACATACGAAGCCGTCGCCCGTGACCTCGGCTACACGTTCGTACCGGCCTCTGAAGCCGTCACGAAGCAGCTCCACGCGTAATCGAACACATCCGAAATATGCGGACAGAAAGACGCCCGAACGGAAAATCCCGTTCGGGCGTCTTTCGTATGTTTATGCGTTTTCAACGGCGATGTCTTCACCGATGATTTTCACCTCAGGTTCAAGTTCAATCTCAAACTTCTGTTTGACCGTCGCTTGGACGTGACGAATGAGCGAGATGTACTCAGTCGCTGTTGCCTGATTGATATTGACGATGAAACCCGCGTGCTTGAGTGATACTTCCGCCCCGCCGATGCGCTTGCCTTGCAGTCCGCAATCTTGAATCAGTTTGCCGGCAAAGTAACCAGGCGGGCGCTTGAACACACTGCCGCATGACGGATATTCAAGTGGCTGTTTCGATTCACGCTTATGCGTCAAATCGTCCATCACGTCTTTGATCGCTTCATAACCGAGCGGATCGAGTTCGAACGTCGCCTCTAAGACGATCAATCCTTCTTTCGAAACTCGGCTCGTTCGATAATCGAGGTCAAGCTCATCTTTTGAGAGCGTGAGTAGTTCGCCGTCTGGCGTCAAAACGACCGCACTCGCAATCACATCTTTCGTCTCGCCGCCGTAGGCACCCGCGTTCATATAGACAGCGCCTCCGACCGTTCCCGGAATACCGCATGCGAACTCCAGTCCAGACAGCTCTTCAGTGAGCGCCTGGCGCGACACGTCGATGATGGCCGCTCCTGCTTGGGCGATGATTCGGTTGCCGTCACGGCGAATCGTGTTCAACTCGTTCAAGTTCAAGACGATGCCACGCAGGCCGCCGTCTCGAACGATCAAGTTGGAACCGAAACCGAGAATCATGAATGGTACGTTTTCGCGATGGGCGAGCTCAAGGACGGCTTGAACTTCTTCGTACGTGTGTGGGGCCACGAAATAATCCGCTTTCCCGCCCAGTTTTGTATATGTGTGTGCTGACAGCGGCTCGTCTTGCTTGAAGCGCTCGGCCGGGATGATTGTGAGTAGTTGGTCTAAAAAGCTCATGCGTTGCCTCAATCCTTTACGGTCTATTTTATTAGTGCCGCAAGCGAAAAAGTTCGCCTCGGACACGTTGCTGAATGGTTTCAGTACGAAACACAGTATACAAATGTTTACCGAGAGTGACAAGCAACGTTTTCTTTACAATCTAGCAAATGGTTTACAACAATAATGATGTCGCGACGGCTACGACAATCGGGATTGTGAAATTATCCCAATCTCGATACGAAATCGCTTCTGTTAGCGTCGCTATGATGGAAATGATAAACCCATAAGTTACCACTTGCCACATCGGAATATCTTTCCACAAAAACAATAAAAAGAGTACCGCGTACGAACTTAAGAACATGGCCATGCTGCCTTGGAACGATCGCTTTTGCCCATACAGGTCATAGATCACCGTCCCGTATTTGCGTCCAATGAGGGCTGCTAAGCCGTCTCCCCATGCCAATACGAGCGAGCCCGCTAAAAAGGCGAGCGGTTCCGTCTCGAAAAAGAAGAACAAGATGACGAGGAGTGCGATCGGGTAATAGACGGTCCCGAGCGACTTCCGCTCGGTCTGATGGACCGGAGACGGGCTCTTATATAGAAGCCACGCGTTTGCGAACGTAAAGAAAACGAGCGGTATGGCGGCGATGTACCATGTGTCCATCAACCAGACGGCGAGCAATGACCAATGCCCGACCGCAATATGTACGCTCTTTCGAATTGTCTCATCCGTCCAGCCGAGGCGCTTGCCAATCTGTTCGAGACCGACGAGAAACACCAGGACAATGACGATGGACAGAATAGAACTGACCCATTCATTCATCCTTGGACCACCTTTATGTGCGATTTTTATACGTATTCATTATACCTTAATCAGGCCAGAACCTAGCTTCCTTTTCAAACATTTGGTAGAATGAGGTCAAATGACTGTATAGCCCGCGAACGAAGTCGGCTATAGAAAGGATGCCTGTATGCGCGATGCAATTTCGATTCAAACGTTGGCTGATTGCCTTCACTATATGCGGGTTGGTGACGTCGATCGGGCCATCTCACTTTTTCCTGAAGAGGTGCGTGAGCATTTCCCGAAAGAGCTTCGTAAAATCCATTTGTTTCATATTGAAAAGAACGGATTGTCGATCAATCAAATCGTGGCCTTGGCCAACACACTGACCGGAGAACATTTGTCCGCGACGACGATTCAAAACTGGACGAAACGCGAAGTTCGCAAAATCATCGGTGTCCCTCGGGTCGGCAAAAAATATTCACTGCAACAGGCTGCGATCATTTATTTGCTAGACGACTTGAAGCATTTGTTTTCGCTCGAAGAGACGAGCTCGCTGCTCGCACTCATCTTCAACAATCCCGACCGCGACGAGGACGACCTCATCTCCCCGATCGACTTCTACCGCTTGTACGCGGAGTATGCCAAGTCGACGAGCCCGATCGAGATGTTAGATACTCGTGCGAAGCGTTCGATCGAGAAGATGGGACACACCCATCCGAACATCATGCACGTCCTGAAGCTTTGTTTGTACGCGCACCGCGTGACGACACTCGAGCTCGAGGCCAAACACTATTTAAGCCGCTTCATTTGAGCCGATCAAATGAAGCTTTTTTTGTGGAACGCAAAAAAAACACCAGTCGCAGTGACTGGTGTTCGTCATATTGGTTAGACTGACATGGCGACCGGCATCCGTGATTTGACCGTCAACGTCTTCAAAACTGACAACAACTCGAACATCGAGAGCTGATCCGCCTCTTTCGTCAAACAGAAAGAATCGTCATCTTGTTTGCGAAGTTCCGCCACAAGTTTTCCAGCTTTATCGCGAACACTGAACTTGTAGCGTTCGACATCGTATTGAATCGTGTAGAGACCACGTTCATAGACGTTGTATTCACACTTTTTCCCGAATAACGAGAACTTGTCTTTCAATTGACCAATCGCTTGCCCGTCGTGGTTCATGACGACCCACTTTTGACAGTTTGGGATGTACTTCCCGTGAGCGATTTGTCGACCGGACAAGTTGTGCACTTGAACACTGCCCTCCGTGTCGCGGTGAACAGATCCGATTGCATCATTTGTTTCGTCATAAATGGTCGCCTCGCCTTGCGTAAAGACACAACCTTTTACATAAATTAATTTGCGCACCGCTTTTTCCTCCTACTACGTTCCAACCTCGATTTTTGTGTTTGTTCGGTTGGTCATTCTGTGAAACCCCAATTTAGTTTCTAGTAGTCGTGTTTCTCTGTTCAACTACTACATATTTCATATGACGAAGATGATTATTGCACCGTTTGAGGAAAAAGACAACCCCTTTTTCTTCGACACAATCCGCCAGTCTGTCAAAGCTGTGAACAGGCGCCACTTTAGCGCTTAAATCCAGCCTGTTTGAGCAGCTGTTCGAGCTCTGTTCTTGCAATCAGACGAACTTGATTTGGTTCGGCGAGTTCGTATGCACTATCCGTATAGGACGAGTTCGTGACGACCCATCCTTCGTTCGCCCCGTAGTATGGAACGGACGCGGCTACTTGCTGGACCGCTTCGAGTCCGACAACTTTTTCATAGCGTTTTGCTTGGACCGCGATCGACCAGCCGTCCGACGTTTCAAGGAGCAAATCCGCCCCGAAATCACGTGACGCCGGCGTGACCGTCACGGTGTACCCGAGCGCTGTGAACACTTCTTCTAAAAACAGCTCAAACTCACGGCCGTCCATTCGATCAATCCGATCAATCGTCGACAGGCGCATCCGCCAGATGAGCCAAGCAATCCCGAGAGCGAGCACCGTGACGACGCTCCACATCGGTGCTTCAAACCACCATAATCCGATGGCGATCAATAGGCTAAGCGCCATTCCTTTCACGTCAATCGTCCTCCCTACCTTTTCTTTTATTTACTTTACCGAATCAATGCAGGAAAACAAAGGGTCTTCTGTCGAATGTATTCCAAATGTACCCGTTTGATATAAAGAAGGAGGGATCAAACGTTAATGGAGAAAAGGATGTATCTCCAAAACGAACTGCTGCACGCTTTACCTTACGGCGTCGCGCTGATTACGAAGGACGGTACGATCGTTCAGGCGAATCGTCCGTTCATGGAGCAGTTTCCTGAAGACTTACAGACGAAAACGAATATTTTCCACATGGTCAACCAGTCACCTCTCACCATGGAATTGTCGCGCCGGATGGAGCAAGGACTTCCTTGGATATACGAGATGCCGACGATTCGCGTCCATGCGATCCCATATGAACATATATATATTCTCTCCATCGAGCCGCTCCCGCTCGACACGCGGGTCACGGTCCAACATAACGCCTTTGAGGCGATGATGCATACCGAGCTCGACATGGCGATGATCATGACAGATGCCAATCTGCTCATCAATCGCTTCAATAAAGGAGCGACCGAGCTGTTCGGCTATCAACCTCACGAAGTGCTCTATGAGATGACACCGTTCGCCTTGTTCGAGTCGCGAGAACTGAGTGAGAAGCGAACGCATTATCAAGACGAGACGGAGCGCTTGTTGTCGTTCGAACAGATGCTGCGCGTCGCACTCGATCGTGGAGACCGAGAATGGAAGTTTCAGCGTAAAGATCGTACCCATTTTGTCGGCAAACTGTTCATGCAGCCGGTCTATGAACACAATCAAATCATCGGCTTCTTTTTCTTCGTCTTTGATGTCAGCCCTGAAATCGCGCTCAAAGGCGAACTGCTCCATAAAGAGCAGCGTTACCGCATGTTTGCTGAGTCCGTGATTGAAGCTGTCCTGTTTCACGAAGGGGGAACGATTCTTGACGCGAACAAGGCAGCCGAAACGATTTTCCGTATCCCGGCCGAGGACATGGTCGGACGCCAAACGATCGAATTTATCGCGGAAGGCTACCGGGCCGATGTCCTCAGACGGGTCCGTAATCACATTCAAACCCCTTACGAAGTCATCGGACGGCGCGAGGACGGTACCTTTTTAGAGATGGAAGTCTATCCGAAAGAAGTGACGTTCCAAGGCCAGACGCTCCGCGTCGCCGTCATGCGCGATATTAGTGACCGTAAAAAAGTCGAGCGCATGCTTGAACGAGAGAAAAATGCGATTGCTCGTCAGCGCGACATCATCCAATCGATTCTGCAAGCATCGAACGAGGCGTTCGTCTTGACCGAATCGAACGGTAGTGTCCTGTTCATGAACGTGCATGCCCGGCGCTTACTCGACCTGCCCGGCATCGCTCCGAACAAGATGCAGGAACGCATCCCGCTCCTGACGACATTCCGGGGCCGTGATCGCACTGAAATGTTAAAGAAAATCGACCTCTTGCTCGACGGGTCGGCTCGTGAAGTGTCGCTCCGTTTTTCGATTCCGCAACCGAACGATCGCGACGAACAGTATTATGAGATGTACGGAACCGGCATGGACACAAAACGGCAGATTGGGATGGATAGTGGCTTTTTGTTCGTCTTCCGCAACCGGACCGAAGAAGAGCGGATGGACCAAATCAAAAACGAGTTGGTCAGCACCGTCTCACACGAGTTGAGAACGCCATTATCTTCTTTATCAGGATACATCGAATTGATGCTGACACGTGACTTGTCGAAGGACAAGCGCGAACGTTATTTAAAGACGATGGCGAAAGAAGCGAAGCGGTTGACGGACTTGTTGAACGACTTCCTTGATATTCAGCGCATGGAAGATGGCAATCAAGAGTATAAACAAGACCGCTTCGTCCTGAACGAGCTCGTCCGTGAAGTCGTCGAACGCTTCCGCGAGACGACTGACCACTCGATTCATTTCGATGATGCCGACGAGTTGCTCGTTCTCATCGCCGACAAAGACCGGATCGAGCAAGTCATCATCAACTTGCTTTCAAACGCCATCAAGTACTCACCTCACAGTCATGAGATTGAAGTTCGCGTCCGGAAAGAGCACAAGCAAGCCCACGTGTCCGTCCAAGATTTTGGAATCGGGATTCCCGAGCACGCGTTTGAAGAACTGTTCAAAAAATTCTACCGTGTCGACAACTCAGATACGCGTCAAATCGGAGGCACC
Organism: Exiguobacterium sp. SH0S1; assembly: GCF_004337165.1. NCBI lineage: Bacteria > Bacillati > Bacillota > Bacilli > Caryophanales > Exiguobacterium > Exiguobacterium sp. SH0S1. The sequence goes on along the minus strand of NZ_SJVC01000003.1, from coordinate 266,382 downwards.
GGCCTCGGGTTGTCAATCTGTAAGGAGATCATCGAGTCGCACGGCGGCAGCATCGAAGTCGAGTCGAGCGTAGGCGTTGGCTCGACGTTCACGTTCACGTTAGATGTAGCGGAGGAGACGTCATGAATCAATATGCCTTTACCGGTTTCCCAGGATTTTTAGCAGGAAAGCTGATTACCCATCTCGCGACATTGCCAGATCAGATTGGAACGATCTATGCGCTCCATTTACCGGCACAACGACCAGAAGCGCTCGCTTTGAAACAAGAACTGTTAGCCACGACTTCGCTTCAAGACGAGCAGTTAGTGCTTGTTGAAGCCGATATCACACTCCCGGAAGTCATTCTCGACCCGATCATGCGGTCGGTCATCGAACGGGAAGTGAATTATATCTTCCACTTAGCGGCCGCTTATGACTTGAGCATCCCGTATGACGTCGGCTACCGAGTCAACTTGCTCGGGACGAAGCATATGACGGCGTTCGCCAAACGGGCAAAACATTTAAAGCGATACGTCTACTTTAGTACCGCCTACGTCTCCGGACGCCGCCAAGGGACCGTCTATGAGAACGAGCTATGGCATCGGGTCCAGTTTAAAAACCATTACGAGGCTACGAAGTATGAAGCGGAAGCCATCGTCTCCCGTGAACTCGGCTCGATACCCGCGACGATCATCCGTCCCGGTATCGTCATCGGTCATAGCAAGACCGGAGAGACGAAAAAATTCGATGGCGTCTACTTCGTGTTGAAGTTGATGGACCAGTTGCGTCAAGCGGCGCCGCTCCCGTATATCGGACGGCAAAACATCGAAGTGAACCTCGTACCGTATGACTACGTGGTCGAAGCGACTGCTTATCTCGCCCACGCCCCAGTCGGTCTAAAGCGCACGTTCCATTTGACCGACCCGTTCCCGCATGGGGCTCGGGAAGTGTACCGTATGATCCATGAAGCGATGTTTGGTCGCTCGCCTCGCGGAACGATTCCCCATTTCGCCGCAGAAACCGGATTTTCCGCTTTGCAGCTATCGGAACGATATGGGGTTCCAAAAGAACTGCTCGCCTATTTTAAGCATCAAGTCCATTTCGACACGACGCAGACGCTCCGAGCGTTAAACGGGACCGGCATCGTTTGCCCGGATTTACAAGACTACTTGCCTGACATCGTCGCTTATTACAACACACACAAAGAGGCTGGGACATAACTAGCCAGTTTTAAAGCTTTTCAATAAAATGAGAAGAGGCCACCAGGAGCGAACAAGTCGCTCCCGGTGGCCTCTTTCTTATAAATCTACTGGGTTATGTCCAAGCCTCAATAACCTGAAACTGGGTCCTGAACGTTTAATTCAGGACCCAGTTTTTATTCTTTATTCAAAAATAAATGGCAACACGTCACATCATATAGAATGCAGTTATTAGACAAACATTCAGACGGTTCTACATAGTCCTACCAATCGCAGACCGTACTGCGGCCTGAATGGAGGGGACGAGCTCCTTCCCAGAGGAAGCGTTCAAAACGGCGACAACGAACTCGTGGACGCGTCCGCCAAGATCAACGGGCGATGGAAGAAATGTTTCGGCTGGAGAACCGCACAAGAGGCGTTTGTAGAGGAAGTTTTGAGCTCAATTTAACAAAACCTCATTTAAAAAAACCAAAAACGATAAAATTTAAAGATTGCCCAACCAGATATGAAAGCATAAATAATAAATATGCTTCGAGATACGTACGGGATGGTGATGTATTTTAAACTAAGCACTGTGAATAAAGTTATAATTATAGAAATAAATGGTGCCCAATAAAATGCAGACAATACTAAATTGGCATCGTCCTCTGCCGGAAATAATAAAATTAACCAGAAGGATAGAACACACCATGTAATGAAAGAAAACAGAATAAATAAAATTTCTTTCAAATGACTCTCCTACTTTCAAGTGAGGCTAATCGGAAATTGATCCGGGTATTTATTGGACCATTATTATAACCAATTAATTTCACATAATAGGTAACTCCTGCACTGAGACTTACATTTAATTCAGAAAAAACGGTTCCGTTACTATCATCATTATATGCAATTTGATTCATTAAAGACGGATCAGAATAAGGGTGCAACACTGTATCATTCGTCCCGTTTCCTTTTTTGTGTGTCTTCATCCAATTAACAGCTTCTCTTTCGGATAACGGATCTTCCGGTCCATCTGTCGTGCGACCGTGAACAGAATGGTCAGCGAGCCGACACGGCCGAGGAGCATCATGAACATGATGAACCCTTTCCCGGCGTCATTCAGTTCAGCCGTGATGCCGAGCGAGAGCCCGACCGTTCCGAAGGCAGACACGGTCTCGAACAAGAGGGCGGTCGCCGGAATGTGATCATTCGTCAAAATCGTGAGTGCCGTGATCAACATAATAAAGAAGAAGCTCGAGATGGCGACGACGTATGCTTTCTTGATTTGAAACGCGTCGACCGTCCGCTCGAGAATGACTGTCTCTTTTTTACCGGCGATGAACGCCCACATGTCCGCTAAAATGACAGCGACGGTCGTCACTTTAATACCAGATCCCGTTGATGCCGCTCCGGCCCCGATATACATCAAGATGAGGATTAATCCGATCGACACCGGCGCCATCATCGAGATGTCCACCGTATTGAATCCAGCCGTCCGTGTCGTCACCGCTTGAAAGAACGTGACGTTTAACGCCTCGCCAATCGGGCGGCCGTAAAGTGCACCTTCCACTGATACCCACTCGAATAGCATAAGTCCGAACCAGGCGATTCCGTTGATGACGCCAAGCGAAGCAATCATGATTTTCGAATGCAAAGCGAGTCGCTTCCATCGTTTCACTTCGGTCGCGTCGGCAATCGTCGTGAATCCGAGACCCCCAATCATCAAGAGCATCGAAATCGTGACGACGATGGCCGTATTCTGCTCGAACTGCATCAAGCTGTCGGGCCATAATGCAAAACCTGCGTTATTGAACGCCGAGACGGCATGGAAAAAGCCATAATATAGTGCTTCGCCGAACCGATAATCGCTCGTGCTGTAAAGTTCGACCGTCAAAAATAACATTCCGATGAACTGGACGATGATGGTCGTGAAGACGATGTTGCGGACGAGGCGGACCGTTCCGCCCGGACCTGACAAGTTGAGCGATTCTTGGAGTAAGATGCGCTGTTTTAAGCCGATTTTCTTACCGAGCACACTGAGCAGCATGAGCGCGACCGTCATGAATCCGAGTCCGCCGATTTGAATCAAGGCGACGATGACGAGCTCGCCGAACGTATTGAACGATGAGCCGATGTCGATCGTCGACAGGCCGGTCACCGTGCCTGCTGACGTCGCGATGAAGAGGCAATCGATCCAAGAGACCGGTTCGGTTTGGGCGAATGGCATATACAGCAACGTCGCTCCGATCAAGATGGCGAGTAAAAATCCAGTCGCGATAAATCGGGCCGGTTTTTCAAAGATGAGCCGGTATAGCGCCTCAATTCGTTTAAGGCGCAATTCCCGTACGGTCAATCGATGTCGCATCTCGCTATCTCCTTTAAATCGAGTTTTCTAAGCATCATCTTACTCCTCGACGTGTAAATTGCCAACTAGAAAAATGTATCGCTAACCCTTCCTATATTTTTTTGGTAATATTAGAGATAGACTTTATGAATATTGAGGAGGTTGAATGAAACCGTGGACCCTAGTACGGTAGATCATTCGCTAAAGGATGTCTCGCGAAGGTTGGAGCGTCAATCACAATGTATGCCCGCCCATCTCTATTTCCAGCTCGAAGAACTGTTGAATTGGTCACTTGATCAAGAAGTTATGAATCAATTGTACGCATTATTAAAAAAATACGATGTGCTAACCGATATAGAGCGTGAAGAACGAAATATCAGCATCCAACTGCTGATTGACGAAAACGGCGCTTAACCATCGGAACGCATTTGCGGGAGACGAGTTAAGTCTCTCGCTTTTTTTATATCTTGATTTTTTTTAGAAAGGTGGAAAACATAGACATGGATGTCGTCACTTTAGTCGGACTTTTACTCGGTTTCTTTACGTTAATCGGAGGGATGATTTTGAAAGGAGCGGGGGTCGCTCCGCTGATCAACCCTGCGGCCCTCGTCATTATTTTTGTCGGGACGGCGGCCGCGGTCAGTATCGCCGTTTCGAAAGAACAGCTACAGACGGTACCCCAACTATTTAAGATTTTATTCAAAAAACAAGAACTGCCAAGCAAATCTGGTTTGTTGACGCAATTCGTCGACCTGTCGACGCAGGCACGTAAAGAAGGCCTGCTGTCACTCGAGACGGCACTCGAGCAAGTCGAAGAACCGTTTTTGAAACAAGGCATGATGATGGTCATCGACGGTCAACCGTCTGAATATATCGCCGAAGTGATGTCGCGTGATATCGAGAATATGGAAATACGCCATAAAGCGAACGCTGATGTGTTCACGCAAGCAGGCACGTACGCTCCGACGCTCGGTGTACTTGGAGCCGTCATCGGGCTCGTCGCCGCGCTAAAAGACTTATCCGATATTGATAAACTCGGCTACGCCATCTCCGCCGCCTTTGTCGCGACGCTGTTCGGGATTTTCAGTGGATATGTTCTTTGGTTCCCGTTTGCCAACAAGTTGAAGCAATATTCGAAAAGCGAGGTCGTCGTCAAGGAAATGATGATCGAAGGAATTTTGTCGATTCAAGGCGGAGAGTCACCAAAGACGTTAGAAGATAAGTTGGCCGTGTATTTGTCTCCAAAGGAGCGAGCGAACTATGAAGCGCAAAAAGAAGCATGATCATGAAGAACACATCCCGGAAGGCTGGCTCATCCCTTACGCTGACCTGCTGACGTTACTTCTCGCTTTGTTTATCGTGTTGTTCGCCTCAAGTAACGTCGACCAGACGAAGCTCAATAAGATGTCTCAATCGTTCAATCAAGTGTTCTCAGGCGGCACGAGTGTCTTCCAAGCCTCAACGGCGTCAAACAGTGACATTAGCCGAACGGACAAGACAGATACGACCGCCAATCCGCGGACGTATGAGCTAGCCAAACTCGACGAGTTAAAAGAAGAAGTGAATCAGTACATTAAGAAAAATGGATTAGAAGACGAAATCGAGGCGACCATCAACTCAAGTGGGCTCGTCCTGACGATCCAAGACCGGGCTTTGTTCAGCATGGGGGAAGCGACACTCGACGCTGACGCCCGCACGGTCGCCCAGTCGATCAGCGGCATTCTCGAACAAGCCGGGAATCGAGAAATCGTCGTGTCCGGTCATACCGATAACGTGCCGATCAATACGGCTCGTTTCCCGTCGAACTGGGAACTCAGTTCAGCCCGAGCGACTGCGTTCATGCGAGGTCTGTTGACGAATGAGTCGCTCAATCCGAATCAGTTCACGCTCGCAAGCTACGGGGAATATAAGCCGATTGCGACGAACGAAACGGACGCCGGGCGTTCTAAAAATCGCCGTGTCGAAGTATTGATCAAGCCGCTCGTCGACTTATCAGAAGGTTCACCAAAAATGATCGAAACGCTCGTCTTACCATGAAGAAAAGCCCACTCTGCGACAGAGTGGGCTTTTTGTTAACGTGTCCATTCAAAATATTTTCGGGCGAGCTCGGTGAGCGGGCTCTCGAAGAGCCGCTTCCGCCAGTATAGATCGGCCGCTTTCTTAACGGCCTCGCTCCGCGAAGGATACGGATAGATCATACGTGACAACTTGCCGATTTTATCACCGCGTTGCATCGCATAGACGACAATCTGCATCCAATCGCCAGCCGTCATCCCGACCGCGTGTCCTCCGAGAATCTTGCCGTTCTTCCGGGTGATGATTTTGACGAAGCCTGTCTCTTGGCGATCGGCGACGAACCGATCGACTTCGGACAGCTTCGCCTCAAAGATTTCGATGTCATCCCCGTGACGCTCACGCGCCTCGGCCTCGGTCAATCCGACATGGAACACTTCCGGGTCGGTAAACGTGATCCAAGGCATCTTGCTGTAATCGACCTTGTTCCATAGCCCGAACAAGGCGTTGGCGACGACCGCCTTGCCTTCTTCGCCAGCCGCATGTGTGAACGGTAACGTCTTGATCGTATCTCCGATGGCGAAGATGTGGGACTGTGACGTCCGATACGTCGACGTCACATCGACATAGCCGTCTTTCACGTCGACTTTCGCCCGATCAAGGCGAAGTTCTTCGATGCGTGGAGCACGTCCTGTCGCCATGAGCAGTTTTTCCGCCTCATACTCGACAGTTTCCCCATCGACTTCGGCTGTGACTTTGATGCGTCCTGCCACTTCAGCAATCTGTTTGACCTTGACACCGATTTCTAGATGCAGCGCCATCTCAAGCTGTGAGCGGAGCAACGCACTGACAGACTCGTCTTCTTTCGGCAAGAACGCGTCTTGCGCCTCGAGCACGGTCACTTGGCTACCGAGCCGCGCGAACGACTGTGCCAGCTCAAGTCCGACCGTGCCGGCCCCGATGACGATGATGCTCTCTGGGAGCGTCTCTTCTTCAAACACGTTTTCATTCGTTAAGTAGGAAACGTTGTCCAATCCATCGATTGGCGGGACGGTCGGTTTCGACCCGGTCGCGATGACGAACTTTTTACCGATCAGTAAATCGTCACCGACTTTCAGTTCGTACGGGCTTTGGAACGACGCTTCTCCGATGTATACATCGACCCCGATCTTTTCGAAACGCTCCGTCCCATCGTGTTCTTGAATGATCGCCCGCGCTTTGTCGACTCGTGCTTTCGTCGTCTTATAATGATCGCGCCCGTCAAACTCGGCTCCGAGCACACGTGCGGCCTGCATCATCGAACTCGCATCTTTCGAGGCTGCGATGAGCGCCTTCGACGGGATACAGCCGACGTGGAGACAATCGCCACCCAGATGTTTTTTCTTCTCAATCAGTGCGACTTTCACACCTAAATTCGCGGCACCGGCTGCGACCGTCATCCCGGCCGCGCCTCCCCCGATTACAATCAACTGATAGTCCTTCATCCCATCAACCTCCGATATCGTTTGCTTACGTCGTCCATCCGTTTCCGGTTCACACCGAAGTCGGAATGACCGAGTCGTGAAGCAGAACGAAATTCTACTTGTCTCGCTTCATCGTCAAATAAAAATTCCACATCATCTTTAAAACGCATCACTTTCGAAGAGACGACGTAATGGAGCGTGTCCGTCGTCTCCTCGGCAAGCTCCGTCCGAGGTAGCTGCCCCATCACCATTTTGATGGTTTCGACCGTTTGATCGCGGTCTTTTCCATACGGAAGCGGGTCCATGTGCAGCGCTTTGATCGACGTTTGTGTCGATACGGCATTCGGACTTCCTTTCAACGGTTTCAATGTTTTTGCGGCCACGACAAAAAACCTCCCTCATTCTACATACAATTGTATGTATCCTGAATTCGGAAGGTTTAACCCTTTTATTGCAGTTCGCTCGGGTCGAGCGGTAACAGAACTGTCACAGTCGTCCCTTGTCTGACTTCACTTTCGATGACAAGTTTCCCTTCATGCGCCTCGATCAACTCCTTAGCGATCGCAAGGCCGAGGCCGCTGCTGCCTTTCGTCACTTGCGCTTGATAGAACATTTCCGTGATGCGCTGCAAGTGTTCTTTCGAGATGCCAGGTCCTTGATCGATAATCGAGATGAAGGCGACCCGCTCCGACTGGACGAAGCGAACCGTGAGCGTCCCGCCGACTGGTGAGAACCGGATCGCGTTTTCAAGTAAGTTTAAGAATACTTGCTTGAGCCGGTTCTCATCGAATAGACCGACCGACTTGGCCGGGTAGCGCTCGATCAACGTAATCTGCTTATCTTCAAGCGATTGTTTCAGTTGAATCGTTACTTTGCGTAACAGGGAGACGAGATCGAGCTCTTGACGATAGAGCACGAGACGACTCTCCTCGATTTTCGTGTAGTCGAGCAATTGCTCGACGAGACCGATCATTCGCTCGGTCTCCGAATGAATGATACTCAGACCGAGCTCTGTCTCGTCTGACAGTTGTTCGTCCCCGCCTCGGATCGTCTCAGTCCAGCCTTTGATTGAAGTGAGCGGCGTCCTGAGCTCATGGGAGACGTTCGACAAGAATTCGTTGCGCGTCGATTGGTGCTGTTGCACTTTAGCGCCTAAGTAAGTCAGCGTCCGGGCAAGCGCCCCGAGCTCGTGCTTCTCGTTCGAATATACCTCGACGTCGAAATCACCTTGCGCCATCTCGTCAGCCGTCTCAATAATCTCGCGGATCGGACGGACGAAGCGGTCCGCGATTCGGATGACCGCGTATAGCGCCACGAGCCAAATCAAGACACCGATCATGAGGACCGCCATCCAAATCTCGCGGATGAGCGTGTCTAAGTCTGCGAGCGGACGCGTGAAACTGATGGCGAACTCACCCGTTCCCTCGGTCATGATTGGGCTCGTCACCGACAGAAAGTGTTCTTCGTTCACGTCATAGTCTTGGACGACCGACTCTCCTCTAGCGAGACGCTCGAGCTGCTCAGGTGTATACGACGCTTGTTGTGCTCGCTGTCCGGTCGTTTTTATAATCGCGCCAGAGCGGTCGACCATCGTCAAATCCGTACCCGGATACCCGAACGTCCGGACGAGGACCGAGAACGCGCTCGGTGTCTCAAATCCGACTTGCGCCTGTGGATACAAATAAGCACTTGTCGTCGCATGGCTGACCAACGCATCGGACTCATACTCGTAGTAATAACGGTACGTACCGTACGACAGGACGCTTACGAGCAGTAAGAGCACGAGTGTCACGACAATCATCATGCGGATGACGAGCTGTTGTCTCATCCGTCATGTCTCCGCCACTTATAGCCATGCCCCCATAGCGTCTCGATATAGGCCGGATGGCTCGGGTCGTCTTCAATCTTTTGCCGTAAGCGGCGAATGTTGACGTCCACCGTCTTCCGGTCCCCGAAGTAGTTGATGCCCCAAACCGCATCAAGAAGCGCATCACGTGATAAGACGACTTCTTCGTTTTGGACGAGATGACAGATCAAGTCATATTCGGTCGGCGTCAAATCGATCGATTGTCCGTATTTCGTCACTTGTTTCGCCGCCAAGTCGATGGCGAACGGTCCTGACTTGAGACGTTTCTTCTCTTTGCGCTTCACTTTTTCGACGCGTCGCAGGAGCGCATGAATGCGCGCGATGAGCTCGCCCGGGCTGAACGGCTTGGCGATATAGTCGTCCGCCCCTTTCCCGAGACCTTCGATTTTATCTTCTTCAAGCGTGCGTGCCGTCAACATGATGATCCCGACGTTCTCGTCTAAGTCACGAATTGCGGCGCACGCTTCAAAGCCGTCCATCTCAGGCATCATGACGTCTAGCAAGACGATATCGAACGGTTCACGATCGAACGCGGTGACCGCTTCACGGCCGTTCGTTGCCTCAAAGACATCAAATCCGGCTCGTTTTAAATTTACGATGATAAAGCTGCGAATCGCATGCTCATCTTCGGCTACTAATATCCGATTCATATTTCCACCTCTTCTGGAGTTCACTACTCTACATTATAGTTACGTTTTTGCGACAAGGTTGTCAATTGACCTCAAATCGTATTAGGATGGAGTCATTAGATTCTGAAGGAGGACTCCTTACCACTATGAGTTATAACATGATTGTTTTAGATATGGACGATACGCTCCTCACGAGCGACCACACGATTTCCCCTGTCACGAAAGCGGCGTTACTTGACGTCCAAGAACGCGGCCACAAAGTCGTTTTAGCAAGCGGACGTCCGACGTACGCCATGTGGGAAGCAGCTCGTGAACTCGAGCTCGCCAAATATGGTAGTTACATCTTGTCATTCAACGGTGCTTCAATCATCAATTGTGAAACAAATGAAGAAATCTTCTCAAGCACGTTAATGCCAGACACAGTCGCCCACCTCCATGATATCAGTGTCCGGGAGGAAATCGCGATTCATACGTACATCGGTAACGAAATCGTAACCGATCAGCCGAACCCGTATACCGATCTCGAAGGCGAATTGACGGGCATGCCGGTCATCCACGTCAACGATTTCAAAGAAACCGTCACGACCCCTGTCGTCAAATGCCTCATGCTCGGCGATGGAGAAACGCTCGCCCCAATCGAGACGAAGCTACAAGTCGAGCTCGAAGGCAAGCTCGCCGTCGCCCGTTCGAAACCGTTCTTCCTCGAGTTCACGGAAGCCGGTGTGACGAAAGGGACGAGCCTCGCCTTTTTGGCTGACCACGTCGGAATCGACCAAGCACACGTCATCGCTTGCGGAGACGGCAACAACGACTTGACGATGATCGAATGGGCCGGACTCGGTGTCGCCATGGGTAACGCCAACGCCACGGTCAAAGGGAAAGCCGACTTCATCACGAAGTCAAACAATGAAGATGGAATCGCCCACGTCATCGAGACGTACATGAGCAGTGTCGTTACGAATCGTTAAGCAATAACCGTTTGAACCAAGGAGGAATCACGATGAATAAAGGATTGAAACGAGCTGGACTCGGACTAGTCGGAACGGCCGTCGCCGGTGCTGCCTACGTCTTCTTGTCACCGAAGCCTGCGTCCCGTCTCGTCAAAACTTCATTTACTGGAGGCAAGGAAGTCGCGATCAAAGGATTCGACGAAGTCGTTCAAAAGACGTCGGTCCGTAAAGACATCGATTACTATTCTGCCTACGAGAACGGGACGTTCGATTTGATTCGCTATGAAGGCGATAAGCATGTCGTCCCGACAATCTTTTGGGTGCACGGTGGCTCGTTCGTTGGCGGTGATAAGGCCGATGTGTTCAAGTATGCGACGTCGATCGCAAGCAACGGCTACAACGTCGTCAGCATCAACTACGCCCTCGCCCCGGACGTCACGTATCCGGTGCCACTCCAGCAAATCGAAGAGGCGTACACGTATATTGCCGACAACAACGATCGCTTCCGACTCGATCTCGACCGCGTCTTCTTCGCCGGAGACTCGAACGGAGCGCAGCTCGTCGCCCAATTCATCGGGATTCAACTGAACGATGACTATGCACCGTCAGCCGAAGTGAATCAAGTCGTCCCGCAAGACTCGATCCTCGGCGCGGTTCTCTTGTCTGGCCCGTATGATTTGAAACGGACGATTCTCGAGTCTTCGAAAGCCGTCAACCGTTTCTTGTTCAAGCGGATCGGTTGGGCCTACTTCGGGACGTATAATTGGGAGAACCTCCCCATCGTCAACGAAGCGTCTCCTCTCGTCAACATCCCGGCCACGTTCGTCCCGACGTTCATCACCGACGGGAACACGGGGTCGTTCGAGACACAAGCGAAAGAGTTCGCGACGATTCTCTCCGGACGGACTGACGTGACGAGCGTCTTCTATAATCGAGATGAATACGAACTCGGAAACAGCTATCACTTCGAGATGGATCAACCAGCAGCCAGTTCAACGTATCGTCGCTTGATCACGTTCTTGCGCGAAACGACCAAATAAAAACAACCCCGACTTTTTTCAAAGTCGGGGTTGTTTGCGTCATTTGAGCAAATCCATTGCGCGGCCAATCAGCTCGTTGCGAGAGTCTGAAGTTTTCCGTAACGCTTGTAGCCGGTCGATGAGTGCTTGACGAAGCTCGTCTGACTGAACGAGTTCCAAGCATTCAATCTGAGCCAACCAGGCGTCTGCATGCTCAGAGAGGACCATCGGGACGAGAGCGTCGATCGACTCCCCTTGTTCACGCATGAGCCGGATGCGATTGAAGAGCGGGTCGTCTTCCGTCCACGTCCGGGCGTCCCGTTCGATTTGAACCGGTTTCTCTAGGACGACGAGCTCTTCGACGTCCGTGCCCGGGAAGATCGACGGTAGCGAATCGTGTCTCACTTCAAGCGTCGCGAGCTCGATTTGTTTGCCGTCGATGTGCACGCTCACGTCTTCTAGCGTGATCTCGTCTGTCGTCTCGCTGACGATGCGGCCATCGAGGCGAACGTCCGCTTCCGCGAGCGCTTCTTGGATTGGTCCATCTAAAACGAGTAGTCCGTGATTGCTCAAATTGCGAAGCTGGCCGTGGTCAACTTTCACGCAGTCCCCCCATTGAACGAGGGCAACTCGGCCTGTGTTCGTCACGTGTCGAACCGTTCCGACACGGTCGGTCCCATCTTCGAGCCGGATCGTCGATTGACTTCCTGAGGCGAGCGCCTTCTCAAGCGATGCGATTCCGCCCGTGTGGACGGCCATCCGTGATTCGAGTTCATCGAGCGCATCCGTCAACGCCTCGAAGTCAGGGATGACGAACAGTTCACTTTGCATATTCGTCACATCCTGTTTCGTCTCTAGCGCATGCTCGAGGTTGAACGGATGTTTCGTGACGGCGTCGGTCAGGCAGTGACGGCTCTCGCCGACCGAAGACAACAGTCCGGCCCCGTAAATGAGCGGGCGCTCGATGTCGCCGATCAGTCCGAACTCGACCGTCCACCAAAAGATACGTGCCACTTGCTGCGCTTCGGAGAAGCCCGTCACTTGCGCTTTCGCTTCATGCAGCGCTTCTAAGGCGGCTTTGACATCCGCTTCCGTCGAGTTGGCATTCTCTTTCACGATCGTCAGTCGTTTGAGTGCCGCGAACGAGGCGTGTTCCTCACGGTTCATGAACGCTTTCGCGCCAAGTTGACCGAACCGTTTCACGATTTTAGAAAACTCAGGGTCCATCAGCATCGGCGCGTGACCGGCCGCCTCATGGATAATGTCTGGTGCCGGGCTGTACAAGATGTTCTCGACTTTCCGGATGTCGGTCGCGACCGGTAACATCCCGTTCCCTTGGAAGTCAAAGAACGCGACGCCAGGAATCAATCCGTCGACCGCGACCGTCGACCAACCGGCCGCTCGCATCTCGGCGGTCATTTTTTCGACGTCCGGGAGGCGTTCTGGTCCCATGCCTGTCTTTTTCAACCCTTCGATGTAGAACGGATGGGCCTTGCCTTCGAGCGTATGCAAATTGAGCCGTAATACGAAGCGCCAGACCGCGTGATCGGTCGGTGTGTACTCGTTGTAAAACTGGGGCGAGATATGAGGCGCCAAGTGGCGTGGGATTGATTGTGTGAGCATGATATTTCCTCCTTTTGTCTACTGGACGTCAAAAAGTCCCTATCGATTCACTCGATAGGGACGACTTAGCCGCGGTACCACCCTGATTACTAGACGTTGTCTAGTCACTCTAATCCGATAACGGGGGACCGCTCACATGTGAGAGCTCACAAACTGTAATTCGATTCATCTTTTGGGCGTGTTCGCAGCACCACACGCTCTCTGGGCCAGGGAAGATGTCTCTACTTCGGTTTGATCATCGCTTTTGTTACTGTTATGCAGTTATGCTTCTACGCGAACTTGCTTTTAAGCGTTAAAGTATCTTGTTGGTTGTAACTTTACCAAATCGTTTTGTCGACGTCAACAAAAAACAGTCCGCAACTGCGAACTGTCACAAACACCAATCAATTTCAGGTTGTCCCCACTGTTTCAGCAAATCGTTCACTTGCGAGAACGGACGGGATCCGAAGAAGCCGCGGTGTGCCGACAGCGGACTCGGGTGGACCGATGTCAAGATCGCGTGCTGCGGCCCGATCAGCTTTTGTTTCTTTTTGGCATCGTTTCCCCAAAGAATAAACACGATCGGTTGCTCACGCTTCCCGAGTTGCTCGATGATCGAGTCCGTGAACTGAACCCATCCTTGTCCGCGGTGTGATCCGGCCTTACTCGCTTCGACCGTGAGCGCGGTGTTGAGCAACAATACGCCTTGGCGGGCCCAGTTCTCTAGATTCCCGCTCTTCGGCACGCTACAACCCAAGTCTTCATGCAACTCTTGAAAGATGTTGCGCAGCGATGGCGGAAAACGGACACCGTCTTGGACCGAGAAGCTGAGTCCGTGGGCCTGATTCGGACCGTGATACGGGTCTTGGCCGAGGATGACGCATTTGACGTCTTTAAACTTCGTGTAGACGAACGCGTTCCAAATGTCTTCCCGCTGCGGATAGACGGTCGTCGTCGCATACGCCTCATCGACGAACGCTTTCAAGTCAACGAAGTACGGCTGCTCCATCTCTGCTTCAATGATGTCACTCCAGTCGCCGAGCAAGCGGTCTGATAACTGTTCTCCCATTTGATTCGCCCCTTTCCGTCTTATCATACCCGAATCGACGGCACACAAAAAGACGAGCCCAGTGGACTCGTCCGATGATTATACTGTGACTATGCCTGCTACTTCTTTCGCAAGTGCTTCTGCTTTCGCTGTCGCGTCAGCAACGATGTCTTCGATCTTGTCTGGGAACTGGTTCATTCCTTCAACCGCAAGTGTCGTCACTTCGTTCACGCCGACGAACGCAAGCGCTTGACGGAGGTACGCGTCTGCAAAGTTGAGGTCTGTGCCTGTGTAGATGCCGCCTGTCCCTTGAATGTGGATCGCTTGTTTGTTCTCAAGGAGACCGACCGGCCCTTGCTCTGTGTAACGGAACGTCTTGCCGGCTGAGAGGACGCTGTCGAGGAACATCTTCATGCGTGCTGGGAAGAAGAAGTTCCACATCGGCGTCGCAAACACGTAAAGGTCTGCTTCCATGAACTTCTCGAGCATACCGTTCATCGTCGCGACTTTTGAAGCTTCGACGTCTGTGAGTGCTTCACCAGACGCGAATTTTCCCCAAGCGCTTAACACGTCGCCATCGATTTCTTGGACGTCGACATCGTAAAGCTCGATTGCTTCGACTTCAAGCGATGCGTTTTCTTGTTGAAGCTTCGTCATGAACGCTTCTGCGACTTGTTTGCTGTATGACAACTCTGTCGGTTTTGGGTTAGCTGATACGTATAATACTTTTTTCATAATGGGTTCCTCCACTGGTAATCTCTATTTTGATAACAACAGTTAGAACTATATCATCTGTATATCTCACCGTCAATTATTTCAACTTCAAGATAATTGACAAAAAAACAGGCAGGCGTTATTTGCCTGCCGCGTTGTAGCCGACGCGTTTCAATAAATCGATCAACGTCTCGGTCTCTTGTTCGCTGAGCGGTCCATAAATATCTTTGAAGATTTCAATATGCTCAGGATAGACGACGTCCATCAATTGCTTGCCTTCGCCTGTCAACGACGCGTACGTGACACGACGGTCTGACGGGCAGGCGACGCGCTCGATGAGCCCTCGCTTCTCAAGCTTGTCGATCACATACGTGACGCTGCCACTCGTGATCAAAATTTGATCGCCGATTTGTTGCAGCGGCGTATCTCCTCGTTTATACAATACGGATAGAACACCGAACTCTGTTGAATTCAATTGGTGGCGTCTAAGATCGTCTTTGACACGATCACTGATTGCGTCCATCGCTCTTGCTAAGACGACCCATGCCTTCAATTCGAGTGATTCAATCATGTCGGTTTCACCTCAATTCGTTCATCATTTACCTTTAGTATAGCAGGACATGAGCAGTATACGTCGCTAAAAACACTTCGTCAAGAAACTTCTCCGTTGTCGCGTCTCCTTGAAACGTTTAGAATAGAACTATTGTGATTTTTAGAAAGGGTGGACGGTATGCGTGAGTATTATGAGATTTCATTGACGATTAAAGCAGGCTATTTGAGTTCGGTCATCGAGTTGTTGAACCGGGAAGGCATCGCCCCTGACTATGCTCTTGAAAAAGAAGGCGCGGTCTTTTTACTGTTCAACCACTTGCCATGGCCGAACGTCACGCGCGAACCGCACGCAGTCGAGCGTTTCTTGTTGACGTTGTCGCGCGAAGACTACCTGTTCGTCAAGACGAAACGAAAATCGCCCGTACCCGGCCATGAACCGGTCGCCTGCATGGGAGCGTACGATTCGCCTTTCCACGAATATTTGAAAATCGAGCTCGCCGTCGACGAATCCGATGCGAGCCATCTCGATATGTCGGCGTTCCGCCATTACTAAACAACGCACGCGCGTTGTTTTTTTTGATGACTAGGTTTGAGCGTGGACGGGAATATAGGACAATATCTGACTGATAAAGGGGAATGTCTTGAATGGATACAGTTATGTTGATCGTCAACCCATCGTCTGGGAAAGAATTAGGGAAAGAGCATGCGCCGTTCGCTGAAGAAGTGCTACGCGAACGTTACGGAAACGTCGACGTCCGTTTTACTGAAAAAGCCGACGACGCCACACACTTCGCACGAGAAGCGGCGTCGAAACAATATAAAGCCGTCGTCGCCATGGGCGGCGATGGCACGTTAAACGAGACGGTGGCCGGTCTCGCCGAAGCCGATCATCGTCCCGACTTCGGAATCATCCCGCTCGGAACGGTGAACGATTTGGCACGGGCTCTCGGCGTACCGAGTGACCCGAAAGAAGCGATTGAAGCGCTGCGAACGGCAAAACCGTCACCGATGGACATTGGGAAGTATGAACACGGCTACTTCATGAACGTCATCGCCATCGGCCTCATCGCTGAGGCGGTCGATGAAGTCAGCGTCGAAGAGAAGACGAAATGGGGCCCGTTCGCCTACTTGATTGAAGGCATCAAAGCGTTCCGGGAACACAGTCCTTACTCGTTATCAGTTCAGGCCGAAGAGCACACGTTCGACGGGGACGCTTTTCTCGCCGTCATCGCGCTGACGAACTCGGTCGGCGGCTTTGAAAACTTCGAGCCTGATGCGAAGTTGAACGATGGCCTGCTTCACGTCTACTTGTTTGAGAATCTCGGTTTCACAGACGCCTTCCAGCTCGCCCCGGCCTTATTTACCGGCAAGCTTAAAGAAACAGACAGTGTGACCGCGTTCCAGACGAAGCGGGTGTATGTCGATTCGCCTGATTCGCTTCCGGTCAACGCCGATGGGGACACGGGCGGGAAACTCCCGCTCACGTTTGAAGTGCTCCCAAGCCATCTCCAAGTGCTGAAACCAGTCTAATCTCTCGCCTCGGCATAGAAGGCTCGTTCGAGAAAGGAGAGATCGTTCGATGAACATCACACTCGTTCCGCTGCTCGAAGCGTCAGACGACATCGTCAAGACGTTCAACCGGTGGAACAACGATCCCGAAATCGTTCATTTGATCCGCCCTGCTCGCTCGGAAGAAGAACTCGCGGCCGAGCAACGGATGACCGTCGCCGACTTGACGGATCGACTTCAGACACACGATATCTTTCTCATTTACGCTGACGACAGGCTCGTCGGCGAGGTGAACGTGATGTATGACGCAAACCATCTATACGTTCAAGAACCAGGGAGTGCCTGGCTCGGACTCGTCATCGGGGAAGCGGCGGGTCGCGGCAAGGGTGCGGGCAGCGAGGCACTCCGACTTTTGGAGGAACGGCTTCGTCACCAAGGCACCCCGCGCATCGAGCTCGGCGTGTTCGGGTTCAACGAGGCGGCACACCATCTCTATAAGAAGCTCGGTTATGAAGAAATTGCGCGCATCCATGCGTTCACGTACTGGAACGAACAATTTTGGCCTGATATCCGCATGGAAAAGCGACTGACATGACAAAGACCTTCCTCAAGCGAGGAAGGTCTTTCGTCAGTTGTTCAAGTTTTCGACTTCGACGACGCGGAACCCTTTTTGTTCGAGTTTGGCGACGATCTTGTCTTTCTTCGGCTCATCACAGTCAGGCGGCAACGTGATCAAAACACGGCGAAGGACTTTACTCTTCGCGTCGAGCGTCATCAAACTCGCGATAGACGAGTATTTGCTGACGACTTTCGTGATTTTCTCGAGCGCACCTACCTGCTCGCTAAGTGCGATCGTGACGACGTAGCTGCCTGTGTCACGGCTCCACGCCTCTTCGAGCATGCCGAGCATCTTCCCGTGTGGCAAAATGCCGTAAAATTCATTGCTCTCGTCTTTTAGGACCGCGATATACGGTAACTCTTTGATCGAGAAGAAGACTTTGAAGAATCCGTCCGACTCGTGGACGTATTTCTGCGTATTTTTAATCAATTCCATGACGTTGTCGTCAAGGCTCGCGCCACTCATTCCGTGACGGTAAATATGCATCTTATAAATGTTACCGCGGAAAAATATTCCCGTCTCATCGAGGACAGGGACACAGCGGTATCCTGTCTTTTCAAGCGTATCGAGCGCTTCACGTAACGTCGCCTTTTCACTGATTGTGACGACGTCTTTTTTTGGAATGCATAAGCTATGCACTAACATGCGGTTTTCCTCCTAGCAAATTAAAAGTGGTCTACACCCTATTCATTACTATTCCCCAAATATGATTGAAATCCTGCCATCTTTTTCAAAACTTCGATTCAACCTTTGGCGGTCATGGGATTTGTCGTAACGCCTAAAAGTCGTTATAGTGAAACTATCCAAACAGACAAAGGGGATTGAACGACTATGACGATGAAAAAAGCATTAACGATCGCTGGTTCAGATACGAGTGGCGGTGCAGGCATTCAAGCTGACTTGAAGACGATGGAAGAGCTCGGTGTGTATGGCATGACCGCACTCACGGTCATCGTAGCCCAAAACCCGCATAACGCTTGGCACCATGAAGTCTTCCCGATTGATACGACGTTGATCGAGAAGCAGATTGACACCGTCCTCGCCGGAATCGGCGTCGATGCCGTCAAGACAGGGATGCTCCCGACTCCAGAAATCATCGAGCTCGCGGCTCGTAAAATTAAAGAGTACGGCATTCAAAACGCAGTCGTCGACCCGGTCATGGCTTGTAAGGGAGCCGACGAGATCCTCAACCCGGACGTCGCCGTCGCGATGCGTAAGCACCTCGTCCCTGTCGCCAAAATCATCACGCCGAACTTGTTCGAAGCGCGTATGCTCGCTGGCCTCGACAAGACACCGTCGACGATGGAAGAAATCAAAGAAGCCGCACGCTTGATCCATGAGCTCGGTGCTGAAATCGTCATCGTTAAAGTCGGTGGAAAACTTGGGTTCGACACGGCGTTTGACGTCCTCTATGACGGTAACGAGTACCGTCTGCTCGAAAGCGAAAAGATCGAACCTGCTTTCACGCACGGTGGCGGTTGCACATTCTCTTCAGCCATCGCCGCATCACTCGCGAATGGACATTCCGTCGACGAGTCGATTCGCATCGGGAAAGAGTTCATTACAGAAGCGGTCCGTCACTCGTTCCGCCTCAACCAATACGTTGGGCCGACGAACCATACCGGTTATCGTCAAAAACTAGCAACACAATCATAAACAAGGTGGCCCGGGGCGAACGTCCTGGGTCATTATTGCCATTGGAGGAGACTAGCGTGAAACCGATTCAACCTGAAACGATTCAAACGTATTTAAACGCACACGTGTCGACGCCTTTATACGCTCACGTCGAGACGACGAACGGCGCTTACGCCACACATAACGACCCGGATTTCCATAACGCCGGGATGTTTATCCGTAACGTCGTGATCGAGTACAGTATCGGTCAAATCAAAGGAGACGGACCGTATCGAGTCGGACTAAAGCTCGATCACGGCTGGCTCTACGTCGAAGGATTGACCGACTTTGAACAACACGGTGAACAGTTGCTGCTCGCCGGGCACGACCGTCTCGGACGCCTCGCCTGCGCGCTGCATCTAGACGTCAAACCGCTCCCGCAAGGAGCATCGGAGGTGGACAGCCAATGAACGGACCGTTACTTGTTATTTTCCCACACCCGGACGATGAGGCGTTCAGCTCGGCCGGAACGATCATTCAACATCAGAAGAACGGATTCCCCGTCACATACGTCTGTCTGACACTTGGTGAGATGGGCCGTAATATGGGCTCGCCAATCTTCACGACGCGTGAAGAACTACCAAGAATCCGTAAACGCGAGCTCGAGGACGCCTGTGCCGTCATGGGCATCGACGACCTCCGGATGTGGGGACTGCGCGACAAGACCGTCGAATTCGAAGACGAGACCGAACTGACGAATCGCTTCAGCAAGTTGATCGCCGAAGTGAAACCGACCCGCGTCATCTCATTTTATCCAGGATATGCCGTCCATCCCGACCATGAGGCGACAGCACGAGCGGTCGTCCGGGCGCTCCAAGAGATGGACGAAGCGAAGCGTCCCGAATTTTTAGGTGTCGCTTTTGATCACCGGACGGAAGATGAGCTCGGCAAACCTCACGTCCTCATCGAAGTCGGTCAGGAGAGTGCCGCCAAACGTGAGGCGTTGCTCGCCCACCGTTCACAGACGGAAGGGTTGCTCCGTGCAATCGACAACGCAGAAAACGCCCACGTCATGGAGTTACTCCAACGTGAGCGCTTCTATCATTATCCGTTCTCATGATTCAAACGCGTAACGCGTCATATACAGCAACAAACCTACAGTCCCTAACCCGATCAACGTTCCTAGCACGACGACGATATGTCCCATGTTCTCACCTCTACTTGGTTTTACGAACTGAATGAGTAATAAGTTTCAATAACGCGTGTGCGAACACGCGTTATTTTTATTAAAAGTACAAGACGTAGATAACGGCAGCCAAGACGAGCCGGTAAATCGCGAACGGCGTCAGTTTCACTTTGTTGATCAACTTCAAAAAGAATTTGATGGACAGCAACGCGAACAAGAACGCACTGACGAAACCGATCAGGAAAACAGGCAGCGTGTCGACCGTGAAATAGCTCCACTTGCTGTAAAGCGAGAGCGCGCTCGCCCCGAACATGATCGGGACGGCCATGATGAACGTGAAGTCGGCCGCAGCCCGGTGACTCATCCCGAGCAACACTCCGCCCGAAATGGTCGAGCCCGAACGTGAAAAGCCTGGCCAAAGCGAGAAACATTGAATCAAGCCGACTCCAAGCGCTTGTTTGTATGTGATGTCGTCGAGTGTCGGCGTCGTTTGTCGTTTCACGCCGGACAAGTCGGCGGCAATCATGAAGAACGCACCGATGACGAGTCCGATCAATACCGTCTTAATCGAAAACAGATGCGTGTCGATGTAGTCCTCAAACATGAGTCCGAGCACGGCCGCCGGGAGCAGACCGATAAAGATATGTAGCAGGTTCAACTTTTTCGTCGGCCCTTCATGTCGAATCGCGAGCAATTCTTTCGGATTCAATAACGCTTTGAACCGACTCCTGAAAACGACGATGACCGCTAAGATCGAACCGAGCTGAATCACGATCTTGAACGTGTTGGCTACTTCTTGACCTAGAAAACGACTCGAGTTGAGCCAAATATCGTCGACCAAGATCATATGTCCAGTCGAAGAGACAGGCGCGAATTCCGTCAATCCTTCGACGACGCCTAATAAAAAACCGATGAATAATTCATACCATTCCATTGCATTGTCCCCTACTCCAGTATTGCTTTTTATCATACACGGACGGGACGACGTTCTCTCTCGGTCTTAAGACGTAAAAAAAGAGGACGTAATGCCCTCTTTCCCCTTACATCAATAAAGGAAGCCGGCTAATGTGCAATCTTAGCCGCTTCTTGAGACCACCCCCCGACTCAGGACGGCTTGACACGCGCACACGAACGAACCGATGACGAAGAAAGCAGTAAATAGCGACAATCCCGCACCCCCGATGAACAATACACCGAGTCCGATAATCCCGCCATGCAAGAGCATCGATACCGTTGACTCGGTCGTGGCTCGAATCATGGACGGAAGAGCGCGATGGAGCACCCCGAAGTAGAGCGGTTCGACCGCCCCGACGAGTAGCGCCATCAGTGCCATCCAGAGCAGTCCGAACTGATTTGGGAACGTTCCGAGCAGTATAAACCCGATCCCGATACCCCAAGCGATGAGTTGTTGCCAGCGAGCGACCGGGGCAACTTTCAATAACACCGGGGCAAGCAGTTGACCGGGAATTTGAATGAGCAACAGTACGGTTGAGACCGCCCCGAACCAGTAGATCGGGACATTGACGTCACGCGCGTACAGCTGCCAAAACTCATCCACGAAATTGAATGCACTAACGACCAACACGAACGACCCGGTCAGCATGAGCAGTGACTTGTCGTTCCAAATGAAGCGGAAACCAGCCTTTAACTGCCGCCATGTCACCGCTTCTTCGTGGACCACCCGTCTCGGTTCGACGAGCAATAGACTGCACATCGTCGCGATGAACAGGCTCACAAGCGATAGCATGTAGTTGAACTCAAACGGAAACTTGGTCGCGAGCAAACTTCCGCTAAAGGCGGCGATGACGGCCGCGACGAGCCCGATGGCATTCAGGCGACCTAGCAATCGCTCAAACGCATCCGTATCTCCGTCTTGCTCGAGCGTTTCATACAACAAAGCGTTCTCGGACCCGCTGCGCAGCACCGCCCCGATGGCGGACAAACTAATCGCCAAGACAAACCCAATCAACGAAAACGACAGCAACAACACAATAAACGATAGCCATTCGAGCGCAATGCCGATTTGCAGCAGACGTCGTCGTTCCCAGCGGTCGGCTAAGACGCCGGTCGGCACTTCAAGGAACACGACGATGACGGCATAGACGATTTCCGTGTAGACCACTTCTTGAATCGTGATGCCGCGCGACTCCCAAAACAGACGTTCAATCGTATAGGCCGGAATCAACGCCTCAAACCAGCGCATCGCACCAAGCAACCCTACGTTTCGACGGACTTAGCTAGGGGACCGTGCTCTTCGTCTCATCATGATCTCCTCCTTGTTTACCTATTCCCGATTCCACAAAAAAGCCACGGAACATGTCCGTGGCCGATAGATTATTTTAATAGGTTGAGCATCTCACGGTTAAACGCCGGAATGTCGTCCGGTTGACGGCTCGTGACGAGCTGATTTTGGCAGACGACGACTTCTTTGTCGGCATACTTCGCACCGGCATACTCCATGTCGACTTTAATCGACTTGTACCCGGTCGCGTCGCGGCCTTCGAGCGTCTTCGCCGTGATCAACAGTTGCGGCCCGTGACAGATAGCGAATACCGGCTTCTTCGCATCCATGAACGCTTTCGCGAACTGGACGAAACGTTCGTCTTCGCGCAACAAGTCAGGTGAGAATCCGCCTGGTAAGAGCAGAGCGTCAAAGTCTTCTGGAGACACGTCGTCGACACTTTTGTCGATCGTGACTTTTGCCTCGCCTTGTTTGCCTTCGACGGTGTTACCGGCTGCCTTTTCGATCGTGACAACTTCGTGCCCCGCCTCCACCAATGCGTCGCGTGGACCTGTGAACTCTACGTCTTCAAACATATTCGTGATTAGCGTTGCTACTTTTGCCATATCGGAAACACTCCCTAATTTTTGTTTTATGCACATAAGGACTGTTCCACCCGTCACGGACCGTTAAACATTCAGCGGAATTTTGAGACGTACGGATTGTCCCGCTCGAAGAAGCGGTACGCATAGTCACGCGCCTCGCCGCTGTTCGGGATACCGATGCGCGGACCGGCCTCAATCTCGTTCACACCGTCCCCTTCGATAATATAGAGCGGTTCATGTTGGAGCGAGTGTCCGTACAAGTCCATCGTGATCCCGAGCGCCTTCGTCAGTTTACCGGGTCCGTTCGTCCGGTCGAACCGTTTGATGCCAGGACGATTGAATTCAATTAACTCCTGCCCGACGACGGGTTCGATTGCCCGGATCAACACGGCTTCCGGTGAGCCGATCGGACCGCTGACGACGTTCAAGAGCGTATGCGTGTGCATTTGATACGTGTATACATGTCCAGACTGCCCGAACATGATCTCGGTCCGATTCGTCCGTCTGCCGCCAAAACTGTGGGCTGCCTGATCGACCGCCCCGAGATACGCCTCCGTCTCGACAATCTTGCCAATGATCTGTCCGTCGAGATGATCATGGACGAGATAGTGTCCGAGCAACGACCGGGCCAGTTCGAGCGTCGGTTGTTCATAAAATGATGGGTCGAGCCGTTTCATCGTCATCCCTCCTCGTCCTTATTTTCTCAAACGAGGCTTGGCGACACAAAAAAGATGCCCTGAACGCGTTCAGGACATCACTTTCATTACGATGCGAGCTTGATCGCATCACGCTGCTTCCCCAACTTCACGTAACCGAGCACGATCGAGAAGATCGGGCTGAGCCAAAGGAAGAACGCGAACGGTGCGTATTCGAGCACCGGCACGCCGAGTGTCGCGGCGAAGAAGGCACCGGACACACCCCAAGGAATGAGCGGGTTGATGACCGTCCCGCCGTCTTCAAGCGCACGCGACAAGTAACGTGGGTCGATGCCGCGGTCGATAAATCCTTGTTTGAACGCTTGCCCCGGGAGCAAGATCGACAAGTACTGCTCACCGGCGAGCAAGTTGACACCAATCGAACTGAGCACGACTGACAGCACCGAGCTGCCTGGTGACTTCAGACGCTCTAGTAACGCATCGACGATTGCTTGGAACACGCCCAGCTCACGGAGCAGTCCACCGAAGGCGAGGGCAATCAACACGAGGCTGACCGACCAAAGCATCGATTCAAGGCCACCGCGATCGAGCACGGCCGCGATCGTCTCGTTCTCGACGCCCGACTTGAATCCGGCCTGCATGACACCGAACCAGTTCGAGACGTTCCAATTACCTTGGACGAACCCGGCCGTCAACACACCGGCGAACATCCCGACGAGCATCGTCGGCAATACCGGCATCCGACGGAAGGCGAGAACGGCGACGAGGACCGGGGCGAGCAGTGTCAACCATGACAAGTTGAACCGTCCGGCGAGTGCCGTCTGTGCTTCCGCGATTTGCGTCGTGTCGGCTGCTTGACCGCCGCGTCCGAGAACTGTGAATAAGATGAGTGTGATTACAATCGCGGGAACGGTCGTCCCCATCATGAAGCGGATATGGTCGAACAGTTTGACACCAGCCACAGCCGGTGCGAAGTTCGTCGTATCCGATAGCGGACTCATCTTGTCACCGAAGAGCGCACCTGACACGATGGCTCCGGCGGCGAGCGCCGGGGAAATCCCGAGTGCCATCCCGATCCCGAACAAGGCGACCCCGACGGTACCGACCGTCGTGAAGGCACTGCCCGTGAACGATGACACGATCATCGTGATGAGAAGCACGCTCGGTAAGAACCACTGGGCTGAGATTGTATTTAAACCGATGGAGAGGATCGTCGCCACCGTGCCAGACATTTGCCATACTCCGATCAGCATCCCGATCAACAATAAAATCATGATCGGCATAATCGCTTCACGAATCCCGTTGATCATCGCGGTCTCGATGCGTTTAAAGTCGCGCGTACGATAATACGCGTATCCCCCTATTAGTACCATTGTGCCAAAGATCGCCATATGTGGCGTCGCTTTGGCCAAAAACATCAGTGCGAGCAAGGAAATCCCGCTCATCAGCACGACGAATACAGCCTCTTTCCCTTTCATCTGCATCGACGTCCCCTCCTTTCAGTTCCATTATTTTCTACCTAACCGCTTAAACGCTTTTATGCATGAAAGTGTGTCAGTGATGTTCTTTACTATACCTACTTCTCTTTTCCCTGTCAAACGTCTTTTTATGGTAAAGTAAACGCTCGAGGGTGACCTCCGGAGTTCGTAACCTCCTCCGACATCAAAACTAGCGAAAAAGGAAGTGTGCACGTTGCAACACGAAAAAGCATTGGTCGTCTTCAGTGGCGGTCAAGATTCAACCACTTGCCTGTTTTGGGCAAAACAACAATTCTCTCATGTGGAAGCCGTGACGTTCGCCTACGGGCAGCGCCATGATGCGGAAATCGAGGTCGCGAAAGAGATCGCGGCCGAACTTGATGTCCCGCACCACATCCTCGATTTGTCCTTACTCGGACAACTCACCTCAAACGCGTTGACGAGACATGATCTCGACATCGACAATGCGGACGTCCCAAATACGTTCGTCGATGGACGCAACCATTTATTCTTATCTTTTGCGGCCGTCATGGCCAAACAACTCGGTATGCATCACATCATCACCGGCGTCTGTGAGACCGACTTCTCGGGCTACCCGGACTGTCGCGACCAATTCGTCAAATCATTGAACGTGACGCTCAACTTAGCGATGGACTACCCGTTCGTCATCGATACGCCGCTCATGTGGCTCGATAAAAAGCAGACGTGGGAACTCGCGGACCGGCTCGGAGCGTTCGACTTCATCAAAGAGCGGACCCTCACCTGCTATAACGGTGTACTCGGTTCAGGCTGCGGCGAATGTCCGGCGTGTGTACTCCGTCAAAACGGGCTCGCTGCATACGAGGAGGTACGCGTATGAAACACGCCCCATTCCTCGCCCCGACGAGCGTCGAGGCCAAACAAGACGGCTCGCTCATCTACTGCCCGCACCGCGTCCAAATCGTCAAAGAAGTGACGTTCGATGCGGCCCATCACTTGTTTGATTACGATGGGAAGTGCCGAGCGCTCCACGGACATACGTACAAACTTCAAATGGGGATCAGCGGTTTTCTCGACAATCGTGGGATGACGCTCGACTTCGGTGACTTGAAAGCCATCTTTAAAGAAGAGCTCGAACCGTATCTCGACCACCGCTATTTAAATGAGTCCCTTCCATATATGAATACGACAGCAGAAAACATGTGCTACTGGATTTTCGATCAGCTCGCTAAGCACTTGCCTGACGAACGCGACGTCCGCGTCGAATTCGTCCGCCTTTATGAGACACCGACGTCCTACGCCGAGTTCCGGCGCGAATGGCTGGTGGACTGATGAAGATCCCTGTCCTCGAAGTGTTCGGGCCGACGTTTCAAGGTGAAGGCCGCGCCATCGGACAGAAGACGATGTTCGTCCGGACCGCCGGTTGCGATTATCGCTGCGCCTGGTGCGACTCCGCCTTCACCTGGGACGGTTCGGAAAAACCCGACATGCTCTCGGCTGACGAAGTGATCGAGCGCCTTGACGCACTCGGGATGTACGATTACGTCACGATCTCAGGCGGCAACCCGCTCCTCATCGCCGGTATGAAAGATTTGGTCGAAAAGTTGAAGGCACGCGGCGTCAAACTCGCCGTCGAGACACAAGGTAGCCGGTATCAAGACTGGCTCCAAGACATCGACGACGTGACACTCAGCCCGAAACCACCGTCGTCCGGCATGACGACCGATTGGGAAAAACTCGACGCCATCGTCGAACGGCTGCGTCCCGAACAGACGACGTTTAAAATCGCCGTGTTCGATGAGGTCGATCTCGCCTATGCGAAAGACGTCCAAACCCGCTACACCCCGGACGTCATGTACTTGTCGGCCGGCAACCCTGAGCCCGGGGCGGACGGTGACATCACCGACGCGCAGCTCAGACGTTTGAAAGAGTTGTGGGAAGACGTCGCGCGTGACCCGTCATGGCAAAGCGTCCGTGTCTTGCCGCAGCTACACACATTACTGTACGCCAACGAACGTGGCGTCTAAGGAGAATGAATATGAGACCAGAAGACTTACAAGACTTGTCACTCCTCGGCCAGAAGAGCGTCCCATACATTTTTGAATACGCCCCGGACGTGCTCGAGGCGTTCCCGAACCGGCATCCGGAAAACGATTATTTCGTGAAGTTCAACGCACCGGAATTCACATCGCTCTGTCCGATCACGAATCAGCCGGACTTTGCGACGATCTACATCTCGTACATTCCGGACGAAAAACTCGTCGAGTCGAAGTCACTCAAGCTTTATTTATTCAGCTTCCGTAACCACGGCGACTTCCACGAAAACTGCATCAACGTCATCGGGAAAGATCTCGTCAAGCTGATGGAACCGCGCTACCTCGAAGTGTGGGGCAAGTTCACGCCCCGCGGCGGCATCTCGATCGACCCGTACTACAACTACGGCAAGCCGGGCACGAAGTACGAGCAAATGGCCGAACATCGCCTGTTCAACCACGACTTGTACCCTGAGACGGTCGACAACCGTTAAGCAAAAAGTAGGCGCTCATCCAATTGAGCGCCTACTTCTTTTTGTAACGGTTGATTTGTTGCTTGATTGGTTCGCGGAACACGGTCGCGACGAGTGTCAACACGACAAAGACAGCGAGCG
This sequence comes from Exiguobacterium sp. SH0S1, assembly GCF_004337165.1. NCBI lineage: Bacteria > Bacillati > Bacillota > Bacilli > Caryophanales > Exiguobacterium > Exiguobacterium sp. SH0S1. The sequence continues at coordinate 238,510 of NZ_SJVC01000003.1, read as the reverse complement.
CGAGGATGACCAGCTTCATATCCCCGCTCGCGAGGCTACTACCGAGAAAATTATTAGCGAACGCCCCCGGAATCATACCGACCGAGGTCGCGAAGACATAAGCTGGGAGTCGCACTTTCGCCAAACCTGAGGCATAACTGACCAAATCAAAGTTGACGAGCGGGATCAATCGTAAGATCAAGACGTAAAAGAATCCGTCTTCTTCGATTTTGTGCTGAATCTTCTCATAATCGCTCGATTCGAAATGGCGCAGAAACCGGTCTCCGAAGCGAACCGCTACATAATAAGCGACGAGTGCGCTGAGCGTGGCACCGATGACCGTATAGACGACACCGGGCAGCGTCCCGAACGCCAACCCGCCCGCAACCGACAAGACGGACGTCGGAAATAAAATCAACGGGCGAACGGTGAACAATAAAATATAAATGAGCGGGGCGAGCCAACCGAATTGAACGATATAGTCTCGGATCTCCCCCGGTCGCAAGTCGATCCACTGATAGAGAAACGTCGCTGTCCCGAATACGAGCAAAACGACGGCAATGACCCATTGTGTTTTCCACTTGTTCATCGGTCGACCTCCCCTCTTTCTTTCATCATATCGCCTCACCTCGAAAAAGTAACGCCTTCCTTTTTTTAGGAATCACAGTGTGGTACGGTTAGAAAAAGCAGAAGGAGGAATCCCAATGTACCTGGCAGATGCCATCAAATTGAAACACCTGCTCTTGAAGCAGATTGATAAGTTGTTACAAGAAGTCGAACGGGTCGCGTTCATCGAGCTCGAGAAGGATGAGCCGCTCCCGACAATCCAATCCCGCTCGCTCGAGGATATCGAGGTCGAGCTCCAATCGATTCGGACCGACATGCGTCGTCTCGACCGCCTCGTCTGTGAAGCGCACTTGCATAACGTCATCGAGACGAACGATGGACCGCTCCCGCTCGTCGAGGCGATCGAGTTCGCCGTTCAGTTGCGAGCTCAGGCTCGGATGTATCAAGACTTGGCCGAACGTCCGAAACGCGAATTTCAATCGGGTCACGGTGAAGGCACTTCTGTCATCAAGCACGCGCTTTATGATCCGGAACTGTACCGTCTGAAGGCGCTCGACGTCGAGAAACGGGCCAACCGTATCTCAAGCGCTATCGATGCGGCCAATCACCGAACCGAAATCGATTTTGATGCGAGCCGATATATGTAAGCTAAAAACGCGCCGGGGAATATCCCGACGCGTTTTACATGTGATGATGGTCGTTATGATGGTGCGAACCAGACCGACGTCTCGGCGCCGGCTCATCGGCGAACTTCTCGCCGTCCAAAATACCGAGCCGCTTATATTGGCGGTCGACCCGTTCTTTCGTCTCGTCTCCGACGTGCGGTGATTCCATGACGAGTTGATAGCTACCGAGCGCCACCCGGAACGGCTCCATCTGCGTGCGATGGACCGGAAACGACTTCACGTCCCGTAAATAATCGGCGAGACGGTTTGCTGATGCGTCATCGGGATGATCTGCGAGGTCTGAGGCGAAGCGTTGCATGTCTTTCAATAGACCCTTCGTCTTCGTCACTTGGCGAATCATGCTTATAATAGCGATTATAATCACGGTTAAAATGCCGATAATAAAAATCGGAAAGATACTGAACATCCCACTAAAAAACGAATCTCCCATCCCTGTCGAATCGATGTATACTTCTTCCCCGAATGCGAACGTGTTGACCATAATGTCTCCCCCTTTTTTCCTAATATACGGACGCCGCTTCATTTGGTTTCATGCCTACAAAAAAAGCCGCGGCACTCGCCACGGCTCAACTGTCAGTTCAATTGTTTCTCCATCATGATGCGCGGTGCGCCATCTTCCGTGTACGCCCCCATGATGTCGTAGCCGCAGAGCAGGTTCAAAATGATGACGCCTTTGTTCGTGTTGCGCGCTTTCGTCCGAATCGAGTGGAATCCTTGCGCTTTCACCCATTCGAGTTGCGTATCCATCAACTTGCGGCCGATCCCGTACTTTTGGAACTCAGGATGCACGCCGCCAGCCCAGCTATAGAAGCGATATGGCTCAGCCTCGTAGCCGATCTTGAATCCGACGGGCCGGTCGTCAGAAAATGCGAGTAACACGAGCGGGTTGGCATGGCGGTACAGTCGTTCTTTAAAACGAAGTTGGTCGATGTCGCCGTACAGATGGCGATACAGGTTGAAGAATTCCTCTTCAAACTCGCTAAAGTTCGTCGTCACATCTTTCACGATAAATGAACTGGTCGTACTCATCTTTCCATCCCCTTTCGAAATATGGACAAGTTACTCGTACGCCTGTTTATTTCGCCATCTACTCGGATTTTCCTGTTTCTCGCTCAAATGCGTTCAAACCTTTTTGTTTGTACACCCCGAGCGAACGTTTCGGGAGGCTCCGCACCATCCAGTTTTTGAACACACGTTGTTTGTCCTCGATCGATAGTCCGTATCCTTCCGTCACGATATGACGGGCCCGCGTCGTCACGTCATAAAGCGAGATGGCGGCAGCGACCGAGATATTTAAACTTTGGACATAACCTTGCATCGGGATGACGTAATTCCCGTCCGCTTTCGCGAGTGCCTGCTCCGACACACCGTGATGCTCGTTCCCGAATAAGAGCACGGTCGGTTTTGACACGTCGACGTCTTCGAGCGGGATCGCCTCTTCGCTGAGCGCCGTCGCGAGTATTTGATAGCCGTCCGCTTTCAACTGATCGATCGCCTCTTCAATCGAAGCGTGTTCGACGACGTCGACCCAGCGATCGGCACTCTTGGCGATAATCGAGTTCGGTTTGAACTTGGCCCGTCCCTCGACGACGTGAAGCGTCTGCACACCGAACGCGTCCGCCGAACGCAATACGGCCGACTGATTGTGCGGATCGTCAACGCCCTCGGTCAATACCGTGATGTGATTCGTCCGCGTGTTCAATACGTCTTGCATCCGCTTGACGCGGTCTGGCATAAGCATCGAGAACAAGAGCCGATCCTCTTCTTTCATCACGCCCGTTCGTAACAACTCTTCAAGCAACGTGGCCTGCTCTTCTTTTGACAATGCTGATGTCGTCTGTCTCCATCCCATTCTTCTCGCCCCTTTCAACCTCTAGTATTTTAGCGGGATTCGTTTCGACTGACAAGCGACGTCGTAAAACAGCGTATTTTCATCCTTCCATGAAAATTTATGAATTTTAGGAAACCGGTTGCACAAATTTATGCAATCGATTACAATCATTAATGCAAGCGATTGCATTGGCGATCGTTCTTAACAGAGAAAAAGTTCCTAACAGGAAGGAAGCGTATAGCATGAAACAGCTCATCTCATTTGATTTTTGGCAAAAACTCGGTAAGGCCTTGATGGTCGTTATCGCCGTTATGCCGGCAGCAGGACTCATGATCTCGATCGGTAAATTGATCGGCATGTCAGCCGGAGACGTCAGCATCTTGCTCACGACGGCACGCATCATCGAAGACTTAGGTTGGGGCATCATCGTCAACTTACATATCTTGTTCGCGGTCGCCATCGGTGGCTCGTGGGCGAAAGACAAGGCCGGTGGTGCGTTCGCCGCACTGATCGCCTTCATTTTGATCAACCGTGTCACAGGCGCCATCTTTAACGTCAACGGTGCCATGCTCCAAGACCCGGAAGCGACAGTCCAATCCCTCTTTGGGGCCGACCTCGTCGTCGCTGACTACTTCACATCTGTCCTCGGTTCACCTGCCCTGAACATGGGTGTGTTCGTCGGGATCATCGCCGGTTTCCTCGGTGGTGCTCTTTATAACCGGTTCTACAATTTCAGTAAATTGCCGAACGCCTTGTCGTTCTTCAACGGGAAACGGTTCGTTCCGTTCGTCGTCATCCTCGGTTCGGTCGTCGCGGCGATCGCGCTGTCGATCATCTGGCCAACGATTCAAGGGGCACTCAACAGCTTCGGCCAATGGATTGCCACGTCACGTGACACGGCACCGGTCCTCGCGCCGTTCATCTACGGTGCACTCGAACGTCTGTTGTTACCGTTCGGTCTTCACCACATGCTCACCGTTCCGATGAACTACACGGAGCTCGGTGGCACGTACACGATTTTAACGGGCGCGACAGCTGGTTCAGTCGTCGCCGGTCAAGATCCACTTTGGTTAGCTTGGGTGACGGACCTCGTCAACCTTCGCGCCGCTGGGGATACGGCTGCTTACAACACGCTGCTCGCTGACGTCGTACCGGCCCGTTTCAAAGTCGGTCAAGTCATCTTGTCGTTCGCCGCACTCATCGGTGCCGCTTATGCGATGTACCGTAACGTCGATGAGGACAAGAAAGCCCAGTACAAGCCGATGTTCCTCTCGGCCGGTCTCGCCGTCTTCTTGACGGGTGTCACTGAGCCGATCGAGTTCATGTTCATGTTCGTCGCTCCAGTCCTTTACGTCATGTATGCACTCATGGCCGGTGCCGCCTTCGCCTTGGCGGACATTATCGACCTTCGTGTCCACGCGTTCGGTGCGATCGAGCTATTGACGCGGATCCCGATGATCATCAAAGCCGGACTCCTGCAAGACTTGATCAACTTCTTCCTCGTCTCGGCTGCGTTCTTCTTCATCAACTTCGGGGTGTTCAACTTCTTCATCAAGAAGATGAACTTGCCGACGCCTGGACGTAACGGCAACTATATGGAAGAAGCGACAGAGCAATCGACGGTGACCGGCAACGAGCAGGTCATGGGGATTATCGCTCTACTCGGTGGGGAAGATAACATCGAGGACGTCGATGCCTGCATGACACGTCTTCGTGTCACAGTGAAAGATATGTCGCTCGTCTCAGAAGAGCGCGAATGGAAAAAGAACGGCGCCATGGGTCTTATCTTAAAAGACCGCGGTGTCCAAGCAATCTACGGCCCGAAAGCCGACGTGTTGAAGTCTGACATTCAAGACGTCATCGGTGCATAATCAACAGGCCAGCTCGTGCGAGTTGGCCTGTTTTTTCTAAAGGAGGACTACTGTGAATATTTTGACGCTCAACTGTCACGCCTGGTTAGAAGATCGGCAACAAGAGAAAATCGACTCAATCGTAGAACGGATCGCGAGCGAGGAGTATGACATCATCGCGCTCCAAGAAGTGAACCAACATAAAGAAGCGCCGCTGATTGACGGTCTCATCCGTGAAAACAACTTTGCCCACGTCCTCGTTGAAAAACTCCGTGAGCAAGGGGTCGCCTATTACATGACATGGGATTTCGCCCATTACGGGTATGACATCTACGAAGAAGGCGTCGCGATCTTATCGCGGACACCGTTCGTCTCGACCGAGTCGTTCTTTGTCTCCCAAACGACCGACCCGAACGATTACAAGTCCCGAAAAATCGTCAAAGCCGTCGTTAGCGGCACTGACGAACCGACGGCCGTCTACTCGTGCCATCTCGGTTGGTGGCATGATGCGGACGAACCGGCTCGTCACCAGCTCGATGAACTGCTTCGCCGCGTCGAAGATGACGACCGGGCTCTCCTGCTCGGCGACTTCAACAACGACGCGTTTCTGCGCGGTGAAGGCTACGACTATTTGATCGACCACGGTCTTCAAGACTTGTTCTTTCTCGCGGCTGAGCGTGAAGGCGATGCGACCGTCCAAGGAAAAATCGCCGGTTGGGACGAGAACAAGCAGGCGCTTCGCATCGACTTGATGTTGACGAACGCCCCGATCCACGTTTCGCGTCACGCCGTCGTCTTTGACGGCGACAACGGACCAATCGTGTCAGACCATGCCGGTGTCGAAGCGACCGCGTTTTGGCGATGAGACAACCCCTTTCTTTCTGAACTGGAGATAAAGGGGTTTTGCTTTGCCAAAAAATCCTGTATGGTTGGAAACGACTGATGTCTAACAACCTTTGAACGAAAGAAGTGATTACATCTTGACGACCACCCCATCGCTCAGTCGCAACGACTGGACGCTCATCTTATCACTGGCGTTGCTCACGTTCGTGCTCGGCACGAGTGAGTTCGTCATTGTCGGAATTTTACCCGATATCGCGGATGGACTGACCATCTCGATTGCCACCGCCGGGACGCTCGTGTCCGCCTTCGCCATCAGCTTTGCCATCGGCACCCCGCTCATGATGTCGTTCACGAGCCATATGCCGAAACGACGACTTATGCTCGGACTCACGCTCGGCTTCATCGTGCTCAATTTCTTGAGTAGCCAAGCACCGAACTACGGTCTTCTGCTATCAACACGCATGGTGACCGCGGTCGTGACCGGTGTGCTCATCTCGCTCGCCATGCTTGTCGCCAGTGAATCGGTACCGCCGACGAAGCGCGGCATCGCCGTCTCGTTCATCTTCGGCGGCTTCACGATGGCGAACGTGTTCGGTGTTCCGCTCGGGACTTTCATCGGGCAACGCGCGGGCTGGGAAGCGACGTTCTTCATGACGACCGCACTCGGTGTCGTCGCCTTATTCGCGGTCTACCGCGTCGTCCCCAACCAGTTATCGAGCGCGAAGACATCGATCTCTGACCAGCTCCGGCTCTTGACGAATCCGCGTATTTTGATCGCCTTCTTCATCCCGGCTCTTGGATTCGGTGCGACGTACGTCGTCTATACGTATCTCGTCCCGATCTTAAAAGGCGTGCTCGGCGTTCCGGTCGCATGGATCAGTCCGATCCTGCTCGCCTACGGTTTCATCTCGATCTTCAGCAACATGGCGGCCGGGAAAATCGCGAGCCATAACCCGATCGGTCGGCTCCGGTTCGTCTTTCTCATCCAAGCGGTCGTGCTCGCGGCGCTTTATGTGACGACGTCGAACGTGACGCTCGGTCTCATCAACATCGCCCTCATGTCGTTCATGGCGATTCTGCTCACGACGTCGACGCAAATTTATTTGATCGATTTGGCCGAGAAGTTCAACCCAGACGCCAAAGGTCTCGCCTCGTCACTCATGCCTGTCGCGAGCAACGTCGGTATCGGCATGGGGTCTGCTCTTGGTGGTCTCGTCTATGCGAACGCACCGGTCATGATGCTCGCCCTCGTCGGTGGCGCCGTCGCCTTACTGACCGCGGCTTTGACGTCACTCAGTCATCGTCTCGACCAACGCTAAACAGCGTGCCCGAACCCGGGCACGCTGTTTTTTTAGAGCCAATCTATGATTTGATCAATCGTCTCATCAAGTTGTTCTCTTGCGCTGAGCGGGCTGTCGTTATCCCCGTCTTGCGGCCCGTACATCCCAAAGTTGGCATGATTGCCACCTTCGATCTGATGGAACGTGGCGTCACTCGGCACGCTGTCAAGGCTCGTTTCGATATCGGCCGGTGTCGCCAGACCATCCAATTCACCCGAGATCGACAAGACGCGCAAGTCGCTATCCGTCATCGAGCTGATCGGATACGAGGCGAGGAAGATGACCCCGTCGACTTTATCTTCGTTTTCGAGCGCATAGCCCGAGGCGGCCGAACCGCCGAGCGAATGACCGGCGACGTACCAGCGCTCGATATCGGGATGTGCCTCGATGATTGTTTCCGCCGCATCGATATCTAAGATGCCGAGGTTCAAGCGCAGCGACGGGATGGCGACAAAGTGCCCTGCTTCCGCCAATCGGGTCCCGTAATAGGCGTACGCCTCTTTATCGACTTTTGCACCCGGGTACAAGATAATCCCGACCTCGCTCGCCGGGTCACCGAACTCTAGTCGGTTGTCGACCTGTTCAGCTTCAGCCGCATAGCCAAGCGCTTCATCCGTCGGTCCGTACGTCATTTGAGTCCAAACGACGAAGCCGATCACGGCGACAAGGATGACGGCAAGCAACGACAGTCCGATCCACTTCAGTTTTCTCTTCATTATATACCTCCATTTGCATCCACTTCGTCGTCACGGTACACTAATAGTAAAAAAGGGAAATACCAGGGGGACACCATGACGAAAAGTTCTGTAACCACGACGATTCAGTGGTTTATTTTTATTTTAGCTACCAATATTGTACCACCGCTCGCCATCGCCGCCCTATTTGAACTGTCGCCGGCCGAGACGATGACGTTCATCTCGCGCTCGCTGTTCATCTTCGCACTGTTCAGCATCATCCAGACGCTGTTCGGCCACCGTCTGCCGATCTTAGAAGGACCGGCCGGCATTTGGTGGGGTGTGTTCACGCTGTACGCCTCGATCGGCCCTGCCCTTTACGGCAGCGGGCAAGAGACGCTCCAAGCGCTCGGCTTCATGCTGTTCTTGAGCGGTGTGCTCGGCGTCGTCATGACCGTGACCGGACTGCTACGGCGCATGTTGTCGCTATTCACGCCTCAAGTGCTCGGTGTCTATATGATTTTGCTCGTCCTGCAATTATCCGGTGCCGTCATTAAAGGCGGTTTCGGTGTGAGCGAGGACGGCATCAATATCGTGCAAGCCGTCGCGACAGCCGGGCTCGTCTTGTTCGCACTCACGCTCGAGCGGAGCCGCTTCAAACAATACGGTCTCGTCATGACGCTTTTCGTCGGGTTCGGATTGTTCAACCTGCTCGGTCTCGGCAACCCAATCGTTCGTTCGGACTCGTTCTTCCTCGTTCCCGAGCTGTACCCGTTCGGGGCTTGGGTATGGGATTGGAACTTACTTCCGACCGCTTTCGTCATCACACTTCTACTCATGACAAACGTGCTCGCGAACATTAAATTGATTGAGCGCATCGTCAGTTCACGGACGAAACAACAAGTCGAAGGCAACGTCGCCGCGTCCGGCGTCGTCAGCGGCGTCAGTCAGATGGTCGCTGGTTTGTTTGGAACGCCTGGACCGGTCGCGATCTCTGGGACAGCCGGTTTCTTGTCGTCAACGGAGAGCGTGCACCGTGCCCCTCACCTCGTCGCTCACGGCTTAATGATGGTGCTCGCTTTAATCGGACCGTTCGTGTCGCTCATCGCAAGCATCCCGGCCGCGGTCGGGTACGCCATCGTCACCCCGCTCATCGCGACGATGATCATCATCGGGATTAACGAGGCCGCGTTCGAGTTGAACCAAAAGACGGCGTCGCTCACGGTCGGCCTCCCGCTCGTCATCGGGGCCGGGGCGATGTTGCTCCCGCCTGGAGCGATGAACGATTTACCGCCGCTCCTTGCGACCGTGTTCTCGAACGGTCTCGTCCTCGGGACGGTCGTCGCCTTGACGACCGCCATCCTAAGCCGAATCCACGACTAAAAAAGAACTGACCTCGCGCCTGAGGTCAGTTCTTTTCGGTTACGTGCATATGGAAAGCTTTGTCGTGCGGCAAGACGGCACCGTCTTCCGCCTCGAAGTGTTCGCGGTCCTTGAAGTAAGCCGCAATCGTCAACGTGTCCCGATGGAGGGCACGCTTGAACGCTTGCTCGACCGTGACCGGTGTTCCGTCATCGTTTTTCAGTTCGAGACCCATCAGCTTGTAGCCGATCGTTTGACCACCACGGCTCATCTGGCACGCCTCAATCGCATAAGAGACGAGTGTCGGTGTGATGACCGCGTGGACGAACTCGCTCTTCACTTTCTTCCGAACGAGCTGTTCGACACCGAAACTTAGTAACCCGGCAATGACACCGTCAATCATGACGGCTTTCGTGCGTTTACTCGTCACTCGCTTCATTGGCTCATTCCCTGCATCATTCCAGACGTCAACACTTCCGTGCCTTGTCCTTCTTCTGCCGCCATGATCAAGGCTCGGGCCACATGTAACGCTTGGATTGGGGCCGCGTTTGGCACTTTTTCGAGCAACAGTGGTTGGAATGGGCGGCTGACGACTTCAGCCGCTTTCTCACCGAGCCGGAACGACTCGCGGTCGCCGAGTAAGAGCGACGGGCGAGCGATAATCAAGTGCTCGAACCCGAACACTTTGAGCCCGTTCTCGAGTTCGCCTTTCACTCGGTTGTAGAAGAACGGCGAGCGCAATGACGCACCTTGTGCCGAGACAACGGCGTAACGTGTGGCGCCGTGGCGTTTCGCGACACGCGCGACTTCGAGCGGCAACTCGAGGTCGACATGTTTGAACGCCTGCTGCGATCCGGCGACGGCAATCGTCGTACCGAGTGCACAGTACACATCGTCAATGTGAGGCAACGTCTCATCCATCTTCTCAAAGCCGACAACTTCATGTAATTTCGGGTGACTCCAACGTTTCGAGCGGCGGACGACGATCCATACCGCGTCATACCGTTCTTGTTCGAGCAACTGCTCGACGAGCTCGCGTCCGATCAAACCGGTCGCGCCGACAACGAGTGCTGTTTTTCCCATCCTAGTTCCCCCTTGTTACGTACTCCTTTCAGTCTAGCTGACTTGCCGTTCATCGGCAACGACCTCGTCGGGACTGAACCGATCGACGAGACGGAAGAAACCGTTTAAGAACAGGGCTGTGAATGAGCCGGCAACGATGGCGCTATCCGTGAACAGTTGGATCGATTCCGGCATATTGGCGACAATGCCTGGGTTGGCTGTGATGCCGAGCCCGATGCCGATCGAGAGCGCGATCGTGATCAAGTTCTCGTTTTTCGCAAAATCGACTTGGCTAAGGATGCGAATCCCCGACGCGGCGACCGTTCCGAACATGACGAGCATCGCCCCACCGAGCACCGGTTTCGGGATGAGCGTCGTGAACGTCGCGACTTTCGGCAAGAAGCCGAGCAAGATCAAGAGCCCGCTCGTCCAAAAGATGACACGACGTGATTTGACACCCGACAGCTGGACGAGTCCGACGTTTTGACTGAACGTCGTGTACGGGAAGCTGTTGAAGATCCCGCCGAGGATCGTCGCCACACCTTCGGCTCGGTACCCTTTCGTCAATTCGTTCGATCCGATCGGTTTTTTCGTGATATCACTCAATGCCAAGAACACACCAGTCGATTCGATCATCGAGATGATGGCGACGAGCGTCATGACGAGAATGGCCGACACGTCAAACGTCGGCACCCCGAAGTAGAACGGCTGCACCATTTGGAACCAGCCGGCCTCACGGACCGGGCTGAAATCGACGAGACCGAGGAACGCGGCGACACCGGTACCGATCAAGACGGCGAACAAGACCGCTGCCGCCCGACTGAACACGGTACCGACTCGGTTCAAGACGAGAATCAAACCAATCGTCAATCCGCCGAGCGCCAAGTTTTGCATCGAAGCGAAACCAGGCTCACCCGGTGTCCCGCCGCCGATATCATTGATGGCGACCGGGATGAGCGAAAGGCCGATGATCGTCACGACCGAACCAAGGACGACCGGCGGGAAGAATCGGGCCAGTTTGCCGACGAAGCCTGAAATCAAGATGACGATGACACCGCTCGCAATCAACGCCCCATAAATCGCTGTAATACCGCTCGAACTGCCGATGGCGATCATCGGACCGACCGCTGTGAACGTACAACCGAGCACGACCGGTAGCCCAACACCGGTGAAGCGGGTCGTCCATACTTGAAGCAATGTCGCGACGCCGCACATGAACAAATCGATGGCGACGAGATACGCGAGCTCAGTCGGTCCGAGCCCGATGGCCCCACCGACGATAAGCGGGACGATGGCCGCGCCTGTGTACATCGCGAGCAGATGTTGGAACCCGAGACTGGCCGTTTTGAACGTGTTCATCGGACCACCTCTACGAATGAGATGCTATCTGCTCCAAGTTTGGCGATACGGGCGAGTGATTCGACACGATACCCTTTGTCGATCAGTTTTTCCCGTCCTGGCTGGAACGACTTCTCGATGACGATGCCGACACCCGCGACGGTCGCACCGGCCGACTCGACGAGCTGCGTCAAACCGAGCGCCGCTTCCCCGTTCGCGAGGAAGTCATCGATGACGAGGATACGCTCATCCGGTTGGACGAAACGACGGCTCAAGCTGATGCGGTTCGTCTCTTGTTTCGTGAACGAATAGACGTCCGCTTCGACGAGGTCGTCTTGGAGCGTGAGTGATTTTCGTTTGCGGGCGAACACGAACGGGATGCCGAGCTCGAGCGCCGTCATCATCGCTGGGGCGATCCCGCTCGATTCGAGTGTGACGATTCGGTCGATCTGGTCATCACGGAATCGGTCTGCGAATTCACGACCGATCGCCTGCATCAATTCAGGATCGACTTGGTGGTTCAGGAACGCATCGACTTTCAATACTTGGTCCGACAAGGCACGGCCTTCGTCTCTAATTTTGTCTTCTAACTGCTTCATTGTGTTTCCCTCCAATAAAAAAATGCGATTCGTCACCCCTACCCGGGGACGACGAACCGCATGAAAACACAAAGAATGCACACGACAAGCGTCACCCGTAGTCGAACCATTTACGGTGGTTCGGTAGAGACTTGTGAGCCATATTCTCACGGATATACGAGTGCGAATCTTTTTAGTTATATAAGATAAAGTTTATTGTAGACGAGATTGCAGAAATTGCAACCCGTTTATGAAAAGACTGCTAAAAGTCCGATTTTTCTGAAACTGCTGTATACTGAAGATACTGGAAAAACGAGAGGAGCCACATCCATTATGAAGTTATTCGTTCTTGGTGCCACCGGACGGACCGGCCATCAGTTTGTCGATCAAGCCATCGAGCACGGCCATCACGTGACCGCCTTCGTGCGCGAACAGAAAAAACTCATCCCGACCCCACAGCTCGAGATCATAGAAGGCGACGTCACGGACAGTTCGGCGTTGACCGACGCGCTCAAAGGGCACGACGCCGTCATCAGCTGTCTCGGGACCGATTTGAGCGACGCCGATTTCTTGGCCAGCGTGACCGATGCGCTCGTCCCCGCCATGAAAGCGAACGATGTGACGCGCATTCTGTACCTCGCGTCTGCCGGGATTGACAAAGAGATTCCCGGGATCGCCGGAACGGTCGTGACGTTCATGCTCCGGAAGCCGCTTCGCGACCACCGGGCCGCGGTCGACCTGTGGCGCAACTCGTCGTTCGACTACACGATCGTGCGGCCGATGCAACTGACGGACGGTCCGCGAACATCGGTGTACCGGACGGACATCGACGGGATCCCTGCCGACGGTAAACAGATTTCACGCGCTGACGTCGCCCAGTTCATGTTGAACACGGTCGAAGAGAACAGTTTCGTCCGGCAGTCGATCGGACTGGCGTACTAATTTTTTTGAATCCATGCTACAATATCGGATAGTCAACTTTGAAGGGAACGAATACGAATTATGAGTATATTAACAGTACAAAACTTGAGCCACGGTTTCGGTGACCGCGCCATTTTAAATGACGTGTCTTTCCGTCTATTAAAAGGTGAACACATCGGCCTCATCGGAGCAAACGGTGAAGGAAAATCGACGTTCATGAACATCATCACGCGCAAACTGCAACCGGATGAAGGGAAAATCGAGTGGGCGAAAAACGTCCGCGTCGGTTACCTCGACCAGCACGCTGTCCTCGCACGCGGGATGACGATTCGTGACGTGTTGAAAAGCGCGTTCCAATACTTGATCGACATGGAGACACGCATCGGCGAACTCTACATGGAAATGGGCGACGCGTCACCTGAACAGATGGACGACATGCTCGCTGAAGTCGGCGAACTGCAAGAGACGCTCGATTCGAACGACTTTTATATCATCGATGCGAAAGTCGAAGAAGTCGCCCGCGGACTCGGTATTTTAGACGTCGGTCTCGACCGCGACGTCGCTGACCTGTCAGGTGGACAACGGACAAAAGTGTTGCTCGCGAAGCTACTCCTTGAGAAGCCGGACATCCTCCTCCTCGATGAGCCGACCAACTATTTGGATGAGATCCATATCGAGTGGTTGAAGCGTTATCTTCAGAACTACGACAATGCGTTCATCTTGATCTCGCATGATATCCCGTTCTTAAACAGCGTCATCAACTTGGTCTACCATATGGAGAACCAAGATTTGTCGCGTTACGTCGGCGACTACGACAAGTTTATGGAAGTGTACGAGATGAAACGGTCGCAGCTTGAGTCGGCTTATAAACGCCAACAAGCGGAAATCGCTGATTTGAAAGACTTCGTCGCCCGTAACAAGGCCCGCGTCTCGACACGAAACATGGCGATGTCACGTCAAAAGAAACTCGACAAGATGGACGTCATCGAGCTGAGTGCGGAACGTCCGAAGCCAGAGTTCCGTTTCTTGCAGGCGCGCACGTCAGGCCGTCTCATCTTTGACGCAAAAGGTCTCGTCATCGGTTACGATGAGCCGCTCTCACGTCCGCTCGACTTGCAGATGGAGCGCGGTCAGAAGATCGCCCTCGTCGGCGCGAACGGAATCGGGAAGACGACACTCTTGAAGAGTCTGCTCGGCTTGATCAACCCACTTGAAGGAACGGTCGAACGCGGCGAGTTCTTAGAGATCGGCTACTTCGAACAAGAAGCGGCCGTCAGCAACAACACGTGTATCGAAGAGATCTGGAGCGAGTTCCCGTCGCTCAACCAGCAACAAGTCCGGGCCATGCTCGCGAAGTGTGGTCTCATGACGAAACATATCGAAAGTAAAATTGCCGTCCTCAGTGGTGGCGAGAAGGCGAAAGTCCGCCTCTGTAAGCTCCAAAACAACGAGTCAAACTTACTTCTTTTCGATGAGCCGACGAACCACTTGGACGTCGACGCGAAAGAAGAGTTGAAGCGTGCGTTGAAAGAGTATAAAGGCAGCATCTTGCTCATCAGTCACGAACCGGAGTTCTACCAAGACATCGTCACCGACGTCTGGAACTGCGAATCGTGGACGACAAAAGTATTCTAAAACGTGTAGAGGAAGTGTCGCATGACAGGCCCAATCCAATTGAACGAACGCATCGTTCTCTATGACATCATTCGAGGGTTTGCCCTGTGCGGCATCTTCCTCGTCAACATCCCGAGCATGCTCGGGAGCGACTGGATCTTCGGTAAACCGATGTATGAAGGCAGTGACCTCGTCGTAAGGACACTGTTCGACTTGTTCATCCAGACGAAGTTCTATACAATTTTCTCTTTACTGTTCGGCATCGGCTTCTCGATTTTTCTCGAGCGTTCGTACGCGCGCGGGGATTCGGCGAGCCGCTATGTCCGACGCATCATCATCCTTTTCTTGTTCGGACTTGCTCACCTGGCCATCTGGTCGGGTGACATCTTACATACGTATGCGATGTGGGGGTTGTTGCTCCCCTTGTTTTATGGATTGAGCAACCGCGCGATTTTGACGTGGGCGTGGAGTTTGTTGATCGGGAGTTTTCTCTTGTTCTATGGCTCATCTGTCTTGATGGAGTGGACGACGGGGTATTTCAATCCCGGCTATCCGTTCCCGACCGCGTATAACGCCGGTTTTGGTGCTTGGTTCGATTACCGGCTCGACGTCGAGATCTTTAGCGCGATCTCAAACTCTCTGCTTGTCGGGATTGAAATCTTTTGCCTATTCTTATTCGGTCTCTATATCGGGCGTGAGCGGAAGCTGCTCACATGGACGCTTCAAGGATTGACGCGGACGGCCATCATTTGCAGTGTTCTCGCCTTGCCGTTTTTCGGGGTCATCCTTTGGCATCGTTACGGCGGCGGCGCTTACTACTGGACGAACCTAACAGCCGTCCTCATCTCCGGAAAACTGCTCGCGACGACGTACGTCTGTCTGTTCACCGTCGCCGTCCGGAAAGGACTCACATTCCGTCCGCTCCAGGCGCTCGGCCGGATGGCGCTGACGAACTACTTGACGCACACGCTCGTCGTCGTGCTTCCCGTCATCGCGCTCGGGTATTACGGACGTCTGTCGCTCACTGAAGGATTGTTCTTGAGCATCGCGATTTTGATTGCCCAAACGTTCTTCTCGATGTGGTGGCTCAAATCGCATCGCTACGGACCGTTCGAGAAGTTATGGCGGATCGGGACGTACGGGATTCAGAAGAAAGTATCATAGCATGCAGAAAGGCTCGAAGCATCTCGCTTCGAGCCTTTCTCATTTCTTAGTTCGTCGCCGCTGCTGTCAACACAGGAACGATTTGTTTTTTACGTGATACGACGCCAGGAAGTGTCGCAAGGCCGTCTAACAGTTCGACGTTGAACGCTTGTTCGAACAAATCATGCTTCGCACCGACAACGAGTGCTTCTGAATCATTCGTCAAGATGTTCGTGATGGCGAAGACGAACAAGTCGAGCTGTTTGTCAGCAATCGTCTTAGCCATCGCCGCCTCGACTTCACTTTTACGGCTCAACACGTCGTTCGCGTCAACCGTGTTCACTTGGGCGATCTCAATGCGGTAGTCGCCCATCGCGAACTCTTTCGCGTCGAGCGAGATGAGTTCAGGCACCGTCTTCTGGCTCAAGTCGGCTCCTGCTTTCAACATTTCGAGACCGTACGCCTCGACGTCAGTTCCGGCGATGTCTGCAAGCTCTTTCGCTGCTTTGACATCCTCGTCCGTGCATGTCGGTGACTTGAACAAGAGCGAGTCCGAGATGATCGCCGATAGCATCAATCCGGCCATGTCAGATGCGATTTCGACACCGTGTTCTTTGTACAGCTTGAGCAAGATCGTCGCCGTGCAGCCAACCGGCTCCGCCCGGTAGTAGAGTGCGTCTGCCGTTTGGAAGTTAGCGATACGGTGGTGATCGACGACTTCTAAAATGCGTACGTCAGCAATGTCGGGCGCACTTTGTTGGAACTCGTTATGGTCGACCAAGATGACCGAGCTCGTTTCGTCCGATACACGTTCGACGAGGCGCGGCGCCTTGACACGGAAGTGGTCGAGCGCGTATTGCGTCTCCCCGTTCACCTCACCGAGACGGACCGCCTCGGCGTCCATGCCTAATTTCTTTTTCAGTTCAGCGTAAGCGAGCGCCGAACAGATTGTATCCGTATCTGGATTTTTATGTCCGAAGACAAGTACTGTACTCATGATGCATTCTCCTCACTGTTGTAGTTTTCCCTTATCCATTATACCGTCAATCCCCATTCTTTCAATTCCAAAACAAAAAGAGCCTAGACTCGGCTCTTCACGATTGTTCGTCTTCGTCTGTCTCTTCGAGGTCCGAATGATCACCTTTTGAATCTTCTTCGTGCGAGATATCCGGTTGGTCCCGGTTCAACTTCTCTTGTTCTTCTTGTTCACGTTTGTCTTTGTCTGACATCTGTCTCATCCTTTCGGTACTGAGTCTTGTCGTAGACTGTTCCCCGAGGTTGACGCGGTCAAACGGATGTCTCACATCCGTAAACAAACTGTCATGTCAGTCAGCTTGGACGAACACGACTTCATCCCCGCGGATCTCGACGTTGACGTCTTGTCCTTGGAACAACCATTCGTCCTGCTCGGCGACGACGAAACGAATTCCATCTGCGTTCGTCTCGACGACGGCGTTATCAATCTCTTCTGTGATGACACCGACCGAGAACCCGTGCGTCAAATCAGTCGAACCCCCGTATTTAGCGAACAGACGAACCGTCTGTCCCGCCTCGACTTCCATTTCGTCTTTAAAAAATTGGAGTGCTTCTTCCGTCACGTTGATTTTCATGTAACATCCTCCTCTCGACTTCTGTCTTCATTCTAATCGTTTCTCAAAAAGCGAGCGAGGAAGTTGCCTAGAGTGTCGTGCCCGAAAGATACGTGACGGTCAGACTTTGCGCCCTAACCGCACCGCCGTCCATCCCATCGAACGTCACGTCGAACAAGGCGCGACCGATTTCTTCATGCGGCGCGTGCATCGTCGATAAACCGAACGCCTGGCTGATTGGGTGGCCGTCAAACCCGAGGATGGCGACGTCTTCCGGTATGCGGACGCCACGCCGGTGCATCTCCCCTAAAAAACCGAGCGCGACGTAATCGGACGACAAAAAGAGCGCGCGGGGACGCTCTTTTCGTTGAAGGAACTCTGCCGCTAAGCGGATCCCGTCTTCACTCGTCAAGTAACCGGTCCATACCCATCGCTCACGCGCGGACGCCACTTCATCGAAGTAGGCCCGCTGACGCGCGATTGAGCTCGGACTAGACTGCCGCGATAAGACGATACCGATATCCGCATAGCCGGCTTGCGTTAACACATGCAATCCGGCGACGAACGCCGCGTAATGGTCGACATGGACCGAGGAAATCGTCTCAGGCGCACCGACCGTCGCGACCGAGATCGGGCCGAAACTACGGTACGTCTCCAATTCTTCGAACGACATCGCATGCGACAACAGAATTGCCCCATCGACCTCACGATGCTTCAGTAAGTCGAGTGCTTGCCGCTCTTGATCAAGCTTGTACTCGGTCTGCCACATGACGAGACGATACCCTTTCACGAGCGCCGCTTTCGCGAGTCCGTTGACGAACAGTCCGTAGTACGGATGGTCCATATACGGCAACACGACGACGAATCGCTGCGTGCGCCCAGTCGACAGCGTCAGCGCCTGCTGATTCCGTAAATAGCCAAGCTCTGCCATCGCCGCATGGACACGCTGTCGCTTTTCTTTTGAAACGTATGGATGTTCATTAATCACCCGCGAGACCGTCGTCACCGACACGTCCGCTTGTTTCGCGATATCTCGAATGTTCGCCATCCCGCCTCACCTCAATCTGTCAGTCTTTCCATATAGTGTACCCATTCTACTGACCGACTGTCATCTCTTGCCATCACTTGTCGCCGAATCGCTTGGGCGAGACGAAACCGCTCTTCGACGGATAAATGAAGAAACTCATCTTGAAACTGGGCGCACAACATGCGTCCGAACGGTGTGTACAATTGATTGATGACCAGTTCATAGACGATCCCGCTACACCAAGCCTTCCACGTCGTCGGATTCATCAGGCTTCCCTCCTTTGACTCTACCGTACATTCTGAAACGCGTTTCAGAGCAAGCACTTTAGTAATAATCTCTAATTCCGAACATTAAACGCTAAAATGAGAAATTTTTTAGTTTTTTAACTCGAAATCATTGACGATGTCGATTCGATTTCGTATAGTCAACAAGTTGATAACGTGTATTCCACTTTACCGGACAGTTAATGTTCGGAAATTACTACTTATAAGGAGTCTTTCTAATGAACTTATTCCGTTTACAGCAACACGGAACGAACGTTAAACAAGAAGTGATGGCCGGCATCACGACGTTCGTCACGATGGCCTACATCTCGGTCGTCAACCCGGCGATTTTATCCGACGCAGGCATTCCGTTCGCCCAGGCGTTCACGGCGACCATCATCGCCATCTTGATCGGAACCGGATTGATGGCGTTCTATGCCAACCTGCCGATCGCGGTCGCACCTGGGATGGGCTTGAACGCCTTCTTCGCCTATACACTCGTCGCGCAACAACAGATTGCACCCGAAGCCGCGCTCGGCGTCGTCTTCGTCTCGTCGGTCTTCTTCCTGATCTTGTCGCTGTCACCGATCCGGACGAAACTGATTCAAGCGATCCCCGCTTCATTGAAGCACGCCATCACGACCGGTATCGGGTTGTTCATCGCTTCGCTCGGCTTGAAGCTGTCTGGACTCATCGTCGCGGATGAAGCGAACCTCGTCCGTCTCGGGGAGTTGTCGTCACCGAGCGTCTTGCTCGT
Organism: Exiguobacterium sp. SH0S1; assembly: GCF_004337165.1. Lineage (NCBI taxonomy): Bacteria > Bacillati > Bacillota > Bacilli > Caryophanales > Exiguobacterium > Exiguobacterium sp. SH0S1. The sequence continues at coordinate 219,086 of NZ_SJVC01000003.1, read as the reverse complement.
CCTCGGTGGGCTGATCGTCTCGGCGCTTCTGTTCTCACGTAACGTCCCGGGTTCCCTTCTTATCGGGATGGTGCTCACAGGTATCGCGGCCTACTTCATGGGTCTATTGAAAATCGAAGGCGTGACGGCGATGCCGACGCTACCGGAAGGGTTGATGGTCAACCCGCTCACCGCTTTCTCTGACGTCATCCAATATGGCTTATTCGGGGCCGTATTGTCGTTCTTCCTCGTCACGTTGTTCGACACGACGGGAACGCTCGTCGGTGTCGGCAAGCAAGCCGGTTTGTTGAAAGAAGACGGGACGATCGAGAACGGGCACCGGGCCTTGTTCGCTGATTCACTCGCAACGATGGGGGGCTCACTCGTCGGAACGAGTCCATCGACGGCCTACATCGAGTCGGCCGCAGGTGTCGCCCAAGGTGGACGGACCGGACTGACGACAGCCGTCGTCGCCGGCTTGTTCGGTCTCACGTTGTTCTTTAGTCCGCTCATCGGTGCGATCTCAGGTGTCGCCGCCATCACGGCGCCGGCCCTCATCATCGTCGGCGCACTCATGCTGACGAACGTCCGCTATATCGATTGGACAGATTTCAGTGAATACTTCCCGGCGTTCATGACGATCCTCATCATGCCGCTCTCAGGCAGTATCGAACGTGGGATCGCCTTCGGCTTCATCCTCTACCCGATCTTCAAGGCGATGAACAAAGAGACGGTCCACCCGCTCATCTACTTGTTCGCCGGATTGTTTATTTTGGAAATGTTTTTCCTATAATACTTTACTTTAACCCTCGTTCCCGACGAGGGTTTTTCTGTTATTAATCAGGGAATCACTGTCGTATAGCAGTTTCTTCATGAATATGTATTCATTATCATTTAGTTCTCAATTAGACAGTATTTTACATTTTTTTGAGAAAATGATTCCATTTTTCTGTTTTGTGCTCATTTGTTATGGAATAATAACTGTGAAACCGTTTTCGAATTTGACTAAAATCAGGAAAGAAGGAATGGACATGCCAAACGTGGCGTTGTTCGTCACTTGTCTCTCCGATACGTTATTCCCATCGGTAGGACAAGCGACGGTCGAACTATTAGAACATCTCGGTTGTGACGTCAGCTTCCCGTTCGAGCAGACGTGCTGCGGTCAACCGGCCTATAACAGCGGCTACCATGAAGAGACGAAAAAGATTGCCAAACACATGATTGAGACGTTCGAGAAAGCGGACGCCGACTATATCGTCGGACCGTCCGGCTCGTGTGTCATGATGATGCGCGACTATCCGCACTTGTTCAAAGACGATCCTGTCTGGAAAGAGCGGGCTGAAGCCCATGCGGCGAAGACGTTCGAACTGACGCAGTTCATCGTCGACGTGCTCGAAGTGACAGACGTCGGGGCGAAATTCCCGGCGAAAGCGACGTATCACGCCTCGTGCCATATGACGCGCCTGCTCGGGATCGAGGCGGCACCGGGACAGTTGTTGAAAAACGTTGATGGGTTGACGATGGTCCCACTCGAAGGGGTACATAACTGTTGCGGCTTCGGCGGGACGTTCTCGGTCAAGATGCCGGACGTGTCGGTACAGATGGTCGACGAGAAAGTCGAGTCGATTTTAAAATCAGGGGCCGACGTGTTGATCGGCGCTGATGCGTCTTGTTTGATGAACATCGGGGGGCGCCTGCATAAACAAGGGCATCCGATCAAGGTGATGCATATCGCGGAAGTGTTGAACGAAGGGGTGAAACAAGCATGAGCATGGGGATTCGGTTAGATGAGAAGTTTCAAGATCGGCGGAAAGACGGGATCGATAACCCGTTCATGCGCCAAGCCGTCAGCTCGGCGCAAAATCGCCTGCGCGACGGACGTTTGAACGCGGCCGGAGAACTCGGGGATTGGGAAGCGTTCCGCGACCATTCGGAAGAGATTCGCCAGCACGTGCTCGAGCATCTCGATTATTACTTACACCAGTTGAGTGAGAATATCTCGAAGCGGGGCGGCAACGTCTTCTTCGCCGAGACGCCGGAGGAAGCGAACCGCTATATCCGCGAAGTCGTGCGCGCAAAAGACGCCAAACACGTCGTCAAATCGAAGTCGATGGTGACCGAGGAGATCGGGTTGAACGAGGCGCTTCACGAAGAAGGGTGTACGGTCGTCGAGTCGGATCTCGGGGAATGGATCCTTCAGCTCGACAACGACCCACCGTCGCACATCGTCGCACCGGCGCTCCACAAAGACCGGAACGATGTCCACAAGACGTTCACGACCCATGGCTACGACGGAACGAACGACCCGACCGAGCTCGGCCGCTACGCGCGCCGTGAGCTGCGCAAAGACTTCTTGAAAGCAGAGGTCGGCATCACCGGTTGTAACTTCGCCATCGCCGAGAGCGGCGCCGTCGGTCTCGTCACGAACGAAGGTAACGGGCGGATGGTCACGTCACTCCCGAACACCGTCATCTCGGTCATGGGGATGGAGCGGGTCGTCCCGTCTTACGAAGAGTTCGAAGTGCTCGTCAACATGTTGTGCCGGAGCGCGGTCGGTCAACGGCTCACGTCATATATCACGACGTTCGCCGGCACGAAAAGCGTCGGTGAAGTCGACGGCCCGGAAGAATTCCATCTCGTCATCGTCGACAACAAGCGGTCCGGTATTCTCGGGACTCAGTTCCAGTCCGTGCTCCAATGTATCCGTTGCGCGGCATGTATTAACGTCTGCCCGGTGTATCGTCATATCGGCGGCCACGCCTATGGTTCGATTTATCCGGGACCGATCGGCGCCGTGCTCGCCCCGCTGCTCGACGGTTACGAGAACTATAAAGAACTGCCGTATGCGTCAAGTCTTTGTGGTGCCTGTACGGAAGCGTGTCCGGTCAAAATCCCGCTCCATGAACTGTTGATCGAGCATCGCCGCGTCATCGTCGAAGACAAGAAAAAATCGCCGTTCGTCGAACGCATCGCCATGAAAGGCTTCGCCGTCACATCATCGAGCCCGTTCTTGTTCGAGGCGGCCGAACAGATCGCGCCGTTCGCATCGTCCCCGTTTGCGACAGCGGGGCAAATCGACAAAGGCTTACCGGCTTGGACCGACTCGAAAGACTTGCCGCAGCCGGCCAAACAGACGGTCCGCGACTGGTTTAAGAAACGGGGGAATGCACAATGAATCCAGGAACGATCACCAACCGTGAAGACTTTTTAAAGCGGATCGCGGGACAACTCGGACGCGACGTCGATTTGACGCCTCCGAAACGAGTATACAAGCACCGTCCGCAAGACGAGGTGTTGAAAGACGCTTCAACAGAGGAACTCCTCGAGACGTTCCGTATGGTCGCGACGCGCATTCATACCGACGTCGTCGAATGTGAGTCGACTCATCTCGATGACACGCTCCGTCTTCTCCTCGAACGATACGATGGCAAGACGATTATCGCTGAGGACGATGCACGCATTAAGGAATGGGCACCCGAAACGAGCCTGTCGTTCGACTGGTGGGATGCCGCGCGTCCTGATGACAGCCGCGCCCTTGCCGTAAAAGCTGACGTTGGGATCACGATTGCCGACCAAGCACTCGCTGAAAGTGCGACCATCGTCCAATACGCGGCCCCCGGAAAATCGCGGACGATCAGCTTGTTGCCACAAGATCACATCGCCATCATCCCGAAATCGGTGCTCGTGCCCCGGATGACGCAAGCCGCGAAACAACTGGCCGAACTCGATCGCAACGGCGAGCTCGCCTCACCGCAAGGCGTCAACTTCATCTCGGGCCCGTCAAACTCGGCCGATATTGAGATGAACTTGATCGTCGGTGTCCACGGACCGGTCCGTGTCGCCTACGTTCTCGTACATGATCTCTAACGAAAAGACTCGCCACGACGGCGAGTTTTTTCGTTTATTCTTTATTCGACGGTGATGCTGCCGTTCGTGCTCGTCAGTTTGACTTCAAGCGCACCGTCCCCGAACGTCCGCTCGTTCGTCCGATGCCCAAATATGTCAAGTTGGCCGTTTCTCGTCTTGGCGCGGATGACGGTGTCGCTCGGCTCTTGCTTCAGACGCAGTTCGATTTTTCCGTTCGTCGTCTTCAATCGAAGCGGATGTTCAATCGCATCAATCACACAATCGATACGTCCGTTTGACGACTTCGCCTCGATTGCGCCGTCCACGTCGACGATGTCGAGCCGACCGTTTGACGATTGCAGAGTGAGACGTTCAATGACAGAATCTCTCACTTCGACTCGACCGTTCGATGTTTGAACGTCAAAGTCTTGGCCCGCGCTCATCGTCAGGCAGACGTTCCCGTTTGACGAGCGCACCGTCCCGTGACCGGCCCGGACCTCACTCGCGTTGATGCGACCGTTCTCGCTCTCGACCTCAATCAAAGCAGCTCGCACCTCACGGACGTCACTCGAGCCGTGCCGATTGTTCAGACGGACCGACTCATACGTGTGACGCGGCAACTCGACATGCAACACCGGTGTTTTCGTCCCGAACCACGAGAACAAGTCGGACAGTCCGAAGCGGCGTTCCGACTCGATCCGCACCTCGAGCGTGTCGTTGACGATATCCATCTTGACGCCATGTTCGGTCTCATCTTCTAGTGTCGCGTAGGCATAGCCGTCCGCGGACGGTACAACGTTCACGTGCGCATTTTGAACGCGAATCGAGACGTGTTGAAACGCCACGTTTGGGCTCTTGACGATGGCAGGCGGCGCAATCGGCTCCGCCGCAATCGAATCGACCGACACGAGCAGTTCTGAGGCGAGCATGTTCGGTGTCCCGAGCTCCTCGGCCATCGCTTCGTCACTTTTCCCATCGAGTCGCCCGCTCGCAAAGTATTCCGCAACGTCCCGCAAAATATCGACCCGATCGATGATGCTGATCCCCATGAGCAACCGTTCGAGTTCAGTTAAATACTGCTCTTCTGTCATTTGTCGTCTCCCCTTTTGATCAATTCGTTGACTCCGGTCGTGAATGATTCCCATTCCGCTCGCAATTCGTCTAGATGGACCTTCCCTTGCTCCGTGATGGCGTAGTACTTCCGTGGCGGTCCTTCTACCGACTCCTTCAAATACGTCGTGAAGTAGCCTTCCGACGTGAGTCGCCTGAGGAGCGGATAGACCGCCCCTTCCGAGATGGCAACTCTTGCCGAGATTGCTTGGACGAGCTCATAACCGTAACGGTCATTCGTCTCGACGAGTGCAAGTACACACAAGTTTAAGACCCCTTTTTTAAATTGAGGGTTCAATCGATTCGCCTCCTCTACTGTTCATTAAACAATAGCATATCATTCACTACTATTCAATAGATATTAGCTAACGTGTTTACTGCATCTCGATAAGTGGTATATCGCTGCAGAAATCTGTACAATAGGGGAACGACACTCGTAGTAAAATAATTGTCACAGCCGGAATGTATGTAGTTCCAGGAAGGAACGGTCCCTATGAAAGCTTGGATTGACGAGCGGATCGGAAGGCAGTTTTTATTCGTCTTCTATTTATTCATTGGACTGATCCTCCTCACCTCACTCGCCGTATACGTATATACGGAAAATCGAATCGAAGAGACGACTTCATCGCTCGAGAACGTCAGCGAACGTCGCACGAATGCGACCGAGCTCTTCGAGACATGGCAGTCGATGCAATATGAGATGCGCGGTTACGTCCTCCTCGGTGACGAGGAGTTACTTGCCCGCGTCAAAGAGAAACAAGTCTTGATCGAGACACAGACCGCCTGGTTCGAAACGAACGCGGTCACAGAAAAAGAACAGACGTATGCGGGGGATGCCCGAGCGTTATTCTCAGCCTATCAACAACGCGTCATGCCGAGCCTCGAGCGTTACGTCGTTGCGAAACGGGAAGGTACGGTCACCGAGCCGTTCCTGCAAATGCCGACGCTCGGGAAAGTGACGCCTCAAACCGAAGCTCAGGCCGATCGGAAGTTCAAGATCAATGCGAAGAGCGCGGCTGACATGAGCGCGAGCATCGTCGACATGGAGACGGTGTTCACCGAATACCGCAACGTATTGAACGCGGAAGAAAACCAACTCCGTGCACAGCTCGCCACCCATACGAAATGGGCGCAAGTGCTTTGGCTCCTGTCACTACTCGCGGTACTATTCGTCCTCTTCATTGCGGTTCGGCCTTACGTAAAACGGTTGACCGATCAACTGCAAGAGTTGATCACGAACAGCGAACGGCTCACCGACGACCGAGTCATACCCATCCCTGTTTTGGTATCGACTCGGAACGAGGTCGGGCAACTGACCGAATCGTTCCGTCAAATGGCGTCGTCGCTGTCGTCGCAACGTTATCAAGTCGAAGAAGAGCGTGAGAAGACCGCGCGGCTCTTGCACTCAATCCGTGACGCCGTCATTTATGTCGAACATACGACGCATGAGAAACTCGCCAACCAGGCGCTCTTCGTCATGTTCAATCAGGCCATCACGAAGCAAAACGAGACGGACCTTTATCGGCTTGATGCCGACCTTGAAGAACTCGGTCTCCAAGTCGATCAAAAAGACTCGTTCTTCTCGTTCATGCGCCGAGCGTTCGACGGTGAAGCGATGGAAGAGAGCGTGACGTTCTCAATGAATCAAGAAGAACGGTTCATCCAAATGTACGCTGAAAAGATTCATTTGCGCGGCACACGCCATGGTACGATGCTCGTCTTCCGGGACGTGACGCAAGAAACCGAGGTTGACCGCTTGAAGACAGAACTCGTCGCGACGGTGTCTCATGAATTGCGCACTCCACTCACGAGCATCATCGGGTTTACCGAACTTATGCGCTACCGGACGATGCCGGCTGAACGGACCGATCAATATTTAGGGATGATTCATCAAGAGACGCTCCGTCTCGAGGATTTAATCTCCAACTTACTCGACGTTCAGCGGATGGAGTCAGGTAAACAGACGTATCAAAACGAGCCCGAAAGCTTGTACGATATTTTGGCAGAAACGATTGCCGTCCACCAAGGCGCGAGTCAACACCATGACTTATCGTTTGAATGTGATAACGACATCCTCGTGTACGGGGACCGGAACCGGCTCAGCCAGCTGTTCACGAACCTGCTCCATAACGCGATCAAATATTCACCGAACGGCGGAAAAGTTGCGGTATCCGTCACGAATGACCAGTCGGACGGCGTCGAAATTTCCGTCACGGACTCTGGCATCGGAATTCCGACTTCAGCGCTCCCGAAACTGTTCGACAAGTTTTATCGCGTCGACAATTCGGCCAGCCGGAAGATCGGTGGCACCGGACTCGGTCTTGCCATCTGTAAAGAGATTGTCGAAGGGCATGACGGGACGATCCGGGTCGACTCACGTGTCGGTCTCGGATCGACGTTCACGATCGTCTTGCCGAAATATATCGAGGAAGATCAAATGAGCGGCTAAACAATAAGGGATGACTCGCCTCGGGCGAGCCATCCCTTATGTTATTGAACTTTGTTTTCTGGACCAAATGCCGGATAGAGCGACAAGCCACCGTCAGCAAAGATGGTCGTGCCCGTGACGTAAGACGATTCGTCTGACGCGAGCCACGCTGCCACCGCAGCAATCTGTTCAGGTCGCCCGATCTTATGGGTCGGGATGAGCGCTTCGAGCCCTGTCTTCTCTTCCGGATCTTGCATCGTCTCTTCGTTGATCGGTGTGTCGATCGCACCAGGAGCGATGGCGTTGACCCGAATCTGATTCGGCGCATATTCGAGCGCGACCGACTTCGTGAACATCTTGACCCCGCCTTTACTCGCTGCGTAATGCGTATAGCCCGGGCGTGGGATCACCTCGTGTACCGAGGACATGTTGATGATATTCCCTTTCAAGTCATGCTCGACGAAATACTTGAGTGCGGCCCGTACCCCGAGGAACGTCCCGGTCAGGTTCGTATCGATAATTTTCTTCCAGTTGTCGAGCTCCATCTCGTGCGTTTTCGCTTCGACTTGGACACCGGCGTTGTTGACGAAAATGTCCATCTGTCCAAATTCAGACACTGCTTTTTCGATCATCTTCTCAGCGAGCCCTTCTTCGGCGACGTCACCTTGGACGGCGACGGCTTTACCTCCAGCCGCCTCGATGCCGCGGATGACTTCCTTCATCTCGTCTTCACTGCTTCTGTAATTTAAGACGACGTTGACGCCTTCTTTCGCGTAGCGCTCGGCCACCGCTCGCCCGATTCCTTTTGAACTACCTGTGATTACTGCGACTTTCCCTTGAAGTTCTGGATAGTTTGCCATGTCGTTTCCCCTTTCGTCTTCTCGGTTTGTAGTTCCCGTATTCCCCTCTTCATGAAACCTTTCGGGCTGTCTTTTGAATATTTATGGGAAATCTACTATACTGAAACAAACTATTCGTTTTCAGGACTCGCCTGAAAAACGTACAAACTTATTCTTATGGAGGTGAATCCCCGATTTTTTGGGGAATTTTTGGACAGTCCCATGTTACTCAGTTTATTGATCGTCGCCTTTCTCATCTTCATGACCGCCTTTTTCGTGGCGGCCGAATTTTCAATCGTCAAAGTCCGGAGCGCACGGCTCGACCAACTCGTTCTAGAAGGAAACTCACGAGCGTCCGTCGCTAAAAAAGTGATCGAGAACCTCGATGACTCGCTATCCGCCTCGCAGTTCGGCATCACGCTCGCCGCGCTCGGCCTTGGTTGGATCGGTGCCGATCAAATCGAAGGAATGATTCAACCGCTCGTCGACCGCTTGAGCGTCTCGCCGTCGGTTTCTACATTCCTGTCGTTCTTAATCGCCTTTTTGCTCATCGCCTTTTTACACGTCGTCATCGGCGAACTTGTCCCGAAGACGCTCGCCGTACATGAAGCCGAGAAATTGACGCTGCTCGTCGCCCGGCCGCTCTACTTCTTCACGAAGCTGTTGTATCCGTTCATCCGGGTGCTCAACAGTATGGCCCGGCTCACGCTCCGCTTGTTCGGTGTCAAGACGACGGCGCAAGAGACGGCGCACTCGGAAGAAGAACTCAAAATTATCATGACGGAGAGTTTTCGAAGTGGAGAAATCAACGAGAACGAACTCGCTTACGTTCAAAATATCTTCTCGTTTGATGAACGTGTTGCAAAAGATGCGATGGTGCCGCGGATGAATATGGTGACGATCGATGAAGAAGACTCGATCGAGACGATTATCGCGACCGTCCAAGAGCATCAATATACGCGCTATCCGGTCACACGAGACGGTGACCGCGATGACGTGCTCGGTTTTATTAACGCCAAACAAGTGTTCACGGCCCAACTCGTCAAGAGTGACGCCCCGCTTGAATCGTTTATCCATCAGTTACCGCTCGTCACGGAATTCACACCGCTCCAAGAAGCGATGGTGAAAATGCAGAACGCACGGACGATGATGTGTCTCGTCATCGATGAGTACGGCGGCACCGCCGGCCTGCTTACGATCGAAGACATCCTTGAAGAGATCGTCGGTGAGATTCGCGACGAGTTCGACCGGGACGAACAAGCCGAGATCACTGAAGTCAATCCAGGCCATTATCGCTTGTCTGGTCTCGTGCTCACGCAAGAGATCGAAGAGCGCTTCGGCATTGAGATCGAGGATGACGTCGATACGATTGGTGGTTTCGTCCTCTCGCAAAAAGCGAATGCACGCACCGGCGAACGTTTCGTCCTGCCAGGTGAGCACGAACTGATCGTCCGCGAGATCGACAATCACCGCATCGTCTTCGTCGACTTGATTCTTGCGCATAAAGATCAGCTTCGAGCCGAAATGGACTGAGTGTCTTTGACTGCCCTCCCTTGAACATTAGGGAGGGCTTTTCGATTGACGCTCGAACTGTCGCTATATTTTCAAGGCTTGTCGTGATATACTGCACATATGTTGCTAATTTGAGTGCGTGTCACTCATTGACACAACATCACCGAACAGTTCATTAATGTTCGGTCCAACAACTACAGAAAGAAGGTTACGCATGGAACGTAAACTATTTTTAATTGACGGAAACTCCATGCTGGCCAGTGCCTACTACGGTGCCGCCGCGAGCCGAACGAAAAAAGGACGCGAGGTATCTAAAAACGATCGGAGTGCCGTCATCGGTATGACCGGCCTCATCCGGACGATTCTACGCAGACATCGTCCGTCTCATTTTGTCGTCGTATGGGACGTCTCACGTGAAACATTGTGGCGTCGCGAGCTTTATCCCGGCTATAAACGCCGCCGTCGCCAGACACCACCCGAGTTGAAGGCTCAAATGGAACTCATGCGCCAATTGCTTGAAGAGAGCGGAATCCCGCAATATCAAGTCGAAGGTTATGAGGGAGAAGATTTGATTGCCCACATCGCTCGGAAGTTCAGCTGCAGCGCGCCTGTCGTCATCATGACGAAGGATAAAGACTTGCTTCAGCTCGTGAGCCCACGCATCACAGTATGGCTTCAAACACAGGAGCTTCAGCAAATGCAAGCTCGTTGTGATATCCAAGACAACCGCCCGCTCCCACTCAAGCGACATCTCGAGATTCGTCCTGAGGAGATCGCAGCGTTGTACGAAGGATTGAAGCCGAAACAGCTCTCAGCGGTCAAAGCGTTGACGGGAGACCGTTCAGACGGCATCCCACCTGTAGCCGGCCTTGACGAAAGTCAATCGGTACAGTTGATCAAACGCTTCGGTTCGCTCGATAAGCTTTACACGGCGCTTAGCGTCAAAGGCGATAAACGACAACTGATCAATGAAACGATCGCGGCACTGACGTCAGAGGAAGTGCCCCGTAACTTGAGACGTACACGCAAAAAAGCCGAGCGCAACATGGAGCTCGTCCGTCTCGATGTCACGGTGCCAGAACTTGAACATTTGAAACTGGCTCATCTTGAGCTCAGCATCAATTCAAAACGGGTCGAACAAGCGTATCAAAAACGTGGCATTCGCCTCTCGTTTGATTCGAGTCAAAAGAAAATTTCAGCACGTTAAAAAGCGCGGACATTAGTCCACGCTTTTTATATTGACCGTAATCCCATCGGTGTCGGTGAGCGACCATTCCGACGTCGTCCCTCCGAGTTCGTGGTTCGTCGAAGCGTCGACAAAAAGCGTCCATGCTTCAAGTCCCGCCTCGTCGTTCATCGGTTCAGTCGGACGGGCCCAGACGTTCGCACCGATGTGATGATGATACCCGTCGGCCGCGAGGAACAGTGCACCCGGGTATGAATCGGTCGTGACGGTAAACCCGAGTCGATGTTGATAGAATAATTTCGCCGCTTCGAGGGAACGTACCTTAAAGTGAACGTGTCCCATCGTCGTCCCGACAGGAAGACCTGTGAACGGACGGTCCGCTGCCGCCTCGAGCATCGATTCGTACTCAACCGGATCGGTCGACATCTTCACGTGACCGTTCGCTTCATATTCCCACTTCTCACGTGGCCGATCAGCATACAGCTCGATGCCGTTCCCTTCCGGATCGTTCAAATAAAACGCCTCACTGACCAAATGGTCGCCTTGACCGACTTCAATCCGTCGCTCGATCAAATGACGGAGAATGCGTCCGAGTTCGACGCGGTCCGGAAGCAAGATTGCCATGTGGAACAAGCCGGCCGCCTTTCGGTTCGGACGCACACCTTTGACTTCATGCAAGATGACGAGCGGCGTATTCGGCGCACCGAGCGTGACGCGGTCGATACCGACTTCGAGTACGTCCATTCCAATGACTTGTTCGTAAAACTGTTTCATGTTTTCTAATTCACTGACCCGGAGCGTGACCGGTCCGAGTTGGATATTGGTTAATTTCATGTTTTCTCACCTCTCTCTTTACTATACATGCCGTGTCCCGTTTGCAGAAGACGGCACAAAAAGGTGGTATAGTTACCGAAAGGATACTTAGAGAGGAGCGAGACTCATGACGATGATCTCAAGCTGTGAAGTCGATACCGCACTCGAACTGATCACCGGTAAATGGAAACCATCGATTTTACTCGCGCTCATCAACGGGGGGACGCTCCGGTTCAGTGAACTGAAACGCTCGCTCCCGAACATTAGCCAAAAGATTTTGACAGCCCAGTTGCGTGACTTAGAAGAGCAAGATATCATCATCCGTACCGTCTATCCGGAAGTCCCGCCGCGCGTCGACTATCAGTTGAGCGAGTACGGCAAGACGCTTATCCCGGTACTTGAGACGATGAACGCTTGGGGCATGAAGCACGCTGCGCGCATGCAACAAAAATAAATTGTCCACATGTGGATAACTCATTTCCGTATCACTGCCCATCACTTATCCACAGGAGGATCTCATGATTCGTTATCCACAGTTGACCGGTCGCCACGTCGGCGTAACCGCCCCGTCGTCCGGAGTACCAGCCGCGCGTCATAGTTTATTCGCACGCCACGGCTTCACGCTTCAATTTGAACCGTCTGTTTGGACACAACACAAAGCAAAATCGGCGCCGGCCGCAGTGCGTGCCGAAGAGATGACGCGACTGTTCCACGATGAGGACGTCGATTTGATCATCCCGCCATGGGGCGGCGTCTTGTTGCTCGAGCTACTCGATAAAATCGCTTGGGACACGCTCCCAGCGAAGTGGATGCTCGGCTACTCTGACGTCAGCTTATTTTTATTCGTCTACACGCTCAAGACCGGCATCGCCTCGGCTCACGGGACGAACCTTGTCGATCTGCGCGGGGAATCGTGGGATGCGACGAGTTCGCGTTGGCTCGACGTCTTATCGACGAAACACGGCGAGACCGTCATTCAACTGTCTTCAGAGCAATTTCAAAAAGAATGGCAGCACGGTAATCCGAGTCCATGCGTCTACCATTTGACCGAGCCGACCGTATGGAAATCACTCGGTGGGATGGAAGCGACCGGTCGTCTGCTCGGCGGTTGTATCGACGTCCTCTTGCATACGATTGGGACGCCTTACGGTGACGTCGCTCAGTTCCAACAGACTCATTTGAACGATGAACCGATTCTTTGGTATTTCGAGAACGCCGAAATGGATGTACCGGCACTCAAACGGACCCTGCTTCAAATGAAGTGGGCCGGTTGGTTTGATCATACGACAGGCATCTTGTTCGGCCGCAGCGATGCCCAACCACCGGTACAAGGTTATACGGCAGAAGACGTCTACGCTGAACTACAGGAACTACTCAACGTTCCCATCATTTATGACATCGACTGCGGGCACGTGCCACCACAACTGACACTCATTAACGGTGCCCATGCCTCGATTCAAGTCGAGGACGGGAAAGGCACGCTCATTCAAACGTTCAAGGGCTGAGGATTCAGCCCTTGATTTTTTGTAGCAATTCGGTCAAATGTGTCCGATAAAATCCTTCGGGAAACCTTTGAACAGATCCTTCGATTGAAGGCACTAATTCGAGCCCACACCCGTAACTCGCACCAATCAGCACCCCTTCAAAATAGACGGCCTGATCGATCAAGCTATGTGTCTTCCAACCGTCCATCCCTTCCCATAGCCGCTTGAAAGCCATATCTCCGAGTTCCATCTCACCTTTCATCGCATAATAGACTCCTTGTGACATCTCGATCGCGGCGATGAACGAGTAATCATCACCCAACAGTCGCTCCATTTCCTTAATCTGTTGCCCGAGCTGCTCGACGCGGCCGTAGTGGATGGCATAAAGTGCCTCTGACAAAGCGAGACGCACTTTGGCCACGTGTTCGTCCGTGAACTGAATGTACTGCCTTGCTTTCACAAACGCCTCATTGATCCGTTGTTCGTCTTTCAGGTAAAGAGCACATAATGCAATCGTCCGATTCACATCGTCGGCTCGATAATACGTTCTCGTCTGATGCATGTGTTTAAGGGCAGAATCTAGATGATGGATGGCCCCAGATAGATTCCCTTCATACGTCATTTCTTTCATGACGAGAAGCATCGCATATTCAATCCGAGTTCGTGACGACATGTTTCGCACGTCTAACAATTCCAATCGATCAAACTGTTCGCTCGCTTCCTCAAACTGATTCCACAAAATGTAGTAGTAAGCTTTCCCGATGAGTGCCATCGCCAGCTCATCTTTTTCATCGAGCCGTTCGAACAAATTGATTGCTCGCTCATAATAAGTTAACAGTTCACTGCGCTTATCGCCATGTTTTAAGTTATCTCCCATAATGACGTATGCCTTCCCTTGCCACACCGAGTTCATCTCTGTCGTCAAATATGGGGATAGCGCCTGCTTGGTAGCTTCCTCGTCCCATGGATTAAGGCTCAATTGGGCGTATTCGATGTCTTCGACGAGCGCTTGCAGCTCCGCCTCGCGAGGATCGACAAGTAACGACTGAACCGACACGTCCAACCGCTTGGCAATCTCGCGCAGACTGCGCATCGACGTTTCGGCTTTCCCGTTCTCAATCATACTGAGCATCGATTTCGTGATGATGCCGTCTGCGAGTTGACTTTGCGTCAACTTTTTTTCTTTTCGTAACGTCTTAATCCGTTGTCCAATCATAGAACACCTCTTAAAAGTTAAATTTAATTGAACTTATTGTTTACAAATCTCTCTTTGTCGTCTATTATAATGTTAAATCACATTGAACTTAATTGCAAAGGAGACTATGTATGACTACTTCTACCTCGAACTTGCACGTGTTGTTGCTCGGGAAATTCATGTCGTTGTTCGCTTCCAGCCTATTCACGTTCGTCGCCGGATTGACGGTGCTGACGACTTCCGGATCTGGGCTCCAGTTCGCCCTCGTCTTACTGGCCGGGACGTTGCCTCGTGTTCTATTATCGCCGTTTGCCGGTGCGTATGCCGACAAATTGAACCGAAAACGCGTCATCATCACGATGGAATCGCTCAACGGGCTATTGTTCTTCTTGGCCGGGGCCGCGAGCCTCATTTGGACGTTCGGCGTCCCTGCTTTCTTGATTATTACATGTCTGCTTTCTATCGTCTCCACTTTCTTGTCCGTCACGTTGACGAGTTCGATTCCACTCCTGTTCGACGAAGACGGGCTTCAACGCGCCAATTCGCTCATCCAAAGTATCATTTCCGTCTCAAGCATTGGCACGCCACTTTTAGCCGGGGCGCTGTTCAAGCTATTACCGATTTCAGCGTTCTTGTTCAGCTCATCCCTCTTGTTCCTTATCGCCGCCCTGTTCGCCTCACGTCTCACATTCCAAGCGTATGAACATGTCTCCACCGATCAATCGACGTGGGACGACGTCCGCTCCGGTTTCCGCTATTTGAAACGCCAACGCGTGCTATGGACGCTGACGATTCTTGCGGCGTTCCTCAACTTCTTCTTCGTCGCTTCAGAAGTCCTATTCCCGATTGCCGCCTTGCAGCAGATCGGGGTCAGCCCGCTCCAGTTCGGCTTTTTGGAAAGTATGTTCGCAGTCGGATTTTTAGTCGCCTCACTTGCCCACGCACTGCCGTTCTTTAAGATCAAGTATCGTCTAGCGACGGTCCGCACATCGCTTATCGTCATGGGTTGCCTCTTTATCGGCCCGGCCGTCCCGCTCTATTTCGACTTCTCGGTCACACCCGCCATCGTCTTCCTCACCGGATTCGCTTTGTTGAGCGGTTTCTTCATCATCCGCATCAATATTCCCATCCAACTGTTTTTGCAGACGAACACGGAACCAAGCTACCTCGGTCGTGTCATGGGCGTCCTCGAATCGCTCGCGATGGGGATCACCCCGCTCGGTTTCGTGTCGTTCGGGTTATTGAGCGAATGGATGTCGGTCACGTCACTTTATGCGATTTGCATGGTATGCCTGCTTTCGATCACGCTGTTCGCGATGCACCGCATCCGTCACGATATCACCGCTGAAAAAGCGACGGTACTGGCTGAAGTCGAAAGCGCGCCGACACATCAATGAACGAAAAAAAGACATCGAACGTTTTTCAGTTCGATGTCTTCTCTGTTGATGGAAGGACTCGTTTCTCTAACAAGAACGGTCCGAACGGGATGACCGAAGCCATGACCGCGAGGACTAGTACTTTGAAGCCCCAGTTGAAGCGCCACGCCATGTAAACCGCTGCCGCCACGTAAGCGACGAACAGGAAACCATGGGCCGCACCGACGATGCTGACGGCTAGCGGCATGCCAGCCAAATACTTGAGCGGCATTGCAATCAACAATAAGAGCAGGAATGACATCCCCTCTGTATAACCGAGCCATTTGAATCGAGTTGCGTTCATATCCGTTCTCCTTTTTAATCGATGCTACATTCATCGTAGCCGATAGAGGTGAAGTTTGTCACAGGGGAACGTTAGAAAGTCGTTAGGCTATTTGACGATTTGGTGAACGATGCGAAATTTTTGTTTCGACGAAGCGGCGAAGGAACAAACCGTCGACGCCGATCTTGCCTGCGTTGTAGCCCGCGACGAGAATCAAGACCGATACGATCAACATCGTCGGGTTCGTGCTGACCGTCCCTGACAATAAGAATGCCATGTTCATGACGAGTCCGAAGAAAGCCGCACTGCGTGTGAGGGCACCAAGCAAGAGACCGAGACCAACCAAGAACTCACCGTATGGAATTAAGATATCGAAAAGTGCTGCGTTTGGGATCGCGAAGTTTTCAAGGAATGTTGCCCACCAGCCGGCGACCGCCGGGTGATCTCCCGTCGCAAGCGTGAGCGCATTATTCAGAAAGCCTTCTGATCCGAAGCCGCCCGTGATTTTACCCCATCCGGCTGTGAGCCATTGATAGCCGAGCCAGATCCGTAATACCGTCAAGATGCCGGTTGCGATGTTGTGGTTTTGCCAAAACTTTGTGAACATGATAATTCCTCCTTTTGAATGGTTGAATGATGGCTTATATGTGATTACATTCACAATATATCACCCATGTTCATGTTTTCACATAGCTTGAGACAATAGTTCACGTTTCGTTCATATGTGTGTCACAGGTCAGTCACTTTTTGGAAATTGCACCAAAAAAAGCAATGTCTACTCGAGACATCGCTTCCACTGATTTAAAGATCAACTTGTTGTGGCGGTTGGCCTTTTTTATTCATCACACGCATCGATTGCGGTGAGATTTTTAAAATGACGAGTTTTGGATCATCCGGGCCGTCGAACCAGCCCTCAAGTTTTTCGTTCCACACTTTTTCTTTCATCGACTCGTCATCAGACACCGACGTCTCTCCTAAAATCTCTAGATACGTGTCGCCGACCCCGTCCCCGTCGTAGCCGATCAAGACGTGCGTATACGGATTGTTCTTCAACTCATCGACTTTATCCGTATCTTTCGAGGTTGCCGTATAGAGTGTCAGACCGTCATGGAAAAACGTCATGTATCGGCTGTGCGGCTTCCCTTTATATACCGTGGCCATCGTTCCGACGTTGCTTGCATCTAGAATTTGTTGTGCCGTTGTTTTAGCATCCATTTAAAAAGCCCCCTTATCATAGTCACTCGTATAATCATTCCCTTGCGGCATTTGATTAAACACGAAGACACGAAAAAACCTGCTCGCCGAAGCGAGCAGGTTATAAAATTCCTTGGAAAGGAAGATTAGATTTTTTCAACGTTAGAAGCTTGTGGGCCACGAGCTCCGTCAGTGATTTCGAAAGTTACTGCTTGGCCTTCTTCAAGTGTCTTGAAGCCGTCGCCTTGGATTGCTGAGAAGTGTACGAATACGTCGTCTCCGCCTTCCATTTCGATGAAGCCGTAACCTTTTTCTGAGTTAAACCATTTTACTTTACCTGTGTTCATAATGAACCCTCCTGAAATAAACGCTGTGCGTTCTAGTAGTGCCTTACTAGAAAAAACTGACCAAAAAAAAGCACAAAACTTGTTGGATTATCTTTCATGAAAAATAATCCCAAGCGATTGTGAATTATGTTTCCAGCTATTCTTAATTAAGCACATATGTAATATACCATGGATAAATGCTTCTGTCTACTAAATACTTCGGTTTGCTAAAAATAATTTCAAAACGGGTACACCACATGTAGTGAACGTTAGGAGGACGACTCATATGATGAATCAAATTGACCGCACGCATATCGCTGCCACCATCGCCCGTCACGCGGCCTGGTCGACAGATGAGCTATTGACGGAGACGCTCGCTTGGCATCAAGCGACGCGACACGACCATTATCCTGACCAATCGAAGTCGTACCGCTCCCACTTGCCGATGACGGAACGAATCACACCGGTGACGAGTGCACTCCCGCTCGAGGTCGTCGACGATCTCGTCCGGCCCGTCTGGATGCGTCGTCTCGACGCGGAACATTTGAATTTACTGCAGACGACACGCCATCACGTCGACGTGACCGATTACGGGGCCGTCGGGGACGGCAAGACGGACTGCACGCTCGCATTCCGGCTCGCGCTTCGGTCGAACCGCCACGTCCACGTGCCGGCCGGTGTCTATATCGTCCGTGGCGTCCGGATCCCCTCGAACTGCGTGCTCGAAGGTGCGGGACAGCAGGACACGGTATTACGCTTGGCCGACGGCACACCGAAGCATCGCCGGCTGCTGCGAAATGCGACACCGTTTTATGGGAACCATCACATCGAGGTCGCCCATCTGACGCTCGACTGGAACGTCGAGCGCCTTGGCGACGTCGATCGGACGTCGAGTGGAGACACGGCTTCGAGCGCGTTGACATTCGCCCACGTCAAATTCGCCTGGGTCCATCACGTCACCGCCAAAGGTGCCGGGCTGCACGCGTTCGATATCACCGCCCCTCACTACCATTACCTCGGGGACGGGTTGCGTGCCAAAAAAGGCAGCCGCTACATCTGGCTCGACCGCTGCGAGGCGACGAATTATGGGGACGACGGCATCACGACGCATCATAGCGACGCCATCTACATCACGAACTGCTACTGTCATCACCCGCACGGACGTACGCACGCCCACGGCTTCTCCAATTCAAACGGCATCGAGGTCGATGACGGTTCGCGTCACGTCGTGCTCGTCAACAATATGACGGAAGGT
Organism: Exiguobacterium sp. SH0S1; assembly: GCF_004337165.1. Lineage (NCBI taxonomy): Bacteria > Bacillati > Bacillota > Bacilli > Caryophanales > Exiguobacterium > Exiguobacterium sp. SH0S1. The sequence goes on along the minus strand of NZ_SJVC01000003.1, from coordinate 200,221 downwards.
TGTTTTGGAGGCGTCGAGGTGAAAGCCCACGGTACGTCCTCGGCCGCCCATGACGTCCATATTTTTGGGCACGTCTCGTATCGTGATAATCGGTCCTTCAATTTTCGCCACATCGGACACCACTTGGCCGACGATCCCGAGTCGAAGACGGCGCGGTTCATCTCGGGGACGAATTTACTATCGATTGAACCGGTACGCTCGAAGCTATACGCCAAGTCATCACCCCGTAGCCTCGTCATATCGGCGTATCAAGACGTATTGATCCATGGCTTTACGGCCATCGGTGACCCGTCCTATGATTATACAGGACATCCAGCGCTCGCCGTCCAGTATAAGTCTCGGAACGTTCAATTAAAACGGATCGCCACAAGCGGGTTCGTTTCCAGCCGCGCCGACATCGAACTGTTCGGCGGCGACAATCGGACCGATCACGTCACAATCGAAGATGTCACATGCCGGAATTCGGCCCCGATCTCTGTAAAGATCGGCGGACAGCTCGCTAACGTCGTGCTAAAACACATCGAAGGCGAACAAAAAAGTGGAGATGTTCTCATCTCCACGAGTAGCCCGGTCGAAGCGCACGACTTATTCGCTTATGGTTTCTCAGATCGGGTGCGAAGTGACGCTTGAGTCGACTCGACGAGCTCATTCAACCGGGCTTCGTCCAAATTGAGCGAACTGACCGTCTGTTTGGCCATCATCCGGACGATGGCTTTGTCGAGGAAGCCCATCCGCTCAAAGTCATAGCCGCTGCCGACGACTTCGACGAAGTAGGCGTGTGCTCGTAAATGTTCCCCGTACGCGCTTTCGAGCTCACGTTGCCGCTCCGCCGCGGTCGGCGTGCCGGCGCACAAGTACAATCCGAGCGGACGTTCAAGCAATTGGACTTCGCTTTGCTTCAACCAGTCGGTCAGCTCGTCTTGGACTTTCCCCATCCGGATCGATCCCCCGACGATGACGTGGTCGACCGTTGCCCAATCGACGTCTGGCTCATCGACCAAGTTTTGAACGTGGACGTTTCCGGACAACCGTGCGGCCAAAAGATGGGCGACTTTCTCGCTCGTACCATATCGTGACGTATACGCAATCAACGTCTTCATCTCGTTTCCCCCTTATTAAGTCAGAATCTACTCTTCCTATTCCCGAATGGTTTGGAGAATACTATACGCTTGAAAAAAACTCGCCGCTTGGGCGAGTTTTTTGTCATAGTTTGTACACTTGTGCCTCGTAGGGACGAAGCGTGAACGGTTCGATCGGCTCCATGTTGCCGATGATACGGTCTTTGACGTCATACGGCAACGTCCGTTCTTGTGTTTCAGCAGAGAAGTTGCACAGCACGAGCCACGTCTCTCCTTCGAGCGTCCGCGTGAACGCGTAGACGGCTTCGTCTTCAGGGAGCAACAGCTCATACTTCCCGTAGACGACGACCGGATTCTGTTTCCGCAGCGCGATCAACTGACGGTAGTAATGGAAGAGTGAATTCGGATCAAGACGTGCCGCTTCCGCGTTCACGTCGACGTAGTTCGGATTGACATCGATCCACGGCGTACCGGTCGTGAACCCACCTTGCGCGTCAGCCGACCATTGGACCGGCGTCCGCGAATTGTCGCGTCCGCGGGCGTGGATGCCGCGGAAAATCTCCTCGTGCGTCAACAAATCGTTCGATGTGTAATCGCGATACGCGTTGAGCGTCTCGATGTCACGGTACTTGTCGATCGAGTCGAACGCGACGTTCGTCATGCCGAACTCTTCGCCTTGATAAATGTACGGCGTCCCTTTCAACATGTGCAGGAGTGTCGCAAGCATCTTGCCAGAGACGACCCGGTACTCATCCGAATCGTTGCCGAATCGCGAGATCGCCCGCGGTTGGTCGTGGTTGCTCCAATATAGGCTGTTCCAGCCCTCTTCCTCGAGTCCTTCTTGCCAACGCGAGAAGATCGTCTTCAACTCCGTCAGCTTCCAGTCAGTCGGATTCCACTTCCCAAAGCTGCCGTTGCCGACGTCGACGTGCTCGAAATGGAACACCATGTTGAGCTCGTCACGGTCTTCACCGGTGTATAGCTTCGCCTCGTCGACGCTGACACCCGGCATCTCCCCGACCGTGATCGTATCGTACTTCGACAACACTTCACGATTCATCTCTTGCATGAACTCATGGATGCGCGGCCCGTTGAAGAAGAACGGCGTTCCGTCTCCGTAGCCCGTCCCGCGCGTCTTCCCGTCCGGATAGCTTTGGTCTTTCGAGATCATATTGATGACGTCCATCCGGAAACCGTCGACGCCTTTGTCGAGCCAGTAAGCCATCAAATCATACACTTCGCGGCGCAGCGTCTCCGACTCCCAGTTCAAGTCGGGCTGTTTCTTACTGAACAGATGCAGATAATATTCGTCGCTCGCTTCATCGTACGCCCACGCGCTGCCGCCAAAGAAAGCGCCCCAGTTCGTCGGTGGCTGACCGTTCTCGCCTTTTTTCCAAATGTAGTAGTCGCGGTACGGGCTGTCTTTCGAAGACCGAGACTCCATGAACCATTGGTGCTCATCGGAAGAATGGTTGACGACGAGGTCCATCATGATCTTGATGCCGTGACGGTGCGCCTCTTCGAGCATCGCATCGAAATCGTCCATCGTCCCGAACTCATCCATAATCGCACGGTAGTCGCGGATGTCATAGCCGTTGTCATCGTTCGGCGAATCGTACACCGGTGACAACCAGATGACGTCGATCCCGAGTTCAGCCAAATAGGACATCTTTTCCGTGATGCCCGGGATGTCCCCGATTCCGTCCCCGTTCGAGTCGTTAAAGCTGCGCGGATAAATCTGATAGACGACCGCTTCTTTCCACCATTGTTTCATAAAAGTCTCCTCCTCATCATCGGTTCAGATCTGACGTCATCATCGTACCTTGTCCCGCCGCCTGTGCCTATCCATGATATGATTAAAATATGCACAATCTTGCTATTATAAAGGAGTAATTCGATGGAAATCGGCTTTTGTGGCTATTCGTATCACACAGCAGCATATACTTTTCCGTTCGCCAACCGGTTGGACACGTACTTGATCCGCTTGCAGACTGAAGGGTCGGCCCGAATCCTCGTCAACGGGGAGACGTACGTCGCGTACCCCGGCGATCTGCTGCTCGTCAAACCGGGTGACTACTATGAGTTGAATATCGATACCCCGGCGAGTGGCGACTATCATTTGTTCTGCGCTGGTCCGACGCTCGACACCTGGTGGTCGACGACTACCCGCTCACGGCTCACCACGATCTCGATTGACCCTCGCCTCCTCTCGCTTTGGCAACACGTCACGGAAGAGGCACGACGACCGACCGATGAACAGAGCACTGCGTTGATCGAGAAGTTGATCGAGGCGCTTCTGCTCATGCTCGACCGATCGATGCGAGACGTCCGGACGAATGTACGTCCCCCGGTCGTGTCTCGCATGATGCGTTATATAGAAGGAAACGTCACCGCCGACTTCAAAATTGCCGACGTCGCCGCTGCCGTCGACTTGAGCGTATCGCGGACCGTGCATCTCTTTAAGGAAGTGACCGGGATGACGATCATCGAGTACGCGCACACGATCCGGCTCCAGCTCGCCGAAGAGCAAATGCGGTATACGCAACATTCGCTCGAACGGATCGCCGAGCTGTCCGGGTTTCGAACGTATCCTTATTTCCATCGGATTTTCAAACGGAAATATGGCGTCGCACCAGGGGTTTACCGCACACTTCAACAAAAAAACGAAAAAAAATAATCAAAAAGTGATCCATTTTTTGAACCGCTCCGTTAGATGGGTGTAAACAACGACAACCATTCACAAAAAAGGAGCGATTGAACATGAAGAAAAAAACAATGAACAAATTTGTAGCACCGGCACTGGCACTGGGGTTACTCGTACCATTGAACGCCCAAGCAGCAGAGGCGCCAACGGTGAGCACGCCAGCTGGAGACCTTCGTGCCACGCTCGACCAATTACTATCTGAGCATTATGTCTTAGCCGTCACATCGATGATGAAAGCTTACGACGGGGCACCGGATGCCGAAGTCGCAATGAAAGCACTCGATCAAAATGCGCTCGACATGACGCCAGCCATCGCCTCAATCTACGGTGACGAAGGCGCGGCTCAGTTCGAAGACATCTTCGCCGGCCATAACAGCTACTCGGCTGACTTCGTCGAAGCTGCCAAGTCAGACGACAAAGAACTTCGTGCCGAGGCTGAAGCCGAAGTCGATGAGTTCGTCGAAGAATTCTCGACATTCCTCGATGCTGCGACAGAAGGCAACTTACCGAAAGAAGCAGCCGCTGACGTCCTTGAACTTCACGAAGATCAAGTTCTCTCGGTGTTTGATAACTACGTCGCCGGTGACTACGAGTCGGCTTACATGACATACCGTGAAGGCTACAAGCTCATGTTCGACATCAGTAAAGCCCTCTCAGGAGCGGTCGTCACGCAAATGCCTGACAAATTCCCGACACCTGCTGACACGCCAGCTGTAGAGCTTCGTTCGACATTGAACAGCCTCGCCGGTGAACACTTCGCTCTCGCTGCGATCGGCATGCAAAAAGGCTACGACAAAGCGGAAGATTTCGACTACGGCAGCTGGGCTGAAGATCAAAACACGCTCGACTTTAAAGCAGCCATCGGTTCGGTCTACGGTGACGAAGGTGCGGCTCAGTTTGAAAAAGTATGGAACGGAAACCACATCACAGCACAAGGTGACATCGTCGCAGCAACACTTGAAGGCGACGAAGCTAAAATCGAAGAAGCACGCATGAAACTCGATCAGTTCGCTGTCGACTTCAGTACGTTCCTCGATGCAGCGACAGAAGGCAACTTGCCACAAGCGGCCGGTCAAGAAGCGATCATGCAACATGAGGCACTCGTGCTTCAAACGTTTGATCAATATGTAGCCGGTGACGCAGATGCAGCTTGGATGTCATTCCGTGAAGGATACGCGTTCATGTTCGGTGTTGGTGAAACACTCGGTAACGCGATCGTGACACAAATGCCTGACAAGTTCGCTGAAACAGCAATGCCTGCAGAGATGCCTGAAACAGGTCTCGGTGGTGCACAAGCACAATCAATGAATACCCTTTACGCTGGCCTAGCTATACTTGGCGGAATCATGCTCGCCTTTGTTACGCTTCGCAACCGTAAAGTATCAGAACAATAAACTAAAGGAGAGAGCCCAATGAACAAGCGCCATTTGTTTTTGGCGCTCTCTCTATTTTGTTTTGGCTTCTGGTCGTGGACGAGCGCTCAAGAATCGTCATCACCACCTGTAGAAGAAAAACAAATAGAGGAGAGCCCAGATTTATCGGCTGAATTCTCACTTCTACAGGAAGAGGTGAAGAAACTTCGTTTAGCCGAGGAAGAGGAAAGCACTAAAGCCGTGACACCTGTCCAGATTCAAATCCCGAGCATCAATGTCGACACCGCGATCGAACAGGTCGGCGTGCTCGATAACGGACAGATGGGCGTACCCGTTGACGAGAATCAAGTCGGCTGGTTCGAACCCGGTGTCAAACCAGGCAGTAAAGGCAACGCCGTCGTCGCCGGACACGTTGATAGTAAGACGGGGCCCGCCGTCTTTTATGAACTCGATCAACTGAAGACAGGCGATGACGTGACGATTATCGATGAGATGGGCAACACGCTGCGGTTTCGTGTCACAAAAACAGAGAGTTATGACACGAAAAATGCCCCGATCGACGAGATTTTTGGCGCCACGTCAAATCGCAACTTGAACTTGATCACGTGTTCCGGTACGTTCGGGGACGGCGGTTATGACCAACGTTTCGTCGTTTACACGGAGCTTGTCGATAGCGAGATCAAGTCGACAGTCGAACTCGACGCCCCGACGAACGTCACGTTAAGCGGTAACTTGCTCACATGGCACGCGGTCCGTGACGATGCCGTCATCGGCTATCGTGTCTATGAAGTCATCGACGGGAACGCGACACGTATCGAGAGCGTCCCGTCACACGCCCGGAAGAGTGTTGAAGTCACGAACGGGCAGGCAACGTATTACGTGACGGCGATCGACCGGCTTGGAAATGAGTCGACTCCTTCGGAATAACAAAGGAAGCAAAAAAGAGCCCGCAGACGACTGTCTGTGGGCTCTTTCGATTAGACGAAACATGGGATTTGCGGGTTGAACGTCTTGTTGTTCTCCGTCATGATCTGCTTCTTGATCTTGCCTTCTCCGAGATAGACGATACGGTCGGCGAGCGCTTCCGCGTCTTCCTCGTCGTGCGTGACAAAGATCGTCGTCGTGCCCGTCTGTTTGAGGAGACGGCGCAAGTCGTCGCGGATCCGGTGTTGGAGCGACGTGTCCAAGTTACTGAACGGCTCGTCTAAGATCAAGAGGGACGGCTTCGGTGCGAGCGCACGCGCGAGCGCGACACGCTGCTGCTGACCGCCGCTCAGCTCATACGGGTAGCGATGCCGGAACTCAGATAAGTTCACGAGCGTGAGCATCTCCTCGACCCGTTCGTTCCGCTCCTTCCGGCTGAGCTTATGGAGGCCGAAGCGGATGTTCTTCTCAACGGTCATGTGCGGGAAGAGCGCATAGTCTTGAAACACCATGCCGACGCCGCGTTGTTCGGGCGGCATAAACTGGCAGTCGTCACAACAGACGCAATCGTTGACGACGACGACGCCTTGATTTGGCATCTCGAGACCGGCGATGAGGCGCAAGATCGTACTTTTCCCCGAACCGCTGTCGCCGAGGAGGGATACGATTTCGCCTTTCGTGATCGAGAGCGAGAACCCTTTGATCGTCTCTGCTTCTGCACCTTTATAGCTGAAGTGTAAATCGTTGATTTGAACAAACATTAGTCGGCCTCCTTATCAAGCACCTTATGGAACACAAAGATTAACAATCCGCTCATGAGAACGATGACGATCGACGCGAGCGCCGCTTCGTGAATCTTCTCATCACTGACATATTTGAACGCCTGCGTCGCAAGCGTCGAGAAGTTGAACGGCTGCAAGAACAGTGTCAGCGGCAACTCTTTCATAATATCGATGAAGACGAGGATGAACGCGCTCATGATCGCCCCTTTGATCATCGGGATATCGACCCGGAAGAACGTCTGAACCGTGCCCCAACCGAGCATGCGTGACGCTTCCGTGAACGACTTCCCGACTTTCTCAAATCCGCTCTCGATCGAGTTGTAACCGATGGCGAGGAAACGGATGACGTAGGCGAAGATGAGCATGATGAGCGTCGTCCGGAACACGAACGTCTGTCCGAGATCGAGCGCGAGCGCTGCTTTTAGCACCCATTCGTCTAGTAGTAAAAACAACGTGATGACAGCGATGGCGATAGCCGCTCCTGGGATCGAGTAGCCGAGCGTCGTCACTTTCGAGATGACGCGCGTCATGTTCGATGGGAACAACCGCGTATAGTTGGCGATGATGAGTGCGAATACGAGAATGATGATTGTCGCGATAAAGGCGACGCTCACCGTGTTCCAGACGAGGCGGAAAAATTCAGCCGTGAACACTTGCTCGAACGTCAAGAACGTCCAAGCGACGAGTTGGATGAACGGGATCGCGAAAGCGATAACGAAGATCGTCGCCACGTAACCGAACACGGCGTAACGATGCCAGCCGTTCAACGGTCTTGGCTTGAGCGGCTTCACTTTTGTCGTCGCATAGCTGAACTGCTTGCGGCCTCGGACGAGTCGTTCCGCCATCAAGATAGCGATGACGATGATCATGAGCGTGCCGGCAAGTTTTAACGCTGAAGACGTGTCCTTCATGCCGAACCACGTGCTGAAGATGGCCGTACTGAACGTCTGGATTCCGAAGTATTTGACGACGCCGTAGTCGTTCAACACTTCCATCAAGACGAGACTGACACCGCCGATGATGGCGACGCGCGAGATCGGGATGACGACGGTGAAGAAGATATCCCACGACCCGCGTCCGAGGATGCGGGCGTTCTCGATCATCGACGACGACTGATTGTGTAGGAACGCGCGTGTGATCGTATAAATGTACGGATACAAGAACAACGTGAAGATGAAGATCGTCCCTTGGATCGTCATGATATTGAAGTACGTCTGATCCACGGTGATGCCAAACTCGTTGCGCAGCGTCGTCTGGATGACGCCGGTGTAGTTCAAGATGCCATGATACGTGTAAGCACCGATATACGGCGGGATTGCGAGCGGTAAGATGAGCGCCCATTTGAAGAATCGCCGTAACGGGAAGTCATACACCGTGACGAACCAAGCGAGGCTCGTTCCGATGATGGTCGTCAAGAAACCGGTCACGAGCATGATGAACAACGTGTTCCTCACGTACGTCGGCAGCAGATATTCGCGGATGTGTTGCCAATTGTCATTGACCGGTGCGAACAGTTCTACTAAGACGACGATTCCTGGCAAGACGATAAACGACAACGCGATAAAGCTCAGGATGGACCATCCATTCAGTTGTCGTTTGATTGCATACCAGTTCATGTCTTACAGCTCCCGTTTCTTTCATTTACTTCCTGTCCCATCATATCAGTTTCATCGTCCCGGTCATACCTTTAGACTGTCAGGAAACGCAAAAACCTTCGGCCTGAACATGCGTTCAAGCCGAAGTCGTTTTATTTCCAACCAGCTTCGTTGAAGATGCGGATGGCTTCTTGCTGATTTTCACCGAGAACAGATAGGTTGATATCTTGTTCTTTGAACTCACCCCATGATTTGAGGAGCTCGTTCGGCTCGACCGATTCGTTGACCGGGTACTCGTAGTTGGCGCTTGCGAACTGCTCTTGCGCTGACGGGTCAGACATGAACTCCATGAGTTTCTTCGCGTTGTCAGAGTTCTTCGCCGCTTTCGTCATCGCGATTCCAGAGATGTTGACGTGCGTACCTGTCGTGTCTTGGTTCGGGAAGAAGACACCGAGCGCTTCAGCGACTTTCTTCTCTTCCGCGTCTTCTGAGTTCAGCATGAGACCCATGTAGTACGTGTTCATGATGGCCACATCACCTTCACCGGCGACGACGGCTTTCGCTTGGTCACGGTCGTTCCCTTGTGGGTCACGCGCCATGTTGTTGACCATGCCTTCTGCCCATTCTTTCGCTTGGTCGACGCCGTTCACTTCGATGAATGACGAGAGGAGTGAGATGTTGTACATGTTTTCAGATGGACGAACGAGCACTTTCCCATTCCACTGTTCTTCCGTGAGCGCTTCGTACGTCGACAAGTCTTCCGGCTTCACGCGATCTTTCGCGTAGACGATGACACGTGCACGCTTTGTGAGACCGAACCATTCTTTGTCCGTGTCACGGTATTTTTCTGGGATGTTCGACTCAAGCACATCGCTATCGACCGCTTGAAGATGCCCTGCTTCTTTTGCCTGGTGCAAGTTCCCGGCGTCAGCAGTAATGAAGAGATCCGCTTCTGTGTTCTCACCTTCTGTGTTCAAACGTTCGAGAAGTTCATCACCTTTTCCTTCGACGACGTTGACTTTCACGCCCGTCTCTTCTTCGAACTGTTTGTAGAGCTCTTTGTCGACATCGTAATGACGGCTCGAGTAGACGTTGACGACTTTTGATTCTTCTGCCGTCTCATTGTCCCCCGTAGTAGTCGTCTCTTCCGTGCTCGCGCAAGCCGCGAGCAGTGATGTCGTAAGTGCTGCCGAAAGTCCAAGTGCCATGTACTTTTTGTTCATTTATATTTCCCCCATGTTTTAGTCTCTTTGTTGGTAATGATAATTACTCTCAATCACTATAATCGATGATAATCATTCTCATGTCAACCTTTTTTTGAAAACGTTACCAGTAGTTATGTATTTATAACTTAACAGTTTTGACGATATCATTTCTTGACTTCAAAATGATGAGGCGCCTATAGTTGAAATGAAAAGACCGTCTGGTCGGTACAGAAAGGAGTGACGAAATGACAAACCGATCAACTATCACGAAACAAAAACTGTTAGATGCCGCGACCGAGATCATCATGGAGCACGGAGTGCACCAACTGACATTAGATGAAGTCGCAAAGACCGCTGGTGTCTCAAAAGGTGGCCTGTTGTATCATTATCCGTCGAAAGAAGCGCTTTTGACCGCCATCGTCGAACGGCTTCAAACCGAACAAAACGATTTATACGAATCACTTCAGGCTGACGGCCACGGTCCGGTCGAGGCGTTCGTCCGCCTATTTGATGAGACGAAACTCTATCCGGAACGCTCGCCAATTCATATCGATGCCGAGAAGATGATCGCCTTCTTGACGTTATTCGCCGTCGATCAAGCGTACGCCGACCGTTGGAAGCATGACCTCGACACGTTCTTCGCCGAATTTCAACAGACGAGCGATCCCGTCGAGACGATGATCATCCGCTATGCCCTTGAAGGGATGATGATGTCCGAACACTTCAATGTCGGCGTCCCCCCTACCGCTTTAAAACAAGCCATTATCGCTCGACTCATCGAGCGCGCCCGACACATCGATTCGGGAAACTAGACTAATTTATTAGAGGAGAAATGAACCCCATGCAAAAGATCACGACCTTCTCCGTCAACAACAAGTTCGCAGTTTGGTTGATGACGATCATCTTAACGGCCGCCGGAATCTTTGCCGGCCTGACGATGAAACTAGAGACACTGCCTGACATCACGACACCGACCGTCTCGGTGACGACGATTTACCCTGGCGCTTCCCCTGAACAAGTGCTCGACGAAGTGAGCACCGTGCTCGAAGATCGCTTGAAGAGTTTGAACGGTGTCGAACAAGTCCGTTCGTCTTCGTTCCAAAATGCTTCGAACATTCAAATCGATTATGATTTCAGCACGGATATGGAAGCAGCCGAACAACAGGTCAAAGATGCACTCAGCAACGTCGAGCTGCCAGAGTCCGTCCAAGACCCGCAAGTGTCACGCCTCAGCTTCGACGCTTTCCCGGTCGTCGGTGCAGCCGTTTCAGATGAAAGCCTCGATTTGGCTGAGTTGACAAAACTTGTCGAAGACGAGCTCCAACCGGCCCTTGAAGGTGTCGAAGGTGCCCAGCTCGTCCAAATCGCCGGTCAAGAAGTCCGTCGCGTCGAGCTTCGCTTCGACGAGGCCGCACTTGCCGAATACAACTTGACAGAAGATACGGTCAAACAGTTGATTCAAGCAAACGATGCCCGCATCGCGCTCGGTTTGTACGAGCTCGGGGATACGGAACAGGCCGTTGTCATCGACGGGAAGTCGGAGACGCTCGAAGCGTTCCGCGACCTGCAAATCCCGTACTCACCAGCCCCAGCTGAACCGACCGCCCCAGGGACGCCAAGTGGATTCCCGGCTGGCGAGACACCTGAGTTGCCAAGCGAAGTCCCTGGCACAGTCCCACCTGCGAATGTGCCGACAACAGTCCCGACCGTCGCTTTAAGCGAACTCGCGACAATCGAAGACCGCGGCATCGAAGAATCGATTTCGCGGTCGAACGGAGAACGTTCGATCGGGATTCAAGTGACGAAGACACAAGACGCGAACACCGTCGACGTCGTCAACGCCGTCAAAACGATTTTAGACGACTTTGAGGCCGAATATGATACGGCGAACGTCTCAATCACACTCGACCAAGGTCAGCCGATTGAAGAATCGGTCGAGACGATGGTATCGAAGGCGTTACTCGGTGGTCTATTCGCTATTTTGATCATCTTAGTGTTCCTTCGTAACTTCCGTTCGACGATCATTGCTGTCATCTCGATTCCGCTATCGCTCTTGATGGCGCTCATCGTCTTGAAGCAACTCGATATCACGCTCAACATCATGACGCTCGGGGCGATGACCGTCGCGATTGGACGCGTCGTCGATGACTCGATCGTCGTCATCGAAAATATTTATCGTCGACTCACTCGTCCGAACGAACCGTTACGCGGCAAAGCGTTGATCATCGCCGCGACGAAAGAAGTGTTCGTCCCGATCGCGTCATCGACAATCGTGACGATCGCCGTCTTCTTACCGCTCGGTTTCGTGACCGGCTTCGTCGGCGAACTGTTCTTGCCGTTCGCCTTGACCGTCGTCTTCGCTTTGCTCGCTTCGCTCCTCGTCGCGATCACGGTCGTACCGATGATGGCCGATTCGTTCTTTAAAAACCGTAACAAGCTGAAGCCGGAAGAAGGACCCGGTAAACTTGCCGAATGGTACCGCGGTGTGCTCAACTGGTCGCTCAACCACAAGCTCGTCGTCTTCGGACTCGCGACACTTCTCTTGATCGGCAGTTTCGCCCTCGTCCCAGCCATCGGGGTCAACTTCTTGAACCAAGATTCGGAGAAAACGCTGTTCGTCACGTTCGACCCAGAACCAGGACAGACGCTTGACGACTCAATCGCGGCTGCTGAGATCGCCGAGACGTACTTTATGGAAGACCAGCCGAACGCGACCGACGTCCAGTTCACGGTCGGTGGCGAAAACCCGCTCAACCCGGGGAATAACAAGCAAGGGATCTTCATCGTCCAGTACGACCCGGACACAGAAGACTTTGCCGACGTCAAATTGGCAGACATCGAACAATTGAACGAACTTGCCTCAGGCGGAGAATGGAAAGAACAAAACTTCGCCGGCGGTGCCGGAACGAGCGGTGTGACGTATAACGTCTACGCCAACTCGCTCGAAGATCTTGAAGCGATTGTCCCGACATTCATCGAGACGATCGAAGAAGAGACGGACTACGTCCGCCAAGCGACGTCTGATCTTCGTGAGTCATACGTCCAGTACACGTTCAACGTCGATCAACAAGCAGCAGCTGAAGCTGGCGTCTCGGCCGCTCAACTCGCTCAAACGATCGGTCAGTTCCAAGCACAGGCCAGTCCGCTCGCCAGTGTGACGATCGATGACAAACAGCTCGACGTCATCATCCCGACGGAACAAGTCACGTATGACAGCATTGAAGACTTGCAAGCGCAAGAAGTGACGACGCCGTTCGGGCCGCGCCCAATCTCAGACTTCATCGAAGTCGAAGAAGGCACGACGCCGGACACGCTCGTCCAGCGCGACGGCAAGCTCCTTGCTACCGTCAGCGTCGAACTTAGCACGGACAAGGCGACGGAAGCGTCGGCCGCCATCGAAGAACGTGTCTCTGACATCGATCTCCCGACGGGCGTCTCGTATGACGTCGGCGGCGTGACAGAACAGATTCAAGAATCGTTCACGCAGCTCGGCCTCGCGATGCTCGCAGCCATTGCCATCGTCTACTTGGTGCTCGTCGTCACGTTCGGCGGTGCCATCACCCCGTTCGTCGTATTGTTCTCGCTCCCTTATGCGATCATCGGCGGACTCGTCGCCCTCTTGATCACGGGAGAAACGATTTCCGTATCTGCTTTGATTGGTGCGCTCATGTTGATCGGGATCGTCGTCACAAATGCGATCGTCTTGATCGACCGCGTCATTCATAAAGAAGAAGCCGGTCTATCGACGCGTGAAGCGTTGCTCGAAGCAGCCGGTACGCGACTCCGTCCGATCCTTATGACGGCGCTCGCGACAATCGGTGCCTTATCACCACTCGCCCTCGGACTCGAAGGCGGCGCACTCATCTCGAAAGGTCTCGGTGTCACCGTCATCGGCGGACTCACAAGTTCGACGTTACTGACGTTACTCATCGTCCCAATCGTCTATGAGTTCTTCGCTCGATTCCGCAAGAAACAACAAGCATAATTCAAAAAGAGATTTGACCGAGAGCCGGTCAAATCTCTTTTTGTTGTGTTCAGTAACATTGCATGATCATTTCGGTCTCCTCGAATCGTTTGGCCTGAAGCGCCTCTGTCGGAATCAAAAAGTAGAGGATCCCGACATCGCCGAACATGATATCGAGCTCTTCTGACGAATCCATTTGGAAGAGCAGGAACGGCCGCTTGAAGCGGTCACCATATGTGTCCTGAACCTCTTCGAACACATCATTTTGAATTGCGTTCGGATGACCGCCGATTGCGTGAAATTCCTCATCGTCAATCAGCTCTTCGAACGCCTCGAACTGATCGTCATTCAATAGATGGGCGAGCACATCAACGTTCGGTGCGTATGATTCATCAAACGAGACCCCCCGTTCGTTCAGCGCCTCCCCGACTTTGACACGTTCAAGGTCTGTGTCTTCCGTGTACACAACATGCCAAAGATGACGTTCGTCCTTGTCGCCCCACGGTTGTTCTTCCATATCGTAAAAGAAAGACAACAATCCTTTTTTTGGAAGCGCCTCGACCGACTCACAGCCGGCAAAGTCGCTTAAGCGAAATTGCGCCAAAAACGTCAAGTTCTCTCCAGGATGGTCCGACCCGATCGGTAAATCTGGATAACCACCAAATTTCGAATGGCCAATCGCCACCTCTTCTCGTGTCGTTCGAGGCACCATACTCAAATTGATTCGTTGTTGGAACGCGTTCAAGACGTCTGCCCCATTTTTGATTTGATGTTCTTGAATGAACCGTTCGACTGCCGTTTGTTCCATAAATACACCTCATTTGTTAGTAGTGAGCTCATTATACCACCCCGAACATATGTACCCGTTATCTTTTTTGTCATAGCCTCCATCTTGACCTAGATGATAAAGTTTGAGAGAATTCATACGTTTTGAATGTATATGCGAAAGGATGAATCACATGCAACGTCTTATCAAATGGATTATCGGCCTTTCGCTCTTATTTGGCTTGAGCGCGCTCGGGAATTGGATCGTCGCCGTGCTCGCTTTAAAAGTGCCAGGGAGCGTCATCGGCATGGTCCTGTTACTGCTCTTATTGATGACCAAGATCATCCGCGTCGAATGGATCGAAGATAGCGCCGGCTTCTTGACGAAGCACCTCGCCTTTTTCTTCATCCCGATCGCGGTCGGGCTCATGTCGTATAGCTCGCTTTTAAAGGCGGAAGGCGTTCCGCTCTTCCTCGCCTTGATCATTAGCATGACGATCGGTCTCGTCGTGACGGCGGTCGTTTCCGGAAGACACGGTGAGGCGTCATGACCGTCTTCTGGATATTGATTACCATTGCCGTCTATATGTTGAGCCGGAAGCTGTCATTCAAATGGGCGTCCCCGTTCACGAACGTTGTCTTTTTGAGCACGCTCACGCTCATCTTGTTATTGCTCGTCTCTGGACAGACGTACGACACGTATGCGCCGGCGAAAGATGCGATCACGACACTGCTCGGGCCGGCGACAGTGGCGCTCGGCTTGCCGCTCTATCGCAACTTGCCGATCCTGCTCGCTCGGGCTAAACGAGCGCTCGGTGCCATCGTGCTCGGGACGTTATCAACGATTTTCGTCGCTGTCGGTCTCGGAACTGCCCTCAAGTTGACGGATCACGTCTTGCTCGCCTTGTCCGTCAAATCGGTGACCTCGCCAATCGCGCTCGAACTGGCACGACAGTTGCAAGGTGACGCCGCGCTCGCCGCTTCGGTCGCCGTCGCCTGCGGCATCCTTGGCGCCATGCTCGGCCCAGTGATTCTATCTATGTTCAACGTGACCGACCCGTTCACGCGCGGACTCGCCCTTGGGACGATCAGCCACGGCATCGGGACGGCCCAAGCCGCGACCGAACATCCGCTCTCAGGCGCGACAGGCGGAGCTGCGATGGGATTGACCGCTATCCTGACGTCGTTTTTGTTGCCGCTGTTGTTACCATTCCTATTTTAATGGACAGACAGGGAGACGCTTGCTACGCCTCCCTGTCTGTTTTCAAACAATTTTGATACTTTTCAAAACACCTCTCATGCTACACTAAATGAGTAATGATTCATTAGAGGAGGTCTACCATGCAAGCAAAATTGATTGAACGATTAATGACCTACGCAAAGATTGATACCCAATCCGACTTCACGAGTGAGACGACGCCGTCGACGGTGAAACAATGGGATTTGATTCGCCATCTCGAGGCCGAACTGAAGGCGATTGGGCTCGAAGACGTCGAGACCGACGAATACGGCTACTTGTTCGCGACGTTGCCGAGTAACGTCGACTATGACGTGCCGACGATCGGGCTGCTCGCTCACGTCGATACGGCGACCGATTTTACCGGCACAAACGTCAATCCGCAACTCGTCGAACACTACGCGGGTGGCGATATCGTCTTGAACGAGGCACTCAATGTTATCTTGTCACCGCGTGACTTCCCCGAACTTGATGATTACGTCGGCCATACGCTCATGACGACGGACGGAACGACGCTGCTCGGTGCCGATGATAAGGCCGGCATGGCGGAAATCGTCACGGCGGTCGAATACTTACTGGCGCATCCGGAAATCCCACACGGACCGGTCCGGATTGCGTTCACACCGGACGAAGAAATCGGGCGCGGACCACATAAGTTCGACGTCGCCCGCTTCAACGCCGACTTTGCCTACACGATGGACGGCGGTCCGCTTGGCGAACTTCAGTATGAAAGTTTCAACGCTGCCGGAGCGACCGTCACGTTCCACGGCACGAACGTCCACCCGGGTAGCGCCAAGAACAAGATGGTCAACTCGATGAAACTGGCGATGGCGTTCCATAACCGCCTTCCGGCCGACGAGGCACCGGAACATACGAGCCATTATGAAGGATTCTTCCACTTGAACGGATTCTCGGGTGATGTCGAGACGACAGTTCTCCAATACATCATCCGCGACCACGACCGGACGAAGTTCGAAGCCCGGAAAGTCTTGCTCGAGAAACTTGTCGCCGAATGGAAACAAAAATACGGCGAGGCACGCGTCGACTTGAAGATGGACGACCAGTACTACAACATGGCCGAGAAGATCGAGCCGGTCAAACACATCGTCGACACCGTCGCCGACGTCATGCGCGAGCTCGGGATCGAACCGGTAATCGAACCGATCCGCGGCGGGACCGATGGCTCGCAACTGTCGTATATGGGTCTCCCGACGCCAAACATCTTCACTGGCGGCGAGAATTATCACGGCAAGTTCGAGTACGTCTCCGTCAACAATATGGAAAAAGCGACACACGTCATTATCCAGACGCTCCGCACGTTCGCCGAACGCGCGCGAGTATAACACATGCGCCTCCAATCATTCTCTTCTACACTAGAGACATTGGAGGCGATTTTTATGAAGCATACGTTTCACATGAACCTTGACTGGCCCGGCGGACGTAACGACGTCGGCACGATCGAGGCCGAACGGTTGAAGACGCAAATTTCGATTCCCCCGGAAATGGACGGACCTGGTATCGGGACGAATCCCGATGAGATGCTCCTCGGAGCTGCGGCGACGTGCTATATCATCACGCTCGCGGCCATGCTTGGACGGAGCGATCTTTCCCATCAAGGCATCACGATCGACGCCGAAGGTATCGTCGACGTGACGAACGGCGTGTTCACATACGAGACGATCCGTTATAAAACCGTGATCAACGTCCGCGCTGCGGCGACCGACCGGGATATCACGCTCGTCGAACGGATTGCTAAGAAAGCGAAAGACGGCTGTATGATTTCACGCGCCTTGGCCGGCAACGTGACGTTCGAGCTCGACACGACGGTCGTCCGCACGGGCTGACGATGTACCGGTTTGAACGACCGTTAAAAGAAGGGGTGATCGTCAAGCGGCGCAACCGCTTCGTCATGGACGTGTTGCTCGATGACAAGATTGTCGCGTGCCACTGTCCGGTCACAGGGCGAATCGGTGATCTCGTCTTCGACGGTGTGCCTTGCCTCGTTTCGGCGGCAAACAATCCGCGACGCCATACTTCTTTCACGGTGGAAGCCATCTCGATTGACCGGGACAAGCGCTGGATCGGCATCCATCAAGGACGGGCCAACGACTACGTCGAACATCTCTTGAAAGCGGACGCTTTGCCGGTCTTTCCGTCTCTAGAACGTGTCGAACGTGAAATCGTGTCAGGCGGTTCACGCCTCGATTTCAAAGTCGATGCAGTCTACATGGAAGTGAAAACACCGCTGACGGAACTGTTCGTGACGCCGCTCCCTCGCTTTGAAGGAAACGCAAGGAAAACCCCTGTCGAGACGAAACGGTTCATCCGTCATCTTGAAACACTGATCGCGACGTTGCCACAAGCAGGACGGGCCGTTTTATTGTATGTCTTCTTATATGATGCGCCCATCTTCACCGGCAATCCGAAGCGGAGACACGACGCTTTGATTCGCCAACGGATTCGTGACGCGATCGTGGACGGGTTCGAAGTCTGGCAGTTGAACTGCGAAGTCACCTTAGAAGGAATTACCCCGCTGCGCTGTCTCGAGACGACACATTACTTCAATTAAAAAAGCCATCCTGCGATGACTTTTACTGTAGCAAGAGCGGCGTGACGTACGCCTCGATGACAGCGGAGACAGCGAGGAGCGGGACCGCGATAAATAAGAACGTCTTGATCCCTGCGAGCAATAGCGCTTTGAACGTGACGTCCGTCTCTTTTCCTCGTAACTTCTTCCATACATGACGGTTGAGCGACAGTCCCATCGCCGCCCCGAGCAGAATCGCCGAGATTTCGGTGACGCCGTGCGGTAAAATTCCGAGAACGAGCACTTTAATGACCGACTCGCCCGTGAAACCGACGAGCATGGCGACGAGACCGATGACGGCGGCGTTGATGACGACGAACACATATGGGATGAAGAGTGGGATCATCCCGAGTAAGAAGGCGAGCAACGTGACACGTGTATTGTTCACGAACAAGGCGATCATCGTGTCGCGTGCGCTCGAGTCGAACGTCAGCCCGCTCGCTTCAAACGATTCGCCGAGTTGGGCTAAAATCTCGTCGACTTGTTCGGCCGCGACGAACGTGCGGAATAACCAATACGAGACGACGCCTGTCACGAAGAACACGAGCAACAGTCGGACGAAATCTTTGCGGTAGTAGTCGTTCCACGCCTCGCGGATCGATAGTGATGTTTTCATGAACGATTCCCCCTTATCCATTCATACGAATCCGTTCCACATTTGTTTCATATTTACCCGCGACTGCGCGTTTTTAAAAAACGTGATACAATACACGTCGTAAACAAATCAGAAAAACGAGGTATTCTATACATGATTACAGTAAATAACGTAAGTCTTCAATTCGGTGGCCGTAAGTTGTTCGAAGACGTGAACATCAAGTTCACACCAGGCAACTGTTACGGCTTGATCGGCGCGAACGGTGCCGGTAAATCAACATTCTTGAAAATTCTTGCCGGTGAGCAAGAGACGTCAACGGGTGACGTCAGCTTCTCACCTGGCGAACGTCTCGCCGTCCTCAAACAGGACCATTATGCGTACGAAGACCAGGCTGTGCTTGAAACAGTCATCAAAGGCCATGAGCGCTTGTATCAAGTCATGAAAGAAAAAGATGCAATCTATATGAAAGAAGATTTCTCTGACGAAGACGGCATGCGTGCCGCTGAACTCGAAGGTGAATTCGCTGAGATGAACGGTTGGGAAGCCGAGTCGGAAGCCGCAACGGTGCTTCAAGGTCTTGGCATTACTGACGCGTCGCACCATAAACTCATGAGCGAGCTCACGGGTGGCGAGAAAGTCAAGGTACTCCTTGCCCAAGCGTTGTTCGGTAAGCCAGACATCTTGCTCCTCGATGAGCCGACGAACGGACTTGACATCAAAGCGATTCAATGGCTCGAAGAGTTCTTGATCAACTTCGAGAACACTGTCATCGTCGTTTCCCACGACCGTCACTTCTTGAACAAAGTTTGTACACATATGGCTGACCTCGACTTCGGTAAAATTCAACTGTACGTCGGGAACTACGACTTCTGGTACGAGTCGAGCCAACTCGCATCGCGCATGGCCAACGACCAGAACAAGAAAAAAGAAGAGAAGATCAAAGAGCTCCAAAACTTTATCGCTCGTTTCAGCTCGAACGCTTCGAAGGCGCGTCAAGCGACATCGCGTAAAAAGTTGCTCGATAAGATCACACTGGACGACATCCGTCCGTCATCACGCCGTTATCCGTTCGTCGGTTTCTCGATGGAACGTGAAATCGGAAATGACGTCTTGTACGTCGACAACGTCTCGAAGACGATCGACGGCGTCAAAGTACTCGACAACGTCACGTTCTCATTGAACAAAATGGACAAAGTCGCTTTCGTCGGTCGCAACGACGTCGCCATCACGACACTCTTCAAGATCCTCATGGGTGAGATGGAGCCAGACACGGGTACGGTCAAATGGGGCGTGACGACGATCCAATCGTACTTCCCGAAAGACAACTCGGAATACTTCGAAGGCTCAGATAAGAGCATCTTGGACTGGTTACGCCAGTTCTCGCCAGCTGACGAGTCAGATACGTTCCTCCGTGGTTTCCTCGGCCGTATGCTCTTCTCTGGCGAAGAAGTCATGAAGAAAGCGTCTGTCCTCTCAGGGGGAGAGAAAGTTCGTTGCATGCTCTCGAAGATGATGCTCTCGAACTCGAACGTGCTCGTCCTTGACGATCCGACGAACCACTTGGACCTCGAATCGATCACAGCGCTCAACAACGGACTCGAGACGTTCAAAGGCGTACTCCTCTTCAGTTCACATGACCATCAGCTCATCTCGACGATTGCGACACGCATCATCGAAGTGACGCCGAATGGGATTGTCGACAAAGAAGCGACGTACGACCAGTTCCTCGAGAACGAATCGCTTCAACAACAAGTCGAATCACTTTACCAAAACGCATAATAAAAATCGATCGGCGCGTGCGCCGATCGATTTTTTTATTTGACTTCGACTGTCTCCATGACGTGTTCATGGATGTCGTGTCCTTTCGTCACATGAACTTGGACGTTGTACGTACCGGTCTCCGGGAACGTATGCTCACCCGCATAGCTTCCGTTTTCCGTTTCCTCAAGCTTCACCCAATCGTGCTTATCCGCACCGTCTTTGAATACTTCAAGTTGAACGTCCGCACCTGTCAGCACCTCATGGTCAATTTCAACGTTGACGGTGAACGGGCTCGCTTCATTCGCCGTCACTTGCTTTGGATCGAGTGTGATATCGGCCCCGGCGTGTTGGTGATGGTCTGTTTCAGCCTCGGCTTCGGCTTCTGTTTCTGGATGACCGACCGTCACCTTCGCTGTCGGCATCGTATGCATCGCCCGCGCCGTCACGTGGACTTGGACCGTATAGACCGCTTCATCCGCAAACGTTGCTTCCGTCTCATAGACCCCGTCTTCTGTGAGCGAAGCTTTCATCATCTCACTCTCTTCTTTGGCGCCGTTCTTCCACACTTCGAACTTGATCTCGTCCGCATCATCGACCCCTTTGCCGTCTTGCGTGACGCGAACCGATAACGTGACCGCTTCATCTATTTCTGCTGTCGCCGGTACGTTCAATTCTGCTTCGACAGGTTCCATCGACTGCACCGTCTCCGTCGCATTGTCCGCCTCTTCTGTCCCGCATGCCCCAAGGACGAACAAACCGATTATTCCTGTCGCCATCCCGATTCGTTTCACTGTTTGTCTCATTATGAATCCCCCCTAGTTAATCGCTTACACGTTTCACACATTGTTCATGATATCATCCTTTTTCAGGAATTGTGTGATGATTTTGTGATATTTACCACGTCTTCCGCTCATAAATTGAACACAAAATTTGAGAGTCATTATCCAAAAATTCCTTTGCCTATTTTTAGGATTATAACGTGTTTTGGAACAAAACGGGGTATATAAAATATATACACAGCTCAATATATGGAAAGCCTTGACACCAAGATACATACACCAAGAATGGAGGCGAAAGGAAAAATGAAGAGCAAATTTGTACGGTTATTGATGGCCTTGTTGATCCTGCTGGCACCGTTAGTCACCTATCCAAAATCAGCTGATGCCGCTGCTTCGAAGTTCATAACGAGCGTGAACACGACGAGTAAAGTCGTGGCGTTGACGTTCGATGACGGAGCGGATGGTGCGAATACGAACAAGATTTTGGACATACTTGCCAAGAACAACGTCAAAGCCACTTTCTTTTTGACTGGAACCGGCGCCAACCACCATCCTCAATACATTAAAAACATCGCAGCTAAAGGTCACCAAGTAGGTAACCACTCGTACAGCCACCCATACTTCACCCAGTTGACCGCCACTCAAATGAAGACCGAACTCGACCGTACCGAAGCAATTGTTAAATCACTGACCGGCAAAACGACAAAACCGATCTTCCGGGCTCCGTTTGGCGCCGTGAACAGCGCCGTCTTGAGCGGTGTCGGCGCTGCCGGCTACGCTTATACGATCCAATGGAACATCGATACGATTGACTGGAAAGGACTCACTGCTAGCCAAATCAATACGAAAGTCCAAACGAACATCAAACCAGGATCGATCGTCCTCATGCACACCGGTGCTGGTGCGCCAGGCACACCGCTCGCCTTGCCGACGATGATCTCGCAACTGAAAGCAAAAGGCTACAAATTCGTGACAGTTTCCCAATTGCTCGCTTACCAATCTACTTCAACCTCTAAAACGTATACTGTCAAATCAGGCGACACGCTCTATAGCATCGCTCGGGCTTACAACGTCACAGTCGCTGCACTCGCTGCCGCCAACAAGATCACGAACTACAACTTGATCAGTGTCGGTCAAGTGCTCGTCATTCCAGGAACAAGCGTCACGCCACCCCCAACGACGACTGTCAAATATACGGTAAAAGCAGGCGATACACTCTACAAGATTGCGACACTGTACAAAACGACCGTCGCCAAAATCGCTGCTGCCAATAACATCACCAACATCAACCTGATCAGCGTCGGTCAAGTCCTGGTCATCCCAGGAACAACCGTCACTCCTCCGCCAGCGACGACCGTGAAGTATACCGTCAAGTCAGGCGACACGCTCTATAAGATTGCGACGACATATAATACGACCGTCGCCAAAATCGCTGCCGCCAACAACATCACGAACATCAATTTGATCAGCGTCGGTCAAGTGCTCACGATTCCACGCTGAGCAAGTGTAATGTATGAAACTTTTTTATCAAACGCCTCGTAAATGGAAATTAAGAATGATTCATCCATTCATTGAGGGGAGAAATTGAAATGGGACGAACGATGCTACGTCTTGGAATCGAAACAGTAATCGGAATCGGGTTATCTACCGTTATCTTCTTTACTGTGATTTGGCTAGGTTATTCCGATGCACAAACGACCGGAGATCCGATCACATTCGCTAATATCGAAATTTTTCGAGTGACGAACGAGAACGAAATAGCGAATAACGAAAATATGACTTGGATTGGAATTGTGATCACGGGTGCTTGTATCGCATTGGTTGAGACGTATCGTTCTCTTCGAAAGAATCGGTATGCAAAAACAGCCGCATAAAAAAGATGTCCATCGGCCTCGATGGACATCTTTTTTATGCACCGAGACACTCATCGACCATGGCGACCGCAACATGCGGGTCGTTGACACCGTGGACGAGGACCCGACCATCTTTGAATAAGAGCATCCGGTGACCTCGCCACCGCCATTCTAACGTGAATGGCGTCTTTTTCATTGTGATGTCAGCGCGCTCAAGTTGGTTCGCGATCGGCTCAAGTCCTTCGATGGACCGACGAACTTGAACAACGTCACGTCCGCATAGAAGAGCCGTCTGTTGCCGGTTCGAGACGAGACTCGGATACTCGTTCTGTTGGCACGACGGACACGCCGCGTCGACAAGCCGTTCGACATCGAGTCGTTGCGACTGATTTTCCCATAAGTCCTCAATCAAAAGTCGACGTTCCAATTTCTCATGTCGCCCCGTCAAATATTTCAACGCCTCGACAGCTTGCCGGCTCGCGACGTGGTGGACGATTGGCGCCACGACTCCGGCTGTCGCACACGTCTGCCCAGCGAGCGGCAAGTGGCGCATGAGACAGCGGAGACAAGGTGCCTCACCCGGCAATACGGTATAGTTCATGCCATACGCCCCGACGCAAGAAGCGAACAAGAACGGAATGCCTCGCTCGAGCGCGAAATCGTTCAACAACAGACGTGTCTCGACGTTGTCCGTCGCGTCCAAGACGAGGTCGACGTGAGGCAAGGGACGAAGCCAGTCCCACGAGACGTCGGCGATGTGCGCGTCGATTTCAACGTCTCCATTGATTGCTCGCAACCGTTCAAGCGCAGCGATTGCTTTCGGCGTCTCCGCTGTCGCGTCTCGTTCCGTATACAACGTTTGCCGTTGCAGGTTCGTCACTTCCACATAATCTCGGTCGACGATGACGAGTGCGACACCGGCCCGAACGAGCTGATCGGTCACAGCCGCACCGAGCGCGCCGAGACCGACGACAAGTACGCGCTTTGTCATCAGTTCCGCTTGCCCGTCCGCACCGATTCCATGAAAACGGGCTTGCCGTGCATAACGTTCCGACGAGTGTGTCATCGGATATAGTCTCCTGACTTCCCGCCGTGCTTCTCAAGCAAGTAGGTCGGTCCAATGACGATGCCTTTATCGACGGCTTTCGTCATATCATAAACGGTCAACGCCGCAATCGTCGCGGCCGTCAATGCTTCCATCTCGACACCGGTATCGCCTTTTGTTTTGACGAATGATTCGATGATGAGATCGGTGCCATCCCATTCAAACGTCAAATCGATTTTCTTCAAGGCGAGCGGATGACACATCGGGATGATTCGGCTCGTCTCTTTGGCGGCCATGATTCCGGCTACTTGTGCCACAGCGAGGACGTCACCTTTCTCAAGCCCACCGTTTGTGATGAGCTGTTTGAGCGAACTGCTCAATTCGACTGATGTCCGGGCGCGAGCAGTTCGCGTCGTTTCTTCTTTTCCTGATACGTCGACCATCCACGCTCGTCCCTGTCCATTCATATGCGTCAATTCCATCGTGTCACCCTCCACTCACCATCGGGATCACAGCGACCGTGTCGCCGGCCTCGACCACATACTCGTCAGTCTCATAGCGTTCGTTGACCGCGAACATGAGACGCTCTGCACCCGACACGCCCCTGTCCGACAATCCTTTGCGCAGGGAAGCGATTGTTTGCGGAGCGGGAACTGTATAAGATCGAACTGACAATTCTTCTGCCACGTGGGCAAAACATAATACTTTAATCATTTAAGCGTCACTCCTTCCGGGCGTCCAGGCTGCTGTTCTTTTTGATCTCCGATCCATTTCGTGCCATCCGTCCAGTGCTCCCGTTTCCAAATCGGGACAATTTCCTTAATTCGTTCGATTGCGTACCGATTCGCCTCGTAAGCGTCGGCGCGGTGGGCCGAGCTTGTCGCAATCACGACTGCTTCTTCCAAAATATCGAGCCGGCCAATTCGGTGATGAATCGCAGTTAAAGCGCCAGGCCAACGCTCATCGACTTCTTTCGCGATTTGTTCGAGCATTTTCTCGGCCATCGGCACGTAGGATTCGTACTCGAGCAGTTCGGTCTGTTTCGCTCCGGTCATCTCCCTTACCGTTCCGATAAACAGGACGACGGCCCCGACGTTTCGGTGCCGGACCGCTTCGTAGAGTGCCATCGGCTCGAGGGGACGTTCATTCACTTGATACCAGTTCATATGCCATCCACCCTTCCACCGAACTCATCAAGTGATTCCGGTCTTTCACGGAATCACCGATTGCGATCACATTCGTCAAGTTGACCGGTTGTTCAAAACCTTCTCGAACGAGTACCACTTTCGGATAGTTTTTCTGCTTGTAGCCTTCAATGAGCAGCACATCGACGTGCGCTTCATACCAATTCACGAGTAATTCAAACGTGTCGACGGCTTTCCACTCGATGAACGTCCCGTTCTCACTGATCACACTCGATAACACGGCTCCGGCTAGGGCGTGGCGATGCGAGTCAGTCATTGGCAGGTCGAGCGCCCCTCCATGTCCGTGGTGTTTGATCACCCCGACACGGAACCCCGTCGCCGACAACCGTTCTGTCAGCTCGGAAACGAACGATGTCTTTCCGCTATTTTGATAGCCGACCACTTGCAAGATCGTCAAAGTTGATCGATGATTCGACATCGTACCATGTCCCCTTTCTGAAATCCTCTCGTCCCGCCCGGTAGATGGATCAACGCGTTACATGACGCGAGTGAGGAGACGATACCCGACTTATCTTTTCCGCTCGGATGAACGACCGCGTGTCCGGTCGAATCAATCGTCACATGGGCACGTACGAACCGGTCGAACGGATTCGGTTTCGAAAAATCAACACCGAGTTCCGCCTGTACGACCGTACGCTCGGCTTGTCCATATAGCGTCTTCATATATGTCCCGACAAACAATTCCGTACCGACGAAGCAAGCGGACGGATTCCCGGATAACCCGAACAACAATCGGCCTTCGACGTTCGCGACCGTCGTGACGGACCCCGGGCGCATCCCGACTTTGTTGAACAATACAGACGCACCGAGTGCTTCGTAAACGTCCGGTAAGTAGTCAAAATCTCCGACCGACACTCCACCCGTCGTGACGATGGCGTCACTCGTGTGTAGCGCTTCTTCGATTGCATGTTTCGTCGCGGGAAACGTATCGGGAAGAATCCCGCCATATACCGTTCTCCCGCCGAGCTCCTCGATCTGAGCAAGAATCATATAGGTGTTGGAATTGTAAATTTGACCCTCAGCTTTTCTCTCCCCTGGTTCGGAGAGTTCATCCCCTGTCGCGAACACGGTAATCCACGGTTTTGTGAACACCTCGACCCGCTCGTAGCCGAACGTCGCGAGCAAGGCAATGATGCCGGGGTTGATACGGGTGCCACGATTCACGATATGAGCACCGGTCGCCACGTCTTCCCCACGATAGGAGATGTTTTTATCTCGGACAGGACGTTTGAACGTTACTCGTTGTTCATCCGCCTGAACGATTTCGAGCATGACGACCGCGTCTGCCCCGTCTGGGATTTTAGCACCCGTCATGATGCGGATGGCGTGACCGTCTAACAGCGGTGGGCCGACGTGCCCCGCTCCTTGCACGTATTGAACGGACAAGGTCACCGGCTCGTCACGGCTCGCTGACATCAAGTCGACAGCTCGGACCGCGAAGCCGTCATACGGCGATTTATCAAAGGCTGGGACGTCATGCGTCGCGATGAGGTTCGTCGCGAGAATACGTCCATTCGCCTCATGCAGCATGACTGTCTCTATTGCGGGCTCACCCGTCGCTTCTCGGACGAGTGATATCGCTTCATCGATTGCGAGCGGTTTGCGAAACAACGTCGATACCTTCTCCATCAGTCCACTTCCTTCCGTAGCACCGCCGCATATTCGCTCGGTGTGTTCACATTTTTAAACCAATCCCGTTCATCAAACGTGACGATCGTCGCGGCTGCTACATGAGGCATGACCGCCCGCTCGCCTCGTCTTAACGCGTCTTCAAATCGTGGTAACATCGACCGCGGATACAAGGCGATGAGCGGATGCAGTCTGTCGTCCGCAACAGCGACAACCGGGCGACCATCTCGTTCTAAGGCGAGCCGCTCATATACTTCTGAAGGAAGCAGTGGCGTGTCACACGCACAGACAGCGTACCAGTCGTCAGGCTTTTGACGCATCACGGTGACGATGCCGGCGAGCGGTCCCATGCCTCGCCATTCGAAAGTATCTTCAAGCTGATAATCGTCGGTCACCATGCCAGCTGGTACGACGCTCCATTGTGCTGTCGTCGTCGAGACGAGCGTCTGCCTGGCTCGTTCTTCAAACGAGGCGCCTTGATAACGGGCCTGCCATTTCGGAGATCCGAACCGGCGCGACCGGCCCCCTGCCAAGACGATTCCAATCATCGCGTCGCTTCCCAGACGATGTGCGAAAGTTCAGGTAAAATCAATCGTGTCATCGCCAAATCGACGGCTCCGCGTGAACCTGGCATCGAGAAAATGATGGTATTTCCAATGCGTCCAGCCAAGGCCCGTGACAACATCGCAGCCGGACCGATGTCTTCCGTGAAGCTGACATGACGGAACAACTCACCAAAGCCGACCATTTCGCGGTCGAGCAGCGGCCGGATCGTTTCAATCGTGACGTCACGTTTTGTAATACCCGTACCGCCGGTCGTCAAGATGACGTCCATGTTTTCGTCGACCATTCGTTTGACGGCCGCTTCGATTTCTGTCGCATCGTCCTTTGTGATCTCACGATATGTGACCGTGTGCGCGTTCTCTTTTAATAACGTGCAAATATGTTCGCCAGACACGTCCGTATCGAGCGTGCGTGTATCTGAAATCGTTAAAATGGCTGCCTTGACGCTCTTCATGTTTTGATGTGCGTGATTGTGTGCTTGCATGTCTCTATCCTCCGATATAACTCATTTCAATACGATTGCGTGTCCGATTCCCTGTCCGTGTTCGCTCTTCTGAATAACGGTCGTCGCGTACTTCCCACACCATCTTCAGTGTCATGGCGATGAGATCATCGCTCGCCCCGCTGCGGAGCAGTTCACGAATATCAGTCCCGTCTTCAGCGAAAAGACACGTATACCATTTACCGTCACTCGACAGGCGGCCTCGCGTACACGTCCCGCAGAACGGTTGACTGACCGATGAGATGAAACCGACTTGCGCTCCATCGGTGTAACGGTAACGTTGTGCGACTTCTCCTAGTGATTCAGGTGCAAGTGGTTCGAGTAATCCATTTCGTTGTTTCAACACCTCGAGAATCGATTCAGAAGAAACGACATGCTCGACGTTCCACTCGTTCGCCGTGCCGACGTCCATGAATTCGATGTATCGGAGTGTGATGTTTCGCTCTTTGAAATAAGCGGCCATCGGCGCGACTTCGTGATCGTTCCATCCTTTTCGGACGACCATATTCACTTTCACTTCAAGACCTTGCCGTTTCGCCTCATCAATGCCACGGAGGACTGCCTCCGGTGACGTGCCCCGACCGTTCATCATCCCGAACGTCTCGGGCGACAAGGCATCAAGACTGACGTTAACCCGGTCGAGCCCGGCTTGTTTCAATACTTTAGCCATTCGCTCCAAGTAGACGCCGTTCGTCGTCAAACCGATCGTCTCGATTGTCGTGACGGTGCGGAGGCGGCGAATCAACTCATCAAGATTTGGCCTGAGCAGCGGTTCGCCCCCAGTCAAACGAATTTTTCTCACACCATGTGGCGCAACGATGCGAACGAACCGCTCGATTTCATCAAACGACAACAGCTCATCTCGTTTTAAGAATTGATGGTGGCGGAACGCCTCTTCCGGCATACAATAGCGGCAACGGAAGTTACATTTATCAATAACCGAGATGCGTAAATCTTCTAACGGTCGTCTCCGTCGATCAGTCCATGGTGTCATCATGATTCATCCTCTCTGTCAATCAACGACAGAAGGGACTATCAAAGTCCCTTCCTCGGTTGTCAGCGAATCGGTTTCTCAGCCCCGCTTCGCAAGTAGTAGTAAATCGTGGTCGCGATCGAAATCGCATAAAGTCCGAGCATGACGAACAGCGCACCGTTGAATGAGCCGACGAGTTCAAGCGACCAACCGAACATCTTCGGAATGAAGAACGCTCCATATGCCGCGAATGCTGCCGAGAACCCGACAACGGCTGGTGTTTTCGTCGCCACGAACACGTGGGGGATCATCGCGAACGTCGCACCTGAGTTGAGGCCGGTCGCAATGAACAAGACGACGAACGACAAGAAGAACATCGTCAAGTTGTTGTTCGTGATGGCCATGATGACCGATATCGTCCCGAGCGCCATGATACCGAACACGACGAGCGTCACCTTGGCCGCTCCGACCTTATCGCTAATCCAGCCTCCAAACGGGCGCGAAGATGCGCCGAGGAACGCTCCTAGAAACGCAAGCGCCATCAAATCCGATTCAGGGAATTTCAACTTCAAAATCATCGGGAATGCTGCCGCATAGCCGATGAACGAGCCGAATGCAGCGGTATAGAGCAACGTTTGAATCCAAAAATGCTTTTCTTTGAATACACTCGCCTGATCACGGAGCGACTGGCGTGCGGTCGGTAAATTATCCATAAACCAATACGCACAGAGAGCCAACACAATCGTCGGGACGACCCAGAGGAGCGCGGCGTTTTGTAGCCAAATCTGTTGACCGGTCTCCGTCACAAGCGCGTTCCCACCGATGAACCCGAAAATACTTGTCGTAATGACGAGCGGAGTGATCAATTGAACGAGCGAGACACCCAAGTTTCCGATACCTCCGTTAATGCCAAGCGCCGTTCCTTTTTTCGCTTTCGGATAAAACGCACCGATGTTAGCGTTTGAAGAAGAGAAATTCCCACCTCCGAGGCCACAGAGGGCGGCTAAAATCATGAATACCCAATAAGGTGTGTTCACGTTCTGGACAGCGTAAGCGATGCCGAGAAGCGGCAACAATAGCACCGACGTCGAGAAGATCGTCCAGTTCCTTCCGCCGAATATACTGTTCGCAAACGTATAGAAAAAGCGCAACGTCGCCCCGACGAGTCCAGGTAGTGCGGCCAATGTGAACAACTGACCTTGTGTAAAGCTAAACCCGATTGAATTCAATTGAACGGCCGCGACCGACCACATCTGCCAGACGATAAACGCGAGTGTCAATGCCGGGACGGAGACGAGCAAGTTCCGATTGGCGACTTGTTTTCCCGTCCCTTCCCAAAACCCTGCATCCTCTGGCGTCCACTCGGCGAGCGCGTGCGATCCTTTGTCTAATTGTTGCATTGTCTATTCCTCCTCTTAACGGTTCAATTCGTACCCTAATCCCATCCTATCGACCCCCCTATAAAAAAAGTGTGCCTTCTTTCACACTTATTTCGCATTTTGATAGTTTTAATTGCCCTGTCATCAATCTGTGACAATATCTTCTTCTTTTTGTTTCTGTGACATTGAACACAGAAAATCCCTCCCCAATTCCTTACGATAAGGAATAGAGGAGGGATGAAGATGTCACATCTGATTCAAATTCAATGCACACCAGAGGTTCGACTGGCGCTGCAACCATATTTCTATAGTCAAGACGGTGCCCACGTGTTTCGTGTCTTCGGCACGTCGATTGCCGAAGCTACGTTTACAGAGGACGGGATCGAGCTGACGTTTCCACTCGAAAGCCCGATGGAAGAGCTAGAGGCACTTCACAACTTGCTCGTTCGAATCGATACCCACCACGACGTAACGATTGAGGATTCAAAAGCTGTCATTGGCTATTTAAGAGACGGGACGACGGTAACCGTCTACCGCCAGTTCAAACGCTGGCTAGACTTTTTAGCAGCCGCCCGTGTCCGTTCGATGGAAGGCGTCGTCGTTGAGGTCCGCGCAAACGGCGTCAAACTTGCCGAAGGTGTACTCCGGTCTTACGAACTGGTTGAAGACGGTGCGTTTTATGTATCGGCCTGCACAATCGAGGCCGACGGATTAGAACATTTCGAAGGCGAGCTAGCGCTTGCCGCCGTCATGTGATCAATCGATGACACAGACCGAGACGGGACAGTCTTCACAATGGTTGAGTAGCTTTAACCGTGCTAGGTCATGGATGATGATTTGACGAGACGGCAACGAGATGACGCCGTCTTGCGCGAGCTCGTTCAACATACGGTTCACGCGTTCACGCGATGTGCCGCAATAGTTGGCGAGCTCTTGGTTTTTGAGTTTCAAATCGATGAGAATTCCATCTTCCACTTCAACCCCATAACTGTTCGCCATCCGAATGAGCGTCGAGTAGAGCGCTCCCTTTTTCCCGTTCAATACTAAGTCTCGGAATTTTGTATGTTGTTTCCGCATATGTTCATTGATCATAATCATGAACTCGCGAACAAACTCAGGATTTGACGATAAAATCATCGTTTCAATCCGGTCAATTTTGACGGCATAAATCTCGCTATCCTCTAACGCTTTCGCGTTGAATAAATATCTTGGTTCGATCGCGAATAGCGTCAATTCTCCGCAACAAGCCTCCGCACTCAAACAACGTAACGTCAACTCTTTCCCGTTCTCGGTCAATTTCGAGATTTGGATCAGCCCGCTTTTTACAATATAAAATTCAGACGCATCCTCCTGCTCCCGAAACAAGAAACCATTTTTTGGAACATGGATGATCCGATGGGCCAATTTTTTCGTTTCATCGAGCACCATCGTTTTACTAGAGTGAGTCATTTCCACCGACCTTCCTAAAAAAAACCTGTGCAATTTAGAAGCTTGACTTCATTTTAAACACAAATACCTTTGAAACGCAATCAACATTTGGAAGCGCTTCAAAGGGCAGGTTATTATTTATCACTATATTCAATTTTCTTCCAATATCGATATAACAATATAATCAAGCCGACATTTATAATGGCGATGCTCATGAATAGACGCATCGAGGCGTGGTCATACACCATATAGCTTTCGATTGTATATTGAAATAGAATCATATTCGTTGCCAATAAAATGACAAGACCGATTAAACTCCATACTTTAGGCCCCATGATGAATCTCTCTTCCGACCGCAAAGATCTTCCCGTTCTCGATCTCAAGCAAGATTTTAGGAAGTTCTCGCTGTGGCGGTCCTGACTGCGGTTGACCGTCGACACTAAAATAACCGCGGTGGCATGGACATAAGAGCACGTCTTCTTCTTCCACATAGAACACCGGACACTGCAAATGCGTACATTTATTATTATAGGCGACAAATTCGCCGGTCTTCAAATGGACGAGAAGTGACGGTTCCGTGCCCGGATATTCGAATTCAAGCGATTTTCCCTGTTCGAGCGCCTCGACCGTCGTGATGAACTGACGGTCGGTTCTCGGCTCGCTGCGGACGAAAGTTGCGATATTGAACGGGATTGTCGCGAGACCGAGCGCGATGCCGGCACCGAACGTCGACTTGATGAACGCGCGGCGATTCAATTTCACATCGTCAGCTCGGCTCAAGTTATCAACGAGTCCGGATAATCGTTCCCGGTCTTTTGGTTCTTTTGACATAAGTCATCTTCCTTTCTTCCTCAGTCGGAATAGACGCCAAAGAATTCAGGGACGTAATTCCACTTATCGTCTTGGGATGGTTTTTTCCCTTCAATCATGTTCATTTGCACGCGCTGGCGGCGCAATTGCATCATCTCGTCATGATCGATGAAGCGAATCGCATCCGACGGACAAACAGACGCACACATCGGCGCGATATCATGTTTTGAGCGGTCATAGCACATGTCACACTTGTACATCTTGTTCTTCTCAAAATCGAACTTTGGAATCCCGAACGGGCAGGCGAACGTACAGTTGCGGCAGCCGATACATTTTTCTTCCGAAGCGGACAACACGACGCCTTCTGGCGTGATTTGAATCGCATTGGCCGGGCAGACCTGGGCACAGGCCGGATTTTTACATTGCATGCAGATCATCGGGAACGTCTGACGGCTCTCCGAGAAATCGATGTAGTCAACGTAGTTCCGCTCGAGCCCATCGTGGTCCCCGCATTCCCGACAAGCAGCTTGACAGGCCCGACAGCCGATACAGCGTTCAAATTCTAAATACATGACCTTATTCATTTTGTAGGAACCTCCTCATCCATGATGTGACAGCTCGTCGCAATCGCATGGTCCGCCATGAACGGCACGCTCGAACCGAGTGGAACCGTCAACGGGTTAACGTGCAGCGGGGTATTAGCCGGCAATTTTTTCATTTTAACCGCACATACTTTGAATTCGGGCATGCGCGACATCGGGTCAAGGCACGGATTCGTCAATTGGTTGATCGCGAGCTCTTTGCCCCAGTGGTAAGGGACGAAGACCGTGTCTTTTCGAATCGCTTTTGTTAAACGTGCTTCGACGATCATGGAGCCGCGGCGTGTCTTCAATTCGACTTTGTCGCCCGTTTGAAGACCATAGCTTGATGCGAGCTCAGGATGAATCTCAACGAACGGCAGTTTTGACATCGTGCTCAAGAAATCGATGCGTCGTGTCTGGTTCCCCGTAAGGTAGTGGAAGACGACCCGACCTGTCGTGAGCGTGACCGGATATTCTTCATTCGCGTATTCTCCCGCCGGACGATACGTGACGACCGGTAGATTCGCCTTCCCGTTCGCCGTCCCAAAGCGTTCTTTGAACATCGTCGGTGTACCAGGATGATCTTCGGACGGACACGGCCAAAACACACCGTATTCGTTGTCGATCCGATCCCACGTGATACCGGAATAATCAGCCGGTCCGCCTTTCGTGGCGATCCGGAACTCTTCCCAAATCTCAAGCGGCGTTTCGTACGGGAAGTATTGTCCACGGCCCATTCGTTCAGCGATTCGTTTCATGATTTCCCAATCTGGGAGCGACTCTCCGAGCGGCTCACGGACTTTTCGA
Organism: Exiguobacterium sp. SH0S1; assembly: GCF_004337165.1. Lineage (NCBI taxonomy): Bacteria > Bacillati > Bacillota > Bacilli > Caryophanales > Exiguobacterium > Exiguobacterium sp. SH0S1. Next base: position 166,095 of record NZ_SJVC01000003.1, on the reverse strand, counting down.
ATCCGAATCACTCGTCCTTCTAAATTCGTTGTCGTCCCTTCATCTTCCGCCCAAGAACAAGCAGGCAACACGACGTCCGCGAACTCACAAGATTCAGACATGAAGAAGTCACTGACGACGAAGAAGTCAAGCTTGTTGAAACTGTCCCAGACGTATGGAAGGTTCGGTGCCGACACGGCCGGGTTCGAGCACATGAGATGCATCGCTCGGATCGTCCCAGCTTGAATTTCATCAAACATCTCGAACGCGGAAACGCCTGGTTTCGGCATTTCGGAAGGATCGATGCCCCAGACCCCGCTCACATATTCGACCGCTTTCGGGTCGGTGAGTTTGCGGTATCCTGGCAACAAGTCGGCTTTTTGTCCGTGCTCGCGCCCACCTTGTCCGTTGCCTTGTCCGGTCATCGTCGCAACGCCAGAGGCGAATTTCCCGATCATGCCACGCAGAAGTGCCATCGATGTGTAGAGCGATACGTTGTCGACCCCTTTTGACTGTTGCTCGACACCACGAGCGAACAACATGACTGATCGTGGGCTCTTCCCATAAATATGACCAGCTTTTTCAATTTTTTCGATCGCGACCCCAGTCACTTCGCTCGTTCGTTCGAGCGACCAGTCCCGGACGGACGCCTTCAACTCTTCGTAGTTATCGCAGCGTTCGTCTACGTAAGCTTGATCGACGTAGTCGTGTTCGACGAGGAAGTTGAGCAACCCCATCGCGAGCGCCGCATCCGTTCCCGGTTTCAAATCGAGGTGGACGTCGGCCACGCGTGCCATCGGAATCTCGCGTGGGTCGGCCACGATGATCTTGGCCCCTTTATCTTTTGCTTTCCAAATATGTTGCGTCGTCGTCGGATGACATTCGGCGATGTTCGAACCGGCGACGAAGAACGTGTCGACGTGCTCAAACTCGGTCCACGGCAGCGTCGCCCCGCGGTCGATCCCGAGCGTCTTCAAAAATCCGCCGGCAGCCGACGACATACAGAAACGTCCGTTATAGTCGATGAACCGTGTCCCGAGCGCTACGCGAGCATACTTCCCGACGAGGTAACACTTTTCGTTCGTCATCGAGACACCACCGAAGACGGAAACCGCATCTTTTCCATGCTCCCGTTGGATCCGTTTGAAGTTCTCTTCAATCACGTCGAGCGCTTCTTCCCATGTCGCTTGTTCAAACTTTCCGTTCCGTTTGATGAGCGGTGTCAAAATGCGGTCTGGGTGCTCGATCGTCTGATAGGCAGTGACCCCTTTCGGACAAAGCTTTCCTTTGTTGACCGGAAAATCATAGCGGGGTTCAACCCCTTTGACGGCCCCAGTCTTCTCATCGACGCGAATGTGCATGCCGCACTGCATCCCGCAGTAGCAACAATGGGTCGTAATCAATTTCTCGCCCGGTTTGATTAAATTTTGTACTTCTGGCGACGTTAAAAAGTCACTCATCGTCTTCCCCTCCATAGAACGTTTCCGCTCTTCGTTTTGAAAATCCACTGACGTGATAGCCGTTGATCGTTTGAAGCGGATAATGCATTCCGTCACTTCCAGACCGTCCTAACGCCGAATCGAGACGGGCCCGACGACGACAGGAATGACAGAGATCTTGGACCGTGTGTGCTTCGTCTACTTTCACGAGTTGGTCCGACCCTTCGAGCAATTGTTTCACTTGTTCGATCTCTTCATGCGTACCCATCGGTTCTCCGCATTTAACGCACAGGTGTCTCATCTTTCGTCTCCTTTGGGCGCCCGAATCCCGGCATCGACATGCCCGTGTTCGTATCGACCGGGTGTGTCGGCAACTGACCGTTCATTAAATTCAACTGCATCTTCACGCGCATCGAACGGCGACACGGTTGGCAATAGTCAGACAGCTGTGTCCCATCTTGCAAGCCGAGCTGGATTGTCTGCGCTTGTAGGATGGCCTGGACGTCCTCGACTTGATTGTCCGTCGCATAGCGTGTGCCACATCCGGCACAGACGCGCGTCTCGTCCGCTTCGACTTCCCGATAGTTCATCGGTACACTAGCAGCCATCGGGCGGACCGGTAAGTGAAACAGCTTGCCGAACGGGAAGTAACATAAAAAGATGATGACCGTCAATTGATGGAACAAGGCGAGCTCATGATGGATAAATCCACCGAAGAACACGTACGAAACAGTTAATAACAAACCCGATACAGTGACGATGAGCAACATGAGGAGCGGCAAAATATCAAACTCGAACCGCTGTGTCACTTTTACGTCTTGATCGTTGATGCGGCGATAAAGCGCCATGAGCACCCCGACTAAAAGCATGAGCGCGGTGATGTTCAAGCCGTTATAGACCATCTCGGCGAACAGCCCGTGAGCGGCCATCTTGATCGTCGGAATATTAAAGACGACGATTTGATACGTCTCGATGTCGATCAAATCAAAACGCATCCATTGGAACGTCAAACCGAACGTGATGGCGAACGATCCGAGGCATCCCCAAGCGATTAACATATGCTGGGTCCAGCGGTACCATCCACGCTCCCAAATAAATTTCTGCAAGACGATGTTGTTGACCGTCGTCGCGGCGATCGCTTTACTGGCACGCTTCTTTTCTGATTTCATCTGTTTGAGACTTCGCTTCAACACTTGCGAGGTGGCCGGCCGGGCAAAGAATAACGTCAACCGGACGACCATCCCGATCATACAGATGACGGCGGCAATGTAATAACCAAACAACGCCATATCCACATGCTCAAATCCTGCCGAGGCAACCCACGTCGAGAGCACCAAGACGGTAAATCCTACGAACGACCACTTCGCGGCGGTCGAATAAAAATGACGATCAGTCATATGTGTTCCCCCTTCTCTTTCCGAACGACTTCATAGTTTCATCATAAAGATGACATCTAGACTTAACTGTTACTTTTTTCACAGATAAGCGATTCGAGACGTGACAGAATAATGAACGAAGGAGGCGCACGCTATGAAATCTTCTATTAAAATATTTTTGTTTCTGACCATCACGGCCATGCTCGTCGTCTTTTCCATCGGTTTCGTCTTCGCCAACCGGGCGACGACCGAACCGGACGTCGAAGGCTATGTGATCGAAGTGAATGAATCTGACCGCACCGCCCTCATCATCAGCGGCATCAGTGCGGACGAGGCAAAACTAACCGCTGATGCGTTGTTCGCACGAGCCGACCCTGAAAACGTGAGCTGGTTCAAATTTCAAGTGAAGGCAACGTTCGAACAGATTGAGGTCGGCGACCACGTTCACATTTGGAAAAAGACCGGTCCGAGCATTCTCAACACTCCGAACCGATCTTATGTGAAAAAAGTCGACGTGCTCGACTAATATTGACGCTTTCCGTAACGTTCGCTCAGCCACAAGACTAAAAACGCCAGGCCGACCAACCATCCGCTCCAAATGAGCGCTTGGGTCATGTCCCCGTTTAACGTGGCCATATAAATCGCTGTGGCGAGCGTCATCGTCTCGCCCGGAATATTCCCAGCAATCATCATCGTGATACCAAATTCCCCGATCGAACGGGCAAATCCGAGGACGAATCCGCTCGTCAAAGCGGGTAAAAGAAGCGGAATCGTGACATACGTGAACAATTGACGTTCCGTTCCACCGAGCACGCGACCGGCCTCGTACCATTCCGCATCCAACTGTTTTAACCCGAGCCGAATCGTCTGGTAGACGAGCGGGAAAGCCGCCAAGGCAGAGGCGATGATGTTCGCTTGTTTCGTGAACAAGATGGTAACCGGCAACAGTCCCCCAATCCCGTTGTGGCCAAGAACGATCAACGCGTATAAACCAATCACGGTCGGCGGCAAGATGAGCGGCAATAAAAATAGCGTCTCGAGCAACCATTTCCCTTTAAACTGGCGATGATGCATGAGATAGGCGGCCCAGAACGCGAGGACGAAGGCAAGCATCGTCGCGATAAACCCGACTTCGAAAGTAAGTTGCAGTGGGGACTGCGTCATTTAGAAAACCCCTTTGCTAAAAAAATCGCTTGAATATCGTCATCGAATAAACGCTCATATACGTCACGCACATATGGACCATGCGTCAAACGGACAGCCGGATAGGAGATGATGCCGGTCGCTTCAAGCGAGACGGCTTGAAGCGCTGCGACACCTTCTGTCAGCTCTGTTTTATACACGAATCCCCCATTCGCATCCCCTTGCTCGACGAGCGTAAGCACTTGTCTCACGTTTTGGGCAAAGATAATCCGAGATTTCACCTGTCCCCATACTTCCGCTTCATCCAACGCCGTTTTCGCATAACGGCCTGCCGGAACGTTCACCGGGTCTCCAATGACGATTCGGGCGCACAACTCCAATTCCTGCCACTCACTCGTGCAACTTTTTCCCTTTGGGGTCACAAACCACAACTCGTTTTTCAAGAACGCATCCCGGTCTAACACGGGCACCTGCAACTTGTCGACATCCTCCTCACTAGCGGCTAAAAAGATGTCAGCCGGAGACCCGTGATTGATTTGGGATCGTAAGGCGCCACTCCCGTTCGTGACGACGCGGATGTCGACGTCGCCGAGTTCGGCTTCAAGTTGTCGTTCCACATGCTCTAGGACTGGTCCTAAACTCGCCGCCGCTAAAATCGTCACGGTCTCGTCATGGGCGCCAGAAGGACTTGACCAGATTTGACTCAATAACAGGACGACCGCTACCCCGACGATGACTCCACTCACCCGCTTCATGATTGATCACTCCTTTGCTTCTCCTTTATCGTAGCGATTGACTCGCGTTCCTTCTGTATCAAATGTCACAAAAATACACCTCCACGTGATGGAGGTGTAAATTGTATCTGTCAGACAAGCGTACGTGCACGCGGGAACAAAACATTGTTCTCAAGGTGAATGTGTTCGAACGTATCTGATTCTAGTGCCTCTAGACGTTGGTAGACGAGTCGATACGTCCCACACGCACCTTCAGGCGGCGTATAGTCGTTCGTAATGTGACGAAGTTCTTTCAAAATGTCACCGGCCGCTGCATGTTCCGACTCGAGCGCTTCTAAAATGGTCATAATCTTACGTTCCGTCTCAGCCGTCGGTGCCGACTCATGTCGAAGCAACATCGGGAAGTCTTCCATCTCTTCTTTGACGATATGCTGTTCAAGCTCCACTTTCAATTGATTGAACAACTGATGGATGCGTCCAAGGTGTGGATGGTTTTGTCCATGCACGCGGAATACTTTCGTCACATATGGTGTGAGCTGTGGCAATTCATCCGTCAAAAATTGGTGATGCTTATAAATAATATGCTCAATCAATTCCGAAGACGAAGCTGCATCCCAATCGATGCTCGTTTCGTTCATCTCCTGTTTGCGTCGATAGAGCGCGTTGACTTCTTCTAAAATATCTTCCGTCGATCGTTTCGACTTGTCTGTCGCTTCAGCGAGCGGTCGATTGCCTCCGCAACAAAAATCGATTCGATTCCGTTTAAAAATGTCTGCTGCTTGCGGGCATTGCTTGACGATTTCAGATACGTGCGTGTCGCTCGTGAATGTTTGTGTCATCTGTCATAACCTCCATGTTCGTTTTGACATGTTCAGCGTAGCAAGCGTTCAACTTTAAAAATGTGAAATACGTCACATTTAAGCAACTAAAATCGCCTCGTTCCATATTTAGACACACAAAAAAAGCCCCTTTTTCAAGGGGCGTTCGTCAATGTGATGGCGTTTCAAACTGTTCCGCCTCGGTCGATCCAGCGAGCGCGGTCGTCGACGACTGTCCGCTCGAGATGACGAGTGAGACTTCATCGAAGTAGCCGGTGCCGACTTCACGCTGATGGCGCGTCGCCGTGTAGCCGTGTTGTTCGGCCGCAAATTCGGCTTGTTGTAACTCAGAATATGCTGCCATCCCACGATCTTTATAGCCGCGGGCGAGCTCGAACATGCCGAAGTTGAGCGAATGGAACCCGGCGAGTGTGACGAATTGGAACTTGTAGCCCATCGCCCCAATCTCTTGTTGGAACGTCGCGATCTCGTCGTCAGACAGCTTCTTCTTCCAGTTGAACGAAGGCGAACAGTTGTAGGCGAGCATTTTTCCAGGATACTTCGCATGGATTGCGTCCGCGAACTGGCGTGCTTCTTGCAAGTCCGGTTCCGATGTCTCGCACCAGACGAGATCGGCGTAAGGAGCATAGGCGAGACCGCGGGCGATCGCCTGCTCGATGCCGGCCTCGGTCCGGTAGAAGCCTTCCGGCGTCCGGTCGCCGACGATGAACGGATGGTCAATCGGGTCGATGTCACTTGTGATCAAGTTGGCCGCATGCGCGTCCGTCCGGGCGACGATAATCGTCGATACGCCCATGACGTCTGCTGCTAGGCGCGCCGCGATCAAGTTTTTCACAGCCGTTTGCGTCGGGAGCAATACTTTACCGCCGAGGTGACCACACTTTTTCTCCGAAGACAGCTGGTCTTCTAAGTGGACACCGGCCGCACCAGACTCGATCATCGCTTTCGTCAGCTCGAAGACGTTGAGCACACCGCCGAACCCAGCTTCCATATCGGCGACGATCGGCGCGAACCAGTGCGTATCCCCTTTCCCTTCCGCCGTTTGAATCTGATCGGCCCGTTGCAGCGCCTGATTGATTCGCTTGACGACGCTCGGTACCGAGTTGGCCGGGTACAGGCTTTGGTCCGGATACATATGCCCTGATAAGTTCGCATCAGCGGCGACTTGCCAGCCGCTTAAGTAGATGGCCTCAAGCCCCGCCTTCACTTGTTGGATCGCCTGATTTCCGGTGAGCGCCCCGAGCGCGTGGACGTAATCCCGTTTGTGGAGCAGGTCCCACAGACGTTCCGACCCTTTCGTCGCGAGCGTATGTTCGATCAAGACCGATCCACGAAGCTTCATGACGTCGTCGACTCCGTACGGACGCTCGACCCCGTCAAACCGTTCCGACTGAAAAACCTTCTCGAGTTGCATGCGTTGTTCATTCATTGTTATTCCTCCTGTATTATATTAGTTTTGTTTTAATTGAATTGTTATATAACAGATGTTGCAAACTTAATCCAAGTAGGCGCAGCATTCGAGTGCCGACTTGAACGTCGAATGTTCCATCCCACAACTGCGGCAGACGTTTTCCTCGTCCCGCTCTTCTGGTTTGCGGAATACGACGACTTCCTCGACCGGTTCTTTCATGATTTGGAGCGAACCGTCCGTCCGATCGAGCACGAGGCGCATCAAGTCGTTGCCATATACGAATGCGGTATTGGCGAGCGTCGCTGTCGACTCTCCAGAGACGATGCGGCGGACGACCCAACGTTCGATTAACTGTTCGCTTTCGATTTTTTTCGTTGTCATGATGATGCTCCTCCTTTTAAGTTCAATTCAAGTGTCGACTGTGTCAAAAACTGACGGCGGCGGCGATGCAAGATCGGTTCCGTGTACCCGCTTGGCGAATCCGTTCCTTGGAACACTAAGTCTTTTGCTGCTTGATACGCGATCGAGTCGGTCACGTCCGGCGTCATTGGCCGGTAGTTCGGGTCGGCCGCGTTCTGCTTGTCGACGACTTCAGCCATCCGGTACATCGTCGCTTCGACTTGCTCACTCGTACAGACACCGTGATAGAGCCAGTTGGCCACGTGTTGGCTCGAGATGCGGAGCGTCGCCCGGTCCTCCATCAACCCGATATGGTGGATGTCCGGCACTTTCGAGCAGCCGACACCTTGCTCGACCCAGCGGACGACATAACCGAGCAGCCCTTGCAGGTTGTTCTCGAGTTCCTCCCTCACTTCATCGTCTGTATAGACGCGTGTCGCGAGCGGAATCTCGAGCAGGCGTTTCCGTTCGCTGTCGATATCGAACGATCGTTGCACCAACTCCCGTTGGACACGGAACGCATCCACTTGATGGTAATGGAGCGCGTGGAGCGTCGCGGCCGTCGGCGACGGGACCCAGGCGGTCGTCGCGCCGGACTCAGCATGGGCGACTTTCTCCCGCATCATGTCGCGCATCTTATCAGGCATCGCCCACATCCCTTTGCCGATTTGGGCTTGTTGATAGAAGTCGGCCGCGAGTCCGGTCAAGACGTTCAAGCGTTCGTAGGCATCGAGCCAAGCCGACGTCTTCATCTCGCCTTTCTTGCGCATCGGCCCGAACGTGAGCGACGTATGGATCTCGTCACCGGTCCGGTCAAGAAAACCGGTGTTGATGAAGACGATCCGCCCCTTCACGCGTTCGATGCAGTTTTTCAAGTTGAGCGACGTCCGTCTCTCCTCGTCCATCACACCGACTTTGAGCGTATGGCGCGGCAAGTCGAGCACGTCTTCGATCGCGTCGAACAAGTCGTTCGTGAACGTGACTTCCTTTGAACCGTGCATTTTCGGTTTGACGATGTAGATCGACCGTTCCCGCGAGTTCCGTTTTGAGTCGAGGTGACGGCTCGCGATCAGTGACGTGAAGATGCCGTCGAGGATTCCTTCCGGTACTTCCCTTCCTTGATTGTCGAGCATCAAATCTGTCGTCATCAAGTGACCGACGTTCCGAATGAACAGTAAGGAACGTCCCGGCAGCACGACGTCTCGTCCGTTTCTGCCTGTGTAGCGGCGGTCTTCATTCAGCTGGCGCTTAAGGGGCTTGCCGCCTTTCGTGAACGTCGCTTCGAGCGTGCCGTCCATCAGCCCGAGCCAGTTTTTGTACAGGTGGACCTTGTCCCGAGCGTTGACGGCTGCGACCGAGTCCTCACAGTCGACGATGGCCGATAAGGCAGACTCGAGTTCGATATCGGTGAGCCCTGCCCCATCCGTGCGGCCGATCGGATGGTTCCGGTCAAATTTCAGTTCGGCATGGAGGCCGTTATGGACGAGCACTAAGCTCGTCGGACTATCCGGATTCCCGACGTAACCGACGAAACAGTCATTGCTGAACGGGACGTCTTGTCCGTTGATGATGACGTATGGTTCATCGGCGCGAACCGCGTATCCTTCCGCGTCCCGGTGCGAACCCGTTAGAAGCGGGAACGTGTCGTCGAGGTATTGTTTGGCGTAAGCGATGACCGCTTTACCCCGGACCGGATTGTAGCCGGCCGACTTCGTTTTTCCGTCCGCTTCATCGATGACGTCCGTTCCATACAGCGCGTCATAAAGACTTCCCCAGCGTGCGTTCGCCGCGTTCAGTGCATAGCGTGCATTGTCGAGCGGGACGACGAGCTGTGGTCCAGCTTGCTGTGTGATCTCCGAATCGACACCTGAGACGTCGATACTAAAATCAGGGACGACCGGTTCGATGTAGCCGATCGATTGGAGGAAGCGTTCGTAGCTGACAAGGTCAAAGTCTTGTTTCTGTTCGCTGTACCACTTCTGTAACAGTCGCTCAAACGACTCCCGTTCGTGAAGCAACGCCTCATTTCGAGGAATGAACTCGTCTAGTATGCGCTCGACTCCTTGCCAAAACTGATGCCCCGTCTCTGCTCCTGGCAATACATGAGCCGAGACGAAGTCGAGGAGCTCCTGATGTACGCGATAAGTACCTACTTGTGTATACTGTTCCAAGCCTTCACATCCTCCCGTATTTGTTGTTATATATCAGTTGACTTTAATATAGACTATTATATAACAGTTTGGCAACAGGTTTTTTAAAACTTTTTATTTGCCGGCAATCGAAAAACACGTTAGGATGAATTACATGACCCATCAATGATTGAGTCATCAATTAGTTAAGGAGGGTTATGGATGCGCGAATCTTGTTCGCCTAGCGACCAAATTCTCTACAACGTCATCACTGTACAAAAAGAACTCAGCCAGCTGTTCGATACCGAAATGGATGGACTGAGTCTGACCCGATACGATATTTTGAGCAACTTGAATCACGTCGGTCCACTTCGCCAACGCGAGCTGCAACAGCGCGTCGATGTCGATCACGCGGCCATCACCCGTCACTTGAAACAACTCGAGACGCAAGGGCTGATCGCTCGTGAACGATGTCTTCAAGACAATCGCGTCATCTACGTCGACTTGACCGAGCTCGGTCGCGACAAAATTGCACATTGGACCGAGCAAAAGAAGTGCTTATCGGACCGACTTTTTGTAAACATGAAGGTAGAGGAGCAACAACATTTGCTCGACCTGTTAAATACGTTACAACACAACATTCAACACGAAAGGAAGACCCTAATATGAACACGACAACACAGAAAGACTTTATGGAGATTGTAAAAGGACGCCGTTCGATTCGCGTCTATGACGAGAGCGTCAAAATCTCGAAAGACGAAATGACACAAATCCTCGAGGAAGCGACGACAGCACCGTCTTCGCTCAACCTTCAGCCATGGCGCTTCGTCGTCATCGACAGCGCCGCCGGAAAAGAGACACTCCTCCCGCTCGCGAGCTTCAATAAGCGTCAAGTCGAGACGTCATCGGCTGTCATCGCCATCTTCGCCGACTACCAAATGGCCGACTACACGGAAGAGATCTTCAATTCGGCTGTCGAGCGCGGCCTGATGCCTCCTGAAGTCCGCGACCGCCAAGTCGACATGATCAAAGGCATCTTCAAAGACGCACCGAACGAAATGATCAAAGACAGCATCTTGCTCGACTCAGGCCTCGTCGCGATGCAGCTCATGCTCGTCGCCCGTGCCCACGGCTACGACACGAACCCGATCGGCGGCTACGATAAGAAGAATATCGCCGAAGCGTTCGGTCTCGAGAAAGAACGCTACCTCCCGGTCATGCTCCTCTCGATCGGCAAAGCCGCGGAAGAAGGTTATCCGTCGGTCCGTTTCCCAATCGACCGCATCACAGACTGGAAATAAGCAAAAGCTCAATCGCGTCGAGGCGATTGAGCTTTTTTTCATCCGATGTATTTGACGACCTCGTTGAAGTCGCGGCGCGTCTTCGGCGCGAAATCGCGAGCCCGGTAACCGAACGCGACCATGGCCGAGAGCGACCAGGCCCCGCGTTCCATGACACCTTCTGAAATCAACAGTTCATCAATCTGTTGTTGGTTGAACCCTTCGATCGGACATGAGTCGATCCCGATTTGGGCTGCTGCCGTCATCATGTTGCCGAGCGGGATGTACGTCTGGCGCTTGATCCACTCTTGGAACACTCGCTCGTCGTCTAGCAGACGGTAATCTTGTTCTTGGAACTCCTGCACTCGTTTGATTCGGAGCGCATATTCATCCTCGGTCCGTCCTTGGACGCCCGTGATGATATGGCGCAGATAGTCCGAATCATAGCGCATTTCCTGCGGAGTCCGGGCCAAGATCAAGACGAAATGGCTCGCCGTCAACGCTTGTCCTTGAGCACCCCACGTGTTGTCCTTAATTTTTTGAAGTAAATCTTCGCGACGGACGACGACGAACTGCCACGGCTCGAAGCCGAATGAGCTCGGTGACAACCGTCCCGTCTCCAGGATAAATTCAAAGTCGCTTTCATCAATCTTGCGGTCCGCGTCGAACTCTTTCGTCGCTTGACGCCAACGGTACGCTTCTAAAATATCTTTTTTCTTCACTCAAATCCACTCCCCATTACCAAGATGACTCCATCATATCAAATCGATAAATGAGAAACCGTTCATGAAGATTCTTCAGCGGCAATCGGACGTCTTGGACGTAACGGAACGGTGTCTCATCATTCAAAAAGTGTAAATAATCGTCGGACGGATAGTAGAGGATGATATCGACCGGACGCGGCGAGAGCTCGACCGAGTCGAGGATGTTGGCAACGACTTGGCGGAACACTTGAACCGAGAACGGGTTGAAGAAATAAAATCGGTTCGCCTCAGGTGGGATCATAAACCGTTCGGCATACGCGCACTCGAACTGGACGCTCCCACGCGACCGATGCTTCTTCGTATAGTTGACCCAGTTTTGAAGCGCCTCCTCGTGATAGCCCCCATCCATCTCGACCCCGATGGCGCGGACACGGAACGTGTAGGCGAGATAAAACGGCAACCTCCCTTTCCCGGATCCAAAGTCGACGACCGTGTCCGTCGGCTCGAGCGGATAGGCGTCGCGCAACAAGTCGAGCGCAGCATATGGGGTCGGCTCATAGCGATGGTATTCGACCGAGGTCGGGAAGCCTTGCTGAGGCTTCACCGTCTCGATTTGTAGCAGTCGTTCATATTGTTGTTCAGTCATGAAAGTGTCCCTTCTTGATTTTTTGGAAGAATGAATCATGCAACGCCTCGGCCAAGTCGATTTCGCGATCAAGGTACGGCTGACGCGACATCCAACCTTCCCCGGCATAAAGTGCCAGTGCGACGAAACCACTGCCGAAGACGACTGCCGCGAGCGGACGGCCGTCAAGGAACGCATATAGGCAAATCATGGCGATGATCGTGACGCTAACCCGCAACATCCAATGGCTTCGCCTAATCTGTAACTGATACTGAGTCCACATATGGAGCCAAGCGATTAGGAGAACCGACAAGAAGAATGACAAAATTGAAGCATGTGTCCATCCCCAATCGACGAGCACCGGCCTAAACAACGAAACGACCACACCATATTTAATGATCAGCTTAACGATATGATAGGACAGCGAATAGCGCTTCAACACCTTGATGAGCGCATCGCCGGTGCTTCGCGTGACATCTGCTCGTTCGACCCAAATGAAAAACGTATCGCTGACGACAAGGAGCAGGAAGAGCACCGCCCAAACGAACGCCGAAACGTCGCCGACCCAATCAAGACCACCTTGCCAGCACAAGATATACTGATAACCGAGAAAGAAAAAGAGCGGAAACACGACGTACAATCTGAGCCGCCACGTGTTCCAACGCTTGGCCGCATGGTCCATCACGCGTCGCTTCAATAAATACCGAGCTGTCATCGCACGGCCACATGTTCAACCATTTCAAACAACGTCCTGCTTACCGATTGAATCGAGTCGCGCAGCTGTCGTTTCGCCGCTTCCGTCTCAAAACCGGCGTTCCCGATATGAACATCCATGTGAACCTCCTCGCGACCGATTTGCATCATTTGGCATGGTGCGCTAATGTGGATAAGCATGTGTTCTTGTCTATCTATCATACCATGCCCCAAACATAGCCTTGACAACAAAATCCCCCGTAAAGGAGTAAGTACTATGCAACATTATCTAGCCATCGATATCGGTGGTACGAGTATCAAATACGGAGTCGTCCAAACTGATGGGACACTTCTGTCGAACGACCACGTCCCGACCCCTAAGACGTGGAAAGCATTTCTCGAACAGATCGATGCAATCGTGAACAACACGCAAGCCGCGGGACCGATCCAAGGAATCGCCTTTAGCGCTCCAGGCGCCGTCGATTCGTCGACCGGGGTGATTCACGGCGTTACCGCCCTCCCCTACATTCACGAACAGCCTTTCCTCGAGCCGTTTCAAGACCAGTACAACTTACCCGTCACCGTCCTAAACGACGCGAACGCGGCAGCGCTCGCCGAAGGATGGACCGGGGCCGCCGCTTCTTTGAAACGTTATGCGACAGTCGTCATCGGCACAGGTGTCGGTGGTGCTTTTATCGACTCGAACGAAGTCATGGTCGGTTCACACTTCCATGGCGGCGAGTACGGCTATTGGATTCTTGACCCGAATGCCCCCCACCCGGACGGCACGTGGAGTAAAGTCGGTGCGACGGCCGTTCTCGTGAAGCGGTGCAGTGATCGCCTCGGACTGCCCCTCACCGGCAAAGACGTGTTCGACCTTCAATCGGACTCACGTATCCATGAGGAACTCGAAAACTTCTATCGTTGGAATGCAATCGGACTCTACAATCTCCAGTTCGGGCTCGACCCGGAACGGATTTTGATCGGTGGCGGCATCAGCCGGCGGCCTGAAGTCCGTGACGGCATCAAGCGTCACCTCGATGCGCTCACGGATTCGTTCGGTACGTTCCGGATCGACGTCGAGACGTGCGCCCACTTCAATGAGGCCAACTTGATCGGCGCTGTCCGGTTCCACCTTTTAACGAACTAAAAACAGGGTTTCCATCACCGCTTGGTGAAGGAACCCTGTTTTCTATTGTCTGATGCGGTCCTCATGCAAGTGGTGATACACCTCGTCCCGGATCGCTTGGAGCGTCCGATCATGAACAATCACGTGGGCGCGAATGATGCGGTTCGTCCGCTCATCGATTTTCCGCGTCTCTAGATAGCGATCTAAGATCGGTAAACTGAAGTCATCGATTGGCAAATACGTAATCGGGATCACTTCCTGTCCCGATTTAACGGAGACTTGTATCCCGTTCACGTCAGGAAAGAAGTGCGACTCGTAATACGGCTCGATGATGAGCTCGTCTTTCATCGCGTCCCTTACTTCGGGAATTGTCGTCGGCAAGGCAATAAAGTACACCATCTGATCAAACGAGAACGAGACGTCTTGTAACGAAACGTGCAATGCCGCCGCCTCACGCTTGGCGATGTGACGTAAGATGAATAGATAGCAGTACCGGCTCGACAGCAAGATGGTCCCAACAAAGGCGACCGCCATCATCATGACGCTAAACTCACTCATAGCGTCACCCCTTCCCAGCGACAGACTTGATTTTTCCCGCGTGACTTGGCCGCATAAAGCGCCTGGTCCGCACATTCAATCAACTGTTCGACCGTCTGATCACGAAGCGTATGCTTCGAGGCGACGCCAAAACTGAGCGTCAACTGCCCACCCGGTTGTTGATTCCCGTGCATGAATGTTGTACCGAGCACGGCTGAACGAATCGTTTCGGCCACATACGTCGCTCCGATCTCATCGAATCGCGGGAGCAAGACGACAAACTCTTCGCCGCCGAACCGATACGCCATCTGTTCGTCGGGTACACTTCGGCGAATGACGCTCGCGAGTCGCGTCAACAGTTCGTTCCCCGCCAAATGACCGTTCGTATCGTTATAATGTTTGAAGTGGTCGATGTCCATGACGATGAGCGACAGTTCGTCTTCATCACATTCGCGGAACAATACATCCAAATCTTGCTCGAACGAGCGATGGTTCTTCAAACGAGTCAGTCCGTCACGGAGCGCGAGCGTCTCAATCCGTTGATAAAGCGTCGTCTGATGCAACGCAAGCGATGCCTGTTCCGCGATGGGCCGAACCCCATCGATTTTTTGAGGGGTGATCGGCTTCTTGTTGACGACGTTATCGATGACGAGCAATCCGTACGGGATACCTTGATGATGTAACGGGAAGATCGTGCACTCATCCATCTGTAACTCTGTATGTAATAGTCGTAGGACCGCATCATCGGTGATGCTCGCATAGACGTGTTGCGGTCGGCCCGAGTCGAGCGTCTGTTTAAATACATGATTGGAATTAAATGGGAACGTCATTTTGCGAATTCGCTCGTTCAATTGCTCGTCTTGCGTCGAGTCCGTCTCTTTCTCGTCAATCAATCGTTGAAGGTCATAATGTTGCCGTGTGATTTCTTCCCAAATTTGATACCCTTCTTCGGGATTCATCGGTCCCGTCCCCATGACGCCGTAAATGCTGTCTTTTTCCGGGTCGGCAAAAAAGATGATCGAGCGGTTGAAGCCGAGCCCATGACCTGCCGTCACTGACGTCAAAATCGTCTGGAGGAGACGGTCCGGGTCGAGCGTATCTTGCATCGTGAAGCTGACTTCACGAAACACGTTCAATTGACGAGAACTTGTCGTCAACATCCGTAATCGATCCGATCGTTCCCGTTTCAATTGTTTAATATAACCGAACAAGAGCGCGGCACCAAGTCCGAAAAAGATATAACTGAGCAACAACGGAAACGATAAATCTCCTGATTGGCTATAGACGAGCAACCAACCGACAAGAATGGCGGTCACCATGCCCGTCCATTGAAAACAGATGAGGCCGGTCGCGATGAGCAGCAGCACCGACCAATGTAAATCATAAAAGTCGAACAGAATCCCATGCCAAATCACGACAAGGCTACTCGCCCCAACGAGTAGCCAACGGTTCAAAGATGGGGTCGTCATCAAGCGCAGTACGTTGATGACGAGTGTGATCAGGACGATGCCAACAATCAATAAACCGTATACCATCGCTACCCCTCATTTCGTCAATAATCATCTCTACACGTCTATTATAGAGCGATTATTCAAACGTGGGACAGTTTTCGCCCAATTACTGACCAAACTTTTAAGTTTATTGAAAGATTTTCCAATAGACTTCAACGTTTGTTTTACATCATTATTTCGTGTACTTTAGCACAGTAACGTGAAATGATGGAAGCAATTAACCGAATCAAGTGAGGTGGAAACCTAATGGATTTTTGGATAGACACGCTCTCATCGATCGGGACGTACATGCTGATCGCTGCCGGTGTCAGCGTCGCGATCATTTTGTTGCGGAAAATCACGAAGTCATAACAAAAGGCGGCCGGGGCCGCCTTTTGTTATTCAAATAAAATCCGTTGCATCCGCTCCGGTGCCGCTAAAAAGTCGCGCATGACCCGGACGTGTTCGAGTTCATCGAACGTCGTCGGCGCGAGCCCCGCCTCGACTTCCAAAATCGCCGCGTCCGGATACGACATGAGAATCGGTGAATGGCTCGCGATGATGAATTGGCTCCCGGCCTGCACGAGCTCATGCATCCGGGCGAGCATCGTCAATTGACGCATCGGCGACAACGCGGCCTCCGGCTCGTCTAAAATATAGAGGCCCGCGCCCCGGAAACGGTGGAGCATGAGCGACAAGAACGCTTCCCCGTGCGACTGCTCATGGAGTGAGCGACCGCCATACGATTCGTAAAATCGTTCAGGGTCTGGACTCGATCGCGCTATTTCGTCCACGTAACTTGATAGCTGATACGCCGTCTCGGCCCGGAGGAAAAAACCGTCCTTCGGGCGATACGCACTACGAATTGGGCGCAACGCCTCGAACAGCGGGCTATGCGTCGACTCGGTCTCAAAGCGGAACGTCGTCGCCCCGCCTTCCGGATTGAATCCGGCGGCAATCGCCATCCCTTCGATCAACGTCGACTTGCCGCTGCCGTTTTCCCCGACTAAAAACGTGACCGGCTTCGTCAACGTCAATTCGTCAAACGCTTCAAAAATCGGGAGCGAAAACGGATACCCTGGCGTTTCGATCCGATCTCGTTCTAAGCGGACACCTCGTAAAAATAAGTTCAATCCCATTCGATCCAAAAAATCGCCCCCTCGTTTGATTCGACCCCGTAATTGAGTTGCTGCGCTTCAAGCAACAACTTGTTGATGGCGAGTCCAAGACCGTGTCCGTTCGACCGGTCACCTTTGACGTACATATCCCATACGCTCGCACGCATCCTATCATCGAGCCCCGGACCTTGATCCTCGATCTCGAGTCGGTTTCCGACAATTCTGATTGTGATGACGCCACCGTCGGGACTCACCTGGTAGGCGTTATGAAGAAAGTTGGACAACACCCGTTCCATCGCCGTTTGGTCGGCTTGTAGCGTGACCGCTTCGAGTTCGAGTTGGACGGTGACTTGTTTATGCCGGAACCAGTCTTCCATTCGTGCCACCGTCTCACGAACGAGTCCGTCCAATCGGATCGGCTCGATCTGGAGCGGCAGACTTCGTGACGATAACTTCGAGTACTCGAGCATTTGCGTGACGAGACGATCGATCCGGTCAACTTCTTCGGTCATGCTCCGTCCTGTCGATGAGACGTCTTCTGGCTTGACGACGCCGAGCTCGAGCATCTCTGCCTCGTTGCGAACGATGGCGAGCGGTGTCCGAACATCGTGTGTGACCCCAGAGATGAACGTCTTTTGCAGCGTCTCTTTTTCTTGAAGCGCACGATTCATCTGATCGACCGCTTCCGTCAAATCACCGATTTCATCGTCTGTGACCGGCGGCAAGTTGATTGTGTGTGTTCCTGCCATGATCGCCGTTGCCGCTTGTTTCAATTGGACGAGCGGTGACGTCAAGCGCCGCCCCATCCAATACGTCACGCCTATCGCCGCGACGAGGGCGAGCAGGAAGCCACTCCCGAGAATCATATAGATTTGACGGAACTGGGGATTCGCTAGCGGCGCATTCGTATACGTCACGATTTGAATGTCTCCTTCTTCTCGTAAAAACGTCAAGAGACGCGTACCGTTTACGCTGACTTGATCGCGTGCCGCTAATGCGTCCGGGTTCAGCGTCGGTGTCATCTGTCGCCGCATCCGTCCGCCTCGGTCAAGATCGATCGGTTCGCCGTCTTGAAACACGAGGACGTTGAGCTGTCCCGGTATGCCTCGCCCTTCAGCTAATGCGTCATAGACGATGTCCGCTTCACGCTCGAGCTGGGCGTAGCTTTCCGTCTCGGCAAAGCGGCCGATCAAGAGCGACGTGAGTCCGAACGTGAGCACGGCCATGACCACGAGCGGGAGAATGGCGGTCCACAACAACTTTTTCATCAACCGGTTCATCACACGTCCTCCAATCGATAACCGACCCGATGCACCGTCTTCAACTGCCGTTTGATCGTCTTGGACTTGTCGCGGAGCTGTTTAACGTGCGTGTCGACCGTCCTCGTGTCACCGACGAACGTATAGTCCCACACGTCGTCGAGCAATCGGTTCCGGTCAAGCGCTTCCCCGATATGCTTCATGAAATAGAGCAACAGTTCGTACTCCTTATTGGCCAATCGAATCGGTTTCCCGTCTTCCGTCACCGTCCGTGATTTTTCATCCACTTTCAGATCACCGAACACGATGCCATCCGTCTGCTTGACGAGACGCTTCAATCGAATCTCGAGCTCCTTCAAGACGATCGGTTTGACCAAATAGTCGTCAGCACCGAGCTCAAGACCGAACACCCGGTCATCGGCTTCCCCGCGTGCCGTCGTCAACACGATGGCCGGCCGCGGCTGAAGTGTCTGTAATCTCGGAATGAGCGTCCATCCTTCCCCGTCCGGCAGGCGAACGTCGAGCAGTACCGCATCGAACGGCTGATCAAGCAGTCGTTTCGCCTCGGCGAGTGTCCTCGCCACGCTGACAGTAAAGCCCGCGTACGTCAAAAAACGGGCCATCCCGTCCGCTAGCTTCTGTTCATCTTCCACTACGAGCACGTTCATCTGTATCGCCTCCACTCCCATTATATCGCATCAAGAAAGCATCCCATCGTTTCCCAAATACAATTTGCAAAAACCTTGCAACTCCCTCACAACTTGCCGGCGGGCAAGATTTACACTTGAGGTAGTAAAAGGAGGAGATATACATGAAATCATCAAAATTAGCACTCGCTTTGGCCGGTCTGCTTGCCGTCTCGGGCACAGGCGTCTACGCAGCCACGAACGAGACGACGACAACTGAAACGACAGAATCGACGGAAGCTTCGACGCAATGCGAACGCGGTGAACGTGGTGAACGCGGCATGTTCGGAGACCGGGCAGCCGGACAAGCGGCGTTGCTTGAGGCGCTCGGTTTGACCGAAGCCGAGGTCGAAGCAGCACGTGAAGAAGGACAGTCGCTTCCTGAGCTCGCGGAAGAGAAAGGCATCACGGTCGACGCATTCATTGACGCGATCATCGCCTCACACGAAGTGAAACTTGATGCAGCGGTCGAGAACGGTAATTTGACGCAAGCGGAAGCCGACGCGATTTTAGCTGAACATGAGGAGCGATTCGCCGACGTGACAAGCTATGACGACCTAGACATGCAAGGACCGGGAGGCAGAGGTCGACACGGTCACGGGTCGCATCACGGTGGCCAATTCGGTGGTCCAAACCAAGACGACAATACACCTTCAACAGATGACAATGTAGAAAATCAGAGTACAAATTCACTGTAAGCAAAAAGGCAACCAGAGATGGTTGCCTTTTTAGATAAACAGCAATAGCAGCGCATAACCGGCAAGACCGATGGCAAAGGCACGAAAACTGCTGTCACGCTCTTCGGGTAACTCTTCTTTCATGACGTTCAAGATGATGCCACCGGCCAAAAAGGCGACAATCATCGACAGCGTGACTCCATGGAGCGCTGAAAACGCCCCGACACTCCAGCCGACGAGCACCGCGAGTGAAAGCAACAAACGTCCCCGCTCGTCATATAACTGTTGATGGTGGTGTCTCAACCCTTGATCGACCGTGATGAAATGAATCCCTAACGCGAGAAAGTAGAGCGTCATCGCCCAGACCGTGTCGAACTCACTCTCTGCGAGCACATACCCGATGCTAAAATTGTAAAAGATGAACAGCGCCATATGAATCCAAAACACGCTTCCTTCATCTCGTTTTTTCATTTGGGATGCCAATCGCTCCAATCTGTAAAAAACGGCCAAACCGAACATACTAACGATGAGGATATGATTCTCGATCGAGGCGAACAGACCGCTCCCGAGATGTCCTTCGAGCTCGCGTTGGTATTCATTCAATTCAGGCAAGAGATGCAAGAACACGTAAGCGACGGCGACGCCACCGGCGAGCGACAAGAAGCGGCTCCGTGGCGTCTCGCGCACGTGAATCAGTTGACCTGAGAAGTAGTGGATCAAGGCAAATCCGATGGCAAACAACAAACTTAACCAAAACATCTAGTCCACCTCCGACACATTACCCGACAGCCGGACGTTTCGTCATGACTCTCGGTCCTTGGTCCTTACCCGAGCGCTTAAGGTCATACACTTTTTAGTCTCCACGTTCGGCGCGTTGCCGTGCCCGAATCTCTTTTTCAACACGACGCAACGCTTTCTTCGAGCCACGCTCAAAATCATGCGCCTCTTTGCGCTCTCGATAGTCTACGAACAACGTCTCTAAGTCATAACCCGCCGGATAGAGATCAACCGCCTGCGCTTCAAGCCGGACGCGTCGCAACGGATGGTCGCTGAACGTCCCTTCTGCATAAACCGTGACATGTCGCCCAGAATCGTCCGTCGCATAGACGAGCCCGACTTGATTCGTCTCGAGTAACCGGACGCGATCTCCTTTTTCAAATTGCTGGATCAGTTCCGGTTTCGCATTCACCACTTCTTGTGTCAGCTTCGAAGTGTCGACGAGTGTCTGGTCGTATACTTTTTCTTTCATATAACGTGACGCCTGTTTCAAAATCGCTTCGGGCAGCTTCATTTTCCGGGCAATGAACAACGCGTTGCTGTCACCGGACTGACCGATCAACAACCGATACTTCGGCTCGAGCGTGTCCGGGTCGAACTGCATCGCCGCGTTCATGAAGTCCGGATGCGCCTCGGAATACGCTTTGATTTCCCCGTAATGGGTCGAGGCGACGACGAGACAGCCGCGCTTGTACGCCTCTTCTAAAATCGCGATGGCGAGCGCCGCGCCTTCGTTCGGTTCGGTCCCACTCCCAATTTCGTCAAATAAGAGCAGCGATCGCTTGCCGGCCCGCTGCATGATCGTCGCCACGTTATTCATGTGGGCCGAGAACGTGCTGAGGGCAGAACCCATATCTTGATTGTCACCGATATCGACGAACACGTCGTCAAACGTCGAGATGTCCGTGTCGGGATGAGCCGGAATGTGCAGACCGCTCATCGTCATTAAAGTAAGCAAGCCGATCGTCTTCAAGACGACCGTTTTCCCGCCGGCGTTCGGTCCGGTGATGATGAGTCCGCGGTACGTCTCGCCGAGCGAGAAGTCGAGCGGGACCGCCCCATCAAGCAACGGGTGCCGGACTTGTCGCAAACGAATTTTCCCGGTCCCGTTCACGCGTGGCGAAATTCCTTCGATCGTCTGGCTATACTTCCCTTTGGCGAATACCATGTCGTACTGGGCGATGACGTCGAGCGTCGTCTCAATCGCCGGTAACGCTTCGGCTACCATACCGGTCAGCGTCGCGAGCACTTGATAGATTTCAACCGCTTCCTCGGTCCGTTTGACGGCGAGTTCCGCGTTCAGCTTGCTGATCGCTTCCGGCTCGATGAACACGGTCGTCCCCCGGTTCGACGTATCGATGATCGTCCCGGCGACTTTATGTTTGTACGACGCCTTGATTGGGATCGTGAATCGGTCCTGCTTCTTCGTCACAAACGCGTCTTGAATCGCTTCACGGTTGGCCGCGCTCTTCAAAAATTTAGTCAACCGCTCCTCGATCCGTCCTTCGAGAATATCGATTTGCTTCCGAGTCCGTTTCAGTTCTTTTGACGCCTCATCGACGACGCGTCCGGCCCGGATCGACCGAACGATTTCTTCTTCGATCGAGCGCCTTTCACTCATCTCGTCCGCGTACAGAGATAACAACGGTGCAAAGAACGTCTGCTCGGCCATGAATCGTTTCAGTTTGCGGGCCCCGCGGAAAAATTCGGCGACGGCTTCAAGTTCACTCGCCTCGAGCTGGATGCCACGACTGATTTTCCCGATGAGCGGTTCCATGTCGGACACCCCGATGAACGGGACGTGCGACGAGGCGTCTAGAATGGATCGTGCCTCCGACGTCTCTTGCAGTCGTTTCTTCACCGTTTGTAAATGGCTCGTCGGTTGTTGATTTCTGAGCAACTTGCGACCGAACCCGCTGATGCAGTAGCGTTCGACTCGTTGGATGAGTTCAGTATATTGTAGTTTTTCTAACGTTTGTTCGTTCATGGTGATCTCTCCTTTAAATAGGGTGGAGATACTGCGCAAACAAAAAGCGTCGGTCGATGACGACCAACGCAAAAAGACAGACCGGTGTCTGGCAGTTTATGATGGGCGGTATCCGTAACAGAACATGAAGGCATGACAAAAACACGCGTCATCCTACGTTTTTCAGTTCGTTAGGCAGATACGACCTCACTCATCAACATGCAACACCTTTCACTTAAGATTCGTCTTCACTATACAACAAATTTCAGAATAAGTACATTTTTAGATAGCGCTTACAAATTAGGTCTTGTCTTCTTTTAGATAGCGTGCTATGTTGAGACAGAAGAAACGAATATTGATCACATGTGACTGATTCGATCAGGCATGGGGTAAGACGAAAGGCTCACGCCACCCGTCTATACTCCATGCCTGTTTTGTTTTTTCACAATCATTTTCGCAGGGAAAGGATGAAGTGAACATGTTATTGAATAAGTGGATGAAGAGACATACACTGACACTTTATGCACCCATGGAAGGAGACATCATTCCACTTGAGCAAGTGGCCGACCCCGTCTTCAGCGAGAAGATGATGGGCGACGGAATCGCCATTAAGCCGACAAACGGGACAGTCGTCGCACCGGCTAATGGAACGATCGTCCAAGTCGCACCGACGAAGCACGCCATCGGCATCCGGACGGAAGACGGAGCTGAGATTTTGATTCACGTCGGGTTAGACACGGTCGAACTTTCAGGAGACCCGTTCACAGTCCACGTCACTGTCGGTGACCATGTTGACGTCGGACATCCTTTGTTGACAGCGGACTTGGAGCAGATTCATCAAGCCGGGAAGGACACGGTCACTCCGATGATCGTCACGAACGGAAGCGACTTACCTCACCCCTACTCGTTCCACGCGGGCGGGCCCTCGCTTTCCGGAAAGACTGTCGTCGCTCAAGCGGAACAATGACTCCTCGATAGGAGGACACATGTTAAAAATCAAAAAAATCTTAAACAACAACGCGGTCATCGTCTCGGACGAAGGTGAAGAAAAGATCGCCATCGGACCGGGCGTCGCCTTTAAAAAAGGGCGCAACGACATCGTCAATCCACATAAAATCGAAAAACTATTCGTCATGTCGGAAAACGATAAGTTTCAACAACTGCTCAGCCGCATCCCGGTCGATCACTTCACCATTTCCGAAGAAATTATCACGCATGCGGAGAAGCGGCTCGAGACGACGTTCAATGAGCACATCCACGTCGTCCTGACTGATCATATCTCGTTTGCCATCGAGCGTGAAGAAGAAGGGATCTCGCTTCGGAACAAGCTGTTGAACGAGATCAAAATTTTGTATCGCAACGAATATGAGATCGGGCTCTGGGCGCTGCAACTGATTGAGGACAAAATTGGGTTGAAGATGCCGAAAGACGAAGCGGCTTTCATCGCGCTCCATATCCATACACTCAAAGTGAAAGGAGGTGATTTGCGCAAGACGGTCAAACAGACGACGATCGTAAGAGACATGATTCAATCGATTTCACGACGACTCGACCTATCTATCGAAGAAGATGACTTATCCTATCAACGCTTATTAACCCATTTACGATTCGTCATGGATCGGGTCAACCATTACGATCATCACACGATTGACGAGGACATGCTTCAGATGATTCAAACAAAATTCTCGTCCGCTTACGCGTGTGCGTCTGACGTCGCAACTGAAATGGAAAACTTATACGGCATCGTTTTGCCCGAGTCAGAGCTTGGTTACATCACGCTCCACATTCAACGTCTGCAAGATCAACACCAACAAAAAGGAGGACATTTACAATGATGAACTTTTTACAACGTCTTGGACGCTCCCTCATGTTGCCGGTTGCGGTACTTCCGGCAGCGGCCATCCTCATGGGCATCGGTTACTGGATTGACCCATCAGGTTGGGGATCTGGTAACGTTGCAGCCGCCTTTCTCATCAAAGCCGGTGCAGCCATCATCGATAACATTCCAATTCTCTTCGCTGTCGGGGTCGGATTAGGGATGGCGAAAAACCGTGACGGTTCGGCCGCACTAAGTGGGCTTGTCGCGTTCCTTACTATCACGACACTGCTTTCTGCAGGGTCAGTCGCCCTCTTCCAAAGCATCGATGTTGAAGCCGTCAATCCGGCATTTAATAGAATCGAGAACGCGTTCATCGGAATTTTATCAGGTCTCGTCGCCGCGTCCATGTATAATCGCTTTAGTCACGTACAGCTTCCTGACGCCCTCGCTTTCTTCAGCGGCAAACGTCTCGTACCGATCATGACGGCGTTCTCGATGATTCTCGTCTCGATCGCCCTTTACTTCATCTGGCCAGTCGTCTACACAGGACTCGTCGGATTCGGTGAAACAATCTCTAAAATGGGCGCAATCGGGGCCGGACTTTACGGATTCTTCAACCGTCTGTTGATCCCGACAGGTCTTCACCACGCCTTGAACTCTGTCTTCTGGTTTGACGTTGCCGACATCAACGATATCGGTAACTTCTGGTCGGGTGAAGGTGAGAAAGGGATTACAGGTCGCTATCAAGCTGGATTCTTCCCAATCATGATGTTCGGTCTCCCGGCAGCAGCACTCGCGATGTACCACACGGCGAAAACGAAACGTAAAAAACAAGCGGCTTCGCTCCTTCTCGCCGCAGCGTTCGCTTCATTCTTCACAGGTGTCACGGAACCGCTCGAGTTCTCGTTCATGTTCCTCGCACCAGTTCTTTACCTTGTCCACGCGGTCTTGACAGGTGTGTCGCTCTTTATCGCCGCCACGTTCCAATGGACAGCAGGTTTTACTTTTAGCGCCGGTTTCGTCGACTTCTTCCTCAGCTCGCGGCTACCGCTCGCGAACCAACCGTATATGTTAATCGTTCAAGGTCTCGTCTTTGCTGTAATTTACTACTTCGTCTTCCGTTTCATGATCGTCAAATTTAACTTGGCGACACCAGGTCGCGAGTCGGACGAAGAGGTTGATGCAGTCGCGACAGAAATAGCTCCTGAAGGTGACACGAAAACGGCACCAGTCGCAGCAGGTGGTCAGTACTCTGCGATGGCAGCCATGATTTATGACGGTCTCGGTGGTGACCAAAACGTCACCGGTATCGAATCGTGTGTCACACGTCTCCGTGTCGACGTCAAAGACATGGACACGGTCGATCAAACGCAAATTAAGAAAGCGGGCATCCCAGGAATTAAAGTCGTCAGCCCGACCCATATTCAAGTCATCGTCGGGACGAACGTTCAATTCGTCCTCGAAGAGATTGAAAAACTCCGGAGCAACCGCGCCGGATGACGAACGAAAGCCACCTCGCTATGGAGGTGGCTTTTTACTGTCTTTGCTCATACGTTTTGTAGAACTTAATAAAAAAATAAAGAAAAACCCATGGCAATACGTATGTCGTTGTCCACACGAATAGCTCAACGAGTAGTCGCCACGGGTTATATCCGAAAAATCCGAGTATAGACAGCCCAATGAACAGCGCCAGTCCTATCCCTATGTACTTGGTCAACGTCTTAATCTTAACTCACTCCTCTTCCAATTTCCCTTCATAATGTCATATGAAAAATCGGACATGTTCATGACCGAACCATAGCCAAGCCTGACTTTTGATCATGTGAGTGTATCCGCTTAGCTCTTCTTTTTGACTGACATCAACATCAGTGAAACCGTGATGGCATAAATCAATAAAAATATGACGATGCCTAGCTCGAGTGCCGACTCAAACATGGGGTCCCCTCCAATCCATCCTCTTTTTACTATCATTCCCATTCAACATCGATACAAACTGGCTTTACGAAAAGAGATGATTGTAATCCCGGGTTTCTTTACATACAAAAAAGCCCTCTTCCTAAAAAGAGGACCTGTGTTATGTGCTACATGCTTCGCAGTCTGGCAATCCGTTCTTCCGGATTCGGGTGTGTCGAGAACAGCCCGCTCAGCTTTTTCTTCATAGGATCCGAAAAATAAAGTGATGCCGACGCCCGTGACGCCTCTTTCACTGGCGTTTTGACGTTAGCGATTTTCTCGAGCGCCGAAGCGAGTGCGTCCGGGTTCCGCGTCAGCTCGGCCCCGCTCGCATCAGCCAAAAACTCACGATTTCGCGAGATAGCCAGGTTGACGAGCGTTGCGATGATCGGGGCTAAAATCAACAGGACGAGCCCGACGATCATAAAGATCGGATTTTGGTTGTTGTCCCGTCGTCCACCGATACTTCGGAAAAACAGCATCCGTGAGCCGATGTCACTCATGATAGCGATGACGGAGACGAGGGCGAGCGTCACCGTCGCCAGGCGGACGTCATAATTTTTAATATGCGCGACCTCGTGGGCGATGACACCTTCGAGTTCTTCACGGGTCAACTGATCCATTAAACCAGTCGTCACGGCGACCGCCGCCTTCTCGGGTTTGAGCCCGGTCGCGAACGCGTTCGGTGACGGATCATTGATGATGAAGATCCGTGGCATCGGGACACGGGCGACCATCGCCATGTTCTCGACCGTGTGCCATAAGAAACGATGTTGTTCGACCGATGTGATCTCTTGGGCGTGATTCATCTTCATGACGATATTCGTGCTCGACATGATGACGATCCCGATGTAAAACAACGAGAACACAGGAGTGAAGATGAGCCCCGGGAGTGGATCGCCATAGTTCAAATACGAGATGACGACCCCGACGGCTAAGACGAGGAGGACGAATCCAGCCACGATGAACACGGTTTTAATCTTATTCTTGCGGATTTGTTCATACAGAATCATCGTCGCCACTCCAATCCATTAGAATGAGACGCGAACGTTCTCGCGTTCTTCTTCGCGCGCCTCGAGCATGTCGCGTTTTTCGAACTTATGGACAGAAGCGATGATGTTCGTCGGGACCGATTCGATTTTCGTATTATATTTCATGACCGTATTGTTATACAGCTGTCGCGAGTAAGCGACTTTATTCTCTGTCTGGGTCAACTCTTCTTGTAGCATCAAAAAGTTCTCGTTCGCTTTCAAGTCCGGATACGCCTCGCGCAGCGCAAACAAGTTTTTGAGCGCACCGCTCAGTTGATCGTTCACTTCCATCTGTTCCTGACGGCTCGTCTTCGAGCCAAGCTGGTTCCGTAGCTCGACGACTTTCGCAAGCGTCTCTTGTTCATGCTTCGCATACCCTTTCACCGTCTCGACCAAGTTCGGGATCAAGTCGTAACGGCGTTTCAGCTGAACGTCGATCTGCGCCCACGACTCGTCGACCCAGTTTCGATATTTGACAAGTCCGTTGTACATCGAAAAATAGATGACCGCCAAGACGACGATGATACCAATTGCGATAATCCAACCCATTTCAACACCTCATTTCATGATTTACTTCTGTATTAATTCCCTTTCGTCGTATACCATAAGCATAACTTAGGGAATATGTAGAAAATGGTTCATATCTACTGTGGGTTCCCTCACGAATTCATGCAAAGGAGTGTCACAATGTCCGTTCCTACCATCGTTGTTGCCGTGAAAGCGGTAATTGTGCAAGACGACCACCTCCTCATCATCAAACGGGCAGCCGATGACGAGGTCAATCCCGGCACATGGGAGCTCGTCGGCGGTAAACTTGACTTTGGCGAGACGCTCGAACATGCCCTTGAACGAGAAGTATTCGAAGAGTCCGGTTTGTGTGTCGCGGTCCAACAATTGTTGTACGCTACGACGTTTTTGACCGACCCGAATCGCCAAGTCGTCATCATGACGTACTTGGCTCACCCGATCGTGACAACCGTCACCCTCTCCGAGGAACATAGTGACGCCAGATGGGTAACGGCTGACGAAGCACAAAAGTTATTACATCGTCCAATTCTTGACGATCTGGATTCACATGACGTATGGGCCTTGCTTCAACCAAAAATGATCAACTGACAGGAGTGCAAATCATGCTTGTGACTGACCTCGATTCACGATTGGCGGAACTGTACGACGAGATGGTGTCGCTCCGACGCCATTTTCACCAATATCCCGAACTGTCGTTTGAAGAACAGGAGACACCAAAAACGATCGCCACTTATTTGCGCAAGCTCGGCCTCGAAGTCCGCGAAAGCGTCGGCGGCAACGGCGTCGTCGGACGCATTCGAGGCGGCAACGGACCAACCATCGCCTTCCGGGCCGACTTTGACGCTTTGCCGATCCAAGACTTGAAAGACGTGCCGTACCGCTCAAAAGTGAACGGTTCGATGCATGCGTGCGGCCATGACGCCCATACGGCGACACTGCTCGTGCTCGCCAAAGCCTTGAGTGAGACCGACCTGCCGGGAGACGTCGTTCTCATCCATCAGTTTGCGGAAGAACTCGCGCCCGGAGGAGCCAAGCCGATGATCGAAGATGGCTGCTTGGACGGTGTCGACTACATCTTCGGCGCTCACATCTGGACGCCGCTCCCGTATGGCACGATCGGGGTAAAAGCAGGTCCGATCATGGCCGCAGCCGACCGCTTCGAGCTGACGATCAAAGGGAAAGGCGGCCACGGCGCGATTCCGCAACATACGGTCGATGCCGTCATGGTCGGGGCGAACGTCGTCGGTCAGTTGCAACAAGTCATCAGCCGTCGCACCGATCCGCTCGAACCGGCCGTCTTAAGCGTCGGCACGTTCACCGCGGGCCAGGCGTTCAACGTGATTGCTGACGAAGCGAAGTTATCGGGGACAGTCCGAACGTTCACGCTAGAAACACAAGAACGGATCATCGCAGAGATGGAGCGCACCATCTCCCACGTCTGCGCGGCGAGCGAGGCGACGTATGAGCTCGAATATATCCGCGGCTATCCTCCCGTCATCAATCATTACGCCGAGACGGAGCATGTTCGCCAAAGTGCAGCTCGCGTCGTCGGTGAAGCCGGCGTCATCGAGATGTCTCCGCTCATGGTCGGAGAAGATTTCGCCTACTACATGCAACATGTTCCCGGCAGCTTCTTTTTCGCCGGGGCCGGCAATCCTGAAGTCGGCGCCGTCTTCCCTCACCACCATCCTCGCTTTGATGTGGACGAACGGGCCATGCTAAACACCGCCCGCGTCCTCATGCGCGCAGCGTTCGAAACATGGAACACACAAAAAAACGAAGACTGACGCCCTAAGGCATCAGTCTTCGTTTGGCGTTTCTGACAACATCGACACGAGAACTTGGTCGACACGTTTCCCGTCCATATCGACGACTTCGAAACGTAACCCGTACGCCTCGACGATGTCTCCGCGTTTCGGGAAGTCACCGAGCGAGTAAATGACGAGCCCTGCTAGCGTGTGGTACAAATTACGGCCCTCATCGAAACGGTTATCTCGAATCCCGAACGTTCGTTTCAAATCTTCAATCCCGAGCAAGCCATCCGCCAAGTACGTCCCGTCCGCGCGGCGGACCACTTCCGGCGTCTCTTCTTCAATCATCACTTCCCCGACAATCTCTTCTAGTATGTCGAACAACGTGACCATACCGAGGAAGCCACCGTATTCATCGAGCACGAACGCAATCTCGACGCCGTTCTTTTGCATCATCTGCAGCACTTGGCTGGCCTCACGTTGCTTCGGCACGATGAGCGGCTGCTTGATGCGTTTTAAAATCTGTGACGGCTCACGCAACGTCGCGAGCGTTAAAATATCACGGACATCGATGTAGCCGACGAACTCGTCGAGCGAATCGCGTCCGACTGGAAGTTTGTTGTGTTTACTCTCATAAATCGATTTTTTAATATCGTCCATGTCATCCTCGAGGTCGACCCATTCGAGCATCGTTCGCGGCTGCATCAGTTCATAGATCAACTGGTCATGGAAAGCGAAGACGCGCTCGACTTGTTGCACTTCTTCATGGGCAAACGCCCCTTGCTGCGCCCCTTCGAACAACAGCTGTTTAATTTCGAGCTCGGTCTCCCCACTCGACTGCTCTGCTTTCAAGCCGAGCAATTTGAACAAGAACAGTGTCGATTTCGATAAGATCCAAATGAACGGTCGCATGACTTTGCTGAACAAATCAAGCGCCGGAATGATCGACATCGTCACCTGTTCAGGTGACACGAGCGCAATCCGTTTCGGGACAAGTTCTCCGATGATGAGCGACAAATACGTGATGATCGTGACGACGACGACATAACCGACCGTCGGCGCGTACTGCGCGCTCATTCCGAGCTGTGCAAATAGTTCAGCGAGCGGTGTTGAAAAACGCGCGCCCCCGTAAGCCCCGTTGATGATCCCGATCAATGTGATCCCGACTTGGACGGTCGACAACAGGTCTGTCGGGTCTTTTGAATGTTTGAGCGCGATCTTGGCGCTGCGTTTACCTCGATTCGCCTCAACTTCAAGTTTTGCCGGTTTCGACGAGATGAGCGCGATCTCAGTCATCGCGAACACCCCGTTCAACACGATTAAAAATATGACGATCATTAAATCAATTACTATGGAAGAATCCACTTTTTTCATCACCTCTACGTATATTTCGTACTACTCCATCTCATCATATCAGACATTCATTATCCACCTGTACCCGTTTTGCTCACAAAAAAAGCCACTTCATTGTGAAGTAGCCTGTTCCGTCGCTTGATGTTCGATTGCTGCCGCCTGAGCTTGTTTGAATACAATCACGCCTAGTAGCAAGATCATCAACCCGATGATTTGGCCTGGTGACAGTGATAACCGCGGCATACCGAACGCCCCGAAGAAATCGACGCCGAGTGCCCAAATCAACTGGGACACGAGAATGATCGAGACGGATAATGTCGGGCCGAGCAGTTGGATGCTGCGCATCACACAAAATACGACACCGACACCGAGCAAACCACCGAGCGCATAAATCGGTGAAATGTCGAACACGCCGCGGATGTTTCCGCCGAAAAGTGCGAGCGGGACGAGCGAGCCGATGAATCCGACGATAAAGACGAGCACGGTCGTCGCCCAAGCTCCTAAATACACGTTCATTTTGGCATTGACCGCCGCTTGTACACTGATGAACGCGCCAGCCACCGCTGAACAAATGATTCCTACTAACATGAACTGCCTCCTTATTCATACACCATGCCATTGGCACGTTCGTTTAATCGTTTCGCATCGAGAATTGTCACTTTCGTCCGACTCCGTTCGACGAGTCCCTCGTCCGCGAACGCCTGCAGCGTCCGATTCAAGTGGCGATAGCTCGTCCCGAGCCATTCGGCGACTTCTTTCCGTTTCAACTGACTCATCTCTTGTTGGAACAACTCATTTCCTGACGCACTGAGTGAGACGAGATAGCCTGCTAACCGCTCTTCAAGCGTTGACATCAGATGATTCGAGGAGGCGTTCGCCTCAATAAATAACTTTTCCGACACCCCGCGGAGCAGATGTTCCGTGAACTCGATCGTCCGGTTATGCGTCCGCAGCGCTTCAAACGGGATGCGCAGACACGTGACCGCCCCTACAGCTTCGACCGTATGCAGGACGTCCCGGCCGCTGGCGTACTCAATATCGCCAATCAAAGACGGCGCTGTCTTCAACCGCAAGAGTCTCAGTTTCCCTTCCTCGCTCAACGTATAAATTTTGACGCGTCCCTCTAAAACGACGAACAACGACTCAATCGTTTGATCGTTCGCACACAACATCGCACCGGTTGGAAATGTCACGATCGACGACGCCGCGAGTGTCTCCGTTGAAAAAAGATGGTGCCAGTTAAGGCGTGTTAACGCAGCTTCAACCCCCATGTCACCCCTCCTCACGTGAATGTGTAAATCCCGATACCGACAACCATCAAGGCGAGTCCCATGATCTGACCTTGATTGACAGGCTTCTTCTTCACCCCGAACCAACCGTTCAAATCGATAAGGAACGCCCCGATCAATTGGGCGACGAGCAACACGCAGATTGCCCACGTCACACCGAGTCGCTGGATGGCCGTCAGCTCTCCAAAGACGACGAAGACGCCAAACAACCCACCTAAACTGTAATACCATGGCACACGCCGGAACGCCGTCATGTCTGCATCACGTTTGAACGCATAAATGCCCAAAGCGAGGATGAGTCCGACAAAGTGGACGATCGTGACGGACAACCAGGCCCCGACTGCGTAACCAAGCTTTGCGTTAAAGATGCCTTGTAACGCGATGAACGTGCCCGAGAGTACTGCAAAAATGATTCCCATACTTACCTCCTATTCTCCTCGTCTGACTGTACGCGAGAATAAAATGCTTGAAAAGGACATATGTCCAAAAAAAAGAACAACCTAGGTCAAGACCTAGGTCGTTCGCATCATTATCCTAAAATTTTCACGATTTCTTCCGCGACTTGCTCAGAAGACTGCGGGTTTTGTCCCGTGACAAGGCGATCATCGACGGCGACGTTGACAGCCCAATTGTCGGCTTTGTCAAAATCTCCGCCCTTCTCACGAAGTGCCGTCTCTAACAAGAACGGTACAGCTGAATCGAGTTGCATCTCGACTTCTTCAGCATCCGTGAATCCAGTCACGCGCTTACCTTTCACGAGTGGTTCGCCGTTGCTCAACTTGACGTTGACGAGGCCGATCGGGCCGTGACAGACAGCTGCAACGATATTGCCGCTCTCGTATACGTCTCGAACGACACGCTGTAACGTCTCGCTTCCTGGGAAGTCGACGACTGTCCCGTGTCCGCCTGGAAGGAAGACAGCATCATATGTTTCATCCGCTACTTGATCAAGGCGGACCGTATCTTTCAACAAGGTTTTCGTATTTAAGATTTCTTCCGGTAATCCGTCTTCTAGGCTGTTCGCATCGATTGGCACGTCTCCACCTTCGATACTAGCAATCGTTACTTTGTAGCCTTGTTTCTCGAACAAAAGGTACGGTTCAGCGAACTCCCCGAGCCATAACCCTGTTTCGTGGCCGTTCTCTAATTTATTGGCAGATGTCGTGACGATCAGTACGTGTTTAGACATGTGATTTCCTCCTTCTGAAATAAGCATACGAATTAAATGTTCCCGTTGTGGTTCGATTCAAACCATCGAACGCTCGACACGACGAGACGTCATTCTTTTTTTGACCTGGTCATTTTTTTAAAACAGCAACGGCGTCTGAACTCGTTATACTCGGATTATCAGTCATCAGGAGGGAACCATCGTGACCAAATCGATACTTGAATGGGGATTTCTCGCTGTCGCCGCTTTGATTGTCGTCCTCGTAGTACTCGGCGGAATGTGGACGAACATGTGACCTCGCTTCGCTGAGATGTCACATGATTGTTCGTTTGAAACACGCCTTAAATTGGGAACAGACACATGTTGTCCTATCGCCACATTCATTTGAGAAAGGATGTTGAATATGTCAGAACGCGTTTTCATCAGTCCCGCAAAGTATGTGCAAGGCAAGAATACGATTGACCGGATCGGAGAGTATGTCGGGCATTTCGGTTCACAGGCACTTCTCATCGCTGACGATATCGTCTGGAGCTTGATCGGGGAACGGGTGACCGCCTCGTTGACGTCGAGCGGTGTGAACGCCGAGAAAGCCGACTTTGTCGGGGAGGCGTCACGTCACGAGATCGAACGGATCGCCAAGGCGGCAGAAGCGAACGAGACGGCGTTCGTCATCGGCATGGGCGGCGGGAAAACGCTCGACACGGCCAAAGCCGTCGCCGATGCGCTTAATGCCCGCATCGTCATCGTGCCGACCATCGCCTCGACTGACGCCCCGACGAGTGCCCTCTCGGTCATCTATACGGATGAAGGTAATTTTGAGAGTTACCGGTTTTATAAGAAGAATCCCGATTTGGTCCTCGTTGACACGAAACTGATCGCCGAGGCCCCGGCCCGCTTCCTCGCCTCAGGGATCGCCGACGCGCTCGCGACGTGGGTCGAGGTCCGGAGTGTCCTCGCGTTCGGTGGCAAGACGATGGCAGGCGGCGTCCCGACGATCGCCGCCGAAGCGATCGCCAAGCGCTGTGAAGAAGTGTTGTTCGATTATGGGATTCCGGCTTATGAATCGGTAAAAGCAAAAGTCGTCACGCCGGCGCTTGAAGATGTCGTTGAAGCGAACACGCTATTGAGCGGTCTCGGTTTCGAGAGCGGTGGATTGGCGGCAGCCCATGCCATCCATAATGGCTTTACCGCCTTAGACGGGGAGATCCATCATTTGACGCACGGTGAGAAAGTCGCGTTCGGGACACTCGTCCAGCTCGCGCTTGAAGGACGGACGCAAGCCGAGTTCGAACGGTACGTCGCCCTTTACATGGCGCTCGATTTGCCGGTCACACTCGAAGACGTGAAACTAAAAGACGCGTCACGAGAAGATATCTTGAAAGTCGGTCAAGCAGCGACCGCTGAAGGGGAAACGATTCATAGCGGTTTCGACGTGTCGCCTGAAGATGTGGCCGACGCCATCATCGCCGCCGACCGTTACGCCCGCCTCTACCAAAGCAAACTGACCTAAAAAGACGAGGAACGGCTACTTGAGCTGTTCCTCGTCTTTAGTTGAAGTTACGAATGAGACGACGATGCCGAGCGCCATACAGCTGACTGTCAGCACGAAAAACGTCAGTTGATTCGCGTAAATAATGTTCGTGAACTGGTTCCAACCCGACGCGTACGCCGCATTTTCAGAAGCTCGTATCCCGTCCCGCAACGAACTTGCCTGCCCGAAGTTCACGTATAGACCGATCCCCGCCATCAATATGCTCCCGGCGAAGAGACCGACCCGCGCGAGACCGTTCACCGACGCGACCGTTCTCCTGGCGAGCCGGACGGTGATCCAAATGAACAACAAGACGAACGGCCAGCCAACCAACAAGACGAGCACGTACGGGTTTCCTTCGCCCGCTGGCTCCGTATAGGCGGCCGTCATCGTTTCACCGAGCTTGAATAACATAAATGTGATGAGCGTGATGATGAACCACGCCTTGATCAACTTCTCCATGACAACACCTCGTCCCCAGTATACCAAAAACACCATGCGCTTTCGCACACGGTGTCAAGTCACTCTTTCGGACGAACGGCGTAGTAGATCAAAATGACGAGCCATGTCCAAACCCCGGTAAAGATTCCGAGAATCGCGATGATGAAAAAACCGAGCGGGATCATCGATTTCGTCCGGTTGTAGTCTTTCCACATATTCGATAACCCTTTGATATTGAAATACAAAAAGGCAAAGAATAGAACGAGCAATAACAACGGTAAGCCAAAAATAAGTTCCATATGCGTCCACTCCTCTCTTCTGTTGCACAGTTCTTGTCTATACAATCAGTTTACTTCGTTTAAGCCCCCCGGCACATCGGGCTGGGGCAGTACATCTATCGGGTCACGAGACGGAGACTGTCGTTTGAGTATTCCCTAATCACTCGTCTTTTCATCATTTCAAAAAAAGGGAAAGGAAAACTATCCATGCATAAGGGGGTCGTCCTAATGAAACTCATCCGCCTGCTGCTCATCCTCGTACTCGTCTTCACCGCCTCGTCTACTTATGCCGCCACCCCGTCGCCTCAGCCCGGCTACACGATCAAGACGACGAAACTATACTGGCGGGCCATGCAATCGTCACCGGTCGCCAAGACACTCCTCACAAACACACCCGTCCGTTACACAACGTACAATCGAAGCTGGTCGAACGTCTACATCGGGAGCACCCGCTACTTCACACCATCGAGCAATCTAAAGTCCGGTATCCCGAAACTCACGTCAACGGAGCGGTTGCGGCTCGTCAACAAGCAACATGGCCTGTCCGCGTCCTATCGGTCCCGTCAACTCGTCACGCTCACCATCCCGACCGTCTATGCAAAAGGAAGCGAACGGACGCTCATGGCTGCCGAGGCGGCGCACGCGCTCGCTCGTCTCTACTATGACGGCCGAAAACAAGGACACACGCTTTACGCATTGAGCGCGTACCGGTCCTACGCCACGCAAAAATCACTCTACAATTATTGGGTCAACGCTCGCGGCACGGCCTATGCCTCGATGTATGTCGCTCGTCCCGGCCACAGTGAACACCAAACCGGGCTTGCCGTCGATATGACGAGTCAACAGATGCGGATGGGACTATACGCCTCGTTCGATCAGACACCTGAAGGCAAATGGATGATCCAGAACGCGCACCGCTATGGTTACATCGTTCGCTATCCAAAAGGGAAAGAAAAGATCACTGGCTACAACTATGAGCCGTGGCATCTCCGCTACGTCGGTGTGAAGGAAGCGACGACGATGAAGCAAAACAACTGGACGTTCGAAGACTGGTGGGCCAAACGCTAAGTCCGAGCATCTAGTCGCTAGGAAGCGAGGTGCCCCATGTATACTAGACGTGTACGAATTTGCAGAGGAGGACATCTCGATGTGGATTGTGATGAACAAACTAGATGTTGAAAAAGGGAAAGTCGATGCGGTCAAAGCCCGATTCCAAACGACAAAAGGAATCGAGACGATGGACGGATTTATCCGCATGCAAGTGTTGACCGATACGTCTGACGAAACGAAAGATCAAGTCGTGATCATGACGACGTGGCGCGACGCTGCGAGCTTTGAAAACTGGCGCGACAGCGGTGCCTATAAACACGCCCATAAAAAACGGGACGACGGCACGTCTGAAGTGAAGCCCGTCGTCCTCGGAAATACCGTCACCCAATACGAGGTCGCGATCGAGCACATGGCCTCAACCGATCACGTATAAAATATCTTGCGGTCGGATGATACCGAGAAGCGGTTCACTCTCTTCCCCGGTCTCGGTGATCAAGAGCGCGTCGAGGCGCACACCGTCTTTCATGTTGATGAAATGTTGATGCGCCTCGATGACAGACGTCTCCTTCGCAACGAAACGGTAACGACGAAGGTGCGGATCGTGATGAAGTACGTCTTTAACTTGAACGCCCTCGAGTGACACGTGCGGGCCGTCGATTGTCTCGGCGAGCCAGCTGGTCACTCCTTTTTTTGTCAATAAACCACGCCACGAGCCGTCAGTGTTATAGACCGGGAACTGGGAATAGTTTTTATCCCGAATCTCACCGAGCACCTCGACTAACGCGTCATCGGCATTAAACGTCGTCACGAGTTTACGAAACAGCGGGATGACTTGACGCGGGTGCAACAGCTCCCGCTCCACTTCGAGCATCAACTCGACGATCGAGTCGTGCGGTTCGGCGATAATGAAATCAGGCTCTCGCCGCTCGTGGACGATCGCGTTGCGCAACTGGCTCATTTGGTGCAAATCTTCTTTATACCGTTCGATGATCGGATTATGCTTGGCGAGACGGTTGACCATGTTGCTGAAGCTGAAATGTTGTCCGTCCCCCATCTCACGGCTCAAATAATCTTCGATCCGGTGGTACGATGCGATAAATTCTTCGGCTCGACTCATATGTTCACTCTCCTTATCGCCTATCTATACCCTATTTTTTAATCGTTTGAGCAGGAAACCATTCCTTCGTATCGAATGAATGGACATCACCTATTTTTGAAAGGAGGAGAGCCGATGGCGACCCCGATCCAGCAAGCTACGCCCTTATCCAATCAAGACGCGTTCCGCTCCGGGATGCGTGCCGGCATCCCGGTCGCGGTCGGTTATATTCCGATCGCGATCGCGTTTGGCCTCCTCGCCAAATCGTTCGACATGCCAAACGTCATCACGTTGGCCATGTCGTTGTTCATCTTTGCCGGTGCAAGCCAGTTCATCGGTATTCAATTGATCATGGCCGGTTCGATGTATTGGGAAATCGTCTTGACGACGTTCATTTTGAACTTGCGCCATTTCCTCATGTCGGCCTCGTTGTCGCAACGGATCGAGACAACCTCGAACCGTTTCCTGGCTGCCATCGCATTCGGGGTGACCGATGAAACGTTCAGTGTCGCCTCGACTCGAAACGAAGCGACACGTGGCCACTTCGTGCTCGGTTTGAACTTGATCGCCTTTTTCGCTTGGAACGTCGGGACATGGATCGGCGTATTTCTCGCTTTCGGCCTCCCCCAGTCAGTCCAGGCGAGCATGGGCATCGCCTTGTACGCCATGTTCATCGGATTGCTCGTCCCATCGCTTACGCGAAAACCGGTCATCGTCGTCGCGGCGCTTGCCGTCGTGACCCAAGTCGTGCTCTATTGGGGTGTCGCCCCGTTCATTCCGCTATCATCGGGTTTGAGTATCATCATCGCGACAATCGTCGCCGCCGGGGTCGGCGCCCTGCTTTATGAACAGGAGGGCGTAACATGATCAGTCTGTTCCTGCTCGTCCTCGCTATGGCGCTCGTCACGTACGTCCCGCGGCTCGTGCCGCTCCTTTGGCTGCGCGACTTGAAGTTACCGCCGCTCTTGAAGCGCTTCTTGTTGTTCACACCGTATGCCGTGCTCGCGAGCTTGATTTTCCCGGGTATCCTCTATTCGACGAGCAGCCTGTCGTCAGCCTTGGCCGGAGGCGTCTTCGCCACGATGCTCGCCTTGTTGCGCGTCAACTTGATGCTCGTCGTGCTCGGCGGCATCCTCGGGGTGTACGTCGTCGAAACGTTCATCTGACAAACAGGTCTGTCTCCGCGGAGACAGACCTGTTATCGTTTAGGCGGACAACGCCTCACGGCGCAGCTGAACGAACACATCGACGAACGCCGCGTCCCATTGGGTGCCACGCCCGCTCTCTAAAATCGACAGCGCCTTCTCGACAGGCATCCCTTGCCGATACGGACGGTCTGACGTCATCGCGTCGTAGGCGTCAGCGATCGCCATGATGCGGCCGAAGAGCGGGATAGCTTCACCGGACAATCCGTCTGGATAGCCGTTCCCGTCGATTCGTTCATGGTGTGACCGTACACCCGCCATGAGCGGCTGAAGTGAGACCGGCAACGTGATCTGATTCAAAATATGAATCCCGATTGTCGGATGCTCTTGAATTTGGGCGAACTCGTGGTCTGTCAGTTTTCCTTCTTTCAACAAAACGTCGTCACGAATCCCAATCTTCCCGATATCATGAAGCAACGCCGATTTGCGGAGTAGCTCAATCTGCGCCTGCGGCCAACCTAACGCACATGCCAGTTCGACAGAATAGGCGGCAACCCGTTCCGAATGGCCGGCCGTGTAGGAATCACGGGCGTCGAGCGTAGCCGCGAACAAGACGAACAAGCTGTTCAGCAGTTGATCGTTTTCTTCCTCACGTTCATTGACGTTCTTCACCATCTGATTGAACCCGTTCACCAGCTGCGAAAACTCATCAGCGTACGGGTTGTCGATCGGTTTCAGCTCGCCGGCATCGAGCTGTTCGATCCCTTGTGTCAACGTGGCAAGCGGACGCTTGATGTTGTCGTATAGGAGCAGGCTACTGAACGTCGCGACACCGACGATCACGACCAAGATCAACCCGGCCCAACGCCAATATGCGTCGACTTGCTCGACGGTCGACAGTTGGACGCCCGAAGCGAGAATGAACAACATGACCGGAAACACCCCGATGACGAGCATACTGATCAAAAGCTTCGTCCGGACGCTAATTGACTGGTACGACGCCTGGAGCGGTGTATCGTACAGTTGCTCACTTTGAACTTGTAAATGAAGCAACAACGGCTCGACCGACCGATACGTCAAGAAGAACTCGATGAGCGCATGTAAAATCGCGATCAATACCGCCCCAAAAGCCGCCATTCCAATCAAACGGTACGGCAAATTGATCCAATCTTGTTGAATCGCCAATGCGGTCAAGCTCATGGCCGGCACTGAAAGACCAAATAAATGAGGTCCTAGTATGCGCTTCACCGTCAACGTCGGAAAGTGACTCGTCTGATCGAACGCCTGTTGAAGCGCTTCGTAACTAGGCGCCTCACTTCGAAAGACATTCCGAATCGGCCGGATGTGACGCCGATATATCAGTAATTCGAGACTGATCATGACCACACCTGACACCGCCATGATGGCAAATAAAGATATCACTTCAGCACGGGACAGTTCGAGCGTTTGGAAGATGAACAGACCCCCGACACCGAACACCGCGATCCCTGAACCGATGATATAATTCATAATTAACGTATTTTGAAAGCGTTCAAACACTTTGACCCCTCCTATTCTTCACCGACTTCTCTCATTCTGTTTATCGACCAAAAATCACCCTTTTTCACAACACAAAAAACGAGCCTCTCACTAGAGAGACTCGCTCAGTTCACTGATTATGGACGACGTGGACCTTCGTTGTCGTCGGGTGAACGGTTATCTTCTGGCGTGATGTTTTCATGGAACGGGTTCGGTTCTGGACCGTCCACGTTCGTCACATCCGTTGTCCGATTCGTTTCACGTTTCAACTCTTGGTTCGTTTGATCCGCTTCACGTTTCGACTGATCGATACCTTGCTTCGCCTGTCGCTTCGCAGCTTCGGCTTCTTGATTCATTTGTGCTTTCTCTTGTTCGAGACCCTCTTTTGATACTTCCGTCTCGTCGATGCTCTTCTCAGCTTTTTTCAAGTAGCGAGCTGCTGTTTCACGTCCACCGAGACCGAAGGCAAGGCCGAACGCAAGGGCGACAGCACCGAGGATAAGCAGGAACGCCGTATTGACGATCATCGGTGCGATGCCGAGCTGACTGATGGCCATGAAGAAGGCGATCCCGAGAATCGCATACTTCGCGACGTGGCGTAGTACGCTCGGTTGACCTGACGCATCGACGAGCACGCTGCCGACGAGACGCTCTGCCATATTGGCGAGCCAGAAACCGACCGCCAAGACGATGATGGCTGCAATGACCATCGGCAAGTAAGCAAAGATTGCCGTTGCGAGCGAGGCCATGAAGTCGAGGTTAGCGACTTGCAGGGCTTCCGACACGAACAACA
Source organism: Exiguobacterium sp. SH0S1 (assembly GCF_004337165.1). NCBI lineage: Bacteria > Bacillati > Bacillota > Bacilli > Caryophanales > Exiguobacterium > Exiguobacterium sp. SH0S1. The sequence goes on along the minus strand of NZ_SJVC01000003.1, from coordinate 124,961 downwards.
AGATGATGATGATTTGAACGATCGTACCGATTACTTGAGCAATCGACGTCGATGATGTCGAACGTCCACCGAGACCCATCTTGCTTGCGAGCGAGTTGACGCCCAAATTCTCAAGAAGTGATACGACCACCCCTTTGAGCCATTTGGCAACGAACACACCAGCGAGAATCAAGACGATTGCGACGATGATGTTCGGGATCATGGCCAAGACGTTGTTCAACATGGAGATGGCAGGGTCTGAGATGCCTCGAATGTCGAGTGCCTCAAGTGCTGAGATTGTGACCGGGATCATGATCAAGATGAAGACGACCGTACCGACCGCTTTCGCCAGGCTTGACCCTTTCACGTAATCTGCCAAGTGAAGTTTCTCGGCAAACTTGTTGAGTCCTGCCGCTTCCAAGAACTTCGTCAAAATATCGCGGACAATTTTCGCGACGATATAACCGATCGCAAAGATGAGTGCCGCTGCGACGAGTTTCGGAATGAAGGCGAGGAAGCTGTTCAACAAGTCTTCAAACGGTCCACTGATGCCTCGGAGACCGAGCGCGTCAAGGACGGCAGGAAGTGCTAGCAACAACACCAAGTAGAAGACGATGTTTGCGACCGTGTCGACCCATTTCGTCTGGTTGACACTTGTCGACTCCTGACCTGTCTTCTCCATCAACTTGCTCAAGTTGAGGCGATGACCAGCCATTTGAATCGCTTTTTTCAAGAGCGTCGCGATGATCCAGGCGACGAGTAGAATGAGACCTGCTTTGACGACTCCGGTAATTAAACCTGAGAAGCCTTCGTAGATTTGGCTAAACGGCTGCGTGATCGCTGGCACGTTCATAAATTCGAAGATGATTAAGAATGCGAGAAGCAATACTCCAAAGAAGACGACTTTCGCGATGATCCGTTCAGGTGTCCACCGCTTTTCTTCTCTTCCGGGTTTACCCGGCTCCCCTTCTTGCTTGACACCAACACGATCGTCGAGGCGTGCTTTACGCAGCGCTTTACGCGTCACGTTTTCCAGAACTTTCGCCACAGTAAAACCGACGACAAGGACAAGAAGTGCAAGCAAGAGCTCTGGCAACCAAGACATGAACGTGTTGAAATTATACGTTGTATCGTTCATCCGACATCTTCCTCCAATCTCTTTTTAAAATGATTATTATTTCATACGACTCTCTGTATAAATACCAACATTTTCATCTACCTAAACATAGACAATTCGCATCCTTGAATAAATATTAAATGGAAAAATGATTTTCTAGGAAAATTTTACCTCAATAAACAAGGCGTGTCTTTCTAGTTCAAATATGATACGAATTAAGAAGAAGTATTTTTAAGGAGGAGTCAAGATGAACATCGCCCTGATTGCCCACGACAAGAAAAAAGATGATTTAATCGTACTCGTCAAAGCTTATTCTCACATATTAGAGAAACATCATTTGTTTGCGACGGGAACGACCGGAACACGTGTCGCCGAAGCGACGGGACTTCCGGTCCATTGCTTTAAGTCGGGACCGCTCGGTGGTGACCAAGAAATCGGCGCCTCGGTCGCCCGTGGAGAGATGGATATGGTCATCTTCTTCCGTGACCCGTTGACCGCCCAGCCCCACGAGCCGGATGTGAGTGCATTGATGCGCCTCTGTGACGTCTACTCGATTCCGCTCGCCACAAACATGGGCGGAAGTGAAATCTTGATTCGCAGCATCGAACAAGGCGACTTTGAATCGCTCAAACTTTCCCATAACGACGAACCGCCTGTATGACCATTTTATATAGAAGAGAGGAATTGTCCTGAACCCACATGTATCGAACGACCCGACCGTACAGCAATTTTACGAACAAGTGCGAACACATCTGTCTGAACTGTTAGACGACAACTCAACAGCGGAGCGCTTGCTCAACAGTTTGGCCGGGTATATTCAACAAGCAGAAAGAAGCGGTCAATCCCTCGACGGCCTGACGAGTCAAGACCCACGCGCCTATGCAATGTTCTTGATCGAAAAACCAAAAACGAACGACGAGTATCGTCGTCGTTACCGCTCCATCATCGAGCAGTCGGGCGAACTTAAAATGCATGAGAAGGTACAGGCGAACCGTGAGTTCGACTGGGCCGTCGAGCGATTGAACGAGACGCAGCTCGAACTCCAAGACATCGAAAAGCGTGACGTCTCGTTTCTCGCCTACACAAAAATCGAGGCGATCAAATCGTCTCGCCGCATTTGGAACCAGTTCGGCTGGCTGCTCGGCATGGTGCTCGCGTTCGCTTACGCCAACCTGTTGCTCGTCATGGACGACTTGTTCAGTCTACGACTGTTCAGTGCACCGACGACCTCGTATCCGCTCGATTACTTCGCCTTCGTGCTGCCCGTCTTACTGACCGGTGCCGTCTTCGGTTTACTGACGCGCTTCCGTCACCACTTTCAGACGATCGGACGGCGCATCTTGTTCGCACTGCTCATCATTCTCGTGTATGTCGGCTTCGTGATCCTGATCCAACCGCTCCTGTTCACGCTCGGATGGTCGTTTTTGATTCAATTGACGCCCATCTACGCGTTAGTGTTGTTAGCGATTAGCGGCTTCATGGCGCTGTGGACACTCGCCGAGTTTGTCTGGAAGAGCACGCGTTGCCATCTCGGGAACGATACGATGACCATTTATTATTAATGACGCCAGTCTCAGGTGAGATGGCGTTTTTTGTTTGAACATTCGCCAGAACGGAAATTACTAATACCGTGACGTCAATTTAATCGTAAGACGAGATGATAAAGGGGGCAGACCATGTCAGACCGCAAAATGATCGGGTTATTTCATAGCGAGCAAGAAGTGATGGACAAAGTGAACGAACTCAAAAAGGCCGGGGAAGCGGAGAAAAATATGCATGTCGTAGCCAAGCGGGACGGGGAAATTTCCGCATTGCGCGATCACACCGATGTGAACGCCGAGGCTGGGATTCGAGATGTCAATTGGTTAGACCGCGTCAAAGCATTCCTGCACGGCAGCGACCGGATTCGCGATGAGCTGCGTAATATGGGTCTTAGCGATGCCGAGGCAGAGGAATACTATTCAGCCATCGACGACGGCAAACTGTTGCTTTACGTTGATAAACATTCGTACGAGCGCTATCCGAATATGTATAAAAAAGACAGTGAACTCGACCACGATCAAGGGGAAAAGGCAGACGGGATTGCATTCGATGCCAAACCGTTCAATGATCATGATGAAAAACCACGCGGTACGAAAGAAGATCCGATTGTACGGGGACATTCCGGATTAGAGGACCATCGCCGATTATAAGGAGGAGACAACCATGAGTGAGAAACGATTTATTAGCATGTACGACACGCAAGAATCGGCTCTAGGAAAGATTGAGGAGCTACGTGCCAAAGGATACAAAGACTCAGACATTTACGTCGTCGCCAAACATGAGGACAGCGTCTCGATTTTGCGCCGTAAAACGGACGTGCACACCGAGGCCTCACACGATACAGGTTGGTTCGACAAAGTCCGTTCGTTCTTGAGCGGCCACGAAGACGTTCACGCCGGGCTCCGCAACATGGGACTGAGCGAAGAAGAAGTCAACCGCCATTACAGCGACGTCGAGGCCGGGAAGATTTTGATCTATGTCGATGAAGACTACGAACGACGTCACAATGAAAGTTTGACGATCGATTCGACGCCTTACAACGATACGAAACATGATACAAGCCACCAAGGACACCATACTGCTGACGGTTTGGAAGTCGATTCGAAGCCGTTTAACGAACCAAGCCACGAGTCGACTACTCGAGAGCATCGCAATGATGACGGCCTAGAGATCGACTCAAAACCGTTCAACGAATCCTCATCAGACAATCCGAATCGGGCCGTCGACCCAGAGCAAGACAAACTGGACGAAAAGGCCAAACTGAACGATAAAGAAGCGAAGCTTCGTGGTCTCGATGACCGTGCTCTACGCAACGATGTTGAAGATCCAGACAACATTCGCCGATTTTAATGGACATAAAAGAGGAACCTGACACATGGCGTCAGGTTCCTCTTTTTTACGTCAATCGATTTTTTGGTTCTTTCCCTTCAAGTACGTTGACGATGGCTTCTCGGTTGAGCGCCATCATCGAGAGGCGCGTCTTGATCGTGGCGCTGCCGATATGCGGGAGCGTCGTGACGTTCGGAAGCGTCAAGAGCGGATGGTCCATCGCCACCGGTTCTTTCGCGAACACGTCGAGCCCCGCTGCCCAAATCTTGTTTGCTTTCAATGCCTCGTACAGTGCCGACTCATCAATGATCTCGCCGCGGGCGACGTTGATGAAGACGGCCGTGTCTTTCATTTTGGCGAACTGTTCGGTGCCGATCATGCCGCGCGTCTGTTCGGTGAGCGGTGCGAGCACGACGACGAAATCCGACTGCTCGAGCAAGTCATCGAGTTCGGCGTAGACGAATCCGTACATCGACTCCGATTCATGACGACGCGTCCGATTATGGTACAAGACGTCCATGTCAAAACCGCGGGCCCGCCGTGCGACCGCCTCGCCGATGCGTCCCATCCCGATAATCCCGAGCTTCGCCTGATGCAGGTCCATCCCGACGTAGCCCATCGGTGTCCACGATTTCCATTCCCCCGCCCGCAAGTCACGTTCTGCTTCTCCGAGCCGGCGCCCGGTCATCATCATGAGTCCGAACGCGAGGTCCGCTGTCGTCTCGGTCAAAACGTCCGGCGTGTTCGTCACGACGATGCCGTGCTGTTTTGCCGCTTCGATGTCGATGTTGTTATAACCGACGGCCAAGTTCGAGATGACTGCGAGGTCAGGCGCCTGTTCGATCAACTCGCGGTCGATCGTGTCGCTGAGCATCGTCCATAGCGCATGAGCCGATGCTGCTTCTTTCAACAAGACGTCACGCGGTACGCTCACCGCCTCTTCGTCCCACATGCGGACGTCATACTTGTCTCGCAGCGGCTCCACTGCTTCTTCTGGCAGACGTCGTGTGATGTAAATTCGTTTCTTCATATCCATTCCCCCTGTTCTCTCTCATCGTAACAAACTTCGAATCACGATTTGTCTTTCGACATCGGATTCTCTTTTATGAACTGATCGAACAATGAACTAAAGTCACTGTTGAGCAGTTGCTCGATCGTCTTCGAAGAATCCATCGCATTGCGATACGCGACTTCATTGATGGCAAGGCCGATTGCCCAGGTGATCCCGGATGCCACTGTCGCATTGATCACGCTCGCCGCCGCGTTCGCACCCGGGAAGAACTTCATGACGTTCAACAACAGCGTCTTCGAAAGCGTCCGTCCGATTTGCGGGATGATCGTGCTGCCAATCAACGTTTTCAACATATCATCGCTCGCTTTGACGCCCCAATAACGGAACAAGTGGACGCTCATCGTCACTTGGATCGGTGTCAACGCGATGGCATCCGCGAACGGGAGTGGCACGGCAGCGGCAGTCCCAGCACTCGCGACATAGCCCGAGATGATCCGGTTCGCCTTCTTACGTTTCAGCTTGAGCATCGCTTCGCTCTCCGCATGAATCTCCATGAGCAATCCTTCTTGAAGTGACTGGTCGAGCTGGTCGACCGACCATGTGACGAGACGTTCCCAGTCAAGGTGGTCCCGAAGTTCAGCATCGTTCAATAACTCACCGGCGACACTTACCTGAAAAATTGCGTCTTCCGGTACGACTCCAGCCAATTCGTTTCGCAGCGCCGTCAATTCATCCATGTCGACTTGATCGATTTGCGTCAATAAGACAGCGACCGAAGTGACGTCGTTCAACTGTTTGATCAGCGTCCGATCGAGCGGTGTGACCCGTTTCATCGAGGCGTTGATAGCGTACCAGACGAGGTGCATCTGCTCGGCCGCAGGTTTTGTCTGCGCCCGTTCGACAAAGCCGATGACTTCGTCGGCATACGCCTGTTGGCGCTCACTTCCGATTTCGTACCCTTCACTATCATAGAGGACAATCGCGATGTCATCACTCATGAACTGGTGGATTCCACGCGTCACCGGCTCGCCGGCCGCCACTTTCGTCAAATCGCGACCGAACACATGGTTGACGACCGAGCTCTTCCCAGAACCGGTCGCACCGGCGATTAAAATGTTCGGCTTCTTGACTTCGCCTCGCAGACGACCCAACTCTTCTTTCAAATCGTACGTATCTAAATTAAATGGCACTTTTTTCTCCATATGACTTCCTCCTCATTGCTTGAGCGTACGCCCAAGCTGCTTCATCTCGTTCTCGAATCCACGTTGCACGTCCTGAACGATCGCTTGCCTGACCGTCTCATACTGTTGGTCGATGGCTTTTTTGATGCCCCGCTCCGCCGTCCGGCGCTTGAACGCCCAGTAGATGAAATGAATACCCGGAATCATCCCGAGCACCATCTTTCGAATCGTCCGCTTAAATGAATAATCAAAGCCGAGTTCGACCCGGCGCGTCTTGAAACCGACGTCCGCCTTTTTGCCGACGAGCGGATAGCGCTCCATCAGTTGAATGTAATGACGGACCCCCTGCGCCATCGCTTCTTCTGTCGTGAGCGCGGCCTGTTCGAGCGTGCTCTCCAAATCTTTTTCGATTTGACGCGCTTTCCAGCTGATCATCGCTTGCGGAGTGATCATCCGAATTTTTTCAGCCGAACGGTAACTCCGGTCGCGCCACGCTTCGAGCTCGTCCAATAAATGCCGGGTCAAGTTGAGCGGTAATTTCCGCTCGACATCCTGCCAGAGGTTCGTTCGGTTCCGCTGCCAGACCGCCTCATAACCGAGCGTCGGTACGACTTGTCCGCTCAGCAGCTTTTTCTCGACACTGTTCACTCGGATCATGGCGTCACGATTGATGCCAAGTTCTCGCATCAAGACGTCTTCCATCGCCTCGGCTTTCTCCACGTTCATCGCGCTGTCCGGATTATAGTTCGTCAAGATGATGGTGACGTTGCTCTCTTTCGCATAAAGCGGCTTCAAAATCGACTCGAGCTCATACGTTTCGACACGACCTGAGTTGATCGACAGCAAATAATAAATCGTGTGGAACCAGTCAGCGATGTCGAGTGCCCCTTCCCGCTTATTGACGACGGCGATGACCGCTTCATGCCATTCTTCAGACCGGTCGGCTTCAAGTCCCCACGTATCAAAAAAGCGGAACAAGATCCCGCGTTCAAGATCGTAATACTCGTATTCGTGCAGGCCTTCTGCCGTCACCGGGCTGCCCGCCCGTGACTCGGCCACGTCACGTCCGTAAATATAGTTCAAGAAGGCGCTCTTGCCGACGCCTGTTTTTCCCGCGATCAATATGTTCGAGACAAGCCCCGTGTTGTCCATATGGTTCCCCCTGCAGTCGTTGTATAATACCATTATACTAAACGGCCGCTTTTGAAACGTCCGACGGAAGGATGAGACGCATGCTTCACCACGTAGAGCTCTATGTTTCTGACCTGAACAAAAGTTTAATCGCTTGGGACTGGCTCCTCACAGAGCTTGGGTATACGGTATACCAACAATGGGAACACGGAAAAAGTTATCGTCATGGTGAGACGTACCTCGTCTTCGTTCAAACCGAACCGGCATATCTCGAACCCTCGTACCATCGGAAGCGAACAGGACTGAACCACCTCGCCTTTCACGCTGAATCGGTGGAGCAACTCGAATCTTTTCGCAGCCGCTTGTCCCGTTACGGCTTCAATGAGCTGTACGCCGACCGTTTTCCGTATGCGGGCGGTCCGAACTACGTCGCGCTCTATTTCGAAGACCCGGATCGCATCAAAGTCGAACTCGTGGCGACGATGTGAACGGATACAAATCCCCTTATCGAAAGTTTGTGAAAACAATTGCAAACTTTTTTAAGACCTCCTAGACTTAAGTTGTCTAAAGGAGGTCTTATTCAAATGGAAAAACAAGTTATCGATTATATGGAAGAAGCCGCCCATAAAAAAGCGACGCTCCTTCATCACTCGTTCGGTCAATACGCACTTCGCTCGCTCGTCGCCGGTTTTTTGATCGGGATCGGAGTCGTCTTCGCATTTACGGTCGGAAACATGTTCATCGACGTACCAGGGACGATGCTGTTTGCCGGCATGAGTTTCTCGGTCGCACTCGTCTTCATCGTCTGGATGGGCGGAGAGCTGTTCACGAGCAACACGATGTACTTGTATACCGGTGCGAAGCGTGGACGTGTCGCATGGAGCGATCTTGTCAAAGTGTGGGGCATCAGCTGGATCGGCAACTTGGTCGGCGCGCTGTTGCTCACGATCCTCGTCATCGGCGCCCACAGCATGGGTGACATGAATAGTGACCACTTGCTCGCAGTCGTAGCTGCTAAAAAGATGGGCGTTGACGCACTCGCCATTTTCTTAAAAGGAATTCTTTGTAACGTACTCGTCTGTATCGCCATCTTCATGCCGCTCAAGACGCAAAACGACGTCGCCAAAATCATGTTGACGATGCTCCCGGTCGTCGTCTTTTTCGCCGCCGGTTTCGAGCACTCGATCGCCAACATGGGTATCTTCGGGCTGGCCCTCTATTATGTGCCGTCTGAAGCCATCAACATCGGGCTCGCACTCTATAATCTACTGTTTGCCACACTCGGCAATATCGTCGGGGGCGCCTTGTTCGTCGCCGGCACGTACCTCCATTTGAACGCAAAACCTGGGACGGCGAACGTGGAAACGCTCCGCCAGAACGCATAAAAAGACAGGGGCCCCGATGCAGGGCCCCTGTTGTTGCGTAAATGATTATTTTGACGAATCGGCAGCGGCGATTTGAACCGCACCTTCTGCGACTTCGTCCTCGTCGACGTCCCAACATTCCGTGTTCTCGATGCCGAGCTTACGGGCCGAGAAGCGTGGGTTGAGACCTTGGGCCCGTTGCTCTTCGTAGTCACGAAGTACTTTGAAGGCAACACCGCCGAGAAGCGAGATGGCGACCAAGTTGATGAGTGTCATACCGGCCATGAACAAGTCGGCGAGACTCCAAACGAAGCCAAGGCTCGCGACCGAACCGAGGAAGACAAAGCCCATTGTGAGAAGGCGGAAACCGAAGACAGCGCCTTTGCTCTTCTTGATGAACTCGATGTTCGTCTCACCGTAGTAGTAGCTACCGACGATCGAGCTGAATGCGAACAAGAGGACACTGACAGCGATGAAGCCAGGTGCCCAAGCACCGATTTGCTCAGCCAACGCGTTTTGAAGGAGTGCGATCCCTTCACCGTTACCAGCCGCGTAGCTGTCCGAAAGGAGGACGATAGCCGCTGTCGCCGTACAGACGATCAACGTATCCAAGAACACACCGAGCGTCTGCATGAAACCTTGTTTCGCCGGGTGTGACACTTCTGCTGCCGCTGCTGCGTTCGGTGCCGAACCCATACCAGCTTCGTTCGAGAAGAGACCACGACGGACACCCATCATGATAGCCGCACCGACCGAACCGCCAAACGCTTGCTCGATTCCGAACGCGCTCTTGAAGATCATGCCGAGGACGGCTGGCATTTCTGTGATGTTCACGACGACGACATAAAGAGCGACGATCAAGTAAAGGACAGCCATGATCGGTACGACGATTGCCGAGAAGTTCGCGACCCGTCGGACGCCACCGAAGATGACGAGTCCTGTCAAGACGACGAGGATAGCGCCACCGACTGCAGCTTCGAGACCGAACGCGTTATCAAACGCTGCTGCGATCGTGTTCGATTGTACCGAGTTGAAGATAAGACCGAACGTGAATGCGATCAATACTGCAAAGATGATACCAAGGACGCGGTTGTTGAGCCCTTTTTCAATGTAGTAAGCTGGACCGCCGCGGTATGCGACGTCGTCTTTTACTTTATACACTTGAGCGAGCGTGCTCTCGATCATCGCGGTAGCGCCACCGACGAGGGCGACGATCCACATCCAGAACACTGCTCCCGGTCCACCGAGTGTGATCGCGACCGTGACCCCTGCCAAGTTACCAGTCCCGATTCGCGTTGCCGCTCCGATGAAGAACGACTTCGCCGAGCTGATGCTCTTACTATCTGTGGCGTCCGATTTTTCTGTGACGACACGGAACATCTCTTTTAAGTAGCGGAACTGCATAAACCTTGTCTTGACCGTAAAGTAAATCCCGGCCCCAATCAATCCGACGATAAGCACGTACGACCATAAGATGTTGTTTAAAAAGTCGACGCTTCCTTGTAACAAGTTTTGTACAGCTTCCATGAATAAGTTCCTCCCTGTTGTGGAAATCTAAGTTGAAGATTTTTTATGATGTCTTAGTTCTGAATTATACAAAGATTCTGACAATTAGCAACAATTTTTTTATAGGTGAGTTCACAAAAAATTCACATGACACACGACAAAAAGACTGAAAAACCGACACTTAAAGCGCTTACATGCTATTTTGGAAGAATGAATAAATCATCATTTTTATTTCGTTATTTGATTTAAGGTTTCACTTTTTTTAAAGAAGCTTCATCTGCATGACTTCAACGATCGCCATTTCATTGATGCGTCTCCTGATTGACCCCAACAAAAAAACAGTCGCTCGCATGAGCAACTGCTTGGTTTATACGCCGGTCCGTTTCTTCTGGTTGTTCGGCTTTTTCGTCAACTGGTTCGTCAACGGTTTTTGCTTCGTCCCACGAAGTCCTGTCGGCACTTTCGTTTCGTTCTGTTTCTTCTCGGCGAGTTTTTGCTTCATCGCCTCTTGGAAACTCAATTTCTTTTCACTCATATTATTCACCTCCAGCTTCGATCACTTTTACCCGACCGACCTGTCCATCGTTTAAGCGTACTTTAATGCCGTGCGGGTGACTTGGCGAGTTCGTCAAAATGTCTTTGACGACGCCTTTCGTCAACTTCCCGCTCCGCTGATCTTGTTTCAGGACGATCTGGACGTGGAGTCCTGGGCGAATGTCCGCGCGTTTCTTACCATCCATACCCGACACCCCTTTCCGTATAGTCAACCTCTATCATATGCTCTTTTCCCGCATTTGTCACAGTCTATTCAAACGGTCCGATCTGACCAAGCGTTTTCGTCAAATAACTTTGATCGGTCACAAACGTCGTCACGCCTTGTCCCCACGCGATTGAGACATCGACCCGTCCCCTTTCGAACGCAATCGTTAAAATCGTCCGGCCGCTCTCATTTTGAAGGTGGGCCTTACCGCTCAATTGCTCATACGCTTCGGTAAGGTCTCGTCCAAACGAGACATAGTCAGCCGTCCGGACCATTTCTGCGTCGCGAGCGAGGACGAGTTTTAGCGTCGTACGATTAGCCTCAGCAATGATGAATCGAACCGTGACGTCGTCGTTCCCGAGTTCGATCTGATGCATACTGATCCCCTCCTAAAAGACACCTCCCGAATGGAAGGTGTCTCGTCATTATAAGCGATATAACCGGGCTTCAAACGGCTTCAGCATGAACGTGTCTTGCTCGATCGGTTCCGGGTCCACCTCATTCGTCAAGACGAGCGTCGCCTCGTCAAGACCAGGCAGCGTCGTCTCGGCCGGATTCGCCGTCAAGTTGACGAGCACATAAAAGCATTGTTGCTCGAACTTGCGCTCATACGCGAATACTTGCAGATGTTCCGGCAAGAGATCACGGTAACTTCCATACGTGAACGTCTCCTCGGCTCGGCGTAGACGGATCATCGCCTTGTAGAACGACAGAATCGAGTTCACGTCTTTAGACTGTGCTTCCACGTTCAACGTCTCATATTCGGCATGGATCGGCATCCACGGGGTGGCTGACGAGAAGCCGCCGTGCGGCGAGGCGTCCCATTGCAACGGCGTCCGGACGTTGTCGCGTGACGTCCCCCACACGTGTTGCATCGAGTCGATTTCACTCATCCCGTTCGCGATCCGTTCGAAGTACTCGTTCTTTGTCGCGACGTCATCGTAGTCGTGAATCGATGGCAACGGCACGTTCTTCATACCGATTTCTTGCCCTTGATAGATGAACGGCGTCCCGTGCATGAAGAAGTACATCATCCCGAGCGCGGTCGCACTCTCACGCCAATAGTGGTTCTCGTCCCCGACGAGCGAGACGGCACGCACCATGTCATGGTTCTCGATATAGAGGGCGTTCCACCCTGTTTCAAGCAACCCTTGTTGCCACTTGTCAAAAATAAGTTTCAGTTCGACGACGTCAAGCGGGGCGAGCCGGGACTTGCGCATAATATCGACGTGGTCGAAATGGAACGCCATGTTCATCGCCCCGTTTCCAGGTCCCATCCACAGGTCGGCCGCTTTCGGCTCGATCCCGTTCGTCTCGCCGACCGTCATGATATCGTACTTGGCGAACGTCTCGCGCTTCATCTCTTGGAGATACTCGTGGATCCCCTCGATATTTGAATACATCGAGAACGCCGTGACGTGACGTTTGCCATCCGGGGAAGGCAACATCGTCTCGGTCGGCATCTTTTTAATGTGGCTGATCGCATCGACCCGGAACCCATCGATTCCTTTATCGAGCCACCAGTTGATCATATCGTAGACCGCACCGCGCACTTCTTCATTCTCCCAATTCAAGTCAGGCTGTTTTTTAGAGAACACGTGAAGGTAGTGCTGCTCGGTCGCCGCGTCATATTCCCAGGCCGAGCCGCCGAAAATACTGGCCCAGTTGTTCGGTGGCTCGTCTTCTGACCCGTCTCGCCATATATACCAATCCCGCTTCGGGTTGTCTTTCGAACTTTTCGATTCGACGAACCATGGATGTTCGTCTGACGTATGGTTGACGACGAGGTCTAGCAATAGCTTCATCCCTCGCGCATGGACCGCGCTCAGCAACGCATCGAAATCTTCCATCGTCCCGAACTCTTCCATAATGTCTTCGTAATCGCTGATGTCATAGCCGTTGTCATCGTTCGGTGATTTGTACATCGGACAGAGCCAGATCACATCGATGCCGAGGTCTTCCAAGTAATCAAGCTTTTCGATAATGCCACGGAGGTCGCCGATGCCGTCCCCGTTCGAATCTTTGAAACTGCGTGGGTATATTTGATAGACGATGGCTTCTTTCCACCATGCCCGGGCGATGCCTTGCTTCTCACTTTGTCTGAACGCCGTCTCCATACGCCAAATTCCTCCTAAGCCTACGATTAGTATCAATGAAGGTACATACCACTGTTTGGGTAAATCTAATCTTACAATATCATTAGTGCAAGCGTTTGCAAAGAAGTGCAAATAAAAATGCAGTCTTAGAGACTACATTTGTTCAACCGTCGTCACTTGTTCACAGAACGTACCGATCGCGTCGGCTAATCGACCGCGATCATGGTCCATCGTCGCCACATGGTACGATTGCTCCAAAACGATACGCTGCTTCGGCGCCTGAATCTTGTCATACAACCACATCGAATCTTCCGGCGGGACGACGTGGTCGACAGCGGAATGGATGACGCACGTCGGAACTACTACGTCCGACACACGAGGCCGAACTTCCTCGATCAAAGCGAGCAATTCGCGAATGGCCGACGTCGGTACTTTGTCGTAGACGATCTCATACACGTCATTTGCCTTGATATCCGGCTCGTCCTCGTCGATGAAGCGACAGACGTCGTCAGCCGCATGACACGCGTAGCCCGGTACAGACAACGCCGCGTTGATCGTGATGACGGCGTCGGCAAGGCCAGCGAGCGCGGCTTTTAAGGCGAGCGTCCCGCCCATCGATTGTCCGACGACGATGACGTGGCGACATCGCTCGCGCAAAAAGCGGATACCTGCTTCCATGCTCTCATACCAGCACTTGCTCGTCGAACATCTAAAGTCCTCGGGGTCGGTCCCGTGCCCCGTCAAGCGAGGGGCATACACCGTGAAGCCCTTTTCCATCAAGTCGATCCCGACATCGCGCACGCTTTGTGGTGTCCCATTAAAACCGTGACATAATAATATCCCGGTTTGATTCCCTTCATAATAAAACGTCCCCGCTCCCGGGATGACCGGATAAGTAGTCGTCGTCATTCGTTTCCTCCCTATCAATTCACAGTTAACCGATACACTTAATTTGTATTAATGAATTGTAAGAGTTCATGGCCTTATCGTCAACCTAAAAGGGAAAAATCCAAAAACTCATTACCTTGTCATCGAAATGTAATATGAACTTCGTGAAAAGGAGATTGAGTTCTGACGTCTGCTTGGTTATGTTTAACATGTAGTTGCAAAGTTGGTAAATGATAGTCAAATACACCAATCGATGGAGTCGCAACGAGCCATTTTCATAGACACCAGTCGATTAATGTAAGCGCTATCATTTCTTGTATTGACTAGGAGGGGGCTAAACGCTCAACAAGTGACCAAACGAATTGGGAAATCGTATCGGCCATCTACATACCAAAGGGAGACTACAACATGGGGAAACCAAAAGCACGTTCACTCAAACAAATGACCGGCCTCGCTTTATCAGCCGGACTGATCGTCAGCAGCATGACGCCGATCGCGGCAAACGTACAAGCCGAAACGTTGAACGCAGCAGACTTATTCATCTCGGAGTATATTGAAGGCTCAAGCAACAACAAAGCGATTGAATTGTTCAACGGAACCGATTCAGCCATCGACCTCTCTGCCTACAAGCTCGAACTGTATTCAAACGGCGGGACGGCTCCTGGCACGACGCTCAACTTGACGGGGACCCTCCAACCGGGTGGCACGTATGTCATCGTCAACGGCAGTGCGAGTGAAGCGCTCAAGGCAAAATCAAATGCGACGAGCGGCGTGACAAATTTTAACGGTGATGACACGCTCGTCTTGAAAAAAGGTGACACTGTGCTCGACGTCTTCGGTCAAATCGGTGTCGACCCGGGCACAAAATGGGGAACAAGCGTCGCAACCGCTGACCAGACGTTGATTCGTAAAGATACGGTCACGACCGGAGATGCTAACGGTACGGATGCGTTCGACCCAGCGGCGGAATGGAACTCACAACCAATCGATACGTTCACGAACCTCGGGTCGCACACGTTCCAAGGTGTCGTATACGGCGATGGCGGAACGGTAGAACCACCGGCACCGGTCACTCCGATTTCAATCAGTGATGCCCGCACGAAGGCAGAAGGTGAAACGGTCACGATCAAAGGCGTCGTTACGGCCAAACTTGCGAACACGATCTCGATTCAAGACGCGACAGGCGGCCTCTCAGTCCGTCCGACATCACTCGCGGTCAACGTCGGCGATGAAGTCGTCGTCACAGGTGCGATCGGTTCATACCGTGAGCTCCTTCAATTAAACAATGCGGTCGTCGTCTCGAAACAAACGGCGAGCGTCCCAGCTGCGCAAGTTCTCACAGGCGAACAGATCAATGAGGACGTCGAGTCTGAACTCGTGACGGTGAAGAACGTCACACTAACAGGCAGCGGTCAGAACTTGACGGCGACAGACGGAACGAAGGAATTTGTCGTCCGTGACGAACGCGGCGTTCTCGATTTACAGACGGACGTCAACTACGCATCAATCACGGGAATCGTCCAACAGTTCGACAACACGTATCAAATCATCCCACGTGATGCGGCTGACACAGCCATCGACCCGACGGTACTCCGTCCGGCAACGGCGAAGCCAGGCGCCGGCACGTTCGTCGGACCTCAAGACGTGACGCTTTCGACGACGACTGCGGGCGCTGAAATCTATTACACGCTCGATGGTTCAGACCCGAAAGTGAACGGGACACGTTATACAGGTCCAGTCCGTGTCGAAGAGACGAAGACGCTCAAAGTCGCCGTCAAGTCAGGCGATGCGTTCAGCGCCGTGACAACGTACGACTATAAGATCACGGACAAGATCCGCATCCATGACATCCAAGGCGCGAGCCACACGTCACCGATGAACGGCCAAACGGTCGAAGGCGTCGAAGGAATCGTCACGTACACGTTCGTCTCGATGGGAACGACGTATTACTACATTCAAACACCGGACATGGAAGCCGACCAAGACGCACGCACGTCAGAAGGCATCATCCTGTACGGCGGACGTTCGATCGCCGGCATTCAAGTCGGAGACCTCGTCAACGTGAAAGGTGTCGTCAGCGAGTATGCGATCGAAGGCTATAGCGATCGCCAACGGACAGATATGTTGATGACACAAATCGATACACGCAACGGACAAGTCGATGTCGTGAAGAGTGACGTCACACTCCCGACGCCAGTGAAGATTGACGAGTCGAACTTACCGACCGAGTTTATCGACAGCGACGCCCTCGCCGTCTTCAATCCAGACAAAGACGCCATCGATTTCTGGGAAAGCTTAGAAGGGATGCGTGTCGAGACCGCTAACCTCAAGTCAGTATCGCCGCAACAAAACGGTGACCTCGTGACCGTACTCGAAAGCACGCCGACCGAGACGTTCAACGGAGGAATCCTTTTGAAGAAAGATGACGCAAACCCGGAACGTATCCAGTTCCGTCTCGAACCGAACGCAGAAGCGCGTGAGTTCGATGTCGCGACCGGTGACCGTTTCAACGGACCAATCGTCGGTGTCGTCGGTTATTCATATGGAAACTACAAAATTCAAGCAGGTCTCGATGAGATGAAAGCTGCCTTTGTCAAAGGTGATGCTAAGCGTGAGACGACATTCATCGAGGCAGAAGAAGACAAGTTGACGATCGCTTCTTACAACCTCGAGAACTTCTCGAACAACGTGAAGGAGACGTCGGACGAGAAGGCGCTCAAACTGGCGAAAGCGTTCGTCGAAGAGTTGAACAACCCGGACATCATCGGCGTGACCGAAGTTCAAGACAACAACGGTCAAAGCACAGGAGATGCTGCAGCTGACCAAAGCTATCAACGCTTGATCGATGATATCGTCTCAATCGGCGGCAAGTCGTACAAGTACGTCAACATCGATCCGGAGAACAATCAAGATGGCGGCGCACCGAACGCCAACATTCGTGTCGGCTTCTTGTACAATCCGGAACGCGTCTCGCTCACGGAAGGCATCCCTGCCGGTGACGCGACAACGGCCGTCGGTTACGAAAACGGCAAGTTGACACATAACCCGGGCCGAATCGCGCCACTCGACCCAGCATTCAACAGTTCACGTAAGCCGCTCGCGGCCCAGTTCGACTTCCAAGGCGAGAACGTCGTCGTCATCGCCAACCATTGGAACTCAAAAGGTGGCGATACCGGCTTCTTCGGTTCACAACAGCCGGTCGTGCTCGGCAGTGAAGTGCAACGGAAAAAAATCGCACAACTCGTCCACAACTTCGTAGCGGACGTGAAAGCCGATAACCCGGATGCGAACGTCGTCGCCCTCGGTGACTTCAACGACTTCGAGTTTTCGGACGCGCTTCAAATCTTCAAAGGTGACTTGATGACGAACATGGTCGAGAAAGTCCCTGCCGTCGATCGTTACTCTTACGTCTACCAAGGCAACTCGCAAGTGCTCGACCACATCCTCGTGTCGAACCGTTTGGCCGCTACGACCGAGATCGATATGATCCACGTCAACGCCGACTTCACAGAGATGTCGGGCCGGGCCAGTGACCACGATCCGGTCCTCGCGCAAATCGACCTCACACCAGAACCCGTTGTCGATGTGAAACGTTACACGGTCGAGAACAATAAGGCTGCCCGTCTTGTCCTTCAAGACGACTACATCGGCGTGACAATCGGTAAAGGTACGAACTTTAAGAACGGCATCTTCGTGCGCGGCGTTTACACGGAATTGACGGGTGACCCGCTCAAGAACGTCGTCGTTCAAGTGAAGCCGAAACAAGCCGGTGCCATCATCGATTTCAAAGGCGCGACCGTCAAAGAAGTCATCGTCGACGGAACAAACCTTGCAGAAATTCGTGGTGCCGAGAACGTCAAACGCATCACGTATACGAAAGGCGCATCTGCTAAAACAGTTGTCGTCAAAAAATAACGAACGCTACCGCAGACATCTCGTCTGCGGTTTTTTGCGTTTTCAATCTCAAAATTCGGGGATTAAGAAGAAGATGCTGATTATCGGAGGATGACGTCATGGAAATGCACAACGGGAACTTATATTGGCCGATCACTGAGTCGGAACAGATCGTCTTACAAAAGCCGATCCAAAAAGAACAGTACGACGTGCTCGTCATCGGAGCCGGCATGTCCGGCACATTGACGGCTTACACGCTTTATGAGGACGGCATCGACTTCGCCGTCCTCGACAAAGGGAAAGTCGGAGCCGGAAGCACGGCGGCGAACACTGGGCTCATCCAGTATTCAAACGACATCATGTTGCATGAGCTCGCTGATCAGATCGGGGAAGTCGATGCCGTCCGCTTCTATAAATTATGTAGGGAGGCGGTCGATGCGCTCGACGAGGTCGCCGAGACCGTCGACGCAAAAGACGTCTACATCCGACGCGACAGTCTTTGCTTCGCGAGCGAGGAGGCAGATGTCTCCAAACTGAAACGTGAATATGAGATGCTCACCAAGCACGGGTTTGACGCTGAATGGCTTGATCAAACGGCACTCCAAGACCGGTTCCCATTTGATAAACCGGCCGCACTGATCACAAAAGGCGATGCTGAAGTCAACCCGCTCACGCTCAGCCGTCAAGTCGTTCGCCACCTATCGATGAACGACGTTCCGATTTTCGAGGAGACGGACGTGACGGAAGTCGTGCCTGACGGGGACGGCTGGCTCGTGTTGACGCCTGAAACAACGTTCAAGGCTAAGCATGTCATCTTCGCGACCGGTTACGGGCCGGCACCACTGCTCGACACCCATCGCATCGAGCTCAATCGTTCCTACGCCATCGCGACGAACCCAATCAAGGATTTCAAGGATTGGGACGGGCAGGCGCTCATTTGGGAGACGAAACGTCCTTACCTGTATTTACGGACGACGGTCGATGGCCGGATCATCGCCGGTGGCCTCGACGAAGAAAAGCCGGAAACACCTCATAGTGAGGCACTTATTCATAACCGGGCCGAGCGGATTCGCCAAGAAGTCGCGGCGCTGTTCCCGATGTACGATTTGACAGTCGAATACGCTTGGGCAGCTCTGTTCGGTGAATCGATCGACCATCTGCCCTTCATCGGGGAACACCCGGACCGGAAAAACCTGTTCTACCTGCTCGGGTATGGCGGCAACGGTACGGTTTACAGCATGTTAGGTTCTAAAATCTTGAGTGATTTAGTGCGCGGCATCGACAATTCGGATGCCCGGCTCGTACGATTAGATCGGACGCGTTAATCCCCTGGCGATCAGGGGATTTTTTCATACATAAGATCGGAAGTGATAACCATGAAATCGAAACGAAAACCGAAGTGGGTATATCGTCTGAGACGAGCACTGCTGCTCGTCCCTGCCATCGCGTTCACCGCTTACGTGTGGCCGAATGACCCGCCGAAGCAGAAAGACAAAACCGAGCAGATGTCTCAGCACGAAGCAGCTTATACGATTGAAGCGAGCAAACCGATACATGAAGATGACGCGGTCCGCTATGAATACGATGTCGTCGTCCACGGACGTCCTGACGTCGAGACGCTCCAGTCCATCAGCCATGACGTCATGCGTGAAGTGACCGAACGAGACACGTTCCAAGCCGCATTGATCCGTTTCTATGATCACGAGGCGTATATTGGCACCGACTCTCCCCTCGGTCAGGCTGTCTACGCGCCAGGAGGCGACTGGTCGCTCGCCGAGACGGTCGAGGCCGGTGACTACGACGACATGGTGTTCGGTTGGCAGCTTCGCGAGAAAGAATGGACCGGCCAACTATCTGAAGGCGAGGTACGTGTCTGGGAAGAGTGGAACAAGATTTACGAGGCGAAACAATCCAACGACCCTGATTTGAAAGCAAAAGTGACCCGGACCATCTCGACGAAATACGATCTCGAGCCTGAAAAAGTACAGCATATCGTCTTGAAACAGAGCGTTTGGGCAGCGTTGTGACATCTATCAATTAACGTACCCCATTTTAAAATGGGGGTTTCTTCTCGTAGCGTTAGGGAAAAACCGTAAAGTAGGTCAATCACGGCTTACGTCGGGAGAGCATATACTTATGGGGAGGCAACATGATGGGGAATAAAAAAGAAGAACAGTTGAAACAACATACGATCGACAATGAACAAACAGCAGGACTGACGACGAACCAAGGACTGAAGATGGCGGAGGATGAGTTCTCGCTCAAAGCGGGGCTTCGGGGACCGACGCTCATCGAAGATTTCCACTTCCGTGAAAAAATGACGCACTTCGACCATGAACGGATCCCGGAACGGATCGTGCACGCGCGCGGTGTCGGTGCCCACGGGGAGTTCCAAGTATACGAGTCGCTCGCCGACTATACGAAAGCGGATTTCTTGAACGACCCTTCGAAAGTGACGCCTGTTTTCGTCCGCTTCTCGACGGTACAAGGCTCACGCGGTTCCGGGGACACCGTCCGCGACGTCCGTGGTTTTGCGACGAAGTTTTATACGGACGAAGGCAACTATGACCTCGTCGGAAACAATATGCCGGTCTTCTTCATCCAAGACGCCATCAAATTCCCGGACCTCGTCCACGCGGTGAAACCTGAACCGCACACGGAAGTGCCGCAAGGCGGGAGTGCCCACGACACGTTCTGGGATTTCGTCGGCCAAAACCATGAGGCGGCTCACCACGTGATGTGGGCGATGAGCGACCGCGGCATCCCGCGCAGCCTGCGCATGATGGAAGGGTTCGGCGTTCATACGTTCCGACTCGTCAACAAGGAAGGGAAAGCCCATTTCGTCAAGTTCCATTGGAAACCGAAGCTCGGTGTCCACTCGCAAGTGTGGGACGAGGCGCAAAAGGCCGTCGGGAAAAACGCCGACTTCCACCGCGTCGACTTGTATGAGGCGATCGATAAAGGCGACTACCCGGAATGGGAACTCGGACTGCAGATGATCCCAGTCGAAGACGAGTTCAAGTTCGACTTCGATATCCTCGATCCGACCAAACTGTGGCCGGAAGAAGAGATCCCGGTCAAACTTGTCGGGAAGATGACGCTCAACCGGAACGTCGATAACTTCTTCGCCGAAACCGAACAGGTCGCATTCCATCCAGGGCACATCGTTCCCGGCATCGACTTCTCGAACGACCCGCTCCTGCAAGGGCGCTTGTTCTCATACACAGATACACAGCTATCACGTCTCGGCGGACCGAACTTCCATCAGATCCCGATCAACAAACCGGTCTGTCCGTTCCATAACAATCAACGCGACGGCATGCATCAAATGTCGGTCCATAAAGGCCAGACGAGCTACCATAAAAACGCGCTCAACAACAATCAGCCGGCACCTGTGCCGGTCGACCAAGGTGGATTTGAGCATTACCAAGAGAAAGTCGATGGTCACAAAGTCCGTGGCCGCAGCGACAGCTTCCTCGACTTCTACTCACAAGCCAAAATGTTCTACAACAGCATGACCCCGGTCGAAAAGCAGCACATTCAAGACGCCTACAGCTTCGAGCTCGGCAAATGCGAGTCGGACATGGTGAAAGAAAATGCCGTCGACTTGTTGAACCGGATCGACCGTCAACTCGCCTCGGTCGTCGCCGACAACTTAGGCGTCGCACTGCCTGCCGAGAACAACGAAGTCGTCTCGGACAAAACATCGCCTGCCCTCAGCATGGCGGACACGATCTCGAAACCGGATACGAAGAGCGTCGCCGTCCTTCTCGCCGGTGATGTCGATGCCGTGCAAGTGAAGGCGTGGGTCCAAGCGCTCGCCGACAAAAAAGTGAACTATAGCCTCGTCGGGAAGAAATCGTACACGCTCGGTGACCTCAAAGTGAAAGAGACGTACGATACGGTCGACTCGAGCCTGTTCGACGCCGCTTTCCTCGTCAGCGCCGCGAGTTCGGTCGAAGACGACGTCCTCGAGTTTATCGAGAACACGTATAAACACTTCAAGCCGCTCGCTTTGCACTTACACGATGATTCAGTGCTCGATCAGTGCCGCGTCAAGACGGACCAACCTGGCGTCTACACGTTCAAACAGCACAGTCTCGACGGATTCGACACGTTCATCGACGGGATTGCCAAAGCCCGGTTCTGGGACCGCGCTTAACGATTCACGAACAGAAGGACTCAACTCGGTATTTTCGAGTCGAGTCCTTTTTTGTCCACCCTTCTTTTCCACGCCTGCAAACGTTATACTAGGTGGGGTATAAGTTGATGGAGGAGGAATCGTGTCATGCGAAATAAGATTGATTCATATGTGACCGACACCGAGCAACAACGCCGTCTGTATAAACGGACGTTGTTCGTCGTCGTGCTGTCTCAAATTTTCGGGGGTGCCGGCCTCGCCGCAGGCATAACCGTCGGGGCGCTCCTCGCCCGCGACCTGCTCGGGACCGATGCGTATGCGGGTGTCCCAACGGCGCTGTTCACGCTCGGCTCTGCCGGCGCCGCGTTTCTGATCGGGATGATATCGCAACGGGTCGGACGCCGGTTCGGACTCGCGACCGGGTTCTTGACGGGATCCCTCGGTGCGTTCGGTGTCATCTTTGCCGCCGCGTTCGAGAGCGTACCGCTCTTGTTCGTGTCGCTCCTTATTTACGGGGCCGGGACGGCGAGTAACCTCCAGGCCCGTTACGCCGGAACGGATTTGGCGAATGCGACCGAACGGGCGACCGCGGTCAGTATCGCCATGGTATCGACGACGTTCGGTGCCGTCGCCGGACCGAACTTGGTCGAACCGATGGGGCGGGTTGCTGACGCCATCGGCATCCCGACGCTTTCTGGTCCGTTTTTACTCGCGGGAGCCGCCTACTTCGTGGCCGGTCTCATCTTGATCGTGTTTTTAAACCCTGACCCGCTCCTCGTCGCCCGAGCCATCGAATCGAAACGGAAGCAATCGACAGACGCGACGCAACGTCAACCCGAAGAAGTCCACTCTCGTCTTGGCGTGTACGTCGGTGCTTTCGTCATGGTGCTCAGCCAAATCGTCATGGTCGCCATCATGACGATGACACCTGTCCACATGCGGCAGCACGGCCATGAACTGAGCGCGGTCGGTCTCGTCATCGGCTTCCATATCGGCGCGATGTATTTACCCTCGCTCGTGACCGGCGTGCTCGTCGACAAAGTCGGCCGTGAAATCATGGCCATCGCTTCCGGGGTGACGTTATTCTTCGCAGGCGTCGTCGCGGCGTTCGCACCGGCCGACTCGCTGTTCTTGTTGATCGTCGGCCTCGTCTTGCTCGGTGTCGGTTGGAACTTTGGTCTCATCAGTGGGACGGCCATCTTGGTCGATGCGACGACACCCGAGACGAGAGCGAAGACGCAAGGATCGGTCGACGTCTGGATCGCCTTGTCCGGCGCCTCGGGCGGCATGCTGTCCGGTATCATCGCCTCCCAGTCGAGCTATTTGACGCTATCACTGCTCGGTGGAATCGTTTCACTCGTTCTCGTACCGATCGTCCTCTGGTACCGCCGCCACTTGATCTAATGAAAAACCGATCCGCTCACGCGAATCGGTTTTTCATGCACAATGCGTCGTCTCTGACAAGCTCTCATCAATTTGCTATACTCCTTTAGTTATGTTTACTAACTATTTAGGTTCAAACAAATAAGGAGGCGTCATCGCCGATGCAATTGACCGCACAAAAATTATGGACGAAAGACTTCCTCATCATCTCGCTCGTCAACTTCTTCTTGACGCTCATCTTTTTCTTGCTCATGGTAACGATCGGTGTCCACGCCGTTGCGACGTACGGCGCGACGACAAGTGAGGCCGGTCTCGTGACCGGGATCTTCATCATCGGTACGCTCGTCGGCCGGCTGTTCATCGGACGCTTGATCGATTCAATCGGACGGCGCAAGACGCTGTTGATCGGGCTGACCTTCTTCACGGCCACGATCCTGCTCTATTTCGTCGACCTCGGCGTCGGCTTCCTACTGTTCACCCGCTTCGTGCACGGTCTCGGCATGGGTTTATCGAGCACAGCGACCGGCACGATCGTCGCACAGATCATTCCCGGAGCGAGGAAAGGTGAAGGTATCGGGTACTACAGCATGAGCTCGACGCTCGCCACCGCCATCGGCCCGTTCGTCGGCTTGCTGATGAGCCAATATACGAGTTTCTCGACCATCTTTATCGCTTGTCTCGTCGTCGGCGTCGTCAGTTTAGTGAGCGCCTTGTTCGTCACCGTTCCCGAGGCCGACAATCCGGAAATCGTTCGCGGATTGTCACTTAAGGCGTTCGTCGAGCCGAAGGCGTTACCGATCGCGCTCATCATCGTGATCGCCGCGCTCAGTTTTTCGAGCGTCTTGTCTTACATCAACTTTTACGCGACCGAACTCGACCTCGTCGAAGCGGCGAGCGTCTTCTTCCTCGTCTATTCGATTTCCGTCCTGTTGTCGCGCCCGATCACGGGACGGCTCATGGACGCGCGTGGCGCCAACGTCGTCATGTATCCGGCCATCTTCATCTTCGCGGTCGGGCTGCTCGTCCTTAGCCAAGCGACGAGCGCTTTGGGCCTTTTACTCGCCGGCGCGTTGATCGGGCTCGGCTTCGGCAATATTCAGTCCGGTACACAGGCCATCGCCGTCAAGGCGGCCTCACCTGGACGGATGGGGATGGCGACGTCGACGTTCTTCATCGCCCTCGACGCCGGGCTCGGCTTCGGTCCCTACTTCATCGGGCTACTCATCCCGCTGACCGGTTTCTCTACCATCTATCTGTTGCTCGCCGGGGTCGTCGCCTTCACGATTTTCTTGTATTACGTGATGAACGGCCGTCAAGAACGGGACCGTCTCAAACAAGCTGCCTGACAGGACTTTCACAGTCCTGTCTTTTTTGGAATGTTCACACATCTTTTTATGAATGTTGTAATATAAGAATGACGTGTCAAAAATTCGACTGAAATGAGGGACATTATGCGCGCCGACCAGACGATCCAACACCATTCTTCCATCCTGCTCCAGACGTTCGACAAAATCTCGGATTTTGTGTTCTTCATGGAAGTGGACGGTTCGACCTATCGCTATGTATTTGTGAACGAGCCGGGGAAGCAGGCCATCGGTTGGACAGACGCTGACGTCGGAAAGTGTGTCGGCGACATGGTTCCGGCCGAGACGGCCGCACTCATCACCCACCATTATGACGAGGCGATTCGCGCACGAAAGAGCATCGTCTATGAAGACTGCCGCCTCGCTGATTCGTTCTACTCAGAAACACTCGAGTACCAAGATGTGATCTTGTTGCCGCTTCATTATTTCGAGTCGGAAGTGACGCCGGTATTTGACGAATCCGGTGCCTGCACCCACGTCATCTCGGTCGTTCGGGAAGTGACGGAGCGGAAACGGCGTGAGCTCGAGCTATCGATTTTACGTGACCAGCATGAGTCGTTGCGCCGCTACTCGCCCCACGGCATTTTCGTGCTCGACCCCGAACTTCGGGTCAAGTCGATCAATCCTGCCGTCACAAACATCACCGGCTATTGCGAGGCCAACTTCATCAACCGTTCGTTCCTCGACTGGCTGCCGGACTCGGAACAACCGCTCGTCCGCGAGGGACTCCAGTTCGCCTTATCCGGAAAGCCCCACAAGTACGGGGTCACGGCGCATGATAAGACGGGTGAAGCGCTCGACCTCGCCGTCTTGAACATCCCGATCGAGATCGGCGGCAACATCACCGGCCTGTTCGCCATCATCATCGACCATACGCCGGAGAAGACCGCCGAACGAGCTTTACAAGAGAGCGAGCGACGCTATCGCCAGCTCATCGAGACGATTCCAGAAGGGATCATCGTCCATAAAGACGGCCTAATTTTATATGCGAACGCCGTGGCGTTAGAGACGATCGGGGAGACGTATATCGAGAGCGAATCCATCTTTACATATATCGCTGCCGAATACCATGAGGTGACGAGGAAACGCCTTTCTGCCTT
This sequence comes from Exiguobacterium sp. SH0S1, assembly GCF_004337165.1. Classification (NCBI taxonomy): domain Bacteria; kingdom Bacillati; phylum Bacillota; class Bacilli; order Caryophanales; genus Exiguobacterium; species Exiguobacterium sp. SH0S1. Next base: position 99,174 of record NZ_SJVC01000003.1, on the reverse strand, counting down.
GCAGCTCGGTGATCCTGTCCAAGACACGGAAATCGTCCTTGTCACGCCGTCCGGTCAGCACTTACACGTAGATATCGGCAGTCTATTGATTGATTATGAAGGGGCGACCGCCGTGATGACCGTCCTGCGTGATGTGACCGAGAAACGAGAGATGGAACGGGCGTTACGCCAAAGCGAGACGCAGTACCGACTGATCACGGAAAACATGAGCGACCTCGTCTGCATCCTCGAGCGCGACGGCCGTGTCCGCTACGCCTCGCCGTCCCACCAGAGCGTCCTCGGCTATGCGCCTGCGGTTTACGAAGGCAAGAATACGCTCGACTTCATCCACCCGGAAGACGTCACGCCGACGAGACAACAGCTCAAAGCGATGACGGCCGGCAGTGAGCCGCTCACGCTCGAGTTTCGTCACCTCCACCACGATGGCAGATGGATTTGGCTCGAGACGAAGATTCAGGCTATCTATGAAGAAGCGACGTTGCTGCACTATTTAACGGTCACCCGTGAGATCATGCAACGTAAAGTACTCGAGAAACAACTGAAACACTTAGCTTACCACGATACGCTGACCGAGCTCCCGAACCGCCGTTACTTCTTGGCTTACTTAGAAGAGGCGCTCTCGAGGGTTGAAGAGGACGGCGAGGAGCTGGCCATCCTCTCGCTCGATATCGATCATTTCAAACAAATCAACGACACGCTCGGACATGACGTCGGTGACGAGCTGCTGCGACAGTTCTCACTCCGTCTCACCCAGGCGCTACGGAAACAAGACGTGATCGCCCGCTTCGGCGGCGACGAGTTCTCTGTATTGATCCGCTATACCGATTTGTCAGCACCTGACCGGGTCGCGGACAAGCTGATTGTTTCGCTCCAGCACCCGTGGCAGATCGAAGGCCACACGTTCGTCACGACGTCGAGTGTCGGTGTCGCTCGTTACCAATCAGGCATGACAAAGAAACGATTGCTCAAGCAAGCCGATCTCGCACTTTATGAAGCCAAGTCGAACGGCCGCAACCGATATGTGATGTTTCAAGACCGCTGACTAGCGGTCTTTTTTCACGTGAAACATTAACGTAGTTAGCCTAAACACGAACATTAATAATATAAATAACGTTATTGTATTGAAAATATACTTTTTTTCGATACATCCCTTTGACTTTCATCAAAAAATGCGTTACATTACCGAATGAGCGAAATATTTCTAGACAACTTAATTAAAATGTTCGTAAATAGGGGTGCAAACGATGGATAAAGTGTTTGATTATGAAGATATTCAATTGATTCCGGCAAAATGTGTCGTCGATAGTCGTTCGGAATGTGACGCGAGCGTCACACTCGGCGGCCTCACGTTCCGCCTTCCGGTCGTTCCGGCGAATATGCAGACGATCATCGATGAGAACGTGGCGCTCTCGCTCGCTGAGAACGGCTATTTCTATATCATGCATCGGTTCAATCCGGAAACGCGGCTACGGTTCATCGAAGACATGCACGGACGTGGCCTGTACGCGTCAATCAGTGTCGGCGTGAAAGAAGACGAGTATCGGTTCGTCGAACAGCTCGCCGAAGCGGGACATACACCAGAATTCATCACAATCGATATCGCACACGGCCATTCGAACGCGGTCATCCGGATGATCCAACACATCAAACAGCATCTTCCGAGCTCGTTCGTCATCGCCGGGAACGTCGGGACACCGGAAGCGGTCCGTGAGCTCGAGCATGCCGGGGCGGACGCGACGAAAGTCGGCATCGGACCGGGCAAAGTGTGCATCACGAAAATCAAGACCGGCTTCGGGACAGGCGGTTGGCAACTCGCCGCGCTCCGCTGGTGTGCCAAGGCGGCGACGAAACCGATCATCGCGGATGGGGGCATCCGCACGCACGGCGACATCGCCAAATCGGTCCGCTTCGGGGCGTCGATGGTCATGATCGGCTCACTGTTCGCCGGTCACGACGAGTCTCCGGGGGAGACGTTCGAGCAGGACGGGAAACTGCTCAAAGAATACTTCGGGTCGGCTTCTGAATTCCAAAAAGGGGAACGGAAAAACGTCGAAGGCAAGAAAGTGTTCGTCGAGCACAAAGGGGCGCTTCAAGACACGTTGACCGAGATGGAGCAAGACCTCCAGTCGGCCATCTCATACTCGGGTGGGAACAATCTCGACGCGTTACGTACCGTCGATTACGTCATGGTGAAAAACTCAATCTTCAACGGGGATAAAGTGTACTGAAAAAGGCGACTCGCGCGAGTCGCCTTTTTCATGCATCGGTCAAACGTTTCGTCATCATGTAGTAGTCAGAGCCCGGGGGATAGTCGTGGAGGACGCCGGCCACCTCGTAGCCGAAACGTTCATAAAACGCTTTCGCCTGAAACGAAAATGTCGTCAGCTTTACTTGCATGGCGCCGAGTGCGCGGGCATGACGCTCACTTTCCTCAAGGAGTCGTGTCCCAATCCCTGCACCGGCATGGTTGGAGTCGACCCATAACCGATCAAGGTCGAACCAGCCCCAGTAGACGCTACCGAACAGTCCGGCAATCACTTGACCGTCACGCTCCACTTTCAACTGGACGACCGGGACGTCGGCATTGCGGATCGCTCGGTGATGCGCTGAATGAACATCGTTGAACGCACGCAACCGACTCGTCAAAAACTGTTGGAACGCCTCGTCGTCTTCACGGATGTGGATGATGTCCATCACGCTTCACCACCTGACCCGTTCACAAAAAACGTGATCAGTTCTTGCTCTTCTTCATCAACCGGATGACCGGTCAAGCGTTCGTATTGAGCCGTTATCAACTCTTTATTTCCCGGGAAATCGAGACTGATTTGCGCTAGAATCCGTAACGTATCACGGTCTTTCTCATACTCTGCCCGCGTCGCCACTTGACCGTGCGACCAGACGTACGCCTCGGCCTCGAACGTGTCGAGGACGCTCAACAACCGTAGCGTCTCCCCGGCCGTCATCCGCCAAGACGGGGCATACAAGTTCGCATATAGCGCGTCCCCTAAAAACAGCACTTTCTCTTCCGGGATATAGGCGACGACCGCGTCGGCCGTATGATCGCCCCCGACGTGTTTCAACAAGACGTGGACGCTACCGAGGTCGAGCGTCAATGTGTCGTCGAACGTCACGGTCGGTAGGACGACTTGCATCGAGCGGGTGTCCCCGAACTCGAGCCGGATCGCCTCCGCACAAAAGGCGATCTCGATGCCGCTCTCGACGCGTTCATCGAGCGACTCGTCGTCCCAGTTGTATGGCATTAGACGCTCCATCCTCGCTTTCGTCGCCCTACTTGCGACCGAGACGGTATCTTGTAACGCCGACAGACCGAAGATGTGGTCCCAGTGCCAGTGCGTCAACGCGACGAGCGACGGACGGCTGATCCCCCGCTCGGCCAAGGCGTCTAAAAATAAGTTCGCGTGGGCCTCGGAATTGCCCGCATCGATCATGAGCGTATGGGTGTCCCCGACGACCGCGCCGATGATCGGCCGGTCCGTCTCACTAACGGGCGTCATATACCAAAAGCGTTCTGAGTAGCGTTTTAACGTCTGCATGAGCCCCCTCCTTTCTTTCACTTGTTTTCTTGATACGAATCATAAATATAGTAGCCGTCCCCGCCACCGTTTTTAGCGATATACATCGCCGCATCCGAGTGATGGATGAGCGTGTCGAGGGAAGACAAACTAGCGTCAGAATATGCGACACCAATACTGGCCGAGAGATGTAGCGCCAATCCGCCCCCGACCGTTATTTCCCGGGAAATCACGGTCGATAGTTGGTCAAAAACGGCTTCTTCAAGCGATTCCGAACCTGTCTCGATGACAATCAAAAACTCATCCCCGGCAAACCGGTACGCTTTCCCTGCATGCATGTGACTGAACGATCCGATCCGTTTCGCCACTTCGACGAGCACTTCATCGCCGACGAGATGACCGTGCGTATCGTTGATTCGCTTGAAATCATCCAAATCGATGAACAGGAGCGCCACCGGCCGTTTCCGATTCATCGTCTGTCTCAAGTCCGTCATGAGCGAGTGACGGTTCGGCAATTTAGTCAGCCCGTCTTTTGTGATGAGCTCGATCACTTCCTGATGTTTACGTTCTCGGCGAATCTCGTTCTCCATCCAACGGGTCACGAGTAAGATCGTGTCCGTCATCTCGTGGATTGCCACCGCATCGGCGACATCGTTTAAACTGCCCTGCTCCGCTAGGAAGACGACCCATCCGAACGTCTTGCCTTCGTTTGATAACGGCAAGCTGATCATCGATGCGAATTCGACCCCTTCGAGGACGAGCTCCGAACGTTTCAATTTTTGATGCCCGACCGTCGCCAGCGCATGAACGTGCTGCAGTCGCTCGTCCGTCCAATCGATCCAGGCATCCCCATCGGCGGACAGGACGCGCTGGCGTGATTCTGTCGAGAAGATGACGGCATGCGAATAACCGATCCACTCCCTGAGCACTTCTTGGATTCGCTTCAGCTTGTCAGCAAACGGGGCTTGGATGGCCGTCACCTCGTACAGCGACTCGAGTGTCTGTTGACGCCGCTCTTGGGCACGTGCCTGTTCGGTCAATTCAATTTCGGCCATCACCCAACGCGCAAAATCTTCAAGCGTCTGCACCGCCTCATGCTCGAACGAGCGGGGCACTCCGTCGGTGACGCAGAGCGTTCCGATGACGTGTCCGCTTCTCGTCATAAGCGGCACACCCGCATAAAAGCCGATCCCTTCGAGCAACGGATTCTCACTCAACGCCTCCGCGGTTTTGACGTCTTCGATCACGAGGGATCCCTGACCGGTCACGACGCGGTCACATAGCGTCCACTTCCGATCGATGTGGGGTGGACTTTCGAAATTAGTACCTTGGCACGATTTGATCCACTGCCGGTCCGGTGTCAGGATCGAGATGAGCGCGATCGGCATCTCGAGCGTCTTCGCGACGAGTCGGCTGATGCGATCGTACCGTTCTTCCCGCGGGGTATCTAAAATTTCGAGCCGAAGGATTGTTTTCAATCGTTCGGCCTCTGTCTCATCGAACCGTGCCGCTAACTTGGACCGGTCCGAGCCGTCTAACCGCAGCGCCTCGTATTGACAGACGATTGTCTCAAGTGCCGGCTCGAGGTTAGAGAGCGAGAGCGGCCGGCTGAAGAAATAGCCTTGCACGTCGTCGCATCCGAGCCGCTGGATTGCACGGTACTGTGCTTCCGTCTCGACACCTTCCGCCGTGACTGCTAAGTTCAGTTTTTTAGCGAGTGCGACAATCAGTTTGACGATCTCATATTCTTTTAATCCGTTGTCTTTATCGAGCTGACTAATGAACGACCGGTCGATCTTGATGCCGTCGATGTCGAACATCTTCAAATAGTTGAGTGACGAATAGCTGACGCCGAAGTCATCAATCAAGATGCGGAATCCCGCCGCCTTCAAGTAGTCGACTGTCTGGATCCCGATGAGCGGTTCCTGCATGAGCGTATGTTCCGTGATCTCGAACTCGAACTGATCAGCTGAGAGGCCATACGTTTTAAGAAGCGGGATCAGGTTGCTTTGGACGTAGTCTTGACGGAACAAGACCGGGGACAAGTTGACCGCGACACGGCGGCCGTTGAACAGCCCGGGTCGATCGCTCAAATCGCGGCAGACGCGTTCGAACACGAACTCAGTGATGTCCTCGATCAACAGTGACTGCTCCGCAATTTTGATGAATGTTTCAGGCGAAATGTTTCCGAGCACGGTGTTCTTCCAGCGGACGAGCGCCTCGAAATGGACGGCGCCATTCCGACAGTCTACTTTCGGCTGATAGACGACGCCGAGTTCGCCTGCCTTCAATCCTTTATGAAGTTCCATCTCAATCGTCATCTCGTCGATGTAATGCTGCATATAATCGTCTTTCTCATACACTTTAATCATCTGTTTACCGGCTTGCCTTGCTTCTAGCAATGCCGTCGACGCGTTCATGATCACTTGGTCGGCGTCTTCACTGCCAGAACTGATACCGAGACAGCCGGACAGGGTGAACTCGGTCTCGGCAACATGGTACGTGTAATCCGCGATTGTCGCCAGTAAACGTTCCCCATGCATGTATGCTGTCTCGATCGAGGTATGCGGCAGTACAGCGATGAAATCTTCCCCGTCGACGCGGCCGATAATCGAGCCCTTCGGCAGCAAGTCAGATAAGTGACGGGTCATCTCTTTGATTAAACGTTGCGATCGCTCCACCCCTTGGAGCGACAGGATGATCTTAAAACGGTTGATATGGAAGCGCATGACGCTCGTCGCTTCCTCACGCTCTCGTGTGGCGAACAGTTTTTCAAGCTCGAGCTTCACTTTCATCAAGTTCGGCATGCCCGTCAAATAATCGATGTTCTCGATGCTGCTGAGTAGCTTCATCTCCGCATCTTCCGACAAATCGGTCGTCAAACCGAGAACGTAGCGCACTTCTCCAGTGGCGTCCTCGAGCGGCATGAGCATGGATGAGGCGAAGCGTGCGGTGTTGGCTTCTATGTTCATCTTTGACATGAAATAGACCGGCTCACGAGACGAAACGACCACATCATAGTGCAAAATCAACTCGTTCGCGACGTCCGGCGCATACATCTCGTGCAAATAGCGACCGCTCACATCGTCCGGAAGCGACGACGCGCGCTTCCCTTGCTCACTGACACGGACGTAACGATACCCTTTCGGCGTCACTTCCATCAAAAAGACCATTCGATACAAGCGAACGAATACATCAAACAAATAATGTGGATCGCCCTTCATCTGTTGCATACTTTACCTCCATACAATCTCCATTTCTTTTAGTTTAGAACTTTTACGCTGACTTGTTCATAAAACCGTTCAAAAAAAGGGAAAGTATTTTTGGAAATAGCTAAAAAAATCGGGTATAGGTAAATGAGTTTAGATGAAAAGTGAGGTGAACCGTCATGCTCAGTCGGAACGTCTATCCACAGACGCGACCAGGGAAATGGTCCGTTGTCCTGTTGCTCGCCGTCTTTCTGCTCTTAGTCGTCTCTGCTCTCATCGTCCAGTCGGGTCAACCGTTCAACTTCGACACCTTGTTCGATAACACATGGGGTGTCGTCTTCTCGATGTCAGCCATCGCCGCTGCCCTCGGTGCGTTCGTCGTCGGTCTATACACCATCCTCCGCAACCACGAACGCTCGGTCGCCGTCTTCTTTACTGTCTCTCTCGGCGGACTCGTCGCCTTGTTCGTGCTTATGCAACTGTTCCGCTAATCTAAAACGCTCCTTCCCGATATGAGAAGGAGCGTTTCGTTAGAGGAGTTCTTTCGCGAGCAGACGGTAGACGTTCAATCGCTGTGCTTGTGTATGTTGGATACTGCAAATCATCGCCTCGTCAAAGCCATACTGCACGGACTCGTCCTGCAATTGCGCCGCGATCTGTTTTGGCGTCCCGACGAGATGGATGGCCCGGTTGTTGGCGATGTGGATCTTGTCGACTTCGGTGAGCGGGTAATCGTTGGCCGCTTCCGGGCTGAGCAGTTGACGCAGCTGCCCTCTCATCAGGAATAGGCGTGACAAGTCGGACGGACGCGCCAAATATTCCGCCTCTTCCTCCGTTTCGGCCGTCGTCACGAGATACGTGACATTGATTTCAGGCTTCTCCATGAACGCTGACGGTGTGAAGTGATGCCGGTACGTGTCGAGCGTGTCTTTGCTCAGTTCCCCGTTAAAAAATTGGGCGAACGAGTAGCCGACGCCCATGCGGCCGGCTTGGACGGCGCTGTTGCCGCTTGACCCGAGCAGCCAAGCCTCAGGGAGCGTCACCCCGGTCGGTGCGGCCGGCGTCGTTTTGTACCACCGTTCTTCCGGCGTCTCATCGTTGATCAGTTGGAGTGTCGTCTGCAATTTCTCATATAGTCCGTCCATCATCGGCTTCTGTCCTTGCGACATCGCGTAGATGGCGTTGGCGTCGCCACCCGGGGCCCGGCCGACCCCAAAGTCGATTCGACCTGGTGCGAGTGCGCTCAGCGTCTTGAACACTTCGGCCATCTTGAGCGGCGAATAGTGCATCATCATGATGCCGCCCGACCCAAGACGAATTCGTTCCGTCTTCGCAGCGATATAGGCCGCGATGACTTCCGGGGCCGAACTCGCGAACGACATGCCACCGTGGTGTTCAGCCATCCACATCCGGTAATACCCTAGCTCTTCTGCCACTTGGGCGAGTTCGACGGCGCTCTGTAATGCATGTTCTGACGTATGGCCGGACGTCACCGGCGCTTGATCGAGGACGCTTAATCTCATCGTTATCATCCACTCCTTATAGTATATATGTTGAACATCTCGAATTTGTAAGACTCGCCGTCATCATACTAAAGTCGACTTGACAATACGAATAGTCCGCTCATCGTGACGCTGTCTTTTTTCAGAAAATTACAACGGATTGTTGCTAGGCACGTAACCCCTTCTTTATAATGAACGAGAAGATGCGATTCCTTCATAGCAAATCACGAAACGCATGATGGGGACATGCGGGTGATATGCGCCAACTACTATTTCGGGGAAATGGGGTAACTAACATGAATCAGACACCAAACAAGCCTGGCCAAGACGGGACATCGTTCACGACCAACGACTTTTTGAAATTTTTGATTCCTTCTTTAATCGGTCTCATGTTTTTCATCGTGCCGATCCCGACCGATGACGGATTCACCATCCCGGTCGCTCTCTTGTCAAACCAGTTGATCGGTTTGATCGGTGATGTCGTTCCGACACTCGCCGTCATCATGATGGGCATTTCCGTGCTCGGTTCGCTTTGGACGTACATGGCCAAACCGGCGTTCGTCCTTGAGCGGCCACACTTCAATTCACTGTTCAACGTCACGCCGTTCTGGTTCGGGATGCGGGTCGTCGGTCTGATCGCCGGGGTGATGACGCTGCTCGTGATTGGGCCGGAGATGATCACATCCGAGTTTACGGGTGGCCTGTTGCTGTATGATTTGATCCCGATTTTGTTCGCGACGTTCTTATTTGCCGGCATGTTGCTGCCGCTCCTATTGAACTTCGGCCTGCTCGAGTTCGTCGGGACGATGCTCATCAAAGTGATGCGCCCGCTCTTCAAACTGCCGGGCCGGGCCTCGCTCGACTCGCTCGCATCTTGGGTCGGTGACGCGACGATCGGGATTCTGTTGACGACGAAACAATATGAGAACGGCTACTACACGAAACGGGAGGCCGCCGTCATCGCCACGACGTTCTCGGTCGTCTCGATCACGTTCACAATCGTCATCTTGTCGTATATGGAGCTCGATGCTTACTTCTTACAATATTACGGCGCCATCGTCGTGTCAGGTATCGTCGCAGCACTCATCATGCCACGAATTTATCCGTTGTCGAAAAAAGCCGACACCCCATATGAAGAGACCGAGTTGAAACCGGAAGAGCCGGTACCGGCCAACGTCTCGATGCCGAAATGGGCACTCCGTCAAGCGTTGCTCAAGTCACGCTCAAGCAAGAGCTTCGTCGCCACGTTGAAAGACGGTTTCCAAAACGTGCTCGACATGTGGCTCGGTATTTTGCCGATCGTCATGGCCGTCGGGACGATCGCGCTCATCACTGCTGAGTACACGCCGCTATTTACGATTCTCGGCAAACCGTTCGAACCGATTCTGATGCTGTTGCAAGTGCCGGAGGCGGAAGCCGCCGCTCAGACGATGGTCGTCGGTTTCGCCGACATGTTCTTGCCAGCCGTGCTCGGCAGCGGTATCGAGAGCGAGATGACACGGTTCATCATCGCCACTGTATCGGTCACGCAGCTCATCTTCATGTCGGAAGTCGGGGGACTGCTCCTCGGGTCGAAACTTCCGATTTCATTCTTCGACCTCGTCCTCATCTTCTTGCTCCGGACGTTCATCACGCTCCCGATCGTCGTCGGGATCGCCCACTTGGTATTTTGACGACAGAACGCCTCTTCTCATATTTCCCTGAGAAGAGGCGTTGTTTGTATAATAGAGAAAAGGGAGGGGGGCGCCATGGAACATCATTACGCCGGACAGCTCGAAATTGCGAAAAAAAGCTATGCCGGCATCATCGACCCGGAAGCGTATGTGAACGACCGCTATCATGGACATTGGACGGTGAAATCTAAGCAACGGGTCGACGGGGTCCCGGCGTTGCTTCAAAAAGCGTTCAACGGTGGGAAGAATAATTGTACCCTCACATCGATGACGGCCATTTTCCGTTATTACCATGACCACGGCTATCCCAACATCCCTGACGACGTGTTTCAACTCCAACAAGACGCGCGCGAGATCGCCCTCGCCCATCAGTTCAAAGACGAGAAAGGGACACCGCCGACACGAATCAGTGCGATCATCACAAAACTCTGGTCCCGTTATGGCTATGCTGGGCACGGGAGTTCCCGCTATTTATGGAAGTGGTCGACGTTCGAACGGGAACTGGCCGCCGGTCGACCGTTCATTTTGAACATGGCGAACGGATTTTATAAAAATCATTCCGTTACGGGAATCGGCTATATGATCTTTAAAAAGCCCGGCTTCCCGGACGTCGTCTTGCTCGAGGTGCTCGACAATCGCTCACAGAATATCCGTTATATCGACTTCAACGAGTTCAACTTTTGGGGCAGCATCACCCGCGTCCTTCCTCCTAGCGGACAGTAATTGTGATCCCCCCTCTAAATGCGGTATAGTGAAGTATCATTTCATAAGGACGTGTAACCATGCGTATTAACAAATTTATTAGTGAATCTGGCAAGGCGTCCCGCCGCCAAGCCGATCGTCTCGTCGAAGAAGGACGGGTCACGATCAACGGGAAGAAAGCGAAAATCGGGGACCAAGTAAACCCAGGTGACGAAGTACTCGTCAACGGTTCGGCCGCCCGTGTCGCCCGCAACAACGTCTACATCGCTGTCCATAAACCGGTCGGCGTCACGAGTACGACAGAGAAGAAAGTCAAAGGCAACCTCGTCGACCTCGTCAACCACCCGCTCCGCATCTTCAACATCGGCCGGCTCGACAAAGACTCAGAAGGGCTCATCTTGATGACGAACGACGGCGATATCGTCAACGAAATTCTTCGCGCAGAGGGTGAGCACGAGAAGGAATACATCGTCTCGGTCGACAAGCCGATCACACCAGAGTTCGTCGAACAGATGGAAGCCGGTGTCAAAATCCTCGGCCAGAAGACGTTACCGTGTAAAGTCCATCCGCTGTCGAAGTTCGATTTCAACATCACATTGACGCAAGGACTGAACCGCCAGATCCGCCGCATGTGTGAAGCGCTCGGCTACGAAGTATACCGCCTTCAACGCGTGCGCGTCATGAACATCACGCTCGGCAAGCTCCCGCCCGGACAATGGCGCGACCTATCGAAAAAAGAGCGCGAGCAGTTGTTCCGCGAATTGAATTACGAACCGAAAGAATGGTACTGAAACAAGCCCAGACGCTTTTGTCTGGGCTTGTTAGCGTTCATAGAGAAAGACAATCGTTTCTCTAGTTCCGACGATCTCATGTCGTTTAGGCGAAAAATAGTCAAACGTTCACCAAAACGGGAATAGTTCTATACAGATGATTTTGTAACGGAAAAGAGGTGAATCGTCATGAATGGCGCCTTGTTCCCACGCACCTCGGTCGGCAAGTGGTCGATCATTCTCATTGGCTTGTTCCTCGCCATGTACGTGCCGTTCTTGTTGCTCGACAACTTCGACACGACGTTCACGTCAACGCTTTGGAGCGACAACGCCGCACACATGCTTCGACTTAGCTACATGACCACGTTCTTCGTACTCGGACTCGGGGCGTTCGTGACCGGCTGGTGGGCCATCTTGAAACAAAAAGAGTACGCCGTCCTCGTCTTCTTCGCCGCCGTCCTCGGTTCAGGATTGTTCGTCCTGCTCGTCATGGAACTCGTTGGGATTTTGGAGTAGCGAAAAAGTAGGGCCTCAGATGAGACCCTACTTTTATTTAGCCGTGACGCCCCCATCGACCGGGAGTTCGATGCCGGTGATATGGTTCGCCTCGTCTGACGCGAGGAACAAGACGGCTGCCGCCACCTCATGTGCCGTCCCTAAATTCGGCAAGGCGACTTGGTTCAAGAAATGTTGTTTATAATCTGGATGCTCCATGTGCGGCGCGCTCATCGGCGTGACGATATAGCCCGGGTGGACCGAGTTGACGCGAATGTTTTGTTTGCCGTAATCGACGGCTGCTGCTTTCGTGAGCGAGCGGACCGCACCTTTCGATGCCGTATACGCTCCTGCTCCGGCCATACCGGTCAACGCCGAAATTGATGAAATGTTGACGATCGAGCCGCCGTAATTTTTCTCCATGAGCGGGATCGCATATTGTGTTCCGAGCATGACGCCATCGATGTTGATGCGATACGTCCGCGCCCAGTCGTCTTCTGTTTGCTGTAAAAATGGTTTAGCGAGCGCGATGCCAGCGTTGTTGACGAGAATGTCGAGCTTGCCGCACGTTGCTTGGACTTCTGCGTAAACCTTCTCCCAATCTGTACGTGATGTCACGTCATGGCGAATCGCAAGCGCCTCCCCGTCCTGCACCCGAATCGCCTCGACAACGCTCGTTACCGCTTCAAGATTGATGTCGGTCGCGACGACCGTCGCCCCTTCTTTTGCGAACAATTTCGCCGTCGCTTCTCCCATCCCACTGCCTGCACCTGTGATGACCGCAACTTTCCCCTTTAATCGCATTAAATTCTCTCCATTCTTAAATTGTGATAGTCTAACTATCATAATAATAGACGAGGCACATTCACTTCTCAACGAAACTGCCTGAACACGTTATAATGACGAGACAACAAAGAGGTGATTAGATGAACAAACGACAACAAAATAAAGAAGATCGCTTGAATCACATCATCGATCAAGCTGAGACACTTTTTTTGAAAGACGGGTTTGAGCGCGTCCAAATGCAGGACATCGCCGACGCTGCAAACATCGGGGTGGCGACGCTGTTCCGCTATTTCCCGAAAAAAGACCAACTGATCGTTGCGGCCGCCGTCCATAACTTGACGCCGACGTTGCACGTCTTCAAGGAATTGACGGCGCGTCCCGGAGACGCCTACTCAAGACTAGAAGCGATACTCGATTATTTGCTTGGGCAACAGCTTCGTCAGACGAGCCACTCCCGATTCCGCGAGGCGTTCGAGAGCTACGCCTCGTTCGTCGCCTCCCCGCTCCCTGGAATCGACGGCTATATCGAACTGCAGCGCCAAATCATGGCGACGCTCGAGCCGCTCATCCAAGACGGGCGGACGGACGGGTCGTTCCGTCACGATATCGACGTGAAAGAGACGGTCATCACCGTCATCAACGCGTTCGGAACGTTCGGTAACAACATCATCTTGAAGTCGCACATCAGCTATTTAGAGAAAGATATCGACCCGACGATCCAACAGCGCGTCTTGAAAGAGATGCTGCTCGCTTACGTGCGGGCATGACAAAAGCCCCTTCGCAGTTGAAGGGGCTTGATGTTTAGGCAAAAAAAATGAGCACCTCTCTAAAGAGGTGCTCTCGAAAAGTCTACCGCGTCGAACCACGCTCCACAACGTGCTCCCGAAGGAATGTCCGCCGTCTTACATAGACCAGCTCATCGCATGTACTCAACAATAAACGTTTATGAGAATCACGTCAAGATTATTTATTCAAAAATTTAGAATACCTTTTTCAATTAATTGGATGTTATAATTTAGTTTGTGTTTTTTCATTTCCATGCAGATTAATTATTTCCATTAATAGGAGGAACAAGTTTTGAAAAAGGGATTAACCATTTTAGCTTTGTCGTTTTTACTAGTAGGATGTAACGCAACGAAAGAAGAAGTTGTGACCGAGAGTAAAGATTCAGCAGATTCAACTAAGGAAGTAACAGTAAAAACAGAAGCTGACTCAAGTACTGATCAAGCTTCAGAAAAGTTGACTGAAGAAGCGGATGCGACACCTGCGGATTCTGCCGTACCTGTTGAGAATACGTTTAAGCTTACAGAGCTGAAAGGGAACGACATCAACCAAACTCTTCGTAAACCAGCAGACTTTACAGGGAAAGAATTTTCCTTCATCGCACACGTACACAACACACAAACTTCAGAGGATGGGATTCAAACACTCACCGTACGAGTTCGTGATTCGGCCAATGAACATACCGCCATTATCGACTACAATCCTATTTCATTTAGTAATGAACGTATTGTAGAAGGCGACATTGTTGCTGTTAACGCCACTTTTGAAAAAATCGTGAATAGTGAGTTTTCAGAAGGAGACGCGCCTAAGTTTAAAGCCCTCGCCAAAACACGCGTAATTGATTATTTATCCATGCTAGGAGTAGCTACGTATTATGAGGGTTTAGGCATTTCTGTTGATCAATTAAATATCAATGTTGAAGACGGATCTTCGATTGATTCGATTGAAGAGGTGATTTCGATGCCAGTCCATGAGGATAGTCAAGTCCTCCTCGAAGATGCAGGATCTGATACCTTCTCGTTTTTGTCAACTACCTCAAATGATACGAAAATGTATTGGATTGGAGAGTATGACGACGAGTTCCGAATGGAGGAATATGAATTCACGACTCAGCTTTACGTTTACTTCGGAAAAACTCAAAACGAGGCAAAGAGTTTTAAATTTGATAACTTCGAACGTCTGTACGTGGATTATTGGACAGAGTAAATAACAGTCACTTCTTAAAACAGGTTAGATGGGGTCAAACCTTTTCTAATCTGTTTTTTTCTATTCTCGATATTCCTACTGCCTTGACATCTCTCCAAAAATTAGGATAATGAAGAGTGTTAGCACTCTTGTGTAAAGAGTGCCAAAATCGAACGACAAAGGAGAACGGTCATGACAAAGAAACAGTTTCAAGCCGAATCGAAACGAATTTTAGAGTTGATGGTCCACTCAATCTATACACATAAGGACATCTTCCTTCGTGAGCTCATCTCGAACGCGAGTGACGCCATCGACAAGATGTATTACCGCGCCCTCTCGGACGAGGCGATCGACTTCAACAAGGACGACTATTTCATCAAAGTCGAACTCGACAAAGACGCACGCACCGTCACAATCCGTGACACCGGGATCGGGATGACGGAAGACGAACTCGAATCGAACCTCGGGATCATCGCCAAGAGCGGTTCGCTCGCAATGAAGCAGGCGACGAAGATGGAAGAAGACCACAGCTTGATCGGTCAATTCGGCGTCGGTTTCTACTCCGCGTTCATGGTCGCCGACCGTGTGACGGTCCGGACCCGTTCAGTCGATAGTGACCAAGGATATCTTTGGGAGTCAGACGGCATCGATGGCTATACGATCGAGCCGACGTCTAAACAAAAGATCGGAACAGAAATCGTCTTACACTTGAAAGCCGACACCGAAGACGATACGTATTCTTCGTTCTTAGAGGAATATGAGATCCGCTCGCTCATCAAGAAGCATTCGGACTTCATCCGCTACCCGATCAAACTCGACGTGACGAAACACCGTCCAAAAGACGACTCGGAAGAATTCGAGGACTACGTCGAAGAAGAGACGATCAACAGTATGGTCCCGATTTGGCGCAAGCGGAAGAGTGAGCTCTCGGACGAGGACTACACGGCGTTCTACCACGAGAAGCGCTACGGTTTCGACGAGCCGCTCAAACATCTCCACTTGAACGTCGACGGTTCGATCCGCTATCAGTCGATCCTCTATATCCCATCGACGGTCCCGTACGACTACTACACGAAAGAGTTCGAGAAAGGGCTCGAGCTCTACTCGAACGGCGTCTTGATCATGGAGAAATCGCCTGACTTATTGCCGGACTACTTCGGTTTCGTCAAAGGGATGGTCGACTCAGAAGACCTATCGCTCAACATTTCCCGGGAGATGTTGCAGCAGGACCGCCAACTGCGCGTCATCGCTAAGAACGTCAAGTCGAAAATTAAAGGCATGCTCGAGAAGATGCTTCAGAATGAGCGCGAGGACTACGAGAAGTTCTTCGACGCGTTCGGCCGCCAAATCAAGTTCGGCGTCTACGACCAATTCGGCGCCGCGAAGGATGAGTTGAAGGACTTGCTCTTGTTCCACTCGTCGAACGAGAAAAAGCTCGTCTCGCTGAAAGAATACGTCGAGCGTATGAAAGAGGACCAGAAGTACATCTATTACGCGACGGGCGAATCGATCCATCGTATCGATCTTCTCCCGCAAACGGAGCGCTTGAAAGAAGAAGGCTTCGAGATCCTCTACTTCACAGAAGAGATCGACGAGTTTGCCATTAAAGTGCTCCAGTCATATGAAGACAAAGAGTTCAAGTCGGTCGCGAGCGGTGACCTCGGTCTCGATGATGAGGCGGCGAATTCGCTCAATGAAGACAATAAAGACTTGTTTGCCTTCATGAAGACCGAGCTTGGCGATCGTGTCAAAGAAGTGCGCGCGTCAACTCGTCTCAAGTCGCATCCGGTCTGCTTGACGGTCGCAGGTGACGTCTCGATCGAGATGGAGAAGATCATGAACACGATGCCGAACGGCGGCGGCATGAAAGCAGAAAAAGTGCTCGAAGTGAACGCCGACCACGCCATCTTCCAGACGTTGCAACGCGTCTATACGGAAGACGAGGCGAAAGCGAAACAATATACCGATCTTCTTTACCAGCAAGCACTCCTCATCGAAGGGTTACCGCTTGAAGATCCGGTAGCGTATTCGAATGCGGTATGTGCGTTAATGGCAGAATGATTGAAAGGCAGAGGGCGACCTCTGTCTTTTTATGTTTTCCGATAAAACCAGCGTTTCACCGCTTCGTTGAGCAAGACATAGCCAATCAGCAGCCCGAGTAACGTGAATAGAATCGGGAACGGTAACGGATAGAGGCCGAGCAATGACGCGTTCGGCAAATAAGGCACGACGATCGCGACCGCACCGACAAGGATCGACGCGAACAAAAGGATCGGGGCCGGACGACTGTGATACAGAATCCGGCGTGTCCGCATGATCATCAAGATGAGCAGCTCGGTCAAAATCGAGAAGACGAACCAACCGCTTTGAAACACGGACTCGTTCGCATTGAATAAGACGATCAACACTAAAAACACCGTGTAGTCGAATAAAGAACTGACGAGTCCGAAGACGATCATGAAGCGGCGCACTTCTTTCAAATCCCATCGTCTGGGCACACGTACGTCCTCGGTGTCGACTCTATCTTGCGAAATGGCCAGGGCCGGGAAGTCGCTCAAGAAGTTGATCATAAGAATCTGTTTCGGTAATAACGGCAGGAACGGTAAGAACAACGAGGCCCCGGCCATGCTGAACATGTTCCCGAAGTTGGCGCTCGTCGTCACCATAATGTATTTGAGCGTGTTCGCAAACGTCGTCCGGCCGAGGACGATACCACGCAGCAAGACACGCAGGCTCTTTCGAACGAGTACCAAATCAGCCGACTCTTTGGCGATATCGACCGCATTCTCGACCGTCAGACTGACGTCGGCCGCATGGAGCGCCGGTACGTCATTGATTCCGTCACCCATGTACCCGACGACGTGCCCGTTTTTCTTGAGCGCCAAAATAATCCGTTCTTTTTGGTTCGGGTCGACCTCGGCAAAGAGTGTCGTCGTCTCGATTTTTTGCCACAATGCCTCGTCCGACATTCGAACCAAGTCTTTCCCGGTCAGGATACCGGTGACTTGCAGACCGACGGCTTCAGCGGTGTGCAGCGCGATCGAAGCGTTATCGCCTGTGATGATCCGGAGGTCGACACCATAGACGGCAAGTTGACGGATCGTTTCGGCGACATCAGCTTTCGGATGATCGAATATGAGCAAGAAACCGATGAACGTCATACCGGTCTCATCGTCGACACTGTACTCTTCACGAATCGTCACTCGTTTTTCCGCAACCCCGAGCACCCGGATACCCTCGGCGCTCCAGTTTTCAAATTGAACTTCTAGCTCCATTCGCGCGAACGAGTCGAGCGGGTGGCTCGTCGCGTGCTTCCATACATGGTCGCACGTATCAAGAACACTATGGAAGGCACCTTTCGCCAGCATGCGAACGTCCTGCCCGTCTTGCACGATAACGCTCAAGCGCTCTCGCATGAAGTCGAACGGGACTTCCCCGAGACGTGTCACTGCCGCCACGTCGATCTGGCGGTGACGGCGAATCATATCGTCTAAGTCGTTCTTCATTCCCGTCTGGAGCGTGGCGTTCAAATAGGTGGCTCGGAACACCTCTTCCGAGGAGACACCGCTCGCATCGACTGCATCGTCGATTCGAATTTGTCCTTCCGTCAGCGTCCCCGTCTTGTCCGTACATAGTACGTCCATGCCCCCAAAGTTCTCGATGGCGGTCAATTTGCGAACGATGACCCCTTCTTGTGCCATTGCTCGTGAACCTTGGGATAGTGTGATACTGATGATGGCACTGAGAAGTTGCGGTGTGATCCCGACCGCAAGCGCCACAGCAAACAAGAGCGAGTCGATGACATCCCGCTCGAACCAAACGTTGATGGCGAAGACGACAAGTGTCAGCACGAGCATGATGCGCGTCAACAGATAACCGAAATGACGGATTCCTCGTTCGAACTCCGTCTCCGGAGGGCGGAGCGTCAACCGCTTCGCGATTTCACCGTATTCGGTCGTCCGTCCCGTGTGAACGACGAGCATCGCCGCGTTCCCGCTTTGGACACTTGTTCCCATATAGACGCAGTTGAAGCGTTGTTCTAACGACTGGTCAGGCGCCGTCACGCCGACTTGTTTTTTGACCGCACCCGACTCCCCGGTCAGCATCGACTGATTGACGAAACAATGCTCACTCGTCAGAAGAATCCCATCAGCCGGCACCAAGCTCCCTGCTGACAGTTCGACGACGTCGCCTGGGCACTAATTCAATGGCAGGCACGTCGATCAAGTTGCCGTCGCGCCAAACTAAGACGTGGACTTTCACTTTGTCACGCAATTCTTCAACCGCTTTGCTCGCATGAAATTCTTGAAAATAACTGAGGACGGCACTCGCCAAGATGATAGTTAGAATGATGCCCGCATCGACATAGTCACCTGTCAGTGCCGAGATGAGCGTCGCTCCGAGCAGAATGAGAATGATCGGACTTTTAAATTGTCCAAGCAATAACGCAAGCCGGGTAAAGCGGCGTTCTTTGGCGAGCGCATTTAATCCAAATTCGACTTGCCGATGCTTGACCTCAGTAGAACTTAGACCGTGAGTTGATGAGTCAAGTGCTTGGATTAAGTCAGGGACAGGGCGAGACCAATATTCATCTGTCTGGACATCTCTCATGACCGTTGCCTTCTTTCATAATGAAAATGAATATGGATGTGGCTACATGAGTTGTATTCCCGTTTTTAGATGAGATGCTTGATTTGTTTTCGTTTATCCTACAAACAGGATCACAAATAGACATGATACAATTGAGCAGGATAATTGTAGAACAACTAAACAAACGAGGTGACATATGCTGTTCGAAAAAAACAAACTATACAAACGCTCTGTCCTTCACGATCAATACGGCGGGAGTCGTCAACGTGGAATTAGTACTCCGAACAAACATAAGCTAATCTTTATTTTTGATAGCGGGATGGATGAAGAGTTTGGATACAAGAATGGCTGGAGTGAAGACGACGGTTTATATTATTACAGCGGTGAGGGTCAAGAAGGGAACCAATCTTTTTCTTTTGGAAACAAAGCTCTCCTAAACCATATCGAAAATGGAGAAGACGTCTATCTCTTCGAATCACTTGGAAAAGGTAGTTATCGCTTCGTGGATCAACTTATTTTAATCGGTTACGACATTCAATTCGGAATTGATAAACACCATAACCAGCGCGAAGTAATCGTTTTTGCATTCGAACCGCTACACGTTGTTCAAGAAGAAGCCCATCATTTTGCATCAACTATGCGCTATAAAACCGTTGAAGAGTTAAATGAAATTGCTTTACGTGATCCGAAACGAGCTACTGGTTTAAGTATGCCAGCTCGAAAATTACAAGTTCGCGAACAAACAGCAGCTCTTTATTACGCTGTGCTGGCTCGGGCAAATAATTGCTGTGAAGCTTGTGGAAACCAAGCCCCGTTTGAAACAGAAGAAGGTCCTTATCTCGAACTCCATTCTTTATATAAAGAATCAGATGATGGATTATCACGTCCCGATCAAGTGGCTGCATTATGCTCAAATTGCCACGCTCGCATGCACAAAGGGAAAGACGGAGCGGACTATAATAAACAACTGATTCATAAGTTAACAACTTGACGAACCTTAATCCAATATGGATAAGGTTTTTTTGTATGCAATTGATAAAATGTTGATTATTTACGAGAATGAAGCGCTTAATCTCTTCTTTACTCTTTTAACCAATAACTGTTCTACTCATTTTATATGAGTTTAAAAAAACAAATTAGCAGTTTTCATGTAACCGTTTTCTTTACTGTTATGATGCGATTTTAAATAAACACCTTGATAGATCAACCTTTTAGGTAGCATGCATACGTCTTGACAATTTCGCCTAGTTATATGAAATTAGTATTACATTATAATTATTCTAGTAGAGATACAATTCCGCTAGAGTAAAAACCCAAGGAGGACATACCCCATGTCATTAATCGGCAAAGAAATCTTACCATTCACAGCACAAGCGTTCCAAACAGGAGAATTCCTCGAAGTATCAGACAACAACCTTAAAGGTCAATGGAGCGTCGTTTGCTTCTACCCGGCTGACTTCACATTCGTCTGCCCGACTGAACTTGAAGACCTTCAAAACGAATACGCGACATTGAAAGACCTCGGCGTCGAAGTCTACTCAGTGTCTACAGACACACACTTCACGCACAAAGCTTGGCACGAAACGTCAGAGAAAATCGGCAAGATCGAATACATCATGATCGGCGACCCGTCACACACGATCTCACGCAACTTTGACGTCTTGAACGAAGAAGATGGCCTTGCTGACCGCGGTACGTTCATCATCGACCCAGACGGCGTCATCCAAACTGTTGAAATCAACGCTGGCGGCATCGGCCGTGACGCGAGCACGCTCGTCAACAAAGTCAAAGCAGCACAATACGTCCGCAACAACCCAGGCGAAGTTTGCCCAGCGAAATGGGAAGAAGGCTCAGCGACACTTCGTCCAAGCCTCGATCTCGTTGGCAAGTTGTAAGGAGCGGATTCCATGTTAGAAGCAGATATTAAACAACAATTAGACCAATACTTGCAGCTCATGGAGGGCGACGTCGTCCTCCGTGTGAGCGCTGGTGATGACGCCGTCTCAAACGAGATGCTCGAACTCGTCAACGAGCTCGCAAGCATGTCGTCACGTATCTCCGTCGAAAACGTCACGCTCGAACGCACACCGAGCTTCAGCGTGAACCGTCCGTCTGAAGAGACGGGCATCGTCTTCGCCGGAATCCCGCTCGGTCATGAGTTCACGTCACTCGTCCTCGCGTTGCTCCAAGTGAGCGGCCGAGCGCCGAAAGTCGACGCAGATGCGATCAAGCAAATCCAAAACATCCAAGGCACGTACCACTTCGAGTCGTACATCAGCCTCAGCTGCCATAACTGTCCGGACGTCGTCCAAGCACTTAACGTCATGAGCGTGCTCAACCCGAACATCTCACACACGATGATCGACGGCGGCGCGTTCAAGGCAGAAGTCGAAGCGAAAGAAATCATGGCCGTCCCGACCGTCTTCTTGAACGGAGAAGCGTTCGGTAACGGACGGATGTCACTCGAAGAGATCTTGGCGAAACTCGGCACAGGTCCTGACGCTTCGGCGTTCGAAGACAAAGAGGCGTATGACGTCCTCGTCATCGGTGGTGGTCCGGCTGGTGCAAGTGCGGCCGTTTACGCAGCTCGTAAAGGCATTCGTACCGGCATCGTCGCTGAACGCTTCGGTGGTCAAGTGATGGACACGATGGGCATCGAGAACTTCATCGGCACGTCGTACACGGAAGGTCCAAAACTCGTCGCGAGCTTAGAGGAACACGTGAAAGCATATGGCGTCGACGTCATGAATCTTCAACGCGCGAAGCGCCTTGAGAAGAAAGACCTCGTCGAAGTCGAACTTGAAAACGGCGCGATTCTGAAGAGTAAGAGTGTCATCTTGTCGACAGGGGCACGCTGGCGCAACGTCAACGTCCCAGGCGAAGCCGAGTTTAAAAACAAAGGTGTCGCCTACTGCCCACACTGTGACGGTCCACTCTTCGAAGGCAAGCGTGTCGCGGTCATCGGCGGTGGTAACTCTGGCGTCGAGGCGGCAATCGACCTCGCCGGCATCGTCAAGCACGTCACGGTACTCGAGTTCGCACCTGAACTGAAGGCCGACCAAGTACTTCAAAACCGTCTTCACAGTCTACCGAACGTGAACGTCGTCACGAACGCCCAGACGACTGAAATCACGGGTACTGACAAAGTGAACGGGATCTCGTACATGTCTCGTGAGACGAACGAAACGCATCACGTCGAACTTGAAGGCGTCTTCGTCCAGATCGGCCTCGTCCCGAACACGGACTGGCTCGATACGGTCGAACGCAACAACTTCGGAGAGGTTATCGTCGACCATCATGGTTCGACGAACATCTCAGGCGTGTTCGCTGCAGGCGACTGCACGAACAGTGCCTACAAACAGATCATCATCTCGATGGGCTCTGGTGCGACAGCCGCACTCGGTGCTTTCGATTACATGATCCGCAACTAACGAAAAACTCGTCCTCCACGTGGGGACGAGTTTTTTTTATAGTTCAAACGACTTCCCAGTATCCGGAATGAACAGGATCGACTCCCCCGTCTCCGTTTCAAATACATACGCGACAGTTGGGACGAACGGATTCCATTCGTCCCCGTTCGTTCGCACACTTTCCGTATAAGTGACGCTCCCGTACGTTGTGAACAGTTCTTGTTCCGCGGCAGCGACCGAGTAAGTCGGAATCGAAAGTACGATTGTAGCGCCGACTAAAAACACACTCACAAATGCGGACCATACTTTACGTCTCGGATACGTGAGCTTCACTAAAATCAATATCGAAATCATCCAACCGATCGGCACACCAAATGTCGCCGCACCTCCGTACCACGCGTCATTCACGTAAAGTAAAGTCACCGTCACTGCCAAACCGAGCGCCCACCACCATTTCATCCCAATCACCTCACTCCAATTATCCCAAAAACAGGAAAATAGGCAACTGAATTCCGGTTTCCTAATACTTTTATTCATAATTGTTGTACATCACACTATAGTGTATAATATACAGTATAAAAAGAATCGAAGGAGGCAAAGAGATGTCTGATGTAAAAGCCTCATTGATGACCGAGTTACGACGAGGCACCTTGACGATTGCAGTCTTGAGTCAACTGAAGACACCACAGTACGGGTATTCACTCGTTCAGGCGCTTCTCGATGCCGATGTCAGCATCGATCAAAGCACGCTCTATCCGCTCTTAAGGCGGCTTGAAAAGCAAGGGCTCGTGACAAGCTCGTGGGATACGACTGAGAGCCGGCCTCGCAAATATTACGTCCTCAGCGCAGAGGGAACGGATATGTTGCAGGAGTTGTATGCAGAATGGAATAAGATGTCGCTCACATTAAACCGTTTGATAGAAGGAGGAAACGACCATGAACCTTCGTGATGTGTATATTGCAGAAGTGACGTCTCGAATCCCTGAGTCGATGCGAGAAGATGTTGCGCTTGAACTCGAGTCCACGATTGATGATATGACGGGAGACGACCCGTCCGAGAAAGCTCTCTTGGAGGCCCTCCGTCAGTTAGGTGACCCGAGCATACTGGCCGCACGGTATGCCAATCGCCCGCTCCATTTAATTGGTCCAGCCCTATTCCCAGGCTATGTGAGTATTTTGAAGACCGTCTTGCCAATTGCTATCACACTCTCGATTATTCTCGCAACTATCGCTTATCTTGCTGATGCGAATGTTGAATCATCATGGGTACAATTCATCATCCAAGGACTGGTTCAAATCAGCTCTGCAATCTTCGAAGTCGTGATTCAGACTTTCTTCTGGATTACGCTTGTCTTCTTTATCATCGAGCGGGCTTCCCCAGAAGGAGATGTCCCTTTATCGAAATGGTCACCAGAAAAATTAAAGAACGTAAAACCACGTACAAAGTTCATCCCCCTCAGTTCAATCGTATTTGATTTTGTTATGGTCGTTGTCTTGCTGATGCTCTATGTGAACACTGATCAATGGATCCGCTTATCAATTGACGGAGAGACATTCCCCCTCATTAACCCAGAAATATTGGATCGATTTTTCCCGTTCGTAATTGCGCTAGCCGTCTTTGACATCGGAATTGGAGTTTATAAGTGGATTGTGCGCTATTGGACGAAACCGCTCGCCCTATGGAATGTGGCCTTGAACGTTCTATGGATTGGAGTGACGGCACTGATTCTGCTGCAACCAGAGCTCATTTCATCGGAAGCTCTCGCTCTCCTAGCCGAACGAACCAGCGTCGCTCTCACGACACTCACACAATGGGGTGTATGGAGCATAGTGCTGACTGTCGTCGTCGTCTGTCTCATCGATTTGATTGAAGGATGTTATAAAGCGTTTCGTCCTTAATTGAAATACTCATCTCGCATTCAAACGTTTCATTCCCCAGGAAAGTGGAATAGCCGAGAAGAGAACGTATTTCCACGGAGGAGGCATTTTATGAACATTCCGACCATCAAACTACACGACGGTTACGAGATTCCAGCTATCGGACTCGGCACCGTCTTCTTACGAGGCGAGACCGGTGTCGACGCCATCACGAGCGCGATCCGTAACGGTTATCGTCTCATCGACTCAGCGATTCGCTACGACAACGAAGGCGCGCTCGGGGAAGCAGTCCGCCAGTCCGGTATCCCGCGTGAGCAGTTATTTTTGACGTCGAAACTGCGTGGTCAATATTTCGATTATGATGAGGCCCTCAATATGATTCAAGAGTCGCTCTACCGGGCCAACCTCGACTATTGGGACTTATTTTTACTCCACTGGCCGAACCCGAAGCAAGATAAATACGTCGAGGCATGGCGCGCGCTCATCCAAGCGAAAAAGAACGGATGGATCCGCTCAATCGGCGTCTCGAACTTTATGCCCGAGCATCTCGACCGCTTAATCGAAGAGACGGGTGAGACACCAGTCATCAACCAAATCGAGCTCCATCCCTACTTCTCCCAAGTCGAGCAACGTCAAGCCGACAAAGAGCGTGGCATCATCACCGAGGCGTGGAGTCCGCTCAGCCGGGCCCGGACCGTCATCCATGACGAGACGATCACCGAGCTCGCCAACCAAAAAGGTAAGACGGTGTCGCAAGTCATCCTGCGTTGGCACATCCAGCTTGGCGTCATCCCGCTCCCGCGTTCGTCGAGTGAGCTGCACCAACAAGAAAATCTCAACGTCTTCAACTTCGAGTTGACCGAGGACGAGATGGAGACCATCAATGCGTTGACGAAACCGGATGGCCGCATCGACAACCAAGACCCGAGAGAATACGAAGAATTCTAAAAAAAAATGAGCCGCATGGGCTCATTTTTTTTCGTTAAAACGCCGGGATCGCCGTTTCGTCGTAATTCTCTTCTAAGAACGCACGGACTTCGTCGCTCGTGAGCGCTTCACCGAGTTTCTGGATTGCTTCGTCGTCCTTGTTGTCTTCACGGGCGACGAGCGTGATGGCGAAGTCGTTCTCGACCCCTTCCGTCAAGAGCGCGTCGCTCTTCGGTGTCAGGTTGAGCGGTGCCGCGTACGCCGGCGTCATGAGGACCGCGTCGACGTCGTCATAGGCACGCGCGAGCATGAGAAGGTCGACTTCTTCAAACTTGAGGTTTTTCGGGTTGTCCGTGATGTCCGCTTGCGTGTAATACGAACCGGTCTTCTCCCCAAGTTTGATCACGTCGTGTTGTGCGAGGAGCGAGAGTGAGCGGTCGATGTTCGAGACGTCGTTCGCGATCGCGATCGTCGCACCTTCTGGGATGTCGTCGATGTTGTCGTACTCTTTCGAGTAGACGCCGTAGTTGGCGAAATAGATCGGTTCGATCGGGACGAGGTTGGCGTCATTGCTGCGGTTGAACTCTTCCATGTACGGGACGTGCTGGAAGAAGTTCGCATCGACTTCTTTCGCCGCGAGCGCCGTGTTCGGTTGCACGTTGTCGCCGAGGACGACGATTTCGAGTTCGATATTGTCTTCCGCGAGCTGGTCTTTCGCAATCTCGAGCATGTCGGTCATCGGTGGGATGAGCGAGGCGACTTTGAGCGTCTGCGGCTCGTTCGTCGGTGCTTCCGTCGTTGTTTCGTTGTCAGTTCCACACGCCGCGAGGACGAGTGTGAGTGAGGCGAAGAGTGCCATTAATTTTTTCATTGATTTTCCTTCTTTCTGTAGGTGATTAGCGTTTATCGATGACCCGGGCCACCGTCGTACCGGTGAACTGAATCAGCTGGACGAAGACGAGCATGATGAAGATCATGTACAGCATCAGCTCCGTCTTGAACTGTTGATAGCCGTAGCGGATGGCGAAGTCGCCGATGCCGCCGCCCCCGACCACCCCCATGATGGTCGAGTACGAGATGAAGCTGATGATCGACGTCGTCAGCCCGAGGACGAGTCCGGACCGGGCCTCGACGTATAAGAATTTGAAGATGACGTCTTTGATCGACGCCCCCATCGATACGGCCGCCTCGACGACGCCGCGTGGGACGTCTAGGAGCGACTGCTCGACGAGACGAGAGTAGTGGGCGATGGCGATGATCGCGAGTGGCACGGTCGCTGCCGCCGTCCCGAGCGCCGTTCCGATGATGAGCCGCGTAAATGGAATCAAAAACACGACGAGGAGCAGGAACGGGAACGAGCGGACGATGTTGACGACCAAGTTGAGCACCGAGAAGACGGCCCGATTCTCGAGCAACTGCCCTTTCCGGGACAAGTAGAGCCACGTCCCGAGCGGTAAGCCGACGAGGACGGCGGCGAGGATCGAAACGCCGACCATGATGAACGTCTCACCGATCGAGCGCCAAATCTCGGTCTGATATTGAACGAGCACGTCAGGCATACGGCTCACCCGCCTTTCGCAACTCATTGACGAACCAGGCCGGATTATTGTCGATTTCCGGGACACCACGCGGGACGAGATCGAGCGTCTCATACACCGAGCCGTCCGCCATGACGGTCACGCGGTCACACACTTGCTTGATGACGTCCATCTCGTGGGTGACGATGACGATCGTGACACCGAGCGCCTCGTTGATCGACTTCAGCACGCCGAGGATCTCGGCCGTCGTGTTCGGGTCGAGCGACGAAGTCGGCTCGTCACACAACAAGACGTGCGGTTCGTTCGCGAGCGCCCGGGCGATGGCGACGCGTTGCTTTTGCCCGCCACTCAGCTGGGCCGGGTACTTGTCCTTGAACGACTCGAGCCCGACGAAGCGGAGGCATTCGAGCACCCGTTCCTCGTGCTGCGCTTTTGGTCGCCCGGCCAGTTTGAGCGGGGCGACCACGTTGTCATATACCGTCTTGTTGCCGACGAGGTTGAACTGTTGAAAGATCATCCCGATGACGTGTCGCTGTTCGCGGAGTTGCCGGCTCGATAGACTCGTCAGTTCGTTCCCATCGACCGTGACCGTCCCTGCGTCCGGCGTCTCGAGCAAGTTCATCAGGCGCAGCAGCGTCGACTTGCCGGCACCGCTCGCACCGATGATACCGTATACCTCGCCTCGTTCAATCTGAAGCGAGACGTCACGGACCGCCTCGTCACGACCAAACTGTTTGCTTACATTCGTTAACGTGATCATAGACCGTCCCTTTCTTTCATACTGGAAAAGTGGAATGATAACCGTTCTCCATTTTAGCGAACTAAAGGACGATTGTCAGTTGAGGCGGCTCGTCATAATGGTTCGGTCTGAGCTTGAAGTACGTTTTACTTCACTTTCCGCCTTCTAGACACTTATAATAAAATTAATAAATACCATAGGGGGTATATGAATGACTACCGAAATATTATTGACCTTCGCTGTCTTGGCGCTAGCGATCGTCTTATTCGTCACCGATAAACTCCGGACCGACCTCGTCGCCGTCTTGATCATGGTCATCTTGCCATGGACCGGGGTCATCACGGCTAATGAGGCATTTTCTGGATTCGCGTCAAACGCTGTCATTTCTGTCATCGGGGTTATGTTGATCGGTTACGGTGTCGAACGTTCCGGCATCATGACCGTCGTCGCAGAATTTATCACGAAACGAGTCGGGGTCAAAGAAAAGAACGTCATGGCAACGACATCGACAACCGTAGGACTCATCTCGGCGTTCATGCAAAACATCGGTGCGGCCGCCTTATTTTTACCGGCCTTGAAGCGGATCAGTAAAAATGCCAACATCCCGGCTTCCAAGCTGATCATGCCGATGGGGTTTGCCGCCATTCTCGGGGGCACACTGACGATGGTCGCTTCGGGCCCGCTCATCATCTTGAACGACTTGTTGACCGAGTCCGGGTTTGACGCTTTAAACTTGTTCGCTGTCACACCAATCGGTCTCGTTTTGCTCGCGACCGGCATCCTCTACTTCTACTTCGCGGGCGGCCTCGTCTTGCCGAAAGCGTCCGGGGAAACGCAGACGACGAGTGCTTCTTTCATGGAAGAAACGCATCAATTGACGACCGACATCCATGAGCTCGACGTCAACGCTCGCCTTGCCGGACAAACGATTGAACAACTCGATATTTGGTCGACGTATGGGATCAACATTCTCGCACTTCGCGAAGGTGAGAGCCACGTCTATGGCCCTTGGCGCAAGACTCGCCTCGCCATCGGGCAGACGCTCGCCATCCTCGGAACGGACGAGGCGATCAATCGCTTCGCGGCCGATTATGAACTGACCATCAAACCTGAACTTGAATACTTCGCTTCGCTTGAAAATGAAGACGAGAGCGGGTTCGCTGAGATCATCATCCCGCCGACGTCGCCGTTCATCGGGAAGACGCTCCGCGATATTGGCTTCAGGAAAAATTTCCGACTTGAGCCGCTTGCCATCGTCGGAAGCGACGGTACGCAGACAAAACTGGAAAACGTCCCGTTCGAAGCCGGCATGCAACTCGTCGTCTACGGCAGCTGGAAAGATTTGATCAATTTGCGGAACGGTCGCGAAGTCGCGATTTTAAGCGATGTGAAAGCACCCGAACTCACTCCGCAGCAGAACAAGAAAAAACCAGCCTTGTTTTCAATCATCGTCGCCCTCGGTCTCGTCTTTCTCGGTTTTCCACTGTCGCTCAGCTTCTTTACGGGAGCTCTGCTGATGATTTTACTCGGTGTCATCCCGAAAGATGAGATTTACCCAGCCATTGACTGGAAGACCGTGTTCTTACTAGCCGGGCTCATCCCGCTCGGTATAGCCTTTGAAAAGAGTGGCGCTGCCGCTTATACGGCGGATGCCATCGTCAATCTCGTTGGCGGGTGGAGCACGCTCGCAATTCTATTCATCATCGGGATCATCACGATGTTCTTCTCACTCTTCATGTCAAACGTGGCAGCGACCGTCTTGCTCGTCCCGCTCGTTCTGATGATGGCCGATACGTTCAACATCGATCCGATCGGTCTTGCGCTACTTGTCGCGGTATCAGCTTCGAACTCGTTCATTTTACCGACCCATCAAGTCAACGCCTTCATCATGGGACCGGGTGGTTACCGCAACGCGGACTATATGAAGGCCGGAGGAGTCATGAGCCTCCTCTTCCTTGTTGTCTCGGTTATGATGATTTACGTATTATATATGTAACATTCAAAAAGGCAGAAAGCGCAATCACGCTTTCTGCCTTTTGTGCATTTAAATCGGGTGCCGCTTGAAATGGTCGGCGATATGAGACCGCATCGCATCACGGTTCTCAGCGAAGATACGATGTCGGTGTCCGTTTCCGCCTGACGGATGCGGAAACCCGCTCACGACACGTTCTGGTGCGATGAGCCCTCGGGCGACGAGCGTCTCGACGGCCCGACGCACGTTGACACCCATCGGTAAAATGAGCGCATCTTCGAGGACGGCCATCTCGTCGGCGAAACTGCCCTCGACGTATGAACGGAACAGCTCCGTTCTTAACATGTCCGGACTCGAACCGTTATAGTTCTTTCCTTTATAAAAAACCGGATAAGGCAACACAGCGGTGTTCTGCACGAGATGGTTCGCCTCACCGAACAAGTCGAGCGTCGACTCGATCTGGAGATGGTGATGCAAGTCCAAGTCGTCGAGCATAGTCACCAAGTTCTTGCGGATCGGCCCTGAGAAGCTGCCGCGCTGTTTGACGGCCTGGAGCGCTGCTTCATCCGAAGCGTCAGCCAAGTCGCGGATCGCCTCGAACGACTGTCGCATTTGATAGAGACCCGGCGTGATGCCAGCAATGACGACTTTAGCGTTCGGATTGATGTATTCGAACGGGGCATAATAAATGGTCAATTGCTTCTTCGGGTCTTCCTCAAGAAGGAACGTCTCGCTCTTCAACGTCGCTTCGTCCATGTCAGGAAGCTCAATGATTTTCTGTTTATAGGCTTGAAACAGGTCGGTTCGTGTCGGCACGATTCATCCTCCTTTCGTGTTCTGTCTTATCCTGTTCCCCAAAATCATTATGTGAAAAAAGTTCATGAAAGCGACAAGACTTCGCCTTTAGTTAAGCGTTTTCATTCCCTTTTTTATGCTATTCTTTTCTTGTCAGTTTGGTAATTACATATCTTTAATCACCTATAATTAGGATGGGGAGCGTGGGATAAAGTGAAAGCAGTCGTAGTCAATTCATCTAACAAAGCGAATATCGAAGTGGTTGAAAAGGAGTTGCGCCCACTAAATTCTGGAGAGGCGCTTGTCGACGTCGAGTATTGTGGCGTATGTCACACAGACCTACACGTTGCCGCGGGAGATTTCGGTGATGTCCAAGGCCGCGTACTCGGACACGAAGGCATCGGGATCGTTTCAAAAATTGCTGACGACGTAACGAGTTTGAAAGTCGGAGACCGCGTCAGTATCGCCTGGATGTATCATGCCTGCGGGCGTTGTGAGTACTGTACGACTGGACGCGAAACGTTCTGCCGCCACGTACAAAACGCTGGATATAGCGTTGATGGCGGGATGGCCGAGCAAAGTATCGTAATGGCCGATTTCACTGTCAAAGTACCAGACGGACTCGATCCGGCACAAGCTTCGAGTATCACGTGTGCCGGTGTCACGACGTATAAAGCCATTAAAGTGGCTGATGTGAAGCCAGGTCAAATCGTTGTCATCTACGGATGCGGTGGTCTTGGTAACCTGGCAATTCAGTACGCCAAACACGTGTTCAATGCGTACGTCGTCGCAGTCGACATCAATGACGACAAACTCAAACTCGCTAAAGACAGCGGCGCCGATATGATCATCAATCCAGTGACAGAGGGCGCTGCGGACAAAATCATCCAAGAGCAACTCGGGGGCGCACATGCAGCGGTCGTCACGGCCGTTTCAAAAGTAGCCTTCAACTCTGCGGTCGACGCTGTAAGAGCGTGTGGAAAAGTTGTCGCGGTCGGACTTCCGTCTGAAACAATGGATTTGAATATCCCACGTCTCGTCCTCGATGGCATCGAAGTCGTCGGATCACTCGTCGGTACACGTAAAGACTTAGAAGAGGCTTTCCAGTTCGGGGCCGAAGGAAAAGTCGTACCGGTCGTCCAGAAACGTTGCCTCCACGAAGTCCAAGATATTTTCGAAGAGATGGAACAAGGTAAAATTCAAGGACGAATGGTCATCGATTTCAAAAATAAAGAATGCCAGTAAAAAAACGAGGCCATTTGGTCTCGTTTTTTTACTGGCGTCTAAACCGGGTCATCGTATGACATGATCATCTGTTCAGTTGAACTTGAGATACTAGCGCATTGACGCGCCCTATCCGCTTTTGTATAGTTAGGAACGACAAAACAGAATAGGAGTGACCAATTTGACTCCATACGAACAACTTACGCCAACGCACCTTTTGGATTTGCTCGGTGAGCGCCACGATCAAATCCGACGCATTAGCGAACGGGCATGGAACGAACAACATGATATTTACATCTCCAACTCGGAATGGTACATCCTCGCCCGCATCTACCGAAAGAATCCGACCATCTCCGAAGTGACACGGAACGTCCATGTGTCACGCCAGGCGATCCATAAACTGATCAAGAACTTGAAGACAAAAGAGCTCGTCACGGTGACCGACCACCCGACGAGCCGAAAAGACAAATGCATTCAGCTGACCGACCTCGGTATCCGCTGTTATGAACAAAACGAGGCGCTAAAAGCCGATCTCGAACAAAAAATTGCCACGACACTTGGCGACGATGCGTTTAATCAATTGCAGACGTTGCTCCAAACCGACTGGAAACTGTGATCTCTTCTCATCATAAGAAGAGGTTTTTTCCGTCTGTGCGGCCTTCAATGTCAACCGGGTTGACAATTTACATCAATTACCTCTATAATGGATATTAGGAAGAGGTGATCGATTTGTTCAAAATTGATGATTTAATCATCTATTCGACCCACGGAGTTTGTCGCATTGACGAAATTTCCGATATGACGGTCGCAGGTGAGACGAAGTCGTACTATACGCTCCATCCAATCAACAACGCGCAGAAGCTACAGATCAGTATTCCGGTCGATAGTGACAAAGTCATGATGTTGACACTCTTGGAAGCTAAAGAAGCAAAAGAGATCCTCGAATCGTTCCGCTCTCCTGGTGTCGAATGGAATCCCCATCCGAATAACCGGAACCGCGAATTCTTGCATGTCGTTCATTCGGGCAACCGTCACGATATCGCTCAAGTCATCAACACGCTTGCTCGGAGACAAACCGAAGCAGTTTCGTTGAACAAAAAGTTATATGAACAGGATCGTAAGATTTTAGAAAACGCTAAAACGATTCTTGTGAAAGAACTTTCACTCGCGCTTCATTTGTCGGAAGAAGTCATCGATCAACAGATTGCCGCTTATTTGAGCGCTGAACCTGTTGCCGCCACTTGATTGGACCCTTCTATATGAAGCGGTCTTTTTTTATTGTTTGAACGCCTGTAACACTTGTTCCTTCAACGGTTGGAAGCTCATCCCTAAGTTCCCGTGGTACATAAAATGCTTCGAGCATAGCACCGTCCCGATTCCACCGTCACGGTATGTAAATGGAATCGGGCCTTTTGCAATCCAGTCGCAGAGTCGAAGGTTTCGATTGAAAGTCTGACGTGGAACCATGTGCTCCTCTTCAAGCAAATCGAGCAGTTCGCCGAGTGCCTGTTTGCTATGGACAATAATTACTTTCGGTCGATAGGTGAATAACAATTCTCGGAACACTCGATTCCCATACTGAATCAAGTCAGGATTTACGCTAAGCAAATCTTTCGCTCGTCTCGTCGGATAGGCGTTCATATTCGTCTCAATCACTTCAACTTCTCCATTCGCCCTCAGCTCTAAATCTTCGACAAATTTATTCAAGCCGATCCGCGTGCGTGATAAGTCCGTCTTCCCTTGCGAACGGCGAATCATCTTCACGCGCTCCAAAAACTGCTCTCGATGACAAAATGTATCGATATACTCTTCAGCACTTGCAAAGTCGTCCTTATGCATCGGCGTCGCTGGATTGATGCCAACGATGAAGACGTTGCCTTTTGAACTCGGGGATTTACTGACGAACGGTCGGAAATAGTAGGGATGGGGCGCACGTTCGACCCAACTTTTTAACACTTCAACTGAACACATGCCCCGGTCTCCTCTCAATCAGTCTGTAAAGTCACATCTTCAGCTAATCCTGTATTGTTAATCTTGTTGTACTGGTCATAAGCTTCCGTCACTTCGTTCAAGTC
Organism: Exiguobacterium sp. SH0S1; assembly: GCF_004337165.1. NCBI lineage: Bacteria > Bacillati > Bacillota > Bacilli > Caryophanales > Exiguobacterium > Exiguobacterium sp. SH0S1. The sequence goes on along the minus strand of NZ_SJVC01000003.1, from coordinate 65,388 downwards.
TTCTGGATCAATCAAAAATGTTTGAGTCCCTTTCTCAATCAGCAAAAGCGGCTGCCCTTTGAACTTTACTTCATCCAAGATCTCGGATGCGTCTCGAACGATCACTGTCTCCGTTGTTGGCGTAAGGCACCGGACTTCTGTATGATCTAGCCACTCCAATATTTCTGTGACTTCCGACTCGACATCAAACAATATGGCGACCAAAACATAATGATCCCCTTGTTTCATCAGGACAGCATAGCAATCACCCATTTGGACGCATTCCGTCTTCGCCGTCTCCATATAGTCTTCGTAATGAGGGAGGACACAATACTCGTAACTGTCCGGATATTTTCGCAGGTGTTCGAGATAAGCACCATACTTTTTTCTTTCCCACTGTGTAAGCTTGATTTTATCCATCCTCTACCTCCTACATGATGGTATTCACCTTTTATTTATAACCAATATATGGTTTTTAATGTTGCAATTCAAAAGAAAAAGCGAGAATATTTTCGCATTCTCGCTTCAACCGATTCAATTGTGCACGACACCCTTTTCTTTCAAGCCGAGCGCCATTGCCGTCGATTCGTGGATCGTCTTGAACAGCTCAGGATGGTCTGAGAGCGAGACGCCGTACGATGGCACCATCGCCTTGATCTTCGGCTCCCATTCCGGCAACTGCTCAGGGAAGCACTGCTCGAGCACTTTCAACATGACGTGGACGGCAGTCGACGCACCGGGTGACGCACCGAGGAGCGCCGCGACCGAACCGTCTTCCGCACTGACGACTTCTGTCCCGAATTGGAGCGTGCCTTTGCCTGCTGGCGTGTCTTTGATGACTTGCACACGCTGACCAGCGGCGACGATTTCCCAATCCTCGTTTTTCGCGGTCGGGATGAACTCACGGAGCTCGTCCATCCGCTTGTCGTGCGACAAGAGCACTTGCTCGATCAAATATTTCGTGAGCGGCATCTCTTTCGCCCCGGCCGCAAGCATCGTCACGACGTTGTACGGTTTGACCGATTGGATGAGGTCGAGGTTCGAGCCTGTCTTCAAGAACTTCGGCGTAAAGCCGGCGAACGGTCCGAACAAGAGCTCTTTCCGTCCATCGATGTAACGTGTATCAAGATGCGGCACCGACATCGGCGGCGCGCCGACTTTCGCCTTGCCGTATACTTTGGCGTGGTGCTGCTCGATGACGTCACGGTTTTTACAGACGAGGAACAACCCGCTCACCGGGAATCCGCCGATATGCTTCGACTCCGGGATACCCGTCTTTTGCAACAACGGCAAGCTGCCGCCACCGCCGCCGATAAAGAGGAACGGCGCCGTATGCGTCTCGATCGTATTCGCCTCGATGTCCTTCACTTTCACTTCCCATAGCCCGTCTGGCAACCGTGTCAAGTCCTCGACGCTATGCTTGTAGTTGACCTCGACATCATGATTCGTCAAATGGTCAAACAGCACCCGCGTCAGCGCGCCAAAGTTGACGTCCGTCCCTGAGTCAATTTTCGTCGCGGCAATCGGCTCATCGATCGTGCGACCTTCCATGACGATCGGCATCCATTCGCGCAACTGCTCCGGATCGTCCGATAAGACCATACCATCGAACAACGGATTATTTGTTAGCGCTTCCAAACGTTTCTTCAAGAACCGGATATCTTTCTCCCCTTGGACCATGCTCATATGTGGGATCGAGCGGATAAAGTCTTCCGGTTGTTGGATCAATCCTTTGTTCACTAGATGCGCCCAAAACTGGCGCGAGATTTGGAACTGCTCGTTGACGTTAATCGCTTTTGAGATGTCGAGCGTGCCGTCCGAATTCTCGGTCGTATAGTTCAACTCGCAGAGGGCGGCATGCCCCGTTCCTGCGTTATTCCACTCGTTCGAGCTCTCTTCCCCTGCGCTTGCGAGCTTCTCGAACACTTTGACTTCCCACTCCGGTACGAGCTCTTTAAAGAGCGACCCGAGCGTCGCGCTCATAATTCCCGCACCAATCAAAATGACGTCTGTTCTCTTTTGGACACTGCTCATGAAAACCCCATCCTTCTCCCCTGGATTTGTGTATGAAACGATTCAGTAAATCCCCATTCGCCGATCGTTTCTTTGTAATCGTTATACTGATTATAACGCTTTTGTGATGAAAGATAAGGGTTAAGTAGTGAAAATAGAGATGAAACTTTTTATCGAGTTTACACTTCGGAAATCGCCGACGTCACACTTTGTTTCGAATGGTATGATGAAGGCAACTAAACGAACAGAGCGAGGTCAGAAGTATGAAAAAAAAAGTAAAAGTTGTAGCAGCTGTAATCGAAAATGAGAACCAAGAGATTTTGTGCGCACTTCGCTCAACCGATATGCTTATCTCAAATATGTGGGAGTTTCCTGGTGGGAAAGTCGAAGCTGGTGAAAATCTACAAGAAGCACTTGAGCGAGAAATTCTTGAAGAGTTAAACTGTGAAATCACAGCACATGAAGTGATTAATGAACACGTTCATGAATATGAGACGTTTATCATTCAATTAATTTCACTGCGTGCTGAATTGAAGTCAGGCACTCCGGTTGCAACGGAACATGACGCTTTGATCTGGTTGAAACGAGAAAACTTACATTCCCTCGTCTGGGCGCCAGCAGATATCCCTGCCGTAAATGACGTCATCAATCAAACGACGAAAGCCGAGAACGTGTAAAAAACACGTCTCGGCTTTTTTCAATGCGTTTGTTCATGAAGGTAGTCGTAGATTTGTTGATCGACGCTTTCCTGTAAAAGTAAATTCATCGTTACTACGGGCAATTCCTGTCCATCTTGATTCAGCATTGTCGTATCTTGAACTGATTCCAGATCCGGGGTCACTTCTCCTAAGTAGTAGAAATCTCCACCTTCATCGTCATCTTTCTTCACAAACAGATGAACGTCGATGTCTCGCTGTTTCGAATTTACAATTTTAATAACTTCTTCTGACTTAGTTGTTCTGCGACTTCTCGTAAACCAATGGAATACTTCAGGATTGATAAATGTATCTCCATAGTTCACACTTGCTTCCACGTCTTCACCTTTATGATACGTTACAAAAATCGGACACGTTTGATGTTTAACTTTGTAGCCGTATATCGTTGATTGCTCTTCTTTATCCCAGTTCAAAAGCCGGCACGCATCTTTTCTCGTATATTTCTCAAGTCTTGTCAAAGGTTTAGTTTGATCGTAACGCTCACTTCTTGCGAGCGAAGACTGTAACACGTCGTTAAACAAGCGGTAGAACCATTCATTTGTTAATAGCGACTGTACGTGCGAAGACAACTGATACGCTTCATTTTCCAATGTAATGAGCGGGTGACCTCCGTATTTCAATTGATCTGCATCTTTGAAAAAGCCTAACGATAATACATTCTCTAAAGATTGCAACGTTGCTTCATCACAACGAACGCCTTGTTCAAGTAGCAAGTTCATAAACTCTTGTTTTGTCACTGTCTTCCGGTGTAGAAGTGCTTGTAACAACAAAACTTCATGAACTCGTTTCCCTGATAATAACTCTTGAGTCACCATCAATAATACTTGCGAATGAGAATGTGGAAGATTCGGAAGATCACGCTCTACTGTATTTAACAGTTCTCCATAGTGCCCCTTTTTCGTTCCCACGACAATTGGATCCATCGAATGATTTTCGATGAAATCAAGAAGCATTGGTGTACGGCCTAAACGGTTCTTTAAGTTTTGATAGGCTTCCTTCAATACTTTTAAATCCGTTAATCTTGCTTGGTTAATCGATTCATAAATACGTTCTTTTGCAATTGCTTCAAAATTGATTGTCGATGTTCCAGACATATAACTACGATCAATCACTTTCCGTCGAATCGAATCTTTATTTTGAGAATGGTCATCCGATAAAGCAACCGGAATTAAATAGTTATTTTTATAGTTTGCGATGAAATCGATTACTGTGACATACCGTTTCGAGTCATGTTTGCGCAATCCTCGTCCTAACTGTTGAACAAAAACAATACTCGACTCTGTCTGACGAAGCATAACGACTTGGTTAATACTTGGAATATCAATTCCTTCGTTGAAGATATCAACTGTCAGAATATAATCTAAGCGCCCTTCTTCAAGATTCGCAACTTCAAGTCGCCGTTTCTCTTGTGAATCATCTCCAGTTAATGCACAAGTTCTAAATCCACGCCGATTCAATTCTTCAGATAATCGTTTTGCCTCTCGTTTTGAACTACAAAACATCAATCCGCACAAACGTTCTCCAGAAAATCCGTAGTAATCAATTTTTTCCACAATTCGTGTAACTCGCTCTAATGAAACGAGTTGATTAAACATATCCATTTCAACTTGATTTCCACTCACCGCAAGGTCTGTCACCCCAAAATAATGAAACGGGCACAGCATATCTTCTTCAAGCGCTTCTTGTAATCGGATTTCATACGCAATGTTGTAGTCAAACAGTTTAAACAAGTCATATCCGTCCGAACGCTCAGGAGTTGCCGTCATACCAAGTAAAAATCGCGGTGTAAAATACTCAATCATTCGTTGATACGTATTCGCACCGGCGCGATGACTTTCATCAATCAAAATATAGTCAAACGTATCCGGGTCAAATTGATTCAACGTCTCTTGTTTTGAAATCGTTTGAATCGTTGCGAACATATATTTAGCATTCGTTGCTCGGCTTGAACCCGAAAGGATACCAAAGTCTTCGTCTTTCCCGCCAATTACTCTTTGAAAATCTGCTTTTGCTTTTTGAAGAATTTGCTCTCGGTGAACGACGAACAGCATTCTATTCGGATGATAACGGCGTACATCAAAAGCGGCTAAATATGTTTTTCCTGTACCTGTAGCGGAAACGACGAGGGCACGCTGATTTCCTTGGGCACGAACTGCTTCGATTCCGTTTAAGGCAGCGAGCTGCATCGAATTCGGCTCTACTCGTAACGCGTCTTCGATTCGATTCACATCATACCGACTTGGAAACTCGGCAACCCGATCACCGAAGATCGGACGATAGACTCGTTCATACGCCGTAATCCATTCTGCCGTCAGCGGAATCGACTCATTCCACATGTCCTCAAATTGTAGTAAAAAGTGTTCAACAATTTCCCCATTCTCATGAGATGTCAATTTTACATTCCATTCATAATTCGTTTTTAACGCTCCAGACGTCAGATTGGAACTTCCAACAATTAATGAGTAGTATTCATTATGCTGAAAAATGTAACCTTTTGAATGAAACGCCTCAACTTCGGCGATGCGGACCTCAACGTTTTGAAGCTTAAGTAGTTCTTTAAAGACTTTTGGTTGGTTGAAGAATTGATACGTCGAGGTCATGATTTTTCCGCGAATTCCTTTTTCATGTAAGTCGAAGAGCGTCGATTTTAGTGTCGCTAACCCCGATTCGGTGATGAATGCGACAGAAAATAAAAAGGACCGACATACTTTTAACTCATCCGTCAAAGAAGTTAAGACGTCTTGCCGCTTGCTCTTCTCATTGACGAGTAGCTCTGGTTTAAATGGGCTGATATGATGATGATTCTTATCAAGAAACCCTTTTTCCAATGAATTTTTTAATTGGTCTGTAAAATGGCTCATTTAATCCTCCATCTTGAATTATAATAAATTGAAATAATTCCTATTACATGAAATCGTTTTACATATATTTCATTATTATCTTCTCATCAAAAATGATCAAGGAGAATCCACTATGCCAACCATCTACCTCGTCCGTCACTGTTCGGCCACCGGTCAAGAGCCGGACGCTCCGCTCACGGAAGCCGGTGAACAGCAAGCGCTCGACCTTTCTGCTTTCTTTCAAGACATCTCGATCGAGCGCATCATCTCAAGCGATTACGTCCGGGCCGTCGCTTCAATCACACCTGTCGCTAACGAGCGGAACTTAACGATTGAACAGGAACCGAAGCTTCGTGAGCGCATCCTCTCGCTCGAACCACGGGCTGATTGGTTCGACCTACTCCGCCACTCGTTCGACGACCCTTCGTTCAAGTTACCCGAAGCTGAATCGGGCCTAGACGCAACTGCTCGGATTTTGGACGTCGTCGCTCAAACAAACAGTTCGACGATTCTCGTGACGCACGGCAATCTGCTCGCGCTCTTGTTACAACATATGGATAACCAGTTTGATTTCGAGACGTGGCGGAATCTTAGTAATCCGGACGTCTATCAGTTGGAAATTGTGGATAACTTTTTTTCAGTCAAACGCGTCTGGTCGGACCCTGCCTGTGGATAACGTTATCCACAGAAAAAGCCGTCTCATCACGAGACGGCTTCACTGCTTCACTTTTCCACAAAGAACATCGAGATCGCACCTAGACCGACGTGCGTCCCGACCGAGACACCCATCTGCATCAGATAAATCTCACCTTCGAAGTCCGATTCGGCTTGGATTTTCACTTTCAAGTTCTCAGCGATTTTCTGGTCCGATGTATAACCGATGATGATGAAGTTCGTGATGTCTTTGTCGTAGCGTTTAATGAACTCGTCCGTGTAGTGCTTGAGCACTTTCCGAGTTCCGCGTTCTTTGGCGACGATGGCACCTTTCCCGTTCTTCATGCTCATGATCGGCTTGACCATCAACAGCTTGCCGATGATCGCGCTCGCGTTCGAGATGCGGCCACTCTTGATCAAATGATCCAAGTCGTCGACCGACAAGAAGTGTTTCACTTTCATCTTATACGCCTCATTGAAGTCGACGAGTTCCTCGAACGTCGCACCCGCTTCACGCATCTGTGCGCTCTTCATAAGTAACCAACCGCTGCCGTGGCTCATCGAACGGGAATCGACGATATGAATCTTCACCGTCGAATCCGGATGCGCCTCTTCAAAATATTCTTTGCCGAGCACGGCCGATTGATACGAACCACTCGTCCCACTCGACATGCAGATACATAAAATTTCGTGATGGCCGGCCGTGACGGCATCTTCCATCAGCTTCAAAAACGTCGCCGGGCTCGGCATCGCCGTCGTCGGAAATTCCGGTAGCGCTTCCAACATTCCGTAAAACTCATCGGGCTGAATATCGACGCGGTCTTCATACGACTTATTGTTCATCGTGATGATGAGCGGAGCTACACCGATATCATATTTTGCTAAAATGTCGTCTGATAAATCGCAAGTTGAGTCGGCTAGTAATTTAATCATAGTATCCTCCAAATTGTCTCCTAAGGTGACGGGAATCGTCCTAGTTCACTACGTCGATTAAGACGTCAAGACAGGACACCTTTAGTGTACCAAATATAGAGGGTTTGATGTTTTTTTACTAGGCTCAATGTGCGACTTATTCATGTTTTTGAATCGATGTGCGAATTCGGGTCGTATACACTATAGGACTCACTATTCCTCACATGCAAAACAGCATGTAATGCTAACACTAAGCTTGTAGCCGTAAGGAGAAGACATGATGCAAAAACGACTTTCTTGGAAGCAGCTGAAATGGTTGGTTCCATTCCTATTGATTGGCCTGATTCTTTATCAGAGCGGGCAAGAACTACAAAACTTATCGCTCGCAGCCGCCTTCTCGGCGTTAGAAAAACTGACAGGATTCGAACAATCCAGCTTGATCCTTCTTGGCTTGCTCGCCGTCCTGACGATGACCGGATACGACTACTTTTTACTCCGCTCATTGAACGTTCATATCCCGGTCCATAAGCTGCTTCGTGCGGCTTGGATCACCAACTCGATGAACGGCATGCTCGGGTTCGGCGGCGTCATCGGCATCGCGCTCAGGACCTCGCTGTATCGTCCGTACACGGATACATTGCGACTGCTCCGGGCTATCGGTTGGATGACACCGACGCTGATCAGCGGACTGTCTCTACTGTCGATCGGGGTCCTCTCCGGCCTATTTCCGGCCACAATGCTGATATCAACGAAGCAGTGGATTTGGCCCATATTGCTGGCAACGCTAGCCGTCTTGCCACTTTACATCTATATGACCCGCAAACGATCGAACTTGAGCTGGTCGACGTTACTCGGCTACATCGCCACATCATTCGCGGAATGGGTGACAGCAGGACTCGTCGCCTTGTACGCCTTGTATCTCCTCGGCGGGGACGCCCCGGTTGCTAGTATGCTGGGCGTATTCATCGTCGCCACAATCGTTGGGGTCGTTTCACTCGTCCCAGGCGGAGCCGGCTCATTTGATCTATTGTATTTGGTCGGGATGACGCAGCTCGGCATCAACCAAGAGATTGTGTTGTCGTCCTTGATCGTCTATCGGTTCGTCTACTTCATCGTCCCGTTCATGATTGGTTTGTTTTTAGCCGCGATCGCCTTCGGGGACCAGGTCGTCAAACAAATCGAATACAAACCGATCATCGGCTCATCGTATGAAATCGGGACGGTCGTCTGGCGCACCGTGTTGCGGACACTCGCCAAGACCGGTCGGATCGCCGGCAGTCTGATCGCTTTGATGACGAGTCTCGTCCTCTGGTTTCAAACGCTGCTCCCGAGTGTGGCCCCGCTTTATGTGACAGCCCCTTGGATGCAATGGGTCGGGACGCTTTGTCTGTTCGTTGCCGGACTCCTGACGTTAGTGAGCACCTACGGCATGTATATCCGCACGAAACGGGTGCTGTGGATCACGGCTGTGTCGTTCTTCTTCGCGACGCTTGGTATATTCGCACGCGGGTTCAATTTGTTTGAAGCGTTGGTCGTGGTCGGATTTGCCTTGTTCGTTTGGCTGACCCGAAACCAGCACACGCGGTATCGCTCGATCCTGACCATCAGCCGCTTCTTCCGAAACGTGTTGTATGTCAGTCTATATGTCGGGACACATGCGATTTTGCTCCAGTCATTCAGTCAAAGCGACACGATTTTCTTTGAACCGGATCAAGCCGCCCTGTTAAGCGTGAGCGCTGTCATGATATCAGGCCTGCTATTGAGTGTCCTGTTTGTCTTGTTTAACCGTCTGAAACGTCCCCGTCTTGGTGAGGCGTTCGAACCGGTGCGCTTTGAACGGTTCCAGACGACGCATGCGACATCACACACGTTTGATTTGGCTTACATGAATGACAAGCGCGTCTATTATGGCCCTGATGACAACGCCTGCCTGCTGTTCGCGTTATCTGGTAATCACGCAATCGTTTTAGGAGACATACAAGGTGAGACGAGTGCCGCCTCCGAGCTGTTGATTCAGTTCATTGAGGCGACCGACCATCTCGGCTATGTCCCGTTGTTCTATCAAGCCACACCGAACTGGATGCCGCGCCTGCATGACGCTGGCTTCACGTTTTTCAAGCTTGGCGAAGAGGCGACGATCAATGTCGATACGTTCTCACTGACAGGTAAAAAGCGCGCGAACATGCGCTCCCTAAACAACCAGTTCATAAAAAAAGGCTTTACCGTGGACGTGATCACGCGACCGAACGAGGCGATCATCACCTCGTTAAAAGATATTTCCGAAGAATGGATCGGTAATCGCAGTGAGAAAGGCTTCTCGCTCGGATTTTTCAACGAGCAGTCCCTATCACATTATCCGACGGCGCTGCTGAAGGACGTCGATGGGCAAATTGTCGCCTTCATCACGCTGCTGCGCGGGCATGGTACCGTATCGATTGACTTAATGCGCTCGTGTTGTGACGCCCCGCCCGGCTCAATCGAAGTACTGATTCTTCACGTAATCGAGTGGGCGCGGGAGAATGAATATGCCGATGTCGGGCTCGGAGTCGCCCCACTCGCATCGGTCGGTGAGCATACGTTCGCTTACTGGCCCGAGCGGATCGCGGCGGACATCTTCGAGAACATCAGCTACATTTATCCGTTCAGTGGGTTAAGGCAATTTAAGAACAAGTTCAAACCGACGTGGGAAGGCCGCTACTTGGCGTTCCGGCAACGACGGACGCTCCTGCCTTCCTTGTTGCGCACGGCCCGGCTGATCAGTCGAAAAAACGTTCAATGACACGCGAAAGGAGCGCCTCGAAAATGTCGAGACGCTCCTTGTTTACATTATTTCGTTGTCACACTGACATTATCAATCGTCACATCGTGCGCACCGAGCGGTGAACCGTCCGTGCGTCCGAGCAAGAATTTCAATCCTGTCATATCGGTTTGACCCATCGTGAGCTCAAACTCATACGTTTTCGTCTCAGGTCCGACTTGAACGATTTGGCTCAAGTAACGCGTATACGCCGCGTTCTCGACCGTCACTTCCATGTTGCGCGCGACTGTCGAAGAAGCATCGAAACGGACGACGTACGTCTGTCCCTGGTGCAGTTCAAGACCGCCTTGCTCAAGCAAGACGCTCCAAGGTTCCTGTCCTTCTTGCCCGATCGAGATTTGAGCGGCTTCGTTCACCGCTTCAACCGCGGCTTGCGCATCGAAGTGCACGTAAGAGCCCCAATGTGTCAACCCGTCCGTGAACGATCCGTTCTTCAGCGGAGACGGGTCGATCGCGATCGGTGTCACATCGAACAGTTTGACGTCGTCAAGCTCAATTGAGCCTTTCGCCGAACCGAGTACGAACTGGAGCTGGCTCAACAGGTCCGTCGCTTGTCCCATCGTGAACGGGATCTCGATCGTTTCAAACTCGCGCGTCAACGCGACGTCTTGAAGCGGGAGATACGCGTTGCCGTCCGCTCCATTCAAACCGACTTGAAGTGCTTTGATGCGTTCCGCTCTCGCTTTAAAGCGCAACACGTAGTCATGACCTTCCGTCAGTTGAATCCCGTTTTGGACGAGCGTTGCCGGTTCGCCCTTTTTCGGGTTCGTCACGAACTTGAAGTGACGCAACTTCTCGTCAACTGTAGCCGTCCCTTTCGTTGCGCCCGGGTCGAACTGCCAGTATGTCAAGCGGTCCATCGCGCCTTGGTCAAACGTTCCGTTGTAGACCAAGTTCCCGTCGCCGAGCGCTGGTTTCGTCGCGTTCGGGTCAAGTGCTGCACGTTCGGCTTGTTCGACACGGACGTTCCCGATTTGAACGCCTGACGTGCTAAGTCCCATGTTGAACTCGAGACGCGCCGCGAGATCCGTGTCTTCCGTCATATCAAACGTCATCGAATATGTCTGTACGTCTGTCGTCAAATCGAATGAACCTTCATCCGAGTATTTCGCGTAACCGCGGTCTGGTCCGCCGCCGATTTTCACGGCGATCGAGCGGGCCGAATCGGCGCTCGCATCGAACGTCACTTTATAGTGTCCGCCTTTACCGAGCGAGACGTTTTGAATCAATTGGTGCGAATACGGCTGACTGCCGGCTTGAGTGATTGATACATCAGCAAAGCGTGAGCCTGCTTGTTCGATGACATCAACCGTCCCGACGCCGCCAAAGTCTGGCAAGGCCACATAGTTCCAGTACGTCGGGTTGAGCGCTTGCGAACCGTTCGTCACGGTCGTGATCGGCTCCGTGTAATCTTGGTCGTAGACGAGGTTTCCGTCTTCAGACGGTTGTTTCGCTCCGTCCGGCAATACGATTTCTTCGTCCGTATAGACTGGTTCGACTGCTTCACGGTAATCGCGGTTTTTCAAATCGAAGACACGAACGTAATCGACTTCCATCTCGGCCGGGAACGGTGTCGTCGCATCGACATCCCCGTCAAACCAACCGCCGACGGCCAAGTTCATCACGAGGTAGAAGTTTTGGTCAAACGGCGCTGGGTAGCTGTACTTCGTCGCCTGGTTCAACCCTTTCGAGTACCAGTCGTTTTGCGTCTGATAGAGCTCTCCATCAACGTACCAGCGCAACTCGCCAGGCTCCCACTCGACGGCATATGTATGCCATTGATTGATGCCGTCACCTTCTTCAAAGTGATAATCTTTGCCTGTATATTTGTTGTTCGGCCAGTTCTCGCCATAGTGAATCGTCCCAGCGACTTTGTCAGGCTGGCTGCCCCATGATTCCATGATGTCGATTTCGCCAGACGATGCCCAGGCACCGTACCGGTCTTGTTCCGGCAACATCCAAAACGCCGGCCACAAGCCTTTCCCTGTCGGTAGTTTTGCCCGCATCTCATAGCGACCGTATGTTTTACTGAACTTGCCTTTCGTCGTCAGCTTCGCCGAAGTAAAGTCATACGTCCCGAGTTCATCCATCGTTTGTTCCCGTTTGGCGCGGATGACGAGCTTGCCGTCTTTTACGAAAGCGTTTTCGTTTTTGTCCGTATAAAATTGCTTCTCATTGTTTCCCCAACCCGGTGCGACCGGATTACCGTCGTTATCTTTCAACCAGTTCCCCGTATCGAAATTCCATTTTGCCTGGTCGATCTCTTTCTTGCTGAACTCATCCGCCCAGACGAGCTTCCATTTCGTATTGTCTTTTTTCTCTGGCTTTTCGGCAGATGCGCCTTGTGCGGCTGACAAGACAAGTCCGGTACCGAGAGCAAGTGCTACCCATTTCTTCATCAAAATCCCTCCTTTGACATAAATGAAGGCAGACACACGAAAACCGTCCCTGCCTCAACTCTAAAGCTACGCACCAAATTGAAAGCGTTTTCCGAAAGCGCTTTCGTTAGTTCTATTATATTTTTTTCGTCTACCTAGATTCAACCATTTTCTTGAAGTGAAATGAAAATGAAAATGAAATAAAGAAAAAAAGAATCAACCTATGAATTAGGTCAATTCTTCGATGACTGTCCAATCTGAAATCGTGACTTTGAATCCAAGCGCCTCCGTATCCGGACTACAGGCGTACGGTCCGACGCGTAACGTCGACACGTCATGGAGATGGGCGATTCTTAGTTGTTCACGCCTGCCGTCCCCATATTCGAAGAACACCTCGACATCACCGTCTGTGTAGACGAGCTCGAACGTCAATGGTCCGTTCACTTCTTCGTTCGAAAAGTCCCGCGTCGACCAATCCGAGTAACCAAAGGACGTGACGACGGCCCCAAGGTGTGACGGTCCATCCGGGATATACTCGACCGACGTCTTGAGCCAATGGTCGTCATTCGCATACAACAAAATGCCGGCCTGGTCGTATGTATGGCTCGGCTTCATCTCAATCGTTGCCTGGCACGTGAAGCGCTTGGCCGATATGTCCTTCACCAAGGCGTGCGCCGTCATCCGGTTGAACCCATAATGGGTGTTCCGCCAAAAGTCGGTGTCGGCTTCTGTTTGGAAGGTGAGTCTCTCCTGTACGTCTGTTGCTCTCGGCTCATTGATCCACGTGTACTGCTGCCACATGATTGATCCCTCCCCATTGGCCTCGCATCGCGAACAGAAGTGGAATCATCGGTTCGTGATACGGAATAAATTCTCCTGACCGAATCATGTCGAGGATGGTCGTCTCGTCCGCCCACTGCACCGCCTGGACTTCTGATTCCTGGAGCGTCAAGCTATCGAGATCGACTTCCGTTTCGACGAGATAGATATCATCAAATCCTTCGTCGAAGTTGACCGTCAAATGCGGACGCGTGTTTGATAAGTCGAGTTTCAATCCAATCTCTTCTTCGAGTTCGCGCATCGCCGCCTGTTGACTCGTATCGCCAACCGTGGCACTGCCGCCGACCGTGATGTCCCACATGTTCGACCAGCCGTCTTTGAACGGTTGGCGCTGTTGAATCAACATCTGTCCTTGCTTGTTAAAGATACAGACGTGGATGACAAGATGGTAATCGCCATTCTCGAGACGATTGCCCCGCTGCCACGTCCGCCCTGTCTTTTCTCGGTCAACGTTATAGACGTCCCAAAACTCCATCGTTCCATCCCCTTTATGTGGCCGCACTCGCTGCCGCTTGATCTGATTTCACACAATCGATGGCGACGACGATCGAGATGAGCATGTGCTCCATCGTCTCATCGATCACTTGAATCTCATACGTGTCGCCCCATGACAACCATTTTTTCTGGACGCTGCCGATGACTTGCCCGTTCTGTGTCACCTCGAAGTCCATATCCCACCAGTCGCCATCGATTTCAATCCCTGCTGCGTCAATCGTATAACGCGGTTTGAAGAAGGTGAACTCTTTTGAGATCGTCATCGTCTCCTCACCCTCGACGTCGACGTAAAACTTCGGTAAGAAGCTGAATGTCTTTTTCGTAATGGTCGTGATCTCCCGCCCATCCTTGTCCGAGATGGTGAACGACTTCGGCAGCTTCATAAAGCTCCCTTCGACGAAATACATATCGTTTTCATCCGCGTCCTTGATCGTGAACCGTCCGCGCAAGCTGAAGACTTTCTGTTTCATGTAAAGCGTGTTCATCGTCATCCCTCCAATTTATGTCTGTTGTCCTCTATACGAGTATATACCCGACTATGGTTCATTTTTTCTGATGGAATGAATGTTCAGGCCGACACAACAGGGCGTATAATGAGATGAGGAGGTGAGAGATTGATTTCTGAAAAAGTAAAACAAGCTGTCGCTGAAACGATTCAACGTGAGACCGACGCTGATTTCATCTTGTTATTCGGGTCATTCGCCAAAGGAACAGATCGTGAGGATAGTGATGTCGATTTAGCATACTTCGGTCAGAAGCGACTCTCACCATATAATCGCTTTGCCTTGGCGAGCGAATTAGCGCTTCTATGCGGGCGAGACGTCGACTTGATCGATATCCGTGAAGTCGACACCGTCTTTGCCATGCAAATTTTCTCAGAGGGCGTTCCATTATCGATTCAAGATCAGAACGAATTTACGCGACAACAGATGAAAGCCTTTCGGATGTATGCCGAATTGAACGAACAACGAGACATCGTCTTGAAAGAAATCAAAGCTAGAGGAAGTGTATTCGATGAATGATGTTGTGTTGAACAAAGTGACGACAATCGAGCGCTGTCTTCAGCGAATCCATGACGTGTATGACGATAATCCAGATCACCTAAACGATTTCACGAAGCAAGACAGTATCATTCTCAACATCCAACGCGCCTGTGAAGCGAGTATCGATATCGCGATGTACCTAGTCAGTCAAAAGAAGTTGGGCGTACCCAAAGCGAGCCGGGACGGGTTCATCATGCTCGAGGAAGCAGGTATCATTGATAGTGCCTTAGCGAAGACGCTCATGAACATGGTCGGATTCCGTAATATCGCCGTCCACGACTACCAAGCACTCCAACTCGAAATTCTTGAAGCGATTCTCGAAAAGCACATCGATGATTTTAAAACGTTCACAAAAATCATTCTCCAATTAGATCTGTGACAGTCATGGGCGAACAAATCTCAATCGAACTAAATGTCGACTCTTTAACTTATGAAACTCAAATCGTCGGTGATATCTCCTTCATTATTGACTCTTATATATATTTCCCTGGCCAAGGATGGTCCGATTTTGTCGTCATCGTCTTGAAATGGTGGATTGACAGTTGTCGTGCCCTTTTATCCGCGCCACTACACGAAAAGTATTCATTCTCCTTTATGGACGGACGAGACGATGTGATTGCGAGAAAAGTGAACGCGACAGAGGCCGAACTCCTATACGTAGGCAGTGATACACGTCACGTGCTCATGGGAACTGTATTGATCGAAGAGCTGAAACAGGCCCTCATCAAAACGACATACCAGCTTCTCAACGCGATCGACCGGAACGGATGGGAGAATGAAGAGGCCGAGACGTTACGTCACGCCGTAAAATCACTTGAACGCATATAAAGAACGCCGCCTCGTTTCCGAGACGGCGTTTTTCAATTATCCATTCTTCATGCTGAACGAGTCAGCGAGCGTGAACGTGATGTCTTTCACGTCAAGGCCACCGAGTGCGAAATAGAGTTGCAAGTAGTTGTGTTGGTTCAAGAAGAACAGTTGCTTCGTCTGCGTCACCCATTCCCCGCCCGTTCCGTTAAACGTGAACGTCGGACCCGGGATGTTGTTCGCAAATAGCGTCACCGGCATCTGGGCGAGCTCTCCTGCTTCCGAACGGGCCGTGATTGTCACGTCGTACGTGCCCGTCTCATCGACCGATACGGCGAAGACGTGCGTGTTTCCCGTCGATGTGTCCGCATCAAGTAAGCTGACGCTCTCACCGTTCGCGAGATGCTGATACGTCACATCGAAATCAATCGCTTGTCCTGCTTCTTCGTTGAGTCCGATCACTTCGACTGAACCGTCATGAAGCCCTAGCAGACGCTCCATCGCCGGAGACTTAAAGACAAAGCGGCAAATGTTCGCCGCACTCCGCAACAGTTCCGCCCGCGTCAACGTACCGGCAGCGAGTGCCGCTCCCGTATTGTCGTCGAACGAGTTCGTATCCGGACGGTCGACGACCATGTACAAGTCGTTCTGCGACTGGACCATCGCCGCCGTGTTCTGACGGTTCGCCGGCTCATCTTCATGGTGGTTCACTTTCGCCCACCAGTCGGTCATGACGATGCCTTCAAAGCCCCACTCGTCGCGAAGGACACGTGTGTTCTGATCATATAGCCCGGCCGTCCAGACGCCGTTGACGGCACCGTACGTCGTCATGATCGACGTCGCCTTACCTTCTTTGACCGCCATCTCGAACCCTTTCAAATAAATCTCGCGCAACGCCCGTTCCGAGACGACCGAGTCGATGTCGTGGCGGTGCGCTTCTTGGTTGTTGGCGCTGAAGTGTTTGAGCGTACCGGTCACGCCGACGCGGTGCATCCCGTTCAACTGGGCGATCGCCATCTTGCCCGTCACGTGCGGATCTTCCGAGAAGTACTCGAAGTTCCGTCCGTTGAGCGGATTACGATGGATGTTCATCCCTGGTCCGAGCAACGTGTCGACGCGGTTTTTCCGCATCTCGAGTCCCGTCATCTCGAACAGGTCTTCGATCAACGCCACGTTGAAGCTTGACGCCAACAGCGTCCCGTTCGGCAACGCAAACGCCTTCGTGCCGATGTCCATCCGGATACCAGACGGACCGTCCGCGCAACAAGCGGCCGGAATGTCGAGCTCGTTCAAACGGTCCGACACGCCGCCGAACGCGGCGGCCGTCCCTGGTGTCACGCGGGGTGAGTTCATACCTTGTCCGCGGACGATGCAGGCGAGGTCCTCATCCGTCAACTGGTCGAGGAACGTCTCAAGCTCGGCTTTCCCGTGATAGACGTCCGTCAGCTTCAAGCCGTTGTCGCTTGTCTGATGGCGCTGCATCGGACGTTCGGCGAGATAACGTGCCTCAACGTCAACCTGGCGCAGCGGTGTTGCTTCGTAGCTGACTTCATATCCTTGGCCGCTTGCGACCGGCTTGATGCGGTCAAACGGTGTGACCGGCGCCATGTTCTCGCTGAGCGTCTCGACGACTTGTAGTTCGGCGAGCTCATAGTCGAAGACCGCGACGGCTGAACGTACGTCCGTCCCAGCATGAATCCGGTACGTCCCGGCTTCTAAGACAAAGCTCGATGCGTGTCCGGTGACGCCACGATCGTCATAGCTCGCAAAGTCCGTGACCGGGACGGAGAATTCGAGCGTTTGCCGCTCTCCTGGTGCAAGCAGACCTGTCTTATCGAACGCGACGAGGGCGCGCGCCGGGTTACCGAGGACGCCTTGCGGCTTCTCGACATACAACTGGACGACCTCTTTCCCTTCAACTGCCCCGGTGTTCGTCACCGCGACGTTGATCGTAATCAAACCGTTCTGTTCGCTCGCTTCAACGACTTCCGTGCTGAAACTTGTGTACGACAACCCGAAACCGAATGGATAGAGCACCTCGTCTTTCGCGAACGTCTCGAAATAGCGATAGCCGACATAAATATCTTCTTGATAAATTCCTTTGTCGGCGTGACCAAAGTTTTTCGTCGACGGATAGTCGTCAATCGACCGGGCGATCGTGTCTGTCAACTTGCCGGACGGACTGACTTTGCCTGTGAGTACATCGACGAGCCCGGTCCCACCTTCTAATCCCCCTTGCCATGCGTAAAGAATCGCGCTCGGCTCATAGTCCGTCGCCCACTTCATATCGATGATGTTGCCGACGTTCAAGACGACGGCCGTCTTCGTAAACGCCTTCGACACTTTCTCGATCAACTCGTTCTCGATCTCGGTCAACAAGTAGCTGCCCGGGTCGGCCGTGTTGTCACGGTCCTCACCCGCCGTACGCCCGATCATGATGAGCGCCATATCCGACTTGGCTGCCGCTTCCGCGACGAGCGCGTCCGTGACGGCCATCTCCGGCTGTGACCACGGTTCGCCGGCCCAGCCGACACCTTTGTCGAACGGGTTTTCTTCGACCCACGCCTCATACGTCTGAAGGAGCGACTCGTTCAGCTGGATGCCTTCACTCGCTTGGAGCGCCTCGAGCGGACTCGTCACGTGGGAGACGTTGACCATCCCTCCTGAGCCGGTCCCGCTCTTATAGTAGTTGAATTGGCTGCGACCGAACACGGACACGGTCGTCCCCGCCTGGATCGGCAGCGTCTGTTCGTTCTTTAAGAGGACAGCCCCTTCGGCGACCGCCGTTCGCGCCAGTTGTTTATACGTATCCCAGTTCAATGTGTAATGTTTCATGTGGTCAGCTCCTTCATTTCGTTTGCGATTTCGTTCATGCAGTCTTCAGCTTGCGGATAGTCCCCGATTTTATCGATGAAGGCGTGGTCCATCCCTCGGTATTGGATCAGTCTCGTCTTCACGCCGTCGCGCGCGAGTTTCCGCGCATACGCCTCGCCTTCTAAGCGCAAATAATCGTACTCCGCCGTCATGATAAGCGTGGGCGGGAGGTTCTTCAAGTCGTCCGCCAACAAGGGCGATACGAGCGGATGCGTCACGTCGGTCGCACCTTGTAAATAAATGTTGTTGAACATCGAATCCGCGTCGCTGAGCGCTAGCACCATCCCGCGAATCAAGTCGTGATGATGTCGGATATCGTATTGTGCGATGTCCCATGCGTAATCATCTGTCGGGACCGAACCTAAATTGACGACCGGATAGATGAGTGCCTGGAAGCTGATCATGCTCGTCTGTTGCGCACGATCGAGTAAACAGCAGCCGGTCGCCAAATTTCCCCCGGCACTGTCGCCCGCGACGGCGATATTGTCTCGCAACACCCCGAGCTCATCGGCCTGGTCGTATACCCATTTGATCGCTTGAAAGCAATCATGTAAGCCAGCCGGGAACGGATGCTCCGGCGCGAGCCGATAGTCGACCGAGACGACGACCGCGTTCGCTTTCTCAGCGAGCGCTTTGCACGGGTTCTCGACCGTATCGAGTGTCCCGCCAAAGAAGCCGCCGCCATGGAAGAACAGGACGGCCGGTAACGGCTCGTCTGACTCGGGCCGATAGAGTCGGGCCGGGATGTCGCCTTCAAGACTTGGAATCGAGATTGATTCCGTCGTGATCGGACGTGTCGTCACGTCACGGTTCGGCCAGCCCATACTTGCGCGGACGGCCTCAAGGTCAAACGGTGCCGGTGTCTCATCGCCCGTTACGTGTTGATTTTTGTTCGCCAACACACGCGGGTCGAGGTCGCCTTGTTTGTTTAAGTCCGGGATCGGTTTGATTGTCGTCTCGACGCCATCAATCGTCTCACGAATATGTACTGCACTTAACTCGTCAACTAACCGTTCGTATGAGTTACTTTGAGTCGACATGAACTGAATGCTCCTTTCTCAATCACCGCTACCTTGCTGATGACAACTTTACCTGTTGACTTAAATCTTACTTTTTCAGACACGGCTTCAAATTCGACAGTATCATCGGTGAAGTGTTGACGTAACTAGCGTTAGACGGTAAAAGTCAGTTCGACCTCTCCCCCTTCGCTCTCGCTCGATTTCACGGATGAACGACGAACCGCTCCCTTTCGTGTATAATGAGACGTAAACTAAATTGCTAATGAAAATTTCTACAACAGAAGTTTCTTACACGAAAACGAGGTAAACATATGAATCAACCAAACTTTGCGGACTACCGCTTAAGTGAAGACATCCAACGCGCACTCGGTATCATGAAGTACGTGGCACCGACAGAAGTGCAACAGAAAGTCATCCCGCTCGCACTTGAGCACCAAGATTTAGTCGTCAAAGCACAGACCGGAAGCGGCAAGACGGCCGCATTCGGCATTCCTATCACTGAAATGATCGCGTGGGAAGAAAACAAACCACAAGTGTTAATTCTCACACCGACACGCGAGCTCGCCGTCCAAGTCCGGGAAGACATGACGAACATCGGCCGCTTCAAACGAATCAAGGCGACTGCCGTTTACGGGAAAGAACCGTTCTCAAAACAACGTGAAGACTTGAAACAGAAGACGCATATCGTCGTCGGGACACCGGGACGCGTCATGGACCATATCGAACGCGAAACGCTCGTCTTGGACCAGATCAAGTACTTGATCATCGATGAGGCGGACGAGATGTTGAACCGCGGCTTCCTCGCCGACGTCGAAGCCATCATTCAAAAGCTACCGACCGACCGCGTGACGATGGTGTTCTCGGCCACGTTCCCGAACGATATCGAGCGTCTGTGTAAACAACACATGAACGAGCCGACCCGCATCTCGATCGAGTCTGCTGGCGTCACGGCCTCGACGATCGAGCACGGCTTGATCGAAGTCCGCAATGAAGACAAGTTGTCGGTGTTACAAGACATCACTGTCGTCGAAAATCCTGACAGCTGTCTCATCTTCTGCCGGACGAAAGAACATGTCGACACCGTGTACAGCGAGCTCGATAAGGCCGGCTATTCTTGTGAACGGCTCCACGGTGGACTCGAGCAAGAAGACCGGTTCGCCGTCATGGAAGGGTTCAAGACGGGCAACTTCCGTTACCTCGTCGCGACAGACGTCGCAGCACGCGGCATCGATATCGATAACGTCAATCTCGTCATCAACTACGACGTCCCGATGGAAAAAGAGAGCTACGTGCACCGGACCGGACGGACAGGCCGCGCCGGTAACAAAGGGAAAGCCCTTACGCTCGCGACTCCTTATGAAGGTAAATTCGTTCGCGCCATCGAAGCGTTCATCAAGTTCGAGATCCCGACGATGGACGCCCCGACCGAAGCACAAGTCGCTCGCGGCAAAGCGGCGTTCGAAGAGAAGTTGAGCGGTCGACGCGTCGTCCGTAACAACAAGACGGCCCGCATCAACCAAGACATCCTGAAGCTTCACTTCAGCGGCGGGAAGAAGAAAAAACTTCGTGCCATCGACTTCGTCGGTACGATCGCCAAAATCCCAGGTGTGACAGTCGAAGACATCGGCATCATCACGATCACCGATCAGATGACGTACGTCGACATCTTGAACGGGAAAGGCTCACTCGTCCTTCAGGCGATGGAGTCGACACCGATCAAAGGCAAAAAGCTAAAAGTAAGTAAAGCACATAAATAACCAATCCAGGTCTCGGAGAGTTTGATCTCTCCGAGCCTTTTTTGTGTTTTGACCACGTTATCGAAAGCGCTTTCGAAAAACCGTAAAAAAATAATGTTTTCGAGAGAACGCTTTCAACAGAATCATACCGATAACACGTCTTGAATTCAACCTTCCTCACCTGATTGTCAAAAAAAGGCTCAGGCAATGTCGCCTGAGCCTTCATCTCTCACTCTAAAAATTTCAACTCTGTATTGTTTCGCGCACGATATCCGGTCACTTCTACCTTGCATACAGAGCACAGCCAGCGTGCGAATCACCGTTCACCATTTCCCGTGAAATACATAACATCGTAAAGAGAACAATCGCTGCGAGCACATGCTCAATCAGCTCTGTCGGGTGCAACGGATTTCGTCCAGCCGAGATGAATTAGTCGAACAGTTCTTCCGAGATCAACTTGAATCCTTCGATTTCCGTATCCTCTTCCAATTCGATTAACAGACATCGTTTGCCTTTCACGTTCACTTGCTTCACGTATTTCAAATCTTGCGGGCTGATCGTGATATTCGCGACTTTCGTGTTGATTTTAATCGACTTCGACGTATACTTCGGGACGACGCTGCTCGCCTTCATCTCGTATTGCGTATCATCGACGACTTGTTTGAACGCCTGCTCGACTTTCTCCGTCGTCACGTCCTCGACGCCACTCGCTTTCAACACGACCTCGACCGCTCGTGCGTCAAGCATCGGGACCGTCTCGTCCTCGTCCTCACGCTCTTCTTCCGCGACGATCAAATAATTGATCTCTTCATAGACGGTGGCGAGCGTCGCCAAGTTGACTTCTTCCCCGATGACGGCTTTGACGACTTCTTCGAACATCGCTTTCTCTTCAACCGCCGTCACGATTTCTGTGCCATTCAACACGTGCTCGATAAAACCGAAGTCCGGTTGATGCGCCTTCTGGGCCGCATACAGGACATGGTTGACGTCGGCCGCGTTGTCCGTGAAACACGGGAACAAGAAGCCGCCGACGGGTGCGTCGAGTTTGATGACAGGATTGATGAAGACGTTCGATTTGTACTCACGCTCGATAAAGTCGAACACGAGCGACTGTTTCGGCAGTTCGGTCTGGTTGATGCTGCCGAGGATGAACCGTGACGTGTACACCTCGTCGCGCATATCGATTTCCGTCTCTTCAGAATGACGCCGCGTCGGTTTATTGTATTGGAAACGAATGAACGTGACGACGACATCTTTCTCGAACGGGGCGTCTTGAACCATCTTCAACGCGATTTTCTGCATCGAGGCGGCCCAGTCCTCTAAGTCTTCTGTCTGCAGTCCTTTGTACAATAGCGTCTGCGTATGGTCGGTCTGACCCGCTTCCGGGTGCTCGAACTTCACTTCAAACAGCTTCTCGTCGAGCTTGCCGCCGAGTACTTTCTTAAAACTCGTCAAAAATAGCTCTTGGTGCTCTTGCTCCAAAAACGGGAACGACCGCATCTCTTCGTGGAAGATCTCGTTGCTGTCTTGCCGGATGTAAATATTATAAATTTCAGCGATTTTGACCGCTTCCGCATTCAACTTGAAATGCTTGCGGATTGCCGCGATGTCTTTTTGATTCATCTGTTCCAACTCCTTCGTTCTTGACTACAAACCGACTTCATTATACCAATAGTTGTTGCTCACGCGTATGTCAGTAGTTCTAAAGCCGGGACGTCTGATGTCATGTCTCATGTCCCTGACCTCAACTTCTCTAATCTTTTGATTCATTTTCGTAAATTTCAATCTTTCAGCTGACTCTGCCGTGTATATTCGATGTGCATCCAGAAATTATAGATGCGAGTCGTACAGTCGTCATACATAATAGGAGGCACAAACATGTTGAAAAAATGCATCAGTTCTTTGTTCGCCATCGTTTTAATCGTCACGTCGCTCCACTTAACCACACCTACCGCTTCGGCGCTCCCACCTGGTATCCCGTCGAAATCGAGCGCCCTCACAAAGCTGAACGCGTTGACGGTCAAGACTGAAGGTGCGATGACCGGTTATAGCCGTGACTTGTTCCCGCATTGGAGCGGTCAAGGCAACGGTTGTGACACCCGTCAAATCGTCTTGAAACGCGACGCGGACTCATACGTCGGCGACTGCCCGGTCACGTCAGGGTCATGGTACAGTTACTACGATGGTGTCACATTCACGTCGCCATCTAGCCTCGACGTCGACCACGTCGTACCTTTGGCTGAAGCATGGCGTTCAGGCGCGAACAGTTGGACGACGACGAAACGCCAAAGTTTCGCCAACGATTTAACTGGCCCGCAACTGATTGCCGTCTCAGCCAGCTCGAACCGCTCAAAAGGTGACCAAGACCCGTCAACATGGCAGCCGACACGGACCGGGGCTCGTTGTGCTTATGCGAAGATGTGGGTCGAGACGAAGAGCCGTTGGGGACTGAGCCTCCAGTCATCAGAGAAAGCGGCCCTTCAAACCGCCATCAACGCTTGCATTTACTGATTCAGAAAGGAGTCTGCTATGCATCAACATTCCTCTACATTCAAAGCCTCACATGGCGTTATGACTGAAGAAGTCGGCGTCATTAGCGGAGAGCTCGAACTGAAGACGACGTGTCAAGAAGACGGCACGCTCGAACTCACCATCACTTACGTCGGGGCGGCTGAGTGGTATACACTGCCCGGACACGACTACAAGCTACATGATGTGCGCGACCATGACGTCGTGCATCAGTTACTCGTCAACGTACTCACACGTGATTAACGAAACAGAGCCGACACAACGCTGTGTCGGCTCTTATTTGTATTTGTGGAGCAACGTTTGCGGGATATGGCAATAATCGTCCGGACAGCGTTCTAACCGGTCTTGATGCTCGTCCGCACTCCGTACGTAGTTCGTGAGCGGCAACACCTCGAGCGCAATTCGATCGACATCACGCCGTCTGTGGATAAACGCACGGGCCGCATCCACATGCCGAAGATCCTCGCTATAGACACCGGTCCGATACTTCTCCCCGACGTCCTCGCCTTGACGATTGACGCTATACGGGTCGATGATCTCAAACAAGTAATCCATCAATTCATCCATCGTAACGACTTCTGGGTCAAACGTTGTTTTAACGCATTCGGCGTAGCCATCATAGTCCCCATCAAGCGTGTTCGTCGTCCCGTTCGCACGTCCAGCTTCCGTTTCAATGACACCAGGTAGCGTCTTGATGAACGCCTGGACGCCCCATAGGCAACCTCCGGCTAAATAGATGGTCTCGATTAGAATCACTCCTTTTTCAAAAGCAGTATCATAAAAAATGCTGAGGTATGTTACCAAGGTAGCTTTAAATCCTTTACTTCTTCTTCCCATAGACTGTGGAGCTCATGTAGGACGTCCCTCGATAATTCACCTTCTGATGCAGAAATATTGTGTTGCAGTTGTGCAATATTTCTCGCCCCAGGAATGGTGGTAGACACTTCTTCGAAAGAGAGAACATATTGGAGTGCCGCTTGTACCATCGAGCGTTCTTCTCCAAGAATGAGACGAACTTTTTCTACCAATCGAGCTCTTCTCTGAATTTCTTCTTCACTCCATCTGTCCCGAATCCCGCTAAATTTACTATGACGATCATACTTTCCAGTTAGCCAACCTGAATCGAGTGGAATCTTGGCAATGATTCCGACGCCTTGTTGGTATGCCAGCTTGATTGACTCGGCTGGTTCCTGATGAAACATATTGAACATGACCTCAATCACCTGACTGTCGGTATGCTTGATTAATTCGGTCATTTCTTTTCCCGTATCAACCGAAGCCCCATACGCTTTAATTTTCCCTTCAGCTTTTAGCTGTTCTAGTAACTCAAACTGCGGAGATTCACTAGTTAGCGCTGAGAACGGAGGATTATGTAATAAGAGGCAGTCTAAATAATCGGTCTGTAATCTGCGTAAACTACTTTCGACAGATAACCGTAACTGCTCTGGTTCAAAGTTCAGCTCTCCATTTGAATGATGGCCGCCCTTACTACTAATGACGACTTGATCTCGTTTTCCTCTAACGGCTTTTCCGATCAACTCTTCACTTTTCCCGGCTCCATAGTTTGGTGCCGTATCAAAAAACGTGCAATCTTCATCCATTGCTTGTTCCACTAAATGGATCGCTTCTTCATCCGTCATCTTGCCCCAGTCTTTTTCATTACCTAACTGCCATGCTCCAAAGCCGATCTCCGATACTTCAATCCCTGAATGTCCCAATGGTCGTTTTTTCATTTTTAACATAATTAAGCGAGAATTCTCCCACCTCTAAGCGTCTGGGGCGAAGCCCAGCGTAGGTGGGAGATGAATCGCCCGTACATAAACCTTTTGGCCACCCCTGTGACAGATATGACGAACGGAAGTTCGTGATTCCGTCAGATTCCCCATCCCCCGTCGCGGGTATCGGAATGAGAAGAGAATCATCCTACTATCTGGTGGAAGGGAGGGGCAGACATGCTGAAGGGCTACAAATACAGGCTCCACCCGACGGCGGCACAGGCCGAGTTCCTCGTCAGGACGATCGGCTGCGCCCGCTTCGTCTACAACAAGCTGCTCGAGGACCGCATCACCATCCACGAGGAGGCGAAGGCTGGGACCGGCCCGAAGCGAAAACTGCCGACACCCGCCTCGTACAAGCCCCTGTTCCCGTTCCTCGCCGAGGCGGACAGCCTCGCGCTCGCGAACGCGAAGCTTCACCTCGACGCGGCGTTCGCGAAGTTCTTCGCCGGGACGGCCGGCTTCCCGGTGTTCAAGTCGAGACGGAAATCGCGCGCCTCCTACACGACGAACAACCAGCACGGCACGATCCGCATCGAGGGGGACCGGGTCCGGCTCCCGAAGGTCGGGTTCATCCGGTTCACACAGCACCGAATTTTCGACGGCGAGATCCGGTCGGCGACCGTGTCGATGACGAAGACGGGCAAGTTCTTCGTGTCGCTCCTCGTCGAGCAGCCCGACGAGCCCTGGGTCCCGGCCGAGCACAAAATCGGGATCGACCTCGGCCTCGGGCACTTCGCCGTCATGACGAACGACGCGCTCGTGACGGAGAAGGTCCCGAACCCGCGCAACCTGCGCGAGGCCGAGGAACGGCTGAGACGGGCGCAGCGCTCGCTCTCCCGCAAGAAGCCCGGCAGCCGGAACCGCGAGAAGGCGCGGCTCCTATTGGCCAAAAAGCATGAAAAGGTACGGAACCGCCGACATGACTTCCTCCACAAGCTGTCACGACGCATCGTCGACGAGAACCAAGTCGTCGTCGTCGAGACGCTGAAACCGAGGGAGATGATGCAGGACCGCCGCCTGGCGAGGTCGATCGGGGACGCCGGATGGGGCGAGTTCGTCCGCCAGCTCGCCTACAAATGCAGGTTCCACGGCCGCACACTGATCCAGGCCGACCCGTGGTTCGCCTCGACCCAGGTTTGTTCGGCCTGTGGCGAGAACGGCGGCAAGAAGGACCTGCACGTCCGCGAGTGGACATGCGCCGTATGCGGCACGCACCATGACCGCGACGTCAACGCGAGCCTCAACCTGTTGCGCCTCGCCGACTGAAACACTCCAGGGTAGGGACTGCCCGACGAGCTTGGTCCACAACCGTGGCTGGTCAAAGCACGGTCTTCCCAAGAAGCTCCCACTTCAAGTTGCGAAGCAAATAAGTGGTGAGTAGTTCACCCTTCCAACCTTTCTGTCTAGAAAGAGTTATCATCAAATGAGGGTTTTCAATTTATTATAGTGACTGATCCTTGGTGTTTCAATACACATAATTACTTCAGATAACTCCCAGTGATGGATACGATGTCTATGAATTCACTTTAGCTTTTTTTCACGCTTAAGACGGTCACAGTTATCAATATGATCGCCATTCCACATAGTTGAACAACGTTGAGTGTTTCACTGAGGAGAAAAAATCCAAAAGAGGACGCAGTGACTGGCTCGACCATAGCAATAACAGAAGCTGAAGTTGGCGACGTTTCCTCCAAACCCACTACGTATAAAAAGAAGGATAAACCCGCACCAAAGATCCCTAATAGAATCATCCAGAACCAGTCTGGTGAGTAAATGACGGATACTGCTTCATTCAAATCTGTGAAGAACAACATGATGAACGTAAACGTAAGAAAAGCGATTGCCAAAATCCCTTGTGGTTCTCCATGCTTTGAAGCATATTTAAAACCAAAAATAAACAACGCATATGATAGTCCAGCGCCTAGGCCCGCTAGAAGTCCAATCGTTGTAACCTGATCAGAGCCGACATTGTAAACTTCCGTCAGCAAGACGACACCAACCATCACGAAAGCGATTGCTATGAATTTGAAGAGAGACGGTTTTTCCAGATGAAATATAAACGAGATAAGGAGAACAAAGATAGGTGCCGTGTACATCAAGGCCGCCGCTACGGCGACGCTTGATTCTGAGATGCTAACAAAGTAAAAAACAAAGTTTCCTACTATCCCAATGCCTGCTACGACGGCCCAAAGGCATAAACGCTTGTTTAACCGGACTGGTCGAAATGCAAACCAAATTAGAAGACATATTAACCCTACAGTTCCTCTGTAAAAAGAAACGACCAAAGGGTCCCAACCTTTCTCCATTAAAAAACTGCCAAGTCCACCGGAGATACCCCATAAAATTGCCGATAAAGCCACTAACAACAGGCCCTTATTAAGCATATTATTACCTCCACATTCCTCATTTAATCTATGTGGAGGTAACTATACCTTTTAATCAAAAATTTATAACTTGATTTTGGTGCAGTTCTCGACTAAATTCTCATTTATTTATGGTACGGTTCATTCCGATTGATCCGATACGCCCGATAAATCTGCTCACATAACACGAGCTTCATCAATTGATGCGGGAACGTCATCTTCGAGAACGAGATCGTATCGTCCGACCGTTTCATGACGTCATCGGATAAGCCAAGCGACCCACCGATAACGAAGGCGATTTTGCTCTTGCCGTACGTTGCCAACTTGTCGAGCTCACGGGCGAATTCTTCACTCGTCCGCTGCTTGGCATCGATGGCGAGAGCGATGACGTGCGTGTCCGGACTGATTTTCGCCAAAATCCGCTCGCCTTCTTTTTGTTTTACTAGAAACATGTCGGCTTCACTCAAATGTTCGGGCGCTTTCTCGTCCGCAACCTCGATTTCATGCACTTTCGCGTATGCCGACAGACGCTTCGTGTACTCCGCAATTCCTAGTTTCAAATATTTTTCTTTTAATTTGCCGACCGTGATAATTGAAATATTCATCCAATTCTTCCTTTTTCCACAGTTTTTTCGGAGTTATCCATAGGGTTATCCACAGAGTTATCCACAAATCCACATGTTGACAATCATTTTTTGCTTGACACAACATATGTTGCGTCGGCTTCGCAGAACTCACATTTGACTTGTCCACTTGTGGATAGTTCTTCGAGTAACGGGTACTCCCCCGTCTCATCGACAATGATGTCTAAAGCGATTTCAACATGTTCCTTGCATACTTTTTTTTCCACAAATTTTCCTCCTTAAAAAAGAAGCGTCGCCGCTCCTTTACGTTGCTTCTGTTAATGTGGCCTCGGTCGTTTCTGCCTTGCCTCGCCGTGTATATTCGATGACGATGTTATCCCCGACCGCGGCGTCTCGGTACAAAGCGTCACGTAAATCGACGTAACGTTTAATCTCACGGTCGCCGATCTTCGTGATGACGTCCCCGACGCGAAGCCCCGCTTGTTCGGCCGGACTACCGGGTGTGATCGCTTCGACGAACACCCCGTCCTCTTTGTCAAAACTGATGCCGTATTCTTCCCGGACATTGCCCGGGACGGCGATGACTTCTTGGATCGTGACACCGAGCTGAGCCCGTGTCACCCGTCCGTCACGCTCGAGCATGTCGATGACCGGTAGCGCCACGTTGACCGGGATCGAGAAGCCGACCCCTTCGACGCTCGCTTCGGCGATCTTCATCGAGTTGATGCCGACGAGCTCACCGCGGATGTTGATGAGTGCCCCGCCCGAGTTGCCGGGATTGATGGCGGCGTCGGTCTGGATGACTTCGGCGTTATAGTCCATGAGACCGTCCGCGTTCGTATCGACCGGCACGGTCCGTTCGACACCACTGACGATACCACGCGTGACCGAGTTTGAAAAGACGCCGAGCGGGTTGCCGATCGCCATCACGGTCTCGCCGGCCTGTAGCACCGTCGAATCGCCGAGCACGATCGGATTGACGTCGATATTCTCCGGAAGTTTCACGGAGGCGACCGCCAAGTCGTTGAGCGGGTCTTCTCCTAAAATCGTGGCCGGGGCGACTTGCCCGTCGGCGAACGCGACGTTGATCTCGTCCGCTTCCTCGATGACGTGGAAGTTCGTGACGATGTACGCCGTGTCCCCGTCGACTTTATAAACGACACCAGAGCCCGCACCGGCCTCCCATTGCGAGTCCGAGGTGAAGGCGCGCTGGATGTTCGTGATGCTGACGACGGACGTCTTCGCGCCCGTGACGGCGGCCGTGATGTCCGACTCCGTGACGGTGACGGCTTGCTCGGTACGGACCAGCTCGTTTGTAACGAAACGAGAGGTCGGCGAATCCCAGAGCATCATCGCGAAAAAGAATAACGCCGCTCCTAAGAATCCGCCAACCCCTCCGAGTAATAACGGTTTTACATTCAGCCGTGGCTTATGGCGCACGTGTTCCTCTTGCTTCGGACGCCACTCGCTTCGGGATGGATAAGTCGATGGTGAATCGTTCATTGATGCTGCTTCGTGCTCTAAAGGTTCGACGTCTTGAGGTTCATACTCATGGTGTCTCTCTTCGTTCACGACGCGCCCCCCCTTCAGGACAGTGTTACCTGTCTTTTCCCAAGTTCGCTTATAAAGAAACGAGCGGACATGGGATTAATGGGTCGGTGTCATGCAATTTGATGCGTCCAAGATCGACGTCACGCATGCCGAGCGTCTGTGCGACGCTCATCTGCGCGAGTTCTTTCATATTGTTGTCTTTACTGAGGTGGGCCAAAAAGATCCGTTTCGTCCGCTCACCGATGACCTCGCTCATCGCGATGGCGGCGTCTTCGTTCGAGACGTGACCATAGTCCCCGAGGATGCGCCGTTTGACGCTCCACGGGTACCGTCCCATCTGTAGCATCGAGACATCATGGTTCGACTCAAAGATGAAGTCGTCCGCGCCGCGGATGAGCCCTTTCATCCGGTCCGAGACGTACCCGGTGTCGGTGATGTGGGCCAGCCGCTTGCCGTCATGGGCGAACTGATAAAACATCGGGTCGGCCGCATCGTGGCTGACGTTGAACGACTCGATCTCGATGTCCCCGAACTGTTTGACGTCACCGACCTCGAAATGAAACTTCAAGGCCGGGTCGATCTTCCCGATTTTGTCTTCCATCGCTGCCCACGTCTTCGTGTTCGCGTAGATCGGCAAGTTGTACTTTCGGGCGAGGATCCCGACTCCTTTAATATGGTCGGAGTGCTCATGTGTGACGAGCAGTGCGTCGATACCCTCGAACGACTGGCCGATGTCTGTGATGCGTTGCTGCATCGCCTTGCCGGTCAATCCGGCGTCGACGAGCAATTTCGCCCGGTCCGTCTCAATATAGAGCGCGTTACCGGTCGAACCGCTCGCGAGCACACTGTAGCGTAAAGTCACTCGA
The DNA here is from genome assembly GCF_004337165.1 of Exiguobacterium sp. SH0S1. Lineage (NCBI taxonomy): Bacteria > Bacillati > Bacillota > Bacilli > Caryophanales > Exiguobacterium > Exiguobacterium sp. SH0S1. The sequence continues at coordinate 34,593 of NZ_SJVC01000003.1, read as the reverse complement.
TCACTCCTTTCAGTCTTCTAAATTAAATTCAACCCGTTCGACCGTCCCATCGATGGCGTTGACGAAATACACGTTGTCGTCGATGGCGATCGACCAGAGCGGCGGCATGATGATCAAACTGCCGGAACTGTCGAGCGGTAAGCTATAAAACCCGGTGTTGATGGCGCGCATCTCTTGGTTCGGCTGGAAGTACTTCCGGGCCGCGAGTTGCGAGATCGCCTCGCTCGCCGTCAAGACGAGGTCGTCTTGCGATTTCGACGACAAGTTCGTCAAATGGCGCTGCTTGTAGTCCGTCACTTCGTAGTTTTCATTCAATTGAAGCAATAACAGGGACGGACCGATATATGTCTCCGTGTCCGCCTCGATTTCCGGGTTCGAGAAAATCTTATTGTTTTCATACGTCTGAACGAACGCGAGTTGGCGCGTCTCTTGGTCAAACCGCCAGTAGGCGTACTCTGACCCGAACGGCACGTAATCGGTGACGAATGTCGACGCCGTCGTCCGCAAGTCGTTCTCGTCGAGTGGGACGGCTTGTTTGAGCTCGACTTCAAGCTGCATGTTGTCGAGCGTCGTCGCTAATTGTACTTCACGATTTTTCGTGATCATCGACGCCGACATCTGCTCAGACGAGCCGGTCAAATAACCAATATCCCGTCCCATCCGTGGCAATTTCGATGCGTCGACGTCACGTTGGTCCAAGATTTGGGCGATTGACGTGTTATCGCTCGTCACAACCTCGGTCGCCCACGTTTCCGTCAAGAGCTGGAACAACAAGTAGATGTTCAGCGCGAGGAAGGCGAAGATTAAAATCGTTTTCGCTTTACTCCAATCCACGGTACATCATCCTCTCTGTCCAATCTTCCGGCTTGTCGTAAGGGATCCATCTCCCGGCTTCACGGACGAACCAGTTCGGGGAGAACGTGACGTAACGACTCGCGTCTTCATTGTATTCGATCTCATAACCGAGACGAATCTCGGTCACGTTTTCGAACCGATCTGCGTTGACGAGCGTATCGATGACGTCTTGCCCGTCCGCAAGCTGTGTCGTCCCGACCGAGATCAACCGGTCGATTTCGAGATGGTGACGCGTGATGGACCGGACTTGTGCCCCGTCGTTTTCAACGCGCAGTGTAGATAAGTCGATCGCATCGTTGTTGATAAACGCATCACGCTGGCTAAAGACAGGGTGCCCTTTCACGTGAAACCGAAACACGGTCGTCTCAAAGCCTTTGTTCGCTGGTGTGATCGCATCGAAACGAAGGGACAGACCTTGACTCTCTGACGTCTCATCGACCCAGCCACCATGAAAGTTGACGAAGTCGACAATCGTATCAAGCCCGATCGCCGACTCGCGCTCGGTGCTATTACGTGACAAGTTGCGATAGCGGCTCGCGTTCAACGTCGCGTCATACTCGGCGACGCTGATCCCGTTCGTGAGTGCGCCGATCGAACTCGCTGGATCGACTTCTTGAACGTTCGGGTCACCAGGGAAGAACGTATCGCGCATCCAATCAAGGCGTGCCGAGATTTGGATTTGTGAGACGTCATACGCGAACAGCTCGTTCATCTCAGGCCCGACGACCGGGATATAGTTGACCCGCTCGTCCGTGTACGTGACCCGTTGCATCGCGCGGTTCGAATCTTTTAAGAACAAACTATTGACGTCCCCTTGTCCGGCTTTAGAGAGCCGACCTTCCCACAGCGACTGATCGCTCATGATCGCCCGGACTTTCCAGACGTTGTCGTCCATGAAGATGAGCGCCCGTTGCGGTACTTTCCCTGACAGGCTGTAAGACCCGGGCAGAATGTAACTGAGCGTGTCCGCATAGTATGGTTCCGGTAAAATCAGTTCAACTGCCTCGTTGACACCGGCATACAAGCTCGGTACGTTTTTGGCGGCGAGCGGTTTAAACTCGTTCGCCTCGAACGCATCGCGAATGACCCGAGCGATTTGCTTCGGCGTGTTCTTCGTCGCAAAGACAGCGTTGTTCTCGTGGACGACCGTCTGGGTTGGCACGATAATTTGCCTCGCCTGACGTTGCAGCGACTCGTCCACCGTCGCCACTTGGGTCTCGGATTGGACCGATTGATACTTCGGATGGTAATCCCAAAGGATGACCGTTTGGACGATGGACGTGACGATCAAGGTAAGCAAGACGAGCGATTTCACCAGCTCTGGCTTCGCCCAGAAACGTTTTCGTCCCATCAGTCATTCACCTCCACGATCGTATCGAACGGGATGGTGAAGTAAATCGTCGTCCCACGTCCAAACTCGCTCTCCGCCCAAATGTCGCCACCGTGGGCTGAAACGACTTCCTTGGCAATCGACAGACCGAGTCCGGTCCCGCCGATATTTCGCGCTCGGGCCTTGTCGACCCGATAGAACCGTTCAAAGATTTTCTTCAAGTTCGACTTCGGAATCCCGACACCTTCATCTTTGATGCCGATGACGAGACGTTTCGCCCGTAGCATCGTCCGGAACGTGATCGTCCCGCCTTCTGGCGAGAACTTGACCGCGTTCGTGATGATGTTGTCGATCACTTGCGTCATCTTATCTTGATCGGCGTGCACGTAGACGCGACGCTTCATGAGCTTCCGGCGGAACTGGATCGTTTCGCCTTTCGTCATCTCATGGCGCTCGATGATATCGTTGAAAAATTGGATGAAGTCAAACTTCACTTTTTGCATCGTATACTCTTTACTGTCCATCTTCGAGAGCTGGAGTAAATCGTTGACGAGACGAATCATCCGTTCGGTCTCGTTTTGAGTCGTCTCAAGGAACCGCGGTGCGAGCTCATCATCTTTGTACGCGCCCTCGGCGAGCACTTCGAGATAGCTCCGCATCGTCGTGAGCGGCGTCCGCAGCTCGTGGCTGACGTTGGCGACGAACTCACGGCGGTCTTGTTCGACTTGCTCTTGCTCGGTCACGTCGTGCAAGACGACGATGAGACCAGTGATCGGACCGCTATGTTTTTGAATTGGTGAGAAGTAGGCGCGGACGAGGAACAGTTCTTCGTCCGTACTGAGATCGATCAATTTCGCCGGCATCGTCCCGTCTTCCGGGATGACGATCTCATCGTCAAACTCGAGCAGGCTCTGCAGGTTCGACCCCATCGCATCTTCTTCGGCGACACCAATCATATCGCGGGCCTGGTCGTTCATGAGGATGACCCGGAGCGAACGGTCGGTCGCGACGACACCGTCCGACATGTTCTCTAATACACTTGTCAACCGGCGTCGTTCCGCCTCGGTCGTCGCGTTCGCTTCCATCAGTTCATCGGTCAGTTCGTTAAAGGCGTAAGCGAGTTGCCCGACCTCATCGTCGGAATAGACTTTAACTTTCCGCGAGAAGTTTCCTTTTCGCATCTCGACGGCTTGACGACGCATGTCCGCAATCGGCCGCGTGATCGTCCGTGACAGCAAAATTCCGAGGATGGACGTGATGATCAAGGCGATGAGCGTACCGGTCGCAAGGATCCTCGTCACTTGCTCCATCTGGTTGTAAATCGATTGCATCGACGCCTCGATATAGATCATCCCGGTCGTCGTCCCATCGACCTCGGATTTGATCGGGACGGCGACGACGCGCATCCGCTCGTTCGAGTCTTCATAGACGAGCGTCTCTTGCGCACCGCTTGTCGCGAACGATTTTTGAATGAATGAACTCGCCGTCCGTTGTCCGACGAGGCTTTGGTTATTTTGGTTCGAAGTCGCCCGGACGACACTGTTCGTGTCGATAATTTGGACTTCGCGAATATCGTCAGCTAACGTCGTGCTCTCCGTAAACTCAGACAGCAGTTGATCCAGTACCTGGTTCAACTGCTGATCAGTAGTCGAGTCACCGCCGTTCGATGCGATCCCTTCACTGACGTTGTAGCTCAGAAGGTTGGCCCGATCGACGAGCGACTGCGAGAAGTTGTTGATGTATTGTCGTTCGAGGGAGCGTACGAAGTACACTCCGATGACTTGCATCGCAACAAGGATGAGCAGCGCATAGATGACGACGAGCTTCCACTGGATAGATTTAAAGAAGTTCGTCCGTTTCATCGTTTAGTCTTCTTCTCCCGCTTTTAAATAGTACCCGACACCGCGGCGCGTAATAATATACGTCGGCGTGCTCGGGCTGTCCTCGACCTTCTCCCGCAAACGGCGGACCGTCACGTCGACCGTACGCACGTCTCCGAAGTAGTCGTAACCCCACACCGTCTGAAGCAAATGCTCGCGCGTCATCACTTGGCCGATGTTTTGGGCCAGGTAATGGATGAGCTCGAATTCACGGTGCGTCAGTTCAATCTTCTCTTCGCGTTTCGTGACCATGTATGAATCCGGATGAATCGTCAAGTCACCGATCACGATATCGTTCGCGTTGGCGCCTTTCGCTTCGACAGCCGGTGCCGTCGCGTGACGACGCATGTTCGCTTTGACGCGGGCTAAGAGCTCGCGTGAGCTGAACGGCTTCGTGACGTAGTCGTCGGCGCCGAGTTCGAGGCCGAGTACTTTGTCGATCTCTGAGTCTTTCGCCGTCAACATGATGATCGGCATATCATACTTCTTACGCACTTCACGACACACTTCCATGCCGTCTTTGAGCGGGAGCATGATGTCGAGCAAGATCAAATCAGGTTTGACCTCCTCGACTTTCACGAGTGCCTCTTCCCCGTCATAAGCGACGTGGACGACATAGCCCTCTTTTTCAAGTTTAAACTTCAATATATCAGCGATTGGTTGTTCGTCATCTACCACTAAAATCGTACGATCCATTCAGTGAGTCCTCCTCTATCGTTAAACGTACACGTCCTATTGTAACTCTTTTTCAATGGGTTAGAAAGCGTGGTCCATTTCCACGGAAATGAAAAAAGAGCCGCGAGGGCTCTTAGTCTTATGCTTCGTAGATGTCACGCAAGATGACTGTCTGTTCACGCGCCGGTCCGACCGAGAACGTCAACAGTTCGATGCCCGTCAACGCTTCGATGCGCTTGACATAGCGCTGTGCGTTCACCGGCAAGTCTTCGAACTTGCGGACCCCTGTGATGTCTTCCGTCCAGCCCGGGAGCTCTTCAAACACCGGCTCACACTTCTCGAGGACGCGGAAGTTAGGCGGGTACTCATCGAGGAGCTTGCCTTCGTACTCGTACGCCGTACAAATTTTAAGCGTCTCAAGACCTGTCAACACGTCGATCGAGTTGAGGCATAGGTCAGTGATGCCGCTGACACGACGCGAGTGGCGGACGACGACCGAGTCGAACCAACCGACACGGCGCGGACGTCCTGTCGTCGTACCGTACTCCTTACCGACTTCACGGATCATGTGACCGATCTCGTCATCGAGCTGGGTCGGGAACGGGCCGTCTCCGACGCGCGACGTGTACGCTTTACAGACGCCGACGACGTGGTCGATCTTCGAAGGTCCGATTCCGGCACCGCTCGATACCCCGCCTGACGCCGCGTTCGACGATGTGACGAACGGGTACGTCCCGTGATCGATGTCTAACAGCACACCTTGTGCGCCTTCGAATAGGATTTTCTGTTCTTCGTCGAGCGCATCGTTCAACACGACCGATGTATCACACACGTACTTGGCAAACTGTTGGCCGTACGCATAGTATTCTTCAAAGATATCATCGAACTCGACCGCGTCGACTTCATACATCTTGACGAACATCCGGTTTTTAATTGCGAGGACCGTCTTCAGTTTCTCGGCGAACACTTCCTTGTCGAGCAGGTCAGCGATCCGGATCCCGATCCGTGCCGCTTTGTCCATGTAACAAGGGCCGATCCCTTTGAGTGTCGTCCCGACTTTCGCGTCACCTTTCGCATCTTCTTCAAGCTTGTCTTGAAGCTGGTGATACGGCAAGATGACGTGGGCCCGGTTTGAGATGCGGAGGTTGTCCGTGCTCACGCCGCGCTCATGTAAGTATGCAAGCTCTGTAATGAGTGACTTCGGGTTGACGACCATTCCGTTCCCGATGACACATGTCTTGTCCGAATAGAAGATCCCCGATGGAATCAAGTGAAGTTTATACTTCGTATCATTGAAGACGATCGTATGACCAGCGTTGTCTCCCCCTTGATAACGCGCGACGACGTCGGCTTGTTTAGACAAGAAATCGGTGATCTTCCCTTTTCCTTCATCGCCCCACTGCGTTCCCACTACGACTACTGATGACATAATGAATCCTCCTTGTAGATAAACGTTCTGTTCAAACCATTGGTAAGTGTACACTTGCCACTTCAGAAAGTCAACCTAATACCGAACGATAATTTTATGTATTACCCTTTCGTTCGTTATTGACTCGCATTCAATTACTATTTCCCCGATTCTACAAAAAAACACCACCGATCTCACATCGGTGGTGCGAAAGCTTGCGTCTCCATGTTGACGAACTTGTTGTACTCTTTCCGGAACGAGAGTTTGACCGTCCCGGTCGGACCGTTACGCTGTTTGGCGATGATGATCTCGATCGTGTTGGCATCTTCACTCTCTTTATCGTAATAGTCGTCCCGGTACAAGAAGGCGACGATATCGGCATCTTGCTCGATCGCTCCGGATTCCCGGATATCCGACATCATCGGCCGTTTGTCTTGACGGCTCTCTACGCCACGCGAGAGCTGCGACAAGGCGATGACCGGTACTTGGAGTTCCCGGGCGATCGCTTTGAGCGTACGCGAGATCTCAGAGACTTCTTGTTGCCGGTTCTCGCCCGGTTTGCCGGTCCCGACAATGAGCTGCAAGTAGTCGATCATGATCATGCCGAGACCGTACTCTTGCTTCAAGCGGCGGCATTTGGCCCGAATCTCGTTGACGCGAAGACCTGGTGTATCGTCGATAAAGATACCGGCCTGTGATAACGACGACATCGCGAGCGATAGCCGTCCCCAGTCCTCAGACTCGAGTCGACCGGTCCGCAGACGCTGCGCGTCGATATTGCCTTCCGCACAGAGCATCCGCATGACGAGTTGTTCAGCACCCATCTCAAGACTAAAGATGGCGACGTTCTCGCCCGTACGAACCGCGACGTTTTGCGAGATGTTGAGGGCGAAGGCCGTCTTCCCGACAGAAGGACGGGCAGCCACGATGATGAGGTCGTTACGCTGGAACCCGGCCGTCATCTTGTCGAGGTCACTAAAGCCGGTCGCGATCCCCGTGATCTCACCGCTCGATTGATGCAGCTTCTCAATCGTCGAATAGGCATCCGACAAAACCGAACCGATCGAATGGAAACTCGATTGGCCTTTCCGTTGCGAAACTTTTAAAATGTTTCGCTCGGCATCAGATAGGACCGCATCGACTTCGTCTTGACGCTCGTATCCGTCCGAGACGATATTCGTCGCCGTCCGGATGAGACGCCGGAGCGCCGCCTTTTGATCGACGACGTTCAAATAGTACCCGATGTTCCCGATGGCAGGAACCGCCTCGGCGATTTCGGCCAAGTAGTTCAATCCACCGATCTCATCGAGGATTCCTTGTGATTGGAGCTCCGAACTGAGCGTGACCAAGTCGACGAGTTCCCCGCGGTCGTTGATCTTCAGCATCGCTTCGAAGATCCGTTGATGGCTGACACGATAAAAGTCGTCCGGGTCGACTCGTTCCGAGGCCGTGATCAGCCGGTCAGAATCGAGAATAACTGCCCCAAGGACGGCTTGTTCCGCCTCAACGCTATGTGGCGGAGTATTGACTTGAATCGCATCACTCATTCGTTTCTACCTCGCCTTCAAGCTTCTTGAACATGTACGTTTAACAGTGCCGTGACGTCATGGTGCAACTTCACGGGCACTTTTGTGAAACCGAGCGCTTTGATCGGATGTTCAAGTTCGATTTTACGCTTATCGATCTTGTAGCCCATCCCTTTGAGCGCTTCACCGATCTGTTTGCTCGTTACCGAGCCGAAGACACGGCCGCCTTCGCCTGATTTCGTCTTGACGACGATCGTCTCTTTTTCAAGCTTGTCTTTCAACTGTTGCGCGGCTTTCAGCTCTTCTTCGGCTGCTTCCTCGGCACGGCGTTCTTTCGCTTGAAACGCCTTCAAGTTGCCTGGTGTCGCTTCGACTGCCAAGTTTTGCTTGAAGAGTACGTTTTTTGCGTAAGCATCGGCGACGTTTTTCACGTCCCCTGCCTGTCCTTGACCTTTAACATCTACTTTTAAAATGACTTTCATTCCGATTCCTCTCCCTCGTTTTCATCTGTCGTGTAATGATCGATCGCTTCTTTTAAAAGCTGCTTCGCCTCGTCGCGACCCACGTTCAACTGCGTGGCCGCGTTCGTCAAGTGGCCGCCTCCGTCGAGCATCTCCATGATGACTTGAACGTTGACGTCACCGAGCGAACGGGCACTGATTCCGGTCCGACCGTCTGGCAAGATGGCGATGACGAACGACGCCTTGACGCCTTCCATGTTCAGGAGTTGGTCCGCCGATTGGGCGATCAACACTTGATGATGGGCCTCGTCGTCTGAAGCGACCGCGATTGCCATACCGCCTGCATAAATGTCGGTATTCTCTAGAATATGCGACTGTTCGATATAAGAATCGAGGTCTTGCCGCATGAAATGTTGGACGAGCACGGTGTCCGCTCCTTGAATCCGGAGGAATGAAGCGGCATCAAACGTCCGCGACCCGGTCCGGAGCGTGAACCCTTTCGTATCGACCATGATTCCGGCAAGGAGCGACGTCGCCTCTAAAATCGACAGTTTGCGGGTACCCGCTTGATATTCAATCAACTCTGTCACGAGTTCACACGTCGACGACGCGTAAGGTTCCATGTAGACGAGCACCGGGTCCTCGATAAACTCTTCGCCGCGACGATGATGGTCGATGACGACGACTCGTTCGGCCCGGTCTAAAAGATCCCGTGAGATGACGAGTGAGGGACGATGCGTGTCAACGATGACGAGAAGTGTTTGGTCATCGATGAGCGGTTGCGCCTCAAACTCCGTCAAAAAGCGGCTGTACAAGTCTTCATCATTCTCGACTTCATGGACGAGCCGTTGAATCCCGACACTCGTCTCGCCGGCCGGGATGACGACGTACGCCTCACGACCGACAAACTCAGCGAGCTTCATGATTCCAATCGATGCGCCGAGCGAATCCATGTCCGGGTTTTTATGTCCCATGATGAGGACACGGCTCGACTCTCGAATCAAATCACGCATCGAGTTCGAGATGACGCGGGCACGTACCCGCGTCCGTTTCTCGGTCGGATTCGTCTTGCCGCCGAAGAAGCGGACTTTTCCGTTATGACGTTTGACGACGACTTGGTCACCGCCGCGTCCGAGCCCTAAATCGAGGCTCGATTGGGACAAGTTGCCGAGTTCGGTCAGCGTCGTCTCGCCGCAGCCGATACCGATTGAGAGCGTGAGCGGAATTTTATGTTCCTTCGTCGCTTCCCGTACCTCATCAAGAATCGAGAAGCGATTGTTCTCGAGTTCCGAGAGCGTTCGTTCGTTCATGACGAGGAAAAACCGGTCGGCAGCCGTCCGCCGCATATAAATGTGATATTTTTGCGCCCACTGGTTCAAGAGAACGGTCACACGGCGGTTGATTTCGCTGCGGACCTGTTCATCGACGGCAGTCGACATCTCATCGTAGTTGTCTAAGTAGAGGACGCCGATCACTGTCTGCGTTTCAGAGTACTTCTGTTCAATCTCCGCCTCGTCCGTCATATCGAACAAGTACAGCGTTTGATATTCCTTATTGTACAGGACACGGTATACACGGTCCCCGACTTCAATCGTCGCCTCGTCCTCTTCCTCCTCGATCAACTCCGTAAAGGCCGAATGAATCGAGTCGATCGAGATGCCCAGTTCCATCTCAAGTTCAAAGATGAGTCGGGACTGTTCATTGAACCAACTGATGCGCCGGGTCTCATCGAATATGAGAATCCCGATCGGCATACTCGTGAGCGCTTCTTTGCCGACATCCTCAATCCGATGTGAGAGCGAGTGGACATAACGTTCCCACGCTTTGCGTTCTCGCCGGATCGTCACTTGCTGATACGTGAAGAAGATCAGCGTGCCCACGAACAGGGTGATTGCCGCCACAATGCTGTAGAACGCCAATCCTAACGAAACGAGCATTCCAATCACATACGGAATCGCGTAACGTGCGTATTGGTTCTTCACTGATGTTATTGCTTCACCACTGTGCATGTGTGCCTCCTAAAATGAGTGCCTAGCACTCATGATGTCTAAATGGTTTCTGCTCTATCATACCATATCTGCCGGTTTCACTTACACTCCTACGTGGAGACAGAAAACAAAAAAACGACTTACCCCAAAGGATAAGCCGTGTGTCAAATATTACTCTGCAACGTATGGAAGCAAAGCCATTTGACGTGAACGCTTGATAGCGACAGTAAGTGGACGTTGGTATTTCGCTGAAGTACCAGTCACACGACGTGGAAGAATTTTCCCACGCTCTGAAACGAAGCGCTTGAGCAATTCTACGTCTTTATAATCGATATGAGTGATGTTGTTCGACGTAAAGAAACATACTTTACGACGACGACGACCTCCTGGACGACGTGCCATGTGAAGACCTCCTTTATTAGTTTAGTTTCGAATCGACGCGATCAAAATGGTAGATCGTCATCCGATAAGTCGATTTTGCCGCCACCCGAGAACGGATCTGCTTCAAAACCTTTGTTTGAAGATTGGTTTGAAGATTGGTTTGAGGACTGAGATGAAGTCGAAGAAGCGGCTGCGCCCCATCCTGATCCACTTGACTCACCACCACCGAAAACATCTCCCGCTGGTGCTGTATCACGTTGCGCTGAGGCACCGCGTGGTTCAAGGAAGCGTACGCTATCTGCTACGACTTCTGCCCGGTAACGACGTTGGCCATCTTGACCCTCGTAACTACTGATTTGAAGGCGACCGTCTACGCCGGCCATGCTGCCTTTTTTCAAATATTGCGCCACGTTCTCTGCTTGTTTGCGCCAAACGACACAATCAATAAAGTCCGCCTCACGCTTCCCATCTTGTCCAGTAAATGGACGATCGCAAGCGAGAGTGAAGCGAGTTACGGCGATTCCGCTCTGCGTATAACGCATTTCTGGATCGCGTGTCAATCGACCAACTAACACAACTCGGTTAATCATCTCAAAGCTCCCCTTTCACAATATGAAGCGTCAAGAATCAACGCTCATCTTTAGTTGTCATTTGACGGACAACGTCATCAGAGATCTTCATGAGACGCTCTGTTTCTTGGATCGCTTTAGGTTCAGCAGTGATGCTAAGAAGAACATAGTATCCTTCGCGCATTTTGTTGATCTCGTAAGCGAAACGACGTTTACCCATATCTGTTGTTTTTTCAACAGTACCTCCGTTTTCAGTGATGACGTTGTTAAAACGTTCAACCAACGCTTTTTTAGCTTCCTCATCAACTGATGGACGGATAATGTAAAGTAGTTCATATTTACGCATTATCTTTCACCTCCTCTTGGACTAGCGGCTCCTACCGGTTGCAGGAGCAAGGAGCAAACAATTGTTTTACTCACGTCATAATATACTATCAAACTTATTCACATTTTACAATACGTTTCAAGGAAATGTCTTAAACATTGAAGCGGAACGTGACTACGTCGCCATCTTCGAACACATATTCTTTACCTTCTGAACGCAACTTGCCTTGCTCTTTGACGAGTGCCATGTTGCCGGCAGCCGACAAGTCTTCGTACGAGACGACTTCTGCCCGGATGAATCCGCGCTCAAAATCCGAATGGATGACGCCGGCACACTGAGGAGCCTTCATCCCTTGTTTGAACGTCCAAGCACGGACTTCTTTCTCACCTGCCGTGAAGTATGTGGCGAGACCTAGCGTCGAGTACGCGGCATGGATCAGCTGATCGAGGCCAGACTCTTCAATCCCGAGGTCTTGTAAGAACTCAAGGCGCTCTTCTGGCTCAAGCTCAGAAATTTCTTCCTCGATGCGCGCGCAGATGACGATCACTTTCGCATCTTCCGTCGCGGCGTGTTCACGTACGGCTTGCACGTACTTGTTGTTGTCCGAGTCTGCGACTTCGTCTTCGCTCACGTTCGCGACGTAAAGCATCGGTTTCATCGTCAACAGTTGGAAGTGTTTGACGATCGCGAGTTGGTCTTCCGTCAATTCGGCTACACGGGCCGGGCGCTCTGATTCGAGGACCGCTTGGACAATCTCGAGTGCTTCAAGTTCTTGGGCGGCCCCTTTATCTTTTGACTTCACCATTTTTTGAACGCGCGTGATGCGCTTGTCGACAAGTTCGAGGTCCGCCAAGATGAGCTCGAGGTTGATTGTCGTGATGTCATCGATCGGCGATACTTTACCGGCGACGTGGGTGATGTTGTCATCTTCAAAACAACGGACGACTTGGCAAATCGCGTCCACTTCACGGATGTTGGCTAGGAACTTGTTCCCGAGCCCTTCTCCTTTTGATGCTCCTTTGACGATTCCAGCGATATCTGTAAATTCGAACGCTGTCGGTACCGTCTTCTTCGGTTTGACGAGTTCCGTCAACCGGTCCAGACGTGTGTCCGGTACTTCGACGACTCCGACGTTCGGGTCGATTGTAGCAAACGGATAGTTGGCCGCTTCTACACCTGCTTGCGTGATAGCGTTAAATAATGTCGATTTCCCGACGTTCGGTAACCCGACGATTCCTGCTGTTAATCCCACTTATATTTCCTCCTCATCCGGCGTTTCCCGGGAAATGTTGATCCGTCTGTGGAGTGGGTACGTTCAGTACACCACACCGTCACATCCTTCACAATTATAGATAGTCCTCGATTAAACCGCAACTCACGGTTGCAACATAGAGAAGAACGCCACTTATTCAGCGGCGTTCTCTTGTTTAAGCACTTTTTTCAAACGTTTGTCAAAGTCACGTCGCGGCATTAAGACGCTCGCTCCGCAGCCTTGACATTTGATTCTGATGTCCATCCCGACCCGTGTGACTTGCCAACGGTTCGTCTGACAAGCGTGTGGTTTCTTCATCTCTACAAAATCGTTTAACTCATACGATTTAGCCTGCATTTTCGGGCGCTCCTTTAGTCGAAGTGGTTGGAGGCATCATGACCGTGCGTGGATATGGAATTTCAATCCCGCGCTCATCAAGTCCGGCCTTCAACTCTTTATGCAAAATCCGGCCTGCCGCGAAATGTTGCGTCGGCGGCACTTCGGCCATGAGACGGTACACGACTTCCGACGGTCCGAGCGACTGCACGCCTGCGAGTGTGATCGGTTCGATGAACAGATCGTAATACTTTTCCTCGACCGCTTTCGCGATTTCTTTCAGCGCTTTTTCGACCCCTTCTACCTCTTCCTCATAAGCGACCCCGATATCGACGACAGCGACGCTGTTCTCAAGCGAGTAGTTCGTCACTTGCATGATTTGACCGTTCGGAATGATCGTCACTTGTCCGTTCAATCCTCTAAGTTTCGTCGTCCGGATGCCGACTTCAATGACGGTCCCGTCGACTTGTTGGTTCAAGTTCACATAGTCCCCGTTCTTGTACTGGTTCTCAAAAATAATGAACGCGCCTGTGATGACGTCTTTGACCAAGTTTTGGGCACCGAACGAGATGGCGAGACCCGCGACCCCGGCCGATGCGATCAAACCAGCGATATTGACCCCGAATTGACCGAGTACGGTCAAAATCATAATGAGCCCGATCACATAACGGATCGTGTTTTGCGCCAGTTTCAAAAGCGTTTCATTTTGTCGTTGCGCCACGATGTTATCTTCATGGATTTTACGTAACGTGAAAACGCGCTGGACCATCGACGTCAATATTCTTGTCGCCGCATACAACGCCACGATGATGAGCACGACCCCGGTCAGCTTAATCCCAAGGGCGATCCACATCTCTGTATCTTGAAAATACGCGACGAAGCGGTTGACGTTATTAATCGTCTCGTCGGCCACCGTACTTAAATCTGTTTCTGTATTCTGTGAAGCCATGTTGTCACCTCTAAAGTCATATATTCTAACCCATCAAACCACAATTGATGACTTTTCTCAAACCCTACATCCGGACGTTATAAGTTTCCTTGTTCCGGGAATGGGTTAATACGATATCCTTCCGCAAATGCAACTAGATCACAAACAGCTTAGAAGAGAGGATGAGATTCATGCCGTTTCGCCTAAAACCTCATAAACCATACTCTTTCTTCATCGAACATACTGAACGGAGTGGATCCAAACTTTTTGCTGACCAGCTTCACGAACAGTTGGCGAGCGAGACACACCGTCCGATCGTTCTCGTCTGCATCGGATCCGACCGTTCGACCGGAGATTCGCTCGGTCCCCTCGTCGGTACGTTTCTCGAGGAAAAAATGGTTCGGAACTTGCACGTCTACGGGACACTCACGAAACCGGTCCACGCATTAAACCTAGTAGAAACACTCCATGAGATTCAGACACGCTTTCACCGTCCGCTCATCATCGCCATCGATGCCTGCCTCGGCCGCTTATCGAGCGTAGGTTACGTCTTCTTCTCGGAAGGCCCGCTCGCACCGGGCGCTGGCGTTCAAAAAGAACTCCCCTCGGTCGGCGAATACAACATCAAGGCGGTCGTCAACGTGAGCGGCTTCATGGAGATGATGATTCTACAAAACACGCGTCTCCACCTCGTTTACGAACTGGCGCGCTTCGTCACCGCCGGATTCGTCGAATTCGATTCGCGAATCGGAAACATCCACCATGAAGAGGCTGCGTTCACAAGACTTCGTCAATCACGTGACGAATCAAAATCTTGAGGTGACAACAGCGTCAACAAATGTTCCAAGTCTTCCTGCGAAAAATATTTCAACTCGAGGACGCCGCCTTTTCGACGTGACCGAATCGAGACATCCATTTGAAGACGTTCCGCAAGCACGGCCTCGACGGCTTCGACGTCTGAGTCTGAGCGTTTGAGCGTCTTTTTTTCTGTGCGCTCTTTTTGCAAATGGCGCTCGAGCCGGCGGACCGTCCACTGCTCAGCAATGACACGTCGCGCGATTTGTTCCATCGCCGCCTCCGACTTCATGCCGGTGATGGCACGGGCATGACCCATCGTCAGTTCTCCGACCATGACCGCGTGTTGGACCGCGCTCGGCAGTCTCAGGAGCCGGAGGCTGTTCGTCACATGGCTCCGGCTCTTCCCGACACGTGCGGCGAGCTGTTGTTGCGTCAGCCCTAATGTCTGCATGAGTTGCTCATAGGCGAGCGCTTCTTCGATCGCGTTCAAATCAGCCCGTTGGATGTTCTCGATTAGCGCGAGCTCCATGACCCGATCCGAGTCGGCCGTAACGACGAGCGCCGGAATGTCTTCCTTCCCGGCAAGCCGCGCCGCCTGATAGCGCCGCTCCCCAGCGATGATCTCATAATAGCCGCTCGCCTTACGGACGACGATGGGCTGTAAGACACCGTACCGTTCAATCGATTGTCGCAACTCTTCTAGCTTCTCGGCTTCGAATTGCTTCCTTGGTTGGTTCGGGTTGGGACGGATAAATTTGAGCGCTAACTTTTCCATCGTGACGCCTCCTTGTTCATGATTTATAAAAAAAGCACGAGCTCACTTTTGTGGCCGCGCTTTTGGGATTCGGATTCGAATTTCAACAAACTCTTCTTCATCGACTTCTTCGGTTTGAACTTCGATACCGGTTTTCCCGATCAAATCAATCGAGTCACGGATCGTGTTGATCGCGATTCGAGTGTCTCGGGCAAAACTTTTCGTCCGCCGGCGTTGCTTCTTCGGTTTCCGTTTTTCTTCTTCGATCGGTGTCGTCAAGAACGCGACACGCTGTTCCGTCTCTTTGACGTTATAGTCTTCTTCAAGGATCTCCGTGAGTACTTGAATTTGCAGCAACTCTTCTTTGAGCGGCAAGAGCGCCCGGGCATGTCGTTCGTTGATTTGACGGTCACGTAAACATTGTTTGACGTCGTTCGGCAGCTTCAAGAGGCGTAACTTGTTCGCGATTGTCGACTGGCTCTTACCAAGGCTCTTCGCGAGCGCGTCTTGCGTCAACTGTTTCATCGACAACAACCGGTCATACGCTTCCGCTTCTTCAATCGGGCTAAGCTGTTCGCGTTGTAAGTTTTCGATGAGCGCCAAGGCGGCCGTTGTATCGTCATCCATGTCACGGACGATAGCCGGAATGACGGACCATCCTAACGATTTGACCGCACGAAAACGACGCTCCCCAGCGATGATCTCATAGCGGTCCCCTTCCGCCTTACGAACAACGATCGGCTGAAGCAATCCGTGCTCTTCGATCGTGACGGCCAACTCTTCAATCTTAGCCGGTTCAAATACTTTACGCGGTTGATAACGGTTTGGAAGAAGTAATGCTAAAGCGATTTCTTGGACCGTGTCGTTCGGTTTAACTTGCGTCATTTCCGTGACGGCCACTTCTTGACGACTTCCGAACAGTTTAGCAAATGTTTTCTTCAACGTCGGCACCCCTTTATGTAAAAAATAAGCAGATTCCACCACTGGAATCTGCTTTTAGTTTCACGTGAAACAAGAATACTCAGATTAGCGGCTCTTTCGCCGGCGTTCCCGCTTTACGCGGATATTTCCCGGGCGTTTTACGTAATTTATCTACAATTACGATATTACGCTCACTCATCTCTCCTGGCAATAGGAACTGGTGTGTCGCTTTTACTTTCCCACCGAGCACCGCCAAGGCATTCTTCGCGTCCACAAGTTCGTCGGAAACTTTCGCGGCCTTGAGCGCCACGAACGTTCCGCCGACTTTTGCGAGCGGTAGACAGTACTCGGCGAGCACCGTCATCCGCGCGACGGCACGGGCCGTCACGACATCAAATTGCTCACGGAATTTTTTATTTTTCCCGAACTCTTCGGCGCGTCCGTGGTGGAACGCGACGCCATCTAGCTCGAGAGCGAGGGCGAGTTCGTTCAAGAACGTGATGCGCTTGTTGAGCGAATCGACAATCGTCACATGTAAGTGCGGGAACAAGATTTTGAGCGGTAAGCTCGGGAATCCTGCCCCGGCGCCGACGTCACATACCGTCTCGACGGTCGTGAAGTCGAAATGAAACGCAGCGCTCAGCGAATCGTAGAAATGCTTCAAATATACTTCTTCTTTATCCGTGATTGCCGTCAAATTCATCTTCTCGTTCCATTCGACGAGCATCTCGAAATACCGTTCGAACTGGGCGAGTTGTTTCTCGCTCAGTTCGAACCCTTCTGCCTGTAAGGCTTCAATAAATTGGGATTGATTCATCGTTTCACTCCACCGTTGCGTATTGTCCCTGCTCGATATAGACAAGAAGAATCGATACGTCGGCCGGGTTCACCCCAGAAATACGTGACGCTTGTCCAATCGAGAGCGGACGAACTTGTTTCAATTTTTGTTGCGCTTCCGTCGCAAGACCACTGATCGCGTCATAGTCGAGCTTCTCAGGGATGCGCTTCTCTTCCATACGACGCATTTTTTCGACTTGCTCGAGCTGTTTCAAGATGTAGCCTTCATATTTCACTTGAATCTCGACTTGTTCAGCTACTTCGAACGGCACTTCGACCGGAGCCGGTGCAAACCGCGTCAGCGTCGCGTACGTCACTTCGGGCCGCTTCAACAAGATGTTGGCATGTGCTGCTTCTTTGAGCGGGTTCGCCCCGACTTCTTCCAAAATCGCATTCACTTCAGCAGACGGTTTGATCACGAGCGACTGGAGCCGCTTCACTTCCGCAGCGATGGCTGTACGTTTGTCTTCAAGATGTGCATGGCGCTCAGCCGACAACAAACCGACTTCGTGTCCGATGTCGCTGAGGCGAAGATCGGCGTTATCGTGGCGAAGGAGCAAGCGATATTCGGCACGTGACGTCAGCAGACGGTACGGCTCGTTCGTCCCTTTCGTCACGAGGTCGTCGATCAAGACACCGATATACGCTTGCGACCGGTCCAAGATGACCGGGTCTTTCCCGAGCACTTTGCAGGCGGCGTTCATACCGGCCATGATACCTTGCCCGGCTGCCTCCTCGTATCCGCTCGTCCCGTTGATCTGCCCAGCCGTGAACAGACCGCTGACCGTCTTCGTCTCGAGTGTCGGCCAAAGTTGCGTCGGTACGACCGCGTCGTATTCGATCGCGTAACCGGGGCGCATCATCTCTGAGTTCTCAAGACCCGGGATTGTCCGGAGCATCTGGTGCTGAACGTCTTCCGGCATGCTCGTCGAGAAGCCTTGGACGTAGATTTCTTCCGTGTCGCGGCCTTCTGGCTCGAGGAAGATTTGATGACGCGGCTTGTCGTTGAAACGAACGACTTTATCTTCAATCGACGGACAGTAGCGTGGCCCTGTCCCTTTGATCGCGCCCGAATACATCGGCGAACGATGCAAGTTCTCGTCGATCAACTGGTGCGTCCGCTCGCTCGTATACGTGAGCCAGCATGGGATCTGTTCGATCGGATTGAGATCGGTCGACGTGTAAGAGAAGAGCGACGGGTTCTCGTCCCCCGGCTGAATCTCCGTTTTTGAATAATCGATCGTCTTCCCGTCGATTCGCGGCGGCGTACCCGTCTTGAAACGAACAAGTTCAAGCCCGAGTTCTTCGAGATGCTTCGACAACTCGACAGAAGGCATTTGGTTGTTCGGACCGCTCTCATAAGACAGTTCTCCGATGATGATCTGTCCGCGCATGAACGTACCGGTCGTGACGATGACCGCGTTCGCCCGATACTCCGAGCCTGTGTTCGTGATGACGCCGCGCACTTGCCCGTCTTCGACGATGAGTCGCTCGACGAGTGCTTGACGAAGCAACAGGTTCGGCTCGTCTTCAAGTACTTTCTTCATGTGATTTTGATATTGGAATTTGTCCGCTTGCGCCCGTAACGCACGCACCGCTGGACCTTTTGATGTGTTGAGCATTTTCATTTGAATATATGTCGCGTCAATCGCTTTCGCCATCTCGCCTCCGAGGGCATCGATTTCACGAACGACGATCCCTTTAGCGGGACCTCCGATCGACGGATTGCAATACATAAACCCGACCATGTCCGGGTTCATCGTGAGCATCGCTGTCTTCGCGCCCATGCGCGCCGACGCAAGTGCCGCTTCGATCCCCGCGTGACCGGCTCCGATGACGATGACGTCAAACTCGCCTGCCGTGTAAGCCATAGTGTTTCCTCCTTCTTATTTCCCAAGACAAAACTGTGAAAACAGTTGATCGATCAAACTTTCCTGGACCGTGTCCCCATTGATTTCCCCGAGCGTATCCCACGCCCGACGTAAATCAATTTGGACCATGTCAATCGGCATGTTCATGCCGGCGCTACCGAGCGCCTCATCGATTTGCTCGATCGTCCGTTTAATGAGTTGAATGTGTCGTGCGTTCGAGATATATGTCATATCTTGCGACTCGACGCCTTTGGCGAAGAACAAGTTCGAAATCGCCTTTTCAAGCGCATCGATCCCTTCTTCCAATAATAGCGATGTAGCCACAATCGGGCGCCCTGCCGCTAATTTCTCTAGCTTAGAAGAATCCATGTTTTGTGGCAAGTCCGTCTTGTTGATGATGATGATTGCGTTCATGCCGGCAATCGCCTCGAATAGCGCCTCATCTTCGACCGTCAAGCCCTCATGACCGTTCAAGACGAGCAAGATGAGATCGGCGCCCGCAAGCGCCTTCCGCGATTTTTCAACACCGATCCGTTCGACGATGTCTTCCGTCTCGCGAATCCCGGCCGTATCGATCAGCTTGAGCGGAACGCCTTTGACGTTCACGTACTCTTCGATCGTGTCGCGCGTCGTTCCCGCGATTTCCGTGACGATCGCCTTCGTTTCCTGGACGAGCGTGTTCAACAGCGAGGACTTGCCGACGTTCGGCCGTCCGATGATCGCTGTCGCGAGACCTTCGCGCAAAATCTTTCCTTGGCGAGCCGTTTCGAGCAGTTGTTCGAGCACACGTTTCACTTCGCCCGCCTTCTCTTCAACGATCGCTTGCGTCATCTCTTCAGCATCGTACTCTGGGTAATCGATATTGACCTCGACGGCTGCGATCGTTTCAAGCAACAGTTGACGCAAATCGCGGACGAGCCGCGACAAACGACCTTCCATCTGTGACATCGCCACGGTCATGGCGCGGTCGGTCTTCGCCCGAATCAAATCCATGACCGCTTCCGCTTGTGACAAGTCGATGCGGCCATTCAAAAAGGCGCGCTTCGTGAACTCGCCTGGTTCTGCCAATCGAATGTTCGGTTGTTCGAGGATCAGCTCGAGGACACGATTGACCGCGACGATTCCTCCGTGACAGTTGATTTCGACGACGTCTTCTCGCGTGAACGTCTTCGGCGCTCGCATGACGCTGACCATCACTTCATCGATGACCTCGTCTGTGCCAGGCCGTTTCAGTTTTCCGTAATGAATCGTGTGCGAGTCCACTTCCGTCAAGTCTTTGCCCGCGAACACGTTCGCCGTCGTCTCGACAGCCTTGTCACCGGACAAACGGACGATCCCGATTGCCCCTTCACCCATCGGCGTCGAAATGGCTGTAATCGTGTCAAACTCTAGCATAATCTTCCCCTCCCATACTTCAAACATCTTTATCTATCATATGCATAACGCACCTACTATACACGATATTTAGCTCGAACGAAAGGGTCCGACCTTTCCATCACGAGTTGCTTTTTCAGCTTTTACTTTTGTACAATAGCGGAATATATTTCCAAAGGAGGCACGACGGAATGAGACAACGTGAGGCCATTTCTAAACTGACGGACGTGTTACAGCAAGACGAAGCCGTTCAAGCGATTTTTCTTAAAGGATCGTTTGGACGCGGGGAAGGCGATGAACATTCGGACGTCGACCTTTATGTCATGGTCGCCCCGGAGAAGGTCGCTGACTTTTTAAGCCGACGGCGCCAGCACTTGTCGGCGTACCGTCCAATCTTGCTCGAAGACGATATCTTCATCGTCGCCCCGCAACTGATTGTCGTCTACGATGACTTCTTACACGTCGACTTGTTCACCGTCACGTCGGAGACGTTGAACGGACACGACGAAATTATGGTGCTGTTCGACCCCGGCAACCGGCTTGAACATCATCCCCGTTCGCTCACCTTGGCTACAGATGACTTATACGGGCACGCCTTCGATACGATTTGGTTTTTCTTTCAATATACGAAAGCACGCGACCGCGGAAACGACATTTGGGCCGTCGAGATGTTGCGCCAAGGGATGAACCATTTCGCCTACGTCCTTGCAGCCCATTACGAGCCGCATCGTAGCGTCCTCGGGTTGAAAGACGTGGCTGCACGTGCCCACATTGATTTGCGTTCGTGGTATGAGACGATGACCCCGACAAAACATGCCACGGCAGCGCGACTGTATGTCGCTCGCCTAGAGGAGGAGCGTCGATTTTTGGAGACGATCGAAGGGTTCGCAACAATCCGACCGTTTCTCATAAATTTGCTGCAACGCGAAAAGAGCCGCCTGTGAAATCAGGCGGCTCTTCGTTCATCCATGCTGGCGTCTTGCAGACCGAAGCGTGAAATAGAGTACTAATTCGATGAGACCGACGGCAATTAAAAAGCCACCGAACAATTGAAACAAGACGAGTAAGCTGTCGAACGGGTTCGCCAGCATGAGTAGCCCGATCCCGATCCACAACAAGCTGCTCAATAGAAAGAACATCCACCGACTCGCAATCGTCTTGCGAAAACCAACGGCTTGAATGAGCCGGATGAGTCCGCCAAACAAGAACAAGAAACCGATGAAGAGCGGCAAGAGGCTGGCTAACGTTTCAGCGAAGAAAAAGACGATCAAGGCAATCAAGATATAGACGATCCCCATAAAGAAGGATGGCGGCAACCCATCTTTTCGTTGGCGAAGACCTTGGAACAACACCCAAAGACCGAGTACAGCAAAATAACCGGCGACGAGATAAACGATGACGTCAAAGAAAAAGCGCGGATTGAATAAAATCAGTAACCCGATCACCAAATAAATACCGGCTTGGACTAATGTCGAACGTTCAAGCCGTTTGATCAGCGTCTCCATACGGAAAGCTCCCTTCTTGATTCAGATGATTGGTCCTTAATCCTATTCCCGCATTTTATCCACAATACTTCTCTTGTCATAAAAAAAGACTGTGGATTATTTATCCACAGCCTCAACGTTTATTTACGTTTTTTCTTTTTGTTCTGTTTTTCTTCTTCTGCGAGTACCGCGCGCTCTGCTTCTTTCGCAGCGATTTTCGCTTCAGCTTGAACTTTCATCTTCTCACGCATCGGCAACATGATCGCCATCGTCACGATGATTGAGATGATGTAACCGACGACCCAGTACATCGAGAGGGCTGCCGGGAGGGTGATCGACATGACGAAGATCATGACCGGGAAGATATAAAGCATCATCTTCAACTGCGGGTTTTGTTCTTGCCCCGCCATTGAGATTTTTTGTTGGGCGTACGTCAAGATCGCAGCAAGGATCGGCAAGATGAACGTCGGATCCGGCGCACCAAGGTCGAACCAAAGGAAACTTGCTTCAAAGATTTCAGGTGTCCGACGAATCGCATCATAGAATGCGAATAAGATCGGCATTTGAATCAAGATTGGCAAACACCCTGCGAGCGGGTTGATTTGGTAGTCTTGATACATCTTCATCATTTCTTCTTGCAGTTTACGCTGTGTCTCTTGGTCTTTCGAGCTATACTTCTCACGAAGCTTGAGCATTTCCGGTTGCAACACTTGCATCGCACCCATACTCTTCGTCTGCTTGATCATGAGCGGTAAGATCAAGAGTCGGACGATGATCGTCGCAACGATGATCGAATACCCGTACTGCCAAGTGCCGCCGATTAAATAAGCCGCTTCTTTTAACAACCATGCTAGTGGCCATACAAAGTATTGAGACCAGAAGCCTTCCGTTTCAGCCGTGATCGGCTCTCCTTGGATTGTCGATGGATCGACACATCCGGCCATCAACAAGATGACACCAGTCATGACGGCCAATAATCCTAATTTCAGGTTTTTGCTCATAATTCCTCCTACGCTTTCTGTATCGATTCTTTTAGTTGCGTCACACGTCTATCGGTCAATCCTAATTAGTTCGCGTTATATATGAAAGAACGAGCTCGGATTATTATGATCGATCGACTTGTCTCTGTTGCCAAACTTTAGCTCGTTTGAACACATGTTTCAAACTCTCCGTCACTTCATCTTGCGAGAGCGACGTCGCTGGTTTACGAGCGATGATGACATAATTATGCGGAGCCACGTTCGGTTCGAGCAAGCGGAGCGATTCACGCATCAATCGTTTCATTCGGTTTCGTTCCACTGCGTTCCCTAACTTTTTGCTGACAGAAAGTCCAACCCGGAAATGCGCTTGATCCGCCTTCTGCGTGTAGACGACAAACTGACGATTAGCCACGGAGCGTCCTTCGCGAAACACCGCTTGGAACTCTTCATTCTTTTGGAGGCGGTATTCTTTTTTCAAAATTCTCACTCCATCCTTCGCTTCAAAAATCGTCACCTAACATCATATCATATCCCATTCATTTCAACGAGTGAGAATCGATTTTTTCCGTTCGATTCTGTGACGATAAAAAAAGATTGCCCGAGGATCAGTTCCCCGGGCAATCTTTTGATCTTTATTAGACAGTCAAGGCTTTGCGGCCTTTACGACGACGAGCTGCAAGAATGTTGCGGCCGTTTTTAGTCGCCATACGCGAACGGAATCCGTGAACTTTTTTACGCTTACGGTTGTTAGGATTAAAAGTTGGTTTCATGGTTAAAGCACCTCCTCAAGGTTAACGCTCTATTAGCAAGTTATAGTTTCATTTAAGGCAGTCTTTAAGATTATATAAACTGTTCTACCGATTGTCAATGGCATTTCAAGAGGTTTTCGAATCGGGCACGAATAGTTGGCAGCGATGGACTTGATCTTCCCAGCTAGACGGATCAGGCTAGACATCGATAAAATAGGGGACTAAACGAGACGCAACCTTTACATTTGAGCCGTCATTCTTTTACAAATAGCTTAATAAAGCCGTTTTATCCACATATCCACCTAGTTATCCACACTTATATGTGTATAACTCCATCTTTTTCAACAATTGTAACGTGCGGTTTCTTAAAATTCCACTTTCTTCTCTTACAAAAACAATACGATATTTTCCTTCTCCCTCTTTTGTGCATAACTTTTTCATGACGGCTCGTTCACTTTAAGTTTATCCACAACATATCCACAGCTTATCCACACTGTCCACAGCATGTGGATAAGTGCCTGTGGATTGTTTTTTAAATCTGTGGATAAATGTCAAAAACCGTTGCCACGTCTATTTTATTTTGCTAAACTAAATGTGCACAACTCGTGGATGATATTTCATCAATTCCGAGATATACACAGCCTGTGGATAACTGTTATCCCCATAGTTAACACCTTGTGGATAACGTTATCCACAGTTTTTGTTTCCTGGGGATAAGCCTAGTTTCTACTATAAGAATAGTGAATGTGTATATCATGTGAATAAGTTTCGCCAATATGTGAGTAAAGGAGGTCTTTCATTGAAAAATGCTCGCGAGATTTGGAGAAATGTTTTATCTCTAATCGACGAAGAAGAACGAACACCAAAAGCTAGCTTTGACATGTGGTTGAAGTCAACGGAAGGAATTTCATTGATGGGAACGACACTCGTCGTATCCGCCCCCGCTAGTTTCATTGTCACTTGGCTCGAACGTCAGTACTTGTCATTACTGCAAGATACGGTTGAGGAAGTGACGAACAATCGACTTGAGATTCATTTTATCGAGGAGTCGCAAGCGCACAAGTATGCTCCTGCAGAGGGATCAAAAGAAGCGATTGCCGCTACAGAAACGAGAGAGCAGCCGGTTCCAGTACGATCAAAAGAGGAAGGGAACCTCGGTCAATTAAACGATAAGTATATCTTTGAAACGTTCGTCATCGGTTCGGGCAACCGGTTTGCCCACGCTGCCTCACTGGCTGTGGCCGAAGCGCCTGCGAGAGCTTACAACCCGCTCTTCATCTATGGGGGAGTCGGACTTGGAAAGACACACTTGATGCATGCGATCGGTCATTACGTGAAAGGGCAGAAGCCAGGCGCACGAATCGCCTACGTTTCGTCGGAAAAGTTTACAAACGAGTTCATTAACTCAATCCGCGACAATAAGACAGAGGAGTTCCGTAACCGTTACCGGAACATCGATGTTCTATTAATAGATGACATTCAGTTCTTGGCCGGGAAAGAACAGACGCAAGAAGAGTTCTTTCACACGTTCAATGCGCTCCATAACGATCAAAAACAAATCGTCATCTCGAGCGATCGGCCGCCTAAAGAGATTCCGACGTTAGAAGATCGTCTCCGGTCTCGGTTCGAATGGGGACTGATCACGGATATCACGCCGCCTGACCTCGAGACGCGGATCGCGATTTTACGGAAGAAAGCGACAGCTGAAGGGCTTGATATCGCCAATGATGTCATGCTCTACATCGCGAATCAAATCGACACGAACATTCGTGAGCTTGAAGGCGCACTTACCCGCGTCGTCGCCTATGCGAAGCTCGTCGCCCGGCCGATTGACCCTGATGTCGCTGCCGAAGCGCTCCACAACATCATGCCGGTGCAAGAGGCGAAGAAGATTGTCATCCGTGACATCCAAGAGATCGTCGGTCATCACTTTAATATCGAGGTCGATGAGCTCAAAGCGAAAAAACGGACGAAGACGCTCGCTTTCCCGAGACAGATCGCGATGTATTTATCACGCGAGATGACCGAGAGCTCACTCCCTAAAATCGGAGAAGAGTTCGGTGGGCGGGATCACACGACAGTTATCCACGCGCATGAGAAGATTAGCACGTTACTCAAGCATGATCCGGAGATGCAAGAGACGATTAAAACATTGAAGAAGGCGTTGTCGTAACCGTCTCATTCCTCCTGTGGATATCCTGTGGATAAACAAGCCGAGTTATCCACATGTTATTCACAGGCAGATTGGCTCAACACCAGTTGTTCAAGTGAGTTATCCCCACTATCCACAGCCCTTATTACTATTATGACTTAAATAATACTATTATTATTAAACTATATGACTCATTTCACTTAGGAGGAATTATCCACATGCACTTAACGATTCAGCGCGATGTATTCATGCAAGCCGTACAAGATGTATCAAAAGCTGTTGCTTCTAGAACGACGATCCCAATTTTGACAGGATTAAAACTTGAAGCCCATGCAGATGGATTGACGCTCACAGGAAGTGATACGGAAATTTCGATCGAACGATTGATCCCGGTCGAAGAGGGTGGAATCGAACTCATCCAAATCCAACGTGCCGGTAGCGTCGTCTTGAACGCCCGTTTCCTTGGTGAAATCGTCAAGAAGCTCCCGACGAACGAAGTCACACTAGAAGTCTCACCAAACTTCATGACGCGTATCGAATCAGGTCAAGCGGAGTTCCATCTGAACGGACTCGACCCAGACGAGTATCCACGTCTCCCTGAACTAGCGAGCGACCGCCGATTCTATCTTCCGGCCGATTTGTTGAAGACGATCATTCGCCAAACAAGCTTTGCCGTCTCGTCGCAAGAGACACGTCCAGTCCTGACAGGTGTGAATTTCTCAGCTGAAAAAGGATTTTTGACATGCGTCGCGACGGATAGCCATCGGTTGGCACTGCGCCGGGCCCGTTTTGAAACAGATGACGATTTGACGTTCCAAAACGTCGTCGTGCCGGGTCGTTCGCTCAATGAGCTCGCAAAATTACTTGACCGTGAAGAGTTGCCGATTGAAATCGTCTTGACGGACCAACAGATTCTATTCCGTCTGAAAAACATTTCGTTCTTTTCACGTCTTCTTGATGGAGCGTACCCAGATACGTCTCGCTTGATCCCAGAAGAATATCGGACTGCAGTTCGTTTGAATGCGAAAGATTTCTTACAGGCGATTGATCGTGCATCGCTGTTGGCACGTTCGGATCGCAACAATGTCATCAAGTTCGTGGCTGAAGAAGCGAACACGGTCGAAGTCTCTTCACACTCGCCTGAAGTCGGGAAAGTGTCCGAGCGGGTCAGCATCTTATCGCTCGAAGGTGAAGAACTCAAAATTTCGTTCAACTCGAAATTTGTCATGGATGCGCTTCGTGCGCTCGATGCGACGGAAATCGAGGTTCAATTCACAGGTTCGATGCGCCCGTTCATTTTGCGTCCGGTCGAACAAGATAGTGTCCTTCAGTTGATTTTGCCAGTCCGCACATCGTAATCAAGATGGAGCGAATCGGGGATGATGAGGTGTTTCACCTTATCATCCCTATTTTTGCCTTATTCGACGTTTTTCGATAAACTAATATGTATGGCGATTTTTTGTGAAAAGTATGAAGGAAAGGAAGTGACGACATGGAAAAAGTGTCGATTACGACCGAGTATGTAACACTCGGACAATTTTTAAAATTAGCTGATATTATTTCAAGCGGAGGCCAAGCGAAATTCTTTTTGGAAGACGTTGAGATCAAAGTGAACGGCGAGGTCGATCAACGCCGCGGCCGTAAACTCCGCGACGGAGACAAGATTGAAGTCGAGGGCTACGGGGACTTCCAAATCGAGGGGAACTAACGTGCACTTATTGTCGATTCGACTGCAAAACTACCGCAACTACGAAGCCCTTGAGCTAAATTTTTCAGAACAGACGAATGTTCTCATCGGTGAGAACGCCCAAGGCAAAACGAATCTGCTCGAATCGATTTACGTACTTGCGCTCGCAAAGTCGCATCGGACGACGCAAGACCGTGAACTGATCGGATGGGAAGCGGAAACGGCCATCGTCGAGGGTCGGATCCATAAACGTACCGGTGAAACGGTACAGTCGCTGAGCTTTTCTCCGAAAGGGAAAAAAGCGAAACTGAACCACCTCGAGCAACGACGGCTCAGTGACTACGTCGGAGCGTTCAACGTCGTCTTGTTCGCGCCAGAAGATCTTGCGATCGTCAAAGGCAGCCCTCAAGGACGAAGACGTTTTTTAGATATGGAAATCGGACAAGTCAGTCCGATTTACTTACATGACTTGAATCAGTATTTGAAAACACTGAAGCAACGGAATGCATTTTTAAAACAACTGTCGATCAAAGGTGGGGACGAGACATTGCTCGAAGTGCTCACCGACCAACTGATTGAGCTTGCCGTCAAAATCGTTTCCAGGCGCCACCATTTTATCGATCAACTCGAGAAATGGGCCGGACCGATCCATGCAGGAATCACTCGGAACTTAGAAACGTTGACGATTCAATACGTCTCGGACACGTTTCAAAAAGAACGTCACACGAAAGAACAGATGTTTGAAACGTATCGGCAAAAGTTTGATAAAATAAGAGAGAACGAACGAAGAAGAGGTGTGACCTTGTTCGGTCCCCATCGCGACGACTTCGAATTGTACGTTAATGATCGGAACGTCCAAACGTTCGGTTCACAGGGCCAGCAACGCACGGCGGCCTTGTCGTTAAAACTAGCGGAGATTGAACTGATCCACGAAGAGGTCGGGGAGTATCCGCTGCTGTTGTTAGACGACGTCTTATCTGAATTAGATGATCATCGCCAAACCCATCTGCTTGATACGATGGGGCAGAAAGTCCAAACGATTATTACGACGACCAATATCGATGGAATTGCTCACGAAACGATTCAACAAGCCAAGTTGTTTCACGTGAAACAAGGTAAAGTTGAGACGGAATCTGTCTAACGTACGACCAATCCTTATGAACACCAATTCATGTATAGTAGGTGAATGAAACCGATGAGTAACGAAAACGAAAAACAAATGCAAGATTACGGTGCCGATCAGATTCAAGTGCTTGAAGGGTTAGAAGCCGTTCGTAAACGCCCAGGGATGTATATCGGTTCGACGAGTTCACGCGGGCTCCACCACTTAGTGTGGGAAGTCGTCGACAACTCGATTGATGAAGCGCTAGCCGGTCATTGTGAAACGATTACCGTGACGGTCGAACCAGGCAACTCTGTCGTTGTCGAAGATGATGGCCGGGGGATTCCGGTCGACATTCAGAAAAAGACAGGACGTCCTGCCGTCGAAGTCATCTTCACCGTTCTCCACGCCGGAGGTAAATTTGGCGGCGGTGGATATAAAGTGTCGGGTGGTTTGCACGGAGTCGGGGCGTCCGTCGTTAACGCCTTGTCGAAGAAACTCGAAGTGTTCGTACGCCGAAACGGTAACGTTTACTATCAATCGTTCAAACGCGGCGCACCTCAAGGTGAGCTCGAGATTGTCGGCACGACAGACACGACCGGTACGACGGTTCGTTTCTTCCCAGATGGAGACATCTTCGACGAAACACTCGAATACGATTTTGATCTTCTCGCAACGCGCTTGCGTGAACTTGCTTTCTTGAACAAAGGACTCCGTATCATCGCAAAAGACGAGCGGGGCGACGAAACGATTGAGCGAAACTATTATTACGAAGGCGGGATCAAGTCTTACGTCGAGCATTTGAACCGTTCGAAGTCTTCGATCCACGAGGAACCGGTTTATGTACACGGCACGAAAGACGGGATCGAAGTAGAGATCGCGCTGCAGTACAACGAAGGGTTCTCTAGCAATATTTACTCGTTCACAAACAACATTCCGACACACGAAGGCGGAACGCACGAGACCGGGTTCAAAACGGCACTGACACGGGCGATCAACGATTACGCCAAACGCTTTGGATTGATGAAAGAGGCTGATGGTAGTCTTTCTGGCGACGACGTGCGTGAAGGGATGACCGCGATCGTCTCGGTCAAACACCCGTCACCGCAGTTCGAGGGACAGACGAAGACGAAGCTCGGTAACGCTGACGCCCGTACGGTGACAGATTCACTCTTTAGCGAGACGTTCGAACAGTTCTTGCTTGAGAACCCGTCGGTTGGCCGACTCATCGTTGATAAAGGGCTCATGGCAGCCCGTGCCCGCCTCGCGGCCAAACGCGCCCGTGAAATGACACGCCGTAAAGGCATCCTTGAAGTCAGCTCGTTGCCAGGTAAGCTGGCCGACTGTTCATCGAAGGACGCATCGAAATCTGAACTGTACATCGTCGAGGGTGACTCGGCCGGTGGATCAGCCAAGTCAGGACGCGACCGTCATTTCCAAGCGATTTTGCCAATCCGAGGTAAGATCATCAACGTCGAGAAAGCAAGACTCGATAAAATCTTAGCCAACCAAGAAGTCCGGACAATCATCACGGCACTTGGGACCGGGATCGCCGACGAATTCGATCTCGGCAAGGCGCGTTACCATAAGTTGATCATCATGACCGATGCCGACGTCGATGGTGCCCACATCCGGACACTGTTGCTGACGTTCTTCTATCGTTACATGCGGCCACTTATTGAGAGCGGCTATGTCTACATCGCCCAGCCGCCACTCTACGGTGTAAAACATGGTAAAGAGATTGTTTACGTCCAAAACGACCGCGAACTCCAAGAAGCAATCAAACGACTTCCTGAGAACGCGCGCTATAGTGTACAGCGCTACAAGGGTCTCGGTGAGATGGACCCGGAACAACTCTGGAGCACGACGATGAATCCAGAGTCTCGCTCGATGCTTCGTGTCGACCTTCAAGACGCCATCGAGGCAGATGAGGTCTTTGAGACGCTCATGGGCGACAATGTCGAGCCGCGCCGTGACTTTATCCAGTCACACGCACACTACGTGAAAAACCTCGATATTTAAAAAGAAGGGTAGGCAATAACGAATGGCAGAACAAGAAAATATCAAGGATATAAATATTAGCCAAGAGATGCGGACGTCGTTCATGGACTATGCGATGAGCGTCATCGTGTCGCGTGCCCTCCCGGACGTGCGAGACGGTCTCAAGCCGGTTCACCGCCGTATCCTTTATGCGATGAACGAGCTCGGGATTCGTGCCGACAAGCCCCATAAGAAGTCTGCCCGTGTCGTCGGGGACGTCATCGGTAAATATCACCCACACGGTGATTCAGCCGTTTACGAGACGATGGTCCGGATGGCCCAAGATTTTAGTTATCGCTACGAACTCGTCGATGGCCACGGAAACTTCGGGTCCGTCGATGGAGACTCGGCAGCGGCAATGCGTTACACGGAAGCCCGGATGTCGAAAATCGCGATGGAACTCGTGCGCGATATCGGTAAAAACACGATTGACTATCAAGCAAACTTTGATGGTGAAGAGAAAGAACCAGTCGTTATGCCGGCCCGTTTCCCGAACTTCCTCGTCAATGGTACGAGCGGGATCGCGGTCGGGATGGCGACGAACGTACCACCACATAACTTGAACGAAGTAATCGATGGCGTACTTGCGCTCACGCACAATCCGGACATCACGATTTCAGAGCTCATGCAGTACATTCCGGGTCCGGACTTTCCGACGTCTGGTGAGATTTTAGGACGCAGCGGTATTCGCCGGGCATACGAGACCGGTCGTGGATCGATCACGATGCGCGCGAAAGCCGAGATCCAAGTGTTGAAGAACGGCCGTGAACGCATCCTCATCCATGAAATTCCGTATCAAGTGAACAAGGCACGTCTCGTTGAAAAGATTGCTGACCTAGTTCGCGATAAGAAAATCGAGGGCATCACAGACCTTCGCGACGAGTCGGACCGAAACGGAATGCGCGTCGTCATCGAGGTACGCCGCGATGCGAACGCAAGCGTCATTTTGAACAACTTGTATAAACAGACGCCGATGCAAACGACGTTCGGGGTGAACATGCTCGCGCTCGTCGGAGGACGTCCGAAAACGCTCAACTTGAAACAAGCGATCTATTATTACATCGAGCACCAAAAAGAAGTCGTTCGTCGTCGGACGCAGTTCGACCTCGATAAGGCAGAAGCGCGTGCGCATATTCTCGAAGGTCTCCGTGTCGCACTCGACCACCTCGATGAAGTCATCGCCATCATCCGCAGCACGCGGACCGGTGACGAGGCCCGTGAAAAGTTGATTACCCGCTTCGGGCTATCAACAGAGCAGACACAAGCCATTCTCGATATGCGTCTCCAACGGTTGACCGGTCTTGAACGCGAGAAAATCGAAGGCGAGTATCGCGAGATCCGTACGTTGATCGAAGAATTGCGTGCGATTTTGGGGGACGAGGAACTCCTTCTCGAAATCATTCGCAATGAGTTGACTGAAATCAAAGAGCGTTACGGCGATGCACGTCGTACCGTGATTCGTACCGACATCATCGAGCTTGAGGATGAGGATTTGATCCCAGTTCGGGACATGATGATCGCACTGACGAGCGAAGGCTACATCAAATCGATTCCGAGTGACTCGTATCGCACACAACGTCGCGGCGGTCGAGGGAAACAAGGAATGGGTACGAATGACGAAGACTTCGTATTGCGCCTCTTATCTGCTTCAACGCACGATACGATCTTGTTCTTCACGAACTTCGGTCGCGTGTTCCGCTTGAAAGGATATGAGATTCCTGAGATGAGCCGAACCGCGAAAGGGATGCCGATTATCAACTTGCTCCAAGTCGATAAGGGTGAGAAGGTCGAAACGATGATCCCGGTCGACTTTAATAGCTATTTGGCGGACAAAGCCATCGTTGAGGACGTTGGTGAAGGTTCAGAAGAAGAAGAAGTGGCTGATGAGCAATTGTCACTCGTGTTTATCACGAAGCACGGACTTGTCAAACGGTCACCGCTTTCTGCCTATGCTCGCATCAACAAAAACGGGTTGCGTGCCATCAGCTTAAATGATAGCGATGAGCTCGTTACCGTACGTCTCGCGAAGAGCGATGACGAGATGTTGATCGTGACACACGCAGGGATGTCGATTCGCTTCCCGCTCGAAGGTGAGGTCCGTTCGATGGGCCGTACCGCTCGCGGTGTACGTGCGATTCGACTGAAGAAAGATGATGATCGAGTCGTTTCGATGGAAATCGTACGCCCGACGCAAGACGTGCTCATCATCACGGAAAAAGGATATGGCAAACGCACGGCGATGGAACAATTCCGTACGCAAGGTCGAGGCGGTTCTGGAATTATCGGAATCAAGACAGACCGCGGAACTGTCGTCGGGATGCGCGTAGTCGATGAAGATGATGACATCATGCTCATGACCGAGCTCGGTGTCGCGATTCGAATCGATGCCCAAACAATTTCGCAAATGGGTCGTAGCACGCGCGGTGTCAAAGTCATGAATATCGAAGATGGCGACCGCTTGGCGACAATTGCTAAACTGAAAAAAGATGAATTAGAAGATGAATTAGAAGAGGAATCGACAGTTGATGTGGAGAATGGGTTTGTTGATGAAGCACCCGAAGTTGGCCCATCGTCTGAAGAGACTGAGTAAGGCGAAAAGGTTGAACGGTGCTTCCGTTCGACCTTTTTTCATACAATCAGGAGGGATGAGCATGCGACTTGCCATTTCAAACGTTCACGTTGGGATGACGCTTTTGACGTCAGTTTCTTCGTTAGAGGCAGGAACGAAACTGACAAACGAACATTTACGCTTGCTCCGTTTTTTAAAGGTGGGAGCGATTGATGTCGCTCCGGTCGAATGTCGCCATCTTACCCGCGACGAGGAAATCGAACTATGTGCAAAAGTGCTCCAATATGAACGGCATTACAATCAATGGGAAGAACGGATTGCCCCCAACCCTTACGAAGCGCTTGAATTCGTCCATCAACTGTTTAAACGTGAATATCCGCTATCGGCCATCGTCACGTTCTTTACGAATCAACCACTTCGAAAAAATCATGTGATTCATCATGCGATTTATCGAGCCTTAGTAGCCAAGACGCTATCGAAATACCGAGGAGATGAACACCGCATTCAATTCGATTATGGCGTGGCTTCTTATTTCGCAGATGCGAGCTACGCTAAAATACGAAAATGGTCCCACATGCGCTATTTCACAAAAATGGAACGAGAGCTGTTGTATCAGCACC
Source organism: Exiguobacterium sp. SH0S1 (assembly GCF_004337165.1). Classification (NCBI taxonomy): domain Bacteria; kingdom Bacillati; phylum Bacillota; class Bacilli; order Caryophanales; genus Exiguobacterium; species Exiguobacterium sp. SH0S1. The sequence continues at coordinate 741 of NZ_SJVC01000003.1, read as the reverse complement.
CGGTCGTCTCGTTTGCGATGTTACCGCAAGATCAGACACTTAGAGCCAGGGTCGGTAAATTGATTGCCGAACATCATGAACGCTTAGACGGGTCAGGTTTTCCGAATCGGCTAGAAGAACGAGCCCTCCATCCTGCATCACCGTTGTTTATCGTCGCTGATCGGTTCTGCCAATTGACAGCCCCACGTACGTTCAGGTCAGCGTTGACAGCAGAAGAGGCTTATTTTTATATGTGGCAAAATGAGGCATACGATGGGGAAGCGTTGACGCTTTTAGCTACACTGCTCGGTTTTTACGATGTAGGACGGACTGTCTTACTGAGCAGCGGTGTGCGAGGAACGATTCAAGGTTACACGCCGAGCGTGGAACAACCGGTCGTGATCGCTGAACCAACGCAAGAAACGTACGATTTGTCTCAACTTGATGAGGTTCGAATCGTCGCTTTTCAATGACCGTCTAGCGTGTTCCTTCTATATAGTGCCGTTGAAAGAATACGCTAGATATTATTCTTTTAAAATATTTTATTTTTATAGTTGACGAATATAATTACAGATGATATTATTAATGAGTCGTTAAGAGCGACAGACGAACTTTGAAAACTGAACGATGAGGCAAAAAAAGTTTTACAAGTTTTGATTGAAGCGCAAGCTTCGTCATTTTCAAGAGCTATATCAAATTCTTTGGAGAGTTTGATCCTGGCTCAGGACGAACGCTGGCGGCGTGCCTAATACATGCAAGTCG
>NZ_SJVC01000002.1:0-474352 GCF_004337165.1 Exiguobacterium sp. SH0S1 | reverse complement strand
CATCACCCTCTCAAAAGAAAAAACAGGATAAGGGCAAGGAAAAAGAGCGATTGTCCCGACTTGAGTCGGTCCAATCGCCCTTTTTTCTGTTCACGCTCGGATAGAGCGGAGGTTTTTCAGTGCCCTCAATCTATCCTGAGGGCGCTTTTTGCGTTCTAATGCGATGAAGTCGAACGTACTCCCGTTCGTGTCTTGTTGAAACGAAGCCACTTGTCGAAACCCGCAAGCTTCATACACGCGAATCGCCCGCGCGTTGAACGTGGCAACCGACAAGGTGATACGATTTGGGTCGAACGTAGATTCGATGAAATCAAGAATCGAGGTGACGAACGCTCGTCCGGTCCCGTTTCCGGTCAGACCTGGCTTCATGCCTAAACCGAGGTCAATCGTATCGGCGTCTGTTTGATGCACGCTAACGAAACCGACCAGTTCGCCATCGTTCGTGATGGCGAATACCGATTGCCCTCGTTGTTCGGTGTCTAAAAACTCGGCCAAGTCGTCTTCGTCAGCCTCCATGTTATAAAAAGCATACTCTCCATCGTAATGCCAACTGAAGGCGATTGTTTCGGCCTGCGCTTGTGTCATCAAAGCGAACTTATACGTCATAGTGATTTCCTCGTTTCAAAAGGATAGATAGGTGCTACACTTTCGATAGTACCATCAATTCAAGAAGTGAGGTGACCACATGGGAATCAAACTAGATATGGTCGGCATCGTCGTCGAGGATATGAAGCGAGCGCTCGACTTCTATCGGCTGCTCGGACTGTCGATTCCAGTATCAATGAACGGGGAAGCGCACGTTGAAGTTGACGAAGGCGGCGTCCGGCTCGCCTTTGACACAGTCGAGGTGGAGGAGTCGGTGTATGGGGAATGGAAACCGGCATCGGGGCATCGGGTCGAGCTCGCTTTCCTGTGCGACAGCCGTGAAGCGCTCGATACACTGTTTGAAGCTATCTTCAAACAAGGATACGTGATTCATCGTGAGCCGTGGGACGCGTTTTGGGGACAACGTTACGCCATCGTCGTCGATCCGGACGGGAACCTCATCAGCCTATTCGCGTCATGACAAAACCCTCGCCGGAAAACTTGGCGAGGGTTTATTCGTCTCGGGTTTCGCCCCAAGAGCAGAGCGCCTTCATCGCTGGTTGCAGGCTAAACGCCTCCTCGGTGAGGGAGTATTCGACGTGGAGCTGTTTGTCGGTCGAATAGTCGTCGCGTCGGACCATGCCGAGCTGTTCGAGTTCGCGCAGTTGGTCGGTCAACACTTTGCGGCTGACGTCGGGGATGGCGCGCTGAATCTCCGAGAAGCGGCGCGGGCCGGTCTCGAGCGTGCAGTACACTTGTGGACGCCATTTACCGCCGATGATGTCGAGCGCCTTGTTGACGGGGAACGGGGTCGTCATGTTCAGTTCGCCTCGCTTTCGGGTAGTTACTTCAATGTGCGTACTTTTTTTCTTGCTACGATGAAGGTATCTTATCGTTATCGACCCAAATGAGCAACCAAAAAGGAGCGGATCAATTTGACTTATCCACGTACATTCTCACATATCGGGCTATCAGTCCCCAGTGTGACGGAAGCAGTGAAATTTTATGAAGACGTGATGGGCTGGTACACGATTATGCAGCCGTCGGACGTCGTTGAGGATGACTCACCGATCGGCGTCATGTGCACCGACGTGTTCGGCCCGGGCTGGGGCAAGTTCCGCATCGCCCACATGTCGACCGGTGACAAGATCGGCATCGAGCTGTTCGAGTTCCCGAACAACGAGAAACCGGAGAATAATTTTGAGTTTTGGAAAACAGGCATCTTCCACTATTGCGTCCAAGACCCAGACATCGAAGGGCTCGTCGAGAAGATTGTCGCCCACGGTGGCAAACAACGGATGCCGATCCGCGAGTATTACCCGGGCGATAAGCCGTACCGGATGGTGTACTGTGAAGATCCGTTCGGCAACCTCGTCGAGATCTACTCGCATTCGTATGAACTGACATATTCGGAAGGAGCGTACTAATCATGAAAGCATGGCTACTTGAACAACCTGGCTTAGAAAATATGCACCTCGGGGACATCGAACGACCGACCCCGGGCGCGGGCGAACTGCTCATCAAAGTCGAAGCGGTCGCCTTGAACCCGGTCGACTATAAAGTCGGCACGAACGGCAACCCGAACTGGGCATACCCGCACATCCTCGGCGTCGACCTCGTCGGCGAAGTCGTCGAAGTCGGCTCGAGCATCGCCAACATCATCACCGGCTCACGCATCGCCGTCCATACGAGTCTCGCGAACAACGGAGGTTTCGCCGAGTACGCTGTCGTCGACGCGCGTGCTTGTGCCGTCGTACCGCAAGACGTGAGCGACGAAGCGGCAGCAGCCATTCTTTGTGCCGGCATGACGGCGTATGAAGCGGTCATGCAGAAGCTGAACACGCGCGATAAAGAGACGATTCTCGTCCACGCCGGAGCGGGCGGGGTCGGCGGCTACGCGATTCAGCTCGCGAAAAAGCTCGGTCTCAAAGTATTCACGACGGCATCGCCGGAAAACTTTGAATGGGTCACATCACTCGGCGCCGACGTCGCAATCGACTACAACGTCGAGGACGTGACGGAACGAATCATGGAACTGACGGACGGCCGTGGTGTCGATCTGATTTTGAACACGGTCGGCCGCGACGTGGCGACAGCCGATCTCGATCGCCTCGCGTTCAGCGGACAGCTCGCTCATATCGCCGGTCCGCCTGACATGTCGAACATGAAAGGGTTCACGCTGTCACCATCGATCCATGAAGTCGCCCTCGGTGCGGCCCATGCGAGCGAAGACGAGCGCGCGATTCGCAACTTGGCGTATATGGCCGAGGAGTTGATGAAACTGCTCGAAACGGGTGAACTGAACGACCTCGTCACCGACGTATTGCCGTTCGACCGCTTGAAAGACGGACTCGAACAGCTTCAGACGCGGAAAGTACGAGGCAAGTTGATCGTCCGCGTACGCGACTAAATCTTGGCCTCTTGTCTCGTGACAAGGGGCTTCTTTTGGAGGGGATGACATGGATTTACGGACGTCATATCAACAGACGACGCATCAACTGAGCGGGCACGGGAAACGGAACGTCGGCGTCTTACAGCGCGCGTTCGAGCAAGCCGACCCGGAGCAAACGAGCGACCATTATGGGACGGGTGAGGTCATCGAACAATTCGAACAAAAGCTCGCCACGCGGCTCGGGACGGAAGCCGCTGTTTTCTTTCCGAGCGGCACGATGGCACAACAGATTGCCTTACGCATCTGGTCAGACGAGACGGCTAATCGAAGCGTCGCCTATCATCCGCTCTGTCACTTGGAGATTCATGAACAAGACGGGTTGAGACAGCTGCATCACCTCGAGCCGCTTTTGATCGGGGGAGCGGACCGATTGATGACGCTTGAAGAAGTGAAGGCGTTACCGGACGTCGCTTGCCTGTTGGTCGAGTTGCCGCAACGTGAGCTCGGCGGTTATTTGCCACCGTTTGATGAGCTTGAAGCGATCAGCCGGCACTGCCGGGATCGGGGGATTCATCTGCATCTCGATGGGGCCCGCCTGTTCGAGACGTTACCATATTATGAGAAGACGGCCGAAGAAGTATGCGCCTTGTTCGATAGCGTCTACGTCTCGTTCTACAAAGGGATCGGCGGTGTCGCCGGGGCGATTTTGGGCGGACCGAAAGCGTTCTGTGACGAGGCAAGAATCTGGAAACGGCGCTATGGCGGCGACTTGATCGGCTTATACCCGTACATCACCCCGGCCGACTACTACTATGAGCTCAGGAAAGACCGAATGGGAACGTACTACGAACATGCCAAAGCGCTCGCAACCCGGTTCAATGCGCTCGACGGTGTCTGGACGACGCCGGATGTGCCGGTGACGAACATGTTCCACCTTCATATGAATGGGGACGCAGAAACCGTCTCGAATTGGATCGAGCGTGTCCAAACGGAGACAGGCATCGGCATCACCGGGTACGTCGTGCCGCATGACGGTCATTGTTCGACCGAGATCAGTGTCGGGGATGCGTTTTTAGACATCGATACGTCTCGGCTCGACAAGTTGTTCGAGGTACTCTCCCATCAACAATAACAAAAGCCCTGAAGAAACAATCGTTTCGACAGGGCTTTTGTTGAGGAACGATGCTTACGCGGCCTCAAGTTTGGATACGTTTTTTCGTAGTGAAAGGTGTTTGACCGACAGTGTGATGAGCCATTGGATCGTCTTCGCTTGGACGAATACGAGCGGTGACAAGATGACGTAGTGCATCAGACTATGCGCTGTGATGAAGTCGTTTTGAACGAGTCCCCAGTGGACGAAGAACATACCGAGGACAACGTAGGCGACACCTGGGCAGATGAGGCCGAAGCTCGCCGCGCCATCAGGCTGTTCGTTGAAATAGTCGAGACGACGCAATACACGGAATCCGATCAAGCCGACGGCAGTGCTCGCCATGAACAGGAAGCCGAGTACGACGAACAGTAGCGCCGTGTTGACATGTGTCTCGAGTAGCCGGTGCGACACCATCGAATAGATTCGAACGAACGTGATTCCAGTGAGCGTGAAGATCGGAATCAGTAACCAGACGGTCGGTGCGCCAGGTTTGGCCAGACCTTTCGCCAATACGGCACGTAAACTCATACCGCCGAAGAAGAGGAGGATACCGCTGACGAGCGCTAAGAACAAGAGGGAGGCGACCGTCGATGTGACATAGACCCATGGTGTCGTCGACATCGCGGCAGGGCTCGCTAAACCGACAGCGACCATGACAAACGCGAACGCTCCTAAAAATTGTCCGAATTGATTCAAGTTGTCGACCGGAAATTTACCGTTCGCCATAACGTTGGAGATGTACTGAACATAAAGCACGAGCGCGTAGACGCCGATTGCCAAGAATGCGAGCAAGGCGAACGGGAAGAGTGATTGGACGTTGGCCCATAGTCCAGGGACGAACAAGGCGCCGAGAATGAACACGACGTTGACGCTCATCGCGTATGTAAGCGGTTCGGCCATGACCGCCACTTCACCCGGAGTGCTTTTGAGAGTCTGATAAGCCGACGTTCGCTTGTACGTGTGGAACGAGCGGACGTTCCAAATGAGCAGGCGGAAATGGTTCACCGCGAGCGCCAAGATGATGAGGGAGACAGCGATAACGAGAATTTGTGCAGTTCCTCCTTTCTCAAACGTGGCCCGCAAATGATCGAAATGGGGGAGTGGTGAATCTGGATGCGGAATCAAAAACATGAAATACATAAAGAACGAGACGGCGAGCCCGCCGTTACCGAGTGCTGATAAGAAGTAGAGCGGATGATAAGGTCGTTGTGTCATTGTGAAAAAGTCCTCCTAAAAAATTAGATAACCATTTTATACCCCCTATGGTATAATGGAGTCAATACTTTCCTCGTCAAATGAGGGGAATCCCCTATGCCGTTTTGATGAGGAAATCACGTCGGGTGAAGTGATTTAACTCACAGATTGACCCAGGAGAACAACTGGGGGACTTCATGACTAGATGACGACGATCATAGTTGCGTCCTATAGTCCGGGAGAAATTGAGGGACTTCCCCTATATAAGTTGTATGCGCTTTCAACTATGCTGAAGGCGTGGGTAAGTTCACTGAATTGACATAATTTTGTCGGTCATCTACGGAAACGAAAGGGGAATTGCTTTATGCGTACTCATTATCGAGTTGTCATCGTCGGAGCCGGTACCGGAGGGATTAGCGTCGCTGCGCGCCTGCTTCGTGAAAAACATCATTTAGCCGATGAGGTTTTGCTGATCGATCCTGAAACGAAACACTACTATCAACCGCTTTGGACGCTCGTCGGAGCCGGAGCCGCGAAAAAAGAAGAGTCGGAGCGAGACATGGCGACACTCATCCCAAAAGGTGCGAAATGGCTTCAGGACAAGGTAGTCAGCTTCGACCCAGAAGCCAATCAAGTCGAGACGGCTGTCAACGGGACGATTTATTACGACTACTTGGTCGTCGCGTCGGGGATTGAAATCGATTGGGGTCGGATCAAAGGATTAGAAGCAGCGCTTGGGACGAAACAAGTATGTAGCAACTACTCGTATCAACACGTCGACTACACGTGGGATACCCTTAGGGGTTTTGAGGGCGGTACCGCGTTGTTCACGCACCCAGCATCACCTGTGAAGTGTGGCGGGGCCCCGCAAAAAATTATGTATATGGCGGAAGACTACTTTGTGAAAACAGGTGTCCGCGATAACAGTAAAATCGTCTTCGGATCGGCCAACCCGGCTATCTTTGATGTTGCCAAATATCGGACGGCGCTCGAAAAAGTACTCGAACGAAAACGGATTGACACACATTTCCGTGTCAATTTAATTGAGATCAAAGCAGACGACAAAGTCGCTGTCTTTGAACAGTTAGATAGCGGGGAAACGTTCGAGGTGGGCTATGACATGATTCACGTCACGCCACCGATGCAAGCACCGACATTCATTCGAGAAAGCAAGCTGGCGGACGCGGGTGGATGGGTCGATGTCGATATGTACACGCTTCAACATAAACAGTATAAAAACGTCTTCGGACTCGGCGACTGCACGAATTTACCGACGTCGAAGACCGGGGCCGCGATTCGGAAACAAGCACCCGTCGTCGCTAAAAATGTGGGTGACCTCATGTATGGCCAAGTCCCGGTCGCGTCGTATGACGGCTACTCGTCTTGCCCGATCGTCACAGGCTACAACAAACTCATCTTGGCCGAGTTCGATTACGAGAAAGTACCACAAGAGTCGATGCCGTTCAATCAAGCGAAAGAACGCCACAGCATGTATATCTTGAAAAAAGACTTTCTTCCAGTCATGTATTGGAACGGGATGTTGAAAGGGACGATGTGAGAAAGGGGGAGAAGACGATGGAACGTACACCAACGAAAGAACAGACACTAGAATCTGTGTTGACGCGGCCGGACGTCGAGCAAGCGCTCGTCTCCCTCGTCGAACGATTGCCCGAGATTGAGAAGTCGCTTCGCCGCCTCGAAGACGCCGTCGATTTCGGGATGGCGACGATGAACGACCAGCAAGTGAGACAAAAAGTCGACACGCTCCTCGACTCATCGAATTTACAAGTCGAGACGCTCGAGGCGGCGGTCAAGCTCGCCGAGAAGTTGCCGATGTTGCTCCAGGTGACGAACCAGCTTGAACAGGTGCTCGCTTTCGCACAAGACGTCTACGGGGACGAGCAGACACGAGAACTGATCGGTCAACGGGTCGATGAATATGTCGCACCGGTAAAAGAAAAAGCCGACGCCACGCGCACGATGCTCACCGAAATCCGAGCACGGGCCGAACGCGACGACCGCAACATCACGTTGTTCTCGCTCGTTCGTTGGCTGAAAGAGCCATCGGTCCAGCATGGCCTCAAGTATATGCAGGCGACGGTCGAAGTATTGTCCGAACAAACAAAAAAATAATGAACCGGTCCGGACGTGAATCCATCACGTCCGGTTTCTGTATGCTTGAATAGTTGGTGTTTTTTACCTGTGGGGATATGATGGAAGAAGGAAGTGAGTCGGAAATTGTACGTTTGACGACGCTCGGGTATGGCAATATCGAGATTGTAGAGAAACTCGGCATCAGTCCGAAGACGGTCGAGTTATGCTTAAAAAATCGGTTGATCGACTACGACGGCTAGAAAGAGGGGAAGTTATGAAACTAGATTTAGAGAAGACGGTCGATTCACAGTACATTCAACAGCACCTCGCCAACGAGCGGACGTTCCTCGCCTGGATCCGGACGGCCATCACCGTCATCGGGATCGGCTTCCTCGTGACGAACTTTCATTACTATCGAAGTGAGAACTTGAGCGGGGCCGAGCATCAACTGATCACGGCGATCGGCATTTTGTCGATCATCTTCGGCATCGCGACGATCCTCGTCGGGACACGGTCGTACTTGAAGAAAGTGCACACGATCAACTCGCAGCAGTTCAAGTCGGCGAAGATGAGCCTCGTCGCGCTCGCCATCGGGATGGTGTTCATCTTCACGCTCATCTTGATTGTCAGTTATTTTCTGTTTTAACAAAAAACCGCCCGCATCTCAACCGAGGTGCGGGCGGTTTTGGTTATCTCGAGACGATGGCGTTGAGACGATCGAGTTGTGACGAGAAGCCTTCGACGGCGCCCATTTCGACGACCTGTTTGAGAGCAGCATCGTCTGTGAACTCGGAGCGGCTGACGAGCAACGTCCCGTCCGGAATGTCGATAAATTCGTTCGTGATCGTCATGACCGGGAAGTCGGGATTGACGTTCCCCGCCTCGTCTGCAAAAGCATCAAGGTAGACAATCCGGGAATGGGGATCGATTTCAAGGAACGTCGCCTTGCCCCATGACTCCATCCCGACATAATCGACTTGGTCCTCATCGACACAGGTCATGCAATAATGCCATGTCCCACCCGGTTCAAACTCAAACGTGCGGATGTCTGTTTTCCATCCCGCAGGTCCCCACCACGCCTCTAAGTGAGCCGGGCTTGAGAATGCCTCGAACACGAGCTCACGTGGCGCTTTGAAACTCCGCTCAACAACCAACGTCTTACCTTCGACGTGCGATTTGACCGTTCCCATTTGAAAGACTCCTCTCTAGAGAAAGTACGGTACACCGACTTGAAACGATGTAGTCCTTATTCCCGAATTGAGCGTCCTTCCAACCTGATCAGTCAAACAACAAATCGAGCACCGTCTCGCCGATGGGACGTTCTTTCCCTTCGTACGGGAAGGAATGTATATGGATGGCCGGGTTGAAGTTCAATTCGATGATGCCGTAGTCATTTTCTGCGTCAAGCGACGGGATCATCATATCGACGCCGCAAATCGTGGCACCGATTGCTTTCGCCGAATCGACCGCGACCTGTTTATAAAAGTCAGAGATTTGGTCCGTATAGTCGATGCTGTCGCCACCTGTGCTAATGTTCGAGTTCTCGCGCAAGAAGACGCGTTCGCCGTCAGCGAGGACGCTGTCAGGAGTTTTGCCTTGCGGACGCAGGAACGATACGACGATGTCGTCGATCTCGATCTTCTCGAGCGGTGTCTTATAGCCTTTGCCGCGGAGCGGATCCTCATTTTTCTTCGCAACGAGCTCGCGGATCGTCGAGACACCGTCCCCGGTCACATTCGCCGGGACGCGGTGCAAGATGCCGGCGACCTTATCACCGATGACGAGGAAACGATATTCTTTCCCCGGTAAAAACGTCTCGAGCAAGACGACGTCGTCGAACGTGTTGGCATGACGGAACGCCTCGAGCGCCTCGTCGAGCGTCGTCCCGTCTTTGAAGATGTGGATGCCGATCCCGAAGTTCGTCGATTTCGGCTTCAGGACGATCGGCTGAGCGGAAAACTCGGACCAGACGTTACGCAAGTCGTCTTCACTGCGCAACTCGACACCCCCAGGGACGTGGATGCCGTGTTCGGCGAGCACATGTTTTGTCACCGTCTTGTTTTCCATCATCAGCACCGACACGTAGTTATCTTTCGACGTTTTCGTCGCTTGTCTGACGTACTCGACCCGATTGCCGTGACGAAGACGGATGAATTGGTCGTCCCGGTCGACGACATCGACCGCGTAACCTCGTTTTAAGGCCGACTTCATCAAAATTTGCGTCGACAGTTCCATGTCCGTATAGCCGTGCATCCGGAACCGGTTGGCGAACGCATCTTCATAATACGTCTCGGCTTGGCGGAGTGACCAGGTCGTATAGCCTTCGTCGGTCATGACTTTTGTCAGCCGGGCCGAGTAGGTCGCTTCGACGTTGTCAATCCGTTCCCGGACGGACGCGAAGACGTCAGCAAAACCGAGGTCGTGTTGCGCGTTGAACGACTCGATGTCAGCGACGAGGTCACGGGCGAACGTTTGCAGAGCGACCGGCTCGCCATCACGTTCGAGGACGAGTGACGGCGATAGGCCCTCTTTGGCGACGAGCTGTTGGTTACGGAACGCCTCGGCTTGCCAGTCCGCAAAGTCAGTCTCGTCTTTCAACGCTAAATAGAGCAAGAAGACGTGCAGGAATCGCAAATCATCGAGTGCGATACCGGTCTTCTCGAACGGATTGAGGTCGATGTTGCGAATCTCGATATAATCGATGCCGTTCTTCTCGAGCCGGTCGAGGTCATTTCCGCCGCGTGACGTCTTCAGTCGAATCGGCGAGTACAGCTCGTTCGGGTTGGCGATGTCGCCTTTGGCGATCAAACGGCGGACGCTACTCGCATAGTCTGGGAGCGTCGCATAGTTCGGATAGAGCGGTTCGACGTTCGTATAACCGCAGTCACTATTTCGGTACGACAGCGCCGTCGTATTCGAGTAGACGTCCTCGTTCAACGCCTGCATTTGGCTGACGCAACGTTCCTCGTAGCTCGTATGGACGGCAGGCGTTCCGCCGAGCAAGTAGACAGCGAGCCAGCGCAGGCGCAAATAGTTGCGGACGAGCTTCAAATAGAGCTCGTTTTTGAAGCGGTCATATTGCTCGGGAGACCCTTCATATAACGCGGCGATCAACTCGTCCGAGAACGAGAAGTTGAAATGGATCCCGGAGATGAGCTGTTTTTTCGCCCCGTACTTTTGAAGCAGATGTTCACGGTAACGGCCGGCCTCAATACCGGAACTGCCGAAGTCGGCGAGCGGGATGACGCCGCCGTCCGGCAACGGGCACGGCATCGACTGTGGCCAAAGCCGCTCATCGCCGATATTTAGCGCCGTGATGTCATAAAGCGTCTCTAAAAAGTTATGTGCCGCTTCGACGGTCGGGAACGTCGGCGTGATCAGTTCGATCTGGCTCTCGGAAAAATCGGTCGTAATATACGGGTGCGTCGCTTTGTCGCCGAGACTTGACGGATGTTTCGTCACGGCGAGCGTCCCGTCTGTTGTCACACGTAGCATTTCGCGTTCGATCGCGAACCGTCCGCTCGTGAGAAGTTGCTTGGATAATTGCTTAAATCGCTTCTGCAAGTGAAGTCACTTCCTTTTTCTTTAGTCGAACAAACAGTGCCGAGACGAGCCCTTTGACGATGCTCGAGATGGCGATGCTCCACCAGATGGCGTCGATGCCGAGATACGGCTCGAGGAGGATGGCAAGCGGGATCCTCGCGACGGTGAAGACGATAGAGATCATCGCCGGGATTTTCGGTAGCCCGAGTCCTGAGAAATAACCGTTCCCGATCATCTCGAGCGAGGCGAAGATGAGGGAGACGCTGATGATACGTAAATAGCTGGCCCCGATCTCGATCGTAGTCGGATCATCGACGAAGGCGCGGATGAGCACGTCCGGGAAGAAGAGGAATACGAGCGTGATCAGCCCGGTATAGAGCATACCGAGGTGCGTCGTCACGCGATACCCTTCGTGCACGCGTTCAATCTGTCGGGCGCCGATATTTTGGCCGGTATAGCTCGCGATCGCCCCGTTCAGTCCGCCGATCATCATGTAGGCAATCGACTCGATCTGTAGGCCGATGCGCTGTGCGGCGATCGCTTCCGTCCCGTACGATCCGATCATGCGGGCGAGAAAGATGCTGATGACGGTAAAGAGGACGCGTTGGGTCGCCATCGGGAAGCCGAGGCGAACGATCTCTGTATAGTCGGCGCGAACGGGTTCGACCGTCTCGTCCCAGTCAAAGAGCGCGCGAGCCCGATGCCAGAAGAAGCCGAACATGACGGCATTGGCGACGAGTGTCGCCAGACCCGCCCCGAGCACGCCGAGACCGAGCGGATAGATGAAGAGCGGCGACAAGATCATGTTGAGCGTGACCCCGGTCGCATTGATCCGCATCGCCGTCGTCGTATTGCCGAAAGCGCTGAATATGCGGGCGTACAGCAAGTTGAAGAACGAGAACAACAGCATCGGTGCGCTTACGAGCAAGTAGCTGTAAGCGAGCCGCTCGACGGTTGGTGCGTTCATATTCAAAAAGCCAATCAGCGTCTGACCAAAGGCGACGAGGAGCGTCAAGAAGAACAGGCCGAGGACGAGGTTACCTCGTTTTCCGGCCTTGACGTAACGTTGAATCAACTGTTGGTCCCGCCTGCCAACGGCTTGCGACACTTTGATGCCGGCGCCGACGACAAGTAACGATTGAATCGCCTGGCCGAGCATAATATAAAAACTGGCCGCACCGATACTGGCGACGGCGTCGCTACCGAGCGCACCGACCCAAAACATATCGACGAGACTATACGTGAACTGTAAGAGCGAGCTGCCGACGAGCGGAAGGGCGAGCGCCAAGATGACGCTCTGCACACGTCCGGTCGTCAAATCGACGGTTTTCACAAGACAAGACTCCTTCAACGAATTAGTATATAACCATTTAGTTATATATAAGCACGACGAGCCAAAATTGGCAATCACGACGCCCGACTCGACGAAAAATCGACACAAAAAAAGGAATTCGAGGTGAATTCCTTACTGTCTGTAAGCGCGGATCCATGTCGTCATATACACGAGCGTCGCGATGACGAGCGTCGAAGCGAGCGCGAATACCGGATACGTCGGCCAGGATTCCTGGAAGACCGGATAAAAGAAAAATGTGAGCATGAACAACGGTACCGAGATGTTGAACGAGACGTAGGCCGCTTTCGTCGCTTTCGCCGTGATCAACGCCTCGCGTTCGTCGACTTCGCTGAACTCGGTCATGCGGACCGACCATTGGCCGAAACTCATCTTTTGGTTCGGGCGTGTCTGGAACGAGTATACCGTCCAAACGATAAAGAAAATGATCAATAATAAGAACGGTAAAAAATTGAACTCTAGCTTGAACACTCCGGCTTCAAAGGACGCCATCGACTGTGTGACTCCTGAAGCGAATGACACGATAGCGAACGCCATCAGTATATACAAGATGATGCTCGATATTGATTGAACGATGATGTGTTTCATTCTGTTTCCTCCTCAATCGTAAAAATCGATTCGACCGGTTCCTCGAACACGCTGGCAATGTGCATCGCCAGTAGGAGCGACGGGGTGTAGCTCCCTTTCTCGAGCGAGATGATCGTCTGTCTCGTCACGCCGACCTTGGCCGCAAGGTCGCCTTGAGTCAATTGATGCCGGGCCCGCAACTCTTTGACGCGATTGACTAATGGCATAGCGCCACCTCATTTCTTGTTTCTATTCACAGTGTAAAGCAAACTTTACTTAATGTAAAGCTGACTTTACTTATTTACGGGTGGTACAATAGAATCAAATGTGAAAGGGGAGAGGTCGATGAAGGCGATTTTAGGACATCATCACGTCTCGGCGATGACGGGGAATGCCAAGAAAAATTTACGATTCTACACGGAGATTCTCGGGATGCGGCTCGTCAAAAAGACAGTCAATCAGGACGATCCGTCGATGTACCACTTGTTTTATGCGGACGAGACGGGCGCACCGGGGACGGATTTGACGTTTTTTGAGCTACCGTTTCTCGGGCAGACGTATCGAGGAAGCAGCAGTATCTCACGGACGGCGCTCCGGGTGCCAGCAGGGGCGTTGCCGTACTGGCTTGAGCGGTTTGCTGCGTTCGGTGTGCTGCATGACGAAGTGACGGACGTGCTGGGCCGGCCGACGCTCTACTTTGAGGATGAGGAGGGGCAACGGCTCTGTCTCGTGGAAGGTGGTACGGGTACGCCATGGAGACAGGGACCAGTCCCTGTTGACGCTGCCGTCTTCGGTCTCGGATTTAGCGAATGGACGGTTCGGCGGCCGGAGAAGACGGAACGGGTGTTGACAGAAGTGCTCGGCTATCGCTTCTCGACCGAGTTCGAACGTGACGGTCAAGCGGTGCGTGTCTTTGAGACGGGCGACGGAGGTGTGGCGACGGAGATTCATCTCGTCGGTCGTCCCGATCTACCGTCGGAACGGCCAGGACGGGGCAGCGTCCACCACGTCGCGATTCGCATCGAGGACGATGGCGAGATGGGGCGTTGGGTTGAGCGACTCGATGCGTTCGGCATTAGCCATTCCGGGCTGATTGATCGCTATTATTTCAAGTCGATTTACTTCCGCGAGCCGAGTGGCATCTTAGTCGAGCTCGCGACCGATGGACCGGGGTTTGCGACCGACGAGCCGGTCGAGACGCTCGGGGAACGGCTGGCGTTGCCACCGTTCTTAGAGCCGAAACGAGCGGAGATTGAGAGAAAACTGAAGCCGCTATAAAATGCTGTGAGGCGAATAAAGGTGAGAGGATGAACAGGTTGGACGATTTTATCGAGCTGACATCCCATGAGCTATATGCTCAAAAAATCTTGAAGCGATGGTGGTAACCACTATACAAAGCGCAGTCACGTTTGAGAGTCACCTGTACAACAAAAGCCGGCGGACTAAATGTCCGTCGGCTTTTGTACGCCAAGTAACAGCGCTAGTTCATTCGTCCGGTTCGCCATCAGGTCGGCGATCGTGTAACGGTCGAGCACGTGCAGGAAAGCGAGCATCGCCTCGTTCAAGACGCTCCGAAGGTCACACGCCGGTGCGATGACACAGCGGCCTTCGCCGAAGCATTCGACGAGCTCGAGCGGCTCCATCGTTCGGACAACGTCACCGACGTTGATGTCTTCCATTGGACGGGCGAGCCGGAAACCGCCGCCGCGGCCGCGGACCGATTCGAGATAGCCGTGTTTGCCGAGCTCATAGACGACTTTCATGACGTGGTTCTTTGAGATCTGGTATTGGTCAGCCACTTCTTGGATCGTCACGAGACGATGGGAGAAGGTGGCGCTGTACATTAATGTTCGGAGTGCGTAGTCGCACGTTTGCGTGAGCCGCATGATCGTTCACCTCTTATTCGTCCATTGTACAAGACATTTCTCGAAAGTGCGATGTTCGGAGATGTGAAAAAAGCGTGGCGAAATCGAGGCGAAAAGTTGAACTTCGTTTTAAACAAGTATTTTATATATTGCTTTAGCGTGACGAAACTCACATAATAAATGTGTACTTTCAAAAAGGGGGAAATATTTATGTTAGATCAACAAACGATTGAAATTGTCAAAGCGACGGCACCGGTCTTGAAAGACCACGGTGTCGCCATCACGAGTCATTTTTATAAGCGCATGTTCGCAAACAATCCAGAAGTTCGTCAGTTCTTCAACCATACGAACCAACAACGCGGCCGCCAGCCAGAAGCGCTCGCCAACGCCGTCTACGCGGCCGCCGTCCATATCGACCGTCTCGAAGCGATCTTACCGGCGATCCAACCGGCGCTTCATAAACATAAAAGCTTGAACATCCGCCCGGAACATTATCCGATCGTCGGCGCTAACTTGCTCGGCGCCATTCAAGACGTTCTCGGTGAAGCGGCGACGCCTGAAATCATCGAAGCTTGGGCAAAAGCGTACGGTGTCATCGCCGACGTCTTCATCTCGCTCGAGAAACAAATGTACGCCGATGCACCATGGATCGGCTTCAAGCCGTTCACGGTCGCTGAAGTCATCGAAGACACGCCGGAAGTGAAACGGTTCCGTCTTGTCGCGAACGACGGTGTCGTCGGTGTGGCCATCCCGGGCCAGTACATCTCAGTCCAAGCTCGCATCGCCGGGGAAGACATTTTACATCACCGTCAATACAGCGTCGTCGAGACGACAGAAGACGGCTACTGGATTGCGCCGAAAGCGGAAGGGCTCGTCTCGAACTGGCTTCACGAGCAAACAGTCGGTACAGAGATTCCGATGAGCGCGCCTGCAGGCGAGTTCACGATGGAAGACACGGACCGTCCGCTCACGCTCGTCGCTGGCGGGATCGGTATCACGCCGCTGTTCAATATGGCGAAGACGGCGCTCCGTCAAGGGCGCTCGGTCACACTGTTACACGCCGTCCGTAGCGCGAACCTTCGTCCGCTCGGTGAAGAGCTCGACGAACTCGTGAATGAGGGACTTCAGCTCATCACACACATCGATGAGGTGTCTGGCTGCATGAGCGCGACACAGCTTACAGCACTCGATGTCGACGGTCATGACGTCTATACGTGCGGCCCGACCGCGATGATGGAGACGGTCGTCCAAACGATTCCACAAGCGCGTTACGAGTTCTTCGGTCCATCGGCCGTGCTCGCCAAAGCATAAGAAAAGACGATTGCGAAAACAGTCGCCACATCACCGCGAACCGGTCATCGGTTTGCGGTTTTATAATTCTTCCGCGTGCATCACATTTCTGTCGCCGTCAAGCGTCTCAAGTGTCTTGAATCTACCCCGTTGTGATTCATCGAGCGTGATCAAGTAAGACATGACGTATCCTTCGTCTCGAGGGTCGTTCACGGTGTATGTCTCGCTCCAATCCGAACCGCTTAGTCGCACGTAAGCCACATCTTCCGGTTTTTCGTTGAAGCGAATACCGATGTATTCATCAGTCGTATTGCCAAAGTGAATCGAATCGAACGGTTTTTCTTCAATCGTGTCCCATGTCGACGCGCTGAAGCCTCCATCTGAATTCATGATACCGAGACCGAGAATCGTCTCGTCTTCATTCGTAAATAAGACGACGGTGCTGCCTTCTACGTATGTGTACCAGCCTTGGGCGGTCATGTGCTCATGCAGTTTTTGTTGCGCCTGTGCCAAAGGTTGTTTTCGTTGCTCGTCCTGATAATACCCGACGCCGGCCGTGACTGAAATGGCGATGATGATGATCATACCTGTAAGGAATAACGCGAGTCCTCGTTTTGACATCTTGCCCCTCCTTGTTCAGTTTTTCATAAGTCGATGGAGTCAAGTACTTGCTCATTTTGATCTAACGTTTGAAGGATCCAGTCGGATGTTGGACGGTTTCGCAACTCGATGATGTGTGTGTCAGCATAGTCACTATCTTCGGTACGATTGAGGATGTGTTGTTCTTGTATACGATCTCCGATGATACGGAGATAGGCAACGTTCTGAGGTTGTTTGTTAAGGCGGATGCCTAAATAGTTATTGGACTCGTCACTCGAATAGATATAGTCAAACGGATCCACGTCGAGGGTCTCTATAGTTCCGTAACCGTAGCCGTCCACACTCATTTCAGCGAGGCCGAGCATGGTCCCATCTTTATTTGTGAAGAGGGCAAGTGTCGCGTCATCTGTTTTGTGATATTCGTATGCGTGAAAATCATTGTCTGCCAGGTAACGTTTCAATTGGTGTCTCTCATAAAAATAACTACCGATTCCTGAAAAAATGACGACAATCGCGATGCAAATCACTAAAGACCAAATTAGTTTTCGTTTGAACATCCAATTCTTCCTTTCTATATGAAACAGCCCATGTCGCTACCTGAGCGCATGGGCTGTTTGTTTAGTACGTCAAACTCGCGGCGACGATGATGCCGACGACGAGCGAGGCCGAGAACAGGCTGACACCGACGGCGAGGTTGCCGTTTTCGACTTCTTTCTCCAAGTTTACGCCAGGCGTGAGCACGTACTCAAACGTCCAAAAAGCGAGCACTTGGGCGAGGATCCCGACGAGTCCCCAGATGAAGGCGTCGAGCAGGTTGACGCTGTTCGCCCAAACTGTGTAGATGACGATGGCGAGGCCGAGCGCTTTGCCCCAAAGTTTGAGGGCGACGGCGACGTTGCCAGCTTTGATGAGTTTTCGTTCCGAATATTTTGTCGTCAGGGCGAACACGACGAGTCCTGCTAAAATAAGTCCGAACCCGGTACCGAGGTGAGCCAGGAAGCTCAAGATTGAATCGAGCGTGATAAATGTCATGTGTTAATCTCCTTCGTGAGTTGGTGTGCCGATGGCTAGGTAGTAGGACTGGTTGTTCGTGATCATGCTTCCGGCCCGGGCGCCGAGCGCCGACGGGTGGCCGTTCAGACAAAAGCAGCCGATCATGTAGTGCGTCGCAAGCGGACCGTTGACCGTGTTCGTCGTTCGCGTCGGTAGCTCGTTGAATTGTTGATACACGGCTGTTTCTTCGGCATACGTCTGCAGTACTTCTTTATGGAACGGGACGCCGTCTTCGGTATACAAAATGACCGAGTCGCCTTCACGTCCGAAGGCCGGTTTTTGCACGTAAGCGCTCTGGCCTAAAAATGGGTCCGCCTCGAGATAAGTCGGTAACAAGTGAGTCCGGATGACCTGGCGCTCCGCTGTGTCAAAATATGTATCCGTCTCATACAGTTCCCAAATGAGCGCTTGGACGCCTTTGGACTGCATGAGAAATGCGGACAACGGGTTGAGGAGCGACACGTGCTTCGCTTGATTCAACTCGAGCAGCCGGATGCCGATCAAGTCGCCGTTCGGCGCCCGGTCGTCGACCAAGTGCTCGATCGGATACGTCTGGCGGTACAAGACGTCGACCCGTTCGCCCGACGGGGTATAGACGCCGTCCACGTCGACGAGCAACCGGTCGAGCGGGACGAACTCTGACGGCAAGTCGAGCGTCTCTTGGAGGAAGCGGGTCGTCCATTTGTCCTCGATGTTGTCGTCGTGTGACGTGAAGACGATTTTGGGTGTCCCGTCGCGATTTAATCGTTGCCACGCCGCGATGACGGCTTTACGGAGTTCGGTCTTCAGCTCGGCTGTCGCGCCCGCGTTCGGGTTGTTCAGCCCGAACGCGGTCGTCACATACCGGTTCACATCGAACAGTTCTTTGATGAACGTCGGCGTGTCGGCGTTGAACTCCATCAGTTTGATCACACCGTCTTTGACGATCCAGTCATAACGGCCGATGATCGTCTCTTGCGGGAGCGCTTTGTCACGCAAGAACGGCAAGCTCGCCTCCGGATAACCGAGCAGACGGAGCGTCTCGTCTGGAAGCGTCCGCAACAATCGATTGGCTTTCCGGAAGATGGCATCGACGGCGCGCGTCGCTTCCCGGATGCGGTCGACCTCGTCTTGCGTGTAGACGAGGCAATCGTAGAGTGCATATTCTTCGTCGTTCAAGTCGGGCCAAAAGTAAGGGATTTGGCCGAACAAGTCGTGCCGATTCATCCCCCGAAGCCGCCTTTTGAGCCGCTGCCGAGTCCCGAGTTTGACCCTGAATTCGATCGGTTCGGCGTGATGCTGCTCGCGCCACCGTTCGAGCGGTAGTTTTTATAAGCGGACGAGTTTTTTAGCGAACTCTTTGAATTGAACAGACTGCCGAGTAAGAAGAAGCTCCCGAAGTGCGGGGACCGTCTGTCGTCGCAGTAATATGATTCCGTTTCATCGTCCCATTCCCAGTCGTCACACTCATAGCCGGTTGGCTCTTCCGGTAACGTCGCTTGTTGCGTTTCGTCCGTACCGCACGCCGCGAGTGACGCTGTCAAGACGGCGGCCGAGAGACCGCTTAAAATCTTCTTGCTTGTTTTCATGTTGTTTCCTCCAGTGTATAGCCAGTCGGGGTGACATAGATGACGTAGACGCCACGGTCCTCGTCCGTCTCGGCCGAGTCGCGCGCATATTCGTTTCCGGCGACGTATAAATACTCGCTGCCGAGCATGGCGAGCGCGTCAAGGTGGCGGTCGACGAAGTACGCTTCGAGCAGCGGGTTGTCGAACCGGTCGTCGAGCGTACGAATCTCGACTTTGATGTCGTCAGTTGCTTTCTTATCCACAGGTCCTTCCGTGTATCGGTCGACGTAAATCAAGAAATATTGATCGCCTTCGAGCGCGGACGAGCGTTGTTTGTACGTCATGCCGTCTTTGACGAAAAATTCGCATTCGCGTCTAGCAAGTACTTCATCAAGCCCGAGCGATGTATAATGGTAAAGTGGCTCGAACGAGATCTCATTTTTATAGAGTCGGTATTCTAAAACGATGGAGTCCATAGGTCAGTCCTTTCTTTTTTCTTTCTATACGGAACCGAACACAAACGGGTTTCGTAAATCAATTGAGTTGTCTCTAGTATATAGGAGAAAGGGAGTGATTTCAGTGCATATCTTTTTTCGAGTGTGGCGCGGGTTATCGAAATTATCGTTTCTGAACGTCGTGTTGGCATCACTCGTCATTATTTTGACCGGTACCGTCCTCGGTTACTGGCTCGAGCCGGAGACGTTCCCGTCGATGTTCGATTCGTTCTGGTGGACGATGACGACGCTGACGACGGTCGGTTACGGTGATTTCTTCCCGTCAACGGTTGCCGGGCGTTGGCTCGGCATTTTCCTGTTCCTGTTCGGGATCGGGATTATCGGGGCTTTGATCGGAAAACTCGTTGAGGTCGGTGCGACGTTTCAACGTTTAAAACGGGAGGGAAAGCTAGTGTATCGAGGAGAAGGGCATTACGTCTATATCGGTTGGTCGCCGAAGACGAAGAAAGCGATCGACGAGGTGCTCAGCTATGAGCCGAAGGCGGAGATCGTGTTGATCGACCAATTGAAAGAAGAACCGTACGATCATGACAACGTCCATTTTGTCCACGGTGACCCGTCCGATGAGGCGGTGCTCCTGCAGGCGAACATTTTGAAAGCGCGCCGGGTCGCCATCTTCGCGGATGCGCAGATCAGCGAGACGTTACTCGCCGACGGGAAATCGCTATTGATCGCGTCAGCCGTCGAGGCGCTGTCGTCGGAACGAAATGTTGACCTACATACGGTCGTCGAAGTATGCGAAGAGCGGAACATCTCAAAGTTCAAACACGTGCGCATCGACGACTTTATATTGGCGAACGATTCGGTGTCGCTCCTCATGGCGAAAGCGACGTTACAGCCGGGCACGACATCGATTTTCCGGCAACTGCTCAGCAAGCAGTCCGGTGGTAACATTCAAGCGCTCGCGCCGAGACCCGAGTGGGCGACGGTCCGGGACGCTGTCGAAAACTTGTTGCGCCAGGGCGTCACCTTGATTGCCGTCAACGACCGTCTCGATTTCGCGACGGCGCTCGACACAACGCTTGAGCCGAACGACACGCTCTACATCGTCTGTCATGACGATGCGTGGGAACGTTTAAAGCAAGGAGGAATTTGATGCATAACGGAACGTTTATCCGCAAGATGACACGTATGCAAAACGTGCAACGGTGGGACGAATACGCGCCGCACTATCACGATAACGCGGCGAGCCATAGCTTCCGTGTCGCCGTCTTCAGTTTGATTGCGGCCTATTATGAAGAGAACAACGGACAGGACGTCAACTTGCTCGATGTGCTCGGCAAGGCGTTGTTCCACGATATGAACGAGGTGCAGACCGGCCCGATCATGCACCGGACGAAAAAAGAGCCGACGCTCAAAGAACATATCGAACGGATGGAACGGACGGCGAGCCTCGGGTTGGTCGACTTGTTGTCACAGTCGCTCCGGCCGCACTTTTATCGTTTTCTCGTCGAGGCGGAGGACGATTCGTTCGAAGGACGGATTGTCGACGGGATCGATTCGTTCGATGCGATGCTGTTCGTGCGGCGTGAAGTCGCACATGGGTCGCCACACTTCGTCGAGAAGCTCAAAGAGATGAAGGCGGTGCTCCGCGACCATCCGCTCGAGTCAGTCCGCTGGCTCTATGAGCAAGTCGAAACGGAGACGGACGTCGCGACGTTCATCGAGAACGTCATGCGGATGGATAGCGTCCGGCGCTGGAAAGGCCGTTTCAATACGATTGACGACAACGACGCCATCCACGGTTTCCGGGCGGCGGCGCTCGGTCTGTTCAGCGGCTTGCTCGAGCGTGAGAAGTACGGGGTCGAGGTCGACGTCGCCGAACTGACGGCGCGCTTGCTCTGTCACGACCTCGTCGAAGGCGTGACCGGGGACGTGCTCGGTCCGGTGAAGCACTCGACGGCCGAGACCGGTGCTGCGTTCGAGGCGTATGAACGGGCCGAGAGCGAGGCGTTATTGTCACTCCTCCCGGAATACATGCAACCGGCGTTCCGGCGCTATATGGCCGATTCGAAAGATGCGACGTACGAAGGGCTGCTCGTCGATATGATGGACAAGCTTGACGCCTTGATCAAGATGAACATGGAGCGGAAGATGAACGGGGCCGAGTACGAAGTCACGTACCGGGAACAACTCCGAAAAGTCCAGTCACGCTATGAGAATCCGAGTATGATTTTCTTCCTCGCCTACATTTTGCACGATCTCGATTATGTCACGAGTTAAACGAGTCGCAGACGACCTGTCTGCGGCTTTTTTTATATCATTCATTGACATATATCATTCAACGATATATATTAGGAGTAAGAAGTATATCGATGAATGATATAGGAGGCGAGACGATGCCACGGAACGATACGATCGGGCTCGGGGAGTTGACCGACAGCACATTTTACATCTTGCTCGCGCTGACCGAGCCAAGACACGGGTATTTGATCATGCAGTTCGTCGAAGAGTTGACGAACGGGCGGATGCAGATCGGTCCGGCGTCGATGTACACGATCATCAAAAAACTCGTGAACGCGTCGCTGATCGAACCGCTCGACGGGGACGGCAAGAAGAAGAGTTACATCATCACGGACATCGGGCGCGCATTGTTACACGAAGACGTGAAACGGCGCCAAGCGATGGTCGACGACGCACGTTTCATTTTGGAAGGGGAGGGCCACAGATGAACCGAAAATATATGGCGAGTTGGGGCCTCGCGTTCGCTGAAGAGCGTGAGATGGAGAAGTTGGGACGAATGGCCGCGCAGGGCTGGCATTTAGAGAAGTTCGCACCGCTTGGCTATACGCTCGTCGAAGGGGAACCGGCGGACGTCCAGTATAGTCTCGATTATCGTAAACGACCGGACGAGGATTATTTCGAGCTGTTCCGCGCGAGCGGCTGGGAACACGTCACGTCGAGTGGGGACGAGATTCACGTGTTCAAAGGTAGTCCGGACGCGCGACCGATTTACTCGGATCGTGAGACGACACACGAGAAATACGCTCAAGTCGAAGGGCAGATGGGGAAAGTAGCGTTGGTACTGCTCATCTTATGGGTCGGGCTGTTTATGTTGCTTGAACTGGATTGGTCGGGACTCGTCGAGACGGGATTGATCATGGTCCAGTTGCTCGTCACGATCGGACTTGTCTTCACAGGTCTCCCGTATTTAGGCTATCTCGTGAAGCGAAAACGGCTCGATCGCAAAGGATGACTAGGCGGATGGCACAAGCCATCCGTTTTTGTTTTGGACGACTGAACTATTCAAGAAAAAAATAGTTAGGTGCAGAGAACTGTTTTTCGGAAATCCTCTGTTCAACTAAAGCGGAATCGTTCATGATAATTAATGAAAGCGCTTGCATTTAATTCGATAGGAGGAAAACGCATGATGAAGAGACGACAAGGGTTTGCGGTCATCGCTGGAGTCACGGCGATTGCGCTGCTTGCCGGGCAACCGGTCGCACAAGCGGCGACACCACAAAACGGCACGATGATGCAGTATTTTGAATGGTACGTCCCGAACGACGGCTTGCATTGGAATCGGTTATCGAACGACTCGCAGAACCTGAAAGATATCGGTGTGACGACGGTGTGGATCCCGCCGGCGTATAAAGGGACGTCGCAAAACGATGTCGGTTACGGGGCGTACGACTTGTATGACCTCGGTGAGTTCAACCAGAAAGGGACCATCCGGACGAAGTACGGTACGAAAGCGCAGCTCCAATCGGCGATCTCGAACTTGCGTGGTAAAGGTATCGGTGTCTACGGCGATGTCGTCATGAACCATAAGGGCGGCGCCGACTACACCGAGTCCGTCCAAGCGATCGAGGTCAACCCGTCGAACCGGAACCAAGAGACGTCAGGGGAATACGGCATCTCGGCCTGGACCGGCTTCAACTTCGCGGGCCGCAACAATACATACTCGCCGTTCAAGTGGCGCTGGTATCACTTTGACGGGACCGACTGGGATCAGTCACGCAGCTTGAGCCGGATCTACAAGTTCAAGAGTACGGGCAAGGCGTGGGACACGGACGTCTCGAATGAGAATGGCAACTACGACTATCTCATGTATGCCGACGTCGACTTCGAGCATCCGGAAGTCCGTCAAGAGATGAAGAACTGGGGCAAATGGTACGCCGACTCGCTCGGGCTCGACGGGTTCCGCTTGGACGCGGTCAAACATATTAGTCACGCGTACTTGCGTGAATGGGTGACGAGCGTCCGGCAGACGACCGGCAAACAGATGTTCACCGTCGCCGAGTATTGGAAGAACGACCTCGGCGCCATCAACGACTACCTCGCGAAGACCGGTTACACGCATTCGGTGTTCGATGTGCCGCTGCACTATAACTTCCAGGCGGCCGGCAACGGCGGTGGCTTCTATGACATGCGCAACATCTTGAAAGGCACCGTCACCGAGCAGCATCCGACGCTCGCCGTGACGATCGTTGACAACCATGACTCACAACCTGGGCAGTCGCTCGAGTCGACGGTCGCCAACTGGTTCAAACCGCTCGCCTACGCGACAATCATGACGCGCAGCCAAGGTTACCCGACGCTCTTCTACGGAGACTACTACGGCACGCAAGGGACGACGAACCGGGAGATCCCGAACATGTCGGCCTCGCTCCGACCGATCATGAAAGCACGTAAAGACTTCGCCTACGGGACACAGCACGACTATCTCGATCATCAAGACGTCGTCGGTTGGACACGCGAAGGCGTGAGTGACCGGGCCAAGTCGGGTCTCGCGACGATTTTGTCTGACGGACCGGGCGGCTCGAAATGGATGTACGTCGGCAAGCAGAACGCCGGTGAAGTGTGGAAAGATATGACGAACAACAACAATCGTCTCGTCACGATCAATAGCGACGGCTGGGGCCAGTTCTTCGTCAACGGGGGCTCGGTGTCGATTTACACTCAACAATAACGAATTCGAACAGAGGGACGCCATCCGTAATGGATGATGCCCCTCTGTTTTCATGTTTGCAGTAGACGTTGCACGAGCTTCGTATTCCACATCCCGCGGGGCAAGGGTAACAAACGAAAGTTCGCCATTTCTTCAGGTTCGTCGGCCCCTTGTGCGGGTATCGGATGATAAAGGATGATGATCACGACACCGACCGCCATGGAGGGGAACAACGAACACCACGACGTCTTCCACAAGCTGACGAGACGCATCGTTGACGAGAACCAAGTCATTATCGTGGAGACGCTGAAGTTGATTCAGGACGCCGGATGGGGCGAGCTTGGTCCATAACCGTTGCTAACAAGAGCGCGGTCTTCCCAAGCAGCGCCGACTTCAGGTTGCGCTTCAAATAAGTGGTGAGTAGTTCACAAGCGTATACTTTTCTGGTGTAATACATGGTATAATTACCTGGTATTAGTTTAGGTGGGGAAAATAATCATATGGATACTATGAATTCACCTTCACGCACGTCGGTTGTCGGTTTCATTTCATATCATCAATTTAGAAGCGTCGTGAACGCTGTCGAATTCAAGGAGGCTCACATATGAGTAAAGAAAAGATTGCCCAGCTACGTAAACACGTCTCGCCCTTTGAAAAGGCAGATGTCAAAGTCAGTGTCCGGCAGATGATCAACACGATCCTGCCGTTCCTCGTCGCCTGGTTCCTTGCGTACCAAGCGCTCGAAGTGTCGGTGTGGCTCACGATCCCGCTCGCGATCATCGCAGCCGGGTTCGTCGTCCGCATGTTTATCATCTTCCATGATTGTACGCACGGTTCGTTCTTCAAAAACAAGAAAGCGAACGCCGTCGTCGGAACGATCATGGGTGTGTTGACGCTGTTCCCGTACGAGAAGTGGAAGCGGGAGCATTCGATCCACCACGCGTCGAGCGGTAACCTCGATAAGCGCGGTGTCGGTGACATTTGGGTCATGACGATCGAGGAATATGTCGAGGCCTCGAAATGGACGCGTCTTCAGTACCGCCTCTATCGCAACCCGCTCGTCATGTTCGGTATCGGACCGTTGTTCTTGATTCTCGTCACGAGCCGGTTTAACCGCAAGGACGCTCGGAAAAAAGAGCGGATGAACACGCATGTCATCAACCTCTCGCTCGTCGTGCTGTACAGTCTGATGATTTATTTGGTCGGCTGGCAGGCGTTCTTGATCATTCAAGGGACGACGATGTTCACGGCCGGTGTCCTCGGGATTTGGCTGTTTTATGTCCAACATACGTTCGAAGACTCGTATTTTGAAGATGAGAGCGAATGGGATTACGTCAAAGCGGCGATCGAAGGCAGTTCGTATTACGAATTGCCGAAAGTGTTGCAGTGGGTGACAGGCAACATCGGCTTCCACCACGTCCACCACTTGAGCCCGCGCGTGCCGAACTATAACCTCGAAAAAGCGCATACGGCGACGCCGCCGCTACAAAAAGCGACGACGATCGGATTGTTCTCTAGTTTAAAATCGCTTCGTTACAAATTGTACGATGCGAACAATATGACGTTCGTCACGTTCCGCGACATTAGGCATCTGTTGCGCGACCCGAAGACGACTTTATAAAAAATGTCCCGCTGAAGCGTTTCAGCGGGACATTTTTAGTTCACATATTTTAGCGTTTCCAGACCCAGTCGTCACTCTCATACTTTTCAACTAAGCGAGCGATCTCATCTTGCTGTTCTGACGTGAACACGAGCGGCTCGAACGTCAGTTGAAACGCGTCGCGGAACCCTTCCTCGAACGCCGCAGCGACTTCGTCGAACGTCACGAAGCGGCCGAGCGTCTCGTTCAAAGCGACCGCTTTGCTGCTGAACCGTGCTTTCGCTTGTGCTTTCTCGTCTGCTTCCATCTTAAAGCAATCGAACAGGACATCATCGTCGATCGATAGTGGGATCGACCCGTGCTGTAAGACCGCCCCTTGGTGCCGGACTTGAGCACTACCCGCCACTTTACGGCCGTCGACGGCAAGTTCGTAGTAAGAAGCGGCGTCGAAACAGACGGCCGACTTCGGTTTCCGCAATACTTCACGGTCGTCTTCGGTCAACGGTACCGAGAATTCGGCCGGGACACCGAGCGCTCGGTAGCCGCGCCGGACGCCTTCGGTCAACAGGCGATAGCTCTCGATGACGTTCGTCGGGAGTGTCGGCGTCGTTTCGGGCAAGATGACGCTGTACGTCAATTCGTCGGCGTGTAAGACGGCCCGGCCCCCGGTCAAGCGGCGGACGACGGGGATGCCGTTCGCTGCGAGTGCCTCACGGTCAAGGTCACGGGTTGCCCGTTGGAAACGCCCGACGCTAATTGCGTGCGGGGCCCATGAATAGAAGCGGAGCGTCGGCTTCAGCTCGCCGCGGGCGACCCAGCCTGAGACCGCTTCATCGATCGCCATGTTTTCAGCCGGGGCGAGTGATTGTGTCGTTAAAATGTGCCATGTTGTATCAGTCATCGTGTCTCTTCTTTCTCTCAATCGATTGGCAACATCGTATGGCGACGTGCCTTATGGACTTGTTCGTCGGCGTGATATGACGAGCGGACGAGCGGACCGGCCTCGCAATGTGAGAAGCCTTTTGACAAGGCGATTTCTTTCAACTCGGCAAACTCGTCCGGGTGGTAGTAGCGCTCGACGTCGAGGTGTTTCTTTGTCGGCTGTAAATATTGACCGAGCGTCAAAATATCGACGTCATGGGCCCGGAGGTCGTCCATCGCTTGAATCAATTCTTCTCTTGTCTCGCCAAGACCGAGCATGATCGACGACTTCGTCGGGATGTCCGGATTCAATTCTTTGGAACGTTTTAGGAATTCAAGGGTGCGGTCGTACGTCGCTTTGGCCCGGACTCGCGGCGTCAAGCGGCGCACCGTCTCCAAGTTATGGTTCATGATGTCCGGCCCCGCGTCAATCAACGTCTGGAGTGCCGAGAAGTTGCCCATCATGTCGGACGGCAATACTTCGATCGACGTTTCCGGGTTCATCGCGCGTATGGCGCGGACCGTCTCGGCGAACACGGTCGCCCCGTAATCGTTCAAGTCGTCGCGGGCGACGGCGGTGATGACGACGTGTTTCAAGTTCATGAGCCGAACCGACTCGGCGACGCGTTTCGGCTCTTCCCAGTCGAGTTCGTTCGGTTTCCCGGTCGTGACCGCGCAGAAGCGGCACGCCCGTGTACAGATGCTTCCGAGAATCATGAACGTCGCCGTGCGGCGGACGGCCCAACACTCATGGATGTTCGGGCATTTCGCCTCCTCGCACACTGTGTTCAAATTCTTCTCCCGCATCATCTTTTTAAGGCCGGTATACGTCTCGTTCGTATTCAATTTGATTTTCAGCCATTCTGGTTTTCGTTTCAGTTCCCCTCTTGCCACTTCGGATTCCCCCTTTATCATGTCAACCCCTAACGAAATGAGTTTACCAAAAAACAAATGAAAATCGAACCACTCAAATTATTGGCTTTGCCAATACAGGTGGAACGTGTTCCAAGACAGGTCAAATGTTTCAAAATGGTTACGCTTTCATCAAAGTCATTGTTTCCCATTTTTTGAATTGCTATACTGACGTTGACCACCTGAATAATGACCATATGTAACTGATTCGATCAGGCATGGGGTGAACGAGCGTTGGTGAGGCAACGCTTATTCCTCCATGCCTTTTCGTTTGTGGTCGGGGGAACTTTCAAAAAGGAGTGAAAACATGAACAAAGTACTGAACTGGACAGCAACACTCGGATTGACGACAGCGTTACTCGTCTCGTCCGTCCCGATGGCAAACGCGGTCGTGGCAGAGGAGACGCCGACACAATCGATTGAAGCACGGGTGAACGCGCAACTCGAGGCGATGACGCTTGAACAGAAACTCGGACAGATGATCATGCCAGACTTCCGACTTTGGAACGGGGCGAACCATACGGCACTCGCGCCAGATGTGGCACGGGTCATCGACCGGTTCGACCTTGGAGGCGTCATCTTGTTCGCGGAAAACGTGACCGAGACCGAACAGACGACGAAACTCGTCCACGACCTGCAAGAAGTCGTCAAGCAAGACGACAGCAACGACATTCCGCTCTTCATCACGATCGACCAAGAAGGCGGGATCGTGACTCGGCTCGGAACCGGCACGAACTTGCCGGGGAACATGGCGCTTGGGGCGACGCGGAGCAGCCAATACGCGTATGATGCGGGGAACATCATCGGGTCAGAGTTGAATGCGCTCGGGGTGAACGTCAACTTCGGTCCGGTCTTAGACGTCAACAACAACCCGGCGAACCCGGTCATCGGGGTCCGCTCGTTCTCGAGTGATCCGGAACTCGTCGGTGAACTCGGCTCGGCGATGACGCAAGGGATTCAAGACCAAGGCGTTGCCGCGACGGCGAAACATTTCCCGGGACACGGCGACACGGCCGTCGACTCGCACTACGGCTTGCCGATCGTCGATAAGTCACTCGAAGACTTGCGCGGGCTCGAGCTGTTGCCGTTCAAGCGGGCTATCACGGAAGGTATCGATATGATCATGACGGCCCATATCGGGATGCCACAAATCGAGGACGAGGTCGTCAACTCGCCGCGCGGCACGTTCCCGCTCCCGGCGACGCTCTCTGACGACGTCATCACCGGCGTCTTGCGTGACGAGATGGGCTATGACGGCATCGTCATCACGGACGCCCTCAACATGAAGGCGATCACGGACAACTTCACAGAAGCCGAGGCGGTCATCAAGACGTTTGAGGCGGGTGTCGATATCGCCCTCATGCCGACGATTTTACGGTCGAACGCGGACGTCGTGAAACTTGAGACGATCTTTGAAGACGTCATGGCGGCTGTCGAGAGCGGCCGTTTGCCAGAAGCGAAGATCGATGAAGCGGTCGAACGGATCTTGAAGCTGAAAGCGGAACGCGGCATCTGGAGCGAGTCAATGGATACGACGACGCTCGAGGCGAAACTCGCGGAAGCAAATGCGGTCGTCGGTAGTGCCGAGCATAAAGCGACAGAACGTGAGATTGCCGAAGCGGCCGTCACACTCGTGAAGAACGACGACAAGACACTTCCGTTCAAACCGAAAAAAGGGGAGACGGTGCTCGTCATCTCGCCAGCAAAAGATCAGACCGACAGCATGGTCAAGACGATCAAATCGCTTAAAAAGAACGCGGGCAACATGAAGCAAGTGAACGTCATCACGGCGAACTATACGGCGTCGACACCGCACCTTGACCAAAACCCAGATTTAAAACAAAAAGTCGAGGCGGCCGACTATATCATCGTCGGCTCGAACGTGAACAACAGCGCCAAGCTGAAAGCGACGTCAGCGGACAATTACGTTCCGGCAGAAGTGTTCCGCTATGCCAACGAGACGGGCAAGAAATCGGTGTTGCTCAGCCTTCGTAACCCGTACGATGTGGCCGTCCAACCGGATGCGCCGGCCCAGCTGCTCATCTATGGCTTCAAAGGTGACCCGAACGGACCGGACTCTGAAGCAGGTAATGGCAAATCGGCTGGACCAAACCTTCCGGCTGGCATCCGCGCCATCTTCGGTGAAGTCAAACCAGGAGGCAAGCTCCCGGTCGACGTCCCGACGTTTGAGAACGGTATGTTCGGTGACGAACTCCACTTCGAATTCGGTGACGGCTTCAAAAACTGGAATAAATGAAAACAGCGAGCGCCCTTGAGGGTGCTCGCTGTTTTTAGTTTTAGTTTACGCCTCGAAGTAACTGACGACAAGGAGTCCAGGACCTGTGTGCGCGCCAATTGCCGAACCGACGATCGTCTTCGTCACGCTGGCCGGATTCATCTGTTCAAGTAGCAATGCTTCCAACTGATCAGCTTTGGCCGGGTCATCCCCGTGGCCGATAAAGATATGATGTCCTTCGATGAGCGGTTTTGACTCGGTCATCCACTCGACGATGCGCCGCATCATTTTTTTATGACCGCGAATCTTTTCGATCGGGACGAGCTTACCATCTCGGACAGTGAGCAGCGGTAAAATCGTCAACAAGTCCCCGATGAACGCGCTCGCTCTCGAAACGCGGCCACCGCGCATCAAGTACTCGAGCGATTCGACGGTGAACAAGTGGCGGATCTTCCCGACGAGCGACTCGGCGTAGGCGATCGTCTCCTCGTACGAGTGGTCTTGGCCGTATTCGGCGACCGTTCGGACGAACAATCCTTGTCCGACCGACGCGGTCCGCGTGTCGAGAATATGGAACGTGCTGTTCGGGTATTCTTCTTTAAGCAAGTTCCCGACCATGACGGCCGTCTGATATGTACCGGACAGTTCGCCCGAGAAGGCGAGGTAAAGGAACGGGATCTCAGACTCGAGATGTTGACGGAAACAGCGCTCAATCCGGGCCGCCTCGATTTGGAACGTCTTCGGCGTCTTGCCGACACGCATCGCGTCATATACTTCTTTCGGCTGAATCGTCTCTCCGTCTAAAAACTCTTCGTTGTCGATGATGACCCCGAGCGGTAACATCTCGAGGCCGTATTCGACGATCTGGTCTTGCGTCAAATCAGCACCGGTATCGGTTATGATTTTGAACATGGTTGGATCACTCCTCTAGTAGTTGGTGTTCAATGTCGCGGATCGGTTCGTTTCGCTGCCACATGCGATCGAGCTGAACGACGAGCGTCGCTTGTTCGTCTGTGTCGAGCGTTGCCGGGACGAGTCGGCTCGTCTCCCCGAGCACGTCATAGGCGCGGCGGAGCACATCGTTGACGGTGAGCGGGATGTGAAGCAAGTCTTCGAGCGACGCCATCGTCTCCGGGACGATGGCCGGGTACGTGAATCGTGTCGCTTCGCCTTGGATGGCACGGTCGTAAAAGTCACGGATGAGGGCGGCACGAGCGCTTCCGCTCTTGCGGACGCTCAAATAAATTTGGACGGCGACACCGCCACGGACACGTCGCTGCGAGATGCCGGCGAACTTTTTACCGTCAATCGATAGATCGAAGCTACCCGGGCAGTACGAACCGACGATTTCTCCAGGCACGATTTTGTCCGTCACGTCTTTGAACATATGTTGAATGAGCGACGTCATCGCCTCATAGCCGCTATCGATTTGAATGCCGTCATTCTCGGGTAGAATAAGAGATAAGTTCAATACATCTTCGTCGAGGACGACCGCAAGTCCTCCCGAGTTACGGATGACGGGACGATAGCCATGTTCATGCAGCAGTCGAATCCCGTCGCGCAGATGAGGCAGCCGCGCGTCTTGAATCCCGAGCACGACTGTGTTCAGATGGACCCAGGCCCGCAAGACGGCGCCTTGGTGTTTTGTCGACGCGCACAGCGTATCGTCCGTCGCGAATGATTGCTCGGCTTGAAACGCCGCACCGAGCGATGATTGGTCGATCAGGCGGTAGGTCGGTTGCCGTAAAAGTGGATGGATCATATGCATAATTCCTTTTCAAAAAATAATGTCTTCCTCATTATAGCATGGAGGGAACGACTCGGAAGAAGTCGAATCAGTACAATACATAAAACGCAGGGGGCACCAACATGTACACATCACGAGGTCAGCTATCTGGGTCAAAAGTGTTTAAAGACCCGGTCCATCGCTATATATACGTCTACGATCATCTCATTTGGGAGTTGATCAACACGAAAGAGTTTCAACGGTTACGTCGGATCAAGCAGCTCGGGACGTCGTTTTTGACGTTCCACGGGGCTGAACACACCCGATTCCACCATTCGCTCGGCGTCTATGAGATTGCCCGGCAGTTGATCGACCAGTTCCGCGACTATCCGGAATGGGACGACCGCGACCGGGAGCTGTTGCTCGCGGCGGCACTGTTGCACGACGTCGGGCACGGCCCGTTCTCGCACGCGTTCGAGCACGTCTTCTCGGTCCGCCATGAAATCTGGACGGAACGGATCATCTTAGGGAACACGGAAGTGAATAAAGTCCTCTCCGAGATGGGCGTCGGGTTCCCGGAAGAAGTCGCGGCCATCATCAACAAGACGCACCCGAACCGGCTGATCGTCAACATGCTCAGCTCACAGCTCGACGTCGACCGGATGGACTATTTACTTCGCGACGCCCATTTCGCCGGCGTCAGTTACGGGAAGTTCGACCTCGAGCGGATGCTGCGCGTGTTGCGGCCGGACGAAGATCAAATCGTCGTCAAACAGTCGGGGATGCATACGATCGAAGACTATATCATGCGGCGCTATCAAATGTATTGGCAAGTCTATCTGCATCCGGCGACGCGTTCGAGTGACTTGCTATTAAAAGCCGTGCTCGAGCGGGCCCAAGAACTGCATGAATCGGGTTATGTGTTTGAGATGACACCGAAGCATTTCTTGCCGATCTTCAACCATGACGAGATGACGCTCGAACACTATTTGAAGCTCGACGAGACGATCGTCTACTTTTATTTCCAAGAATGGATGGACGAGGCAGACCCGATTTTGGCCGATCTGGCGAGCCGTTTCGTCAATCGTCGCCTGTTAAAGTACAAAAATTTCCCAGAAGCGAACCGCGTCCGCTATATGGACCGGTTACGGTCGACGATGGAAGCGATCGGGTTGCCGACGCGCTATTATTTGCTCGAGGACCAGCTCAGCCAGTTGCCATATGATCTATATAAAGGGCACGGCACGTACGAAGGGATTTACCTGCAGATGAACGACGGCGACCGTCGCGAGATTTCAGAGGTGTCGATGCTCGTCCAATCGATTTTGAATTCGCGACAGTCGGACGAGAAAATTTATTACCCTGAGGACGTGCTGTTGAACTTGAAAGACCACGCTTCAGAAAAATCATGGATGTTGTCAACGTTACGCGGCGATTGAATCGCTTAAAAAGGATGTGACACCATGGGGATCGGGACGCTCATCGGCGGAATCGGCATCTTTTTGTTAGGGATGATGCTGTTGACCGATACGTTGAAAAGCTTGGCTGGGAAAAGATTGCGAGAGCGATTGAACCGCATGGCGGAAGGACCGGTGGCAGGGGCATTTCTTGGTGCGACGATGACGGCGTTGTTTCAGTCCTCGACCGTGACGACGCTCATGACGATCAGTTTCGTCAGCGCAGGGTTGTTGACGTTCACGCAGGCGCTCACGCTCGTCATCGGGGCGAACGCCGGTAGTGCGACGACGGGATGGATCGTAGCGCTCCTCGGCTACAACGTCGACATTCGGGAGCTCTTACTGCCGCTCATCGGCGTCGGGATGGCGCTCCGCTTGATCGGACGACGGGTCAAGCGGATTGGGATGTTGCTCGTCGGTCTCGGACTTGTTTTTGTCGGCATCGGAACACTTCAAGAAGCGATGCGGGAAGTCGTCACGTTCTCGTTTTCGGGCTGGGACACCGACACACCGCTTCATCAATTAGCCTTGCTCGGCACGGGCCTGTTCATGACCGTCGTCTTGCAATCGTCGAGCATCGGTCTCGTCTTGACGATGACGGCGCTCGCGACCGACACGGTGACGCTCGCGCAGGCTGCATTCCTCGTACTCGGGCAGAGTGCCGGGACGAGTCTTGTCGTCGCCCTCGGCTCGCTCGGAGGATGGAAATCAGCGCGGCGCATCGTGCTCGGACACGTACTCGTTCATAGTTCGATTTTGTTGATTGGCTGGCTGACGTTCCCGCTCTTGTTTGGTGTCGTCAATCGCGTGGCCGACTGGTTGAATTGGAATGAGCTATTGCGGCTCGCATTGTTCCATACGTCGTTTCACTTGCTTGGCGTGTTGACGTTTCTGCCGTTTCACGAAGCGTTCAGCCGGCGGTTGCTCAAATGGGTGCCGAGTCGGTCTGAAAAGCTGATCCGTTTCCTCGACCCGAACATGTCGCGGATTCCGACGGTCGCACTCGAGGCGGCAAGACGTTCGTTGATTGAAATCGAGCGCTATCTCGGAAACGAGACGAAACTGTTATTGACGGAAGCGCGCAAGCGGGAGGACGAGTTGCAGCTCGTCGAGAAGACGCTCGGTGACGTCCGGGTGTTTTTGAGCACGATTCAATTGGAAGAAGGACAGGGCCGCAACGACTACGGACAACACTTGTCACTGCTCCATACGATCGACCATTTGGAGCGCTGGCTGTTCGTCCTGCGCGAAGTCGATCCCGTCGACGCCCTCCGCGACACTGACTTTTTAGTCGCACGTCAGCTCGTCTTGCACGAGCTCGAGCTTGTCGATGCCCTCAACCATCACACGCCGCCGGAGGATTCGAAACAATGGAAGACGGCGTCGAAGCAGCTCGCCGAGTACCGGAAAGCGCATCGGGCCGAGATGTTAGAGGAGACGGCGGCGAACCAGCTTGAAATGGAGCAGACGATTCGCAAAGTTCAAGCGCTCCTTTGGCTCGACCGACTTGGTTATCACGTCTGGCGGGCGACCCGGCACTTGATCAAGCCGACCGTCCCGAGCGAGCGGTTCGAAGTGAACTTAGAAGACTGAAAAAACACCCGCGCGTCCAACTGGATGCGCGGGTGTCTGGCGTTATTTTTTGTCGGCGTGCATGACACCGGCTTGACCGTAGTTCGTCGCGTCCATCTCTTCGATGAAGACGGTGATGTTTTCTTTCGGTGCGTTCGTCGTCTCTGAGACGGCGTCCGTCACTTTCTCAATCAAGGCACGTTTCTGTTCAACAGTACGGCCCGGGAGCATTTTTACGGTAACGTATGGCATATCATTTCCTCCTTTTCTAGTTCTCTTCTATTTTAGAGAATCACTAGTCGAGAGGAAAGCGGAAAATCAATGGAATGCAGCTTCGATGATGTGAGGCGCACTCGATTTCGACAAGTTTTTGTGCACGACGCGCTCTGGTTTCGTCCGCAACTCGTCACGGAACGAGTTGGAAAGCTCGGCTTCTCCGATGACGACAAGCGATTCCCAGTCGTGTGCACCTTTCATCTGTTCGACAGTTTGGGCGAGGTCACGGTAGAACCGACCGAGGTTTTCGGCAAGTCGACGATCGAATTTATCGACTTGCGAGCTGCTCGACGCCATACGGTCACCCGAAGCCGTCCCTTCAAACCGAACCCACTCCTCGGTCTCAGGGTCGAACGCGAATTCGAACGTCGCATCGATGTGCCCGAGTGAGGTATCGAGTACCGTCACGTGGTCGAGGTTCGTCAAAATAATACCGGTGGACGGGAATTTTTGTTGTAACGCCTCGAGTGGTTCAAGTACTGGCTTCGTTTCCCAGTGGAACGACGTCTCGACATCGTGTTGAAGGTAGTATGTTTCAAATAAATCGTTTTCTTCTGAAGCAAAAATGATTAGGCTTCGCGCCAAGTCGTTCCGGTGTTTGCCGAGTTCCTGATCGACTTGCTTACGTACTTTTTTGAAGTTCTTCAGTTGCGTCTCGTCACCGGACGCCTCTAAATATTCACCGATTCGCTTCAAACCGTTCTTCAAGTGGATTGACCAGTCGCCTTGTTGGTTAGGTCCTGTATTAAGGTAGACCGATAGCACACACTTGTCCTTGCATTCAATCTGACGCAATTGTTTCAAGTCGCTTGCTAATCCCATCTTAATTCCTCCCTAAAGTAAACGTTCTCTTAACCTGTTTCCTACTTGGTTAGGACTCAAACACCGAACGCGATGGGAAAATGTGAAAAAGCAGGTGCGAAACGAGATGAATCCGGGTAAGTAACAAGACAGACTAGCAGTAGGAGGAACAATCGTATGAAATGGAAAGGCAGACAGGCGAGTCGGAATGTCGAAGACCGACGGGGGCGAAGTGTTGGGGGGAAAGGGATTGCAGGAATCGGAGGCGGTCTTGGCCTGATTTTAGTCATCGTCTTCACGCTTTTGAACGGGGGTAACCCGGGAGACATCTTCAACAATATCGGAATCGGTGAGCCGCAGTCTTCTGAGACGTATCAAGGCTCGGCGCGGGAAGAAGAGATGGCGGACTTTGTCTCGGTCGTCTTGCGTGACACCGAAGAAGTGTGGACTGACATCTTTGCCGAGAACGGCTTGACGTATCGGGAACC
This sequence comes from Exiguobacterium sp. SH0S1, assembly GCF_004337165.1. NCBI lineage: Bacteria > Bacillati > Bacillota > Bacilli > Caryophanales > Exiguobacterium > Exiguobacterium sp. SH0S1. The sequence continues at coordinate 437,723 of NZ_SJVC01000002.1, read as the reverse complement.
GACGCTCGTCCTCTACTCAGGACAAGTCGAGTCGGCGTGTGGGATCGCTGGCTCTGCGGTCGGACCGTTTTATTGCCCGGGCGATCAGAAACTGTATATCGATTTGAGTTTCTATGACGAACTCAGTCAGCGCTTCAACGCGCCGGGCGACTTCGCGATGGCGTACGTCGTCGCCCATGAGGTCGGACACCACGTGCAGACGTTGCTCGGCACGACAGACGAAATCATGCCGCTGCGAAACGAGATGAGCGAGACCGAGTTCAACACGTACTTGGTACGGTTCGAACTTCAAGCCGACTACTATGCCGGTGTTTGGGCGCATCACGCCCAAGGCATGGGCTATTTAGAGGCGGGTGATGTCGAAGAGGCGATGAACGCGGCGCATCAAATCGGTGACGATACGCTACAAAAACAAGCGCGTGGCTACGTCACGCCGGACTCGTTCACGCACGGGACGTCGGAACAGCGGAAACGGTGGTTTGATAAAGGTTTTCAAAATGGAACAATCCAAGGTGGCGACACGTTCAATACAAAAAACTTGTAAGTCTCACCTACAGGTTGAGCGCGAGCTCAGCCTTTTTCGTGTCCAAGTTGGAATGTAGGGAAAGAATCCGCTATCATTAAATACAGCAACTAGTAGCAGGAAGGGGATGACCTGATGGAATCCTTACTGAAAAAAATCGAGCTCGCCCAAGGCGAGATGACGTCCGTCGAAAAGAAGATCGCGGACTACATCTTGACCCATTCGACGCTCGTCCCGAATATGACGACGAAAGAACTCGCCCAAAAGACCGACGTGTCAGAAGCGAGCATCGTCCGCTTCGCGCGTGTCGTCGGGATCGACAGCTTCAAATCGTTCAAGCTCGCCCTCGTCAAAGACTTGGCGATCACAGAGACGATGCTGACCGACTTTAATGTCCTTCAACAAAAGGACACGCCGTACGACTCGTTCCAAAAAGTCATCCACGTGAACAAAATGGCCATCGAGGCATGTGCCGAGGCGATGGACAAACGCGAACTCGAACACGCGATCGATACGTTCGCTCGCGCGAACCGGGTCATCTTCTATGGAGTCGGCGGCTCATCGACGGCCGCCTATGACGCGCAGTACAAGTTCACGAAACTCGGCTACGCCGCTCTGACGTCGCAAGACTTTCACTACATGCTGTCGCTCATCCCGCATCTTGGGCCGACCGACGTCTTCGTCGCGATCAGCACGTCGGGCCGGACGAAAGACGTGCTCGAGCTCGTCCGGTTCGCTAAGAAAAAAGGCGTCACCGTCGTCGCCATCACTGACCTCGACAAGTCGCCGCTTTACCGCGAGGCGGACGTCCGTCTGTGCACACCGACCGTCGAACGAGATTACCGGATCGCGAGCATCGCTTCACGGATGACACAATTGACGATTATCGACACGCTCTACATGGGTCTGTTGCACCGAAAAGGCGAAGGGCTGATCGATCGTTACGCTGAGGCGCGCGACGAGATGGTGAAGCTGCGCCGGTGATTCGCCGATATGAAGCGTCAGACCGCGAACGAGTGGCAGCTTTCCTCATGAGACAACAAGCGTTCGCCGGATTGAACGCTCAGACGCTCGAATTGTTCCGCGATGAGAATTTGGCTGACTTCGAGGCGACGGGTACGGTCAGCCTCGTCGTGGAGGACGACGGGGCGATCGTGGCGATGGCGGATTTGTTGAGGCGTCACCCGGTCGACGGCTCACTCTGGCTCGGCCTGCTCCTCGTCGACGAACAACTTCACGGCACCGGTCTCGCCCAGACGGTATACGATCAACTCGAGCGGGACCACATGCGACCGTTTCAGACGACGTTCCGGCTCGGTGTGCTCCCGACGAACGTGCGGGCCCGTCGTTTTTGGGAGCGGCAAGGCTACGTGTATGAGCAAGACTCGGTCACGGGGGATGGTGTCCACGTCCACGTGTTGAAAAAAGACATCGAATGAAGCGAACTCGGCCTCAAACGGCCGAGTTTTTTTGTAGGCACTCAAGTCGAGCGTTTATGAAATTATAATTCTTTATTTTTTTAAATAAGTTTGACTTTTAATTTCAAATTAGTACAATAAAACTAGAGAGAAGAAAGGATGGTGGCGATGTTAGACAAATTGGCTACGGAACGACGGAACGAACGGACGATGCGCCTAGATGACATGACGGTTGAGGAACTGCTCGGCGTGATGAATGAAGAGGACCAGTCGGTGCCTCACGTGATCAAGCAACAGCTGCCGGTCATCGCACAAGTCGTAGAACGAGCGATCACATCGTTTAAACGAGGCGGACGCTTGATCTATATCGGTGCGGGGACGAGTGGACGACTCGGTATTTTAGATGCGGCAGAATGTGTCCCGACGTTCGGCGTGTCAGCGGACATGGTCGTCGGCCTGATTGCCGGGGGTGAACGCGCGCTCGTCAAAGCGGTCGAGGGAGCAGAGGATAGTATAGATTTGGCAATCAACGATTTGAAAGCGCTTCACTTGAGTCCGGACGATACGGTCGTCGGCATCGCCGCGAGCGGCCGGACCCCGTACGTCATCGGCGGACTCGATTACGCGCGTGAAGTCGGTGCGACGACGGCGGCGCTATCTTGCAACAAAGGCTCGAAAATCAGCGACCACGCCGAGTTCAAAATCGAGGTCGAGACGGGACCGGAAGTATTGACCGGATCGACGCGTTTGAAAGCGGGGACGGCCCAAAAACTTGTCCTCAACATGATCTCGACGGCGTCGATGATTGGAGTGGGCAAAGTGTATCAAAACTTGATGGTCGACGTGCAACCGACGAACGAGAAATTGGAAGTTCGGGCCAAACGGATGATTGCGGAAGCGACAGGGGTCGACGAACAGACGGCCGCGCGTTATTTCGCTTCATCAAACGGCCACGTCAAGACGGCGATCGTCATGATTTTAGCCGACGTTTCCTATGCAGAGGCAGTCGAGCGATTACAGCGCGCGAACGGATTCGTCCGCGACGCGATTTAAGGGGGATTACGAGATGAAGAAAGAAGAGGTGTTGGCGCAAGCCATACTCGAGCACGTCGGGGGAAAAGATAATATCCGCCAACTCGCGCACTGTATGACACGCGTCCGGTTGGCGTTGAAAGACCCAACGAAAGTGAACATCGATGCGTTGAAAAAAATCGACGGTGTCATGGGCGTCATCGATGACGAGACGCTGCAAATCGTCGTCGGACCTGGAACGGTCAACCGTGTCGCGGATCACTTGAGCCGTGAGACGGGGCTCGCCATCGGGGAAGAGGCAGTCGATGCGAACTTGACGCCTGACGAGCGGGCGGCCATCGAGCGTCAAAAAGTGAAAGATAAACAGAAGTCACCGTTCAAACGTTTCTTGCGTCGCTTAGGGAATATCTTCATCCCGCTCATCCCGGGACTTGTCGCTTCAGGGATCATCAACGGGGCAGCGAACTTTGCCGTCAACGCTGGTGTCGACCGGACCGAGACGTGGATGCAAATTCTGCTTGTGCTCGGGAGCACGGTCTTCGCCTATCTCGCCATCCTCGTCGGGTGGAATACGGCGAAAGAGTTCGGGGGGACGCCGGTGCTTGGAGCGATTGCCGGGGGAATTTTGTTCAACCCGTTACTCGCCGACATCGTCATCTATGGGGAAGCACTCGTCGTCGGAAGGGGTGGACTGTTCGGTGTCATCTTTGCCGCTTGGCTCATGACGTATATCGAAAAACACGTCCGCCGCTTCATGCCGGTCTCGATTGATATTATCTTTACGCCGCTACTTACGGTGCTCGTCGTCGGCTTCACGGCGCTCTATGCGATCATGCCGGTCGCGGGCGTGTTGTCAGACGGCATCATGCAAGGACTGAATGCCGTGCTTGAAATCGGCGGACCGGTAGCAGGGGCCGTCCTCGCTGGCTTCTTCTTGCCGCTCGTCATGGTCGGCTTGCATCATGGTTTGACGCCGATTCATCTTGAGTTACTGAACACCGTTGGCAACACGGCGCTCTTGCCGATCCTTGCGATGGCAGGAGCGGGACAAGTCGGGGCCGCGCTTGCGATTTTCGTGAAGACGCGCAACCAACGTCTCCGCAACATCATCAAAGGGGCAATCCCCGTCGGATTCCTCGGCATCGGCGAACCGCTTCTTTATGGGGTCACGCTTCCGCTCGGTCGTCCGTTCTTGACGGCTTGTATGGGAGCCGCGGTCGGCGGTGCGTTCCAAGCGTCGATGCAGACGGCAGCGCTCGGGATCGGGGTCTCGGGTCTCTCGCTCACACCGCTCATCGACAATGGGATGTACTTGACGTATATTGGGGGTCTCGTCATCTCGTATACGGCTGGCTTCATCTTCACGTATTTCTTCGGTTTCAAAGAAGAGATGGCGGATGGTATTTAACAACCAAGGTGGCTCTTTCGAGTCACCTTTTTGAATAGGGAGGGCTGTTTTATATGAGAGGATTATCTGTTTACTTGAGCGAACCGCTGACAGAAGCGTTCACGGTGTGGATGAAACGCATGCGTGAGATCGGTTTCACGTCACTGTTCACATCGCTACATATCCCGGAAGACGATCCATCGGTCTACACGGAGCGGTTGCGTCGACTCGGCACGCTCGCTCGACAGCATGACATGGAACTGTTCGCCGATATCGCCCCGACTTCGCTCGCCGCGCTCGGGAAGACGTGGGACGACGCCCATACGCTCATCGACTGGGGCGTGACCGGCCTCCGCGTCGATTACGGGGTGACCCCGAAACAAGTCGCCGATCTGTCGAAACGGATGACCGTCGCCTTGAACGCGAGCACGTTGACTGCTGAAGAGCTCGATGAGATGAAACAGGAAGGGCTCATGACGGACAATGTCGAAGCATGGCACAACTTCTACCCGCGCCCAGAGACCGGGCTCGACCGGCAATGGTTTGACGAAAAAAATGACTGGTTGAAACGACAAGGGTTGAGCGTGCAGGCGTTCATCCCGGGAGATGGGACGCTCCGCGGACCGCTATACGAACGACTGCCGACGCTTGAAGACCACCGGCAGCTGTCGACGTTCGCTGCTTATTTAGAGTTGACGGGGAGTGTCGACCGCATTTTGATCGGTGACCCGGGACTAGCGGATGCGACGGTTGAACAGTTCGCGTCATACGGGGACGGGATGCTCGTCTTCCGGGCCGAGGCGTATACGACAATCGAGGCGGCGCTCTACCGCGTCCAGACGAACCGGATGGACCCGGCGCGCGACGTCATCCGTTCCGTCGAATCACGGGCGTATGGTCGCCCTGGGGACCGCTTGCTCGAACCGGTTGCGGCGAAACAGCGACCGCTCGGCACGATCACGATTGACAACAGGGATTACGGGCGCTATGCTGGCGAAATGCAAGTGACGAAGACAGACCTTCAAGCCGACAAGCGGGTCAACGTGCTCGGACGTGTCATCGAAGCGGATCGTCCGCTCCTTCGTTCGGTTGGACCAGGCACGAAGTTTCGAATCGAGTGGGGCTGACGTTCGCGATTGCCACGTTCCCTCGTCTTTGTGTACAGTAGAGGGGGAGGGAATGCCATGAAAGATATCAACTTTAATATTATCGCTGACGATGCGACGGACGGCCACGGCGGTTTCGGGGTCGGATCGCTCAGTTTGAACAATATGTCGCCTGTCATCATCGACGTCGAGGCAGGTACGGCAGTGATCGACATGGGTGCGATGCACGCCAAGTCGGCAATCGAGAAACGGATCAAGTTTTTGACCGACCCGGAAGCTGTGCCGAACGGTAAACCGTATTGGATCGTCTGGGTGACGGTCGGACGCAAGCCGGAAGGGTTCTACTACGGCGGCATTGCGGCTTGTGACATGTCGATTGACTTGGAGGCGCGTCGCGGGTACAAATTGCTCCCGTATCACGTCAACCAAATGGACAAGTCGCTCAAAGGACGGATCCTCATCGATATGATGGATGCGCCGTCACGGAGCGTGCTCGCGGAGTTTCTGCAACAGCATCGTCCGGAGATTTGGGACCAGTCGACCGAACTTCATACTGAACTCGCGCGTCTCGCTGCCGAGTAAAAAGATTGGACCGTCACGGTCTCCAATCTTTTTTGTTTTCTTTTGAAGCAACTTGGGAAAATGACCGTGTTAAGGCACGCAAATCAACCGGAATTGTAAGAAAATTTAGCATTATGCTATACTAAACGCACTGTGTAAAAAAGAAAGGGTGACACGATGAGTGAAACTAAGAAAATTTTGATTGGCCTCGCCTTAGGGGTCATCGTCGGTCTCGGGCTCGCCGGCCTATCCGGTAACGTCTACGACGTGATCAATACGTACATACTATCCCCAGTCGGGACAGTGTTTTTGAACTTGATTAAAATGTTAGTCGTCCCAATCGTCTTCTTCTCGATCATTCTCGGTGTCATGGGCCTAGGTGACCCGAAAGAGCTCGGTCGCGTCGGGTCGAAGGCGCTTCTGTTCTTCTTGACGACGACAGCGCTCGCCATCGTGCTCGCGATGGGTGTCGCTTCAATTATCAAGCCGGGAGAGCGTGGAGATTTCCCGACAACTGGATTGGAATTTGAATCGACAACGACCGAAGAATCGTCGAACATCGTCCAGACGTTCGTCAATATGATTCCGACGAACCCGATCCAAGCGCTTGCTGAAGGGAACATGTTACAGATTATCGTCTTCGCGGCGTTGATCGGGTTTGCGATGATCGCCCTCGGCGAACGTGCCAAGACGTGGCGTCGCTTTGTGAAACAAGGGGATCGCATCATGATGCATCTCATTCACTTGGTCATGAAGCTCGCCCCATACGGTGCCTTCGCGTTGATCGCCTCGGCCATCGGCGGTATCGGACTTGATGCTGTTGTCGCTATGGCATGGTACATGTTTGCCGTCGTCTTGACGTTGTTCTTACATGCGACCATCGTCTACGGCGGAGCGCTCATCTTGCTTGGCAAGATGAGTCCGGTCTTCTTCTTTAAAAACTTCTATGAAGCGATCACGCTCGCGTTCTCGACGTCGTCTTCAAACGCGACGCTCCCTGTATCGATGGAACTCGCCCAGACGAAGCTCGGCGTCCCGCGTTCGATCTCGTCATTCGTCCAACCGCTCGGTGCGACGGTGAACATGGACGGAACGGCCATCATGCAAGGGGTCGCGACCATCTTCATCGCCCAAGTGTTCGCCGCTGACTTGACGATCACCGAGCTCGTGACGGTCGTCATCACGGCGGTGCTCGCCTCAATCGGGACGGCTGGTGTGCCGGGTGTCGGGCTCATCATGCTCGCGCTCGTCTTACAGTCGGTCAACTTGCCGGTCGAAGGGATCGCCCTCATCATCGGGGTTGACCGTATCCTCGACATGCTCCGTACGTCCGTCAACATCACGGGTGATGCGACATGTGCGGTCGTTGTAGCGAAGCTTGAAGAGAAACACCTTCCACCTGTCGACGAAGACGCGTGGGATGAAGTCGAAGCGAAATAAAACAAAGGCTGACCTCGCGGGGTCAGCCTTTTGAAATGGGGTTTGAATGATGGAATGGGAATTGCTCCCGATCCCGCTGTTTGTCGTCATCAGCATCGTCTTGAACAGTGCCATCGCCGTCGCTGGCGTGTTACCGAGCGCGTTTTTGACGGCGCTGAACGTAAACATTCTCGGTTTCGGTCTCGGCGTCACTGTCTCGATCATCGGTGAGGCGGTTGGAGCGGTCATCAGTTTCGTACTGTACCGACGTGCGCTACAAACGTATACGTCACCGAGCGGAAAGCGCTTCAAGCGTCTCCGCGAGGCGAGCGGGGTTGAGGCGTGGTTCCTCGTCCTCGGGATGCGACTCATACCGTTCGTTCCGTCCGGACTCGTCACGTTATCGGCCGCGTTCAGTCGGATGACGCTCCCGTCGTTCGCCGCGGCGAGCACGATTGGGAAAATCCCGGCGCTCCTCATCGAGGCGCTCGCGGTCACGGCCGTGATGCGTGTTGCGCCCGGTTGGCAATTCGTGCTGATCGCGCTACTCGTGCTCATTTATCTCCTCTGGCGTGTGTTTCAAAGCAACGGCGAGAAGATATGACAGAACGCCTCGATGAACCGTTTGCCGTTCGATTTTTTTCGGAGCATCGACCAGTCGACGAGAATCGACTCGTCGAAGTCTTTCAAAAACGCGTCATGCAGTTGACCGATTGATGACGTCTCGAACTGGGCGATCGTCATCTCATGATTCAAATACATGCTGCGGAAATCAAAGTTAGCCGTCCCAACGAGCGCAATCTTGCCGTCGATGAGGACGGTTTTTGCATGGATGAAATGACGATTGTATTTATAAATGCGGATGTTCCGTTTCAGCAGTTGCTCGAAATAATATTCGGTCGCATGGAAACTGAACCATTCGTCGCCTTGTCCTGGGACGACGATGCGAACGTCGATGCCGCTTTTCCCCGCGACTTCTAGCACGGCGAGCAGTTCGGGCGGCGGGATCAAGTAAGGGGTCGTGATCCAAATCGATTCTTTCGCTTCCATCAACAGACGCATCAGCCCATCCCGGATCGTGACGTCCTTACCGGGAGACGTCACGAGTAGTTGTGTCGCCCCGTTCGCGTCTTGCGGTTCGTTAATGAAGTATTCCGGAAGGTGTTTAGCGTCGGCGAACAAGTCCCACGTCTCGCTCTCTTCTTCGTGTCCAGCGTAAAGCCAATTCTCGATGAACAGACGCTGAAGCTCCCGGACAAGCGGGCCTTCGACACGCAAATGCGTATCTCGCCAAAAACCGAGCTTCTTATGCCTGCCGAGATATTCATCGCCGACATTAAGCCCACCAGTGTAGGCGATCCGTCCATCGAGCACGATGAGTTTTTGATGATTCCGGAAGTTGGCGTTAAAGACGAGCAGCGGATGCACGACCGGATCGAACGCTTCGACGTGCACCCGCGACTTGCGGAGCGGCTCGAGGAATTCTTCGCTGATCTCTTGGCTGCCGAGACCGTCATAAAGAAAACGGACGGTGACGTTTTCATTGGATCTTTTGATTAAGGCGTCGCGAATCTTCAGGGAGATCTCATCGGTCCGGAACAAGTAATATTGGACGTGGATATGGTGCGTCGCTTGCTCGATGTCTTTGAGCACGGCGTCGTACTTTTCATCTCCGTTGACGAGTAGTTTCGTCGCCGTATGACCGTCGGCACCGGTCGCCCCGAGTTTTTCAAGCGCTCTCGTGAGAGGGAACCGGTCGGATACGTCATTCGTCGTCTCGACGCGGTCGGCTTCGATTGCTTGCCGGAACATACGAATCTCAGACGAAGTTCGTTTGATCCGGCGATGGCGTTTCGGCGTCCGGCCGAATAGCACCCAGGCGAGAGCGCCGAGAAACGGGATGAACAAGACGGTGAGCAGCCATGCGAGCTTCGCTTGCGGTTGAACTTGGTCAAATAAAATATTCCAACCGACGATGAGCGGCGCGAAAACCCCGATTAAAATTAAAAACGGAGTGAGCGTGTCAACCCAAAACAAAAAAACTAATAGTAAAACGAGACTGACTATCATCATGATCAGTTGAATGACTCGTCGCTTCAACAAAGGCACCTACTTTCTAAAACGTTTAAAACGAGGGGAGTCCCCTCGTCTTAATACAAGCTGTTTAATACGGCGTTGATCTCATTCGCGTAGCGTATGAAGAAGTACAGGTTGACAACGAGTGAGAACAAAACGAGGAAGAGAGCGAATTGTGCTTTCGTTCGATTACGGTTCCAGTAGTAAAAGACGGAAAATAAAACGGCGATACCAACGAATAGAGCGACAATTTCAACAATTCCCCAAAGGATGTCTTTCGATAAAAACATATCGACGATTGTCATGACGACAAAAAAGAATACGACAATCCCCATGAGGACCACCAAAATGGCTAAGATGATACTAATCCAATCTGAACTGACTGCATCAACTAAATTTTCAATTGCGACGTTGTATTCGTTCATAAACGATCCTCCTTTCCAGGCACTGCATAACTATTCATCCAATACCCTTTTTTTTCATACTGAAATCAATTGTGTACATTAGGATGGATGAACGCGGGAAGGGGGATTTTTGATACAATCGCCACGACTCCAAATACATAAACCCAGCTGTTCGGAGGAAAGAACAAGACGAGCAGGACGATAATCGCCAACGGTTGGCGCATAGTAGTCGCAAGCAGGGTACTCGTCGCTAAAACGACGGCAAAAGTTGGATCGAGGTCGAATGATCCGCTGAAAAAGTAGCCGAGGGTGAAAGCAGAGAAAAGCAATGGATAAATATGTCCACCACGCCAGCCGGTGGCGAGACAAAAGGCGGTAAAAAATAGCTTTAAAAAGCTAAACCATACTAGTGTATACAGCGGAATACGCTCCCAATCATTAAAATACTCTAAAATGGTCTCTTCCCCAGAGAATAAGAGGTCTGGATAAATGAGAGCCATCGTACCGATTCCGATTCCACCTGTGATTGTCAAAAACAAGATAGGTACTTGAGAGGTTAGACTCATCAAAGCATGCTCTGCTAGTAAATAAAGCCAACCAAAAACCATGCCAATCAGGATGATGAATAAAATCGACCAGTCAAGCTGAATTGACTCGATGGCGGGGAACTTGACGACAAAAGGTGGACGTTCGTCCAATCGGTTGAGGAGATAAAACGTCCCGACTCCAGCAAGAGTTGCCAGTAAGTTCAGCATCGATTGCTTTTTATGTTCAGTTTCTTCGGCTGCGAGCGCTCCAAACAATGGTGCGTTGAAAACAATCCCGAGAACGACCGCGTGCCCGACTTCTTGCAATTCACTCAGCTCGTGCCGGACATAACGGAGTCGTTCGGCAAACCAAGTCGTAAGCCCGCCGACGATTCCGATGAGAGCCGCCTCGGGACCGAGACTAGCACCACCAATCAAGACGAGAAGAGCGGTGAGCGTCGTGAATCCGATGTAGCGGTAGGTAATCCGTCCTGAGGTCTTCCTGTCTTCTAAAATTTCTGGCATCAGGCGCGGCATCGGCCCGTATCGCCGTTGTAATAGTCCGATCAAGACTCCGGCTACGAGCGGTACGAAAAAGATGTAAAAAGGGCTTTCGACTCGTTCGGGTACGGTATGCCAGACAAAGTGAATTCCTTTATAGACGACTGATAAAAAAATCCAGCTAATGAATCCAATCAATATACCGAGTATGCCTGCATAGACACTTACGATGATGGTCTTCACTGATCTCCCACCTTTTTGCCCGTATCGATAAAAACTTCTATTAGTTATCCTATCTCCCGAACGTTCTTCTCTAAAACCTAAAAAAGATGCTACTCTGTTATCAGAGTGGCATCGATTTAAGCGAAGTAACATCATCTGGTGCAGCCGGTTTGCCGAAGAAATAGCCTTGGGCGAGATCATAACCGAGTTCGCGACAGACGTCGACCTCTTCGGCGCGTTCGATCCCTTCGGCGAGGATGGTGATGTCCATCGAACGCGTCAATTGACGGACGTTCTTCAAGAACGTGCGTTTCTCGGCATCTTGGTCACAGAACGAAATATACGACCGATCGATTTTGACGTAATCGGGCTCGAGCCGCTGTAACATGTCAAGCGTCGAGAAGCCGGCACCGACATCGTCGAGCGCGACTTTCATGCCGCGTTTTTTATATGTCGCGAACACGTGCTGCAAATGAGCGACGTCTTGGACTTTCTCCGTCTCGACGACTTCAAAGATGAACCGGTCGGCACTGAGCCCGTAGCGGTCGATGACTTCGAACGTGTGTTGCAGACAGTAGTCCGGGTTGTAGATCGTCGACGGCAAGAAGTTGATGAACGTCTTCTCGTGAGGTGCGACGGCGTGATACGTCGCTTTGATCGCCTCGGCCCGGGCGCGTTGGTCGAGCTTCGAATGAAGTCCGAACCGGTTGGCGGCGCGGAACAGCTCCCCAGGCGAGATATTGTTCGGGCTGCGGAGGAGCGCCTCGTAACCGAACCGTTCACCTGTGTCGAGATGGATGATTGGTTGCAGGTGACTTTCGAACTCCCCGTGTTGGATCAGCTCGATCGTGTCACGGTTGGCGATCTGTTCGAGCAAATCGACTGCTGGTAGAATCGGTGTTTGCTGTTTCGTGGCAGGGTTGACACAATATACATTGTCCTCGACCGAAGATAGCTTAGTCTTGAGTTCATCAAATGATTCGTATGGCTGAGGTTGGTCGTTGACGACCAACAAGCCCCGTTCAAAGAGCGGGATTGTCGTGGAGCAGGCCACGCAAGGAGACCACATAGGATCCCTCCTTTACTGTTATAAACTACATCTATATCCAGTTTATCGGCTAAACCTCATGGAAAAATCACACATCTGGACGAATAAATAAAAAAATCGTGCAAAATGCGGACAGTTTTTGTATACTTCCTATCGTATGAATAAGAAGCGCCTCAAAACGCCACTCGCATACGAACAACTTTTTGAACAGAAAGGGGTTCTATCGATGGACCAAAAATTAAAGTTATGGTTTACGGAGCACCAGACAGAAGATTACGGGATCACGTTCCGGGTTAACCACGTTTATGAGAGCGAACAAACGGAGTTTCAACGACTAGAGATGGTCGAAACGGACGAGTTCGGTACAATGTTGTTGCTTGACGGAATGGTCATGACGACGGATAAAGACGAATTCGTCTATCACGAGATGGTGGCGCACGTGCCACTGTTCACGCACCCTAAACCGAAACACGTTCTCGTGGTCGGCGGCGGCGACGGTGGTGTCATCCGTGAGATTATGAAACACCCAACAGTCGAGAAAGCGGTTCTTGTCGACATCGACGGGAAAGTCATTGAATATTCGAAGAAATACTTGCCAAATATTGCGGGTGAGCTCGACAACCCACGCGTCGAAGTCATCGTCGGAGACGGCTTCATGCACATCGCGAAATCGGAAAACGAGTACGACGTCATCATGGTCGATTCGACTGAACCGGTCGGACCGGCAGCGAACTTGTTCACAAAAGGGTTCTACGCAGGAATCTCGAAAGCGCTCAAAGACGATGGAATTTTCGTCGCGCAGTCGGATAACCCGTGGTTCACACCAGAACTCATCCAAACGGTACAGCGTGACGTGAAAGAGATCTTCCCGATCACGAAGCTGTACACAGCCAACGTGCCGACGTACCCGAGCGGCTTGTGGACGTTCACGATCGGCTCGAAGAAGTACGACCCGCTTCAAGTACCGGCTGAGCGGTTCCACGATATCGAGACGAAATACTACACGCCAGCGCTTCACTCGGCGGCGTTCGTACTTCCTAAATTCGTGGAGGACTTGACGAAATGATCAAACGATTCGATGAAGCCTACTCAGGAAAAGTGTTTATCGCGAGCCTACCGGAAGTGACGGATGCGAAGACGGTCCTTTACGGCATGCCGATGGACTGGACGGTCAGTTTCCGTCCGGGCTCACGTTTCGGTCCGAACCGCATCCGTGAAGTCTCGATCGGACTCGAAGAATACAGCCCGTACCTTGACGGGGACTTGAACGAAGCGGCCGTCTATGACGCAGGGGACATCCCGCTTCCGTTCGGCAACGCCCAAAAGTCGCTCGACATGATCGAGTCGTTCGTCAAAGACGTCATCAAAGAAGGGAAGTTCCCGCTCGGTATGGGTGGTGAACACCTCGTCACGTGGCCGGTCATCAAGGCGATGCATGACGCGTACGGGGACGACTTCGTCATCTTGCACCTCGACGCGCACACCGACCTTCGTGACGATTACGAAGGCGAGCCGCTCTCGCACTCGACACCGCTCAAAAAAGCGGCCAACTTGATTGGGCCGTCGAACTGCTACTCGTTCGGGATTCGTTCGGGGATGAAAGAAGAGTTCGACTGGGCAAAAGAAGTCGGCTACAACTTGTACAAGTATGAAGTGCTCGAACCGCTCAAGCGCGTCCTACCGACGCTCGCCGGCAAAAAAGTGTACGTCACGATCGACATCGACGTCCTTGACCCGTCGGCCGCACCAGGAACCGGCACGCAAGAGATCGGCGGCATCACGACGAAAGAGTTGCTCGAGTCGGTCCATGCCATCGCCAACGCTGACCTCGATATCATCGGTGCCGACCTCGTCGAAGTGTCACCGGCGTATGATCAGTCAGACATGACGGCGATCGCCGCCGCGAAGATCCTTCGCGAGATGATGATCGGGTTCGTGAAGTAACGATGCCGAAAAAAGGTCAGCTCGAGATGGAACTGAGCGCCCGGATCACCCAATGGGAGAAAGAGTATCTCGGGCGCGGTTCATTAACGTGTAAGAGTGACCTACTCCGCGATTTGGCCATCGTGACGCTGCAAGGCGTCTTGACCCCGGCCGAATATGAACTCGCCGCGAAGTCGAGTGGTCGCGAACAGTTAAAGAAATACCGCAACAACCTCGTCGAATCCGGCCGGGTCCAACTCGAGACGATCATTCATGACGTGCTCGGGAGACGGCTCGTGTCGCTCCATACGGACATCAGCACGAAGACAGGCGAACGCCTCATCGTCTTTCGGTTGGATGCACCGTGGGACGATGTGATTGACAAGGCGTGACGACATTTTTACACTAGAAGCAGAGACGCGTCAGGATTGGTGGAGAATGCCTACGGGAACTTTCCATCGCCGTCCTGAAACGGAGCTGTCAAAAACTACCCCGACAGTTGTCGGCTAGACGGAACGACCGTGTTCGAGCCGTCGGCATGCAGCGCACACCTTTCTTTGGTGTGCGCTTTTGTCGTCTAGGAGGAAACAATGGAACTATTGACGTTTTTATTGACGAGCGCCCCGGTGCTCCTGTTCGTGACGGGCGTGATTGCCGCCCTCGGAAAGTCGAATTTAAGAATCCCCGAATCGCTCAGTGTGACGCTTAACATTTATCTGCTACTCGCCATCGGGTTAAAAGGCGGCATGGGGCTCGCCGCTGTCTCGCTTGACGAGCTTGCGGCACCGCTCGCCGTGACGCTCGTCCTCGGGATGGTTTTACCGCTCGTCGCTTTTGGACTCGGTCGTCTGCTCAAGTTCAGCTTTCACGAACGGATCGCCATGGCGGCGACGTTCGGTTCGGTCTCGCTCGTGACGTATGTCGCTGCGACCGCCCAGCTCGAGCGGATCGGTATCAGCTATGAACCGTTTATGACGACGCTCGTCGTCGTCCTCGAGATTCCCGGTCTCGTCGTCGCGCTCTTACTGTACAACCAGACGCGTGTGCTCGGTATCACGGCCGCCCCGAGTCAGTCGTTCACCGTCATCCGGGACAGTATGCTTTCAAAGAGCATCCTCTTGCTCATCGCCGGCCTTGTCGTCGGACTCGTCACGCCGGACACGTCGGCGCTGACACCATTCTTCGTCGACTTGTTCCCGGGCGTCTTACTCTTATTCTTACTGAGCCTTGGGGTCAAGGTCGGCCATCAGCTGAAAGACGTCCCGGCGTACGGCATGAAGTTTTTGATTGTCGGGACGATGTTCCCGCTCATCGGGGCCGTTGTCGGCTACTTTGCCGCCGGACTGGCCGGTTTGTCTGACGGGGGTACGATCTTGCTCATGACGCTCGCTGCGAGCGGCTCTTACATCGCGGCGCCGGCGATGCTCCAAGCGTCCGTCCCGGAAGCCGAGCCGTCGTTTTATTTGACGCTCGCCCTCGCTGTCACGTTCCCGTTCAATTTGCTCGTCGGTATCCCGCTGTTCATCACGATCGTCACATGACAAAAGCGCCGTCTCATTGAGAGACGGCGCTTTTGTCATGTGATGACTTGCTGTTGTTCCATACATTTCAAAGCGGCGGTCCAGCTGCCGAACAAGGCGTTGATCGTCGACGTGCTCGGCACGTTTCGTCCTTCGGCCCATTTGCGGTAGTGAAGGATGCTGAAATGGTTTAATTCATCTTTAGCGACCCGGAGCGCCTCGATGACGTCCTCCTCGTCCCATTTCCGTTTCGGTGGGGCGATATCGAGGACGAACAAGGCGTAGCTCCAGGAGCCGTACTTCCGGGCAATCGTTGCCACGGTCGGATATCCCTTCTCCTGCGCCCAGACAGCGTAGTGCTGTGAAGTGAGACGTGTCAGTTCGGCGGACGCCTCGATGAGTGCCTGAATGATGCGCTCCTCGTTATTGCGGGCCGTCGTCGTCTGCAATTTCGCTTCGCGAAGTGCGTTCGACCACGAGCCGAACCGACTGCTGATCAGCGTGAGCGATGGGGCTTGTGCGACTTTGGCCCACTCCCGATACGTTTGGCTCGTAAAGATGTCGAGCTCTTCGGCGGCCTCGTTTAACGCGGTTAAAATATCTTCGTCCGAATAATAGCGGTACATCATTTTGATTTCAGCGGCCTGAACGGCTTCGCGCCAAGAACCGAATTTGTAAATCACGGTCGAGAGGGAAGGAACGTCTTTGCTGCGGGCCCAGAGTGTGTATTGTTTCGTATCGAATTCTTTGAGTTCATTCGCTGCTTGTTGTAGGCATGAGATGATTTGCTGCTCTGTCCATCTTTTCATCGTGATGTCTCTCCTTTTTAGAAGCGCTTGATTGCTTCAAAGGTCATGGTGTGGTTGAACGATGATGGTCCTCAAGGAAAGCCCAAACGGTCGAGGGCGCGACTGCGGTTGACAACGAACATAAAAGACTCGTGACTGACGGTGTAAGCAAGTCGTGAAGAGGTCATGTGACGAGCATGCATATTTACTTACTTCTAAATTCCCCTCCTTATTGACAATTTACACCTAATTCACGACTCATATACTTTCAATATTACCCATTTAGTGCGGAAATATTCACAAACAAAAAGAAATGGCCATCATACATTCGTAAAACTGTTTGATGGCTAAATTTCGTTGCTATGAAAAAGCTATGGTTTTCTTTCAGATTGTGAATCTCGAACGGGTACTAATCTAGCATCAGCGAATAACCCGTTTACATTCGGCAATCTTTAAAGGTGGTGACAGGATGACTATTCGATTCAATCATTATCCGATGGACCGAAAAAACACGATGCTTATGATGCTCGACGTGACGATCGCGGCGGCGGCCATCTTTCTCACGTTCAAACTGTTGTTCGCTCATGACACGACCGTCTCCGGGGACACGACGAAGTTGATGACGATTTTAGCGCTGAAGAGTACAGCTCTGCTCGTCCTCGGGTGGATGACACGCGTTTATCGGATTGACTGGCGTTACGGTTCGATGCGTGAGCTACAATTGCTCGCCCTCGTGTTGCTCACGAGTGATTTAATTGTTCTCGGTGCTGCCCTGATCGTGTTAGAGAACATGTCGTATCAAGCGCTGTTCGTCCAGAGCCTGCTCGCGTTCAACGGGATGCTGTTCATCCGGATCGTGGCGAGAACCCGGTCTTTCTTCCGATTCCGGAACGCACCGCCGAGCGGGAAAGCGACACTCATCATCGGCGGTGGGGACTCAGGACAAAAGATCACGAAAGAGTTGAAAGAACATCGGACGAACGTGTTAAACGTCGTCGGTATTTTAGACGACAATCCGTTCCTGCAACGGCTCTATATCCATGGGACACCGGTCATCGGCCCGATTGATGCGCTCGAGCGGAAAATTGAAGAGCTCGGGATCGAAGTCGTTGTTCTCGCAATCCCGTCCCTGCCTTACAGCAAACGGCTGCAACTGCTCAAGCGAATCGAGAAGACGGGCGTCGAATCACACGCGTTACCGATGCTCTCAGAGCTTGCGTCCGGAAAAGTATCGATGAATGAGATCAGGGAAGTGGCGATCGAAGACTTGCTCGGACGAGAGCCGGTCCAACTCGACGTATCCGAGATCTCACATAAGCTAAAAGGCACGACCATTTTGATTTCAGGCGCTGGCGGATCGATTGGGTCTGAGCTATGCCGGCAGTTAATCAAATTCGAACCCGGTCGTCTCGTCTTGTTCGGGCATGGCGAGAACAGCATTTATTCGATTGACCGTGAACTTAAAGACTTACAAACGGAAACGGAGATTTGTCCGATCATTGGGGACGTCCAAGACCGGGCGCGGTTGATGGAAGTGTTCGAACAGTTCGAGCCTGAGATCGTCTATCATGCGGCGGCCCATAAACACGTCCCGCTCATGGAAGGGAACCCGAAAGAGGCCGTGAAGAACAACATCTATGGTACGAAAAATATGGTCGAAACCGCTGATTTGTTCAACGTCGAACGTTTCGTCATGATCTCGACAGACAAGGCGGTCAATCCGACGAACGTGATGGGCGCGACGAAACGGGTCGCCGAGATGATTGTTCAGCAACAAGCGCGTCATAGTGCGACGACGTTCTCGGTCGTTCGGTTCGGTAACGTCCTCGGCAGTCGCGGCTCGGTCGTCCCGTTGTTCAAAGAACAGATTGAACGCGGTGGTCCGATCACGGTGACACATCCCGAGATGACGCGTTACTTTATGACCATCCCCGAGGCGAGTCGGCTCGTCGTTCAAGCAAGTGTTCGCGCGAATGGCGGTGAGGTGTTCGTCCTTGATATGGGACAGCCGGTCAAAATCGTCGACTTGGCCCGACGGATGATCACGCTCAGTGGCTTCACGCTTGAGCAAATTTCGATTGAATACAGCGGAATCCGGCCGGGCGAGAAATTGTATGAGGAGCTGCTTGCCACGAGCGAACGCAGCGAAAATCAAGTGTACGACAAAATTTTTGTCGGCTGTACGCGACCGTTCAAATCGGTCGAACCAATTTTACGTACGATTGAACATCTGCTTGACCAACAAAGCGCATTGACGTCCTTCCTCTTGTTCGTCGCCAATAGCGAAATCCCGGAAGAAGTGATGGCAGATATGTTCGCGCCTCAGATCGAGCCCGTTCGGATTCGTTCGAGCGACCCCACTCAAAGGAGGAAGACGTTATGAAAAAGACTGTGCTCGTCACAGGTGTCGCAGGGTTCATCGGCTTTCATTTGGCGCGCCGGCTGTTGCGAGAAGGGCACCACGTCGTCGGCATTGATGAAGTGAATGATTACTATGATCCTCATTTGAAAGAGGCGCGTCTCTACGTCTTGACGCACCCGAACTTCAAACTGTATCGGGACTCGCTCGAGAACAAAATGGCCGTCACACGGGTGTTTGAGAAACGGAGTCCTGATATCGTTGTCAACTTGGCTGCGCAAGCAGGCGTCCGCTACAGTCTTGAAAATCCGGACGCTTATATCCAATCGAATATCGTCGGATTTTTAAACATCCTTGAGGCGTGCCGGAACTTCCCGGTCGAGCAATTGATTTATGCATCATCAAGTTCCGTGTACGGCTCGAACCAAAAGATGCCGTTCTCTGAACAGCATCCGGTCGATCATCCGCTCTCGTTATATGCGGCTTCGAAGAAAGCGAATGAACTGATGGCCCACACGTATAGCCATCTGTTCGGTCTAAAGACGACCGGACTACGATTTTTTAGCGTCTACGGACCGTGGGGAAGACCAGATATGGCGCTGTACAAATTTACAGAAGCCATCATTAAAGGTGAACCGATCGACGTCTATAACTATGGGCAAATGGCCCGTGACTTCACTTATGTCGACGACGTGATTGAGTCGATCGTCCGCTTGATGGACATTCAACCGTTCGCTGACGAAGAGTTTGACTATCACGACCCGCTCCCGGACCGAAGCGACGTCCCGTTCCGTGTTTACAACGTCGGGAATCATAGCCCCGTCCAACTGATGGATTTTATTCGAATCATCGAGAAAAAACTAGGGAAGCGAGCAATCGTGAACGAACTCCCGCTGCAGCCGGGTGACGTACCGGAAAGTTTTGCCGATTCATCGGAATTGTATGGAGCGATTGATTTTCAACCACAGACCCCGATTGAACAAGGGGTGCATGAGTTTATCGATTGGTATATCGCGTATCACCATGCATTGAAGGAGGGAATCGAGTGATGATGTCACTTCAAGACAAAATCTATGCCAACTCTCCGTTGCCGGTTCAAAACTGGCTTATCTCGCTATACGGGTTGAAGTTATACCATGAGCGTTACGGTCCCTATTACGAAAAAGAGTTGACCAAGCTTCGAAGTCGACGGCTCGTCGATCCGCAAACAGCCCAACTGAATCGGCTCAATCGGTTCCTTAAGTTTTGTCAGACGCATAATAGCTACTATCGGGACTTGTTTGACCGCCATCACGTGGAGCTGCCGCTTCTGCAACTGAGCGATTTGAAACAAATTCCAGTGCTTGAGAAAGAGACACTCCGTACCGAACCGACTATTTTCTCGGATGTTAAAGCACCAATCGTCGGGTGTACGGGTGGAACGACCGGGACGGCACTCCAAGTCCGGTTCACGGTCGAAGATTACCAAGCCCGCATGGCCCATTTGGATTACTTTAAAGAGCAGCACGGCTTTACAAAAGGGATGAAACGAGCAAGTTTCACCGATCGGATGATTTGTCCGCGCGGCCAGGAAGAGCCGGTCTATTGGCGTTATAACGCTCCGATGAAACAGATGCTCTACTCGGTCGTTCACTTTCATCCGAAAACGATCCCGGCCTACGTCGAATCATTGAACGACTTTCAACCTGACGCCCTCGACGGTTCGCCGTCCGCGATGATCGAAGTCGCCAAGTATTTAAAAGACACGGATATGCGCTTAACGTTCAAGCCAATCGCCATCTTTCCGACGTCGGAAACGTTGTCGCCATGGGGACGCGCATTGCTCGAAGAAGTTTTTGACGCCCCGGTATACGACCAATACGCTTCTTCAGAAGGCGCACCGCTCGTCACCGAATGTCAGCATGGACGGATGCACCTCCATCCGGAGACCGGCATCATTGAGGCCGGAGAGAACGGAGAAGTGCTCGTCACGAGCTTCACGACCCATGGCACGCCGCTCGTCCGTTATCGAATCGGAGATCGGATGACACTCAGCGATGAGACGTGTCCGTGTGGCCAGACCGGTACGGTCATCTCGTCGATCGATGGCCGTCAAATGAATTACGTCGAGACACCGGAAGGTTATAAAGTGTTCGAAGGCGACTTGACGGCGACCGTCGCCGTACTGCCGAACTCGGTACTTCAAGTCCAAGTGCTCCAACATGAGATCGACCAGATTGAAATGTTGTATGTCAAAGATGAGGACCGGTTCGAAAACGAACATGAGACGATATTAAAGCAAGAAGTGGAACGACTGTTCACACCGAATATGCGAATCCGTCTTAAAAATGTGCCGGCCATCAAAAAAGAACCAAACGGAAAAATTCGGGTCGTGAAGAGACTTCACGTCTGACCCATACAAAAGGGGAGTTCGATCATGGCGATCTTCGCGTTGCGGGACGTATATTTTAAGGCGCCAATCCGCCTTCAAAACTGGATGACGTCACTTTATGGCTTGAAGTTGTCACAAGAGCGTTACGGGAAAGCGTACGAGCAGGAGCTTGCCGCACTACGCAACCGTCCGATGGATGACGCGGCCGTTCGAGCAGACCAGCTTCGACGACTCAATGACTTTTTAGCATTTTGCGAAGCGAACAATGACTATTACCGTCAGTTATTCGACGAGGCCGGCGTATCGCTCCCGCTCCACTCGATTGAAGATCTAAAACAGATTCCGATACTCGAGAAGGAAACGGTCCGCTCGACCCCGGCCATCTACTCGCACGTGAAGACAGACATTATCGGCAAGACAGGCGGGACGACCGGTGCGTCGCTCCAAGTGAAATTCACAGCAGAAGATTATCAGATCCGGATGGCCCATTTGGATTATTTTAAAGAACAACACGGCTTTAAAAAAGGGATGAAACGAGCCAGTTTCACGGGACGCGTCATTTGTGAACCGGATCAAGCGGCACCCGTGTTTTGGCGGTATAATCGTCCGATGAATCAACTACTGCTGTCGTTGTTCCATCTGACCGAGGAGAATATCCCGCACTATATCGCAGAACTGAATCGGTTCAAACCAAGCGTTCTCGATAGCGCCCCGTCCGCCATGATCGACCTGGCCTCATACATTAAAGCGCACAACATCAAACTCGACTTCCAACTGATCGCCTTGTTCCCGACGTCAGAGACGATCACGGCGTTTGGACGGTCGTTGCTTGAAGAAGCGTTCAACGCGCCCGTGTTCGACCAATACGCCTCGTCCGAAGGGGCACCGATTTTGAGCGAATGCAGTCATGGACGGATGCACCTTCATCACGAGACAGGGGTCATCGAGCCTTATGGGGAGGACGGCGAAATTCTCGTCACGTGCTTTACGACCCACGGCACACCGCTCGTCCGCTACCGGATCGGGGACCGGATGAAGTTTGGGGAAGGGACTTGTCCGTGCGGTCAAGGCGGGACGTATGTCGAATCGATCGAGGGACGGCAATCGAATTTCATCGTCACGCCAAAAGGACTCAAAGTCTATGAAGGGGATTTGACGACGATTGTCAGCGAGCTCCCGAACTCGGTCATTCAAGTCCAGTTTCGGCAGTTCGATTTGCATCACATCGAGATGCGCTACATCAAAGACCCAAATCGCTTTACCTCTTCGCATGAACAAGTGCTTCGACGGGGATTGAAAGAGCTCGTCGGAGACGGCGTCGAGATTACGTTGACGCCGGTCAAACAAATTCCTCGAGGCCCGAACGGAAAAGTCATCGTCGTCGAAAAGTTGATGAATCAAATTTCACAATAACTGGAGGCAGATGGACATGGACAAACTCATCTCAGAATCACGGACAGCACGAAGAACCATTGCCAATCGCCATATCGCCGTCGTCGGACTCGGGTACGTCGGTCTCCCGGTCGCGGTCGCGCTCGGAGAAGTCGGAGACGTCATCGGATTTGATATTAATGAGGCCCGCATCAACGAACTGAACGGTCATCTCGACAGCACGCGAGAAGTCGAGCGGGAATCGCTTGAAATCGCCTCAGTCGCATATACGACCGACGCGTCACAGCTTGAAGAGGCGGATTTTATCATCATCGCCGTACCGACGCCGATCAACGAACAAAATCAGCCGGACCTCGGTCCGATCTGTAGCGCGACGCGAACCGTCGGCAAGCACCTACGGCCGGGGGCGATTGTCGTCTACGAGTCGACCGTTTACCCTGGACTGACGGAAGAAGAATGCATCCCGCTGCTCGAACGAGAGTCGGGTCTACGGGCCGGGATCGATTTTAAAGTCGGCTATTCGCCAGAGCGTATCAATCCAGGGGACCGGGTCAACACGTTCCGGACGATCAAGAAAGTCGTCGCCGCCGAGGATGAGGAGACGCTTGATATCGTCGCAGCCGTATATGAGACGGTCGTCGATGCCGGTGTGCATCGCGCTTCGTCCATCAAAGTCGCCGAAGCCGCGAAAGTGATCGAGAACACGCAGCGGGACTTGAACATCGCATTGATGAATGAACTCGCGATCATCTTCGAGCGGATGAACATCGATACGCTTGAAGTGTTAGAAGCGGCCGGTACGAAATGGAACTTCCTGAACTTCCGGCCTGGACTCGTCGGTGGCCATTGTATCGGGGTCGACCCGTTCTATTTGACGATGAAGTCTGAGATGCTCGGCTATCACCCTGAGGTCATTTTAGCCGGTCGGCGCATCAACGAGACGATGGGCAGCTTCATCGCCACGTCGCTCATTAAAACGATGATCCGTCAAAACATGCCGGTACTCGGCTCACGGGTCACCGTGCTCGGCATGTCGTTCAAAGAGAACGTCAGTGATATCCGTAATTCAAAAGTCGCGACACTCGTGCGGGAAATCGAGGAGTTCGGCCTTGAGGTGCAAGTGTACGACCCGCTCGTCCACCATGAGGAAGTCGAACAAGAATACGGGATCCAAGTAAAACCGTACCATGAGCTCAAGCCGGCGGAAGTCGTCATCTACGCCGTCTCACACGATGAATTCGTGAGTGCCGGGTGGAAAATCGCCGAACGTCAGTTGAAGATGGGACGAGGGATCGTCATGGATTTAAAAGGTATCTTAAACCGAGCGACGAAGCCAGAGGAGGTCCACTTATGGCGCCTTTAAAGATCCTTCAATTCTGCGCGGTCGACGTGACCGCTGACGTCCTGTTGCGTCCGCTCATCGAGTCGCTGAAAGCCGAAGGGCACCAAGTCGATGTCGCCTGTGCCTACGGTGACCGGACGGACCGGTTGCGGGCGGAAGGTTGGGTCATCCATACGCTGCCGATCGATCGCAAATTCCATCCGAAGCGGAACGTGCAGACGATTCAAGGGCTCGTCGCCTTGCTCAGACGGGAGAAGTATGACGCGATCCATGTCCATACGCCGGTTGCGGCCGCGCTCGGACGGGTTGCGGCCCGAATCGCCCGCACCCCACACATTCTGTACACGGCCCATGGCTTTTACTTCCATGAACGGATGAGCCGGGTCGCCTATGAACTCGTGTTTTGGCTCGAAAAATCGCTTGCCGCACTCGCGACCGACTGGCTGCTGCTCCAAAGTGAGGAAGATTATTCGCTTGCCAAGACCCGACAATTTAAAAGCGATGACCGTCTGCTTCATCTCGGGAACGGGATTGATTTGACTCGATTCCAACCGCTTGAAAAAACAGTTGACCCGAAGCAGTTAAAGTTTCTGTTCGTCGGTCGCCTCGTTAAAGAAAAGGGGATCCTCGATCTACTCGAGGCGTTTCAGGAAGTGTCTGCGCGTCATCCGGGAGCGACACTCACGATTGCCGGAGAGTTGCTGTCGAATGAGCGGGATCAAGAGACCGCCAAACTCGTTGAAGCTCACTTGGTAGACAATCCGAACGTTCATTACGTCGGATACGTCATAGACACCCCCTCTTTGTTCAACCGTCATGACGTCTTTCTGTTACCGTCTTATCGGGAAGGGCTCCCCCGTTCCATTTTAGAGGCGATGGCGTCAGGTCTTCCGGTCATCGCGACGAACATCCGCGGTTGTCGAGAAGAAGTCATTGACGGAGAGACGGGATACCTCGTCCCGGTGGCCCGTCCGCAAGCGCTCGCGGAGGCGATGGAGTCGTTCATCGAGCATTCAGATCGGATCGAATCATACGGTCGCCGAGGTCGCGAAGTCGTCGAGGAACGGTTCGATGAATCGAAAATTTTGACACGGCAAATCAATTTATTTGCGCAAATTAGCGCTCGTGAAGTGGGATGAGTCGTCGCATATAAAAGGGGGAGGCGGCATGGAAGAGAAACAAGTGATTCACCAGTTGAGGACGGCCGCCGATGACGGTCGTCTCACAATCCATATGTACCAGCAATGGCAACAAGCGAACGGCGGACCGACCGTACTCGAACTGTTAGAGGTGTATGGTTCGTGGGCGAACGTGCTGCGGCTCGTCGGGTTTGAAAACCAGATGCCGCGTTTCACGAAGTCGGAAATGTTGCGAACGCTTCGCCGGGCAGCGAAGGATCTTGGCTCGATCAATAGTGCCGATTACCGAAAATGGGCGCATGACCATGATGCTCCGACGCTCACGGAAGTTGTCATCCAGTTTGGGTCTTGGAAGGTCGCATTGATCGAGGCCGATCTACTCGGGATGATGGCAAAAGACCAAAAGATTGAAATTATTCAAGCGTTGCTCGATGCGAGCGATGAAATCGAACCATTTAATTCAACGACGTATGCGAAATGGGCGAAAGCGAACCAACGTCCGAGTATCACAAAAGTCGTTCGGCGCTTCGGGTCTTGGACGCAAGCACTTGAAGAAATCGGATTGTCGACGCGTAAAGCGTTCACGGAACAAGATATTCTATCGGCGTTGAAAGAAGCGAGTGAGGATTTGGCCGTCCTCTCGCCATGGGGTTATGAAATATGGCAAAAAAAGACGGTAAAGGACCGGCGCTTAAAGATATCCAACAGATGTTCGGTTCTTTTGACATAGCGCTTTCGGCGATGGGGCCAGAATTTACAGACCAGACAGACGATGACGCTTCAAAGAGAGGGAAGGAGGAGGGCTTATGACGCGTCCGATCGTCTTATGTATCGGCGAGGATCCGACTTCGACTTATGTGTACCAGGCGATCCGGAATCTCGGGGTGACCCATGTGATCAAAGAAGACGGTCCGGCTGAAGTGCGGCCCGACTCGATCAACGAGTGGATGCGTCAATCATACGTTCGCTTTATGTCACCGCTCATGTGCCGATTCAGTCGTCAGCGCGTCCGAGAGTTACAAGCACGTTATCCGCTGAACGACAATCCGATTCCATCGCATCATCTGTTGCGTGTCACGTCACTGAATGACGCCCGAACGATGATGTGGCTTGATCGCTTACAACCACAACTCGTGATCTTGCACGAGACCGGACCCGTCGACATGAGCCGACTGCACCGTCTTGACTGTCCGATTTTAACGGTCAGCCCTTCGATGGCCAAAGGACAACTTGAAGCGTACTGGGCGTTTCGCGCTAAGCCTGACGTCTGTGAAGTGAGAATCGAACAATGGGGCGACAGAGGCTGGACTGTACTCGATCGGTCCGTCCTGTATGTCGGTGGCACCGATAACTTTGCGACGTATCCTTACCTTCAACTTGTGACGGCACTGCCGCTTTTGCGTCGTCAAATTGAATCGATGCTCGAAGAGGACGTATATGATCGACGGACGGCAGAGTAAAGGCCAAAGCGAGTTCGCTTTGGCCTTTCAGCTATTTTTGATGCAGTAATGTTGGATTGCGTCGTTATAGTAGACGGCAAGCCCGGTCGCGTACTTGTCGTAAAACATCGTGAACCGCTCATCCATGACATACATGTGCCCGAGTCCACTGAACATGTCGAGCGAGCAGTCGTAGAAGTTGGTATGGATGAACTGATGGTTCGCTTTGACGACGGCTTGGACACGTTCGTCTTCAATCGGTACGTCCGCTCGGAACAGGTCGACGAGCGGTTTGACGAGATTCATCTGTTCTTGGCTGAGTGTTTCCCAATCATCTTTCGAGCGTTGGTTGGCACGCTCGAAAGATGATTGGTACGCCTCGCTGTCGCCCCAACGGTCTTGTACTTCAGTCTCATGTTTTGCTTCGTGTGCCTTGAGTTCGTCAAACGACAGTCCGTTGAACAATGCGTTGTCTTCCATGGGAAGTCCTCCTTTGAGTGAGGTGAGTGTCGCCTCGGCCGTGTCGGCGAGCATATCAAAATAAGCCGCTTTCTCGCGCAACGCTGTGACTTGGCGCTCGAGCGTCTGAGCCCGGTCGAACGAATCGGCTTCAAGTAAGTGTTTGATCGCGTCGAGTGAGAAGTCGAGCGACCGATAGAACAGAACCGTCTGCAAACGGTCGACGTCATGTTTTGCATAGCGGCGATATCCATTGTCGTCGCGCAGCGGTACAAGCAGACCGATCGCGTCATAATGCCTTAGTGTCCGTTGCGTCGTCCCGGCGAGCTTCGCGAGCTGCTGAATCGAATACATAAGCCTCACCTCCTTGAATTCAGCGTAAAGCGTGACGTCACGTCAAGGTCAAGCTTGTTTTTCAAATAAGGAAAAACCGTCGCGTTCGCCGACGTAGCTGAAGCCGAAGCGAAGATAATAGTCGTTCAAAAATCCGTTCGTCGCGACACAGTCGAGCCGGATCCGTTTTGCCCCGGCCATTGCCTGACGCATCAATTGAGTACCGATTTGTTTTCCTTTATGGCGCGAGTCGACGACGAGGCGATGCACGTAGACGGCTGTGTCGGCGTCGTTCCATAAGTTCTCGTCCCACGACGTCGGCGGGATCAGACTGACCGCCCCGATGATGGTGTCGTTCTCTTCATATACGTACACCGTCCCGTTCGTGACGTCATACGTCACAGTATCGGTCCGACTCGGCTTTAAATATTTTTGCCATTGCGTTTTTCCGGCTGCTTTAAACTCCATCGCTTTCGTTAGAATAAGCGTATCGATGGGAGATACATCGGCCACGGTGGCCAAACGAATCATATGAGTCGCCTCGCTTTCAATTGGTTTTCAAATCGTGTAGGGTACACGGTGAGCAAGCTATTTAAAACTTCTTTGTGTCGGCGAATGATTTTTGGTAAGATAAACTTACTGTAATCGTGCAAACGATTGCGCTAGCCGTAAGAAGAAAAAATAGCACTGATATTAGGATAAGTATATAGGATGCGCAGTAAGTTTAGAGACAAGGGAGTCTTATTGAGATATGCAACTTTTACAACGTGACCAACAGACAAAAACTTTAAAACGAAATTGGTGGAAAGAAGCCGTCGCCTATCAAATCTATCCGCGCAGTTTTTACGACGCGAACGGTGACGGGATCGGTGACATTCAAGGCATCATCGACAAACTCGATTATTTGAAAGACCTCGGCGTCGACGTCATCTGGATTTGCCCGATGTACAAGTCGCCGAACGACGACAACGGTTATGACATTAGTGACTATGAGGACATCATGGACGAGTTCGGGACGATGGCAGACTTTGACCGTCTCTTGGAAGAAGTCCATGCGCGCGGCATGAAGCTGCTCTTGGACCTCGTCGTCAACCACACGTCAGACGAGCATCCGTGGTTCATCGAATCGAAGAGCTCGAAAGACAATCCGAAGCGTGACTGGTACATTTGGCGCGACGGGAAGCCCGACGGTTCGAAGCCGAACAACTGGGAGTCGATCTTTGGCGGCTCGGCTTGGGAGTTCGACGAGACGACCGAACAGTATTTCTTGCACGTCTTCTCGAAGAAACAGCCGGACCTCAACTGGGAGAACGCTGAGATGCGCCAGACGATATACAACATGATCAACTGGTGGCTCGACAAAGGCATCGACGGTTTCCGCGTCGACGCCATCAGCCATATCCGTAAACACCCGTCGTTCGGCGATCTTCCGAACCCGGAAGGCCTCGACTTCGTGCCGTCGTTCGAGATGCACATGAACGTCGACGGTATTCACGGCTACCTGGAAGAACTCCGTGACGAGACGTTCAACAAACACGACATCATGACGGTCGGTGAAGCGAACGGCGTCTCGCCTGACGACGCCCACCTTTGGGTCGGTGAGAAGGACGGCAAGATGAACATGGTGTTCCAATTCGAGCATATGGGTCTTTGGCGTGAAGACGCCGAGTCGAAACTCGACGTCGTCCATTTGAAGAACGTCTTGACGAAATGGCAAAAAGGCCTCGAGGCAGACGGCTGGAACGCCTTGTATGTCGAGAACCACGACCAGACACGGACCGTGTCGTCATGGGGCGACGATGAGCGTTACTGGAAAGAGAGCGCCAAGTCGATCGCGATGATGTATTTCCTCATGCAAGGGACACCGTTCATCTATCAAGGCCAAGAGATCGGGATGACGAACGTGAAGTTCGATTCGATCGACCAGTACGACGACATCGCGACACGTAACCGTTACTATATCGGACGTGAGCACGGCAAGAGCCATGAAGAGATGATGGAGATCACGTGGAACTCGTCACGTGACAACACACGGACGCCAATGCAATGGAGCGACGCCGCGAATGCCGGCTTCACGTTCGCCGAGAAACCGTGGTTCGGCATCAACCCGAACTATCCGGACATCAACGTCGACGCGCAGCTCGAGGACGAGGACTCGATCCTCAACTTCTATAAAGAGATGATCCGTCTCCGGAAAGACGACGAGACGTTCGTCTACGGCAAGTACGATATCGTCTTGCCGGAACATCCGGAGATTTACGCCTACACACGGACGCTCGGTGACACGCAATACCTCGTCATGTCGAACTTGACGGGCAAAGAAGCGATCTTCGCGACGGATATCATGCTTCGTTCAGACGACGTCGTCTTGAAGAACATGCCGCTCGACGCGCATGATGAGACGATGCTCCTCCACTTGAAGCCGTTCGAAGGACGCGTCTACAAGTTGAGCTGACTCAAAGACAGGGGAAACCCTGTCTTTTTTGTGGTGTGAGGCGCGCGCGAACCGGGAAAGAAAAAGTTAGCGATTCCGGACCGTTTAGGAGATATGGTACGATGAGACAGCGGAAAGGGGAATCACCATGGCAATTGAACCACGACGGGTCCGTGTCCGGCAGACGACGAAAGTCAGTGAGGTCGATGAACCGATCGAGCTCCATGCCGACGGTCTCTACTATGAATTAAAGACCGGCTTCATCTTGACGTTCGACCAAGAGCGTGAGGACGGCATCGTACCGACGACGTTGAAATATACGACTGGGCGGCTCGCCCTCATCTGTAAAGGACCGATCGAGATGAACCATTCCTTCATTGAAGGACGGCTGACACAAAGCCTATACAAAAATCCATATATGTCGATGACGATGGCGACGACAACGGTGCGGCTCGATGTCCGGGACGGCCGCTGCCGTTTCCATTACGAGTTGGCAATGAACGACGACTTGGCGGGCGACTATGAAGTCGACGTCGCTTGGACGTTTGAAGGAGGAGAAACGACATGAATTTTACAGAACGTGTGAAAAAAATTGAAGAGATGTTGAACGAGGATTGGTTCGAGATGCTCGAGACGAACGAGGAAGAGTATGAGGAATGGCGAGGCCGCCTCGAAGACCATGCCGAACAAGTCATCGGTCATTATGACAATGAGACCGGCGTCGATATGGACGCGGTCGACAAGTTGCTCCAATTGAACGACGAGTTCCCGCTCCTGTACGGAGAAGACACGGTCCGGCTCTATATCGCGTTGATCGAGGCGCGATCGGAAGATAAATCGGTGTACGACCGCTATATCGACTACTTGGCGGCAATCGGTGACGCTGAGCATGAGGAATTCTTGCGGTTCCACACACTCGTCGAAGCCGGTCGCTTAGACGAAGCGAAACAACTCGCACCCGTGATGCCAAAACGATTAGGACTCGAAGACTAAGGCCGCATTGCGGTCTTTTCTATACATATAATTAGGGGGGAAATGCTATGTTACGGCTCGTGAAGACGTCAGTCGAACAGCAAGACCAAGTTCTTGCCCTGTTAAGCGAATGGAAAGAGGACGGAAGCAACATCGTCCCGACGACGATTAATAAAGATACAAGCGATTTTGACGCCTACGTCAAACGACTACTTGACGCAGAAGACCGTGAAAAGATTGAGGACGGTTGGGTGCCGAGCACGACGTATTGGTTGACGGACGGGGACGAGTTGCTCGGGGCGGCGAATATTCGCCATGAGTTAAACGCCCACCTGTTGAACTTCGGGGGACATATCGGCTACGGCATCAAGCCGAGTGCGCGCGGACGCGGTTTGGCGACAGAACAGCTACGTCTCGCGCTCGAGAAAGCGAAGGAACTCGGGATTGAGCGGGCGCTCATCACGTGTGACCGAGAGAACGTCGCCTCTCGCCAAGTCATTTTGAACAACGGGGGTGTCGCCGACACACCGTATACCGAAGAAGATGGAACCGTCGTCGAGCGATTTTGGATTGAACTGAAAGGGTGACATGGGATGGCGAACTGGATTGTCGTGTATTTAGTGCTCATCAATTTCTTTGGGATTTATTTGTTTCCACGCGACCGGGTACCGTCTAAAAAATGGTTCTCATTTTCGAGCGGGATCGCCATCACGTATTTTTTCATGTATTTACTGCCATCGCTCAACAAGCGCCAAGATACGCTTCAAGTCAACTGGCTCGACCTTGCCTTGCCGTCAGAGATTTACGTCGTCAGTCTGCTCGGTTTCACCGTCTTCTACGGGACGATGCGGTTCGTGCGGACACCGTACTTTCAAGACGAGACGATTGACCGGAACGTGTCGTATTGGCTTCAAGTGACGCTTCTGACGGCATACATGTCGTTCTCGGCTTACGTCGTCACGGCGACATCGGTCACGTTTGTGGCACGTAGTTTTTATGCGACCGCGCTCGGTGTCCATTTCCTCGCTGTCGGTCACGACTTGTACCGTCACTACGGGGAACGTTATTTGACGCAAGGCCGTTATTTTTTAAGCGGCGGGATTCTCGTTGGCGGCTTGTTCGCTCGTTTCATCGATCTCGCGACGCACGTCGAGGCGCTCCTGTTCGCGTTCGTCGCCGGGGCGATGATCCTCAATATCGTCAAGTTCGAGCTGCCGGCCGACCGCAACCTCCACTTCCGGACGTTCGTGCTCGCCGTTTTCGGCTACGGCGGCATCTTGTTGTTCTTGAAACATGTGCTCGACTTTTGATTCCAACAAGAAAATGAATGACTGTTCATTCACTTTTTGTTATACTGAACTCAAGATTGAATCCGTTTTCATAAGGGGGAGTTTTGGGGATGTCGACATTTTTAATCGTCAACTGGATTCTATTCTTGCTCGTTCTTGGCTATGGACTGTATTTGTTCGCGACGCTCGTCTATCAGCGTTATACGTTCATCAAGCTTGGGAAGAAGGCAGAATGGAGCCAAACGAATAAGGAACGGCTCGAACAAGTCATGATCAACGTGTTCGGTCAAAAGAAACTACTGAAGGATAAGAAGAGCGGTATCATCCACGTCATGATGTTCTATGGGTTCATCCTCGTCCAGTTCGGGGCCATCGACTTCATCTGGAAAGGGCTCGCCGTCGGGACACGCTTCCCGCATGTGCCGCTCGGACCGGTCTATCCGATCTTCACGTTCATGCAAGAAATCGTCATGCTCATGATTCTCGTCGCGGTCGTTTGGGGATTCTACCGCCGTTACGTCGAGAAACTTGTGCGCTTGAAGCGGAACTTTATGGCCGGCCTCGCCCTCATCTTCATCGGCGGGCTCATGGTATCGGTCTTGTTCGGCAACGGGTTCTATCTCGTCTATAAAGAAGAGCTGCCGATGTGGGGCGAACCGGTCGCGACACTGATCGGTTCAGCGTTCGCTTGGGTACCTGGGGGCGTCGCTTTCGCCTTGTTCGTCGTCTTCTGGTGGCTACACCTCATGTTCTTGCTCAGCTTCATGATTTACATCCCGCAAGGCAAGCACGCCCACTTGATCGCCGGCACGTTAAACGTCTGGCTCGGCCGGACGCACAAAGTCGGCCGTCTCGCGCCGGTCGATTTCTCGGCGATGGAAGACGCGGAAGAGTCGGACGAAGAAGTCGTCTTCGGTGTCAACAAAATCGAGGACTTCAACCAGAAGCAACTCGTCGACTTGTACGCTTGTGTCGAGTGTGGGCGCTGTACGAACGTCTGTCCGGCGACCGGTACCGGCAAGATGCTGTCGCCGATGGATCTCATCGTCAAGCTGCGTGACCATATGAACATGAAAGGGGCGGCCATCACGCGGAAATCACCGTGGGCACCGGCCCTCATGTTCCAAAACACGCAAGGTGCGGAGATCGCGGCCGCGGCCCAAAACGGGCACATGCTCGTCGCCGATGAGTTGATCGGCAACGTCATCACGGAAGAAGAGATTTGGGCGTGCACGACATGCCGAAACTGTGAAGACCAATGTCCGGTCATGAACGAGCACGTCGATAAAATCATCGACCTTCGCCGTTACCTCGTCATGATGGAAGGGAAGATGGACCCTGAGGCGCAACGTACGGTCGCGAACATCGAGCGCCAAGGCAACCCGTGGGGCATGAACCGGAAAGAGCGCGAAAACTGGCGCAAAGACCGGGAAGAGCTCGTCATCCCGACTGCCAAAGAGAAGAAGAAAGCGGGAGAAGAGTTCGAATTTCTCTTCTGGGTCGGGGCGATGGGCTCTTACGACAGCCGTAGCCAAAAAGTCGCCCAAAGCTTCGCGAGTGTCTTAAACAAGGCCGGTGTCTCGTTCGCCATCCTCGGAAACGAGGAGAAGAACTCAGGGGACACGCCGCGCCGAATCGGGAACGAACTATTGTTCCAAGAACTCGCCGAAGCGAACATCAAACTGTTCGAGAAATACGGCGTCACGAAAATCGTCACAGTCGACCCGCACGCGTACAACACGTTCAAAAACGAGTATCCGGACTTCGGGCTGACTGGTGTGAAAGTGTACCATCATACCGAGCTGCTCGCCGAACTGCTCGATACGGGACGGGTCAAGCCGGACTTCGCCGTGAACGAACGCGTCGTCTACCATGACTCGTGCTATCTCGGCCGCTATAACAACGTCTATGACGCACCGCGTTTCGTCCTCGAACGGATTCCAGGTGTCGAGCTCGTCGAGGCGGCACGTAACCGCGAGAACGGCATGTGTTGTGGAGCCGGTGGCGGACTCATGTGGCAAGAAGAGAAAGTCGGGACGCGTGTCAACGTCGCTCGGACCGAGCAGTTGCTCGAGACGAAGCCGACGGTCATCGGTTCGGCATGTCCGTACTGCTTGACGATGCTCTCGGACGGTACGAAAGCGAAAGAAGTCGATGAGACGGTCGGAACGTTCGACGTCGTCGAGCTGCTCGATCGCTCACTGAAGCCGATCGAAGTACCCGAACCAATCTTACAATGAAACAAATCCGGGCTTGGTCAGCGACCAGGCCCGGATTTCGTTTACTTACATTTCGGATTTTGTGAGCAGTGAAGACGTGAGGTGAGACAGTCCTTGCGTCGTCTCGTTGATGGCTGAGATCGTCTCGACCATCTGTCCGAGGTCTTGCTTGTTGCGCTCGAATGAGAGAACGTAGTTGCCCATCTCGTCTTTCACGGTCGAGAAGCCGACTTTGACCGCATTCAACTGACGCATCGCCTCGTCGTTCGTCCGATGCATTTGTCCCATCTGGTCGAGCAGGGCTGCGATGTTCGTCTCGTTCTCGTGGATGAGTACGTTAATCTGGCTGCTGAGCTGTTTGGCGTTCTCGGCGAGCGTCCGGACTTCGGTCGCGACGACGGCGAAGCCTTTGCCGTGCTCACCGGCCCGGGCCGCTTCGATTGAGGCGTTCAACGCGAGCAAGTTCGTTTGGTTGGCGATCTGTTCGATGCTGCGGGTCATGCTGACGATCTCTTGCGAGCCGTCTTTGAGTGCTGTGATGCGCTCGAGCGAGGCGTCGACGTATGTCGCCGATTGCGTGAACTCCGTCTCCATCTGCTCGATCTGTTTGCCGTTCGTTTGCGTCAGTTCCATCAAGTGACGGCTCATCTTCTCCGTCTGTTCGGTTTCAGACAACACTTGGTGGGCCCGGTCGCTCGTCTCGGACATGGCGGCGCCGGTCCGTTCCATCGTCGTCGCGACTTCTGTGCTGACACGACCGATATCGGTCAACAAGTCGGTCCGGGCCGCGTTTGCCGATTCGATTTCACCGAGTCTGGCGTCGACGTACTGCTCGGTCACGATTTGAGCGTCTAAATTCATCGCGTGAGACAACGCGAGCAACGACTCGGTCATCGCCGCCGGGTCGTGTTGATAGTGCTCGACGATTTTCGGGACGAGCAACGTGTTGAAGGCAGAATACGTCGCGAGGAACCAGACGACCGGTACCGAGAAATTATGGTGTGTCTGTCCCATGCGTTTACGCATGGCGAGAAACTTCTCATCGATCCGACCCGTCAACAAGCTGCGGAAGTAGTCGGCGAATACTTTTTTCAAACGCTCGCGCGTCGATGAAGCGTTGGCGATCTTGACCATGTCAGGCTGCAACATCAAATGGTCGAGTACGCTTTCTAACACGTCATCAAGCACGGATTCGACGAGTGGGGCCATCGCTTGAAGTCGTTCGACTTGAGTCGACGTATAGCCCATATAATGCGCGCGTCCGCTCAGGCGTTTGTCTGATGGTTGTGCGATGGTCGTTGCGTCAGGGAAAGCGATTGATGCGGTATAATCAGGTTTTTTCGGTTTACGGAAGAGTGTCATTCAAAAATCTCCTTTTTCATCATATGTAGAATAGAGGTGTCTCCTTTATATCGGCTAAGTTGTGAAAAAAGTAAGGGGTGGATGTGTAATCGCTTTATTCTTAGCGACTAAGCGAACTGGATAATTTTGAGTCATTGTTATTCAGTCGCGAAACCGGGGAAAAGATTCAAAGAAGCATTTGTGTAAGTGTTCGCTAAGAAAGAAGGGGACGCACATGAAAAACGTTATTGTTTTGTTGACCATCGTGAGTGCGCTCAGCAGCCAAATCCTCCCGCAAATTTTGTATTTGTCAGTCATGGCATTAGAAGAAGGCGCCGGGGGTTTAATCCCATTCATGATTTTTTATGTCGCGAGTATGTCGGGTCTATTGTTGTGGGTTTATGTCATCGGTCGTCTCGGGTCGAAACAGACGTTTTTGATTGCTTTATGGGTACTGGTCGGCGGACTGATCTGCTTTTTGTTGCCGTTTGAATGGGCCGTTGAGTTGAGTGCATTTTTAGTCGGCGTCGGCTCAATTGGCGTCGGGTCGATCATGACGACGATTTTGTCCCAACTGAGTGAACTGTCTGTACCAAAAGAACCGACGGAGGACAAAGGGAGTTCATTGCCGCTCGTATTGGCACTCGTTGCGTGGATCGCCGCATTCTCATACACGCTCACCCAATCTTACAACGGGGCCGTCATCTTATTCCTTGTCAGCCTCGTCCTGCCATGGTTATTCGTGAGAAAATTGCCACTCCAAAAAACGGCAACTTGGACATTGACGACGGTAAAGTTTGTGGGCGCCTTCATCGCCGTCACATTATTTACGTTAGTGAGCCGTCTTCTTAGTTTGTTAGAAGGAACGAGAGGCTACATTGAAATATTTTTGTTGATGGTCATTTTACTAGGATATGTGGGCTGGGTTCTGTTCCAAGAACGGACGAGAACATACGTCAGCGCGACTAGGACGCGACAAGTCCAATTGCTTGCGTTCGTCGTCGGCTTGTTCGGGGGATGGACATTGATCGGTGCCGTATTCGTCAGTCTCGCCCTATATTCGTTTCAAGTACTCCTCTTCTATGTATTTGTCCCATTTTTGGCAGGGGTTATCGGTTGGGTATTGATTAGTCGCGTTTTCGAGTTGGCTCGCCGTCCTTATCTCGTCCTGTTCGTCTCATCTCTGGTGTTTTTCTTAGGTTTCATCGAACCGCTCGTGTTCATTCCCGTCCTGTTCGTGAGCGGTTACGTTCAAACGATGTACTCAAGTGCCGGGCACGTCTACTTATATGAATACTATGGAGACAACAAAGAGTTTGCTTCGTTACTGCTTCAACTATGGAAACGATTTGGCATGGTCGTCGCCTATTCCGCTTTGATGGTCGGAATATTAAGCTATGGTCTCTACGTTGGACAGACAGTCAATGCCGAGCTGTCGTTTCAAATTCCTCGCGGCTGGATGATGGGGGTACTCGGTCTGACTTGGTTGTTTAACGTTGGATTGATTACAATCTATTGGCAACGCGTCAATAAAAATCAAGCGTAACCGAAATAATTTCCTCTAGCTTTTTTATATCGGTTTTGTTTATAATGAGGAGTGATGTTTAACTAGTGACGGAAAAGGAGTGTCCTTTAATGAATAAATCGTTGATCGATTTTGTTTACGAAATTCTTCAAAAGACTGGGGAGCAACCAGTTTCATTTGATGAAATCCGCGAGCAGATCAGACAAAACTATACGTTCACAAGTGAAGAGGAAGAGCTCGAGAAAATCGCGCAACTCTACACGGACATGAACATCGACGGACTATTCGTCAACTTGGGAGCTAACCGTTGGGCGCTTCGTGTTTGGTATCCGTTCGATAAGTCAGACGAAGATCTCGTCATCGAGGCACGCCAACGCGGCGAGCTCGACGAGTTTGAGGAAGATCTCGATGAGACGGACGAAGGCATCGTCGACATCGAAGACGACCTTGACGTCTTTGCTAAAGGTGAAGATTTCGATGCATCTGAATTTGATGCGGATGATGAAACTGAAAAAGTACCAGACCTTGACGAGTTCAAGGACGACGACTTAGACGACGACCTCGACCTTGAAGACGAGGACGACTTATAAGAGACCGCAAAAAGCCGGGCATTTGTCCCGGCTAGGCGTGTCTCTTTTTCTTTTTTGGCACACGTAACCAAGAAAAAAATAATAACTTGACGACTGCATCGTCTCTGACGTAAATTAGTCATGGGCTAGTTTAGCACGTACGATGCAGCAAAAGTGTCCCCCATGTCAGTGGGGGCACTTTTGCTTTTTTTGTTTTTCGTTTCCCGATGTGGGCATTCAAGAGAGGAGAATGATGATGACAAAGTATATTTTCGTAACAGGTGGGGTAGTATCTTCACTCGGTAAAGGGATCACAGCCGCTTCACTCGCACGTCTGCTTAAAAACCGAGGTTTGAACGTAACGATTCAAAAGTTTGACCCATATATCAATATCGACCCAGGGACGATGAGCCCATACCAGCACGGTGAGGTGTTCGTCACGGACGACGGCGCCGAGACCGATCTTGACCTCGGACATTACGAGCGTTTCATCGACATCAACTTGTCGCAAAACGCGAACGTGACGTCGGGGCGCATCTACTCGACGGTATTGAAAAAAGAACGTCGCGGTGACTATAACGGGGGGACGGTCCAAGTCATCCCGCATATCACGAACGAGATTAAAGACCGCGTCTTCCGTGCCGGCCGCGAGACGAACGCGGACGTCGTCATCACAGAGATTGGTGGAACAGTCGGGGACATCGAGTCGCTTCCGTTCATTGAGGCCATTCGACAAGTGAAGAACGACATCGGCAAAGAAAACGTCATGTATGTTCACTGTACGCTCGTCCCATACCTTCGCGCAGCTGGCGAGATGAAGACGAAACCGACACAACACAGCGTCAAAGAGCTCCGCAGTTACGGAATCCAGCCGGACATCATCGTGCTCCGTACCGAGTATGATATCCCGGAAGAGATGCGTGAAAAGATCGCCCTCTTCTGCGACACACGCAAAGAAGCGGTCATCGAGGCACAAGACGCGTCGACGTTGTATGAAGTGCCGCTCAACCTTCAAAAACAAGGCATGGACCAGCTCGTCAACGACTACTTCGGCTTCAACACGCCACCGGCTGACATGACGGCTTGGAAAAACCTTGTCCATACGGTCACGCACCTCGAGAAGAAAGTGAAGATCGCGCTCGTCGGAAAAT
Source organism: Exiguobacterium sp. SH0S1 (assembly GCF_004337165.1). Classification (NCBI taxonomy): domain Bacteria; kingdom Bacillati; phylum Bacillota; class Bacilli; order Caryophanales; genus Exiguobacterium; species Exiguobacterium sp. SH0S1. The sequence goes on along the minus strand of NZ_SJVC01000002.1, from coordinate 398,934 downwards.
ACGTCGAACTCCGCGACGCCTATATCTCGGTCGCCGAATCGCTCAAACATGCCGGTTACGCGTTCAACGCCGACATCGACATCGACTGGGTCAACGCAGAAGAGGTGACGGCTGAAAACGTCGATGCGCTTCTCGGCGACGCCGACGGTATTCTCGTCCCGGGCGGCTTCGGCGAGCGTGGGATTGAAGGGAAGATTGAAGCGACGCGTTATGCGCGTGAGAACAACGTCCCGTTCTTCGGGATCTGTCTCGGGATGCAACTCGCGACGGTTGAGTTTGCCCGTAACGTCTTGAAGTTAGACGGCGCCCACTCGGCGGAGATCGATCCGACGACGAACTACCCGATTATCGACCTTCTTCCTGAGCAAAAAGATATCGAGGACCTCGGCGGTACGCTCCGCCTCGGCCTTTACCCTTGTAAACTTGAGCCGGGCACGAAAGCGCACGCCGCTTACAACCAAGAGCTCGTCTATGAGCGTCATCGCCATCGCTACGAGTTCAACAACGAGTACCGTGAAGCGTTCGAAGCGGAAGGATTCAAGTTCTCGGGGACGAGCCCGGACGGCCGTCTCGTCGAGATCATCGAGATTCCAGAACACAAGTGGTTCGTCGCGTCACAGTTCCACCCAGAATTGATTTCGCGTCCTGAGCGCCCGCAGCGCTTGTTCCACGATTTCATCCAAGCAGCACTCGCAGAGTGAGGGAGAGGTCACGACCGTTTTCGGTCGTGGCCTTTTTTCTAGGGCAAAAGACTGACCGCTTCAACAGCTTAGGATGGATACATGTTCACCTAAATCCGGGTAAACTAAGAGTAGAACGGGGAGAGGGCGATGTCACATGGGGGAACGAAACATGATTTACTGGGGGTATGGGGTCGCATTAGTCGCGTTGAGCATATTGCCGTTCGTCGTCTTGCCGACACTCTTATTGCCGTATCAACTCGGATGGACCGGGGTTGTCCTGTTGGCTCTATCGATCGGTCTGTTGCGGTCGATCCGTGAAGGGTCGAGCGTCTATTTGAAGCAGATGTTGAAAGTGACATTCACGTTGTTTTTATTATTTGTCTTGATCTATTACGTCTCATTCGGTCTCATCTTATACGATACGTATGGGCTCGATCGTCTGCTCGAACGTTATGAGGCTCATGCGGTCTGGGTGTTCGCCGCCTTCAGTTTCCTGCAGCCGATCGCGTTGCCGGTCCCGGAAGCGATCAGCGTCCCGATCGGCAGTGTCGCCCTCGGTCCGTTGCGCGCGGCCATGATCGGCAGTGTCGCGACGACGCTCGGCATCCTCGTCATGTACGGGCTCGCGCGGTTCGGACGGGAGCGGGTCATGCACTTGATTGATGCGGATAAGCTCGCGACGTATGACCGTTATGTCGGCAAGTACGGTCTCGGTGTCTTGCTCGTTTTGTTCATCATCCCGATCTTACCGGACGAAGTCATTTGTTTGGCGGCCGGATTCAGCCGCGTACCGTTCGGACGTTTCGTGATGATCGCAGCCGGAGCGAAGCTCGTCACGTCGTTCGGATTAGCTTATTCGGTCACGCTCGGTGAATTGTTCGTGACCGGTACGAGCCCGTTCGCGGTCGTCTCGGTGACGGCGAGCTTGATCCTCGTCATCTTGGCGCTCGTCTGGCGCAAACGTAGAAAAGGGAATTCGAACTGACGTCTCGAATGAGTGAAGAGCATATACGGAGAGGAAGAGATTATGTATCGAGATGAGAACCTGATCATTCGACCGATCGAGGCGCGCGACTTGGGACGGTTATGGGAATTGATTTACAAAGAAGCGGCGCCCGAATGGAAACGGTGGGACGCACCGTATTTTGAACATCGCGCGCAAAGTTATGATGCGTATCAGGAGGAGGCGGACCGCCACGTCGGACGTGACGACATGTGGGTCGTCGAAGTCGATGGGACGGTATTCGGTACGGTGTCCTACTATTATGAGGACGCCGGGAAGGAATGGCTCGAAGTCGGGATCATCCTTCATCAGTCAGACCGCTGGAATCAAGGTGTCGGGACGAGGGCGCTCAAACTTTGGATCGACCATCTGTTTAACACGCTCTCGACGGTCCGGGTCGGATTGACGACGTGGTCAGGGAACGAGCGCATGGTGCGCGTCGCTGAAAAGATCGGCATGCAGCTCGAAGGTCGGATGCGGCGCGTCCGCGTCGTCCGTGGTGAGCGTTACGATTCGATTCGGATGGGCATGCTTCGGGAAGAATGGGAAGACGAACAAAAGCGCGACGTCTCAAGTTGAGGCGTCGCGCTTTTTAGACGTGAGAAACAATTGGCGGTATTGGAGCGGGGTCATCTGCTTGTACGTCTTGAACGTGGTAATATACGCCGTGCAAGAGGTAAAACAGTATTTTTCGCCGATGGCACAAATCGGCAGATTCGTACCGAGCAGGTCGGCTATCGACGCATCGATCCGTCGCCTGCGAATCCGTTCTGGCACACTTTCCCCGACTTCTTGTTTGAACAGGGCCGACAGATAGTTGTTCGACATACCGATTCGTTGGGCGATCCAAGGGAGCGATAACGCCGGTTCTTGCAGATGGTCCTCGATCAAGTGGATGATCGTCGTCACGTTCGGATTGGTCGATACGGGTGGAGACAAGAAAGCCATCATCTTCGTCAAGGAATCGACGATGACCGGGACGGCATAGATGAAGTCGAGCGTCGTCGTCAGTTCGTCGATCAAGATGAGGAGCGCACTCGTATAAGTGAGCGCGGTCTGGACGTTCGGGTTGTCGACCGGGATCATGCGGATGACGTGATAGACGAGTCCGCGATAGTAGAAGCGGACACTCCTATATTCATCCGTGACCGGAAGTTTCAAAAGGTCGAACGTCAACGTTTCAAGCAATTGCTCGGCCCGGACCGGATGGGCGCTCCGGAGCGCACTCACAATCTGTTGGTCGAGCGCATAAAAGTTATCGAGCAGCTGAAAGTCAGCAAATAAGTTTTTGTCGCGCTGCAAGTGGTTCATAAATTGGCGTTCGATTTTGTTTTCCACCGGTCAAGTCACTTCTTTCATCGTACCATCGGGAATCGTTCATTTGTCTCGTTGAGCGTTTCGCATCGTCGCCTGCTTCAGCTCGGCGATTTCTTTGGCGAGTGCTTCTTCTCGGGAACGTGTGGATGATTCGAGGTGGTGTTCGAGTTCTTTGCTTTTGTTGCGATACGTTTCAGCCGCTTGTTTTGTGCGCTGGTGATGTTGATTAAGCTGTTTGTTGTGTACATCGAGATCAAACGGCTTTTTTGTCATATATATGCCCCTTTCAAAACAAGGTCAAACAGACAGACGGAACGAATGATTGGTCTCGAGCCGCGGTCTCAATGAGGAAACGCTTCCTGTCCTTAGCTTACGAATGGGGCGAATGCTTGGAAAGTTAGGTCAACACGAAAGGAGTGGTGAAAAAGATGATAAATGTGACGGAATTGTGTCTGAAGAGACTTATTTGTGTCACATTCCGGTCTCGTCTCCGAACGCAATAAAAAATCCGCAGACTTATGTCTGCGGACAGCTTGCTTATTTGACTGCTTCGTCTTTGATTGGGAACCAGCCGGCACGTGTCGTGATGGCGTTCCAAAGTGGGGCCGGGACAGCGAGTTCGGCTTGCTTGTTCAAGTCAAGCGCCGTTTCGATTTCATCTTCACGATCCGTTTGCACTTTTTCAAGCCAGTCAGGGTCGATGATGAGTTCGCGGCCGAGCGCGGCCAGGTCGATGACGTTCAAAGCGTCTTCGACTTGACCAGGGCGCTGAAGTTGTCCGACTCCGATGAGCGGGACGGCACCGTTGATGCGTTTCGCGATCCGGTCGATCGAGCGCTCCATCACGTTCTCGTTGCGCATCGAACCGATATTGAAGTTCCAAAGCGAGGCGTGGAGGTAGTCGAGTCCTTCCTCGAGCAACATGTCGATCAATACGTCCGTGTCGTCGAGCGTGATACCTGGCTCTTCGACTTCTTCTGGTGAGAAGCGATAGCCGATCAAGAAATCGTCAGCGTCTTTCGCCGCGGCTTTCACAGAACGGATGACTTCACGCGGGAACGTGAGACGCGCCTGTACGTCGCCTCCGAAGCGGTCGTCTCGGCGGTTTGAGTGCGGTGAGAAGAACTGCTGGATCAAGTACGTGTTCGCTCCGTGAATCTCGACGCCGTCAAATCCGGCTTCGATGGCACGGCGTGTCGCTTCACCGAATGCTTCGATGATTGCCTCGACTTCTTCTGTCTCGAGGGCACGCGGTGTGGCGGCACCTTCACGGACGGGTGCGACCGCACTTGCGCTCACGGGTTGTTCGTTCGGGACGAGCTCTGGAGGAGACATGCGCCCAGCGTGGAAGATTTGCAGAATGGCTTTGGCACCTTCCGCCTTCAAACTTTCAGCGAGTTGACGGAGACCGGTGATGAAGTGATCGTCGCTCGCGCCAAACGCGTTCGGGAATCCTTTACCGTCTTCTGTCACATAGGCACACGCCGTGATGGCGAGACCGACATTTTTCGCTCGCTTCCGATAGTAGGCGAGTTCGTGCTCCGAAACCTCACCTGTCGGCTCGGACGAATAATGGGTCATCGGCGCAAGGACGAGCCGGTTATGAAGCTCGACGCCGTTTTTAAATTGAAAAGATTGTAACATGCGTTTCATGAAAACTCCTCCTTCGTAGTGATACTTTGAAGTCTAGTCTTCTGAATTTCAAATTGCGAGCGTGACGCTTTCGGTCGGGCAGGTTGCGTGTCTAGTGAGCCGGTCGATGGTTGAAGAATGGAGAATAGGGTATAATACAGGAGAAAAGTTGATAACCGGTTGGAGATTACAGAGAGACCACGACATAGAGGGCGAAGCCTTGTTTTGTTGTGGTCTCTTTGTTTATACGAACCGGATTCATTATAGGAGGGAATAAGATGGAAATCAGAAACTTCTCAGCAAAAGAACGTGCCAAGCGATACGAACAATTGACGAGTGAGCGTCATGACATCCTCGTCGTCGGTGGGGGCATCACCGGTGCCGGGATTGCCCTCGACGCCGCTTCAAGGGGAATGAAGACGGCGGTTCTTGAAATGCAAGACTTCGCGGCTGGAACATCGAGCCGCTCGACGAAACTTGTCCATGGTGGCTTGCGCTATTTGAAACAGTTCGAAGTCGCACTCGTCGCCGAGGTCGGGAAAGAACGCGCCATCGTCTATGAGAACGGACCGCACGTCACGACGCCAGAGCGCATGCTTCTACCGATGCACAAAGGCGGCACGTTCGGACCGCTCTCGACAGCGCTCGGGCTGATGGTGTATGACTTGTTGGCCGGCGTCAAACGAGCGGAGCGCCGTTTGATGTTGACGCCGGAAGAGGTGATCGAGAAGTCACCGCTCGTCAAAAAAGACGGGCTCGTCGGTGGCGGTTATTACGTCGAGTATCGGACGGACGATGCGCGCATGACGATCGAAGTCGCGAAAGAAGCGGCGAACCATGGCGCACTCCTCTTAAACTACTCGAAAGTGACCGGTCTCATTTACGAGCAAGGCAAAGTCGTCGGCGTGAACGTCGAAGATCAAATCGACGGGAAGACGTATGAAATTTATGCGAAAAAAGTCATCAACGCGACCGGCCCATGGGTCGACGTGCTCCGTGAGCAGGACGGCTCGAATAAAGGCAAGATGCTTCGTCTGACGAAAGGTATTCATCTCGTCATCGATCAATCGAAGTTCCCGCTCAAACAAGCGACTTACTTCGATACACCAGATGGCCGAATGGTGTTCGCCATCCCGCGTGACGGCAAAGCGTACGTCGGGACGACCGACACGTTCTTCGATAAGGATAAGGCGCATCCGCGCATGACGACAGAAGACCGCGACTATATCTTGGGCGCGATCCACTATATGTTCCCGGATGTGTCGTTGACGGAAGATGACGTCGAGTCAAGCTGGGCCGGCATCCGTCCGCTCATCTATGAGGAAGGCAAAGACCCGTCCGAGATCTCACGGAAAGATGAGATTTGGCAATCGGAAAGCGGCCTGATCACAATCGCCGGTGGTAAGTTGACAGGCTACCGGAAGATGTCTGAGACGGTCGTCGATCTCGTCGCGAAGCTACTCAAACAAGAAGAGGGCATCGTCTTCCTCGCTTCACGGACGAAACATATGCCGATGTCGGGTGGACATGTGGGCGGTTCGAACGGCTTTGACGACTTCTTGACGAAGAAGAAAGACGAGCTGAAAAACCTTGGTTTCGATGACGTGAAAGCGGAGCAGTTAGTCCGTCTCTACGGATCGAACATCGATCGCGTCGTCGAGCGGATGGATACGAACGCTTATGACCTGCCCGAGATCGTCTACGCGCAGTTGATGTACGGCATCGAAGAAGAGTCGGTCGTCCGTGCCATCGACTTCCTCGTCCGTCGGACAGGGGCGATGTTCTTCGACATCGACTTCGTCAGAGACTATAAAGACGGTGTCTTGCGCTGTATGGCCGATGTCTTCAAATGGTCGGATGCACGTCTCGCCGAGGAGCGGGAAGAAGTCGAGAAAGAGATCGACCTCGCCGTCGTCCCGGTCACGATCGACTAAACGTAAACCAAAAGGAACTTCGCTCAAGCGAGCGAAGTTCCTTTTCATATGCCTAATTCTTCATAGTACGCTGTGATCCGATCATCGATTGCGAAGACCATCTCCTCGTCGCCCGAAAAATAGAAGGCAATATACGTTCCGTCCTCGCGATACACTTCCGCTTCGACGATGAGCGTTGTCGGCTGTCCGTCATACGTGACTTCAAGTTCACCGAGCGGATGCACGGTCGCCTCGTCTAAATCTGGATTGGAGACGAGTAGATGCATGCGCTCGACGTCTTCTGCTGAAATCGGTTCGTCGAAAACCTCGGAGATGAGTTTGAACGTCTCGGGCACGTCTTCTAATTCCGCATCTATTGAAGTAGCGAGCGGTATATCGTCTTCATAAACATCTTCATACGCGTCGGCGGACGGCTCTTCTCCGAACGTCCCAGCCGTGATGGCGACACCTCCGGCAAGCGTCACTAAAAAAAGTAAAAATCCGAATAAATGCTTCATGTCGTGTCTCCCATCATGTCTTGTACGTCGAGTATAACAAGAAGCGTTGCGTTTAGGAATCGTTCATATATGGTATTGGAAGATAGCGATCAATAGAAGTGAGGGATGCACATGCAACGGAACCGAGTACTCATCGTCACAGTCTGTCTCGCGGTCTTTGCCGGATGGTTGGTCATCGATTTGGACCGTCTGTTCGCGGATACATATTATGTGAAAATCCCGAAGGTGGAGACGGCGGAGCGAGATGGGACGGACTATGTGTATACGACAATCGGCTATGATGAGGAACGAAAAAAGCGTTCGCTCACATTCACGTCTGACTCACGGCTCGCAGAAGGTGATTTTTTGCAATTGTACGTGAAGGATGAAGGGACGGTGACGTCGTATGAAATCGCCGACGAACGAGACGTTCCCTTTGAATTGAAAATGGAGCAAGCGGGGGAGGCGGGGACGTGAGCCTCGTTTCCTTCTTTTAGAAAATGACGCGTCGCCAAACGAAAACGATTTTGGTATGGTTATATTATCGCACAAAGTTATAGAAGCTACGGAAAGAAGGTAACTAGATGTCACGCATGCTAATCGCAGACGACCAAGATGGAATTCGCTTGATGCTCGCCCAAGTGTTTAAAAATCTGGGTATCGAGGTCGACACGGCCCAGGACGGCTTGAGCGCTTGGGAACAGCTAGAACAAAGTACTTACGATTTGGTGCTGCTCGATATGAACATGCCGCGCATGTTCGGGCATGAAGTGTTACGGAACATGCGGAACAACGACATCGACACACCGGTCATGATCATGACCGCATTTGGGGAAAAATCGACAATCGAAGAAGTGCGCCGCCTTGGGATCACGGCTCAGTTCGAGAAGCCGTTCGATATTTACGGCATGATCGAGAAAGTGAAAGAAGTGCTCGGCATTCAGTGAATCGTCACGAAGATGACATATGTAAACGCTTGCGCGGGGCCATTTCTATATGCGAATAGCATAGGCACAAGTTTTGACGTGTGTTATAATGGGAACGAATTGCACAGGGTCACTTTTCCCACAGTGCACAACAGCGAACAGAGGAGGACATCATTATGCCATTAGTATCAATGACAGAAATGCTTAACAAAGCATTCGAAGGCAAGTATGCAGTCGGCCAATTCAACATCAACAACCTCGAGTGGACGCAAGCGATTCTTCGCGCTGCGGAAGACGAGAAATCACCAGTTATCCTCGGTGTATCAGAAGGTGCAGCAAAATACATGGGGGGCTTCACAACAGTTGTTAAAATGACTGAAGGTCTCATGCACGACTACAACATCACTGTTCCAGTTGCAATCCACCTCGACCACGGTTCTTCATTCGACAAGTGTAAAGCAGCGATCGACGCTGGTTTCACGTCTGTTATGATCGACGGTTCACACCACCCGATCGAAGAAAACATCGAAATGACGAAACAAGTCGTTGAATACGCACACGCTAAAGGCGCTTCAGTTGAAGCGGAAGTTGGCACAGTCGGCGGCGAAGAAGACGGCGTCGTTGGCGGCGTACAATACGCTGACCTCGACGAGTGTGTCCGTGTTGTTAAAGAAGCGAAAGTTGACGCTCTTGCAGCGGCACTCGGTTCTGTACACGGAGAATACGCAGGCGAGCCAAACCTCGGCTTCAAAGAGATGGAAGAAATCGCAGCAGCGACGAAAACGCCACTCGTTCTTCACGGCGGTTCAGGAATCCCTGAGCACCAAATCAAAAAAGCAATCGAGCTCGGTCACAGCAAAATCAACGTCAACACAGAGTGCCAACAAGAATGGACTCGTGCGGTACGTGAGAAGCTTAACACTGACTCGAAAGTATATGACCCACGTAAAGTCATCGGACCTGGTATCGAAGCGATCTACAACGTCGTTTCTGGTAAAATGCGTGAGTTTGGTTCAAGCAACCAAGCGTAATCTTGTCACATCAGTCGGTTCTCCTCGTGAGAACTGGCTTTTTTGTTGAAAAAAATTATAGGAAGTCATGGGCCGTCGGGACGCTCGCCGGGATGATCTTGCTTGCCGCTTCGATGCTCGGCATCGCCGCGCTGACGTAAAGGGTATAGCAATTCCGTGTCGATTTCCTCATAATAAGAGAGTAAGCGATTACAATCCGATTCGAGGAGGACATGTACATGCGTTTTTTCATTGACACGGCAAATGTGGAAGACATCAAGAAAGCCCACCAAATGGGCGTCATCGGGGGCGTGACGACGAATCCGTCGCTCGTCGCGAAAGAAGGCGTCGATTTCCATACGCGGCTCCGTGAGATTTGTGAGGTCGTCGGGGACCTTTCAGTCAGTGCGGAAGTTATTGCACTCGACGCAGAGGGTATGGTCAAAGAAGGAAAGGAACTCGCGGCGATCGCGCCGAATATTACAGTTAAGGTACCAATGACAGCAGCCGGTATGATTGCTGTCAATGAGCTTTCGAAGCTCGGCATTAAGACGAACGTGACGCTCATCTTTAACGCCAACCAAGCGCTCTTAGCAGCTCGGGCGGGTGCGTCATACGTCTCGCCGTTCATCGGTCGCCTTGATGATATCGGCCACGACGGTCTCGACCTCGTCGAGACGATTGCGAATATCTTTGCCATCCATGGCATCGATACGGAAATCATCGCCGCGTCCGTTCGCCATCCGGTCCACGTGACGAAAGCAGCTCTACTTGGTGCTAATATCGCCACGGTACCGTACAAAGTCATCGAACAGATGATGAATCATCCGCTCACTGACAAAGGGATTGAGCAGTTCTTAGCGGATTGGAATAACGCTCAATCCAAATAAGTTCGTCGTAGAAAGGTTTGATCATCGTGGAAATTCTCCATATCGTTGGACAGCAGAAACTTGAAGGAACAGTTGACATTAGTGGCGCCAAACAGAGTGCCTTGCCTTGTCTCGTCGCAGCACTTCTTACCGAAGAACCGGTGACAATCGAGAACGTCCCCGTCATCGAAGATGTCGAAGTGATGCTCAGCCTATTACAAGAACTCGGGGTGACAATCGAGCGGGACGGGGAGCGGATGACGCTTCATGCAAAAGATGCCGTCGCCATGCCGCTGCTCGGCTCAGAAACTCGGAAAGTCCGGGCCGCTGTCTACTTACTTGGTGTGTTCGCAGCTCGTTTTGGGAAAGGGGCCGTTGGATTACCAGGGGGATATGCGATTGGTCCACGACCGATCGATTTACATTTAAAAGCGCTAGAACGTCTCGGCATCAAAGTCGAGAACGAGTCGGGTCTCTATCACGTCAACGCCGACAAGTTGGCCGGCAATCGGATCTACCTCGACCTTCGCTCATTCGGGGCGACGGTGAGCGCGATGCTCGCCGCGGTCCTTGCCGAAGGGACGACCGTCATTGAAAATGCCGCGACTGATCCGGAAGTCGTCGACGTCGCGACGATGCTGACATCGATGGGTGCATACGTCATCGGTGCCGGGACCGATGAGATTCGAATTAAAGGGGTCGAACGCTTGCACGGCTGTACACATACGCTGATCCCAGACCGCCTTGAAGCCGGAACGTTTATGATTTACGGTGCGGTTGCAGGGGAAGTGACGGTTCGAAACGTTATTCCGACCCATTTAGAAGGGGTCATCCAAAAATTAGTTGATTACGGTGCTGAAGTCGAGGTCGGGGAAGAAGCGATCACGGTTCGGGCGAAAGCTTTTGAGCCGATTGATATTCGCGTCTTCCACTACTCGGGTTATCCGACCGATTTGCAACCGATCATGTCAGCCGCTTTGTTGAAAGCGAACGGGACGAGCGTCGTGACGGATAAGCTATACGTCCAACGTTTCCGTCATATCGCCGAAATGCGGCGGATGAACGCGCAAATCACGCTTGAAGATTCGTCGGCCGTCATTCGTGGCGGGACGACGCTTGCGAACGCTGAGATGGAGTCTGCCGATGCGCGGAGCGCCGCGGCACTCGTCTTGGCCGGTTTGCAGGCAACGGGAGAGTCGACGGTTCTCTATGCGGAACGTCTGAACGACTCGTACGTCGACTTCGTCGGCAAACTAAAACAACTCGGCGCCCTCGTCTGGGTCGATGAGATGTCCGAGTAACAAAGGGGAGAATTCGGGTGGAACGTAGTTTATCAATGGAATTGGTCCGGGTCACAGAAGCGGCAGCGCTGTCTTCGGCCCGCTGGATGGGGAAAGGCTTGAAAGAACAAGCGGACGACGCAGCCACAACAGCGATGCGCGAAGTGTTCGATACGATTCCGATGAAAGGGATCGTCGTCATCGGGGAAGGTGAGATGGACGAGGCACCGATGCTCTACATCGGCGAGAAAGTCGGGAACGGTTACGGCTCACGCCTCGACGTTGCCGTCGATCCGCTCGAAGGGACGAGCATCGTCGCGACGGGAACATGGGGCGCACTCGCGGTGCTCGCGGTCGCGGACGCAGGTGATCTCCTTCACGCGCCAGACATGTATATGGATAAGATTGCGGTCGGTCCAGAAGCGGCGGGACTGATCAGCCTCGACAACTCGATCGAAGAAAACATCGCGATCGTCGCCAAGGCGAAGGGCAAGAACGTCGAAGACGTCGTCGTCACGATTTTGCACCGTGACCGTCATGAAGAGATGATTCAACGAGTCCGGGCAACGGGAGCTCGTATCAAGTTGATTCCGGACGGCGATGTCGCGGCGGCCATCAACACGGCGTTCCCGAAAACCGGTGTCGATCTCTTGCTAGGCTCGGGCGGGGCGCCGGAAGGCGTCATCGCAGCCGTCGCCATGAAGTGCCTCGGTGGTGACTTCCAGGGACGGTTGTTGCCGGAAGACGCGGCCCAGGAAAAACGATGCCAAGATATGGGCATCGCTGACACGGGACGCATCCTGCTTCTTGACGATCTCGTCAAAGGCGAGGATTGTATCTTCGCGGCGACGGGTGTGACAGACGGTGAACTGCTCCGTGGTGTCCAATTCACGGGTCAGGGCGGTCAGACACACTCGGTCGTCATGCGCGCCAAATCGGGTACGGTCCGTTTCGTCGAAGGGATTCATTCATTGAAGAAAAAACCGAAAATGGTCATGAAACCTTAATTCTCTCGAGCTGCAGATTCTCTCTGCAGCTTTTTTGATGCGTTCTTTCATATTTAAAATATGAATAGAACGGGAATGAGTAAGGCAGGAGGTGGGGTCGATGATCGAAGTAGAGTCACTCGTCAAGACGTTCGGGGATGTTCCGGCCGTCGACGGAATATCGTTTTCAGTAAAACAAGGAGAAATCTTTGCGTTCCTTGGTCCGAACGGGGCCGGGAAATCGACGGCTATACAGATGTTGACGACACTCATTCGACCGACGAGCGGGTCGGCGCGCGTGAACGGGTTTGATGTCGTCAAGCGGGAGAAGGACGTCCGGTTATCCATCGGTGTCGCCCTCCAGGAGACGGGCATCGATAAAGTGTTGACCGGCCGGGAATTGCTCGTCCTTCAAGGTCGGCTGTTCAAAATGACGAAACGTGAAGCAGAAGCACGGGCCGAGGAACTGCTGTCGGTCGTCTCACTCGCGGATGCGGCTGACCGAAAGAGTGGCACGTATTCCGGCGGGATGCGGCGTCGGCTTGATTTGGCGCTCACGCTCGTCCATCGTCCGATCGTACTGTTTTTAGATGAACCGACGACCGGGCTCGACCCGGCGAGTCGAATCGAGATTTGGAAAGAGGTACGGCGTCTCAATCAAGAGTTCGGGACGACCATCTTTTTGACGACCCAATATTTAGAGGAGGCGGACGAGCTGGCCGATCGCATCGCCATCATCCATCACGGTAAGATTGTCGTCGAAGGGACAGCAGAAGAATTGAAGCAGACCGTCGGAGGCGAGTCGATTTCTCTAGTGTTTCATACCGATGCAGAAGCACGAGCCGCCGCTGAGCTGTTCGGACAAGCCGCGACCGGACCGAGCCTCGTCTTCGAACTTCGCGACTACACGTTGACCGACGTCGTCCGGAAACTCGATGAGCAGGCGTTACAGCCGGAGCGGCTCACGGTGAAACAGCCGTCACTTGACGACGTATTCTTGAAAGTGACGGGCGAATCGTACGAAGGAGGTGTGCCGAGTGTGGACTGAAACGTGGTTGTTTACAAAGCGGAGTCTAATGACGACGATCCGCAACCCATTTTCATTTATCCCGAACTTGATGATTTCTGTCTTTTTCTTGCTCGTCTATACGAGCGGGCTGTCGAGTGTGGCCGCATTGCCGCAGTTCGGCGGCGGCGACTACTTGAATTTCATCTTGCCGGTATCGATCGTCTCAGGTGCTGTCGGCGGGGCCGGGGGTGCCGGCCAAGCGTTAGTGCGTGACATCGAGAGCGGCTATTTCGCCCGGTTGCTGCTCACACCTTCGACGCGGACTGCCATCGTGCTCGGACCGATGATTGCCGGGATGTTGCAACTGTTCGTTCAAACGTTGCTTATCTTTGCCGTCGCGTTCTTACTCGGGTTATCGATTCCGGTCGGTGTGGTCGGCTTCTTGTTCACGGTTTTGCTCGCTCTCGGATTCGGACTCGCTTTTGCCGGATATTCGGTCGGGGTCGCCTTGAAGACACGGAACGCCCAAGCCGCACAGGCCGGGACACTTCTCTTCTTCCCGCTCATCTTCTTGTCGACGACGTTCGTCCCGAAAGAGTTGATCGAGGCGGAATGGCTCAAAGTGGCGGCGACGTTCAATCCGACGACGTATATCTTTGAAGGGATGCGGGCCGTGTTGACCCAACCGACGATTGACTGGGGCGCTTTGTCGGCCGGCCTTGCCGTGGCTGGAGGGATGAGTGTCATCATGGTCGTCTTCGCGGCGACAAACGCGCGGGGTGCCTTGAAACAAAAATGATGAACGACGAGTACGCTTTCGAAGTGATTGTTCAAAAACAGAAAAGGGGGGAGACGATGGATCAACTCAAAACGATGGTGCAAATCATCTTGACAGGGATCGGGGCTTACTTCTCGATCATTTTCATATTACGTGTATCAGGAAAACGGACGCTCTCGAAAATGAACGCATTCGATTTTATCGTGACCGTTGCGCTCGGTTCGATCTTAGCGACGACGCTCACGAGCCGACAGACACCGCTACTGAATGGGCTCGTCGCTTTTGCCACGCTCGTCGCGTTGCAATACGTCATGGCGAAGCTGGCCAATCGGTCAAAACGAGTGAACGAGCTGATCAAATCGACACCGACGATGCTATATTATCGGGGGAGTTACTTAGAAGCGGAGATGCGTAAAGAACGCGTGCTCGAGATCGAAGTGCTCCAAGCCATCCGCTCGAGCGGGACCGCTCACGATAAAGTCGAGGCGGTCGTCCTTGAGACAGACGGGACGTTCTCGGTGTTGACGAGCACGGAAGCCGTTTTGCAAAATGTTCGTAAATAAAAAACGACTCGGTTCCGCTGAACCGAGTCGTTTGAGGTTTTATTGAATTAGAGGTACGTTCCAGCACCGACGTAACGTGGTGCCCAGTAACCTGATGTGAAGCTCGCGTATTTAACGCCGCCTGTTTCTGAGTTGATCATTTGTGTCTTGCTGATTGCCATACCGACGTGTTGGATCGTGCCGCCGTTATGTGAGAAGAATACGAGGTCGCCTGCTTGAATCGCTGACTTCGACAATTTTTTCGAGCTTGAGTATTGTGAGCGTGAATCACGTGGGATTGACTTGTTGATCGCTTTCTTGTAAACATGTCCTGTGTAACCAGAGCAGTCAAATCCAGCTGTTGTCGTTCCGCCGTAACGGTACGGTGTGCCAAGGTATTTCTTCGACTCGGCGACAAGTTTCGTACGAGCGCTTGAAGAAGAAGTCGTTGTCACTTTAGTAGCCGTTGCTGTGTTTGCTTTCAAGTACGTGTAAGTCGATGACGCTGAGATGTAACGGTGAGTCCCTTTGTAGTTGATCTTGTAGAACGAGCCAACTTTACCGAGGTATGTATAGCGTTGACCTTTATTCATCTTCGTAACGACTGACGAGCTGAGTGATGCTGATGTCCGAATGTTCAAGCCGTTGACTTTCGAGTAAGCGAATGTTCCAGTAGCTGCTTCTGCTTGTTCACCTGTTGTGAATGCAAGACCCGAGAAAGCGATAGTGGCGGCGACGATGATAGATGCGAAACGCTTTAACATAGTATAATTCCCTCCGTTTTTTAAAATAAAACCCTGTGAGTGTATATGATCGATGTGTGTTTACGATAGTTGAGCAAAAGTCGAGTTTGTTACCCGGTTTCCTCTGCAAATAAACTATATCATGCGTAAGACCGATGGCATTTTTCAATCACAAGTCAAAAATAGTTTTCTTGTAACATATTTGAAACAATATGGAGGCATAGAGACCTTTTTGTTACATAAGGAAGAGTACCGGACGTTAACTTTTAAAAATCAAGGGAATAGACTGATATGTAGCCGTTTATATAAAGTGACGGCATGATTGAATTGTGATTAGATGAATAAGAACTTTACAATTACTTTTCAAATATAGAATCACAAGAAAGACAGGTGACGTTTATGACGCAAAGTACAGAACCAGCTAAAAACTATACGCTTCGTGAACTCGAGACGAAGACGTTGAAAGAATTGTATGAAATCGCAAAAGAAGTGAATGTGCCTCAATATCGGGAAGCACGGAAACGTGAACTCATGTTCCGAATCTTAAAATCGCAAGCCGAATCGAAGGACCTTTATTTCCTCGAAGGTGTCCTTGAGATCATCCCTCCGAACCCGCAGTCACAAAATGAAGGTGGCTTCGGTTTCCTCCGACCAATCAACTACTCCCAATCGTCCGAAGACATCTATATCGCCGCTTCACAGATCCGCCGCTTTAGTTTGCGGAACGGGGATCTCGTCACCGGGAAAGTCCGGAAACCGAAAGAAAATGAACGTTTCCAAGGGCTCTTGAGCGTCGAGGCGGTCAACGGGGAAACGACCGATTCGACCCGGAACCGCGACTATTTCCCTGCGCTCACGCCGATCTATCCGGAAAAGCAAATGGTGCTCGAGACGGAGCCGAACCATCTATCGGTCCGTGTCATGGATATGATCGCACCGGTCGGCTTCGGGCAACGTGGTTTGATCGTCGCCCCACCGAAAGCCGGGAAGACATCTCTATTGAAAGAAGTCGCCAATTCCATCACGACGAACCATCCGAACGTTGAACTGATCATCCTATTGATCGACGAACGTCCGGAAGAAGTGACGGACATCCAACGTTCGGTGCCGGGTGCAGACGTCGCCTATTCGACGTTTGACGAGACACCGGAGAATCACACTCGCATCTCGGAGCTCGTGCTAGAGCGGGCGATGCGCCTCGTCGAACATAAGAAAGACGTCGTCATCTTGCTCGACTCGATCACTCGGTTGACGCGTGCCTATAACCTGTCCGTCCCACCGAGCGGTCGTACGCTCTCGGGCGGGATCGACCCGGCAGCGTTCCACAAACCGAAGAAATTCTTCGGGGCGGCCCGGAACATCGAGGACGGCGGCAGTTTGACGATTCTCGGGACAGCGCTCATCGATACCGGTTCGCGGATGGATGACGTCATCTATGAAGAGTTCAAAGGGACGGGCAACATGGAGCTCCATCTCGACCGGAAGCTCGCGGAACGCCGTATCTTCCCGGCCATCGATATCCGTCGTTCGGGTACGCGGAAAGAAGAACTCCTCCTCGGCAAGGACGAGCTCGACTCGCTTTGGACGATTCGTCGCACGATGAACGAGTCGCCGGACTTCGTCGATCAGTTCTTGCGTCGTGTGCGTGAGACGCAAACAAATCTCGACTTTTTTGCGGCGCTCGAGGCCGATAAGAAAAAGAGTCGCCGCCCGGTGAAAAAAACGAAAACGGACTTGTAAATCCGTGAACCGGGTGCTATTATATTCTAGTGAACTTTCTCTAGGTTGAAAGAATACTTAGGGCAGAAGGAGTTGAAAAGCAATGAAACAAGGAATCCACCCAGAATACCGTAAAGTCGTATTCATGGACTCAACGACTGAGTTTAAATTCATCAGTGGTTCGACTCGTTACTCTAACGAAACGATCACGATGGAAGATGGTAACGAATACCCACTCATCCGTGTCGATGTATCTTCTGATTCGCACCCGTTCTACACAGGTCGCCAGAAATTCGCATCTGCGGACGGTCGTATCGAGCGCTTCAACAAGAAGTACCAACGTTAATCGTCAAGTTGTATGCACACCGCCTAGGGATTGCCCTTGGCGGTTTTTTGTTGTCCAAGCGAGGGTAAAGAGACGGAAGACTGACATGAGGGGGCTTCCATGGAGTATATATTGATTAGCATCAGCTTGTTGGTTGGCGTCGGGATCGTCTCGCAATGGTTGGCGTGGCGCTACCAAATTCCGGCGATTATCATCATGACGGTTGCCGGCGTGTTGGCCGGTCCGATCTTTGGTTTGTTTGAACCGCGAGAGTTGCTCGGTAATTTGTACAGCCCGATCATCTCGTTTGCGGTCGCGATCATATTATTTGAAGGTAGTTTAGGGCTTCATTTAAGCGAGATCAACCAATTCCGGCGTTCGATCGTCCGCATCGTGACAGCGGGTGTGACGTTGTCGTTCGTTGGGGCTTCGCTGTTGATTCAATACGTCGGCGGTCTCCATTGGGTCGTCGCTTGGACGATGGGAGCGCTATTCGTCGTCACCGGCCCGACGGTCGTCATCCCGTTGCTCAGGCAAGCCCATCTGAAAGATCGGGTCGGTGCCATCTTAAAGTGGGAAGGGATCATTGTCGACCCGGTCGGTGCGTTGCTCGGCCTGTTCGTGATTCGAATCGGCTACATCGTCTATGAAGGCATGGACTTGTGGGTACAATTGCTCTTTGCGGGAGCTTGTCTCGTCGGTATCGGTCTCGGTTACGTGTTCGGTCACGTCTTGATGGGCTGGTTCGTAGGTGAGAAGATTCCGCGGTACTTACGCGCTTCGGTGACGCTTACGGCCGTCTTGATCTTATTCTCTTTGAGCGAGTTTATGATGCATGAAGTCGGTCTCCTTGCCGTGACGGCGATGGGGATGACGATGGCGAACACGAAACTTCGCGATGAACAGATCATCGAGGAACTGCAGTCGTTCAAGGAAGACATCTCGATTTTGCTGATCTCATCCGTATTCATCTTGCTGACGGCGTCGCTGTCGCGTGAAGAACTATTGAATATCTTCCAGTGGCCATTGCTGTTGACGATTGCCGGCATCTTGTTTCTCGTTCGACCACTGGCAATCTATGTATCGACGCTTGGTGTGGGGCTTCCGCTCAAGGAGCGTGGGTTCATCGGCTGGATCGCGCCACGCGGCATCGTCGCGATGACGGTCGCAGGTTTTTTCGCGGAGGAAGTGGCTGGTCTCGGGATTGAGGATGCGTCACAGATGCTACCGCTCACGATCGGACTCGTCTTTACCTCGGTGACGTTGCACGGGCTGACGATTCGACCGCTCGCGCGCAAATTGAACTTGATCGATTATAAAAAAGAAGAAGAAGAAGCGGAAGAGTGAAGAGAAATCGGGACGGGATGATGCCGTGCCGATTTTTGTTAGAAGTCAACCCTTTTCCTATGACTGAAAGATGGTTATAATCGGAAAGCGATTAACGATGGAGAGGGCGAAGTAGAATGATGCATGTGACGAACCGTTACGGTTGGATAGAAGTGATTTGTGGCAGTATGTTTTCTGGGAAGTCGGAGGAATTGATCCGCCGTGTCCGTCGGGCGCACTACGGTAAGATCCCGGTCCAAGTGTTCAAGCCGGCCATCGATGACCGCTACCACGAAGAGAACGTCGTCTCCCATAGCGGCAACTCGGTCGTGGCCGTCCCGACTCGAACGAGTCAAGATGTATACGATGCGGTGCGCGAAGAGACGCAAGTCATCGCCATCGACGAGGTGCAGTTCTTTGACGAGGGGATCGTCGACGTCATCGAGCAGTTGGCGTCAGAAGACAAACGTGTCATCTGCGCCGGACTCGATATGGACTTCCGTGGCGAACCGTTCACGATGATGCCGGAGCTCTTGTCGCGTGCCGAGTTCGTCACGAAGCTGCAGGCGATCTGTCTGTCGTGCGGCGCCCCGGCGTCTCGGACGCAGCGCTTGATCAACGGAGAACCGGCTCGCTTTGAGGACCCGGTCATCTTAGTCGGTGCCGCTGAGTCGTACGAACCGCGTTGCCGCCATTGTCATGACGTCCCGAACAAACCACGCCCGATCCGTCATACAGTAGCGGATTGAGGATTTTGTCGGTTCGCTCTAAGTATTCAATTTGTCGACGAACCGAGCTAGCTCGGTTCGTTTTTTGGTATAATGAAGAGAACGATTTGGTGAACAGAAAGGACGGATCATGATGTTTGACCGTTTAAGCGTTTTAGAAGAACGATATATGCAATTGAATGAGATGCTCGCTGACCCGGAAGTGCTCAGCGACTCGAATAAACTGCGTCAATATTCAAAAGAACAGTCTCAACTCGAGGAGACGGTACAAGCGTATCGACGCTATAAAGAGACGAGTACGGCCTACAAAGAAGCAAAAGCGATGTTAGAAGACCGAACGCTCGAATCCGATATGCGCGAACTCGCGAAAGAAGAGATGGCGCTGCTCGAACCAGTTGTGAAAGCGCTCGAAGCGAAGCTGCGCGTCCTGCTCATCCCAAAAGACCCGAACGACGACAAGAACGTCATCGTCGAGATTCGCGGGGCGGCCGGTGGTGACGAGGCGGCACTGTTTGCGGTCGACTTGTATAAGATGTACACCCGATTCGCCGAGCGTCAAAACTGGAAAGCCGAGCTGATCGACGCCAACTATACGGAACTCGGCGGCTTTAAAGAAGTGACGTTTTTGATCAACGGTGCCGGTGCCTACTCGAAACTGAAATTCGAGAATGGGGCACACCGTGTGCAACGCGTCCCGTCGACGGAGTCGGGTGGACGGATACACACGTCGACAGCCACCGTCGCGGTCTTGCCGGAAGCCGAAGACGTCGAAGTGCACATCGACATGAAAGACGTCCGCGTCGACACGTTCACGTCGTCAGGGCCGGGTGGTCAATCGGTCAACACGACCCAGTCGGCCGTGCGGTTGACACACATCCCGTCAGGACTCGTCGTGTCATGCCAAGACGAGAAATCACAGCATAAAAATAAAGATCGGGCGATGAAAGTCTTGCGGGCCCGCCTGTACGACAAGATGCAGCGCGAACACCTCGAAGAACTGTCGGCGCAGCGGAAGTCGGCCGTCGGGACGGGCGACCGTTCGGAGCGGATCCGGACGTATAACTTCCCGCAAAGCCGCGTGACCGACCACCGTATCGGCCTCACGCTTCAAAAACTCGACCGGGTGCTCGCCGGGGAGCTTGAAGACATCATTGATGCGCTCGTCATGGAAGATCAGGCCGGCTTGATGGAGGGTATGGAGTGATGCGGATTGCCGCAAGGTTGAAACAAGCGGAACGCATGCTCGTTGACGCGGGTCGTGACCCGTCGACTGCCGAATGGTGGCTCATGCACGTGCTCGGCGTCGACCGGACGGGTCTGATCGTTCGGTTATCCGAAGAACTCTCGGACGACGAAACAACTGCGTTCGAGTCCGGGCTCGAGCGACTGCTTGCCGGTGAGCCGGTCCAACATTTGATTGGTCAGGCCCCGTTCTACGGTCGGTCATTCGCTGTGAACCGGGATGTACTTATCCCGCGACCGGAGACCGAAGAGTTGATCGAATGGGTCGTTGAGCACGTCGGACCGATTGAAGACGACGCGATCGTCGACGTCGGCACGGGCAGTGGCGCCATCGCCATCACGCTCAGTCTCGAGCTCGGTGTCCGCGTCCAAACGGTCGATATTTCCCGGGAAGCGATTGCGGTGGCAAAACGTAACGCGGAAGTGCTTCGTGCCGATGTGACGTTTCATGAAGGGGATTGCCTCGGTCCGGTCGCGGACGACTCGATTCGGGTGCTCGTCTCAAATCCGCCTTACATCGAAGCTGATGAACTGCTCGATGAGACGGTCGCAGGGTACGAACCGCATCTCGCATTATTCGGGGGGGCGGACGGTCTCGAGTTCTACCGGAAAATCATCGCGGACTCAACACGCGTGCTACGTGCCGATTGGCAATTGATTGCGTTTGAAATCGGGTATAATCAAGGACAAGTTGTGAAATCGTACCTGTCCGAACGTTATCCTGAAGCAGAAACGGGTATTTTAAAAGATATAAACGGTAAAGACCGAATTGTCTACGCCGTGAGGGAAGGGATTGCGCATGGAAACGAAATGGATCAAGCCAACAGAAGTTGAGGAAGGGGTTCGTCTCTTGAAGATGGGCGAGGTGATCGCGATTCCGACAGAGACGGTGTACGGCCTCGCCGGGGATGCGACGAACGATATCGCCATCCGTAAGATTTTCGAGGCGAAAGGAAGACCATCGGACAACCCGCTCATCGTCCACGTGGCTACGGTCGAACAGGCCGAACATTTCGCGCAAACCATCCCGCCGGTAGCCAAACGCTTGATGGAAGCGTTTTGGCCCGGTGCCTTGACGATCATCTTACCGTCGAACGGTCGAGCGTCGTCACTCGTGACGGCCGGGCTCGACTCGATCGGCCTCCGCATGCCGGACCATCCGGCCGCACTCGAACTCATCCGCACGTCCGGTCTCGGTCTCGCGGCGCCGAGTGCGAACCGTTCAGGACGACCGTCACCGACATCGGCACAGCACGTAGCCGATGATTTGACCGGTCGGATCGCGGGTATTATGGATGGGGGACCGACAGGCATCGGCGTCGAGTCGACTGTGATCGACTGTACGACGGAACCGGTGACGATTTTGCGTCCCGGTGGCGTGACGAAAGAAGCGATCGAGGCCGTCATCGGGCCAGTTGCGCTCGATGCGAATTTGAGCGATGAAGCGGCCGCGCCCAGATCACCAGGAATGAAGTACACCCACTATGCCCCGACTGCACCTTTGTATTTAGTCGATGGCGGACGCGATGATCTCGTCCGTGCCATCACGATGCGGCAGGCGGCGGGCAAACGGATCGGCGCGCTCGTATTTGATGAAGCAACGACCCCGGCTGACGTCACGCTTTCTCTCGGTGACACGATGGAGATAGCGGCCCAGCGACTTTACGAGGCGTTGCGCAAATTCGATGAGACAGATGTAGAAGAGATTTACGTGAATCGGATTGAACCGACGGGAGTCGCTCTTGCCGTATATAATCGCTTGTATAAAGCGGCAGGCGGGAAGATCATCCGTCTAGAGGAAGAGGCTTAAGGACATGAGGAGGATCACGCGATGTCAATGAAACGCGTATTATTCATATGTAGTGGGAACACATGCCGAAGCCCGATGGCGATGGCCCTGCTCCGCTCGAAAGTGACAGGCGACGAATTTGATATTCGTTCGGCTGGAGTTCGGACGATGCAAGGGTTTGATGCCTCAGAAAACGCTCTTCAAGTATTACGTGAACGAGGGATTGAACTCGAACACGTGACGCAGACGTTCGACGACGTACTCGGACGTTGGGCAGACATCATTTTGACGATGACGCGGGCACACCGCGAACAGATTCGGGATACGTATCCGGATTTGGCCGATCGTACGTTCACATTATATGAGTTCGTGACCGGGCTCGAACGTGACATTAACGACCCGTTCGGAGGCTCGATGAACGTCTATCGCCAAGTCCGAAACGAACTCGAACCACTCGTCAATCGACTTGTGCTAAAATTGACGAATGACGGGTCAAAGGTGACGAAACCACCGAGACGCCTACCAAAGAAGACGGGGGAATGAACACATGAAAATTGCAATCGGCGCCGACCACGGCGGATTCAACTTAAAAAAAGACATCATTGGATTACTAGAAGAGCTTGGCCACGAGTATAAAGATTTCGGGACACACTCGGCCGAGTCGATCGATTATCCAGACGTAGCCATCCCGGTCGCTGAGGCTGTCGCTGCCGGCGAGTTCGACCGCGGCATCTTGATTTGCGGCACAGGGATCGGTATCGGCATTGCGGCGAACAAAGTTAAAGGGATCCGCGCAGCACTCGTTCACGACTCGTTCAGCGCCAAGGCGACACGTCAACACAACGACTCAAACATCATGACGATGGGCGAGCGTGTCGTCGGACCGGGGCTCGCGATTGACTTGGTGGCGACGTGGCTCGATACAGATTTCGAGGGCGGACGTCACTCGAACCGTGTCGACAAAATGAGCGCTTACGAAACGAAGTGACCGTGATGAAAGCTGAACTTTCGAACCTGCTGTTGGAGCTGCACGAACGCTTTCCGCTCGATGAGGACAAGATCCTCATCATCGGCTGTTCGACGAGCGAAGTCATCGGCAAGACGATTGGGAAAGCCGGATCGATCGATGTGGCGTCGGAATTCATCGAAGCGTTTCTCGCGTTTCGTGACAAGACGGGCGTCCATCTGGCGTTTCAAGGGTGCGAGCACATTAACCGTGCCCTCACCGTCGAGCGTCGGACGCAGAAGCAGTTCGGTCTGACCGAAGTGACCGTCGTCCCGGTCCGCTCAGCGGGTGGGGCGATGGCGGAGAAAGCGTATGAGCGCCTCAACGCGCCGTGCGTCGTCGAATCGATTCAAGCGGACGCTGGGATCGACATCGGATCGACGTTGATCGGCATGCACTTGAAGCCGGTCGCGATCCCGGTCCGGTTATCGGCGAAACAGCTCGGCGAGGCGTACGTCACGTTCGCCGTCACAAGACCGAAACTAATCGGTGGCCCTCGGGCGCACTATCCAGCGAAATAACAAAGACAGCCGGTCATAGCGACCGGCTGTCTTTTGCGTTATACGTCTTCACTGAACAGATACGATACGACCATCGGGAAACGTTCGCGCCAGGCGAG
The DNA here is from genome assembly GCF_004337165.1 of Exiguobacterium sp. SH0S1. Classification (NCBI taxonomy): domain Bacteria; kingdom Bacillati; phylum Bacillota; class Bacilli; order Caryophanales; genus Exiguobacterium; species Exiguobacterium sp. SH0S1. The sequence continues at coordinate 374,992 of NZ_SJVC01000002.1, read as the reverse complement.
TTCGTTGTGCACACCTTCTTCGATGACTTCGAAACGCAAGTGATCGACTTTGTCGCGTAGTAAGGCGTAGACGCGCTCGCTCGACTCGAGATACATCTCGTTCGTCGGCCCATCCTCTGACGGCTGTTCGACTTCTTTACGGCCGACGTCCATATATAGTCGCTCGATACCTTTCAAATCACTCGACTCGATCAACTGCTCGAGTTCGGTCTGGTTGAACCAGAACGCTGACGACAAGGAAGCGACGCGTTTGAAGATGTCCGGATAGACGGAGGCGGCATACACCGAGATGAGGCCGCCCATCGAACTGCCAATCATCCCGGTCTCGTCTGGTTTCGTCCGATACGCGTCGTCAATCATCGGCTTCAGCTCTTGGGCGATATATTCGATGTAGGCCGAGCCTTGGCCGCCTAGTGTCAATTCTCGACCATAGAGCGCTTCCCCGACGAACGGATTTTCCCAAGGGCCGTATTCGTCGAGGCGCATTTCACCCGGTGCGCTATCGATGGCGACGACGATCAAGTCGCGCTTTGAGGCGTCCAAATACTCTCCGACGCGCCAGCTCATATTGTAGCTCGCGTCCGCGTCGTCGAACGCGTTCTGTCCGTCGTGCATGTAGAGCACCGGGTAGCGCTTGTCCGTCAGCTCGTAGTCGTTAGGTGTATAAATCCGGACCGTCCGCTCGCGCTCGAACGGGGTAATCGTCACTTGTCTCGTCTCAATCATAATTATCCTCCTCTAATGTTCTTCTTCAATACCATACCCAACTTTGAGCCCGATTATGACGATACCCAAAAAAACGAGCATATGGTACGATGGGGTTGTTGATTTTTAGACATTCAGAGGGGGTTTCAACATGGTAAACACGACGAAGTTGAAAGTGCAGGATGCGGAATTGTTTGAAGCGATGCAACACGAGCTCGCCCGTCAACGGGAGAACATCGAACTAATCGCCTCGGAGAACTTTGTCTCAGAAGCGGTCATGGAAGCGCAAGGCGGGGTTCTCACGAACAAATACGCCGAAGGTTACCCAGGTCGCCGTTACTACGGTGGTTGTGAGTTCGTCGACGTGGCCGAAAACTTGGCACGCGACCGGGCGAAGGAACTGTTCGGTGCAGAACACGCCAACGTCCAGCCGCATTCGGGTGCGCAAGCGAACATGGCCGTCTACTTCACGGTGCTTGAAGCGGGCGACACGGTGCTCGGCATGAACTTGTCGCACGGTGGCCATTTGACGCACGGAAGTCCGGTCAACTTCTCGGGCGTCCAGTACAACTTCGTCGAGTACGGTGTGGACAAAGACACAGAACACATCGACTATGACGTCGTCGCAGCCCTCGCGAAAGAACATAAACCAAAACTGATCGTCGCCGGAGCGTCAGCATACCCGCGGACGATCGATTTCGCCAAGTTCCGTGAAATCGCCGACAGCGTCGACGCCTATCTCATGGTCGATATGGCCCACATCGCCGGACTCGTCGCGGCCGGACTCCATCCGAACCCGGTCGAGCACGCGCACTTCGTGACGACGACGACGCACAAGACGCTTCGCGGCCCGCGCGGCGGGATGATTCTTTGTAAAGAAGAGTTCGCCAAAGCGATCGATAAGTCGATTTTCCCTGGTATTCAAGGCGGCCCGCTCATGCACGTCATCGCCGCGAAAGCGGTGGCGTTCGGAGAGGCGCTCCAACCGGAGTTTAAAGACTATCAGGCGCAAGTCATCAAAAACGCGCAAGTGCTCGCGCAAGGTTTAGAAGAAGAAGGGCTCCGCATCGTATCGGGCGGTACGGACAACCATCTCCTCCTCGTCGACCTCCGTGGCATCGACATTACCGGTAAAGCGGCCGAGCATGCGCTCGATGCGGCCGGTATCACGGTCAACAAGAACACGATCCCGTTCGACCCGGCATCACCGTTCGTCACGAGCGGAATCCGTCTCGGGACGGCAGCGATGACGACACGCGGTTTGAAAGAAGACGACATGCGTGAAGTCGCCCGCCTGATCGGTCGTGTCCTGACAAACCATGAAGATGAAGCAGTGCTCGCCGAGGCACACGAAGACGTACGTGCCTTGACGGCGAAATTCTCGCTCTATCCTGAACGAGGCTGACGAATGGACGCACGGACACTAGCAGAACGGGAACTTGCAGAACTGCCGCTCATCGATATGACGGAATGGCTCATCCGAAAAGGAGAGCATGACCCGACGTTCCGTCTCGTTGCGAACGAGTTTGGCGTCGTGATGACCCTCCTTGACCACGGCTATTACGTCGAGGCGAGTGAACGGATTGTGCCGCTTCTCGGGATGAAAGTGCCGGCGGCGTTCCATCGGCTCGGACTCGCTCTCGAAATGAAAGCGAACGGAAAGAAGGCGGCCAAGCGCCGCTTTCGTTCGTTGTCGCCAGCCGTCATGCAGCATGCGGACCTCTCGCCATGGCGTACCGCCTTTAAATGGGACAAGAAGTGGCTCGGACTACCGGCTGTCGTCGCGTTGGCGCTTGTCGCCCTCGCATTTTGGCCTGAAGCGACTCCACCCGCCGTACCGGTGACTGAAGACGCGCCACGGGTCGAGACGGTGACCGAGGACGAGGCGCTCGCCAAACGGCTAGAAGAGCTCGAGCAAGAAGTCGCCCGTCTCGAGGAAGCGAACGAGGCGTTGCAGACGGAAGAAGCGCCGGTCGAAGAGGAAGCGTCGGCGACACAACAAGTCATTCCGCTTGCGGATGTCGAGACGCTCGTTCAAGACAAGCGCTATAAAGAGGCGGACGCCCTCCTCGAAGGTACGCCGAAAGCCGGGCAAGAACAGGCCGTCGGCTTCTATCGCCTCCTCGTCGACAACAAGCTCGGAGAAGCAGAAGTGTCGGACTATGCGGCGTACGTCGAAACGTACCCGGAATCGGGCTACAAGACAGACGTCCTGTGGATGAAGGGTATCGCTGAGAAGAAGGCCGGGGACGAAGCGTACCGGACGACGCTCGCCGAAGTCGCCGCGATGGAAGGCACATATTGGGCACCGATTGCGAAATCGGTACTAGAAGACGAATGAGGTTGCGGCCATGCCGCAACCTTTTTCTCATCAAATTCTAATCTGGTTCACCAACGTTTCTCAACCCGCTCCCGTACAGTAAAGAAAAAGAAGTAGGGGGAGAGGCACATGCAACGCAGTACAACAGGTAAAGTCGCCCGATTCATGAAAGGCGCAATCATCGGGGCGCTCGCGCTCACATTGATGGCAGCCGGAGTGGCAGGATTTTTGATTTTCACGCTGACCGGGAACGCCTGGCTCGATCAAATCGTTCAATTCGGGACTGACGTGTCGTTCCAAGCGGAGGGAATCGAATCCTCGTTTGAACGCTTCAGCGACTCGATAGAGCTTCGCGTCGAACAGGCGATTCCAGAAGCGGTTCGTCCGTTTTTCGACTGATGAATCCGGGAACAGAATAAGGATGCGTCGGGCGGACTGCTCGGCGCTTTTTTTCAAGAAAGGATGAACTATATGCCGACAATCCTCGTCGTAGAAGACGATGCCAAAATTGCCAGACTGCTTGAACTTGAACTGATGCACGCCGGCTATCAAGTCGAGGTCACCCACGACGGACGTAGCGGGCTTGAACGAGCGCTCGCCGGGGGGATCGACTTGATGCTTTTAGACGTGATGCTTCCACAAATGAGCGGGCTCGAGGTCGTCCGTCGGGTGAAGGAAGAACAACCGTTGCTCCCGGTCTTGATGGTGACGGCGCGGGGCGACCGGTACGATAAAGTGAGCGGGCTCGACCTTGGGGCGGATGATTACATCACAAAGCCGTTCGAGATGGAGGAACTGCTTGCCCGGATCCGTGCATTTTTGCGGATGCGCCAGCACGTCCATGTCGATGCGACTGAACGTGTTTTGTCCTATGAGGGACTCACGGTCGACGTTAACCGGCATGAGGTGACGTGCGAGGGACAGAAAGTCGAGTTGACTCGTCGTGAATTCGATTTGATCGTCTATTTGCTCGAGCATCCGGAACGCGTGCTCACGCGCGACCAACTCGTCGAGCACGTCTGGGGTTTCGACTATTATGGGGACACGAACGTCGTCGACGTATACGTGCGTTACTTACGGAAGAAACTCGGAGGTTCTTGGATTCAGACGGTACGAGGCGTCGGCTATATGCTGAAGCGTGGTGAGTGAGTATGAAATTACGGACGAAAATCGCCCTCGCGATGGCCGGGTTCATGCTGTTTTTACTCATCACGTCGTTCGGGGTCGCCTGGATCGTCTCGCGCCAGCAAATCGTCGACGCTCGCTATGACGTGCTCCGTCAAGCGCTCAGTCTGCTCGAAGAGGATGAGCGGAACCGTCAGGCCGTGCTGTCACTGCATGAGGACAGTGTCGTCCTCGAGCGGCAGAGCAATGGCGATTGGGGCATCATCGGCGGACAGGCGGCAGACGGTTTGAGTTTTCCCGTCAATTTTGGAGAGCCGGCACTGATTGATGACTGGTTCGTCATCGCCACGTCGAACGGTCTCGGTTTTGCCTTTCAAGACGCGGCGGTAAGTGAGACGTTACAGACGCTCGCGACGATCTTCCTCGTCATTTTCTTGATCGCGGTGGCGATGACGTTCGTCGGAAGTTTATGGATTGTGCGCCAAGGACTCGATCCGCTCCGGCGGCTCGAGTCGACGATGGGCCGGATCACGGAATCAGGGACCCTCGAGACGATTGACGTCGGTCCGAATCAAGATGAGGTGTCGACGCTCGCGACAGGGTTCAATCAGATGATTGCCCGTGTCGAAGGGTCGATGGAGCAACAACGCCGTTTCGTCGCGGATGTTTCACATGAACTCAAAACCCCGCTCACCGTTATTGAAGGGTACGCCAAGTTGCTCAGACGTTGGGGTCAACATGACCCCGTCGTACGCGACGAGGCGATTGATCATATTTTGACCGAGTCGAGACAGATGCGGGAGGACTTGATTGAACCGATGCTTGAACTGAGTCGCTTCGCCGCTTTAGAGGACATCGAAGTCGAACAGATCGATTTGAGCGATCTCGCGCTCCAACTTGAAGAACGGTTCGAACGGTCGCACGGAAAACACGTCCCGATCGACGCGGCAGGGAGTTGGGCTGGACATCGTGACTCGTTGCAGCGATTGATTGTCATCTTCATCGATAACAGCTTGAAGTACGCGACCGACACGAGCGTAACGATGACATCAAATCGGATTGAGGTGCGTGACCATGGGACAACTCTGACCGAGGAGGCGCGTGCGCGGTTGTTCGACCGGTTCTATCGGCTTGATGAAGCGCGCGACCGGAGCGGCAGCGGTCTCGGGCTTGCCATCGCCAAAGAAGTCGCCGACTTGAACGGTTGGAAGGTTGGGAGTTACGCGAACGCGCCGGACGGGAGCATATTCTTCGTCACCAAATGAGGAAAGTTTCTCAGGCACTCATCATTTTCTAATGAAATCCTCGTGGTGCTCTAACGTCAACGTTCTATGATGAAGGTGTAGAGAAGGAACAGCACATGGAACGAGGAGGAAACATCATGAAATTACTTGGGTGGATTTTAGGGGTCGGCCTGGCCGTACTCGCTGTCGCAGGGATCGGATTGTATGTCGCGAACGACAAGACGGATACGGTCATCATCCCACGCGCCATCGATAGTGCCAATAGTGGAACCGACGACGCGAAAGACGACGCTGCGAAGGAAGCTGCCGCTACTTCCGAATCGAACGCATCTTCAAGTGACGTGCCCGTCCGTTCGGTCGACGATGACGACTATGAACTATACGGGACGCTCGTCAGCTTGTCAGATCAGGACGTGACGATCAGCTTTAGCGGAAAAGAATCGACGTACCCACTTGCTTCCCGCCACGAGATCGATGACGACACCCCGAAAGCCGGTGACCGTGTCAAACTCGAGTTCAATCAAAACAATGAAGTGAAAGAAGTCGACCGGGAGAGCGACGACTTCGACATTTACGGTAGTTTCGTCAGCCTCTCGGATCGAGACGTCGTCATTGAGCGTGACGGGAAGCAAGTGACGTACCCACTCGCCGCTCGCTATGAAATCGATGATGAGATGCCAACAGCCGGTGATCGCGTCAAACTTGAATTGAACATGCAAGAGCAAGTCAAAGAGATCGAACGTGATGATGACCCTAGCAGCGCAGATGATCGCGATGACGCTAGCGATGATAGTGATGACGGTCGGGATGACAATCAAGATGATCAAGATGACGACCAAGATGATGACAATTGATGAACGAACGGGTGCCCGCTGGAGGCACCCGTTTTTGATTCGTAATATTTCTGCAAACATAATCGATTCGTATCTTATGATATGATGGAGAGGGAATTTATGCCAACATAACATAATACATATAACGACGATGTAGGGAGAGGGGAGACGAGTGATGAGACTGAGTTGGACTGCCCTGCTCGCCCTCTGTTGCCTCAGCGGTTGTGGTTCGAAAGAAGAGATTAACGCCCTCGCGTTACGCCCGCTCGAAGCGTACGTGACGAATCAGGATGAGCAGGAACATATTTTACCGGAAACAGAGAAGCGACTGCTCGCTTATTGTCGACAACAAACGACGGAACGGCTCCCGTCACGCCGGGGCGAGGTGGCTGAAGTGACGTTTCGCCATCCGCTGTATGCAGAGCTCGGCAGTCAGACGATTAAGTATTGGGTGAGCGGTGACGACCGTTATTTGTCTTGTGCGAACAGCCACGAACAAATCGAGCGGACGTTCCGGATTGACCCCGTCAACGAATTCGAGTCGCTCATCTCGAGTGAACTAGTCGAGACCGACGTCGGAGAGGCGGTCTCGTTTTATCCGGAACCCGATGTCGCAAAAATCGTCAACTTGTTCCGGGTGAATCAAGCGCATGAAACAATCGTCCCGGGATCGACATTCCGCTACCAGACGCCGGACAGCGGTTCGTTGTACGTGACGTATGAGGTGATGCGGAACGGCCGGACGCTCGACCGGACGATTGAACCGGGGCTGTTCGTATTCAAGAGCGGAAAGAATGACGGATACGCTTTCCTCACGAAGTTAGCGGATGGCAGGGTAGCGCTACAGATGGGTACGGAATCGTCATGGGAACGCACCGTTCTTCCAAGCGCCTTCACCGGAAAGTATGTATATACCGATTCGACAACTGATGTGTTCACGCTCGATCATTCAAAACGCCAACTGTTGAAACGAGTCGTGCTTGCTGAACAGCCGATTGGAGACGTAAGCGACGCCACCTCGCTCACATTGTCTAAACGATATGATGCGGTCATCGAAGTTTGGGGCAGTGTCAGACGGCCGATGACCACGAAGCTGATGAGTTCGTCCGCTCGTTCGGTGAAGACGAAGCTCGCCACGTACGAGACGAAGGGGAAGACGTCATATCTAGATGGACCGAATACGCAAGAGCTGTTCAAACTCCTGACGCATGTGACAGGCGGAAACAAGTCAGAAGCAGCCGTCCAACACGGGATACTCTCCTTGTACGAACACTTACAAGAGCAACATTTCGAGGTTTGGGTCGAACCTGGGGATCAACGGATCTACCTCGTCGACCTGACGACGAAACAAACGTACGCAATCGACCTGATGCGGCTCGAGGAATTGTTGAATCGATCGATTCGATATAATAGCTGAACTAGATATACTACCCGCTTTATGACAAGACTATGTCATGAAGCGGTTTTTTTGTCGTTAAATTGACACTATATTTTGCTGGAAAACTATCCTATAATTTTTTTTGCGAAGGTTCAACATTACATACATGAATCCGATACATCTATAAAACACACAGCACTAACCTTCTCGTCATCAATTTTATGAAGAAAAGGGGGAACGGAGAGACACATCTCAATTCAACCATCATTGTCCGTCACCAAGTTTTGTCAGTCATCAGGAGAGGAATAGGTATTGAAATTGAAAAAGATTATTATGTCTCTAACGGTAGTGTTGTTAATTGTTAGTCTGAACATGTCAAAAACGGGAGCGCAAACGATGAACCCACTCGACGGTGTGAAGAACTATCAAGTGTATTATGGTCATCCGACCGAAACGATCATCAAAGATATGCAAAACTATGATCTCGTCATCATCGAGCCGCTTCATTATACAAAAGCTCAAGTTGAACAGATCAAGTCACGCGGTACGAAAGTACTCGGTTATATTAGTGTTATGGAAGTCGCGACGTGGAACACCGGTCTCATGTCAAAACTTCAGTCAGGTGATTTCTTCACGCGCAACGGACAACGTGTCCACTACCCGGAATGGGATTCTTACTTGACGAACATCGCTTCACCGCACTTCCAAGGGCTCTTGCTCACGGAAATCCAAAACCAAGTCATCGCTAAAGGGATCGATGGCGTGTTCATGGATACGGTCGGCGATATCGACAACGAACATTTGAACAACCCGACCGTGCTCAAGCAGCAACGTGACGGTCTCGTCAACTTCTTGAAAGAAGCGCGTGCCCGTTACGGCAACATCGCTATGGTCCAAAACTGGGGCTTTGACACACTCGAAACGTCGACAGCACCTTACGTCGATGGCATCATGTGGGAGAGCTTCAACGCCGACACGATCAAAAGCGACGCCTGGTCACAAAACATGATCAAAAAACTTCAAGCAGTCGACACGAAACATTCGGTCAAAACGCTCACGATCTCGACGCGTCAAAGTGCGGAGAGCCACAAGCTTGCCGCTGACTCGAAGTTTATCCACTTCCACGAAGCAGACGCTTATGTGAACTGGAACGCAGGTCTTGTGACACGGACGAAAGATATGGCACCGACTCCGGCACCTGTCGTGGTAGCACCAACGACAGAGACGTCAACAGCAACAAAACCGGAAGCGACGAAGCCAGCGACGGAAACATCGACTGCACCAAAACCGGAAGCAACGAAGCCAGCGACGGAAACATCGACTGCACCAAAGCCGGAAGCGACGAAACCAGCGACGGAAACATCGACTGCACCAAAACCGGAAGCAACGAAGCCAGCGACGGAAACATCGACTGCACCAAAGCCGGAAGCGACGAAACCAGCGACGGAAACGTCAACAGCAACAAAGCCGGTAGCGACGAAACCGACGACGGAAACATCGACTGCGCCAAAACCGGTAGCAACAAAACCGGCGACAGAGACGTCGACTGCGTCAAAACCGACAACAGCGCCGACGAAGCCTACTGCATCGACGAGCACGACAACGAAGCCAGTCGAGCAAAAAGATTCGAAGCAAGCTGAGCCGAAGCAGAAAACAGAAAAAGAACTGAAAAAAGACAAAAAGAAAGCGAAGAAGCACGCGAAAAAACATGCTGCTAAGCATGCCAAGTTCGTGGAGCACGAAAAAGCCAAAGGCAACATGTGTGCAAAAGCCAAGCACAAGACAGCCGGCTTTTTAAACTTCTTCAAATTCTAATCTAGAAGGTAGATCAACCCCAAGGTGTCAAACTGGCCCTTGGGGTTTCGTCTGACCTCTTCAAAAACGGAAGTTGACCCTACCTTTCTACGAGAAGTTGGGGTACAATGCTCGAGAGAGATTTAGAGAGGAGTGAAGCAAAATGGGAAAAGTACACGTTTATGATCACCCATTGATTCAGCACAAGATGACGATTATGCGCAAAGTAGAGACGGGGACGAAGCAGTTCCGCGAACTCGTAGAAGAGGTTTCTTCACTCATGGCATATGAAATTACACGCGACCTTCCGCTTACTGATGTGGAGATTGAGACACCGGTCTCGGTATCGACACAAAAGATGATTGCCGGCAAGAAATTGGGAATCGTCCCAATTTTACGGGCAGGCCTCGGCATGGTGGATGGCTTCCTCAAAATGATGCCGAACGTCAAAGTCGGTCACATCGGTCTTTACCGTGACCCGGAGACGCTCGAGCCGCACGAATACTATCTCAAGTTGCCGACAGATATTACCGAGCGTGACTTCATCGTCGTCGACCCGATGCTTGCGACCGGCGGATCTGCAGCTGATGCGATCGCAGCCCTTAAAAAACACGGCGCGAAGTCGATCAAGCTTGCTTGTCTCTGCGCAGCGCCAGAAGGCGTCGAACGCGTTCAAGCCGAGCACCCAGACGTTGAAATCTATCTCGCCGCACTCGACGAGAAGTTGAACGAACATGGCTACATCGTGCCAGGACTCGGTGACGCAGGTGACCGTTTGTTCGGAACAAAATAAGCAAAACGAAAGGAGGCTCCAGTCGGATCCTCCTTTTTTGTGCACTCAATCTGTCAAAACCAATCCATAATAGTTGAGAAAACCGAAGCAACAACCGATAGTGAAGACAGAAGCGAATGTCATCTGTTGAAATGAGGAAGAGAACGACCATGAGGCCAAAACTGTCACTTTTGCAAGCCTATCTGTTGATTGCGTTATTAGCGCTGTTTTTGACGAGTCTATGGAGCTACAGCGCCTTCCAAAACATCGAACGGCAGAACGAGCGTATCGTCGAAGAGGCGATTCCGATCGCGAACGCGGCGTCTGAACTGTTCGCGCTCCTGCTCGATCAAGAGTTATCGGTCCGTGGCTATACATATAATCAAGATATGTTGTCGCTCCGACAATATAATGAGACGAAGTATGCTCTTGCTGAGACGATCCAAGTCATCCACGAGCTTGACCATCGTCATCCGATTATGCAGGAAATCATTCAAGGAGAGGCGCTTCCGCTCATCAATGAGATGGAGATGTTTTATGAGTCACAGCTTGCCCTCGTCGATGCGGGCAAAATTGTGGAAGCGAATGCGCGGCGCTATAGTGGGATTGATTACATCAATCAATTTCGAGACGTTGACGCCGACATCCGGGAGGACATCGACAAAATCATTCAAGAGGCGTCACAGCGAAGTGTCAGTGCCTCGAATTCGGCGACGTGGGTGATCGTCATCGTCGTCGCGATCGCCATCCTCTTGTTGCTCGCATTCGTGCACACGTTCCGGCTCGAGCGCAGCAAGCAGGCGCTGATCCATCGGTCGCTTCATGACGCTTTGACCGGCGTTTGGAATCGCCGTGCCTTCGATGAAAAGCTCGAGCGACTTTGGGATGAGACGGAAGAATCAAGTACGGATGTCGCGCTCCTCCTGCTCGACATCGATGCGTTCAAACTGTATAACGATACGTACGGTCATTTGGCGGGGGACGCCTGTCTCGAACGGGTCGCACACGCCGTTTATAAAGCGGTCGGGGAAGATGGCATGGTCGCCCGCTATGGCGGCGAGGAGTTCGCGGTGTTACTTCGGCCGCACCATGCCCGTCAGTCAAAAGAAGTCGCTGAACGGATTCGCCAAGCGGTTCTTAAGCTGAACATTTTGCATGAAGCGTATCAGCCGCTCCGCAAAGTGAGCGTCAGCATCGGTGTCGCAGAACACATCCCCGGACTAGACGTCGAGAAGTCTGATTTGATCGAAGCGGCTGACCGAGCGCTCTATCAGGCGAAGCAAAGCGGACGCAACCGCGTTTCGATGGGGAAAGCGATGTAGGTCGTTCGATTCGAGGCGCCGAAAACGACCAACGTGGTCAACAAACGGACAGACAAAATCCCGCCCTTTTCAAGGGGCGGGATTTCTGTCTTTATTCTTCGATCAAACCTTCAGAGACGAGGAAGTCGTGAGCCACTTTCTCGGGACGTTGTTTTTCGACGTCGGCGAGGTAGTTCAACTCTTGCATGATTTCGTCCGTGATTTTGCCGTTGAGCAAGTTCAACACGTCTGCGAGCTCAGGATGCTCGGTGAGCGTCTCTTCATTGACGATCGGGACGGCGTAGTAAGGCGGGAAGAACTGTTGATCGTCTTCGAGGACGACGAGTTCGAACCGCTTCAATAGGCCATCGGTTGAGAAACCATCGATTGCCTGGCTCTCGCCGTTCATGAGCGCCGTGTAACGAAGGCCGCCATCGACCGGTTTCACGTCTGCGAAGTTGAACGGATACACTTCTTTCAAGCCGAGATAGCCGTCTTCCCGGTTCGAGAATTCGATTGTCGGGCCGAAGACGAGCTCATCACTCACCGCGGCAAGGTCAGAGACGGTCTTCAAGTTATACTTGTCGGCGTCTTCTTGTTTGACGGCGATGGCGAACGTATTGTTAAATCCAATCGGATCGAGTGTCCGGATATCGAACCGCTCTTGCATTTGCGACCGGACTTGTTCGTAGACAGCGTCCGGGTCGTTATCGACTTCTTGCTTCAAGACGTCGACGAAGAGTGTGCCTGTGTACTCGACATAGGCATCGATTTCACCGGTCCGGAGTGCGCTGAACGCGACTTGCGTACCGCCGAGGTTAAGTTGACGCTTCACCTCGAGGTCGGTCTTGTCTTCGATCAAATCGGCAACCATGTTCCCGAGGATCGCTTGCTCCGTATAGTTTTTCGAACCGATGACGATCGTATCGTCTTCACGGGTAAAGGCGTAGATCGAACCGGCGAGGAGCAAGGCGAACGCTGTCGCGATCACGATGAGCGGTTTCGCCACTTTTCTAGCGGGACGGTGTTTTTTCTTCTTCATCCGTCCGTCAGCGAGGACGATCCCGTTCGGAGCGACTTTATACTCGATACGGCTGACGATGAAGTCGATCAAGAGTGCGAGTAGACCGGCCGGAATCGCACCTGCTAAAATCTGGTTGTTGTCGACTGTCTGGATACCGGCGAAGACGAGGTAACCGAGACCACCTGCTCCGACGAACGCTGAAATCGTCATGAGACCGACAGCTGTGACGGCTGATATGCGAATCCCGGCCATGATGATCGGCAAGGCGAGCGGCAATTGGATCTTGCTTAAAATTTGGCGATCGGTGAGGCCGATCCCTTTAGCGGATTCGAGCGTGTCACCTGGAATGCTCGACAGACCCGTGTACGTGTTCTTCACGATCGGAAGCAGTGAATACAGGACGACCATGATGATGGCCGGTGTCGAACCGATTCCGATGAACGGGATGAGGAAACCGAGCAAGGCAAGACTTGGCACAGCCTGAACGACGCTCGTCAGACCGAGGATCGGTTTGGCGAGGCGTGGCATCCGGAGAATCAAAATACCGAGCGGGACACCGATCAGTACTGCGAGCGAGACGGCGAAGACGGTCAGTTGCAAGTGTTCAAGCAAGAGCGTACCGATTTGGTCGGTGTTGCCCGCGACGTAATTGAAAAAAGATTGAATCGTATTCATATTGTTTCCTCCTCTTGCATGAATTGCTCACTGAGGACGGAAAGCAAACTGCTGCGTGTGATGAGTCCGTTAAGGATAGGTCCGGTCACGACCGGCAGATAGCCTTGGTCGCTCGTGTTCATGACGTCTAAAATATCGAGGAGCGAGTCCTCGCTCGAGACGAAAGCGTAGTTCACGTTCATGACTTCCTCGAGTCGTCTCGTCTTATCTTGGATCCCGTGGACGTCTTTCAATTTGATGAGTCCTTGAAGGACGCGATCGCGGTCCGTGATCAGGAGACTGTCGACTTTGCGTGAACGCATGATTTCAATCGCTTGCAACACCGTGCGTTTGCCGCTGATCGAGACAGGGTCCGTGATCATGATATCTTTCGCTTTAATGTATTCAGGGCTGTTCCAAATTCGATTTTTACCGATGAACGCTTCGACGTACTCGTCCTGCGGGTTACGGAGAATCTGTTCCGGTGTATCGAACTGAACGATTTCCCCGTCACGCATGATACAAATACGATCAGCCAGCTTGATCGCCTCATCCATATCGTGGGTGACGAATACAATCGTTTTCTTGACTTCCTCTTGCAGGTTGAACAGTTCTTCTTGGAGGTCGTTCCGTGTCACAGGATCAAGGGCGCTGAACGGCTCGTCCATCAAGATGACTTCCGGGTCGTTCATGAGGGCGCGGGCGAAGCCGATGCGCTGCTGTTGACCGCCGCTCAGTTCACTCGGATAGCGATCGATGAATTGATCCGGATCGAGGCCGACCATGCGGAGCAAGTGCTCGGTCCGGGCGTCCATATCCTGTTCGGCGTGTCCTTCGAGACCGGCGATCAATTGGATATTCTCGCGGATCGTCATATGAGGGAAGAGGCCAGTCTGTTGAATGACGTAACCCATTTGGCGTCTCAGTTCGATTGGATCCATCTTACGTGTGTCTTGACCGTTGACGATGATCGTCCCGGACGTCGGTTCGATCAAACGGTTGATCATTTTAAGCGACGTCGTCTTACCGCAGCCGGACGGGCCGATAAAGACGACGAGTTCGCCTTTGTTAATCGTCAAGTTCATTTCCTTCAGTACAGTCGTACTTTTGAAGGTCTTCTCTACATTTTTAAACTCAATCATTGACTCAACTCTTTTCAAAAATTATTTTCACATAACCTTATTTGCCCGTTGTCGAAGGATTGTAAACATTATTTTCGAAAAAAGTGTTTAACAGGTTGTAAAAGGGGGGATTATTACTTGCTGTTTAAACAGTGCGAAGAGCCGCTCATGGCAAGAGAGACGCGATTATCAGTTTTAAAGTCACAAAATAGACACAAATATAGAGGACGCTTACATCTTAATTGCAGACTTCCCACAAAGGTTGGCATCGGTTCCGGCTTGATGGCGTTGGGTTTTCAGCCGATTCATGCTTAGAAATGATGATGTGAGATTCGTCACTACAAATTTGTCAGAATCGCTCGACACGGCAAAAAGATAATCGGTATACTGATACAGGATAATGAAAACGATTTCAATGCGAAATCAGCGTCCGTTTTAAAACCTTTTGTGAACGTGGGGCGGTTTACGTTGTATTTTCCAATACGCGGATGTATAACTGAACTATTCCTCATCTGATTCGGTTTGTGAAATATTATAAAGTCAACATTTTTATTTCACCGTTTCTTCACACTTCTTTAAAATTTAGTGATTTTAATTTAGTTTGTGAAGTGCGTAAAAGCCTTGATACGACTTGGTTTAAAGCGCTTTTATAATTGTGAAATCAATTGACTTCTTATGCTATTTCCATTACTCTGAACTTGTGTGACTTTTGATGGTCACGCGAGTGTGAATCGAAGAAGATGAAGTGCTGGCTGCCAGTTAGAAAGGGGGACTAGGATGACGAAAAAAGACAATCGTTACCTATCCTACGCCTCGCTCGCCTCACAAATCTCGACCGCGCTCGCCGGACCGATCGTCATCGGTTATCTCGTCGGCCAATATGGGGCGAGACGTGAATTTTGGGGCACGTTTGGTTGGAATGTGTCGGTGTTTCTCGGAATGTTTATCGGGATCACCGCGCTCGTACTCACCCTTCGAAGTTTAATGACAGGAGAGGACGAATGAAGCTAGAACAAACGGAACTACAACAAGTGCAAGCAGACAGAAAAGCACAACAAGAGTTGATGAAACGCTATACGAAGTGGTTTGTCGGATGGTTCGCCATTCTCCTCGTCGGAGCGCTCATCGTCCCTGTGTACAAACCGGTATTTCTCGGCTTGTTCCTGGGTGGGGTCGCCAGTCTGATCATTCTACATATGCAGAATCGCAGCGTCATTCGGATGTTTGACGTGATCGAACATGGGCGACGCCCGAAATCGCACGGGACTGTTTCAAGAATGGCAGTCGGTGCGTTAGCCGTGATAGTCGGTCTCTTCTATGAGGATCGAGTATCGCTGATTGCGGTGGTAACTGGTCTAATCGCCGGCCACATCATACAATTTGGCGAGTTCACACTTGCCCAGCTCAGCAGGAAAAGAGGTGAATACTAATGGGTCATGAGTTTCCCACATATTCTCTACAACTTGGAGACTATACGTTATATGGGAGCTGGACGAACGTCATTACGGTGCTAATCGCATCACTGCTCGTCTTTGCGTTCGCCGTTTGGGGAACACGACGCTTGGCCATGAAGCCGACAGGTAAGCAGAACTTGATGGAATTCTTCGCGGAATTCGTACGCGGGATCATCTCGAGTGCGATGGATTGGAAGACAGGAGGCCGCTTTATCGGGTTTGGGATGACGTTGATTTTGTTCATTCTGATTTCGAACTTGATGGGTCTGCCGTTCAACGTCATTTCCGGTCACTATCTATGGTTCAACTCACCGACGGCCGATCCTTACGTCACATTGGCGTTGTCGACACTCGTCGTTGCAATGTCACACTATTACGGCGTGAAGCTACACGGTTTCAAGCACTATTCGGCGGAATTCGTGAAGCCGGTCTGGTTCTTATTGCCGATCAAGCTTATCGAGGAGTTCGCGAACACCTTGACGCTCGGTCTGCGTCTTTACGGTAACATCTTTGCCGGTGAAATCATGATTACCATCATCTTGGGACTCGCAATTACCGCACAAGGGGCACTTAACCCGCTTGGTGCTGTGTTCGCAATCCTGCCGATGATTTTATGGCAAGGTTTCTCAATCTTTATCGGGGTTATCCAATCCTACATTTTCCTGACGCTTGCAATGGTGTACATCGGGCATAAAGCTTCAGCCGAGCATTGATTCGGATAAGCTGGCCTCGCCAAAGCGTTGAACAAAAAAACTATTTACTTACTTTTAGGAGGAACATACACAATGGAACAAATGAATCTTCTCGCAACAGCAATCGTTATCGGTCTCGGAGCACTCGCGGCTGGTATCGGTAACGGTCTCATCGTATACGGAACAGTACAAGGACAAGCACGTCAGCCAGAACTTAAAAACGAACTTCGTCAAACGATGTTCATCGGTATCGGTTTGGTTGAGGCCCTCCCGATCATCGGTGTGGCTGTCGGTTTCCTTCTCCTCAACTCTTGATTACGAGTTAACGAGAACAACAAACGAGGGAGCAAGCCTCCCTCACTTATTTAGTCAAGAGGAGGGTATGCATGGATACGATGATGATTGCAGCTGGTGCCGGTGGCGAAGGCCTCCGCATCCTGGATATGATCTTTACACTTTTCACATTCCTCGTACTCTTGGCCCTGTTGAAGAAATTTGCTTGGGGACCACTCCTTGGAATGATGAGACAGCGTGAAGAGTATGTAGCGAACGAAATCGAGCTTGCTGAAAAGAGCCGCAAAGACGCGGAGACATATGTCGTCGAACAACGTGACGCTTTAAGCGCCGCACGTACAGAATCAAAAGAGATGCTTGACTCAAGCCGTCGTCAAGCTGAAGCCGAACAAGCACGCTTGGTGGAGCAGGCGCGTTTGGAAGCCGAAAAAATCAAGATCGAGGCTGGAAAAGCGATCGAGCGTGAGCGCGAGCTCGCGAAACAGTCGCTTCAAACCGAAGTCGTCACACAGGCGCTCTCGGCAGCACGCCACGTCCTTCAGTCAGACCTTAAGGGCGACGAAGTGAAACAACGTGCCCTCGTCACAGACTTCCTGTCTAAAGCGAAAGGTGCTAACTGATGAACACATCGTTAGCAAAACGCTATGCCAAAGCGCTCTTCGACTTAGCGCGGGAACAAGGCACGCTCGACCAAGTCGAAGCGGAAGTGCGTCTGCTCGATGAAGTGCTCCACGCGACGCCTGAATTGATGGACATTTTAACGAATCCAGCAGTCAGCGACAGCGAGCTTGTACAGCTTTTAACACACAGCTTTGGTGATATGACAGATATCGTGCTTAACACACTTCTCGTCATGGTCGAGAACGACCGTGCGAGCGAAGTTCGCGGGCTGCCGCGTTACGTCTTAGATTACATCAACGACTTCCGCGGCATCGCTGAAGGGTTCGTCACAAGTGCTTACCCGTTGTCGGCAGCAGAGTTGAAAGAAGTCGAACTCGTCTTCGGTCAGAAGATGAACAAGACGCTTCAATTGAAGAACGTCGTCGATGAACAGGTTATCGGTGGACTTCGTGTCCAGATCGGTTACACGACGTATGATGACACAATCGAAACTAAACTAACACGCCTTGAGCGTGAATTGTTGAATGCGTAAGAAATAGGGGTGAATTCAATGACGATCAAAGCTGAAGAAATCAGCGCCCTGCTAAAAGAGCGAATCGCTTCGTACGGTTCTGAAATCGAAGTTAGTGAGACAGGTACAGTCATTCAAGTAGGTGACGGTATCGCTCGTGCATTCGGACTCGATAACGTTATGGCAGGAGAACTCGTAGAGTTCTCAAACGGCATAATGGGCTTGGCGCAAAACTTAGAAGAAGGCAACGTCGGGATTATCATCCTCGGCGACTACAAAGGTATCAAAGAAGGCGACTCGGTTAAACGTACGGGCCGCATCATGGAAGTACCAGTCGGTGATGCGCTCCTCGGACGCGTCGTCAACCCGCTCGGACAACCAATCGACGGTCTTGGACCGATCGTGACGGACACATACAACCCGATCGAACGTAAAGCTTACGGCGTTATGGCCCGTAAGTCAGTTCACGAACCGCTCCAAACTGGGATCAAGGCGATTGACGCCCTCGTACCAATCGGTCGCGGTCAGCGTGAGCTCATCATCGGTGACCGTCAAACTGGTAAGACGTCGGTCGCAATCGATGCGATCATCAACCAAAAAGAAGAAAACATGGTTTGTATCTACGTCGCAATCGGTCAGAAAGAATCAACTGTCCGTGGCGTAGTTGAGACGCTCCGTAAAAATGGTGCCCTCGATTACACAATCATCGTTTCGGCTTCGGCTTCACAGCCAGCCCCACTTCTTTACCTCGCGCCGTTTGCAGGGGTATCGATGGGTGAGTACTTCATGGACCGCGGACAACACGTCCTCGTCGTGTATGATGATCTCTCGAAACAAGCGGCAGCTTATCGTGAGCTCTCGCTTCTTCTCCGTCGTCCTCCAGGCCGCGAAGCCTACCCAGGTGACGTCTTCTACCTCCACTCACGCCTTCTTGAGCGTGCGGCGAAGTTGAACGACGAACTCGGTGGCGGCTCGCTGACAGCTCTTCCGTTCATCGAGACACAAGCGTCGGATATCTCGGCTTACATCCCGACGAACGTTATCTCGATCACAGACGGTCAAATCTTCCTTCAGTCAGACCTCTTCTTCTCAGGGGTACGTCCCGCGATCAACGCCGGTCTCTCGGTATCGCGTGTAGGTGGTGCGGCTCAAGTGAAAGCGATGAAGAAAGTTGCCGGTACGCTCCGTCTTGACCTCGCGTCATACCGTGAGCTCGAGGCGTTCGCCCAGTTCGGGTCAGACCTCGATAAAGCGACACAAGCGAAGTTGAACCGTGGACAACGGACGGTTGAAGTCTTGAAGCAAGAATTGAACGCACCGCTCTCGGTCGACAAGCAAGTGTTCATCATCTACGCTCTCACGAAAGGTCATCTCGATGACGTCCCAGTCGAAGACATCCGTCGTTTCGAAAAAGACATGAACGCATGGCTCGACCAAAACCGTGCGGACCTTTGCCGTGAAATCCGTCAAACAGGAAACCTTCCTGCTGACGAGGCGATGGTCGATGCAATTGCGGAATTCAAAAAGACATTCTCGCCATCGGTTTAATCCGGTGACGAGCGTCTATTAAGGTGGTGAATCGAAATGGCATCATTACGTGAGATCCAGATGCGGATCACCTCGACCCAAAGCACGAAGCAAATCACGAAAGCGATGAACATGGTGTCGGCCTCGAAGTTGAACCGCGCTCAAGGGAGCAACGCCAACTTCAAGCCGTACATGACCAAGTTGCAAGAAGTCATCTCGTCGATTGCCGGCGGTACTTCAGGCGCAACACACCCGATGCTTCAAGTCCGTCCCGTCAAACGGACCGGCTACATCGTCATCACGTCGGACCGCGGACTTGCTGGTGGATACAACGCCAGCGTCCTTCGCGACGTGTACCGCGAGTTGAAAGCCAAACACGATTCGACAGACGAGTACCGTCTGTACGTGATCGGGAAGGTCGGCGTTCAGTTCTTCAAGACACGTAACATTCCGGTGTACAGTGCGATGACAGGACTTAACGACCAGCCAACATTCGTTGAAGTCGCGGAGATCGTCAAACAGACGGTCGGCGCGTTCAGTGAAGGCGAGATCGATGAATTGAAGCTCTGCTTCAACTCGTTCATCTCTGTCATCAGCCAAGAAGTGAAGATGGATCGATTGCTTCCGCTTGGGGATATCGAACAGACCGCATCTAATGTGATGTATGAATACGAACCAGAAGAAGAAACGATCTTAGCAGCGCTCCTCCCGCGATACGCGGAAGGGCTCATCTATGGCGCGCTTCTCGATGCGAAAGTATCGGAGCACGCGGCTCGGATGACGGCGATGGCGAACGCGACAGACAATGCGGATGATCTCATCCGCGGACTCAAGCTCAAGTTCAACCGCGCGCGCCAAGCGGCGATCACACAAGAAATCACAGAGATTGTCGGAGGTGCGGCTGCGCTTGAATAAGCGCACGCCCTCTAGATTGTAGGAGGCTAACACGATGAACGAATACGGCATAAAAGGCCGCGTAGTCGCAGTCATGGGCCCAGTTATCGACGTTAAGTTCGAGAACCACTTACCGAACATCTACAACGCCCTCAAAGTCACGTACGTGGCAGAGACGGCGCAAGATGTCAGTGTCGACTTGACGCTCGAGGTGGCGATTCACCTTGGGGATGACACGGTCCGTACGATTGCGATGGACTCAACGGACGGCGTTCGCCGCGGCATGGAAGTACTTGACTTAGGTTCACCGATTTCAGTACCAGTCGGAGAAGAGACGCTCGGTCGTGTCTTCAACGTACTCGGTAACCCAATCGACGATAAAGAAGTTTCACCGACTGTACGTCGGGCACCGATTCACCGTCTCGCACCTACGTTTGATGAATTGTCGACAAATGTTGAGATCTTGGAAACAGGGATCAAAGTCGTCGACCTTCTCGCACCGTACATCAAAGGTGGTAAAATCGGCCTCTTCGGTGGTGCCGGTGTAGGTAAAACTGTCCTCATCCAGGAACTCATCAACAACATCGCGCAAGAGCACAGCGGGATTTCTGTATTCGCAGGAGTCGGCGAGCGTACGCGTGAAGGAAATGACTTGTTCCACGAGATGACGGAATCAGGCGTTATCAAGCAGACAGCGATGGTATTCGGTCAGATGAACGAGCCGCCGGGCGCGCGTCTACGCGTTGCCTTGACGGGTCTCACGATGGCAGAATACTTCCGCGATGAGCAAGGACAAGACGTTCTTCTCTTCGTCGATAACATCTTCCGTTTCACACAGGCAGGTTCTGAAGTATCGGCCCTTCTCGGTCGGATGCCATCTGCCGTAGGTTACCAACCGACACTCGCGACGGAAATGGGTATGCTTCAAGAGCGGATCACGTCGACAGCTAAAGGATCGGTCACATCGATCCAAGCGGTTTACGTACCAGCCGATGACTATACTGACCCGGCTCCAGCGACAACGTTCGCCCACCTTGATGCAACGACCAACCTTGAGCGTCGTCTCTCGGAGATGGGTATCTACCCAGCCGTTGACCCGCTCGCATCGACTTCACGTGCCCTCTCGCCTGACATCGTCGGACCTGAGCACTATGAAATCGCGCGTAACGTCCAGCAGACGCTTCAGCGTTACAAAGAGCTTCAAGATATCATCGCGATCCTCGGTATGGACGAGTTGTCTGAAGACGATAAGCTCACGGTTCACCGTGCCCGTCGGATTCAGTTCTTCTTGTCACAAAACTTCCACGTGGCTGAGCAGTTCACTGGCCAACAAGGTTCGTACGTACCAGTTAAAGAGACAGTCCGTGGCTTTAAAGAGATCCTCGATGGTAAACACGATGATCTCCCGGAAGACGCATTCCGTCTCGTTGGTCCAATCGAAGACGTCATCGAAAAAGCGAAGACGTTGGTCTAAGACCTACACGGAAGGGGGAAACTAGACGATGAATACTCTTCACGTCAACGTCGTCACCCCGGATGGTGCAGCTTACGAGGGCGAGGCACGAATGGTCGTCGCCAAATCGGTGACAGGTGAACTCGGTATCTTACCGAAACACATCCCGATGGTGACGCCACTCGACGTCTCGGTCCTTAAACTGCGCCACGAAGATGGTGGACGCACGCTGATCGCACTCAGCGGCGGTTTCATGGAAGTTCGTCCCGATATGGTGACGATCTTAGCTGAAACGGCCGAAATGGCGGATAAGATCGACTACGACCGCGCCTCTGCGGCGAAATTCCGCGCTGAACGTCGCCTTCAAGATTCGAAGATTTCGGATACTGAATTCCGACGTGCGGAGTTAGCGCTCAAGAAAGCGGTCAACCGCTTGAGCATTCGCGATATTAAAGAATGACGAGCATCCTCTCTCACGTTTAGTGGGAGAGGATTTTTTCTGGTCTTATCCTTTTTGAACCAGACGTTTGAACCAGCTTCCTTCATTATATGTAGGTGGAAAGAACCATGTTTTTTTGTGTCCAAATAGTGGAATGCAGGAACGGGTCGTCCGATAATATAGGTGGGAACTATCAAAAAGGAGATAAATGGATGAAAGTTTACGTTGCGCGTCAACCGATCTTTGACCAGAAACTACGTGTCTGCGGCTACGAACTGTTGTATCGCCGCAGCGAGAAAAATATGTTCGAACACGTCGACGATGCGCTTGCGACCGCCGACGTGATCCATAACGCCTACCTCGTCTTTAATTTTCGAGAATTGACCGAAGGGACGCGGGCGTTCATCAACTTTCCACAGAACTTGATCGAAGGGGAAGTGCCTTCATTATTGCCGCGGCAATCTCTCGTCATCGAAGTGCTTGAACACGTCGAACCGACCGAGAAAGTACTTGCCGCCCTGCGATCACTTCGGCGGAAAGGTTATACGATCGCCTTAGACGATTTCGTCTTCGAAGAGAAATACCGCCCGTTGATCGGGCTTGCGGATATTATTAAAATCGATTATCAGGCGACACCGGTCGATCAACAGAAACGCTTGATCGATGCGCTCGGACACCGGATCGAATTTCTTGCGGAAAAGATAGAGACGAAGCTTGAATATGATATCGCGAAAGAGCTTGGCTATAAAATGTTCCAAGGTTATTTCTTCAGTCGTCCGACAGTCATTCATGGGGCGGAAGTCCATCCGCTCCGTAATACGCTCGTCGAGGTGCTGAAGGAGCTTGATAAACCAGAACCGAACTTCCGCCGCATCGCCGGGCAAATTGAACGAAGTGTCGATCTGTCCTACAAGATGCTCCGGTCGGTGAACACGGTCTATCAAAAGGGCCGTACGACGATTCAATCGATCGAACAAGCCGTTGCCCGCATCGGACTTGACGAGATGCGGCGTTGGTCGTATTTGATGTTGCTTCGGGAGATGCAGACGTCTGAATCGAAAGAATTGATCAAGCAAAGCGTTATCCGTGGGAAGATGATGGAGTTGATTGCCGATGAGACAATTCCGGGGGTAGCTCCGTTTGATGCGTTCATCACCGGGATTTTCTCTTCACTCGACGTCATTTTGGACGAGACGATGCAAACGCTGATCGCCGAGCTCCCAGTCGAACCGGTTGTCAAAGAGGCACTTCTCGGTAAGCCGAACAAGTTGCATGAACTGCTCGAATCGGTGAAGGCATATGAGCAGTTAACTGTGCCAGTCGACGAGACGGCTCTAGATTGGTCTCGTTACTATATCGAAGCGATCCGCTGGGCGCTCGCACAGGACGAAAAAAAGGAATAATGTTTGAAAATTTGGTGGGACGTCAATTACTGTAGTAAAGGCTATGCGCCGATGACGTCCCTTTTATATGCGGTTTATGTAAAGAGAGTGAGCTGATAGGATGAGACGATTCGATTGATCATCATCATGCTAAGTCTTTTTTTCTCTGTCGCAACGTGCTATGATTAAAAATGGTACAAAATTTCGAAAAGAGGGGAATCGAGGATGTTAAACACCGTCTTATCGCTCGTCATCTATGTCGTAGCGATCTACGTCGCTTGGTGGGCACTCATGCCAGTTAAGTGGGAGAGCGTGCTCAACCAAGTGAGAAGTCCGCAAGCCGCTGTCTTGCGTGTCCTCGTGGCCGTCGTCTTCGGTTCTCTGATCGCCCAGTTCTTTTTGGAGTATATCCGATTGGCTCAGGCGCTCGTACCATTACAGTCGATTTTCCAAATCATTAACAAACTGTAATCCTGTTGTAACGACTCCTATATGTATATCATGTAGGATAAACTCGTCTGACATGACGACCAATCATCAGGACAGATTATGATTTTATTTTTATTTTTTTCTGATGAGGCGTCACGTTAAAAAAACATCATAGTAATCGACATAACCACATCCGGAAACGGATATCGACGCATAAAATAAAAAAACAACGAAGCTGGAGGACAAAGAGAGATATGAAGGATTTGATTGTAGTCCGTGGAGGACGTAAATTGTCAGGTATTGTGCGTGTTGAAGGAGCTAAAAACGCCGTACTGAAAACATTGGTTGCCACTCTTTTAGCAGGCGAAGGAAAATCGGTACTTCAAAACGTGCCACGTCTTGCTGATGTTTACACGATTAATAAAGTGCTTCGCCATCTCGGTGCAGAGGTCGCGTTCGATGAAGCAAACAACGAAGTCACTGTCGATGCCTCGGGCACAATCAAAGACGAGGCACCGCTTGAGTACGTTCGCAAAATGCGTGCCTCGATCCTTGTCATGGGTCCTCTCCTTGCTCGTCTTGGCCATGCGCGTGTCGCAATGCCAGGCGGATGTTCGATTGGATCACGTCCGATCGACCTCCATTTAAAAGGATTTGAAGCAATGGGCGCGAAGACAGTGATCGGCAACGGTTTCGTCGAAGCATCAGTTGAAGGTCGCTTGAAAGGTGCGAAGATCTATCTTGACTTCCCATCGGTCGGTGCGACAGAAAACATCATGATGGCGGCGGTTCTCGCTGAAGGAACGACTGTTATCGAGAACGTTGCGAAAGAACCGGAAATCGTCGACCTCGCGAACTTCTTGAACGGTATGGGCGCTCACGTCCGCGGTGCTGGAACGGAAACGATCCGCATCGAAGGCGTAGACAAGTTGCATGGTGCTGAGCATTCGATCATCCCGGACCGTATCGAAGCCGGCACGTTCCTCGTCGCTGCTGCGATCACAGCCAGCGATATTGAAGTCATCGGAGCTGAGCGCGAACATCTACGTCCACTTATCTCGAAGATGGAAGAGATGGGCGTCAAGTTCGAAGAAACGACGGAAGGTATGCGTGTCATTGGACCAGAAGTATTGAAACCAATCGACTTGAAGACGATGCCACACCCTGGTTTCCCGACAGATATGCAAGCACAAATGATGGCCCTCGTCTTAAAAGCGGGTGGCACGTCAGTTATTACGGAGACTGTGTTTGAAAACCGCTTCATGCATGTCGAAGAATTCCGTCGCATGAACGCGGATATTAAGATTGAAGGTCGTTCAGCAATCATTAAAGGTGGCGTCCGCCTCCAAGGTGCCGAAGTCGTTTCGACAGACCTTCGTGCCGGGGCAGCGCTCGTCCTCGCAGGACTCATCGCCGACGAGGAGACTCGTGTCGGTGACTTATACCATATCGACCGCGGATACGTCGATTTCCACAAGAAACTTAAAGCACTCGGTGCCGACATCGAGCGAATTGAAGGAACTGTCGAAATCGCTGAAGAACTGGTCAACAACTAATTAATAGACTCATAGGAGCGAGGAGATTCTTCTCGCTCTTTTCAATGAAGTAACGAACGGAGGAACCTACACACCATGTTTTCAAAAGATATCGGGATTGATTTAGGAACAGCAAACGTCGTCATCCACGTGAAAGGCCGAGGCATCGTCCTCGACGAGCCTTCAGTCGTGGCCATCAAGCGTTCGACAGGGAAAGTACTCGCCGTTGGTTCGGAAGCGTATCAGATGGTCGGGCGTACGCCTGGCGACATCGTTGCCATCCGTCCACTCCGTGACGGGGTCATCGCCGACTTCGCGACGACAGAAGCGATGCTTCGCCACTTCGTCGAGAAGATTCAAGTCCGTGGCTTCTTCGGTGGCATCCGGATGCTGATCTGTACACCGGCCAACGTGACACCGGTCGAGGCGAAAGCCATTCGTGAGGCCGCTGAGAAAGCTGGCGCCAAAGAAGTCTTCCTCGCCGTGGAACCAAAAGCAGCGGCCGTCGGCTCGGGCATGGACATCTGGAAGCCAGCTGGACATATGATCGTCGATATCGGGGGCGGGACGACCGACGTCGCTATCCTCTCGATGGGCGACATCGTCTGCGGTGAAACGATCAAGATTGCCGGAGACCGGTTCGATACGGACATTCTCCGTGCCATCAAAGACAAGCACAAGCTCATCATCGGTGAGCGTACGGCCGAACAGATCAAAAAAGAGATCGCGACCGTATTCCCGGGTGGGCGCAACGAGACGATGGATATCCGAGGCCGAGACATGGTGCGTGGGCTTCCGCGTACAGTAACGATCACGTCAGAAGAACTCCGTGAAGCGATGGCTGAGTCGGCGAACGAGATCGTCGAAGCGACGAAGCGCGTCCTCGAGCAGACGCCGCCAGAACTCGCGGCCGACATCATCGACCGCGGCATCATCATGACAGGTGGTGGATCGCTCCTTCACGGCATCGACCAGCTCGTTGCTGAACGAGTCGGTTTGCCAGTCATGATCGCCGACGAGCCGACGCTCAGCGTCGCGCACGGTACGGGCATCATGCTCGAGAACTTAGATCGATTGAAATAAGCGAACCACTCAGTTCAAATTGTAAAATCTAGAAATAGAGAGGTACGACGTCTTTTAAGGGCGTCGTACCTCTCTTTTTTTTACTGAGGGCATCGCTTCGATTTGCAAGGAGAAGTTGGTCTCTTGTCCTTAAAATGGATAAACTGAGGAGGAGACCGGGGGGAACGAAGATGAATCCATTGATTGAGCGACTGACCGCTAAGGGGGTTGTGGTCACAGAGTACGAAAATCGAGGGGAACAAGCACGAGAAGAATGGAAGAATTGTTTCGTATTGATTGAAGAGCGGAGTCAATACCGACCGTATCTTTGGGAGTATCTCGTCGAAGAGATGGATGGCTGTCTCGTTGGAAAAGAGGCAGATGTCGCCTTGCGCCATACCGCGAAATGGAAGTGCCTCTTGTTTTTTGAACACTCCAACGATGTGCTCGAGCTCGAGTTGAGTCAAGCACAAACGTTCGTGCGGAAAGATTTGACGGTCGCGGCAGGTGACTATGCGGACGTGTATATCGTCGACCCGGCCTATACATGGACATACGTCATCCCGCACGAAGCAGACTGGGGACCATATTTTCTAATCAAATCAACAATGAAACGGGGATAACTGAATGACACGACCACTTACGCTCATCACCGGCGTCAGCCGCGGCCAAGGGATCGGTGCGGCAATCGCCCGACAGCTTGCCACGACAGGCCATGATCTGTATTTGACGCACTGGAGCCCGTTTGACGGCACGGAAGGAGTCGGGGAAGACCAGGGCTTCATCGCACGCTTTGTCGACGAATTGACGCGTCTCGGGGCCCGTGTCGCGCACGAGGCGTATGATTTGGCTTCAGGGGGCGAAGCGGGTCTTCTCGATCGCGTTGAACGAGCACTCGGCGTACCGAGCCGTCTCATCAACAACGCGACGTATGAGCGACACGTGAGCGTCGATACGTTCACGATAGAGACGCTAAGGCGCCACTATCAAGTCAATAACGAAGGGACGCTCGGTTTGACGTTCGAATTCGTCGAACGGTATCGGAGAGCGGGACATACGGACGGACGCATCCTGTTTTTAGTGTCTGGTGGGGCGGATGAATCGAACCTGGCCTACATCGCGTCGAAAGGGGCGCTCATCGCCATCACGCCGGCACTTGCGAACGGGGTCGGCCAGTACGGCATCTCGGTCAACGCGCTCGACCCGGGTCCGACCGACTCGGGTTGGATCGACGCCGCGTTACGTGACGAACTCCTGCCGTTGTTCCCGCACGGTCGGGTCGGCACACCGGAAGACACGGCTCGCTACGTCTCATTTCTCATGGGACATGGCGGAATGTGGGTCAACGGTCAGCATCTGCATGTCGATGGCGGATTCATCGGACGATAAAAAAACTTCTTCCGCGAGCGGGAAGAAGTTTTTTAGTGCCACTTGTAATCTTTGTCGACGAACAGGCGAGTGTTTGCTTCCGTCTGACCAGTGTTCAACCAGTCGTGGTAGTCACATGAACAAACGTCCTCTAAATGAAGCGAGTAGCCATTGTTGATTGTTTGGACCGTTATGTTCAAGTCGAAATCAGCAAGCGTCTTCTTTAAGCGATAGATGAGGTTATAGACGTTATGGAGTGCCCGTTGCGGATCATCGATATCGGGATAGAGCGTCTCGGCGATGAGCCATTTATTGACGACCTTGTCGCGATGGTAAATCAAGTAGGCGAAAAGTTCTTCGGTCTTTTGGGTCGGCCATTTGACGAGGTCGCCTTCATGCGTCTTGACGGAGAAATTGTTGAAACATTGGATCGTACACGTCCGATGATGCTTGGGCTGAAGCGTTTCTGTATACCGTTTCGAGACGAGCGGGACGAGGTCGTGAATCATTTCTTCGGTGATCGGTTTGAGGAGATAGTGGGTCGCCTGTAACCCGAACGCCTCGACCGCGTATTGGCTGTGTGCCGTCGTGAAAACGACTTGTGTCGTCTCAGGCAGGCGCTTGGCGAGGTCGATTCCGTTCATCTTTGGCATTTCGACGTCAAGAAAGACGAGATCGACTTCTTGCGTCGTTAAAAATTCGAGTGCTTGGACGGGGTCGTGGAACGAGCCCATCCATTTCAAATTCGGTTCTGCTTGGATGAATCGTTCCATCATCCTCAAAATATGGGGCTCGTCTTCAATTAGGATCGTCCGCATGTGTTACTGTCATCCTCTCTCGTTTCGGAAGCCGAATGTGCACGTTCGTGCCGACCCCGTGTTCAGAATTCAATTTAAACGTGGCGTCAGGAAGGTAACCGATTCGGCTCTTGACGTTCGGGATGCCGATACCGCTCAATTCGTGAAGCACTGTCTTCGGGTCAAAGCCGACTCCGTTATCCGCGATACGGATATCGATCATATCGCCGGCGTCTTGGACGGATAGCATGAGACGTTTGACGCCGTCTTGTTTCATCAACCCATGCTGGACCGCGTTCTCAACGAGCGGTTGGATCAAGAGTGGAGGAATGAGGGCGTCGAGAACGGTCTCGTCAATCTCTTTGATGATGGTGAAGGCGCCGTCGAACCGCGTCTGCTCGATCATCAAATAAGAATCGATCACCGCGAGTTCTTGCCGGAGTGAAATATCTGTCTCTGTGCGTCCGTTCTCGAAAATGAAGCGGACATACGTGCTCAAGTGACCAAGGAGGCGTGCGGCTTCATTCGGTGCCGTGTAGCAGAGTGCGATCACGTTCCCGAACGTGTTATACAAAAAGTGCGGTTTGATTTGAGAGTTGAAGAATGAGATCTCGCTTTGTGTGGCGAACGTCTGCACTTCCCGCTTCTGTTTTTTGTCGGTCGATAAATGAACCGGTAGCAACATGAACATGAGTAAAAAGTAGATGAGCGACAGGACGTTCGAATACAACACTTGGTTCGGATGCGTGATGAACACGTAGATGAGTTGGCCGATATAGCCGATGACCAACGCGAGCGTAAAGATTAGAAATTCAAACGGATACCTATCGTCTTTTCGTTCGAATAGCCAATGGATATTGAGTCCTGTCCAAAACAAGGCGATTACGAGTACATAAACCCAGGCAACATAATCAAACGTCGCGTGTACACTGTACGGAATGATGAGTGCGATCAAGCTGAACGCGTAGAGTGGGTAAGATGCGATGGAGAGGAAACGGCTGAACGGGACTTGCTCGAGCCGGAGTGCGAATCCGATCAGCATGGTCAAGCTAAGGAGTCCTGTGATCATACTGAACTTATGGGCAACGACGTAGGTCATGGCCGGGATGAATTCGAATATGATCATTTGATCACGTGTCAACAGCGACAAGCCGATCAAGAAGAAGAAGGCGGCACCATATAGATAGAGTGACTCTTTCCGGTGGAACATAAAGACAATCGCATAGAATGAAAAAATTAAAAGTGAAATCAAAATAATAATAAAATCGTAGGTGAAAAATTTATTTTGGAGGGCCATGATACTGCTCGTCGGACCGATGAGCAGACTGTCTTGGATGCCGGTTGTGCGTTCATCCGATCTGGTCACTTGCATCGTCAAGCGAAAATCGGGCGTGTGCGTATCGAGTAAGACGAGATAGGCATGCCGTGAATCGGGTGTCGACGAATAGACGGGAGATACCGCTTCACCATCGATTGCGAGACGGATATGCGGGTGGTTTCTCGGGACGCGTAACGCGTACTGGCCAGGCGGGAGAGAGACGTCCACTTCGTACGTCGCCACTTGATGTGGGGTCACGTACGGGACGTTGCGATACGTCTGACGGTCGACTTGGTCGAGCAGGCTCGATTGAAAACGCCAAGTCCCGTCAAGACGTACGATTGTGTCAGTCACTTCGGAAGCGCTCAAGTCGGCAGTTCCTTGGATGACGGTAGCTGTACTGTCAATCGATTGCCCGCGTGTGAACGTGAGCCCACCTGTCAATGCCAGGAGGAGAATCAACAGCGTCAGCCCGATATATTTAGGGGTCATCAGCATGTTCCCTTCGCTATTTGTGAGTTTCTTGTGAGAAGTCATTGCTATACTGTTACTAGGTCAGGAAAAAAACTACATTTTTTAGAATAATAGTGTCTAACATCTAATTATAATACACGAATCTAGCTTATGTGAATAGCGAACGTAAATAAATAAAATATAACTGATACGGAAAGAAGGCCATGTATGAAACACTGGATCGAACAACGGATTAGCCGGCAAGTCCTAACGGTGTTCTACGTTCTCATCGTTTTAATTTCCGTTCCCTCGCTCGGGACTTATTTTTATACGCAACAGGCGATCGATGAGACGATGGTTGAACTCGAGCGGATCAGTGAACAACGGGCGCGTGCGACCGACTTGTTCGAGACGTGGCAATCGATGCAGTATGAGATGCGCGGGCACGTCCTGCTCGGTGAGGCGTCACTGCTAGATGAAGTACGAGCGGCACAAGGCCGGATCGACGAACAGACGACGTGGTTCGAACAAAGCGCCGCGAGCGCAGAAGAAGTGACGTTCGCGACTGAAGCCCGTCTCCTTTTCACAATCTATACGTCCCGGGTCATGCCCGGACTCGAGCGTTACGTGATTGCCAAGGCGAACGGAGAAGTCGATGAGCCGTTCTTGCAGATGGCGACCATTGGCCAACTCATGCCGCAAAACGCGAGCTCGGACCAGACACGATTCAAATTGAAGCCGACTAACGCGGCCGATATGAGCGCGAGCATCGTCGACATGGAATCGATATTCACCGATTATCGGTCCGAACTTGACTTCCAAGAAACGGGACTGCGTGAGTCGTTATCTGAACAGCTCGCCAAAGCCCAATGGAGTTGGCTCATCATCTTACTCGGCGCCCTGTTTACGCTCTTTATCAGTCTGCAACCGTATATCGTCCGGTTGACGAACCAGCTCCAGGCACTCATCACGAACAGCGAACGGTTGGCGGTCGATCCGCACGCATTGCTCGTCCCGGTCGATCCGCTTCAAAATGAGGTGGGGCAGCTTTCAAGATCGTTCAATGCGATGTCGAGCTCGCTCATCCAACAGCATGATGAATTGGAGCGGGAACGAGAGAAGACGGCACGAATCGTTCATACGATGCGAGACGCGATTGTATTTGTTAAGACGGACACAGGGCAAAGGTATGCCAATGCGGCGTTGTTTGATCTGTACGAACAACCGATCCCGTTTGATGATCGCCAAAGTCTCTATCCGATTGAAGAGTTTTACCGACCGTTCATGGATCAAATCGACGATCAGGAAGGTCTCAACCGGTTCACAAATCGAGCGAAGCACGAAGGAATATTCGATGAGACGTTTACGTACTCGATGCAAGGGGGAACACGTATCATACGGATGTACGCCGAACCAATCGAACTGCAGGACGAACGTGTTGGTGTTATCTTTGTGTTGCGCGACGTCACGAAAGAGATTGAGGTCGATCGGTTGAAAACTGAATTGGTCGCGACCGTATCTCACGAACTGCGGACGCCTTTGACATCCATCCTCGGCTTCACGGAGCTCCTCGAGCACCGTCACGTCGATGAACTGAAACGCAAGCGTTACCTAGGGATGATCAGCAGCGAGACGAGACGGCTCGAACGGCTCGTCAGCGACCTGCTTGACGTTCAAAAGATGGAAGCGGGAAAAGTCGAGCAAGCCTTTAAAGTCGAAAGTTTGTTCGATCTCCTATCGGACGTCCTTGAGGTTCATGCGGGGTCGACCGAGCTGCATGCGTTCCATTTCGAGTGTGACGAGGAAATACGCGTCTCAGGGGACCCGGCCCAACTACGCCAAGTGTTCTCGAACATCTTGAACAACGCCATCAAATATTCACCCGACGGCGGGAATATTGCCGTCAACGTATCGTGTGAAGGGGACGTCATCCGCGTCGCCATCGAAGACGAGGGCATCGGGGTGACGGCAGAAGACGCCGAGCGACTATTCGAAAAGTTTTATCGCGTACAGAATGAACAGAGCCGCAACATTGGAGGCACCGGCCTTGGGCTCGCCATCTGTAAAGAAATCATCGAATCACACGGCGGAACGATTTCAGTCCGTTCTAAACCAGAACAAGGGACGACGATCATCGTCGAATTGCCGATTGTTGAATGATTGCATAGACAAAGCCCACTTCAGTCAAACTGAAGTGGGCTTTGTCTCGTATTGACGACTAAGAAGTTTTTTATGCATTTTTTCGAAAAAGGGTGAATGATTCCTTCCTTTGGTACGATATAAGAAGTAGAAACTTTAAGGATGAAGGGAAGACGAACATGTTACGTGGACTTTATACGGCGGCGGGTGCGATGAACGCGCTTCAGCGGCAACAAGAGATATTGAGCAACAACCTTGGAAACGTTCGGACTCCGGGCTTCAAGGCATCAAACGGTGTCGTCCGGTCGTTCCCTGAACTATTGCTCGCCGAGGTGAGCCATCCTGGTAACGACCGTTCGCGCGTCCAAGGCGAGGTCGGCACGCTCTCGACCGGCGTGTATTTGCAGGAAACGATGCCACGCTTCTCTGCTGGCAGCGTCACGGCGACGGATAGCCCGACCGACGTATATTTGAAAGTTCCGGCTGACTTCACAGGCGCCGCCATGTTCGCGGTCGAACAGAACGGGGAGGCGCTCTATACGACGAACGGCCGCTTCTCGGTCGACGATGAGCGGTTCCTCCGCTCGGCAGATGGTGGGTACATCTTGTCTGATACGGGTGAACGCATCCAGTTGCCGTCTAGTGACTTCGAATTGTCAGGCGACGGTCAAATCACGTCGCTCGGTCAGGACGTAGCGACGCTCGGGGCGGTTCAAATCGATGATTTAGCCACGCTCGAACAAGTCGGGAACGACTATCGCGTCAACGGGGGAGCAAATCCCGCTGCGAACGTCCAGTTCCAACAAGGCTATATCGAAGAAGCAAACGTTGACCTCGACCGGACGATGGCTGACCTCATGGTGACGTACCGTCAGTTCGAGGCAAACCAAAAAGTCGTCCAGGCGTATGACAAGAGTGCCGAGCGGGCCATCGAAATCGCTCGGATTCGATAAGGAGGAAACCCATGCAGTCCATTTATAACTCGGTCTCGTCACTAGCCCAGCTTCAACGTCAGCTCGATGTGACCGGCCACAACATCGCGAACGTCGACACGGTCGGCTTTAAACGCCAGCAAGGTCACTTCGCCTCGCTCCTTTCGCAAGCGTATGACAATCAGCCTCGGGCCGAACTTGAAGTCGGCCGCGATACACCGAACGGGATCCGCATCGGTGTCGGCGGTCATGTCGGTGACATCTCCCAACAGTTCAACATCGGCCAAATCAAGAAGACGGACCGAGGTCTTGATGTCTTCTTGCAGGCAAGCCGCCAGTTTTTCGTCGTCGAGACGGAAGACGGGATCGGTGTGACCCGGAGCGGCAACATGCAGCTCTCGGTCGGCAATGACGGGACGACACTTTCTGACGTGAACGGCAACGCACTTCTCGGTGCAGATGGCAATCGCATCGTCACACCGAACGAAGCGACGAATCATCGCGTC
The DNA here is from genome assembly GCF_004337165.1 of Exiguobacterium sp. SH0S1. Taxonomy (NCBI): domain Bacteria; kingdom Bacillati; phylum Bacillota; class Bacilli; order Caryophanales; genus Exiguobacterium; species Exiguobacterium sp. SH0S1. The sequence continues at coordinate 340,915 of NZ_SJVC01000002.1, read as the reverse complement.
CGTCAAGACGGGGTCCTCGTCGCCAGCGTGAACGGCGTCGAAGAAGAGTTCGGGCGCCTCGACATCGTCGAGGTGCGCAACACGTCGGAACTTCGTCCGCTTGGGAACAACGTCTATTCGGCTGATCTTGACATCGAAGTCGACCGTCCAGTCGGGAATCTCTTATTAGAAGGAACGCTCGAATCATCGAACGTCGACTTGATGAAAGAGATGACCGATATGACGATCACACAGCGTGCCTACCAGATGAACTCCCGGGCGCTGTCGATGAGCGACCAGATGATGGGGCTCGTGACGTCACTTCGCCCATAACATTGACCGCTTCTCTTCGGAGGAGCGGTTTTTATTTTATAATGAGGTGAAGGAGGGAACGGTATGAGAATTGTTGTGGCGATGGATTCATTCAAAGGCTCGCTGACGAGTCAGGAAGCGAATCGGGCGGTGCGACGGGCGCTTGCGGAACATGACGTCGTAGAGATCCCCGTATCGGACGGGGGCGAAGGGTTTCTCGACGCCTGGCTGGCGACACATCCGGAAGCGAATGCGGTCGAACAGGAAGTGACTGCGCTCGACGGACGGGTCCGTCAGGCGCGCTACGGATGGCACGAAGCAACACGAGAAGCGGTCGTCGAAGTGGCGGAAGCGTCCGGATTGACGCTCGTCAATCGGTTCGACCCGTGGCGGTACAGTTCTTACGGGACGGGGATGCAACTCAGACAAGCGATCGAACGCGGAGCGGGGCGCATCACGATCGGTCTCGGCGGCAGTGCGACTGTTGATGGTGGCAAGGGCGTGCTCGAAGCGCTAGGCGTCCGTTTCCTCGATGAGTCCGGACGAGTGCTCGAACCGTTCCCGCACGGACTCGAGCGCGTGAAGCGCGTCGACTGGTCCGGTCTGATGCCGGAGGCGAAGCACGTCACGTGGCGAATCGCCTCGGACGTGACGAACCCGCTCCTCGGACATGCGGGCGCGGCGGCCGTGTTCGGTCCACAAAAAGGTCTGGCACCAAGTGACGTCGCCCGCTATGACGACTTGATGAGCGCTTACGCTGCTTGTTTCGATCGCGCCGATACGACGGTCGCCGGGGCGGGAGCAGCTGGTGGCATCGGTTTTGCGATGTACCAACTCGGGGCGACGTACGTGAATGGCATCGAGGAAGTGATGCGTTGGTCATCGTTTGACGCGCAGCTACATGGGGCCGATTGGTTGATCACGGGGGAAGGTAAGTTCGATGAACAGACACTGCACGGGAAAGCGCCATACGGTCTGGCCCGCCTCGCACGAACACATCATGTACCGACAATCGTCTTCACCGGCCAGACCGACATGACGGCACTCCCGGAAGTCGGGATTGAAGCCATTTTCCCGATCATTTCCCGGGTCATGACGCTTGAGACGGCGATGATGGAAGCGGCACCGCTCTTGACGAACGCGGTCAGCCGGGTGTTTCGACTAATTGAAAAAACGTCTAAACCGTGACGGCTCAGACGAATGACTCATAGCGGACGGTTTTTAAGCAAATCGCGAATCTCGGAGAGCAACTGTTCTTCGCGCGACAACTCTGGCTCTGGCGTCTCTTCGACCGCTTGCTCGCGCTTCAGGCGATTGATCCCTTTGACCATCATGAATAAGGCGAAAGCGATCAGGAAAAACTTGACGATCTCTTGCAGAAAGTTGCCGTATGTGACGCTGACGCCGAGCACGGTGACTGCGAGCGTCGAGAAATCGATGCCGCCGATCAGGATGCCGAGGAACGGCATGAAGATATCGTTGACGAGCGACGTGACGATCGCCGTGAAGGCGGCCCCGAGGATGAAGGCGACAGCAAGGTTGATCACATTACCTTTGATTGCAAAGTCTTTGAACTCTTTCCACATGAAATGAATCCTCCTTTTACAATGAATACCCTCACGTTAGCATATTATTTAGGGCAAGCCGTATCTTTTTTCGCACGGACGCTCGACTGCTAGAGGACGGGGCGCTTGTTCGACATTTCTAGATACGTTACACTTATAAAGAACTTATGAAACAATTTTAATACCTGGTACTAATATGTTATAATCAGATCAGCTGAAAGGATGAATGGACGTGACGAACGAAGAACAGAAGGGCTCGGAAGAAAAAGAGCCTAAAGAGCGGACGGAGCGAAAGCGCTTGTCGAACAACCGCCGTTTCCCGATCTTGTTACGCATCATCGTTGTCTTGATCTTGGCCGCCGCGATGCTCGCGATCGGTGCCATTATCGGGTACAGCGTGATTGGCGGAGGCGAGTGGAGAGACGTGTTCAACATCGACACGTGGCGCCATATCACCGATTTCTGGCTAACATCATAAGGGTGGTGGAACCATGTACACGATTGAACAGATTAAAGAAGTGATCCCGCATCGGTACCCGTTCTTGCTCATCGACCGGATTCTCGAGGTCGAAGAAGGCGAGCGGGCCGTCGGTTTAAAAAATGTGACGGCGAACGAAGAATTCTTCAACGGACATTTCCCAGACTATAACGTCATGCCGGGCGTTTTGATCGTCGAAGCACTGGCCCAAGTCGGTGCGTTCGCGATGCTCAAACAAGAGTCGAACCGAGGTAAGCTCGCGTTCTTCGCCGGCATCGACAACTGTCGCTTCAAACGTCAAGTCGTCCCGGGCGACCAGTTGCGCCTCGAGGTCGAGATCTTGAAGGTGCGTGGTCCGATCGGTAAAGGACGTGCCGTAGCGACGGTCGACGGAGAAGTGGCGTGTGTTGCAGAACTGACTTTCGCCCTGAAGTGAGGGGAAACGAGATGCGTGTATTAGTGATTGCCTTGATGCTTGGATTAGCAACGATCGTCGGATGCCAACAGATGAAAACAGAAGAAGCGACAGAAGAGAACGTCGTCTTCGAACAGACGGCGGGCGATTCGATGATCGACAAGCGGGCCGGACAGTCTGAGTCGATTGCCGTGTCGCTCGAGCGGACGAACAGCTCGACGATGCTGTTCACGATCCGAATGCTCGAAGACCGTCGGCTCGATCCGACGACGGTGATCAGCTACGAAGTCGATGGAACGCGCGTACCGATCCCGTTCGGTGAAATCGTCGCCGAGCGTGAAGGTGACGTGCGGACATACGTTTATCAAGCCGACATGAACCCAGAATTGTTCGTGCCGACGACACTCCCATTGTTCCACATCGGAGAAGAAGGTGAGGCGGAAGTCTCGATGCCGCTCGAAGCCGTTAATTCGACAAATAAATAAAAAAACGGATGATTTTGTCGAAAATCATCCGTTTTTTGTTTACTCTTTTTTAGTTTCCTCCGATATAACCAATAAGGAACTAGGAGGGGAATTTATGAAACAAAATAAACCACAGTCACTACAAAATCGGATTCTCGCGGCGATGCTCGCCTTTGTGACGCTACTCATCGTCATATTCGGGGTCACTCAATACGTGAGTACGAAACATACGGTGCTCAGTTCGATGCAGGCCGTCTTGCTAGAAGACGCCGCCCGAATCAGTGAGGCGATAGATGCGGACGCGTATGCGGCGTTTTTACAAAATCCGGAGAAGAATGAACAATTCGAGCAGTTTCGGGAACAACTCGATACGTACCGCACGCAAATCGGGGCGATGTACGTCTACACGCTTGCATTGGAGGGTGAGGAGCTACAAATTATTGTAGATGGAATGAGTGGGACAGACGCGTCCGAGATTGGGGAACCGGTGTCTGCAACTTCGCTCGAAGACGCACAGCCGGCGTTTGAAGGCGGGACCGGCACGACGCCGATTGTCGAAGACCCGGAGTTTGGGACCTATATGACGGTGCTCGTCCCAATCAAGCAAGGGGGTGAAGTCATCGGTGTCATCGGCATCGACAAAAGCGCGGCCGATGTTGCGGCGGTCACGACTGACGTATTACGTGAAAGTCTGCCCCCGGTACTCATCGGACTCGTCATCTTGCTCGGTCTCGCCTCGGTCATCATCTGGCGTTACCTCGGTTGGAAATTACGTCCGCTTCGTGACCTCGAACGCGTCGCAACGCACATCGCCGGTGGCGACTTGGCGACGGCGTCGATTGAGATGGATAACATTCAATTGCGCGCCAACGATGAGATCAAGCGTCTCACCGCGTCGATGGACCAAATGACGAAGATGTTGAAAGGATTGATCTCAAACCTACAGACGTCAGCACAGACGGTCCGGGATGAGAGTGGCAACGTCGCGAGCATCTCAGAGGAAGTGAACGACGCATCGCGACAGATTGCGTTCACAATGGAAGAAATCGCTGGGGGGGTCGAGAATCAGAGTGTGCTCACGATGAAGCTGTACGGACATATGAACGAGTTTTCGGAACTTGTCGAACGAACGGCGACGGACGGGCACGGCGTGAGCACGCAAGCGGAAGTCGTCAGTCGGGCGACGACGGAAGGGTTGCAGCTCATGGAAGACGCAGTCGGGAAGATGACGAACATCCATGCGCAAGTAAATGAGTCGCAAGGCCAAGTGAAAGACTTTGAGCAACAGGCGGACGAAGTGACGGAGCTCGTCACGATCATCCGACAGATCTCGCAACAGACGAATTTGCTCGCCTTGAACGCGGCCATCGAGGCGGCCCGTGCCGGGGAGCACGGGAAAGGGTTCGCCGTCGTCGCCTCCGAGATTCGCGGTCTGTCGAACAGCGTCGCCCAATCGGTCAGTGAGATCTCAGAGATCGTCGGCAGCGTTAAACGGAACTCGATCGCGCTCGGCGAGACGTTCACTGACAGTATGCACGCCGCCGAAGACGGCAGACGGACGCTCGAGGCGACGAAGCAGGCGTTCAATGAGATCGAGGCGAGTGTCCGTGAGATGCAGCGGCTGACCGGGTCGATGCAAGGACAGCTCGGTCGCGTCAAGACAAACCAAGAAGACATCAAGCGCGGTCTTTCAGACATTGCCTCGATCTCAGAAGAGAGCACGGCCGGTAACGAGGAAGTGGCCGCCTCGACCGAACAGATGTCGGCGACGAGCGAGACGATGAACCGTCTTGTCAAAGACTTGTCGCTCACCGCGGAAGACATGCAACAGATGAGCCGTCAGTTCAAACTATGAACAGCTTCAAGTCAGACATCCCTCCTACGCGTCCGCTATAATGGGCGCAAGGGAGGTTTTTTCATGCAACGTGTCTCAAGCGAACTTACACAATTCCGCGGCAGTCATTATGACTTTGGCCGCTTTCAAGGTGAATATATCAAGCGCAGCAAGCTGCTCGAGAACCGGACCGATCAGTGGAAGCTGCGCGTCCCCCGGTTTGAGATTGACGAGCGCGAGGCGAAACAAGCGTTCGACCGGTTCGCCCCGAGGATTTGGGAAGAACTGCTCGGCCTGCAGGATGAGCTCGAACTGACGCTCGGCGATACGCTCCTTCATTTCGGTCATTTCCGGGTCAATAACCCGATCAGCGGCTGCTCGATTTTGACAGGGGACAACTTCCTCGTCCGCAACTACGACTATCATCCGATGACGTATGACGGGCGCTACAACGTGTTCCAACCGGACGAGGGCTACGCCGTCATCGGACCCGTCTCGCGCGTCACCGGGCGGATGGACGGAATGAACGAACGCGGCCTCGCCATGGGCTACAACTTCATCAACCGCCGCCGTCCCGGCGACGGTTTCGTCTGCCAGATGATCGGACGGATGATCCTCGAGACGTGCGCGACGGTCGAAGAAGCGGTCGATCTGTTGAAAGAGATTCCGCACCGTGGCTCGTTCACGTATGTCGTCCATGACAAGTCGTCAAATACACGTGTCATCGAAGCGACCCCGCGCGACATCCGTGTCCGCGAGTCGAACATTTGCACGAACCATTTCGAGCTGTTGCAGCACGAGAACCGTTACCATCTCGACGACTCGACGCGGCGGATGATGGAGATCAAGATGTATCAACATATCGTCCAAGACGCCGAGAGCGCGTTCCGGCTCATGAACGATTCGGATAAAGGTGTGTTTTCGGAGCTGTATAAAAGTTGGGCTGGGACGATCCATACGGCCGCCTATTTCCCGGAGACGCTCGAGACGTGGTTCGCCCTCGGCGGCGACCGCGACCCGGTCATCTTTGATTTTCAGACGTGGCTCGACGGGGAGGATTTCGACTTGCACGCCCTCGACGGTGAGATCGCGACCGATATCGAGTTCGCGAACACGGTCCAGCTTTGGCGCTGACTTCGGTCAGTGCTTTTTTAACATAATTAAGCGAGAATTCTCCCACCTCTAAGCGTCTGGGGCGAGGCCCAGCGTAGGTGGGAGAATTCTCGCCCGTACATAAACCTCTTGGCCACCCCTGTGACAGATACCGCGAACAAAAGTTCGTGATTCCGTCAGATTTCCCTTCCCCCGCCGCGGGTATCGGATGAGGAAGGCGTTCATCACGATCATCGGCCGAGAGGAGGCGCAGACATGCTGAAGGGCTACAAATACAGGCTCCACCCGACGGCGGCACAGGCCGAGTTCCTGGTCAAGACGATCGGCTGCGCCCGCTTTATCTACAACAAGCTGCTCGAGGACCGCATCGCCATCCACGAGGAGGCGAAGGCAGGGAACGGGCCGAAGCGGAAGCCACCGACACCCGCCTCGTACAAGCCCCTGTTCCCGTTCCTCGCCGAGGCGGACAGCCTCGCGCTCGCGAACGCGAAGCTTCACCTCGACACGGCGTTCGCGAAGTTCTTCGCCGGGACGGCCGGCTTTCCGGTCTTCAAGTCGAGACGGAAAGCGCGCGCGTCCTACACGACGAACAACCAGCACGGCACGATCCGCATCGAGGGGGACCGGGTCCGGCTCCCGAAGGTCGGGTTCATCCGCTTCACACAGCACCGAATCTTCGACGGCGTCATCCGGTCGGCGACCGTGTCGATGACGAAGACGGGCAAGTTCTTCGTGTCGCTCCTCGTCGAGCAGCCCGACGAGCCCCGGGTCCCGGCCGAGCACAAGATCGGGATCGACCTCGGCCTCGGGCACTTCGCCGTCATGACGAACGACGCGCTCGTCACGGAGAAGGTCCCGAACCCGCGCAACCTGCGCGAGGCCGAGGAACGGCTGAGACGGGCGCAGCGTGCGCTCTCCCGCAAAAAGCCCGGCAGCAAGAACCGCGAGAAGGCCCGGCTCATCCTCGCGAAGAAACATGAGCAGGTACGGAACCGCCGACATGACTTCCTCCACAAGCTGTCGCGACGCATCGTCGACGAGAACCAAGTCGTCGTGGTAGAGACGCTGAAGCCGAGGGAGATGATGCAGGACCGCCGCCTTTCGAAGTCGATCGGGGACGCCGGGTGGGGCGAGTTCGTCCGCCAGCTCGCCTACAAATGCAGGTTCCACGGCCGGACGCTCATTCAGGCCGACCCGTGGTTCGCCTCGACTCAAGTCTGTTCGGCCTGCGGCGAGAACGGCGGCAAGAAGGATCTGCACGTCCGCGAGTGGACATGCGCCGCATGCGGCGCGCACCATGACCGCGACGTCAACGCGAGCCTCAACCTGTTGGGTCTCGCCGACTGAAACACTTCAGGGCAGGGACTGCCCGACGAGCTTGGTCTACAACCGTGGCTGGTAAGAGCACGGTCTTCCCAAGAAGCTCCCACTTCAATTTGCGAAGCAAACAAGTGGTAAGTAGTTCACTGGAAACGGGGAATAGGAATACGAGGAGGGATTTATATGAAACGAATCGGTTTATTGGCCATCATGCTCGGGATGGTTGTCGTCCTCGGCGGCTGCGTGCCGGGTGACGGCTCCTACACGACGGACCCGGCCGGCTTCTTTTGGGGTGTCTGGCACGGCTGGATCGCACCGGTGTCACTGATTTTAGGGTTGTTCAATGATACGTATCGCGTCTATGAAGTGAACAACACCGGTTGGTTTTATGATTTAGGATTCTATATCGCGATCATCAGCGGTTTCGGCGGGGTCGCTGTGACACGGAGGAGCCGGGGATAAGACAAACGGGTTGGCCATTTATGGTCAACCTTTTTGTCACGACATCGCCATAACAAAAACATAAAAAACCCGATGGAATATCTAAAAAAAGCATAAACCGTGCTACTCTTTTTTTATAGGTGGTGATAGGAAATGCTACACCGGATTCGGGTGATGCGAGAGACATTTCGAGGAAGACTTTTGTTTGATTTCATATTACTTATACTCGTTTCGGGCCTATTCTCACTTGTGATTTATTTGGCGGACACGGTCCAAAACGTGAAAGATGAATTTACTCAACAAGAAGTTGCGACGAAACAGATGCAATCGATTGTGTTCGATTATATCGAACAAAGCCGTCAAGTCATTCAAACGGCTGCGGTCAATATCCGTTTATCTCGTGCGACTGCTCGATCGGGAGAATGGGAGCAAGCGATGCTCGACAATATTAAACGACACAATCCACGCTTCGAAAATCTCTATATTGCTGATTCGGAAGGGGAGACGACCTCATTTTCGCCGATGAACAATGAGGACGGTGTCTCGAACATCGGATTGGATTTTAGCAGTCGCTTTTACTTTGAACGCATTCAATCGAGTAAAACGACTTACGTGTCACATGTGTTTCAAGGAAGAGGCGGAAGTCGAAAACCACTGATTGTGATTGCGACACCGATTTTCAATGAACGAGAGGACATGGAAGGTTATGTGCTAGGTGCACTCAATTTGGACGGGATTGGCGAAACGCTCATTGCTAACAATTTTAACGAACAGCAATACCCGGTCATCGTCGATGATCGTAATCAAGTCGTGTTTCATCCGGACGAATACCCATCGACTGAAGTGAAAACGATTTCAACGAACCCGAATGAGGCGGGTACATTACTGTGGGGAAATGTATGGCGTGTTTATGATGAAGAAAAGAAAGAATCACAGCTCGCTACTTATGCGGAAGTCCCGAAGTATGAGTGGACGGTTTGGATCGCGCGTCCGGTCGGCAGTATTTTAGCTGCAACAGTCAACACGTTACTACCAAATACGATCCTGTTTTTAATCGTCGCGGCAATCATGCTCGTGCTCGGATTGGTCCTATCCCGAAAACTGAATCAATCGCTCGCCGATTTTGTCAATCAGACCGAGTTGATGGTCGAGCGTGCCGAGGCACCGGATGTAGTCGCTCATTTAAAATCAATTCATGCCCCAAAAGAAATCATTGGATTGGCCAGACAGTTTGCTGTGATGGCGGATGATGTCCGATCCGGACAAGAAAACTTGAGGCAGTTGAACGACGCGCTTGAAGAAAAAGTTAAGTTGCGGACGCATGAACTCGAACAAAACAATCTTGAGTTACAGGCACTCAATCAATTTATGACATCGTTTCGTCATGCGCCAGACACGATTGCGCTCGTGCAGAGTACGTTGCACGAGGTATCAGCAATCTTGCCTTATCCGTTATTTGTATCGTTACCGAACCAGGTCATATCAAAAGACGCGATTTTATCCCAAGAAAGCTTATATGAATTCATCGAAACGCAACAAGACGCCTATCGCTTCCAAGTCAATGCGCTCTACTATGGCGGGCAAGCCAGCGGGATGTTACTCGTTGGATTAACGATGAATCAGACGATTTCGAAACGGGAGGATATTTTTCTGCATACGCTAGCGGATGCTTTCTCCATGTTGTTGGACAATAAGCTCCTCGTGGATGAAACGACGAAACAAAATGCGTTGTGGCATGCGACGTTAAGCAGCATGTCAGAAGGTGTCATCGTATTGAATGAAGACGGTGAGATTGAATATGTGAATCGTTTTATGGAAGTCTATTTCGACCTCCACGCATCGAGCCGGGCTGAAGACTGGGAGAAGCTCATGGACGAGTACAGGATGGAGAGAGAACCCCTGCGGTTATTAGTGGACGAGCAGATCTTTCAAATTCAGCCGTTCTCTGTAGTCGATGCAGCTAACTCGATCGGACAAGGGTATATCGTCCGAAATGTGACGCGTGAAGTCGAGATTGACCAGTTAAAAGATAATCTGATCTCGCTCGCCTCACACGAGTTCAAAACACCGCTCACAAACATCCGTGGCAGTGTCGAGACACTGATGCGAAAAGACGTGACGTGGGAAGCGCCTTTCCGTCATGAATTGCTGCAAGGGATTCAAGAAGATTCTCAACGGATTCGTCAGCTGATTGATGATTGGCTCGACATCACGAAGCTTGAATCGGGCAACTTTCCGGTCGAGATTGAGGCGGTCCTCTTGAAGCCTTACGTGGAAAAAATCATTCATGAGCTACAAATTGATGCGCATACGACTTATGACTGGCAAGGTCCGCCCGTCGTCGAGGTCGATTTTCATCGATTCCGTCAAGTGCTCGTCAACTTGTTGACCAATTCGGTTCGTTATAGTGACGGCCCGCCAACCATTCACATCCAATCTTATGAATCAGATACGGATTGGACGCTCGTCATTGAAGATCAAGGGATTGGCATTCGCCATGATCATTTGGAACGGATTTTCGACCGGTTTTATCAAGTCGAAATGAAGTCGACACGGCGAAAAGGAGGAACCGGGCTCGGATTGGCGATATGCCAAGGCATCATTGAAGCCCATGGCGGAAAGATTTGGGCTGAGAGTGAACTCGGGCGGGGGACTCGATTCTTTCTTGAACTACCGAAAGGAGACGATTGAAGCATGCAGACGATTGCGATTGTAGAGGATGAGAAGAAAATTGCACGATTCGTGGCGGCCAATTTATCGTCGCTCGGGTACTCGGTCTATGACTATCCAGACGGTTCCTCTTTTTTGGAGGATGTCGATCGCCGTCAAGTCGATTTAGTACTGCTCGATATTATGATGCCTAATATGGACGGATTTGAAGTGTTACGCCGTCTCCGGACAGTCTCGGACGTTCCGGTCATTTTGTTGACTGCTCGAAGTCAGGCAAAAGATAAGGTGGATGGACTAAATTTAGGAGCGGATGATTATTTAACAAAACCATTTGCGCTTGACGAGCTGTTCGCCCGGGTGAAAGCCGTATTGAGACGGACGAAGGTGAGTGAGGCGCTAGAGAATACGGTCGAGATAAAAGGCTTGGAAATCGATCGTCTGCGCAACCGAGTGTTTCATCAAGGGCAAGAAGTCAAATTGACCCAAAATGAGTTCTCGCTCCTGTCAGAACTCGTAAAGCATTTAGATCAAGTAGTCCAACATCGTGAGCTACTTCAAGCTGTTTGGGGACCGGAATATGGCGGGGAAGTCGAGTATTTGCGTGTCACGATTGGACGCATCCGAAAGAAATTTAAAGCAGCTGGGGCTCTAGAGGCTGCCGATCAACTAAAAACGTATCCCGGTATCGGATACGCGTTACTCTCTTAAGCGCCTTAGGGTGCTTTTTTTTTATGGAATTGTTACGGCAAGACCCGTTCTGTTTATGCGTTTCTTATGGGCTGACACGTAAAGTGGGGTTGTAAGCGATACCAAAATACAGAAAGGAAGTAACCCCATGAGTACATCCCCAGTGTCTCAACCTTCGTTTGAAGCGAAGAAGGAACGAATCCCGTATTGGTGGAAAGTCATCGCGGTATTTTTCTTAGGTTGGATGTTTATGTACGCCGACCGAACAATTTTAAACCCGGTCATGCCGAACCTGGCCCAAGAGTTCGGGTTGAACAACGCCCAGCTCGGATTGGTCAACAGTGTATTCTTCCTCACTTATGCCATCGCCCAAATTCCTTCGGGCTCACTTGGTGATAAGTTTGGACGCAAACGAATTTTAGTTCCTGGATTTATTTTGTTCGGACTATTCACCGGGATCACCGGACTGGCTTCGACATTTCTCTTATTCATGATCGCCCGAGCGATCACAGGACTCGGAGAAGGAACGTATTACGGTCCTCAATACGCGTTGTCGTCTGAGGCGATTCCGAAGCAGTTTCTAACGATCGGGACTGCCATCATCAACAGTGGTATGGCGCTCGGTATCTCACTCGGCTATATCTCATCGAGTTATTTGACACTCGAGCTCGGCATGAGTTGGCGAACGCCATTTTACTTCATGACGATCCCGACGATTTTAACAGGGATTTTGATTTGGTACGTCGTCAAAGAGAAGCGACCAGAACGTGTCGCGAACACGGTCGAAAAATCAGATTTCTCAATCATGAGCCTGTTCAAAAATCGTAACTTGCTCGCGACATTTGTCATGGTGTTCTGCTCACTTTATGGATTCTTCATGATTCTCACTTGGCTCCCGCAATACTTACAAGTAGAGCGTGGCTTCCAAGGCAGTGATGTCGGCTTCATCTCGTCACTCGTCCCATGGGCGTCTATTCCGGGGGCACTATTGATCGGTTATCTATCAGACAAGATGGGCAAGAAAAAACCACTCGTATTCGTTCTCGTCCCATTGTCCATCGCCTCCATCTTGGCGGTCGTCTTCGTTGAGAGCACGCCACTGCTCTTCGCGGCGCTCATCCTGTATGGATTGACTGGAAAGTTAGCGCTTGACCCGGTCCTGCTCTCATTCGTGGCGAACAACGCTCCGAAAAAAGTGTACGGAACCGTCTTCGGTGTCTATAACTTTGTCGGGATGACGTCGTCGATTCTGGCGCCTTATCTTACTGGATATTTAGTCGATCAATCGGGATCGATGCAAACCGGATTTTACTTGGCAGCCGTCTTACTCGTCATCGGAATGATCGCCATGTTATTCACAAAAGAAACCGTCAAACCGGCGGAAGCATAAGGAGAGAAACGTATGTTGACAACAATCATTCAAGCGAACACGTATCAAGACTCCGTCACGTTGATGGTGTTATCGAACCACGTCTCGAGTCTCGAAGGCATCAATAAAGTCTCGATCATGATGGGGACACCGGCCAACCTCGACATCTTTAAAAGTACAGGATTCTATACAGAAGAGTTAGAGGCGGCGACGCCACAAGACATGTGTATCGTCGTCGATGCGGAAACCGATCAGACCGAACCACTTTTGAAAGCAATCCATGACTTCCTGAACAACCAAACGAAACAAGCAGGTGCGGATAAGACAGAAGTCCGGTCGTGGAAAGCGGCGCTCGAAGAACTGCCGGGAGCGAACTTGGCGCTGTTGTCGATTCCTGGACAATACGTCGAATACGAGACACGAAAAGCACTGAACCAAGGCTTGAACGTTCATATCTTTAGTGACAATGTCCCTGTCGAAGTGGAACGTGAACTGAAACAGCTCGCCGATGACAAAGGACTGCTAGTCATGGGTCCTGACTGTGGTACCGCATCACTCGCAGGTATTCCGCTCGCCTTCACCAACGTGGTCCGGGAGGGACGTGTCGGAATCGTCGGAGCCTCAGGGACAGGAATTCAAGAAGTGGCAACGTTGATTGATCGTCTCGGTGGCGGGGTCTCCCATGCGATCGGAACGGGCGGACGTGACTTGTCGACCGAAATCGGCGGGATCTCGATGAAAGCCGGCATTCGGGCACTTGCGGAGGACGTGACAACGGACACGATCGTCGTCATCTCAAAACCACCTGCGAAAGAAGTGCGCGAAGAGATTGAGCAGTTGCTTCAACAAGTCAACAAACCGGTCGTGGCCTTCTTCGTCGGGGACCACGGACTCGCGCCTGTCAACCACGTCGTCTATGCGGACACATCGGAAGAAGCGGCATTGCTTGCGCTTGGAAAGTCGACGCAGGAACGGCACCGGACCGATGTCACCTCGAATGGGGCGTCACGAATCATCGGCCTGTTCTCAGGCGGAACGTTGGCCGCGGAGACGGCTGACTTGATGGGCCTCTCGTTCGGCGTGGAGGCAGACCGTGAGCATCGGGACGGCTTCTCGTTTGACTATGACGGGAACGTCGTCATCGATTTAGGGGATGACGTCTACACGCAAGGGAAGCCGCATCCGATGATCGATCCGTCGACACGAATCGACTTCATCAATCGCTATTGTGACACAGATGATTCAATCGTGCTCCTGTTGGATAACGTCCTCGGATATGGTTCGCATGAGAACATGGCCGGTGCACTGCTCCCGACGTTAACTGAACTACAGGCAACTCGTCCGAACGTAGAGGTGATCGTCAACGTTTGTGGTACCGAACAGGATCCACAGCGTTACAGTGCCCAAAAGCAACTCTTTGAAGCAGCTGGTATCCTCGTCGCCGAGAGTAACGTGGCAGCTGTCGAATATGCACTTCGAATGATTGGGAAAGAAGTTCCACAGTTCAAGCAGAAAACAGTTCCATCTGTAGAACCGAGTACACATAAAATTGAGTCGTCAGAAGCAATCCAGCAGTTGCTGCGCGCACCTAAAGTCGTCAACTTAGGACTTCGTTCGTTCGCAGACGCCGTAATTAGCGAAGGTGGTCACAGCGTTCAGTACAACTGGCAACCGACAGCCGGCGGAAAACCACATCTTCAGCGCTTGTTAGCGCTCATGTCTTGAGGAGGAAATAAAATGAGTATCGGAGCGATGATTCAAGAAGCAAATGACAAGGTGATTCAAACGATTATCGGAGGACAACCGTTTTTGACGGACGTCGTCCCAGCTCACACGGTCATTCCAGAATTGAAAGAAAAAGTACTTCTCCATGCTGGCCCACCGATCGCGTACGAAGACATGACGGGGCCGATGAAAGGAGCGGCCATAGGGGCGATCATCTTTGAGCAGTGGACCGACGATTATGAAGAGGCGGAAGCGATGCTCGAGCGCGGAGACGTGACGTTCATCCCGTGTCATCATGTGAAAGCGGTCGGACCGATGGGCGGGATCACGTCTGGACATATGCCGGTCCTCGTTGTCGAAAACCGAAACGGAAGTGCGAAAGCGTACTGCACGATGAACGAAGGAATCGGAAAAGTGATGCGGTTTGGTGCCAACGATGCAGAAGTCATCGCACGCCTCCACTGGATGAAAGACGTTCTGGGGCCGGTCCTCTCACAAACGTTGAAACAAGCAGGAGACGGGATCAACTTGAACGTCATCATCTCGAAAGCCATTACGATGGGGGATGAGTTCCACCAACGAAATATCGCGGCCTCGGTGTTGCTGCTAAAAGAATTGGCACCTTACCTTATGTTGGCGGACGTCGATGAAACGGAACGACGTGACGTCTTGCAGTTCTTGGCCGATACCGATCAGTTCTTTTTAAACGTCATGATGGCGACCGGAAAAGCAATCCTAGACGAGGCTCGACGGCACGAAGCGGGCACGATCGTGACGGCTATGACCCGAAACGGGAAAGATTTTGGAATTCGAATCAGCGGTATGGGGGACGAATGGTTCACGGCACCCGTCAACATGCCGGAAGGCTTGTTCTTCACAGGCTACAGCCAAGACGATGCGAACCCGGACATCGGTGACAGTGCGATTGCGGAAACGTATGGCGTCGGTGGGATGGCGATGGTCGCTGCGCCAGGTGTTACGCGGTTCCTCGGCCGGGCAGGATCGAGCGAAGCGCTCGCGATCAGTGAAGAGATGAACGAAATTTGCGATCGACATAACCCGAACTTGAGTATTCCATCATGGGATTTCCAAGGTGCCTGCGTCGGTATTGATATCCGGAAAGTCGTCGAGACCGGGATCACACCGATCATCAATACAGGAATCGCACACCGGGAGCCAGGTATCGGCCAAGTCGGTGCGGGAACGGTTCGTGCTCCACTGGCCTGCTTCGAGAAGGCGCTCGAAGCATACGCTGAAAAATTAGGACTGGTGCAACACGCATGAGACAAATCGGGGCGGCGTACAGTACGTATGCTGCCTCTCTCCTTCAAGAATTCCCCCAAGCGTTACAAGTCGAGGCCGTCTTTCGAAACGGTTATAACCTGCGAATGGGGGGACACTTGATTTACATCGGTACGACGAAGAACGGACATACGCCTTTTGGAATTCATGTGAAGACGGTCGATCGATTGGAGTGGAGAGTAGGAGATTGTCTATTGGCGGGCATCGGTGCGACGATTCACCACGTGCCGAGCGGGATAACGATCTATCCAGACCAGGTGTTGAAAATGAACATGGAACGTGTCGAGCCAAAGCGCTATGAACTGGCCTTAAACCTCAGGCAGATGGAGGCACGATTGCGCGAACTCGGTCACGACTGGAGTTACGCCTATGAAGAGAGACGAGAACCGCTGTATGAATATTTGACGAACATCGGTCAAGCAGAAGGGAAACGTCTGATCGGCTACGGCAAAGGACTGACGCCGAGCGGCGATGACGTCTTAATTGGCTATATGGCCGTATGTGAGGTATTGGGACGTCCGATGAAGTGGCAGAACGATTACGTGATGACAGCTAAATATCGAACGACACGAAGTTCTGTCGCTTTTTATGAGGCGGCACTGCGGGGAGAGTATACGAGCGAATTAAAAAGGCTGATTACAGTGCTGTTGACCAAATCGTTCTCAAATTGTGAGGTTGAATGGGAACGTCTCATCACGTTTGGGAGTTCATCAGGACAGGATACTGCGCTCGGAATATATTTGGCATTGAAACAAGAAATGGAGGAACTAGACAGATGAAAAAACGAATTGTCATTGCTCTCGGAGGGAATGCGATTTTAACGGACGATGGGACGGCAGAAGCACAACGACACGCCATCATGGAAACGGCGCGTCACATCGCCGACTTGGTCGAGGCAGGACATGAAGTCGTACTCAGTCATGGGAACGGCCCCCAAATCGGTGCGATTTTGATTCAGCAACAAATGGCGAATTCGGAGAAGACACCGGCGATGGATTTAGGGACGTGCGGAGCGATGTCGCAAGGCATGATCGGGTATTGGTTCC
The DNA here is from genome assembly GCF_004337165.1 of Exiguobacterium sp. SH0S1. NCBI lineage: Bacteria > Bacillati > Bacillota > Bacilli > Caryophanales > Exiguobacterium > Exiguobacterium sp. SH0S1. Next base: position 324,195 of record NZ_SJVC01000002.1, on the reverse strand, counting down.
AACAGCTATTGAAGAACGAACTCGCCCGTCGAGGCATGGAGCGACAAGTCGTCGCGATGATCACGCAATCGGAAGTCGCCTTATCAGACCCTGCATTCGATCATCCGACAAAGCCGATTGGCCCGTTTTATACTGAGAAGGAAGCGGTCGAGATGCGTATGAAAGGCGATGTGATGGTCGAGGATGCGGGACGCGGATATCGAAAAGTCGTCGCCAGTCCGAAGCCGATCCGTATCGTTGAGGCACCGGTCATTCGAGACTTGCTCGATGCAGGCCATCTCGTCATCGCTGCAGGTGGGGGCGGCGTTCCTGTCGTCCGTGAGCAATACACGCTTCGAGGCGTGGAAGCTGTTATCGACAAGGACTTTGCCGCCGCGCAGCTGGCCCGGTCGATTGAAGCAACGCATTTGATGATCATCACGGGAGTATCTAACGTCTACATCCACTTCAATCAACCGAACCAAGAGAAATTGGAGACCGTCTCGACGTCTCGTCTTGAACAGTTGATTGAGGAGAATCACTTTATGGCCGGCAGTATGTTGCCTAAAGTAGAGGCGGCCCTCCAGTTTGTGGAAGCCGATTCGAATCGAGAAGCCGTAATCACAGACGTCGCTTCGTTAAAAGGGGCGATTGCGGAAACAGAAGGGACGCGGATCCGGTACGACATCGCTTCTGCGGATGTTGTCTATTGACCGATTGTATCTATATACGAACAGCCCCTTTCTTTATAACGAATAAAGAAAGGGGCTGTTGTTGTGAGATGGGTTGCTCAATTAGGATTGCGTTTTGCGTCCACTCACCGCGACCGTACGATAATCGCGAGAATCAGGTCCGCGCTGATCAGAGACGTCTGTCATACCGAGAGTCTTGGCGGAAGGGATGAACTGTTCCCGGACGAGCGTCGTGATCCCGTCCCAGGTCACGTCGCCTTTCCCGTCACAGTACGTGATGATGAACGACCCGCCTGGGGTTAAGACGCGTTCAATCTCGGCAAGTACCGTGGACATGTCGTCCCAGAAGTAGAGCGTATGGATGCTGAAGACGTGATTGAAACTCCCTTCCGGAAACGGGAGTGTCTCGAGGTCGCCTTCGACGACCTCGGCTCGCCCTGCTTGCAAGGCCGCTCGATTTCGTTTTGAGGCCGAGCGGACGATGGTCGGGGAACGGTCGAGCCCGGTCACGTGCACCTCATCAAAGCTACGAAGCATTTGTGCGATCGCATCACCGGCCCCGCAACCGAGGTCTAGGATGCGGTCGCCCGGCTGAACCGCCAACTGTTCAATCGTCCAGTCGACTTCTACCCGGTGTTGGCGGACCATCTTCTCGCCGATATACGTCCCGACGATGCCGCGCGGGTTCTCGTATTGGCTGTCGATCCATGTTTGCAGACGCTTCGGGCGCATCGAACCATTCCTTTCTAAATGAGGCAGATGTAAATTTAGTGTAGCACAATCAAAAATCAGAGAGGGGATGAATCCGTGCGCTCATTTTGGATTTTCGGCAATCAGTTATCACACGACCTCGAGATGCTCGACCACGTCAAAGCCGACGACGTCATCGTCATGATCGAGGCGACGTCACGGGCGATGTGGCGGAAGTATCATAAACAAAAACTCGTCCTCATCTTCTCGGCGATGCGACATTTCGCCGAGGAGTTACGCGAGCGCGGCTTCACCGTCGACTATCACGAGGCCGACTCGTTCCAAGACGCGTGGGACGATCACTTCAGCCGCTTCAATCCCGATGCGATTCACTACACGGCCGTCACCGATGAGCCGATGGAGCGGAAGCTGAAGCAGTTCGGAGACCAGCACGAGCTCATCGAACATACGGACGTACCGCTCTTCTATTTAACGAAGCAAGAGGCCGTCGACACGCTCGGCAGCGAGCCGTGGCGGATGGACCGGTTCTACCGTCATATGCGCAAACAGTTTGACGTGTTGCTCGAAGACGGGAAGGCAAAAGGCGGCAAATGGTCGTTCGACGCGGACAATCGCCAGCCGCCAAAGTCCGGGCTCACGTTCCCACCGGCCATCCACTTCCGACCTGACGCCATCACGACAGACGTCATCCGAAAAGTCGAGACGACGTTTTCCGACCACCCCGGACAAATCGAACCGTTCGCTTGGCCGGTGACGCGGGACGAGGCAAGGCGAGCACTCAAACGTTTCGTCGACGAGCGGCTCGAGACGTTCGGTCCGTATCAGGATGCGATGTTGACCGAAAACCCGGAGATGTCGCACAGTCTATTGTCGGCGGCGATCAATGTCGGACTGCTGACCCCGCACGAAGTCATCGAGGCGGCATGCGCGACCGACGCGCCCCTTGCTTCAGTCGAAGGGTTCGTCCGCCAAATCCTCGGCTGGCGGGAATACATGCGCGCCGTCTATGTGGCGTTGATGCCCGACTATCGAGACGTGAACACGTTCAACCACGAGCGTGACTTACCTGGCTTGTTTTGGGACGCGGACACGGACCTGAACTGTATGCACGAGAGCTTGAAACCGGTCGTCGAGCGAGCGCACAACCATCACATCCAGCGGCTGATGGTGCTCGGTAACTATGCGACGCTGTTCGAAATCTCGCCGCAACAGACGAGCGACTGGTTCAACGAGATGTATATCGACGCCTACGACTGGGTCGTGTTGCCGAACGTGCTCGGCATGGCGCTTCACGCTGACGGGGGACGTCTTGCGACGAAGCCGTACATCGCCTCGGGCAAATACATCGACCGGATGAGCGACTATTGCAAAGGCTGTAAGTATAACCCGAAACATACGACCGAGGCTGACGCCTGTCCGTTCAACGCCCTGTACTGGAACTTCATCGACAAGCACGAGGAACGCTTCTCGAACAACCAACGTATGAAGATGATGGTCCGCAACTGGCAAGGGCGTGACGACGACGTCAAAGCCGACATCTTGGCGAAGGCGCGACAAACATTGACCGATTCCCCGTGAATCGGTTTTTTTACGTTTCCTTAATGAAATTTTGCAGAGCGTTCACGGACACTTTACAATCGTTCGGTACGATATGACTTGTGAGACCCCTCAATCCAAAGTGAATAGCATTCGGTAGAACATTCGAGAGACCAACAGAAGCCCATACGTCCGTGACGTCATGTTTCTGTTGGTCTTTTTTTCTAGGAAAGGGTGAATCAAATGAATCCAACAATTCGCACGATTGGACGAGAGAAGATGATCGCATCGATCAAGTCGCCAAAACAGCTCGAGAAGTTCCTGCAATCGGACGTCACGACGACGTTCCTTATGATGGGCACGCTCAGCACGCTCGACCGGTATGTCGCGCATTTGAAGCGGGAGAACCGGACCGTGTTCCTGCACGCCGAACGAATCAACGGCATCAGCCTCGACCGCGACGGCATCGACTATTTGGCGAAACGGGTCGGCGCCGACGGTATCGTCACGACGAAAGCATCGGTCATCCAACACGCCAAACGAGCTGGGCTGATGACGGTGCAACGCTTATTCCTCGTCGACTCGGACGCCGTCACCTCAGGCATCAAGATGGCGAACGATCAACAGCCGGACGCACTCGAACTCATGCCCGGTCTCATCCCGAGCGTAATCGAACATGTCGCCGGTAGCGTCTCACTCCCAATCGTGACGGGTGGGATGATTCGTAAACCGATCGAAGTCCACCAAGCGTTGTCACATGGGGCGTTCGCCGTCTCGACAGGGGACGAGCGGCTATGGGCGTCACACGCGACGAAGGAGGAAATGGCATGAAGTCGATCCAACTGCAAGACCTCAAAAAATCATACGGGGACACCGAGGTCATCCGCGGCATCGACGTCACGATTGAGCCGGGCGAATTTTTCGCGCTCGTCGGACCGTCGGGTTGCGGCAAGAGCACGATGCTCCGGATGATCGCCGGTCTCGAGTCGATCACGAGCGGGACACTCCGGATTGACGGCGTCGCTGCGAACGAGCTGAAGCCAAGCGAGCGGCAACTGTCGATGGTATTCCAAAACTATGCGCTCTACCCGCATATGACGGTCGAGAAAAATATCACATTCGGCCTACATACGAAAGGACTCACGAAGCTCGAGCAGCGCGAACGGTGCGATGCGGCGGCCGAGACACTCGGTCTGACCGACTATTTGAAGCGCAAGCCGCGCCAGCTCTCGGGTGGGCAGCGGCAACGGGTCGCACTGGCCCGGGCTATCGTCACCGAGGCGCCAATCTGCCTCATGGACGAGCCGCTCTCGAACCTTGACGCCAAGCTTCGGGCCAAAATGCGTTCGGAGATCCGCCAGCTGCAACGCAAGCTGAACTTGACGATGATTTACGTCACACACGACCAAGTCGAGGCGATGACGATGGCCGACCGGATGATGTTATTGAACGACGGGGAAGTCCAACAAGTCGGCAAGCCGCTCGATTTGTACAACAAACCGGCCAATACGTTCGTCGCCTCGTTCATCGGCTCGCCGCCGATGAACTTGACCGAGGTAAAACGGGCGGAGAAAGGCTGGATTGCCTCGGATGGACGTCTCTTCCATCCGAATACGGTGACGAAACACGATGTGGCAACGCTCGGTATTCGGCCGGAACAAATCACACCGGCCGGGGAGACGGTGACGTTTTATGCCGAACTGAAGAACATCGAGGTGCTCGGCACCGAAACGATTCTTGCGTTCGATATGGGCGGGACCGAATGGCTCGCCAAATGGCCTGGACAGTGGCCGCTCTCGATCGGGGAGAAGATCGCTTGTTACGTCGATCCGAAACAAATGTCGCTCTTTGATACGGCCGGCGATCGCATCGAGCCACGGCAACCGAAACTGTTCGAGGCGCTGGAGGTGTTCCAATGACGGTCGCGTTGCCGAAACAGAGAGTCCGGGCACGCCTCTCGGACGCAGCGGCCGGGATCTTATATTTATCGCCCTCGATTGCGCTGTTTGGCATCTTCCTCGTCTATCCGTTGTTCCGGACGATCTACTTGAGCTTTTTTCGGACCGATACGCAGGGGACGCCGCTCAGCTTCGTCGGGGGTGAGCACTACGCGAAACTGTTCACGAGCGCCTCGTTTTGGCAAAGCATCCAAGCGACGGTCGGCTTCGTTCTGTTGACCGTTCCGCTCACAATCATCATCGCGCTAGGGTTAGCGCTGCTCGCTAATGAGAAACTACGCGGTATCGGTTTCTTCCGGCCGGCGTTCTCGGCGACGATGGGGATGAGCGTCGCGGCATCATCGGTCATTTGGATGTTTATGTACAATCCGTCGATCGGCATCTTCAACCGTTTCTTAGAAGCGGTCGGGGCGAGTGGGGTACAGTGGCTACTTGACCCGCAGTATGCACTCCTGTCGGTATCGCTCGCGACCGTCTGGATGAACATCGGTTTCACATTTTTAATCATCCTCGGGGGACTGCAAAATATCGACCGGACGCTGTACGAGAGCGCGGACATCGCTGGGACGAGTTACGGGACGCAGCTTCGGTCAATCACGATTCCGATGCTGTCACCGACGCTCTTCTTCGTCGGTATCATTTCGCTCATCAACGCGTTCCAGACGTTCGGACAGATCGATCTACTGACGAAAGGCGGTCCGACGAATTCGACGAACGTCATCGTCTACGCCATCTACAAGGACGCGTTCATCAACTATAACGTCGGTGGGGCGAGCGCCCAGGCGGTGCTCTTGTTCGTCACGGTGCTGCTCTTGACGTGGCTCCAGTTCAAGCTCGTCGAAAGGAAGGTGCATTACCAATGACGCTTCGGAAAGTAGTCACGTATACGCTCCTCGTCTTGAGTACGCTCGTCATGCTGTTCCCGATCGCCTACGCGTTCTCGATCAGTTTGATGGACGGCGGCGAAGTATTGAACGGTCACTTGTTCCCACGTGAGGCGTCGTTCGCGAACTACGTCGCGGCGTTCGAGCGCCTGCCGCTGTTGACGTATTTGTGGAACAGTCTCGTCGTTGCGCTTTTCGTCATGGTCGGACAAGTCGTCTTGTCGAGCCTTGCTGCGTTCGCGTTCGTCTTCATCGACTTCAAGGGGAAAGGGATTATCTTCATGCTCTTCCTCGCGACGATGATGGTGCCGTGGGAAGCGACGATGGTGCCGAACTTCTTGACGATCCAGTCACTCGGGTGGTTGAACTCGGTATGGGGGCTGTCGGTCCCGTTCTTCGCGCTTGCGTTCGGGACGTTCCTGCTTCGGCAACAGTTCAAGACGATCCCGCACGAGATGTATGAGGCGTCACAAATCGCCGGGGTCAGCCGCTTCCGTTTCTTTTGGAATATCGTCTTACCGGTGTCGAAGACGCCGCTCGTCACGTTGTCGGTCTACAGTTTTTTGACGACATGGAACATGTACTTATGGCCGCTCCTCGTCACGAACACGGAGCAGGCTCGAACGGTTCAAATCGGGATTAAACAGATGCAGTCGAACGAAGTGGCATCGGACTGGGGTGTCGTCATGGCCGCGGTCATCTTGATCATCATCCCGACGCTGATGCTGTTATTCGCTGGACAAAAACAGTTGCAAGAAGGATTGACGCAAGGTGCGATCAAATAATAGGGGGAATGTACGATGAAGAAGAAAGCACTATTCGCAGGATTGACTAGTTCGCTATTATTACTCGGGGCATGCGGTAGCGAAGAGGCGGCGACGGAAGCGTCGACGACAGAAGACGGGAAGACAGAGGTCGTGTTTTGGCACGCGATGAGCGGGGACCTAGAGACGGCGCTAAACAATCAGGTCGACGCCTTCAACGAGTCGCAGGAGGATTACGAAGTGAAACCAGTGTTCCAGGGGACGTATGAAGAGGCACTCACCAAATTTAACGCCGTCGCCGGTTCGACGGACGCGCCGGCCATCATGCAGACGTTCGAGGTCGGGACGAAGTATATGATCGACACGAACAAGATCACGCCGGTGCAAGAGTTCATCGACAAAGAAGACTTCGATACGAGCGTCTGGGAAGAGAACATCTTGAGCTATTACCAAGTCGACGGCAAGCAATACTCGATGCCGTTCAACTCGTCGACACCGGTGCTCATCTACAACAAGGACGCCTTTAAAAAAGCGGGACTCGATCCGGAGAAGGCGCCACGAACGTATGATGAGTTGAAGCAAGCGGCGAAGGCGCTCACGACCGATGACCAGACCGGTTTCACGATGCTCAACTACGGCTGGTTCTTCGAACAGCTCGTCGCCGCGCAAGGCGGTCTTTACGTCGACAACGACAACGGCCGCAGTGGGGCGCCGACAAAAGCGGTGTTCGACGGCGAAGAAGGTCAGAACGCCTTCAACTTGATCAAAGACATGTACGACGAGAAGACGTTCCTAAATGTCGGACAAAACTGGGACGACATGCGCGCCGCTTTCCAGTCTGGGAAAGTCGCGATGTATCTCGACTCATCGGCTGGAATTCGTACGGTCGCGGACAATGCGTCGTTTGAAGTCGGCGCCTCGTACTTGCCGGTACCAGACGAAGCAGACCGTGAAGGGGTCGTCATCGGTGGCGCCTCGCTCTGGATGGGGGACGGTATCGCCGATGAGACGAAGCAAGGCGCATGGGAGTTCATGAAGTATGCCGCCTCGAAAGAAGCACAGGCCAAGTGGCACGTCGAGACGGGGTACTTCGCCATCAACCCGGACGCTTACAACGAACCGATTGTCGAAGAGATGTGGGCCGAGTACCCACAGCTAAAAGTGACGGTCGATCAATTGAGCGAGACGAAGGCGTCCCCGGCGACACAAGGCGCGCTCATCTCGACGTTCCCACAGTCGCGTCAGAGCGTCGTCAATGCGATGGAGAGCTTATACCAAGGCGTGTCGGTCGAGGACGCGTTGAAGCGTGCGGCCGACGAGACGACTTCCACCTTGGGGCAGTGACGTGTTGATTTATGCCCATCGCGGCTATAGCGCCAAGTATCCGGAAAATACGTTGGCGGCGTTTCAAGCGGCGCTGCCTTACGCCGAAGGCATCGAGCTCGATGTCCAGCTCTCAAAAGACGGCCGCCTCGTCGTAATCCATGACGAGACGGTCGACCGGACGACAGACGGGAGCGGCTACGTCAAAGACATGACGCTCCGGCAGATCCGCTTGCTAAGCACTGAGAGCGGGGAACGAATCCCGACGCTCGAAGAAGTACTCTCATTAATTGAACCGTCCGATGTCACGCTCAATATCGAACTGAAGACGGACCGATTCGATTATGACGGGATTGAATATCTCACATGGCTCGCTGTCACCGAGTTCAAGCTCGAGCAACGTGTCGTCTTCTCGTCATTCAATCCGGATACGCTCATCCGGTTACGAGATATCGCCCGAGAAGCGAGGATCGCCGTTTTAACGGTGGACGGGCATCCAGGCTTGGTTGATTTCATCGAGCGGATTGGGGCCGAGGCCGTTCATGCCCAACCGGAATTTCTCTGGACGAGAGACTGGACGACGCTTCGGGAACAGAATCGCTTGATTCGACTATATACGATCAACGACCCGAACGAGCTGCCGGACATGACTGGTGTCGATGCTATCATGACGGACGAGGTCGAGCGGTTTCAATCGAGGTCGCATCGCTGAAGTATATACCTCAGTCATTTTCTTATTGAAACTCTCTTAACAGATGTAAATTTAGTATCCTGTGTTCAAAGTGGTGAATTCATCTTCTCTCAAAGGTGAATCGCCTTTGGAGTTATGTCCGTAATAGGTGACGACATACTCATTGTCCGGATTGGTTTTGACGAAAAATTCATATTCGACTCTCTTTTCGTCTTCGAATTTCAAACGATACAAGTATCCAAATTGATTAATGCTGAACTCGACGTCATAGGCGTTCTTCTCGATCGAAAAATGGTCATGTAACGTTTCATTCAAAAAAGTTTCTCGCTGATATACCTCATGTAGAAGAAAAAGTACTCCTCCCAAAATCAGTAAAGCAAAAGCGATTTGAAACTTGGGTAATGTTTTTTTAGATGTCATCTACATCGGCCTTCCTTAATGAGATCGATCAACTGCTACCGCACGAGCCATGGATAAACATGACAAAGCTCGCTCAATGAGGCGGTCGGTGTCATGTTTTCTTTGGTGAATCGCTAAATGCAAAATACAGACCGACCCCGAGGGCAAGCCCGAGAAGATAGTTGTCGAGAGCAATCGCAAACGTGACGCCGACGCCGAGTGCAAGCGGAAAGGCATAGCTGCCCGTCGTCTGTTTGTTGGACATGGAGAACTCCTCCTTTGCCCAGTTTCTACGAGTGTCGCCTCAAAAAGTTTCACGCTTTCTTCTTCGTCCCTTGGAACGCGAAAAACATCGCGATGCCGATCCCGATACCGAGCCACCAGTTGTCGAACAACAGTCCGAAGATGAGAATAAAGGCGACGGCGACCGGTAGTGCTAAATATCCACGTTGTCGTTTCATTTGATTCATCCTTTCTGTGTCTCTCTTTGACTGTTCCCGGAAGCGGAATGATTCATTCTAAAAGTAACCGTTTTCATAAAAATGGCTCAACAGCAACGTTTGTCTAAAAAATGAACATTGTTATTTTCATGTGAAATAGTGAGCAATTACATCTATCCATCCATAGGAAAGCCTGTTATATTTTAATTGTGATAAACTTCACAATAAGAAATCATACATGGGTCATATTATAGGAGGAAGAGAAGATGATTACATTTTTTATCGCACTAGGATTACTATTGGTCGGGTACCTCGTCTACGGCCGTTACGTCGAGAAGACGTTCGGCATCAAGGAAGAGCGGACGACGCCCGCCTATGCGTCTCAGGACGGTGTCGACTATGTACCGATGGGAAAAAAACGTAACTCGATGATCCAACTGTTGAACATCGCCGGTGTCGGTCCGATCTTCGGTCCGATCATGGGAGCACTCTACGGTCCGGTCGCATTCCTTTGGATTGTCGTCGGGTCAATCTTTGCCGGGGCGGTACACGACTACTTGACCGGGATGATCTCGCTCCGGAACAACGGCGCACACTTGCCGCAGCTCGCCGAGAAGTTCCTCGGCCGCTCGCTCCGCCACGTCGTCAACGGGTTCGCGCTCTTGTTGCTACTGCTTGTCGGGACGGTGTTCGTTACGTCACCGGCCAACATGATCAACAACTTGTTCGACGGTAACGCGTCGACGCTCGCCTGGGTGCTCCTCGCCATCTTCGGCTACTACATTTTGGCGACGCTCTTACCTGTCGATAAGATCATCGGGCGCATCTACCCGTTCTTCGGGGCGCTCTTGTTGATCAGCGCCGTCGGCATCGCCGTCAGCCTGTTCGCCCAAGGCTATCAGGTCCCTGAGATGACGTTCACGAACATGCACCCGGACGGCTTGCCGATCTGGCCGCTCTTGTTCTTCACAATCTCGTGCGGCGCGCTTTCAGGATTCCACGCGACGCAGTCGCCGATCATCTCGCGGACGACGATGAAAGAAAGCAATGGTCGCAGCATCTTCTACGGCATGATGATCGTCGAGGCCGTCATCGCCATGATCTGGGCAGCGGCCGCGATGGCGATCTTCGAACCGGGTCAACTGCTCGCGATGATCAACGCCGGCACACCGGCGCTCGTCGTCCAAGAAGTGGCAACGCTCATGCTCGGCAGCATCGGCGGCACGCTCGCCATCCTCGGTGTCATCGTCTTGCCGATCACGTCAGGTGACACGGCGTTCCGTAGCGCCCGGATGATCATCGCCGACTACATGAAGATCGCGCAGAAGAAGTTCGCATCACGCCTTTGGATCGCACTCCCGTTGTTCGTCATCTCGTTCATCTTGACGAAAGTCGACTTCCGTCTCCTCTGGCAATATTTCAACTGGGCCAACCAGACGACGGCGGTTATCGCCTTGTTCGTCGGGGCGACGTACTTGTACATCAAAGGACGCAACTACTGGATCGCGCTCGTCCCGGGGACGTTCATGCTGTATGCGGTCTGGTTCTATATCTTGACGGCGCCGATCGGCTTCAAGATGGATGGGGTCATTCCGTACGTCATCGCGACGGTCGGGACGGTGACATTGTTCTTCTTGTTCTTCAAGCACGCCAAAGCGATGCGCGCCCAAGATCTCGAGTGCGACGCACCGGTTCGAAAAGCCGCATAACAAACAGGGGCCTGGCATACATTGCCGGGCCCCTTTGTTGATCAGTCATATAAGTAAATTGAGAACGTCGTCCCTTCTCCGTACACGGAGTCGGCGTGGATGCCCCAACCGTGCGCCTCGGCGATCCGTTTGCAGATGCGCAGGCCGAGCCCGGTCCCTTTGATCGGACGGTGGGAGTCGGAGTCGACCCGGTAGTACTCGTCAAAGATGTAAGGGATGGACTCAGGAGGGATACCGATGCCTGGGTCACGGACGGACAAGACGAGCGTCGTATCGTCCATCGAGCCCGTGATCCGGATCGTCCCGCCTTTCGGTGAATACTTGATGGCGTTGCCGATCAAGTTGTGAAGCAGCTGCAACAACTTCTCCTGGTCGGCCTCGATCGTCGCGTCGCAAGTGGACAAGACGACCTGGTGATTCGGGGATGTCGTCTCATAGTGGGCGACAATGCCTTCAAGAACCGGTTTGAGTGCGAACGTCGACAGCGTCAGCAATTCCGCGGAGTAGTTGACGCGTTGATAGTCGAGGAAGTTATCGACGAGCCGTTCGAGCCGCTCCGCTTCTCGCTTCACGAGCGTCAGCATGCCGTGCGTCTTCTCATGATCGCTATGTTGGTACATGAGCAGTTCGGTGTAGCCGCTGATGGCGGTGAGCGGGGAGCGGAACTCATGCGACAGCTCGGCCAAAAATGAGTCTTTCTGCTCCTCGAACCGGCGCGCTTCGGTCTCGTCGCGCCAGAGGATGAACACGCCGCGCGGGGTGTGGGTGAAGTTCAAGATGAGTTGCAGCGTCCGGTCGCCGAGTTGAAAGTAGTGGGGTTCCATACTCGGACAGCAGCCGAAGCGATTGTCGAGCAATTCTTCCCAAAAAGACGTCACGGCGATCGGGTCGGCCCCGTTCCGTTCGAACACGTCATGGAGGAAGCGGCTCAAGGTCTCGAAATCGGTGAAGCGCCGCGTCGTCAGCGACGGACAGAAAGCACGGAGCGGTTGGTTCGTATACAGGTGGTTGCGGGTAAAATCGATATAACAGACGGCATCCTGCACTTCCTCGATGAGCGAAGCGATGGGAGAGTGCGGCAGGCGTCGTGTTGAATAGTTCGGGATGGCTCGTTTTGGACGTGTTCGGCCGTGCCTTGCGGATGAACGATAAAATCGGTTTCGGTCCATGCGTCGGCCTCCTCTCTACGATGTCGATTGATTTGTCTCTATTATACGACATTGTGCAGTATTTCCCTATATAGTCCATGGACCTACCTAAAAATGAGAGGAAATTGGGACGGTCGGCACAAATTGTTCAAACACAAACAGACGGGGCTATACGACAATGAGAAGAGGAGGGGATATGATGAAGCAAGCGATTTTAGTGACTGGTGCGACCGGGAACGTCGGACAATACGTTGTGAAGTATTTAGAGAATCGAGGGGAAGCTGTCGTCGCGGCCGGGAGCAGGGTGGACGAGCTGCAGCGGCGCTTCCCGACGGCGGCACGACACGTCGAACTCGATTTTGAAAACCCGGACACGTACGAAGCGGCGCTCGACGGGGTCGATCGCGTCTTTTTGATGCGTCCGCCACAGATCGGGGACGCGGACGTGTTCGTTCCGTTCATTGAGGCGATGGCCGAACGTTCGATTCGACTCGTCGCCTTTCTTTCACTCATGGGCGTCGAGACGAATCCGTTCCCGCCACACTATAAGATCGAGAAGTACATCGAGCAGTCAGGTGTTCCATCCGTTCATATCCGGCCAGGTTTCTTCATGCAGAACGTGACCGGCGTCCACGCCGAGGAGATCCGTCAAGACGACGAGATCTTCATCCCGGCCGGTAACAGTCAAGTCAGCTTCATCGACGCCGAGGATATCGGCAAGGCGATCGCGCACGTCTTGGCCGACCCGGAGTCACATCGCAACACGGCCTATACGCTCACCGGACCCGAGGCGCTCGATTATGTCGACATCGCCAACCAATTGACGATTCTGACCGGGCGGCGCATCACGTACGCCAAGCCTAGCATGCTGCGCTATCGCTCACACTATATTCAGGAACGTGGCCTGGATCCAGCGTATGTGAATGTGACGATGGCGCTCTACCTCATGACACGGCTCGGGACGGCGAAGGCGGTGACGGACGACTTTGAACGGTTGACCGGGGAGAAGCCGCGTTCGTTTGCTGCGTTCGCACGTGATCACGTAGATACGTTCCGGCACTAAAAAATACACCTTCATCCTTTAGCGGATGAAGGTGTATTTTTTAGAATAACGTATACGGGTTGACGCTGTTGGCGGCTGTCGAGCCGCTATAGACGTACTTGTTTTTATGGATCTCGAAGTGGAGGTGGCTCCCGAACGAGTTGCCGGTATTCCCGATCGTCCCGATGTTCGCGCCTTTCGAAATCGATTGGCCTTTGACGACGTTCAACCGATCCATGTGGGCATAGACGCTCGTGTACGCTTGGCCGTTGATCGTATGCGAGATCATGACGTGGTTCCCGTAGGCGCCATAGTTACGGGCGACGATGACTTGACCGGAAGCGGCCGCTTGGATCGGTGTCCCTTTGGCAGCTGCGATGTCGATGCCGTTATGGAACGTGTAACCGTACTTTCCGCTCGCCGGGCCATACCCTTGCGACAATCTGCCTTGCGCCGGCATGATGAATTTAGCTGCCGTGGCCGTTTGTAACGCCGTACCGCTATATTTTTTGACATATGTACTCGCTACATATTTCGTGCTGCCGTTGTAATTGATTTTCGTCCATGAGCCGGTCGCCCCTAGATACGTGAACGATTGACCGAGCTTGGCGCTGCCGACCTTTTTGTAGGCGGTCGATGGACCCGTCCGCACGTTCAAGCTGTTCGTTGTGATTTTGACTTTATAAGAAGTGGCTGCTTCTACCGGTGTTGACGTTTGAAGCGTCAAACCGGAAACGAGAAGTGCGCCGAGAGTAATTGTCATTAATTGTTTTTTCATTTTTTGGTAAATCCTTTCGGTCAGTTAACAGGGCGACGGAACGATGTTTTTCTTAACCTTCTTTAGGAATTTTACCATCAAAAAATATAATTAAATATGTCATTTATATTTCAAAAAAATATATTGACATTTTACTTTTGCATACAGGGTAAAACAATAAGTTGCAGTAGTTCATCTGAGGCTTGAATCACCTAGGAGATGGAGCGTCGCATGTCATGTGCATGAAACTGAGCGAATATGAAAAAAGCCGAGGCGGGCGCCTCGGCTTAGTGTATTTGCGGCATATATTTTTTAGTACGGCGGTTTGTCGAGCGCGGTGCGACGAGGAAAACGAGTCCTAACATCACGCCGACTCCAAGTCCCCAAAGATTGTTGAATAGTAACATCAACACGATCCCGAAGACGAGTCCGATACTCACATCACCCATACGGTCAAACATTGATAACCACCTTTTCTTTGTTTGCTAGACTTATCAAGTACCCAAATTTGAGACGAGATACACCTGTTTTAAAGAGCGGGCTAGCACGTATCTCTTTATGATACGTTCTCCTGTGAATTTGGTTTCGTTTTGTAGAAGCTGTAAACGACGCTGATCAAGATGACGAGCACGATCGCGCCGAGCGACATCCAGATCGGCATCTTGTAGACGTCACCGAAAATCATCTTCGTCCCGATGAAGACGAGCATGAAGCTGAGCCCGTGCTTCAAGTAGTAGAAGCGATCGATCAAGTTGGCGAGGACGAAGTAGAGACTACGAAGTCCAAGGATCGCCATGATGTTCGCGTAGAAGATGATATACGGGTCACGCGAGTAGGCGAAGCTTGCTGCGACCGAGTCGACGGCGAAGACGATGTCCGACAGCTCGATAAAGATCAAAGCGATGAAGAGCGGTGTGAAGAATAACTTGCCGTTGATCCGCTTCGTGAATTTCCCGGACGACATGTCTTGCGTGAGCGGCAAGTGGTTTTTCAACCAGTTGATCGTCTTGTTGTCCTCGAGCGACTCATCCTTGCCGATATTTTTGAACATCATCCAGCCCGTATAGACGAGGAAAGCGCCGAACACGTAATAGACCCAACCGAAGTTCTCGAGAAGCGACACACCGGCGACGATGAAGATGGCCCGGAAGAGAATCGCACCGAGGATGCCCCAGAACAACACTTTATGCTGATACTTGAGCGGGATCGCGAAATAGGCGAAGACGAGCGAGAAGACGAACACGTTATCGATGGCGAGTGCCTTTTCGATGAAGTAGACGCTCGCATATTCGGTCGCGACCGTGCTGCCTTGCGAGTAGAACAACCAACCGCCGAAAGCGATGGCAATCCCGATCCAGACGAATGTCCATGTCCATGCCTCACGGAGCGAGACTTCGTGTGCCTTGCGGTGGAACACCCCGAGGTCAAGCGCGAGCATGAAGATGATGAGAGCCAAAAAGGCGATGAGTAGGGTCAACAATTTTTCCTCATTATAGGTTCAAGTGAACTTGATATCATTATAATAAGTTCATATGAACTTAAAGTAAAGAGAATTCGTATTTCGTAATAAAACAAAGAGAGGAGAAATCGGACCTATTGGAACTATGGAAAGGGCTGGAAAATGACAGAATCGCATTAAAAGGGCTTCTTAGCTGTTTTGCTAGGAAGCCCTTCGTCTTATTTTTTGCGCTTTTGAAATTGGTTGAAGGCGCCTTTGACTTTGTCCGTCAAAGAGTTAGAGTGTCCATCGCCGCTTCGTTGACCGGTAGTTTTATCATCGTTCATCTTTCCGGTGACTTCTTTCGCCTTGGCCGCAACTTGATCGATGATACGGTCATACTTACCGTTTTTTTTATGTTCAGACATGTGTCTAATTCCTCCTCGTTTGAAATCTATATAGATAATATAACCGAATTTGCACCAATCTAAACTTTTGAGGTCATTAGAACTTGTTTTAATGACTTCTAATCGTCATTGGCCACCACCTCCGGAACAATCATGTAAGCAGAATGGTTACACTCTCAGCTTAACAGGGAACAACCAAGTGACAAATACAGCAGGTGTAACTGACTCGACTACAAATTGAAAAGGAGGAAATGAATCATGAAATACTTAGTCACAGGTGCGACGGGGAAACTCGGATCAAAAATCGTCGAGGTATTGCTCGAGTCGATACCGGCGAGCGAACTTGCGGTCAGTGTCCGTAACCCGGAGAAAGCGGAAGCGCTGAAAGCGAAAGGCGTCGATGTACGTCACGGAGACTTTGACAAACGAGAGACGCTCGATACGGCGTTCCGCGGCGTTGAAAGATTGCTGATTATCTCAGCGGACGGGGATAACGACACCCGTATCCGTCAACATGCGAACGCGGTCGAAGCAGCGAAGCGGGCCGGGGTCAAGTTCATCGCCTATACGAGCCTCGCCGATGCGACAGAGAGTCAAAATCTCATGGCACCGCCGCACGTCGAGACGGAAGGGGCGATCGAACGAACCGGGATCCCACACGCATTCCTGCGCAACAACTGGTACTTAGAGAACGAGCTCGGTGGCATTCAAGGCGTGCTCGCCGGTGCCCCTTGGGTGACAGCGGCCCGTGACGGGAAAGTCGGTTGGGCGCTGCAACAAGACTACGCCGAAGCGATTGCGAACGTCCTCATGGCAGATGATTTCGAACAAGATATCTTCGAACTATCGGGTCCGCTCCACACGCAAGCTGAACTCGTCGAAGCGCTCAGTGACGTACTCGGCCGTGAGGTCAAACTCCAAGAAGTTAGTGCTGAGGCGTACGCCGACGTCATGCGCGGTGCCGGTGTGCCGGAAGGTGCGATTCCGATTGTTGTCGGCATTCAAGATAGTATCCGCAACGGGTCACTCGAAGTCGAATCAAATGACTTTGAATTGGTGCTCGGTCGTCCGGTGACGCCGCTCAAAGAGGCGCTTCAAAAGCTCGTCACCGCGTTAGCATAACAACTACAGGACGGGATGCTTCGTCTTTCTGACCAGATTACAAATGACAACGTCACGTTCTCGATTTCGAAAACGTGACGTTTTTTGATGAATGCTAGTGATGGATCCTCACATATTTGTCCCTACGTCCGACATAGCATGTATACTAACAATTAATGGATAATCGAAAGCGTAAATATGCAAGAACTGGTAAATATCATCTCGTTCATAGGGGGAGTGATTGTATGAAAAACATGATGTTTTTAATGGGAGTTGTCCTCGGATTGCTCTTACTTTTCGGATTAAGATATGAATTCAATGTGATTGGGGATATGGGCTTCAAAGTCACGGCCATCCTCATGTTTGTGACGATGCTCGTCATTCGATCGACTGCAAAAATCTCTTTCTTCAGCCGTTAACTAAAAAACAGACCGCGAATCCAAAATTCGCGGCCTGTTTTTTAGTTGGTCCGGGACTCAAGTTGACCGGTCGCGTCTTCTAACGTGCTCTAGTTCGAAGTGAGCCCGAGCCACCGTTTCACCGGCTCCCGGAAGTAATATGTGATGCCGATCAAACTGACGAAGACGAGGGCGGCGACGAAGACCGTCGTCACGCTCCCTGAAGCGAGGCTTGCCCCTAAAAAGCTATAGGCGAGTGTACCGGGGATCATCCCGAGCACGGTCGCGAGAATAAATGACCTGAAGCGAACCTTGGCAATCCCGCCCGCGTAGCTGAGAAGATCGAAGCTGACGAGCGGGATGAGCCGGAGTACGAACACGTATAAAAACCCGCGCTGCTCCATCTGCGTGAACAGCTTTTCCGACCACGGATAGTTCTCGACCTTGAGCACGGAGCGTCCGAACAAGCGCGCCATGACGTAGCCGGTCACGGCGGCAGCCGTCGCTCCGAACAGAATATACAGGACGCCCGGCCAGACACCGAACGCGAGGCCGGCTCCGAGCGATAAGACCGACGTCGGCAAGAACACGATCGGTCCGATCGCGTAGATGAGGAAGAAGATGACCGGTCCCCACCAACCGAACGACAAGACGACGTCGCGGATGTCGGACGGGCGGAGTTCGTAATGAAAATGCGTGATATAGAAGATACTCCCGAACACGGCGAGCAAGAGACTGATTTTGAGCGGGCGCGGCACGGGAATCATTCCTTTCGAATCGATTTTCTTTTGTTCATCGTATCGCATTTTTTATTGAAATGAAGGTGAGACAGCTTACAAACATGCGATCAATGTGCTGATGAATCGTATAATCTGTCGAAAAATAGAAACTTAGGTCAACGCATGTGCGATCACACTTCACGTGAACCTTCTTTCCTACGATAAAGCAGATAGGAGGGATGGTCATGAAGAATTTGAAAATGTCTAAAAAGTTTGCGGTGCTCATCACCGCGTTCATCGCGACGCTTGTCATCATCGCGGCGCTCAGCCACGTCTTGATGGGACGGATGGCCGACGCGGGGGAAGAAATTTATGAGGAGCGGTTGTTGCCGATTCGGGCACTCGGTCAAGTTCGGACCGATAACCGAGCCCTGGAAAGCTATTTACTCGAGTTGATGTTAGCAACCGAAGAAAGTCGTAACGCGGAACTCCAAGAAAATATTACGGAGCGACGAGATAGCATGGTCGAGAATTTAAAGTTGTTTAATGAAAACTTCGCTTCGACAGATGTTGACATGCAACAACAGGTCACAGATTTGAATACGTTGATTACGACGTATTTGGAACGGATTGATATCGTCTTGCAACCGGCAATCAGAAACGAGAATACGGCAGCCTATCGTCAATATGTCAGCGAGCTACGCCCAATCCGCCTCGCGCTCGTCGAAACGGCGACGGTCGTCATGGACGGGATTAACGAAGAAGCCGAGACGGCAAGTGCGGCGATGCAAGAAAATCGTGCTCAGTCGGTGCTCTTGTTTTGGGTGCTCGTCGCCATCGGCGCACTCGTCTCGATCGGACTTGGCGTCTATATCACGCGTCTCATCGTGCGGCCGGTCCGTGAATTGAATGGACTTATGAGCCGTGCCGGAGCCGGTGACTTGACCGTCGATAGCACGTATACGTCTCGTGACGAGATCGGTTCGCTCGCGATGTCGTTCAATGAGATGAAAGAAAGCTTGCGTGACTTGATCGGTAGCGTCACGGTGACGGCTGGACGTGTCGCGACATCTTCGGACGACTTGAAATCGAACGTCGAGGAGACGACGAAAGCGACGGAAATGGTTGCTGTGACGATGGAAGAGATCGCGTCAGGGTCGCTCCGCCAATTAACGCGGGTGAAAGAATCGAACGGCACACTGACGGAACTGACGAACGGAATCCACCACGTCTCGGGCAGCGCCCAGCAGATGACAGAGCTCTCGGAAGGCGCACTCCGAAAAGTCGGAGCCGGTAATGAACTAATTGAGACGCTCGAGACACAGCTCGAGGAGATGAATGAGAAAGTCAAATCACTCCAACACGTCATCGGCCAACTCGACGTCCGTTCCCAAGAGATCGGGACGATCACCGGAACGATTTCAGGCATCGCCGAGCAGACGAACTTGCTGGCGTTAAATGCGGCCATCGAAGCGGCCCGGGCCGGCGATCATGGACGCGGGTTCGCCGTCGTCGCCTCTGAAGTGAAGAAACTCGCCGAAGAGTCGGCCGTCGCGACGAAGTTGATCGCGTCGCTGATCACGGACACACAGACGGAGACGAAACAAGCCGTCAAGACGATGCACGTCGTCGAAGACGATATGGCGCACAGCGTGACGAACGTCCAACAGGCAGGGACGGCGTTCGATGAGATTAAGCTCGCGATTGAAGAGGTGAGCCAGAAAGTCGAGGAAGTGTCTGGTGCTGTTGAAGAGATGGCGGCAGGTGCGACCGAAGTGTTGACATCGGTGCATGAGATTCAAGGTATCACCGAGACGACGGCGACCGAGACCGAGAACACATCGGCGGCGACGGAAGAACAGATGGCGTCAATGGAAGAAATCACGGCGTCGGCGCAAGAGCTGTCGAACATGGCAGACGAGATGCGCCAAATGACGAAAAAATTCAATGTATGACGAACGAAAGACAGGTCGACATAAAAATCGACCTGTCTTTTTTAGCGTCCTGTGTAGGTGGCGACCCACTCGTCCGGTGTCATCTTCGCGACGAGCTCACCGATCAAGTCGTACGGGATATGCTTCACGTTTTTGAAGCGGATGCAGCTCTTGCCCATATCGAGCTTCGTCGGCACTCGTTCAGCGTACGCCTGCTCGAACCAACGCAACACGTCTTCGTCGGCGTAGACGCCCATATGATACAAGGCGACGTGATTCTTCTGGGCGATGACGCTCAAAAACGGCAACGGGGTGCCCGGCGTCACGTGATAACCAGGCGGGTACATCGACAACGGCACGACGTAATGGACACCTTTCCCGTCGGTCGTCTTCTCGAACCCGTCCGGTAAGTTCGCATCAATCACGTCAATCAAGCGGATAAAGCTGTCGAGCCGTTTGTCATCGACGAGTGTCGTATAGTCCATTACTGTTCGCCCCCTCGCAAAATCTTCGCGATCGCCTTGCCCTTAGCCAGTTCATCGACGAGTTTGTCCAAGTACCGGATCTCGCGCATGAGCGGCTCCTCGACGTCCTCGACGCGGACGCCGCAGACGACGCCTTTGATGAGAGCGCGATCCTCGTTCATGTCAGGGGCCGATGCGAAAAACGTGTTGAAGTCGACTTCGGCTTCGAGTTGCCGCTCGAGCCCGGCTTCGTCATAGCCGGTCAGCCAGCGGATGATCGTATCGACTTCGTCTTTCGTCCGGCCTTTCCGTTCGGCTTTCGCGACGTAACTCGGATAGACGCTCGCGAAGCTCGTCGTGTAGATGCGGTGTGCCATAATATCTCCTCATTTCGTGGATGGTACCTTCATTTTCGCACACAACGGCAAAAGACGATCAATCCGTTTGTGGATTCCTCGCCTTGGTCGGTCACGGCATGATGTTGCCTTCAGCCGGGATCGGATGTTGTTTCAACATGTTCGCGAAATGATAGAGGTTATACGCCAAAACCCGTCCGTTCTTTTTCGTGAAGGCGTTGTTGCGGCCGGCGTCGAGGTAAGAGTCGCCTGGACCGGCTTCGCCGACCCAGTATGCGTCGACGTTCGGCGGGATAGTGAAGCCGATATGGGACAAACCGTACAGGATTGAGGCACAGGCGTGCTTCGCCCCGTCCTCGTTGCCCGTCACGACGACACCGCCGACTTTGTTGTAGTAAATGGCTTGACCGTGTTCATTTTTCAGCCCGCTCCCGCCGTATAGCCGTTCGATCACTTGAGTGGCGACGCTGCTCTTCTCCCCGAGCCAAAGCGGCGTCCCGATGATGAGGATGTCGGCGGCTTTCACTTTGGCGAAGAGTTGCGGCCACTCGTCGCCAGCCCCTTCGTCCTCGGTCACCCCGAAAGCGACGTCGTAGTCGATGACGCGGACGATCTCTGACTCGACGCCGAGTTTGTCAAAGTGGGGGATGATGTCCTTCATCAGACCTTCCGTATGTGATACCGTGTCTCCGCCTTTCAACGAACAGTTCAAAAATAATGCCTTCATCACGATTCCTCCTTCTCAAAAGCAAGACGTTAGGAAGTTCTCCACTCCAAAATTCCGGTCAAGTCGTCGTAGACCGCGTCTGGACGCACATCCATCGTTTCGAAAGGCTTGCCGTCACGGTTGATCCACGCCGTCTGGAAGCCGAAGTTCTTGGCGCCGATGATGTCCCAGCCGTTCGAAGACATGAACAGCACCTCGTCCCGCTTCAAGTCGGTCGTCTTGAACCAGCTCATATAGGCGGCAGGTGACGGCTTGAACTGTTTGACGCCGTCGATGCTGACGAGTTCGTCGAACAGTTCGGTGAACGACGCGTTCGCGATCAATTGTTCAAGCATGTCAGCGGTCCCGTTCGACAAGACGACGGTCTGGGTGTCCCGCAGCTGCTTCAACACGTCCTCGACTTCCTCGTATGGCGAGAGCTCCGCATACGTGGCGATGAGCGCATCCTCGACGTCGCTAGATGCGGTCACATCCGCCGCCGCTAAGGCGTAACGCAAGGCGTCACGCGTGACGACCGAGAAGTCTTCGTAGCGGCCCGAAATCTGACGGATGAAGAAATATTCAAGTTGTTTCGTGCGCCACGTCTGACTGATCTGGTCACCTTTCCCCGGGAACTGTTCGTCACACGCCGCCTTGACGGAATGGACATCGAACAGCGTCCCGTACACATCGAATACGAATGCTTGAATTGTCGGTTTCATCAAATTCCTCCTATAGTGTCAGTCGTCCTTTTTCCTATACCCGACAGACAGATTAGAAACACGTCCGATAAGTTGAAGTCTGCGGCTTCGTCGAGTAAGTTTGTGTTAGTTCTTAATGTGATGAGCCGCTTTGTTTATAAGCTAGCTAACAATGGAGGAGGAATTCGATGTACGTTCCAAAACTATATGCCGTCAACGACGCTGAAGAAGTCCACGCTTTCTTGAAAGCCCATCCGTTCGGCACCGTCGTCACACATGACGGGCAGAAGCCGCACGCGACACACGTGCCGCTCCGATTTCACGCAGAAGATGGCCACGTTTGGTTCACGACCCACGTCGCCAAAAACAACCCACAATGGCAGACAATCGAAGACCAGACCGTGCTCATTATCGTCCAAGGAGCGAACGCCTATATCTCGGCGTCCTTGTATGGCCACGAGGACGTGTCGACGTGGAACTATCAGGTCGTCCATGCATATGGACAGGCGACTATCCTGAACGCGGAACAACTCGAGGAAGATCTGGCAGGGCTACTCCGTGACCATGAAGGGGAGAGAGAGAACGCCGTCGTCTGGGAGGAGTTATCGGAGCCGGTGCAACGACAAAAACATGGCGTCGTCGGTTTCCGCATCGACGTTACGGAGATGCAGGCGGCGTTCAAGTTGAGCCAAAATCGGAACGAGACCGATTATACGCGCATCGTCTCCGAGCTCGAGCAGGAAGGGTGTCCGATGGCGGAAGTGATGCGCAAGCAACGGTGACCTTGATTCATTGACCCGACGTTTCATTGATGTCTACTCAAGTGAAGCGACGAGGCGTATCATGAATGTGGAACGTAAATCACTTACGAATCGAGCGAAGAGAAATGAAGATGAAATGGATCGTACGAACACTGGGTTGGCTGATTGTCATCTTAGCCTTGGTGGAGCTGGCGACGGACTGGCCAGATCAACCGAACCCACCGATTGAACACGAATTTGAAGAACCGACGGCGTTTCCGTTCGATATCACGCGTCGCTACAGTGAAATCGATATCGCAAAGCCGCACCACATGCACCAATTCGTGTTTCATTATGTGAATGAGGAGACGACACAAGAACTGCACTATATCGTCCATAAAATCGTTGATGAACCCAATGAGATGGAGGACATCTCATTATACGGAGACCAATACGAGCTTGCTGACGGGACAACGGCCTATTTCGATGAAACGGAGTCGACGTCACAAGGATTATGGTGGCAAAATCGAGACGGCTTCACGGCCCGAATCATCTACTACATCGACGGCAACTCCGTTGAACTCGACGATGAGAACCGCTTGTCGGTTCAACAATTGATCAATTTGGCCAATCAAACGTTATAACGACTACCTGCATCTCTCATCGATCGAGAGGCGCAGGTTTTTTCTATTTTTCAGAAGATATCTTGAAGTTCAGATTGACAACGTTTCTCAATTCATTCTATACTCATAAATGATAATGATTATCAATGTCGTTATAAAGGCATTGTCATATGAAAAGGGGATAAGAACGTGAAAAACTACAAACAGATGCTACATATGTTCATCATCATGTCTGCTTTCGTGCTCGTGCTCGCAGGATGCGGCTCGAACAATGAAGATGCGGCCACGACAGATGAGTCTGCCGAAACGGCAGAAGGCTATCCGATCACGATTAAACATGCGTTAGGCGAGACGGTCATCGACAAGAAACCGGAACGCGTCGCAACAATTGCTTGGTCGAACCAAGACGTCGCCCTTGCGCTTGACGTCGTCCCAGTCGGTTTCTCGGCTGCGAACTACGGTGTCCAAGACGGCAGCGGCATGTTGCCATGGACGGCTGAGAAGCTAAAAGACCTTGGGGAAGAAAACCCGAACATTTACCAAGACACAGACGGTCTCGACTTCGAAGCGATCGCTGACTCACAGCCGGACGTCATCTTGGCTGCCTACTCAGGCATCACGCAAGAAGACTACGACACGTTGAGCGAAATCGCACCGGTCGTTGCTTACCAAGAAACGCCTTGGGTCTCATCATGGCAGGACACGGTCCTCTACGACTCGATCGCCATGGGCATGGAAGCAGAAGGCAAACAGTTGATCGAAGACACAGAGAAACTCATCGCTGACAAAGCGGCTGAAGTACCGGACATGGCTGGCAAAAAAGCAGCCTTCATCGCGCTCAGCCCGGACGACCTTTCGAAGTTCTACATCTACACGACGGGTGACCCGCGTGGCGCCTTCATCGAAGAGCTCGGCATGGAGTACCCAAAAAACATCACGGACCAAATTAAAGACGAGAACAGCTTCTACCTCGAGCTCAGCTCGGAGAACGCCGACATCTTGAACGACGTCGACATCTTCGTCGCTTACGGCAACGAAGAGACGTTGAAAGCACTTCAAGCTGACCCGCTTTACAGCAAAGTACCGGCCATCGAGCGCGGTTCGGTCGTCATGATCGAAGACAACACGCCACTTGCGGCTGCCGGGACACCGTCACCGCTCTCGATCGAATACACGATCGACGACTACTTGAAGCTCGTCTCAGCAGCAATCGGGAAAGTCGAGTAATCATATGAATACGCTGAAGAAGTTGCAAACGCCGAGACATTTCCCGCTCCTGCTCGTAGGGTCGATCGTCCTGCTCGTCGTCTGCATGCTCGCTTCACTTGCTTTCGGCTCACGGACAGTCGGATGGGATGAACTGCTTGACGGTTTATTCCGTCCGGCTGTTCAGTCGTATGAAGCGGACATTGTCCGGCAACGGGTCGTGCGGACGCTGTTCAGTCTCATGTGCGGCGCGGCGCTCGGTGTGTCGGGTGCTTTGATGCAGTCGGTGACACGTAATCCGATCGCTGACCCGAGTATTCTCGGGGTGAACACGGGCGCGGCGCTGTTCGTCGTCGTCGGGATCGCGTTCTTCAACATCTCGACTGCGGGCGACTACATCTGGTTCGCCCTCGTCGGTGCGCTCTTGACGGCCGCGTTCGTGTTCGGTATCGGCTCGCTCGGGCGGGGCGGCTCGACCCCGCTCAAGCTCGTCTTGGCCGGGGCGGCGACGAGTGCGGCCTTGTCCTCGCTCGTCATGGCAATCATGATCCCGCGCTCGAACGTCATGGACCAGTTCCGGTTCTGGCAAGTCGGCAGCGTCGGGGCGGGGACGATGGACTCGATCGTAACGTTTCTCCCGTTCTTCATCGCCGGCATTTTTATCGCCATTTTCGCGGCCCCGTCACTCAACATCATGGCGCTCGGCGAAGAGATGGCGACGGGACTCGGGGTCCGGATCGGTTCGTTGAAAGTCATCGCCTCGTTCGCCGGCGTCATCTTGTGTGGCGCAGCGACGGCATTGGCCGGTCCGATCGGCTTTATCGGTCTGTTGGCCCCGCACTTGATCCGTCTCGTGCTCGGCCCGGATGAACGGTACATCATTCCGATGTCGGCCTTATCGGGCGCCATCCTGTTGACGTTCGCCGACGTGGTCGGGCGTTTGCTCGGCAGTCCGGGAGAACTTGAAGTCGGCATCGTCACCGCGTTCGTCGGGGCGCCGATTTTGATCGCCTTGACGATGAAAGTGAAGGTGCGTGGCCTATGATGAAACAGTCAGTTCAACCTATCATTCACAATAGTCGCAAGCGCCGGCAGCGTACGGTGTTCGTGACGCTCGTGCTATTCGTGCTCGCGCTCGCCTTGAGCGCATTGATGCTCATGCTCGGTAATACGATCTATCCGGTCGCGGATGTCGTCCATGTCTTGTTCGGGGAACAAGTACCGGGTGCGTCGTTCGCCGTAGGCACGATCCGTCTGCCACGCATGCTCGCCGGCGTCTTCTCAGGACTCGCGTTCGGTATCGCCGGGACAGTGTTCCAGACGATGCTCAGAAACCCGCTCGCCAACCCGAACGTCATCGGTATCACGACAGGATCGAGTGCGGCCGCCGTGTTCGGCATCGTCGTCTTGCAGGCGAGCAACACTTTCGTCTCGGTGATCTCGGTCATCGGGGGACTCGCGACGGTGATCGTGCTCTACGTCTTATCAAAAGGCGCCGCTTTCTCGATCGGACGTCTCGTCTTGGTCGGGATCGGCATCCAAGCGATGCTGACCGCGGTCATCAACTACTTATTGCTCATCAGTCGCCAAAACGATGTCGGGACGGCGATGCGTTGGCTGAGCGGCAGTTTGAACGGGGTCAAGATGGAGACGTTGCCGCCGCTCATGCTCGCGGTCGCCCTCTGTCTCCCGGTCATCCTCCGCCTCAGCCGGCAGCTGCAGATTTTAGAGCTCGGGGAGATGACGGCGACGTCGCTCGGCATCAAGACGAACCAGACCCGGATCCTCTTGATCATCGCCTCGGTGCTCATGCTCGCCTTAGCGACTGCGACGACCGGACCGATCGCTTTCATCGCTTTCCTTGCCGGACCGATCGCGAAACGGCTCGTCGGGGATGGACGGTCGACGATCATTCCGGCCGGACTCGTCGGCGTCATTCTCGTGCTCGCCGCCGACTTGATCGGACAGTTCGCTTTCACAGTCCGCTATCCGGTCGGTGTCATCACCGGTATGGTCGGGGCACCGTATTTGATTTACCTCTTGATCCGGATGAACCGGAGAGGGGAATTGTAGACGACAGGAGCCGTGTCTGGTGGGACACGGCTCCTGTTTCGTCTAGGTGAAAGCGCCATCAAAAAGACGTTGACTTTGGTCGATGTGGGGTGTATGCTAAAAATCCTGCCCAAAAATCGAGGCACGGGAACTGGCATCAGTTCATTTTGAGTCAGAGAGGATACAATCCCATGAACCAACAACAATTAGTCGAGCGCGCCCGTCAATTGAAAGAGAACGCCTACTCACCGTATTCGAATTTCCGCGTCGGAGCGGCCCTTCTTATGAAGGACGGGACGGTCATCGACGGCGTCAACGTCGAGAACGTCTCGTTCGGAGCGACGAACTGTGCCGAGCGCACGGCTGTGTTCACGGCCATCGCGCAAGGCTATAAAAAAGGCGACTTCGAAGCCGTCGCGGTGTCAGGTGACACGGTCGACTTCTTGCCGCCGTGCAGCATCTGCCGTCAAGTGCTCGTCGAGTTCGGTGATCCGGACTTTAAAGTGTTGCTCACGAACGGCAACGCCGACGTCAAAGAAGTGACGCTCGAAGAACTCGTTCCGCTCGCGTTCACAGAGCTCGAAATGTAAACAGCAGTGCCGAGTCCATGCGACTCGGCATTTTTTACTGTCTTGGCTTCCATTTATTGAAGAAGTTGTGCGGGGTTTTGATGCCTTGTAGCGTCCTGAATTCGTAGCCGCGTTTCTTCGAATGTCGGAGGATGTAGTCGAGTGCGGTCGGGGTGATCGAATGGTCGTGCGTCAGGATGATCGAGGCGATTCTCGCTCTGTAGTTCGCGTCGAGCCGGGCGAACACTTGATTTTGGACGCGGCGGTTGTCCGACTTATACCGGTAGTCGAGACTGTCGATGTTCCAGTCCCACATTTGGAAGCCGGCTTTCGCCATCGCTTGCCTGTGCGCTGACGTCATGTACGGATTGCTGCCGTATGGGGTGCGGACGATGTTCGATTTGACGCCTGTCACTTGGAAGACGAGCTTTTGGACCGTCTGCATCTCGCGCACGGCTGTCGTCGGCGTCCGGTAAAACTTATGCCGGTCGTGCGTCATCCCGTGCAGAGCGATGAGGTGTCCTTCGGCGACAATCCGCTTCAGCAGTTTCTCATTGCCTTTTATATTGTTGCCGAGAATGAAAAACGTGGCCTTGACCTTATGCTTCTTCAAAACGTCGAGCAACGCGCCCGTCTGACGATGCGGCCCGTCATCGAACGTCAAATAAATGAGGCTGCGGTCGTTGTACGCTTTTGGCGTCGCCGCGCTTGCTGGCGACAAAGGGCTGAGCAACAGACAGGCCAACACGAACAAAATCAAGCTCTTCTTCATCGTACAAACCCTCCTAACGTTAAGTCGACGGGGGTTGGACGGTGCCGGCGTGAAATATACGTTACTCTTTACCCGATTAGAAGGCGAAACAGCATATTTTTGTACAAGAAATGGATGATTCGCGTTGCTCGTTTATAGCCAAGACAAAGCCCATCAATCGGTTGATTGACGGGCTGATTTTTAGTTCGTGAACGCTGGTGTTTTGTAGTACCGGACGACCTTGATGAGTGTCGATGTGACGAGTCCGATCGCGAGTGGCAACGTGATGACGCCGATACCTTGCTCGGTGACAATCATATTTCCTTCCTCATAATAGCCCTTTTAATAGAAAACGCCTGAACCAATCGTCTCGTTCAACTCGAGCGTCGAGACGTTGAGGTATACCATGATGGCGCAGAGGGAGATGACACTGATGGAAAGGAATAACGTGGAGAACGATAGCTTGTTAGTCATAATAGCGCTCCTTTACATGTAGCAATATGAACTGATATTACCATATAAAGACAATTTTGACATGAGGCCAAAGCATCGATTTGCTCACCGATACAGGTCCCAAAGCCGTTCTGTTTGATCTCGCATCATCTCACGCAATTCGATCGGTGCCACGACCTCGACTTCCGCGCCGGCCGCGAGCAACTGCCGCGACAAGAACGGGAGCTCTGCTTCCGGCACATCCCACTCATTCTTTTCAGCGATATCGGGTAATACGTCTTCAAGCAGACGGCGGCCGAGCGGAGTGATATTGAGCCGGACGGTCACGCCGGTTCGTTCGTCAATTGCTTCGAGGAGCGTCGCCAAATCATCTGCTTCAAACGTCTTATCGAGCAGGCGTAGCGCTTCGACCCGGTCGATCCGATATTGACGCAACCCGTAATCCGAGAGACCGAACACGTACCATTTGAAGTTGAGGAGCGCCATCCCGACCGGCTCGATTGTGAACGTCCGTTGTCCTTTCGTCGTCGCGTACGTCATTTCGACTTTTCGTTTTCGTTCGACCGCCTCATAGACGTCTTTCGTGAACGGTGCCGGCGGGACAGTCTTGTTCCCGAGCCAAAGAATGTTCTTTTCAAGTCGGGCGATCTTCATCTCGAGGTCGTGCGGCAGCTCGTTCACGTACCAGTCGGACAGCGTGTCGCGCATATCGCCGAACGGTACGTCCGGGATCTGTTCCATCCATTTGAGCGTGAGGTAGAGCGCGACCGCTTCTTGCTCCCGGAGCTGGAGCGGCGGTAGCAAGCGGTTCGGCAACATCTCATAACCGCCGCCCGTGCCAGGGACGCTCCATATCGGATAGCCGAGTTCTTCAAGCGTGAACATGTCCCGTTGAATCGTCCGGACCGAGGCACCCGTCTCTGTCGCCAGTTCGTCCGCCGTGAAGCGTCGTCCCCGGTTGAGCAATCGGATCAACTGCAAATGTCGTTTTTTCAAATGAACCATTCCCGTCATGTTTTGTCGTGTTTGTCGATTAAGCTGAATGTATCACGAACCAAGGAGGAATACATCATGGCAAACGTCGTCGTATATATCGCGATGAGTTTAGATGGAAAGATCGCTCGGACGAACGATCAGCTCGATTGGCTATTTGAAATTATTGGGGATGGGGACAACGGTTACGCCGACTTCTTCAAGACGGTCGGTGCGGTCATCATGGGGCGGAAGACATACGAGGAAGTGTTGAAGTTAGAGCCTGACCGCTATCCGTACCCGGACATCCCGAACTACATTCTGACGCGGAGCCCGGAGCGGGAAGCCGAGCACGTCACGTTTACGGACGAGCCGATCGAGCAGTTGATCGAGCGGTTGAAACGAGAAGTCGACAAAGACGTCTGGCTCATCGGCGGCGGGGAAATCATCAAGGCCGCGATGGAACACGATTTGATCGATCGTTATGAGATCGCCATCGCACCGGTCGTCCTAGGAGAAGGCATCCCGCTCTTCCCGGAAGGCACGAAGGAGACGAAGTTGAGACTGACGAGTCAGCGCGCGTCCGGACAGTTCGTCATGGTGACGTACGAGTGAAATCGCTCAATTTCTTGAAGACAATCAAGTCGAACAGAACTTCTATGTACTAGAAGTTCTGTTCGCTTGGTTATCTTTTTCTTTTTTGAAAATGCCAACTAACAGCAGAGTGAGTCCGATTAAGAAAATAATAGGGAAGATAAGCCACATGATTAATCCGGCCCAACCATTTTGGACACTAATTGCATAAGAGAGTCCAATCGAAAAAGCTAAAGCGGGTGAAATGGGAAGCATCAGAGCGATGCCCCATATTTTATATTTTTTCTTTCTCGATTCTCCTGTACTAAGCAAATAAGCCGCAAGTGCACCTATACATGCAATGATATATCCGACAGCAATGGCCACTGAATCAATCCCTTCTCCTGATGATCATCCTTTTCATTCACTAAAACTTATAACCCTTCCAAGGGCAGTGTAGACACTTTTAACCCTATCGTTATTTTCCATATATGTAATTGAATATCCTTTCGTAATCCTGTCATTCATTCGAATGATCGTATTCCGATGACGGATGTACTTTAGCACCTGCGACCGCATCCGAATAATTGATTCCCTCAAAAAACCGAGCCCTTGAAGGACTCGGCTTCTCTCACACATGTTTCCGCTGAAACGCAGCAATCGCTTCATACTCTTCCGCGAAATGACGCGATAAGCGAATATAAATCGGGAGTAGTTCCCGGTAGATTGTCGTCGCCTCTACGTCCGGAATGTGCTCATGCGTCACTTGCGGTACGGCCGTGAAGTCGTCGATGTCACCGAACGCATACTCACCGAGCATGACCGCACCTAAGCACGAACTCTCATGGCTCTCCGGTACGACGACCGGCGTGTCAAAGATGTCGGCCATCATCTGGCGCCATAGCTTCGACTGGGCGAATCCGCCCGTCGCATGGATCCGGTTCGGTGCGCCTGTCAGTTCGTCGAGTGCGAGCATGACCGTGTACAAGTTGAAGATGACGCCTTCTAAGACAGCGCGGATGAAGTGCTCGCGTTTATGGTGGATGCTCAGACCGAAGAATGAGCCGCGCGCGTTCGAGTCCCAGAGCGGGGCCCGTTCGCCCATCAAGTACGGGTGGAACAACAGTCCGTCAGAACCCGGTTTGACCGTCTCGGCGATGCGCGTCAACACGTCATAGGCGTCCATGCCGAGCCGTTTCGCCGTCTCGACCTCGCTCGCCGCGAACTCGTCGCGGAGCCAACGCAAGATGATGCCTCCGTTGTTGACCGGTCCACCGATGACCCAATGCTTGTCGGTCAAGGCGTAACAGAAAATCCGGCCTTTCGGGTCCTCGACCGGCTCACGGACGACCGTCCGGATGGCACCGCTCGTCCCGATCGTGACGGCGACGACGCCCGGTTCGAACGCCCCGACACCGAGGTTCGATAGCACGCCGTCGCTTGCCCCGATAACGAGCGGGAAGTCCCAGCCGAGCGTCTCACGCACGTCTTGCTTTAATTGAATGATCTCGGTCGTCGGGACGAGTTCAGA
The DNA here is from genome assembly GCF_004337165.1 of Exiguobacterium sp. SH0S1. Lineage (NCBI taxonomy): Bacteria > Bacillati > Bacillota > Bacilli > Caryophanales > Exiguobacterium > Exiguobacterium sp. SH0S1. The sequence continues at coordinate 292,468 of NZ_SJVC01000002.1, read as the reverse complement.
CAGTTGGTCCGGTGTGACGCCGGCGATATGTAACGCCTCCGCGTCCCAGTCGCACGTCTTCAAATTGAACAGACCGGTCGCCGAGGCGATCGAATGGTCGACGACGAAGCGTCCGGTCAGGCGATAGAAGACGTACTCTTTGATCGAGACGAACTTGGCGGCACGCTTGAACACGTCCGCATGTTCCGCTTTTAACCAACGCAGTTTCGACAGCGGCGCCATCGGATGGACCGGTGTGCCGGTGCGCATATGAAGCGCGCTCGCGTCAAAGTCGCGTTTAATCTCCTGCGTGTACGGGTTGGCCCGGCTATCGGCCCAGGTGATACTGTTCGTGAGCGGATGCCCTGACACATCGAGTGCAATCAAGCTGTGCATCGCTGAGCTGAACGAGACGAAGCGGATCGGCCCGTCGGCTTGCGCCCGGACGGCACTGACTGCTTCAAGCACCGCCCCGTAGATGACGACCGGGTCTTGCTCGGCCGTCTCCGTGTCCGGGGTGAGGAGCGGGTACAGCACGTTATGTACCGCGAGTTGTTGGTGATTCTGAAACAGGACGGCTTTCGTACTCGTCGTCCCGATGTCGACGCCAATGGTGTACACACAATCACTTCCTTTGTTAAATGATGAATAGGCTGATCAAGAAGACGACCGCAAATCCGGTCAGTCCGATAATCGTCTCCATGACGGTCCACGATTTGAGCGTGTCTTTCACGTCTAGACCGAAGTAGCGGTTGACGAGCCAGAAGCCCGAGTCGTTGACGTGTGAGAGGACAGTCGCACCGGAAGCGATGGCGATGACGATCAAGCCGAGCGCGGCCCCAGTGATGTTTTGAATCTCAAGAAGCGGCGTGATGAGTCCTGCCGCCGTGACCATCGATACGGTCGCTGAACCTTGGGCGACGCGGACGACGGTCGCAATCAAGAAGGCGAGCACGATCGCCGGAAGCGGTGACCCGGCCATCATCTCCCCAAGGACGTCACCGACACCTGAGTCGATCAAGATTTGTTTGAACACGCCGCCGGCACCGGTGACGAGGATGATGATCCCGGCCGGTTCGAGCGCTTTCGTCGCAATCTCTTGCACTTCGTCACGTGTGTAACCACGGCGCGTGCCGAGGAAGATGAACGTGAGGAGCGTCGCGATCGTCAAAGCGACGAACGGATGACCCATGAACGTCAAGAACGTACGAATCGTATTTCCTTCATCTAACAGTACCGCAGACAACGTGTTCGCAAGAATCAACACGAGCGGGATCGAGATGAGCGAGATGATCATTTTGAAACTTGGCAGTTCTTTCGATGTGTCGATCTCTTCAAATTCCATATAGTCCGGGATGGTGACGTGAATCTTGTTCGCGATGTACTTCCCGAAAATTGGACCGGCGAGAATCGCTGCCGGAATCCCGGCGATCACTCCGAACAAGATGACCCAACCGAGCTCGGCACCGATGAGGTTTGCGACCGCAATCGGACCTGGTGTCGGCGGGATGAAGCTATGTGTGACGGCGAGGCCGGCGAGGAGCGGGATGCCGTAGTAGAGCAGCGAGCGACCCGTCCGCTTGGCGAGGCCATAAACGATCGGAACGAGAATGATGAAGCCGACGTCGAAGAAGACCGGGACGGCGACGATGAAGCCGGTGATGGCGAGTGCCCATTGTGCCTTGTCCTCACCGAACTTGTTGACGAGTGTCTGGGCGAGACGTTCCGCGCCACCTGATACTTCTAACATTTTACCAAACATGGCACCGAGTCCGACGACGACGGCGACGAAACCTAGCGTCCCGCCCATCCCGTTCTGAATCGAGGTGATGACATCCCCGAGCGGCATTCCGGCCGCGATCCCAACGAGCAAGCTGACGAGCAAGAGCGAGACGAACGCATGAAGTTTCGTCCGCATGACCAAAAATAAGAGCAAGAAGATGCCGGCGACGGCGATCAAGATAAGTGTAGAGCCTGACATATTTAGTTCCCCCTTTACCGTATGTGTAACCGTTTACAAATTTTTACAAAGGAAAAGGCCACCCCTGACCTTCTCCCGAACATTATTTTTTGACGACCGCGTGGCCTCCGAACTCGTTGCGGAGTGCGGCGACGACTTTACCTGAGAACGTGTCGTCCTCGAGCGAGCGATAGCGCATCATGAGTGACATGGCGATGACCGGGGCCGCCGCCTGCAGTTCGAGCGCCGTCTCGACCGTCCATTTTCCTTCCCCTGAAGAATGCATGACGCCACGGATCTCATCGAGCTTGGCGTCTTTTTTGAACGCGTTCTCGGTCAGTTCCATGAGCCATGACCGGACGACCGAGCCGTGGTTCCAGACTCGGGCGACTTGTTCGTAGTCGTAGTCGAACGGGCTCTTCTCTAAAATATCAAACCCTTCGGCAATGGCTTGCATCATGCCGTATTCGATGCCGTTGTGGATCATCTTGAGGAAGTGGCCGCTGCCGGCCGGTCCCGTGTACAAGTAGCCGTTCTCGACCGAGAGGTCCTTGAAGATCGGCTCGATGGTTGGCCACGCGTCGGCGTCACCGCCGACCATCGTGCAGGCCCCGTTGCGTGCACCGTCCGTCCCGCCGCTCGTCCCGCAGTCGAAGAACGAGATGTTCTTCTCTGCGAACTGCTCGGCGCGTGAGACCGACAATTTATAGTTCGAGTTGCCGCCGTCAATGACGATGTCACCAGGTTCGAGTCGCTCGAAGAGTTCAGTGAGCACCGTCTCGGTGATGTCACCAGCCGGGACCATCGCCCAGACGACACGGGGCGCCTCAAGCTTGTCGACGACGTCCTTGAGTGTCGGGACGATCTCAAACGCTGTCGTCGCCTCGACGCTCGACGCGTCCGTTCCGATGACCGTGTGACCGTGGTCGCTCAAATTGAGCGCCAAGTTGTAACCCATTTTACCTAATCCAATCAAACCGATTTTCATAACGTCACCTCAAAAAAAGAATTTTTTTCCGTCTCTAGTCCATAATATCAAATAAAATTCGATTTTCAATAGAGATTGCGGAATTTTTTTCGGAAAGGTATCGTTAAGAGAGACGAAAGGGTGATAGATGATGGAATCGATGAATGGACTGGCCCGTATCCGCGGTGCCTATTCGACACTCAGCAAAAAGGAACAACGAATTGCCGACTATATGTTGAAACAACCGGAACTGATCATTCACCATACGATCAACCAAGTGGCCGACGACTTAGATGTCGCCGAGTCGACCGTGTTCCGTTTCTGTCAACGCGTCGGCTTCAAAGGGTATCAAGCGCTGAAGATCGCGCTCGCCTCGGATATCGTCGCACCGCTCCATGATATCCATGAAGACATCACGCAAGACGATACGCCACTTCAAATCGCCGAAAAAATTTTCGCGACGAACGTCAAGACGATCGAGTCGACCCGCCAAATCTTAGAGGAGGCGACGATGCAGCAGGCGGTCGACTTGTTGCTGTCGGCCCGCCGCATCGAGTTTTTCGGGAGTGGCGGCTCGGCTGTCATCGCACTTGACGCGTACCACAAATTCGTCCGTAGCGGCCTGCTCGTCACGGCGAATTTAGAATCACATATGCAGCTCATGTCGGCGTCACAGCTGACGACAGACGACGTCGCCGTCCTCATCTCGCATTCGGGTGCCTCGAAAGAGACGCTCGACGTCGCGCACGTCTGTCGGGATCGCGGTGTGCCAATTATAGCAATCACGAACTACGCCAAATCACCGCTCTCGAAACTCGCCGACGTCGCCTTGTATACCGTGTCGCAAGAGACCGAGTTCCGTTCCGAGGCGCTCGCTTCGCGTATCGCCGAGCTCAGTTTAATTGACGCTCTGTTCACGGTCGTCATGATGCAACGCGGGGAAGTGGGACGGGATGCGCTCCGTCAGATGCGGGAAGCCATCTCACGCCGTCGTATGTGAAGACAGCTCCGACCCAGGACGTTATGGGTCGGAGCTGTTTCATCGTTCACCCGACGTGGTATCGGATAAGGACAACCGAACGCTACGGGAGGAGAGAGGACGATGTCGCTCAATACGACGATGCTGGTCGTACTGCTCATATTGATGGTGCTTTTGATTTCGATGCCGTTCATGCTGCTGTTCTACTTATGGATGAAAGACCGCAATCAGCGCGAGCACGCCGTCCTCCGCAATTTCCCGCTCCTCGGTAAGGTCCGCTACATCCTCGAGATGATCGGCCCCGAGCTGCGCCAATACTTGTTTTTGAACGACAACGAGGCGACGCCGTTCTCGCGGAACGAGTACGAGTCGGCCGTCATTTCCGGGAAATATAAGTCGCGGCTCATCGGTTTCGGGTCGGAACGGGACTTCGACGCGAACGGCTTCTACGTCCAGAACGCCTTGTTCCCGACGCAACGAACTGATTTGAAGATCGCTCGTGACGAGACGGTGACGACGCATATGTATCACCTCGACGCCGACAACTTGTTCACGCGAAAAGAGCACATCGTCGAGCAAAAGGTGTCGCCGTATTTGTTGCCGCTTGCAGACGCGCCCGTCATCGGCAAAGACACATGCCGGGAGCCGTTCCAAGTGCGCGGCCTCATCGGTCAGTCGGCGATGAGCTTCGGCTCGCTCGGCGAGAACGCCATCAGCGCGCTCTCGATCGGTCTCGGCCGGGCGAAAGGGACATGGATGAACACCGGGGAAGGCGGCTTGTCCGACTATCACTTGAAAGGGGACGTCGACCTCGTCTATCAGATCGGACCGGCGCTGTTCGGTGTCCGGACCGAGGACGGGGCGTTCTCATGGGAGGCGTTCCAGGAGAAGAGTGCCATCAAACAAGTGCGCGCCTTCGAGCTGAAGCTCGCCCAAGGTGCGAAGACGCGGGGCGGCCACATCGAAGGTACGAAAGTGACGCCGGAGATTGCCAAGATCCGCAACGTCAAAGTCGGCGTCAGCATCGACAGCCCGAACCGGTTTAACGAGTTCCATACGAACACGGAGATGCTCGCCTTCATCGAGCGGTTGCGCGACGTCGGGGGCAAGCCGGTCGGCATCAAGCTCGTCGTCGGTCGGCTCGATGACCTCCATGACTTGATAGCCACCATGGCCACGTCCGATCGATATCCGGACTTCATCACCGTCGACGGCGGGGAAGGCGGGACCGGGGCGACGTACCAAGAGCTCGCGGACGCGGTCGGACTGCCGCTTCACGCCGCGTTGCCGTACGTCCATCGTCTCCTCATCGAGCATGGACTGCGCGACAAGATCAAACTGTTCGCCTCCGGCAAGCTCGTGACGGCCGATAAGGTCGCCATCGCCTTAGGGCTCGGTGCGGACTTCGTCAACATCGCCCGCGGCCTCATGTTCAACGTCGGCTGCATCCAGGCACAAGTGTGTCATACGAACCGGTGCCCGGTCGGTGTGGCGACGACGGACCCGAAGCTGCAACGGGCGCTCGTCGTCGACGAGAAGAGCTTCCGGGTGACGAACTATATCATCTCGCTCCGCGAAGGGCTGTACAACTTGACGGCCGCGGCCGGGCTCACGATACCGACCGAGTTCTCAGCCGAGCACATCATCTACAAATACGATGATGGACGGGTGAAGCCGGGGACCGAACTGTTCGGGACGAGCGACGGCTGAAGGGCTGCCGCTTTTTTTGTCATCGCGAAATGTAAAGATTACGGAATAGGCTGCGGAGAGGGTTACGTTTTGACAAAGCGTGGAAATGATACATATCTAGCGAAATACGGATAGAGAGGCTGAACACTATGAATAACATTGACTTCTTGTCGGCTGACCACTATCGCGTGTTCAAACAAATGGCACGGCGGTTAGAAGACCCAGGGGCGGCGGGGAAAGAATATTTCTCGGCGCTGTACGTGATCGCGGGGAACGAGCGGGTGCGTGACATTCTGCTGCCGTACATCAACCTCGAGACAGGGAGAATCAATACATCGACCATCATCGACGACAATACGTTCGAGAAGGGCGAAATCGTCCTCGTCAAACTCGTCATTCATCTGTACAATCATAAAGAATGGGTGCTACCGACGGAACTGATCAGCTTGCCGCAAGAGGACTATCAACTCGCGATGCAAGCGATCACGCTCTGTCGCGATGACCAGTTCGACGGAATCGTGATCCCGACAGCCGACGAGACAGAGACACGCGGGAAATGAACGAACGACCATCCCTTCAGAGCGAAGGAATGGTCGTTTTTATTGTGTCGTTTTTCTCGCTTTGAAGCTTCGCGTGAAGAACACTTCGAGATAAAAACATTTGAAGTTTTTCAGTGCCCTCGACTGATCACAAAAAGCTTTTCGGGACTTGCGTGTTTTGTTGAAGCGTCATCATGACACGGTGCGATTCACTCGTATCGAGATAGCTCGCCTCGTATTCGAACAAGCCGCTTTCGAGCTCGGTCACACGGACGAGTCGAACGAGGATGTCTGTCTTGTCACCGACTTGTGGCAAGAGGATCTTCAATTCGATGGCCTCGGTGACCGGCAGGCGAACCCGGGCGTAAAAATGCAGGCTTTGTAGCCCGCTCTTTGTCACGAGGATCGGGGTCGAGCCGATCGACAGCTCCCGGTCGTGGAACTTGTGGATCGTCACGCTCGCCTCGAGCGAGAACGCCTGTCGCGTGACGGCTGGACCGACCGTCTCCGTCGTCGCTAGGAAGCGGTCCTCGAGCGTACGTTCGAACTGCTCGGCGCCGAGTGGACGGCTGAACAAGTAGCCTTGGACGATGCGGCAGTTGAGGCGTCGAGCGACGTCGAGTTGCTCGAGCGTCTCGATGCCTTCGATGACGACGTCCATCGCAAACTCCTCGGCCATGAACAGGATTGTCCGCACGATCGCCTGTGTCTTTTTGTTCTCATGCAAGTCAGCGGCGAACTGTTGATCGATCTTGATCGTCTTGATTGGGTACTGCTGCAAATAAGATAACGACGAGTAGCCGGTCCCGAAGTCGTCGAGGGCGACACGGATATTGGCGGCGTCGAGCTGTTCGAGCGTGTCGTGAATCTTCCGATTATCGCTCAAGACATCGGTCTCTAGTATCTCGATCTCGAGCAGCGACGGCGTGAGCGTATAGCGGCGGAGCGCCCGCGTGACCGTCTCGGCATAGTGCCCATGCAACAGTCGTTTCGGTGACACGTTGATCGACACCGGGACGACGGGGAGGTCTTTGTCCTGCCAGTCGCGGAGATGGGCGCACGTATGATGGAGCACCCAATCGGCGAGTTGGATGTGGAGGTCGCTCTCTTCAGACAACGAGATGAAGTCGTTCGGCGGAATCCGTCCCCATTCGGGATGTTGCCAGCGGACGAGCGCCTCGGCCCCGACGATCCGGCCCGACCAGGCGTCGACTTTCGGTTGGAATTCAAGGAAGAGTTCGTCCTCTTCGATGGCGCGACGCAGATCGTTGCCGAGCTGATGTCGCCGATACGAGTCGATATTGAAGCTCGAGGCGTAAAAGACGAACCGGTCCATGCCCGGCAAGTTCGTCCGGCCGAGTGCCGTGTTGGCGTACTGCAGTAGCTCTTCGGCGACGGTCGAGTCATGCGGATAGCGGCTGACCCCGATCGAGACGGGTGGTCGCCATTCGTACGGGCCGACTTGGATATGCTTCTCCCCGAGTTTGAGCAAAGACTGGCAGTTCATGATCAACGATGGCTCATCCGTGACATCGGGCAAGAGCAACATGAATTCGTCACCCCCGAGATGACCGACGAAGCTGCCGTTCGGCAAACGATGGAGCAGGGCCGACGTCGCCGCGACGATCCAGTCATCTCCGACGGCGTAGCCGAAGTCGTGATTGATCCGGTGAATCGAGTTGAAGCTGATCGTCAGGACCGCGATGTGCTCGTGCTGCTCCATCCGTTCGCCCAGCTCATAGAGAAACAGGCTCCGGTTCGGCAGACTGGTGAGCGAGTCGTGCATGGCGAGCTGCCAGATCTGTTCTTCTTGCGTCTTCAGACGGGTGATATCGTGGGCGATACTGATGACGGCCATGACCGTGCCGTCGTCGTCAAACTTCGGGATGAGGCGTTCCTCGACCCATTTGACGCTGTCGGTGAAGCTTGTCCGGTAGAGGACGGTCGTTTCCTGCCCCGCTTCGACACTTGCGTGGGCGGCCCGGACTTTGGCCAAGTCGTTCCGATGGATCACGTGATGGCAAGATGTCGGGTCCTCGCCCATCGCTTGCGGTGCCGTCTGGAACAACGTCTCAAATCCGGCGGTATAAAACTCGAGCTTACCGGTCCGTAAATCTTTTCGGTAGATGGACGCCTCAATGTGCTTGTATAAGTCGCGAAGCCGTCCCACCTCGTCCTTTAAGTGGTCGTCTTGCGTGATGTCCCGGGCGATCCCGTACACACCGACGATCAAGTGGTTGTCATAGGCAGGGATGTTGGTGATTTGCAGCTTCAACATGCGGCCGTCCTTCTGTTTCGCCATGCATGTGTACGTCTCTTCAGTTCCTGACAGGGCGCTTGCGAAATACGTTTGGATCCGTTCGGCATCTGCTTCGGTCGTGAAGCGGGCGAAGTGCGTGAACAGCTCACGCTTCGTGTAGCCGAGCAAGAGCGACAATTTCTCGTTGGAATCGACGATGTTCCCGTGAATGTCGAGCAAGAAGACCGGGTCGAGGTGTCCTTCGATGAAGTGGCGGTCGTTCGTGACGTCAGCGAGTGCAATCGGTAAGTCAGTGGCAGCCAATCGAGATTTGAGCGGATTGATCCAGTTGAACCGAGTCATAGTTTCCTCCTTAATCTGAATATATCGAGTCAGGAACGGTGAAACATTCCAGATTTTCATTTCCAATCATTACAAAAACAGCAGCGTTTACAAATATACGCATAATTTGACGAGTAGTAAATATGTTTGAGTGAAGAGTCGATAAAACGGTAAAATAGACCTAAAACGTCGCGATATTAGAAGAATTAGAAGAATCGGACAATCGTTTATACGTATACATAAAAATGAATGAAATTACACTATATATTTTTTATGTATATTATTTCCATATAATGATAGCGGGGGATGATCGTAGCGAGACTGTGATTCGAAGCGCTGAACGTCTCAGCCGACAAGCCAGCATACCCGTAACGTGAAAACGAGCGAATCATGCGTCTCAAAGTATACACTTAATTCAAGGAACGGTCATAACATTCGTAAAAGCGATGTGCCATCACATGATGAGGATTCGGCTCGTAAAGTGACATGTATTCTACGAACGAAATTAAAACATAACACCTCAAACTATCATTTCGTTTTAAAAAAGCGCTATATTTAAAATGAATATTGAGAAATGAGGTGGATATAATGGATTATCCTTATTTTTATCGCTTGTATTATGAAAAAGCATTGAATCGTAATGTGAATGAAGTATATGAACAACGGTTACACAGTATAGCGACTCAAGTTTTTCCATTTAACATGTATCCGTCTAATAAAAGTACGGATGTCCCTACATATTTCACTCATAATCCTGGAACGACACAACTCATGAGTCAGATTTATATCCAGGATAAAAAAACAGACCATCTCGTCCGACGGTTACCGGGTATCGTTCAGTCGGCACTGGTTCGTGACATATTTGCCGAAGAATTGTTTCATACGAATGAAATCGAAGGCGTGAAAAGTACAAAAGAACAGTTTGTGAGAAGTGCCCACCTTCTCGAGAATAAAAAAGAACCAACCGGACGTTTCACGAGTTTAGTGAAAACGTATTACCGGTTGATTAGTGGTGAAGTAGACACTCCGACGGAACCAGGTGACGTAAGGACATTCTATGACTTGCTCGTGGCAGATGAAATTGAAGAAGAGGAGTTGCCCGATGGAAAATGGTTCCGAACCGAACCGACCTACCTATATAAAGGCACAAAATCAGGTAAGCCGATTCACGTAGGGATGACACCGGAACAGCAAATCATCGGCGCTGTTAAGACGTTGCTTCAATTCTTAAACGCAGAAGATGTTCCTTTGTTGATCAGAGTCGCGGTCGGTCACTATTACTTTGGATACATCCACCCGTTCTACGACGGCAATGGAAGAACGTCGCGCTTCATTAGTAGCTTGTATATGAAAGAGGAGTTTCATACGTTGACGGCACTGTCTCTATCGCGAGCGTGTAACTTAAATCGAGGCCAGTACCTAGAGGCGTTCGAAAAAACGAACGACGTCAGTATGCAAGGAGAAATGAATTTCTTTATCGATCGATTCCTTGGTCTATTTTTAGAGACGCAGGTTCGAATGAATGAAGAGCTTCGCCGAAATCTGTATCGTTTCGAAGCGATGAAACATGCATTGCAAGACGAGCCGTTTTTATCCAAACATCCAAAACATCACGAAATCATCTATATTCTGAGTTTGCATGAAATCTTCTCAGAAGAAGCAGGGTTGCTCACACCAGACCTTGTGCGGATCGCCAGTGAGTCAAACCATCCATTAGGAGAAGCGACGGCAAGGGCGACCGTGACAGATCTCGTCCGACAAGGATTTGTCGAGGTTGAAAAAGTGGGACGCTACAATATGTATCATCTCAGTTCATCGCTTCGTGAACGTGTGATGTTAGAGTGACGGCTACGGTCGTTACTCTTTTTGATGTTCAAACCAATTAGAGCGTGTGTCTTATTGGAGTGATTTCGCAAAAAAAACGTCGGTCAAGACCAACTCGACCGACGCTTCATCCCCTTATTTCTTCTCGACCGCATGCCCGCCGAACTCGTTTCTTAGCGCGGCGACGACCTTGCCGGAGAACGTGTCCTCCTCGAGCGAGCGTTGGCGCATCATGAGCGACATGGCGATGACCGGTGCCGGGACGCCGTATTCGAGCGCCGTCTCGACCGTCCACTTGCCTTCACCCGACGCATGCATGACGCCTTTGATCTCGTCGAGCTTCGCGTCCTTGTGGAACGCGCTCTCGGTCAACTCCATCAGCCACGAGCGGACGACCGAACCGTGATTCCAGACGCGGGCGACTTGTTCGTGGTCGTAATCGAACGGGCTCTTCTCGAGAATCTCGAACCCTTCGGCGATCGCCTGCATCATGCCGTACTCGATGCCGTTGTGGATCATCTTCAAGAAGTGCCCGCTGCCACTCGGCCCGGCGTACAAGTAGCCGTTGTCCGTCGACACGTCGTGGAACAATTCCTCGATCTTGCCGAACGCCTCGATATCGCCGCCGATCATCGTGCAGGCGCCGTTGCGCGCGCCTTCCATGCCGCCACTCGTCCCGACGTCGAAGAAGTAAATCAGCTTGTCGTTGAAGTGCTCGGCCCGCCGCATCGACTCTTTATAGTTCGAGTTGCCGCCGTCGATGACGATATCCCCTGGAGACAACAGCGCATGCAAATCGTTCAACACACGTTCGGTCACGTCTCCGGCCGGTACCATCACCCAGACGACACGCGGGACTTTCAATTCGTTAACGACCGCTTCGAGCGAATCAACCGTCTCGAACTGGCTCGTCGACACGTTGCCCGGGTCGTAACCGATGACGCGGTGGCCTCCGTCCGTCAGATTGAGCGCCAGATTGAGTCCCATCTTGCCAAGTCCAATCATTCCTAGTTCCATGTTCGTTCCCCCGTTCATGAAGATGTGTACTTTACTTCAGTACCCAAAATGTGCAGGGGCTAAAAGGAGTGAACACGAGTTGCAGGGAAACCGATAAGAAATAGGGAAAGGGACATAGGTTGAATGGACACGCTTCGTTATCAGCTTCTTGATCTCGGCTAGGAAGGATATTGATAAAATGAATATTTCAAAATGGATAAACCTTATGAAAGAGATACGTCGACGATTTCGCGACCATAATATTAATGACTACAGCGCGACGTTGGCCTTCTTTTGGTTTCTGGCCATCTTTCCAACGTTTTTTTTATTATTCGCACTTATGGCGTGGCTTCAAATCGATGAGGCGCTATTAATTGAACAAATTGAAACGTTGGTTCCAGGTTCGAGCGTACGAGAACTGTTTGCCGTCGTCTACGATGTGAGCGGAAACGTCAATGCAGGTCTTCTTTCCTTTGGTGCCGTGATTGCTGTATGGTCTGCCTCGAACGGAACGGCTCGCCTCGTAAAATTGACTGTCTTTGCCTACGGGGAGACAGAAGGACGAGGCTATATCCGCCGCCGTTTGATCGGCTTACTGACGCTGCTCGCTTGGAGCGTTGGGGCGATCATCTTGATCGTGTTTCATATTTTTGGCCGCGAGTTCATTGAACTGATGTATTCCTTGTTGCCGCGGTTAGAGGACTTCAATCGATTGGCGACACTGGTGAGGTACACGATTTCGACAATCATTCTCATCGTGGCGTTCTCCGCATTTTATATGGTCGCACCACAGCAACGTGTACGATTTACTGAGACACTTCCGGGAGCCATCTTTGCCGTCATCTCTTGGCAATTAATTTCGACTGGTTACAGTGTGTACGTTGATCAGTTTTCAATGTTTGGCGACACGTACGGGACGATTGGTGTCGTCATCTTACTTCAAATTTGGCTCTATTTGACGGCGGCGACGATGTTGCTTGGTGCAGAAATCAACGCGGCTTGGCCATCTGACTGGAAACGACGAGCCGAAAAGACACACTTCCCTTGAAAAACGAAAAGAAAATACTAGTATTTTTTCAGAAAGCGCCGTATTTCAATAGAGAGGAAGGGAATTCTTCATACTAACTCCGTATTTAAACAATACGTGAAAGCGGGTGAAAACTGATGGCAAAACATCGAAAAAAATCACCATGGAAAAAGCTGTTGGCGATTATTCTCGGCGTCGTGACGGTTGCCCTCATCGTCGGAGGGGTCATCGTCTGGTCTATGTATCGCGATGTCAATGAAACCGTGACGAGAGTAAATGATAACCTTCAAATCAGTGAGAAGCGTAAACAAGTGGAGACGATTGAAGAAAAGCGTTCGGTTTCAGTCCTGCTCCTTGGCATCGATCGCCGAAGGAGCGAACAAGGGCGGAGTGACTCGATGATTGTCATGACCTTGAATCCGGAGACGAACGAAGGGGCGATGCTCAGCATCCCGCGGGACACGTTGACTGAGATTGTCGGTCGCGGTGTTCGAGACAAAATCAATCATGCCTACGCGTTCGGTGGAGCGGAGATGGCGATGGATTCGGTCGAAGCGCTACTAGATATCCCAATCGACTATGTTGTTGAGACAGATATGGATGCATTCACTGAAATCGTCGATACGCTCGGTGGAATCACAGTGACGAACAACTTCGCCTTTTCAACGGACGGTTATCGTTTCCCGGTCGGAGAGGTCGAGTTGGACGGAGAGTCGGCGTTGTCCTACACCCGGATGCGTTATGAAGACCCAAACGGTGATTTTGGCCGTCAAGAGCGCCAGCGTGCCGTCGTGACCGCTATCGTTGAGAAGGGGCGTTCTGACTTCTCAGTCGACACCGTGACTCGCCTCTTAGATGTTGCCGGTAATCATGCGAAAACGAATATAGAGTTTAACGAGCTCGTGACGCTGTCAACAGACTATATGAATTCGTTCCGCAATGCGAGCACGCTCCGCATCGAAGGGACAGGCGGCGTTGAATCAGATGGTATCTACTACTGGAATCCAGATTCGGCATCCCTTGCTGACGTGCAAAACGAGTTGAAGCGACTAATGGAGTAAGGCCGTCCGCAAAGACGGCCTTTTTAGCGTTTTAAATTAGCCGAAAGGTGGGAGTGATAAGAACAGACCTAGGAGGGATGATCATGATTTGGGACAAGCTAGAACCGATTGTACAACGACTAGAAGATGACCATACGATAGAAGAGTGGCGTCGCACGTTAGAAAAGTGGGAAGGACATATTTGGCACGATCATGATGCTGTAGACGAAAAAACGAGCGTGCTCATGGTTGATGCGAACGCCGTGACAGTGGATCGGAAGCCTGACCTTGATGCGCTCCATGAACTGTTGACAGACCATGTCCAGGCGTCGGTTAGTGATCTGTATCTTGTATCACTGTTTCCATACTCGACTCATCCAAGCGATACGCCTTTGAGTCCTCGCATCAGATTATACGAAGATCTCGGACGCTTCAGTAACGAGTTTGAGCTCATGTTCGAGATGGATCTTGACGTCTACAATGAGAAACAGTTCGATATGCTGAAAGAGACGGATGCATTTATTGAGCGGCTCGCGCAGGGCGCTATGAAAATCCGCGTCCACATCCAGTCGTTTAGAGGGATGCCGGAAGACAGTATCAAAAACGTCCTCGCGCTGTGGCATACGATACTCCACCATTATAAACCGAACGGACAACTCATTCTTGCTTGTGAGGCGGTGAATTGTTCAGCACATGTTTATTTTGAAGTCGTCGATGTAATCTGTCACTTCGACTTGTCTTCCCATACGATTCTTGCCTTTGCCCAAGGGAATGCGACCCGGCTCTCGGACTGGGCACGCTCCATCGAGGCGCCGCCGGCTGAGAAAACGTACTTCAATTTCTTGTCGATGGCGGAGCGGGACCCGTTCGAGAAAAACTTGATTGATCCGGGCGTCGAGATGCTACTCGCGGCCCATAGTATCTTGTTCTCGCTCCAAGGGATACCGTCCGTCGATTACCGTACGTTGCTTGGGGTCAGCACTCCGACCGACCGTGACACGCTCGTCCAAGAATTGAAGACCGACCCGTATCGTCTGCAAGTGTTCTCCGGTATTATCAGTCAGCTGAACGTCAAACGAACGCACCCTGCTTTTTCTCCGTACGCGGAACAACGGATTCTGAAACAGGATTCACGACTATTCGCGGTAGAACGAAAGGCGGGCAATGAGACCGTCCAACTGTATACGAACGTCAGTGAGGAAACGGTCCGACTGCCTGTTCGTGGAGAAAGTTTATTCACAGGCGAACCGATTGAAACAATCGACTTGGCCCCATATGACTACGTATGGATCCGGACATGAAATTCCCCCGTCTCAAACGAGGCGGGGGATGTTCGTCGTCATGAAGGACCAGTTTGCTGTCGATAACCGACAGGGTTTTTAGACTGCCACGTCCATGCGTCGCGGCACATATCCTCAATGCTCAGTTGAGCCTTCCATCCCAATTGCCGTTCCGCTTTAGAAGCGTCGGCATAACAAGTCGCGATGTCCCCGTGCCGTCGCGCGACGACTTGATAAGGAACCGACTGTGTCGTCGCCGTTTCAAAGGCTTTCACAAGTTGTAAGACACTGTAGCCAGAGCCGGTCCCGAGATTGAAAGGCTCGGCCCCAGTGTGTAAGAAGGTGTAGGCAAGTGCCTTTAAATGTCCGTTCGCCAAATCCATTACATGGATGTAGTCACGCACCCCGGTACCGTCCTCTGTCGGATAATCGTCCCCGAAAATACTCAGTTGCGGCAAGCGTCCGATCGCGACCTGTGTGATGTAGGGCATAATATTGTTCGGCGTATCATTCGGATCCTCACCGATTTGACCGGACGGATGGGCGCCGATTGGATTGAAATAACGCAAAAGGGCGATACTCCAAAGCGGGTCGGCGGCTGCCGCATCACGCATAATGTCCTCGATCATCAGTTTTGTTCGTCCGTACGGGTTTGTCACGCGGAGCGCGGCCGTTTCGACAATCGGGACACGGTCGGGTGTACCGTAAACGGTAGCGGAAGAACTGAAGACCATTCGTTTAACGTCGTGTCGATGCATGACTCGCATCAACGTGACTGTCCCGGCCACATTGTTTTCATAATAGGCGAGCGGGAGTTCGACGGATTCTCCAACTGCTTTCAAGCCGGCAAAGTGGATGACGGCATCAATCGCGTGATCGTTGAAAATTCGCTCAAGAAATAGTTCGTCTAGGATATCGCCTTCGTAAAAATGAAGGGATTTCCCAGAAAGCTGTTCAACCCGTTTAATGGACTCTTTGCTAGAGTTGGAAAGGTTGTCAATCACGACGACAGAATATCCATCGTCAAGTAATTGAACACATGTATGGGAGCCGATGTATCCGGCGCCGCCGGTAACTAAAATTGTGAAAGCAGCACTCATAGGGATAACTCCTTCCTTTTAATAAAAGCAGGACTTCTATACCTATACCACCGACGAATCAACAATAAGAGAGAACACACGATCATAATTTCGTTAAGATTGTTCATAACGATACAACAATTAAAATCTACAGACCAATAGGAATATTGTTAGATAAAAACGAATAAATAAAGGTTAAGGCAAAGGAGGGGAACGACATGGGGATAGTCGACATACATTGCCATATCTTGCCGAACGTAGATGACGGACCTGCTACGGTGGAGGAGGCGTTTGAAATGGCAAGACGGGCGAACGCATCGGGTGTCACGGATCTAGTCGTCACACCACATCTGTTTCATCCGCAGTTTGATACAGAGACGATCGATGTCGAGCATGAAATGAACGAGTTGCAACGTGCGCTTGATGTGGAGAAAATCGTGCTCCGTCTACATAGCGGAAACGAGGTCAGGATCAGTGGGGACGTGTTGGGTGAGCTTGATCAAGGGAACGTCGGGACACTTGGGAACTCGCGTTATGTGTTAATCGAATTTCCTCATCAAACCGTCCCTTCATACACAGAATCTTTATTCTTTGAGTTGCAGATTGCGGGCTATGTCCCCGTCATTGCCCATCCTGAACGGAATCAGCAGTTGCTCATCGAGCCAGAACGGTTATATCGTTTCGCATCTGCTGGCGCGTTATCACAAGTGACGACGGCGAGCGTGGCCGGTCAATTTGGGCGACACACGCAAGAGATGGCACTCGTTTTTTTGCGTCATCGGTTAAGCCAATTGATTGCCTCGGATGCCCATAACAGTTCATCGAGAGCTTTCTTTTGGGAAGAAGCGGTGGCGGTGTTGAATAAAGAACTAGGCGTAAAGTGGACCGAACAAATCCTTCACAACAGCGAATCGGTGTTGAAGGATGAAGTGATTTTAGTGGATGATTTGAACATGCCGAAGAAAAACTGGTTGGGGAAGTGGAAGTGATAGAGAGCCGCCGCGGCTACTCGAATTGGTTTAGTGTGAGGGGTAATTATCACAGTTGCAATTAAGGGGGATAACACGTGATAAAAGTATTAATCACAGGAGCCGACAGTTACGTCGGAAAAGCGTTCAAACAATGGGTGGAAGACCGGTATTCAGAACGGATCCACGTCGATACGGTCGGGATGCGTGATGGCGCATGGAGAGAACGTTCGTTTGAAGGCTATGATTCAATCTTACATGTGGCCGGGATCGCCCATGTCTCGATGGACAAAAGTATGGAAGACCTTTACTACAAGGTGAACACAGATCTGACCGCGGACGTCGCAGCCAAGGCGAAGCAGTCTGGCGTGAAGCAGTTCATTTTCCTCAGCAGCATGAGCGTCTATGGGGGCACGACGACTGCGAAAGTGATCACGCGCGACACCGTGCCGAACCCGACTAACTTTTACGGTGACAGCAAACTCAAAGCCGAGAACAAGCTTGCGGAGTTGGCAGACGAGGCGTTTGTGGTCGCGAACGTCCGACCGCCGATGATTTATGGGAAGGGCTCGAAAGGCAATTACGTGAAACTGGCAGGCCTTGCTCAAAAAATCCCGTTCTTCCCGAGCCATCAGAACAAGCGCAGCATGATCCATATCGATAACTTGTCCGAGTTTTTAGCACTCATCATCTTGAACGGAGATAGCGGGACGTTCCATCCCCAGAATGCGGACTATGTGTGCACGTCAGACCTCGTCTTGATGATCGCATCGGTCCACGGCAACCGAGTCCGGCGCTTAGGTCTGTTCAACGGTGTCATCGATAAACTCGTCGACCGAAACGTCACGATGAACAAGCTGTTCGGAGACTTAGCGTACGCGAAAGAGTTGTCGGTGTATCCGCAGGACTATCATGTTCGAGACTTCTTTGACAGCATCGTCGTGACAGAACGAAAGTAAGTGGAGTACGGCGCGTCGTCTTCGGGAATGAACAGGTAAACTAGTTGAAGTAGGTGAGCCAGTGAGAGAAGCAACGATTGAAAACAAGAACGGGATGCGGCTGTCGGCGATCGAGTATGGCTGTGCCATGACCGAGCTGACGGCACCGGACCGTGACGGCAACATGGACTCTGTCATTTTGAAATATGGCGACTTGGATCAATATCTCGAGAACCCGGTCTATTTGGGCTCGGTCGTCGGCCGCATCGCCGGAAGAATCCGTAACGCCGAGATCGATGGTGTGGCCTTGACCCCAAGCGAGGACCCGCATCATATTCATGGCGGGACGGATGGCATCACGTCGCGGTATTGGGACATGGACGTCGACGGACAGGCGATTCAATTCATATACTTAAGTCCGGACGGGGAAGAAGGCTACCCGGGGAACGTCCGCTTCAAAGTTATCTATGAACTGACGGACGACAATGAGCTCGTCGTTACGATGACGGCCGCGACGGATAAACTGACGTGGGTCAACTTGAACCATCACAACTATTTCAATCTCGGTGGCCGGCCGACGATCCACGATCATGTGCTGACGTTGCCGGCCGACCACGTCGCGCGGCTCGATGACGAGTCGCTCCCGACTGGGGAATTGCAGCCTGTCGATGCGACACCGTTCGACTTCCGCGACGGGAAACGAGTCGGTGAGGCGATCACGTCAGACGATGAAGCCATTGCGAAAGCCGGCGGGCTCGATCATCCGTTCATCTTGAAGGATGGGGTGGCGCGGTTGCACGACCCGGTGAGCGGACGCGTGCTCGACGTCGAGACGAACCAACCGGTCATGGTCGTCTATACGGCCAACTTCCTCAGTGAAGAGACACCGGTCACGCTCGAGGGACGGCAGAAGCATAGCGCTATCTGTTTAGAAGCCCAGGCGCTTCCAGACGCGCCGCACTATCCAGACATCGCCACATCGATCGAACTGAAACCGGGTGAGTTGTATCATTCGAGGACGGTTTATCGGTTTGGGGTGGAATGAAAGAGAAGAACCTTCGTACGGCAAAATGTATGCCGATACGAAGGTTTTTTTGTGTTCTTGAAAGACGTAAGTCCCTTTATATCTGCGTAACTCATTATGTATCTGGGTTGTAATTTGATTCGCACTAAGGACAAATGAGCTTCGGTGTTTTGGATAAGTTAGTATGACTTCGAATAACCTCAAGCGTCGTCCCTCCTATGATTTATTAATTTGGTCCTAGAAAGAATGAATCATTATTAATTAATACTATTTTCAATTATCAGCTTGAATTTATGAGTAGAAATTACTGTTTAGTCGAAAATTGAATTAAACATAAATTGTATATATTTAACTTTCAAAAAATTGAAATGAATATAGAGGTAATAGATGCTATAATTTTATAAGGAAAATAATATCATATTTAAGGAGAATTTTATGTCTAAAGTAATAGGTGGAAGTACAGGGCAAGCACGTCCGAAAGTCATTCCAGGCGGAACGGGAAACAGTGGTTCGGGTACGAATCAACAAGGACGTCCAAAAGTTATACCAGGTGGCACAGGAAACAGTAGTTCGAGTACGAATCAACAAGGCACTCGTAACTCGAACAGTTCGAATAGCTCGAATAATTCGGATTGTTTCGTAGCTACAGCTGCATTTGGCACGCCTTTACAGGACGAAATTCAAGTTCTTCGTGACTGGCGCGATCGTTCGCTTAGATATACAAGTGGCGGTCGTAAATTTATCACGGGTTATTACAAATTTGGACCGATAGTTGCAAACTTTATTAGAAGATATCCAGTTTTAAAAGCGCCTGTCCGTTATATGATCAAAGGTATTATTTATTTTATTAAATGAGGTCGTGACTCATGAAATTACAAAAACACTTTAAAAAAGAAATACTACAAATTGAACTTAG
This sequence comes from Exiguobacterium sp. SH0S1, assembly GCF_004337165.1. Lineage (NCBI taxonomy): Bacteria > Bacillati > Bacillota > Bacilli > Caryophanales > Exiguobacterium > Exiguobacterium sp. SH0S1. The sequence continues at coordinate 272,682 of NZ_SJVC01000002.1, read as the reverse complement.
CTACTTGCAGTTACTTTGTATACAAGAAACCGTTGACAGTCTTGAACATATTTTTCATAAACAAGACAAAATTTGGCCGGAGTTAGCAAAACGTTGGCAAGGTGAGGTCGCTTTATTAAATGAGGAAGTGAAAAAAAGCCGATATATAACAGAACTTTTATCGACTTCATTGGCCGATAAATTTGTACCGAAAGGATATCCAAAGGAAACATTCAATTTCATACTAAGTTTATACGAGAATCCTAAACGATATGAGGAACTTCTAGAGGAATTTGTTCCAAATCGAGTAGTTTCAGCTAAGAAACTGCTCTTTTTTTCTAAACAAATTCAATGTGTCTTGGATAGTGCTCAAACCTTATTGAATATTTCCCCATATGAGAAATCATCATTTTTAATCAAGATTTTCAAACGTAATGAATCAGAATATTTCTTGAATACGTTACATCAATTTTTGAACAACAATAAAGAGGAATAAGGGTGAATAATGATGTGGCTAATAAAACTATTTGTGAGGCTTGGGAGGAAAGCGAAAATGAGAAAAGGTTTGTGGGAAGACAACCGGCCCCCCGGATACCTTCAACTTAATGAAAAGTCAATAAAGCCTATGATCCCGTCTATGAAAGACGTAAAGCAGGCATACTCAATTGATAACAAACAATTACCTTCTTTTACGATAGAGGAGCTATCCCATTTAAACGATTGGATTCAGCATCGTTTATTTTATACGTATTTGACAAAAGTGATTTCAGCCATAAACATGGATATAAGTTTGTCGGAAGATACAAAGGCAGCATTTTTGTTTAATGCTAAGCGCACCACTTCTTCGTTAGATGAATCAGACGAATGGAGGTATCTAGGGGCACAGTTGGTAGATCAGATGAACGAATTATCATTAGAAGAGCAAATCGAGATGCTAAAGTACCCTAACCATGAAAAATCGTGGGGCATAAAAAATCAAATTATTAAATCTCGAATGATTGAAACCTTGATAATAAAGCAAGATGACTTTGCCAAGATGTATAAGCAAGTCATTGAACAGGCGACTATCATAATCGATTTGCTGGAAGCATATGAGTTGTCATTACATGAAGTAAAGATTGAAGAAATCAATATTCAGTTCGATGAAGTTTTAAAAGCTATGCAGATTTCTTATTTAAAACTAGAGGCTGGAGATCGTTTAGAGTTAGAAAAGTGTATTACCGTAGATGTTTGTGAGACAGGTGATATAACAAAAGAGTTTTTAATCAAAAAAATCATGCGAAAAGGTATTACTCTGAAGGGTGAATTACATCGAAAAGCTTCAGTTGTTGTATATCGTTGGGAGGAAGGATTAGATGACTAAAATTGTAGGTATTGACTTTGGGACGACCAATTCTTTGGTAGCTTTCGCTCAAAGCGGAAAAGTTCGAACAATTCAAAGCGAAGACATTGAACATATTTTACCTTCAATCGTCTGTAAGTTTAACGGCAAACTGATTGTTGGAAAAGAAGCAAAAGAAAACCTTGGAGCTTTCTCTAAAGGAGATGGAGTTAAAGAGATAAAAAAATACATCGGTAAATCTAAAAGAATAAATTTTGATGGTCATCTAATGTTGCCGTATGAAATTGCAGCTATTATTTTACGAAAGATTAAGCGGAACCTGCAACTTTATTTTAACGAAGAAATTACCGATGTTGTCATCACAGTCCCTGCCCAATTTTCAGATGCTCAGAGGAAAGAAATTATTCGGGCGGGGGAGGCAGCTGGATTTAACGTACGAAAAATTATTAATGAACCCACAGCAGCTTTACTTACTTATGCAGCTGAAAACTCTATTCAAAAAGAGACAGTCCTTTGTTATGACTATGGCGGGGGTACATTTGATGTTTCGATTGCTGAAATTACAAGTAGCTATAATGGACAAAAGGTAAAAATATTAGCTACAGGAGGTAATCGAGAGTTAGGTGGTAGCGATATTGATAAATTGTTATTCAATGTTGTTAATCAGGAATTACAACAAATGAGAGGCTTTTCATTTAATGGGCCAAAAACAAATTTAGACTTTGGAGCACTTCAAATTTTTTCGGCTGTTGAAACCTTAAAAATTGATTTGACGGAGAAAGAGGAAGCATCTATAAGTATCCCCGCGCTACAAAAACCTAACGGTGGAACAATCGGATATTTTAGAAAAATGAAAAGAAGTGAGTTTGAATCGTTAATTAGTAAGGAAATTGATAAGACTATTCAAATTGTCCTCAATGTAGCGAGGGAGAGTGGTGTAACACTTAGACACATTGACAAGGTATTACTAGTTGGGGGTAGTAGCCGAATTCCATTCATAAAGAAACAAATCAAGTCGAAACTTGGTATTCCTGCAACCTTTGGAAACATTAATCCTGATGAATGTGTAGCTATTGGTGCAGGTATTGAAGCAGCAAATCTATCGGGAACGTCATTGCTAAAGAAAAGCGTTAGAATAACCCGTGACGTTTGTCCATTTACACTTGGCTTAAAATATGGAGATGGTGTCAGTAACGATTTATTTGATCCGTTAATTACAAAAAACTTCCCTTATGGTGAGGAATTTAGTGAAGAGTACTCAACTGCTCTAAATTTACAAAACACGATGGAACTTGAAATTTATCAAGGAGAATCGAATTATGCAAGTGAGAATGAAAAAGTATGCGATTTTGTGGTGCGCAACATTCCTGAACGTGTAGCCGGCAAAGAAACAATTCGAATTACCTTCAAATACAATACAGACGGTATTTTATCAATTCGCGCCAAAATATTAAGCACGGGTGTTGAAATGACTCATACGCACAAATATGGCTATAGCGTTGAAGCATCTCGTGCTACAAAAAATAAGGTTGAATCGCACTTTATTCAGGATGATAAAGTTGAAGAGGCAATGGCGATGGTAGACTCTTTAAAAAAACATAATGCGAGCCAAGATAAAAATCGTATTATCGAGGCAATAAGATATGAGAACAAAGATGAATTAGATGATATTATGGCTGATCTTTTAGACTAGTCAATCAAAGTGAGGTATTAGTGATGAAAAATATTATATTATTGCCCCGGATTGTAGATAATCTAAAGACAGTTTACGATGAAATGAACGAGCCACTAACTGATATCCCATCTATATTGAAGAAAGATTTTTGTCCGAATAATCGTGGTCTCCTATATTTCGAAGAAGGTAATTACATAAAAATTTGGTCTAAACATGTAGCGCTTGTCTGTGTTGGGGCAAACGAAAAAGATAGTTTGAAAGTTATTTCAATTAAGGCAGTAAAAGATTTTCAATACCACTTTATCTTAGAACGAGGAAAAATCTTAACTGGAGATTGGACGTTCGTTATGCCAAATGATACGCGCCGTCTACAGAAGAATGATCATAGTCAAAATGAATCTTCGATGAGATTTATTGAGGACGAACTACGGAAGAATAGCGAAGATTCATTTTCAATTGATGATGGTGTTGCATTTGCAAAATATATTGCGTACTGGGAAAATCACGATATCGTAAAAAAGTATCAAGAAGAAGCTTTGTTTGAAAGAAAAATAGCATCTATTGCGCAATTCAATCGTTTTACGATTGATTTTGATAAAGAATTAATTAAGGTTCAACTAAACGAAGGTAGCTCTGATTATAAATTAGATGAGAATATTGTGATTGCGTCTGAAGATGTGTGGCAGAGACGTTATCAATTAGATAATGGTCACTTAAAGACATTGCGAGGCTTCAATCTAGGTCGCGTAAGCAAATACCATAAAGGTAATCGTATACTCATTATTCATTCTAACTCCTCGACCATCCAAAATTTAATGGAAGATAAGCGATTGAAATCAGGTTATTTATGGGTCGATGATATCGGTTCAAAATCTAAACTTAGACGTGAAAGTGAAGCTTTAAAAACATTATTTAGAGGAGAAAGTGTAAATAAGCAGCTAAAAAACTTTATTCCTGAAATTGCGTCAATTAAAAATCCCGTCGTGAATGAACAGGTTAAATTTGAATTGCTTTCTGATGGATTCCACCAGTTTAAAGACAAACAAAAAGAAGCTGTCTTAGGTGCTCTAAACTGTAGTGATATTTACCTTATACAAGGTCCTCCGGGTACCGGGAAAACAACAGTTATTAGCGAAATTATTCAATACCTAGTAAATGATAATAAAAAAATTCTATTGTCGTCCCAAACTAATTTAGCAGTCGATAATGTTTTACAGCGTATTGGTCAAAAAGAAAATGTGCGCGCTATTCGTATCGGTCCGAAAGAAAAATTTGAGCTTGATAGTATTCAATATTCACTCGAACATCGAGTAGAAGATTTACAGAATAAAATGACAACCACATTGAAGGAACGTCCGAATCATTTCAGGCTCGTAAAGGAAATGATGAAGAACAGTACAACTTTGTTAGAGGCTCATCGTTATGTGCAAATAGAGATCAAACCAATGATCAATATTAAGAAAAATCTTATCACTTATGATGAGATGCTGGCGCAGACAATTAATGAGGAAAACCACTTACGAAACAAACTAGACGAGCAGAAACATGTCGCACAGCTTCAGCATACAGCAATCGGAAAGCATTCTGATGTATTAGAGCAGTTGCATAAAATCCAACAACATAGTACGAACACTTTAAAAGAAAATATTATGAGCGCTGACATAATGGATGAAATATACCTATCAGATGAGGATACGTACAATGTGCGTATTTACAAAGGTTTAGTCAATGAAATACAAGTAATTATTTCTGAAGTGAAAAAATTAAAAGAGGATCGAGCGAATTCTATTTCACTGATGGAACAAATTGTTAACGATATGCAGTATACATACTCACGTATCGAAGGGTTAGAATCACAACGTCCTGGATTATCGGAGCAAATGCAAACATATCTTATGCGTGACGTAAACAATTTCAAGTTAACGATTGAAGACTTAAAAGTAGATTTACACGAAAAGAAGTATCAGCTAACAAAGCTTGATGAAAAAATTTCAAATTTGAATGTTAAAGCTTTAAACTTACGTAACTTAGCGCTTGAAATTAAAGGAGTGATTGAGCAAACAATCGCTCAAAATCTTCATATTTGGGAGAAATATTTCGATACTTCTACGATTACTAAAGAAAAATTCGTGGATTTATGGAGTCGAATTGATAGTTTTAAAGATGAATTTGCATCAGTAATTCAGCATACACAACTGTTAACTAAGTTGGATGACTTTAGTAAAATTTCATCCGTTCAAGCGGAACTGGTAGAGCTACAGCAAATGTTGGATGCACTTGAGATAGAAAAGAAGAAAAATCAAAAGTATGTATCGAAATTTAAAGAGTCGTTAGTCAATTATATGCAAAATGACCAACTAAAACTTTACATGGCTCATTACGGTATGCAATTTGACCAACTGGAAATTGAGCAAGAATTATCTCGGACAAAAACATTTATTTCTACATATAAAAGGAATGTAGAAGAGTTGGAGTTATATGAATCAACGCTAGATATTCAAGAGGAATGGAAGCAAAAATTAGAATACTATCAACAAAGCTTTGAGGACATTTATATTAACACCTCAAATTTAATCTGTGCAACGTGCCTAGGTATCGCCTCAACGACCAATAACCATTTCTTAAATACAGAGTTTGACTACGTTATTTTAGATGAGGCTGCACGTGCTTCAAGTATGGAATTGTTGATTCCATTAATTCGTGGCAAAAAAATAGTACTTGTTGGAGACCATAAGCAAATTAGCCCGACTTTAGAACGCGATATTTTAGAGAAATTAGAGCGAGACAATGTGGTAAATACCGCTGAAATTAACTCTGTTTATAAAAAGTCTTTATTTGGTTTAATGTACGAGGATGCACATGATCAACTTAAAACATTTTTAAATAAGCAATTCCGTATGAATCCAGATATTTCTCATGTCGTCTCAAAATATTATTACGACGGTAAATTGCTAGATGGTGAAAACGTACATGACAAGAAACATACGCTAGAAACTCATCTAGCAAAAGCATTTTATTGGATAGATACGCCAAGTACGCCTCAATTTTTTGAAAAGAAAGAAAGCACGTCGTTCTACAACGAGGGGGAAATTCAAACGATTATTGCTATATTAGAATGGTTAAATAATAAGCTACAAGTTCGAAAGTCTCTAGGGGTTATTAGTCCGTATAAGGCTCAAATGAACAAGCTATTAGAAGTTATTGACACTGAACGTTATCCGATGCTTGATATTGAAATCAATACAGTGGATGCCTTCCAAGGGCGAGAAAAGAATATTATCATTAATAGCCTTGTACGTAACAATAAAAACGGAACTGTAGGTCATATTCGTCAGGATTCTCGTATGAACGTAGCATTATCACGAGCACAAGAGTTATCGATTTATGTGGGTAATGTTGATTTTATTCGTAATAACAAATCAAAAGTAGTCAAAATCAATAGCATGATTGACGATTCAGAACAACGAAATACGGTTATACATGCGAATGATTTTATGAAAGATGGTGAAACCGTATGGAGTTAATGAAAATAGAACAGATTCATGCGCGTTACGAAGAGTATATGGATGACTATCGCTTAAATGGTTCCTATAGTGTTTGGATTCCGTTTTTTAAAGTGACACTGCAAATGAACTATTTGTATGAAACTGATTTGACAATGACAGAAGATTTTATTTGTAAGTGCATTGAGCGCGGTATTGCAACCAAATCAAAGATTATGTTTGTTTTGGCATTAGATGAAGAAGTATTTGATATTGCAATTGCCCCATTACTAGAAAGTGACTACTTAGAGGAACAGGCTGAGGACAATCAAATATGTTATAGGTTTACTGAACTTGGAAGAGTTCTTATTGAAAAAAGAACGCGTTTCGAACCAAAAACAATGATGACAGACTGGTACTATGATGGCTTAGGAGACAAGTATAAATTAGATTTTTTCTCGACTTCCCATGAACACCAGTTTAAAAAATTTAAGGAAATCTCGAAAGAGAAAGACCAGTTGATTATTACCCCGACCGTTTTTCCTAAGTATGAATCAGATCTTCATTTTCAATTACTTGCTCGTCAAACGATTGAAAAAATTGATGAAATAGATCAAGTGGAACAAGAACAGATTAAGTCAAAAAGTATTGTGAATATTGAACATTTTGAATTATTAACAGATCGAGAAATCTATTATCATGAATACCGTGTACTTGTTTTTCAGAATGATGAAAATGAATTTAAGTTAATTGCTCATGATCCATGTGGTAAAGACTTTGTCGACCAACAAGTTACGGAATCCATTATGGAATTAGCGGATGATGGATATTTTGCTGATTTACTTGTTGATGAACCGGAACAGATTTCAGTCGATGGGATTTTAACGGCATTAAAAAATTATGCCAATGAAATGCTTAGTACACGGTTGGCGACAGTTGTTAATGATGAGACTTGGGTCGAGCGAATCAGTCAACAGAATATAGACGAAGTAGATGTGAGTCAAAATATAGAGATTGTTAAGGAGATTGAGAAATTAGAGGCTTTAGAAGAAGTGAGTAAAGAAACTTCTCTCCACCTGACTCAAATTGAAGAATACCGTCAGTCTTTAGAAAACATTGAACAATTAGCACCGAAAGATATTTCCATACGGTATATTATGAACTACAAAATTCGTGAACAATTCCTTGATTACTTGAAGAATGCAGAAAAATCATTATATATCATTAGTCCGTGGATGAATAATTATATTATCAATAACGAATTTAAGCGTGATTTAGAAAATTTACTCAAGCGTGGTGTAAAAGTTCGTATCATTTGTGGTATTGCTGATCTCACTAGTGAAAATCAAGATTATCGTGATAAGAACACACAAAAAATTGCTAAAGAACTTATTCGTCTTGCTGAGCCTTACGAAAATTTGTTTGGATTAAAGTTTGGTCAAACCCATGAAAAATTGCTTATCTGTGATGATGTTCACTACATTAACGGTAGCTTCAATTTCCTATCTTATTCAGGTGGCGAGGACAAATATTTTAGAAATGAAGGTAGCACATATTGTCAAGATGAAACACTTATTCAAGAGACGATTAAGCTACGATTTGATTTTTAACTGATTGCGAAGCGGGCGTCTTAGAAAATAGTTTAAGACGTCCGCTTCGATTACAAATAAAGCCATGAATGAATACATAACAGGAGTGACTAATGAAAAGATTAAGGAAATATATGTTTAAGAAACTATACATGAAATGGGTGCAGCGCGATTTCAATAAAAAAATCGCTATGCTTGAGCAATTCAAGCTACGCAGACATCTAAATAAAGAAATTCAAATTGATAAACACATGACAGAGAATGATTTTAATCTCAGTAACAGTTCCGTTGATCGATTAGCAGAATTCGTGATTTCTATGTATACCGATAGTGGGGAAGTTACAGCTACGCACTTAACGATTGGAGAAGAAGCTGATTATGTAACGCAATCCTTTTCTAATGCATATTTTGAAAAAATGGAGACGAAAGGCGTAAGCCTATTCGATTATTTTGCTATTCCAGAATTAGAAAAAAATGAAGAAGCTATCAAAGCATTGGACGAACAGCTCACAAATATTGCTCATTCAGATGGCGTGAAAACAGCAGAAATTTTCAAAATTATTAATCGTTATATTGATAAGACACATCGTTCGTTTTGGAAACCCAAAGTAGAACATTATGCTGTCGCGATTTGGTATATTATTTACGAATGTGTCGAAGACTTGATGCGATATAGCGATAAGTATCAGGTTTCCTACGTTGAAGATGGCGAACAGCGGTGTCTATTTAACTATTTCAATTTATATATTCATGGTGTCATTACTACGGGGAAACTATTGTTGCCTGAAAATTTACGTGAAGTCATGTTTGCCGCTTCTGCTATCCATCCGGCTCAAGATGATTTCATTGATCGAAATCGAGTAACTGAAGAAATGCTCATTCAGATGGAGAAGAAGATAAAAGGGGAAGAGATTTCAAGTGAATTTGAAGACGTAAACACTGTATTTCGCCTAATCGATATCATATATAAAAAATATCCTGTAGCATCTAATCCAGAACTAGTTGAAATTTTGTTAAAGCTCCATGAATGGCAAATTCATTCTTTACATCAACAAAATAATCATTTATCTGAAGAAGAAATTATTGAAATTTCTTTAAATAAGGGTGGATACGCTTTTGCATTTTATGGCTACATAGCTTTGGGAGAATTAGATAAAATGGCGTTTCGACATTTTTTTGGGATGGGTGCAATTTTTCAGTTGATGGACGACTTGCATGACATAGAAATTGATTTGCGAGAAGATATTAATACTATTTGGTCAATGCGTATTAAAAAAGGCGTTGATTTAGAAGAAGCACTATATGGTTTAGTGGGAATTCAACAGAGTTTTGAAAAGATGACCACACTGATACCTTCATTGAAACGTCCTGTGTTCTTTAGACGCATGGAGCTGTTTGCAGTTCGATTAGACTTTTTTAAGTTTTATTTAATTAATCGTAATTATTTCAATGATGATTTTTTAAATAGTATTAGTGCACATGCAGGGGTAGATTTTGAAAGGATTTCTGAAAAATACAAAGTTGAAATTGATACTTTAGCTACGTTTTCAGATTTTAAAGACATATTACTTACAGTTAAAACACATTTTATGAATAGTAAATAGTGTTTTATAAGATTATATAGGCGTATTTTGAATGGGGTCTCAATACGCTTTTTTTGCGATGTGTTGATAAGAAAGAATCAAGCATTACCCAAAGATAATATGCACTATGATAATAAGAATAAGAAAATATAATGTCGGTTTTCCTATATTTTTAAGGAACTAGGTCCATCGTTCATCGCAAAAGTAAACTCGGAAAATTATATATTGACAATCCTGCGCCAAAAAGCAGGTGTCACCGTGACCGTGAAGATGACACAGAGCGGCTATCAAGAGATGAAGAAAGCGACAAAAGTAGTGAAGTAATCGAGTCTACAATGTTCGCATGAATACACAATAAAACACCTGAAGGTTCGGCTATTCGTGTAGCCAAATCTTCAGGTGATTTTTTTAATTAGCGACTGTTGTATAAAGTGAACCCAATACATCCAACACTTTTGTCTCGAGTTCTTTATAGGCAGAAGAGGTGACGAGCGTAGTCATCGCACGTTCTACGCAGGCTGTATCCGTCCAGCCTGAGACTGGAATAGTTGCGACATAGATTTTCGTATATTTCTTACCTTCTAGCATACCCGATGGTCGGAATGAGACTCCCTGGTCCCGTAACGCCTCTAACAATTCCAATCGATCCGGATAATCGATAGGACCGACTTCGACGTGGATCTTTAAATCCTGATTCCACTCCCGAGAGAACCAAATGATCAATCCATAGCCGAGCCAGTAGCTATTGCCGAGCTGTTCCATGCGCTCCAAATAGGGTGCCCATTGCGGGGAGACAAAGTTCGGGACTTTGGCATGCGGACGATACAAATGTTCAGGCAACTTATGCTTATCTGCAAACGATAAGAACGATTGGTGTAAGATATTGCTACCCATTTTAAAGATGTAATCAATCGTTTTGCTTTTCTTCGCATAGATTTTAGTCAAATGATCACGTTGAACCGGGGATAAGCCTTTGAGCACGGTCACGGCCTCACGAAGCTCGATTTGTTTTTGACGTTGCATATCTTGATATGCGTTCGCACAAATCAAATGGATGGCCGAGGCGTAGTTCTGATACAGCTTCATTGCGATTTGCATTGTGTCGTCATCCTCGACCAACTGCTCTTCAAGCAACGCGACATAGAAGTTCAAGAAGTCATAAATACTGTCGGCAATCGTTTCCTTATTCAAATCGAGTTCTTGAGTGATGATTTGTAGGACATCTTCATATGCCAACATCCAGTAAGCATTATGAGACGGTGCTTCACCGGACAGAGTCAAGAAAACGGGAAGGACGTTCCACTTGGGATAGCGCGTCGTCACGCTCGTTAAATAACGCTCAAGTTGACCTGAGGATTCAGCTGAATGAAACTTATTTTCGATGAGCAAGATAACATTTAACGATGGAATTTCAATCAGTAAATCGATCGCACCATTCCCGTTCGTCGACCATTCCCGATGGACGATGACGTCAGATAGCGACGTATGAAGAAACGACAAGTAATCAAAGCCATCGATTTTATCTTCATTATCAGGTTTCGTTACGAGGTTCATCAGTACTTTTCGTAAGAAGAAACTTCCTAATCGATGATTTTCGTTCGGGTCGAACAGCCAGGCGAGGACGTTCGAGTGGCGAATCTCGTATTGATCGACGCGTAGCACTTTGAGCGGATTGAATTGATGGAACTGTTGATGGAGACGATTGAAGTCAGTCGAATTTTCTAATTGCAAGATGGTGTCGAGTGAGTATGGCATGAGAGCCTCCTAAGAAGAGTTGATAAGATTAGTAAACTACAAAAATACTAAGGAAGATGAATAAATATTGGACATGGTTAGAAATAGTTACAGGGCGATAAAGGATTAAAAGGTAATATTATGAGACGGATGATATTGCGATTGGCTCCGATCGATGATGCATAACAAGCTAATAAAAAGTTTTTTATCTGCTTTGTCGAATAGGTGTCGAACGATTTTGGAGTAGTGGGCGGAATATCATCTACTTTTTATTATAAAAGAAGAAGTATTTTAGCTTCCTATTTTGTAACATCAACAATGGAGCGTCTTGAGGTAAGCGAGAATTTATCGTGAAAACTATGAATCCGGAGGGACTAGAATGGACAAAACATTCAATTTTAATGAAGTAGATGAAGAAGTGTTTGAACAAGAGTTTGATCAAAACTATGATGACCAATTCAAGCAAGCGAATGACCAACTTGAAAGCAATATTCTGATTGCGCTTGTTGGGGATGTAAACTGTGGAAAATCGTCTACCATTAACAAGTTGATGGATGGTGAGATTGTATCGACTGGGGCAAAACCTGGAGAGACGGTCGAGATTAAAGAAATTCAATACACGGATAAAATTGTATTTGTTGATACCCCAGGTCTCGATGATATCAACAAAGAGAATTCGCAAGTGACGCTAGATTATTATAAGAAATCAGACGTTATTTTGTTCTTCACGAATGCGGCTGGTACCGTGTTATCCGAGAATGAGTTGAAGAACTTAAAAGAGATTGAGAAGACGAACAAAAACATCATCATCGTCCTGAACAAGATTGATGCAGCTGAAGATATCGGTGGACTCGTTCAATACATCCAACAGGCGACAAACTATGTTTATCCGGTCACTCCAATCTCATCACGAACAGGTGAGAATATCGGGATGCTACAAAAAGAGCTCTTAAAAATTTTAGAGGAGAAGCAAAAAGATATTTTGATGGCTCGTGAGCTAAAGGACAAATCAACAACGGCGAATCGTTGGATCAACAGCGCAGGGCTTGCATCAGCCGCAATTGGAGCATCTCCAATACCTGGATCTGATATTATCCCGCTAACAGGCATTCAAGTTGGTCTAATCATCAAACTGTCTCTTCTATATGATAAACCAGTGTCGAAAGAGAGTGCGAAAGAGTTATTGATTGCGACAATTGTCGGAAATGCAGGAAAGACAGCATTTCGTCAATTGGTCAAATTAGTGCCTGGCGCTGGTTGGGCAGTTGGGGCTGGCGTAGCAAGTGCCGCGACAATCGCATTGGGATATGCCGTCAAATATATGCATGAGCACAATATTGAACTTACAGCTGAGCAATTGAAGTTTGTGTACAACATGTTTTTGAATAAAGAAAAGAGTAAATAATAATCAGATACGTATGTAACTTTTCAATTTAGAGTTCATCTTACAAAAGAAGCAGCCTTAGCTTCGTGGCCAAAGTGGGCTAACTTAAATTTTTGAGACAATATAAAAACACCTTCGCAGTGGTACACTTTAAAAAAGTGCTAGCATCGGAGGTGTTTTTGCGTGGGCAAAAACGTATATTCAAGTGAAGTGAAATGGGCAGTGGTGAAAGACAAATTGAGCGGTGAGTTGACGACTAGAGAGATCATGGAGAAACACGGAATCAAAAGCGAATCCCAGATCCACACATGGATGAGATGGTATCGTGCATCTGTTCGATATGTTTCGACATAGCCGTTCTCTTTCGGCGCGTCGACGGCCCCGAGTCCGTTCTCGACAACGAACAGTGGCTTTTGATAGCGGTCGTACAACTAGTTCGCTGTGATGCGGAAGCCGATCGGGTCGATTGTCCAGCCCCATTCCGACTTCTCGAGGAACGGGTTCTCGAGTGAGCTGAAAATGTTCCCTTCGGTCGATTTATTGATCTCTGGGTCCGTGCTCGTCGAGATAGCGTTTGGTATAGCCCGGGTATTCACCGCGCGAATACACGTCGATGAAGAAGAACGATTCTCGATCCTTGTTCATCGCATCTAACACGTCGTCCGGGTTGCAGGAGTAGGGGTACGTCTGACCGGCCGTGAGCGCCGACAGCGTCGGATAGACGAGCGCAGACCTGATAGCCATACCGATGAACGGACTGCCGCCGAACTTCTTGATTGCCGTATAGCCGAGGGAAATCGGGAAGAAGTAGAACAGCGAGTCGCCGATAGCGTTCAACAGTTGATACGTGCTCGACGTATTATCGAGCCAACCGACGGCGACGAACAAGGCGTTGAACCCTTTGATCATCCCGGTCGCGGCCAAGACGCCGAGGACAGGGGTAAAGATGCTAGAGATGATATCGATGAATCGACTGAACAATGAACCTTTTGGACCTTCCTCTTCTTCAAGTGGTGACTGGTTTTGGAAGCCACCGACCTCGACGACTGCTTTATAGACATCTGGGACGTGGTTGCCGATGACGACCTGGTACTGAAAGCCACTCTTCGTGACGGTGACGACACTGTCCATGTTTTTAAGCGCTTCGATATTGGCTTTGCTCCCATCTTTTAATTTGAATCGTAAACGGGTAATACAGTGGACGATGCTAGTAACGTTCTCTTTGCCGCCGACGTGCTTGATAATGCCGCGTGCGAGCTGTTCGTATTTCATGTCCATTCCCATCCTTTACATTGAATTTGGTTTGTTCAAATAAAAAAACTGACCCGTGTCAGATGGGATACATAACGAGACGTATACTGAGCTGACACGGGTCAGGTTATGCCCACTGAAGGTAACATTTCAGCGCAGGGAATCATTCAATTGTTATTTGATACTTGAAATGTAGCACGCGGTAAAAAGGAATGCCGACGCTTACATTTAAAAATATTCAGATTTCTTTTATTGGACACAAATGGGGAGTGAGGGATGGAATTTGGTGTATATATAGTGCTCATCGTTCCGTCATGAAACCAAAATAGGAACCACTTCGTAAATGGATGAACGACGTAAAAAGGAGCGCTTACCTATGAGACGCGAACAACATATCCGCCGCCTCGTCGACTACGCACGGCAAGGCAAAGCAAAAGCGATTATAATCGGAGCCAGTTCCATCTTCCTGACGAGCACGTTCCTGCGAACGATCGACATCTCACAACCGCTCCTCATCGGACTCGGGTTTCTCGGCGTCGTCCCGCTGCTCGTGCGTGAATGGAAACTCGGGACAATCCGGAGTACGTTCAACGATGACGCGACGTATCAACGGCTCATTCGCTTCCCGTTTTGGCTGACGCTGTTTGGCCTCCTTGTCTTGTACGCGTTGCTTGGGTGGTTTGAAACCGCCTCGCCGGGGACGTCGTTCTTTCTAGCGCTCGGTGTCCTGTTGCTTGGCATGTTAGCCCTTCAACGTACCTTCGACCGCGTCATCCTAAAGCTCGAACCCGACTACATCACCGACCGCGAACTGCATCGCGAACTGAACTGACCGACCGTCTCCTCGAGAGGCGGTCTTTTTTTAGGTCCAAGTTCCTAAAAAGGCAAAGAACGAAACGGAACGGCAACATGACATGATGTTGCGAAAAAATGATAAATGATTCCCTCCGATTGTCAAGATGAACAGGGAAAGAACGTATTACGGTAGGCTCATGCCTTATTTCTGTCGTCCATTCTGTCTGTAGGGAGGGAAACATTCATGAATCAGCAAACGACGATCGTCGGTGATCTCGTCGAGGTACTTAAGAAAAGCAAGTGGTTACTCGTCCCGTTCATCCTGCTCGGCGGGCTCGCTGCTTATTATGTGAGCACGGCGTTCATCCAACCGACGTACGAGGCCTCGACGCAAGTGCTCTTAGTGACCGAACAAGAAGGCGACCGCGTCGACAGCTCGGAAGTGCTCTCGTCGCTCTCGCTCGTCAATACGTACCGGGTCATCATGAAGAGCCCGGCCATCTTGAACGAAGTGACAGAACGCGTCCCGAACGCGCCAGACCCGATCAGTGATGTGCTCACGGTCGAGAGTGAGGAAGATTCGCAAGTCATCAACGTCGTCATCACCCATACGGACGCGGCGGTGGCGGCCGAGACGGCGAACGTCATCAGCGAAGTGTTCGCGGACGAGATCCCGGACTTGATGAACATCGACAACGTCCGCATCTTGTCACCGGCTGAAGTGCCGCTCAACCCGGTGTCGCCGAACATCCTCGTCAATACGGGGGTCGGTATGTTCGTCGGCTTGTTTTTCGGCGGGCTGATCGGTCTCTTACGCTATGTGTTCGACAAACGTATCCAAAACGAACAAGAGGCGGAACGGCTCCTAGACCTTCCCGTCATCGGATCGGTGCCGGTCATCGAACGGCGTGACATGAAACCGAAAAAAATAAAAACGAACACCCCTAAAGGGAAAGGAGAGGCCCCTCATGTTCCTGAGAAAAAAGAACGACAATCTTCCTGATTACGGACAGCGTGATTTGATCACGCTCGCCAACCCGAAGTCGCCGATCTCGGAGCAGTATCGGACGATCCGGACGAACCTCGAGTTCACGTCGATCGGTCAGAAGCTACAGATGATCAACGTCACATCGGCCTCGACCGGGGAAGGGAAGTCGACGACCGCGGCGAACCTCGCCGTCGTCTATGCGCAGCTCGGAAAGCGCGTCCTCCTCATCGACTGTGACCTTCGTAAACCGACGGCGCAGTTCACGTTCAACCTCTCGTCCCAAGCCGGGCTATCGACGATTCTCGTCGGACGGATTTTGCTCGAGCGGGCCATTCAAAAGACGGGCGTCGAGCGGTTGTCGCTCCTCACCGCAGGACCGATCCCGCCGAATCCGACCGAGCTCATTGCTTCTGACCAGATGGTCGAACTGCTCGACGAGGTGCGCCGGCAATACGATATCGTCATCCTCGACGCGCCACCGATGATGCAAGTGGCGGACGCCCGTCTGCTCGCAAAAATCGCCGACGGCACGATCCTTGTCATCGGCTGCGAGAATTCGGAGCGCCAACTCGTCGTGAAAGCGAAAGAACAGCTCGAGCGGACCGGGACGCATATGCTCGGCCTCGTCTTGAACAAGCGGAAGAGCAGACGGCATAAGTATTACGCGTACGAGTGAGGTGGCGACGATGAAAATTCTCCATATTAACGCGATCAACGACGTGAAGAGCACTGGACGAATCTGTAAAGAACTCGCATCTGTCCATCATGACTGCGGACACGAGACACGTGTCGCCCATTCGACGGGACCGTTCACCGAGGCGAGTTACGTCATCGGTGATCCCGTAGACGTGAAGCTGCACGCGCTGCACGCCCGCATCACCGGACGGCAAGGCTACGCCTCACGATTTGCGACGGAGAATTTGGTCCGTGACATCGAGCGCTTCGCTCCGGACATCGTCCATCTCCATAACTTGCATGCCAACTACGTTCATCTCAGGACGTTGTTCGAATACTTGGCCACACGCGACATCCCGACCGTTTTGACGCTCCATGACTGCTGGTTCTTCACAGGCAAATGCACGCATTACACGACGGCCGGGTGCAACAAGTGGCAACACGGTTGCGGCGACTGCCCGCAACTTCGGGACGATATCCCGAGCTGGCTGTTCGACCGGACGAGTGAGATGCTCGACGACAAACGTCGCTGGTTGACGGCGGTCCCGCGCCTCGCCGTCGTCGGGGTATCCGACTGGATCACGACTGAGGCGCGCTTTTCGTTTCTCCGACACGCTGCCGTATTGCGCCGGATTCATAACTGGGTCGACCTCGACGTGTTTCGTCCGGTCGACGTGACCGAGCTCCGGGCACGGCTTCAGTTGGCCGACAAGATGGTGCTGCTCGGTGTCGCGAGCACGTGGAGTGAGGCGAAAGGGCTCGGTACCTTCCTCGACCTCGCGGCGGCACGTCCGAACGACGCCTTTCTCTTGATCGGCCGGCTTGACGACACCGAGCTTCCAGCCAACGTCATCCACGTCAACGAGACGAACGACGCCCGTGAGCTCGCCCGCTACTACGCGCTCGCCGACGTGTTCCTCAATTTATCGGAACAGGAGTCGTTCGGCAACGTCACGGTCGAGGCGATGGCGTGCGGGACGCCGGTGCTCGTCTTGGACGCGACCGCGAGCCCGGAACTCGTCACCGACGATACGGGTGTCGTCGTCGCGACACGGGGACTTACCGATTTGAATTACGGGATCGAGCGCATCTTTGCCCGTGGAAAACGGTCGTACAAAGACGCATGCGTCACCCATGCCCGGACGAACTTTGCGCTCCGTGACCGCGCCATCGACTACTTGGACGTCTATGCGGCGCTCCGACACGAGAAAGTGAGGGATATTCTATGAAACCACTCGTCTCGATCATCATCCCGGTGTATAACGGGAGCAACTATTTGGCCGAATGTATCGACAGCGCCCTGGCCCAGACGTATACGCATATCGAAGTCATCGTCGTCAACGACGGCTCGACCGATGAAGGGAAGACGGCCGCCATCGCTAAAACCTACGGCGATCGGATCCGTTACATCGAGCAAGTGAACGGTGGCGTCTCGAGCGCGCTCAACCGTGGGATCGACGAGATGCGCGGTGACTTCTTCTCTTGGCTCAGCCACGACGACTTGTACGCCCCGCGGAAGATTGAGGCGCAGCTCGAGACGCTCGAGCGGGAAAGACTCGACCCGTCGCGGACGATCCTCGTCACCGGCACCCGCTTCATCGACGAACACGGGGCCCCGATCCGGCGTTACCAGCGCAAGTTCACCGGGTTGTATCAAGCGGGTGATATGTTCCGTCACTTGATGTTGACGTCGAGCCTGAACGGTTGTGCGCTCCTCATCCCACGCGAGGCGTTCGCAACGCGGCGCTTCTCGGAGGAGGACCGGTTCATCCAAGATTGGATGTGTTGGATCGGGTTCGCGCTTGACGGGTTTGACTACTATTTGACGGATGAGCCGCTCGTTCTGTCCCGGATTCACGGGGCCCAACAGACGAAAAAGATTGCCCACCGTGCCGAAATCGAATCGGACCGCTATCTCAGCCAGTTACTCCTTGACGTCGAGCGCCGTCCGGACGCGGGTACGCTCATCCCGATCATCTTGCGCCATACGTTCAAAGAAGACGCAGCGGCGGTGCGTGAAGCGTATCTCGCGACCCGGGACGTGCGTGACTATTTCAGTCCGTTCGAACATGGGCGTCTGCGGTTCAACGGACTGTTGATCTCGCACGTTCTGTCGCTCTATCGGGGTGTCACGAACCTCATCTATCGTTAGAAAAGAGGCGACCTCATGACCATCTATCTCGTCAACATAGCACTGCTCGTCCTCTGGGCGATGCTACTCATGCGTTCTGACACGACTTACAGGCGCGGTTGGTTCGTGACATTCGCGACCGTCCAGTGGATTGTCTTGTCGGGATTTCGTCACATCTCGGTCGGGGACGACACGGCGCAATACGGATCGCTGTTCCTTGCGACGAAGCCGCTGCCGCTCGACGCGCTGACGCAGGACTTCTTTACCCTCGTCTTCACCGAGAGCGAGGATCCGGGCTATTATTTGTTCCAACGGCTCGCCCAGTTCGTCATCTCGGACTATCAACTGTATCTCGTCTTGATCGCCGTCATCTTCATGGTGCCGCTCGGTTACTTCATCTATAAATATTCGAGCGAGCCGCTCATCAGCTTTTTACTCTTCTCGGTCCTGTTTTATGAATTTTTCGCCGTGACGGGGTTACGCCAGACGGTGGCGACGGCGCTCGTCGTCCTCGTCGGTTATCACTTCGTCCGGGCCCGCAAGCTCCTGATGTTTCTCGTCCTCGTGCTCGTCGCCATGACGATCCATAAGTCGGCGCTCGTGTTCTTACCGTTTTATTTCTTGGCCAACCGGCAACTGACGAAAGCGTACATTCTCGGCATGCTCGGCTTCATCGCCGCCTTGTTCGTGTTTCGGGGCCCGTTCTTTGAGATGTTGGTGACGTTATCTGGCTACGACACGTATGACTACATGAATGGGGCGGGTGCGATCAACTTCAGCGTCATGCTCCTGTTCGTCCTGTTCGTCGCCTTATGGCGGCGCGATGAGATTTTGGCGAACAACCCGTCGGCGACGCATTACTTTAACGCGTTGTTCCTCGCGGCATGCTTCTTGCCGCTCACGTTCATCAACCCGTCGATGATGCGGCTCGTCCAATACTTCACGCTGTTCTTGATTCTGATGATCCCGGAGATCCTCAAGACGTTCGAGCGGCGCGAACGATTGCTCGTCTATTACGCGGCGGTGACGCTTTTAGTCTTGTTGTTCCTGCAGGACGCACCGGTGTATACGTTCTTCTGGCAGTAAGGAAGAGAGGTGGAAACACATGTCGACACGCGTCGAGCCCGATGAGGCCGCGAGCACGCGCAAAATCAAATACGGGGCAGCGATGTCGTATACGCAAATCTTTTTCGGCATCTTGTCCGGATTGATCTATACGCCGTGGATGATCCAGGAGATCGGTCAAGCGAACTACGGGCTCTACATGCTCACCATCTCGCTGATCAGCATGTTCGCGATGGACTTCGGGCTCGACGCGGCCGTATCCCGGTTCATGAGCAAATACATGGCGGAAGGGGACGAGGATAAGGCGGCACGCTTCCTCGGCGTCGCCTATAAACTGTTCACCGTCATCGGCTTCGTCTTGTTCGTCATCCTCGCGGTCGTCTATTTCTTCCTTGACTCGGTATACGCGGGGCTGACCGCGGCCGAACTCGACAAGTTGAAAGTCCTGTACGTCGTCGCCGGTCTGTTCATCGTCATGTCATTCCCGGCGAAACCGTTCACGGGCATCCTTGTCTCACATGAGTACTTCTTGTTCTCGAGCGCGCTCCAGTTAACAGAAAAGATCGCGACCGTCGTCCTCATGGTGACGGCGCTCCTTCTCGGCTACGGGCTGTATGCGCTCGTCCTCGTCACCGCGTTCGTCGGCACGCTCGTGCTCATCATTGAATACATCTTTATCCACCGGAAGACGACGGTCCGCGCGAACTTCCGTGAACGCGACAAAGGAATTTATAAAGACATCTTCGGCTTCATGACATGGAGCACGGTCACACTCGTCGCCCAGCGCTTCATCCTCAACATCACGCCGAGCCTGCTCGGGATGCTCGCCGGCAGTGCCTCGATCGCCTTGTTCTCGGTCGGGATGGTCATCGAAGGGTACGTCTGGACGATCGCGTCGGCGCTCGGTTTCTTGTTCTTGCCGAAAGTGAGCCGGATGCTCACGCGTGACGACAGGGGAGGAATCGCCGTCTTGTTCATCCGGATCGGCCGCATCCAGCTCTATATTGTCGGATTGATCGTCCTGTCATTCTTCGTCCTCGGGCAAGAGTTCATGCGGCTCTGGGTCGGCGAGGCGTTTCACGATTCGTATTACGTCGCGCTCCTCCTCATCGCCCCGAGCCTCATCACATTGACACAAGACATCGGCAACACGACGCTCATCGCCGAGAACAAAGTGAAGTATCGGGCGTATGGCGCACTCATCGTCGCCTGTATCAGCATCACGTTATCTCCGCTCCTCATCCCGATTTACGGGCCGATCGGGGCGGCTGTCGCCATCTGTATCGGCAATGTCGTCGGGCTCGTCTTCTACATGAACTTCGTCTACAGCCGCATCCTCAAACTCGACATCGTCCTGTTTTTCCGGTCATGCCACGTGAGGATTCTTCCGGCGCTCGCGCTCTATACGGTCATCGGCTGGGGCATCCAACAGCTGTTCCCGGCGTCGAACCTGTTCACCTTCGCCTTGAAAGGGGGCGTGCTCGTCGTCCTCTATGGCATCATCATGTGGTTCCTCGCGTTTGATGACAGCGAGAAAGCACTCGTCCATCAAGTGTTTGCCCAAGTGAAGATCCGCATCCTATCCATCCACCATACTTCTTAGGAGGGAACGTTATGAATCGACTCAAAGTGATGACCATCGTCGGCACGCGCCCAGAAATCATCCGTCTCTCGGCCGTCATCGCCAAGCTCGAGGCGTCGGAGGCGATCGAGCATGTCCTCGTCCACACCGGACAAAACTACGACTACGAGTTGAACGAGATCTTTTTCGAAGACTTCGGTCTGCGCCCGCCCGACTACATTCTCGACGCCTCCGCGGACGGGCCGATGGCGACGATCGGCAACATCTTGATTGCGGTCGACCCGGTGCTCAAGGCTGAACGACCGGACGCCGTGCTCATTCTCGGCGACACGAACAGCTGCCTCGCCGCCATCGCCGTCAAACGACATAAAATCCCGATCTTCCACATGGAGGCAGGGAACCGCTGCTTTGACGAACGGGTGCCGGAAGAGACGAACCGCCGCATCGTCGACCATATCGCCGATGTCAATTTGACGTACAGCGACATCGCCCGCGAGTATCTTCTGAAAGAAGGGCTCCCGTCCGACCGCGTCATCAAGACGGGCAGTCCGATGTTCGAGGTGCTCACGCGCCAGCGAGACAAAATCGACCGCTCGGACGTGCTCGACCGGCTCGGTCTGACTGCAGGCGGCTACTTCGTCGTCTCCGCGCATCGGGACGAGAACATTAGCGCGGATGAGAACTTCTTCGACCTCGTCGACACGTTGAATGCGATCGCCGAGACGTACGACCTCCCGCTCATCATCAGCACGCACCCGCGCACCGCCAACCGGATTCGCGAGACCGGGGTGACGCTGCACCCGAATATCCGCACGCTTAAGCCGCTCGGGTTCAGCGACTACGTCCACTTGCAACTTCATGCGAAAGCGGTGCTCAGTGACAGCGGGACGATCAGCGAGGAGAGTTCGATCCTCGGGCTGAAGGGTTTAAACATCCGCCAAGCGCACGAGCGGCCCGAGGCGATGGAAGAAGGGGCGGCGATGATGGTCGGCTTGAAACGCGACCGCGTCCTCCAGGCGCTCCGCGTGTTAGAGGAGACGGAGACGCCGATGCGCCTCGTTTCCGACTACGCGATGCCGAACGTATCCGATAAAGTGCTCCGCATCTTGTTGTCGTACACGGATTATGTGATGCGTGAAGTGTGGAAACAGACTCCGGGGAGTCCGCTCAAGAAGGAGGTGTGAGGGATGCGCTATTTGAATCAAAAGCGGAAACTCGACATCGTCTTGAGTTCGCTCGCACTATTTTTGCTCGCGCCGTTGCTCATGTTGATCGCGGTTTTGATCAAACTCGACTCGAAAGGACCGGTCCTGTTCAAGCAGCAGCGCGTCGGTCAGGACGAGACGTTGTTTTGGATTTATAAGTTCCGGACGATGCGGGACGACACGCCGAAAGACGTGCCGACCCACATGTTCGCCGACCCGACGAAACACATCACGCCGATCGGTAGCGTCCTCAGGAAGACGAGCCTCGACGAACTCCCACAACTCGTCAACATTTTAAAAGGCGACATGGCGCTCGTTGGTCCGCGGCCGGCGCTGTGGAATCAGACCGATTTGATCGAGGCGAGACGCGCAGAAGGCGTCGCCCCGGTCAAACCAGGCCTGACCGGGTGGGCGCAAGTGAAAGGACGCGATGAGCTCCCAATCGAGGTGAAGGCGAAGTTTGACGGGGATTACGTCCGGCACATGGGTCACCGTCTCGACCTCGTCTGTATCTTGTTGACGGTCCGAAACGTCCTCCTGCGCAAAGGCATCATCGAAGGGCAGGTCGAACCGCCGACCGTCCCGTTGAAAGAAAAAGAGATGACACATGTTGCGAAAAAATGATAGAGGTTTCCCTTCTATTACCAATTCATTTCAAATTTGGCGGGTAAAAGACTTCATACACAACCTCCTGACCTCTTAGACAATGCAGATTAGAAAGGAGACTCGATCATGTTTTCGAATAAGACTTTGCTCATCACCGGCGGGACCGGCTCGTTCGGCAACGCCGTCATGGAACGGTTCCTCCATACGGACATTAAAGAGATCCGTATCTTCTCGCGCGACGAGAAAAAACAAGAAGACATCCGCAAGCGCTACAACGATGACAAACTGAAATTTTACATCGGTGACGTGCGCGATTCGAATAGCGTCAAGAACGCGATGTACGGTGTCGATTACGTGTTCCACGCCGCGGCGCTCAAACAAGTCCCATCGTGCGAATTTTTCCCGATCGAAGCCGTCAAGACGAACATCCTCGGCACCGAGAACGTCTTGAACGCTGCCGTCGACGCTGGTGTCGCGAAAGTCATCTGCCTGTCGACCGACAAGGCGGCCTATCCGATCAACGCGATGGGCATCTCGAAAGCGATGATGGAAAAAGTGTTCGTCGCCAAGGCACGCGCCGTCGGTCCGGACAAGACGCTCATCTGTGGTACCCGTTACGGTAACGTCATGGCGTCCCGCGGCTCGGTCATCCCGCTCTTCGTCGAACAGATCAAAAACGGGGAACCGCTCACCGTGACCGACCCGCTCATGACCCGGTTCTTGATGAGTCTCAGTGACGCGGTCGAGCTCGTCGTCTTCGCCTTCAATTATGCGCACGCGGGCGACATCATGGTCCAAAAATCACCGGCTTCGACGATTGGTGACCTCGCCGAGGCGCTCAAACAATTGTTCCAAGTCGACAACCCGGTCAAAGTCATCGGTACCCGGCATGGCGAGAAGACGTTCGAGACGCTCATGACACGTGAAGAACATGTCCTCGCCGAAGATATGGGCGGTTTCTTCCGTGTCCCGGCTGACAACCGTGACCTCAACTACGACAAATATTTCAGTGAAGGCAGCAGGGAGCTGACGGTCCAAGGCGAGTACAACTCGAACAACACCGAACAGCTCGGCGTCGAAGACGTGAAACGGCTGCTGTTGACGCTGCCCTACATTCAAGCAGAACTCGCAGCTTGGCACGTGCCGAGCTCGACGAAGCGGATCGGGTGAGGTGAAGCTGATGAAACAACGACTCGTCTTCATCACGAACATCGCCGCCCCGTATCAAGTCAAGTTCTGCTACGCGCTCCAAGAACATTTCGATACCGAGTTTTGGTTTTATGACCAATTGACCGCCCGACGTCCCGACTGGTGGAAAGTCCCGCTCGGCGACCGTTGTAAAGTACTTAAAAGCAACTACTTCGCCGGACCGTTGAACTATGTGTCACTCCAAGTGTTCCAAGAACTTGCCCGCTTCAAACCGGACATCATTCTCGTCGCCGGCTTCACACCGCTGCACTCGCTCATCTTGAAGCTCGCGAAACGGAAAGGGAACAAAGTCGTCGTCTTGAGCGAGCCGATCCGCGACGTGTCGGGTGAGGATAACGCCTCGGACAAGCTGCTCGAACAAGCGAACGCGAAGTGGAAGACACGGATCATCCACGCGATGTTCCGCGACACCGACCTGATCTTCGGAATGGGGCAGGTCGCCCGCGACCAATTCGTCCGCGAGTTCGGATTCATGGAAGAACAAGTCGTCAATGCCCCGTACCCGATCGATATCGACGCCTATTTCGACCATCCGCTCCGCGTGAAGCGCCGAGGTGACCCGGTCCGGATCTTGTTCGCGAACCGGCTCGTCGACCGCTACCAACCGCTCGTCGCCCTAGAAGCGTACCGGGCTTTGAAACGAGACTATCCGAACCTGTCGCTCGCGCTGAACCGGGACGGACACTTGTACGAGGCGTGTCGTGACTACATCAAGGAGCATGACCTCGAAGGTGTGACGTTCTTGGATGAAATCGACGCCTGGGACAATATGCATCTCGTCTATCGTGACTCGGACATCTTAGTCTTGCCGGCGACCTATTCGAACGGCAACTTGACGATTATCGAGGCGTGCGCGTCCGGGATGGGCGTCATCGTCAGTCGTCAAGTCGACAACGTTTCGGGGCATTTGACGGAAGGGGAGAACTGTTTCAAATGTGAGCCGACCGCTGCGTCGCTCGAGGCGTCGCTCCGGAACTACCTTGAAGCACCGGAACGGCTCGCGACGCATGGCGCCCTTTCGAAACAAAGCGTCGAGCATCGCCGGAACCGTGCGACCGCCGCGACGTATCGCCAACTGTTCACGCAAGCACACATCATTTGACGCCAAAGGAGACCAACGACATGGTGAAGCTCATGCTGTTAGGAGGAGCGATGCATCAAACGCCCGTCATTTTAAAGGCGAAAGAGAAAGGGATCTTCACGATCCTGTGCGATTTCTTGCCGGACAATCCGGGGCGAACCGTCGCTGACCGCTATTATTGCATCAGCACGCTCGACCGCGAACGCGTGCTCGAAGTGGCACGCGAGGAACAGATTGACGGAATCATCGCTTACGCGTCAGACCCGGCCGCTCGCACTGCGGCTTACGTCGGCGAAGCGCTCGGACTCGTCACGAACCCGTTCCAGACGGTCGAGACGTTGACGAATAAAGTCAAGTTCCGCGCCTTCTTGAAAGCGAACGGCTTCCCGACACCTGAGGCATACGCCTTCACCGAATTCGAAACGGCCGTTTCGGCACTGTCGACGATGCGTGGGACGTACGTCGTCAAACCAGCCGACTCGTCGGGTAGCAAAGGGATTAGCCGCATCACCTCGTCGGATACGCCCAGGAGGATTCGCGAAAAGCTAGCCGCCGCCTTCGAAGTGTCACCGGGCGGGGAAATCGTCGTCGAACAGTTCGTCAAACGTGACGGCTACCAAGTCGCCGGAGACGGGTTCGTCGTCAATGGAAAACTCGTCTTCCGCTGCTTCGGCAACAGCCATTTCAACGTCAAAGGCGTCAACCCGTTCGCGCCCATCGGTGCGAGCTTCCCGAGCGTCCAACCGGACCGCGTCCAAGCGAAAGTCCACGCCACGCTTCAACGCATGATCACGAAAGTCGGGCTGAAGAACGGTCCGCTCAACTTCGACATTTTCGTCAGTAAAGGTGACGTCTACTTGATGGACATCGGCCCCCGTAACGGCGGCAACTATATCCCGCAGATCATCGAACAGGCGACCGGTGTCGACATGGTGAGCGCGACGATCGACCTTGCGCTCGGACGACCGGTCGAACTGGAAATGAAACGTGTCACGACGCCGTCGAGTTACTTCATTCTCGGAAGCCAAATCCCGGGGCGTTTTATCGGACTCACGTTCGCATCCAAAGGGTACACGATCGTCAAATCGAATTTGGCCTACGCGATCGGTTCGGATATCCCGTGCTTCGAAGGGGCGAACAAATCGCTCGGCAGCCTCATCCTTCGGTTTGAAGACGTGCCGACGATGCTCCGTTTGCTCGATCATCCGGACAAATGGGTGACGCTTCACGTCACGCCGGCTACTCAACGGAAGGAGGAATCATCATGGACATCGTCGTCACCGGAGCAAACGGCTTTTTAGGAAAACACCTCACGCACGCACTTGAACAGGACGGGCACAACGTCCTTAAAGTCACGCGGGAGACGCACTTCGCTGAACGGAGCCGGATGCTCCGAGCGGCCGACTTCGTCTTCCATCTCGCCGGCGTCAACCGGCCAGAAGACCCGCACGAATTCATCACCGGTAACGTCGATTTGACCGAGGTCATCGCGACGGAGCTATTGTCATACAACCCGGTCCCGATCGTGTTCGCCTCGTCGATCCAGGCGACACAAGACAATGATTACGGCCGCAGCAAGCGTGACGCGGAAAACATGCTCGTCGTCTACAGTGAACGCTCGGAAATGCGGGTCCACGTGTTCCGCTTGCCGAACGTGTTCGGGAAGTGGGGGCGTCCGTTTTATAACAGCGCCGTCACGACGTTCTGTCATCAGATCTCGCGCGGCGAGAAGGTCACGGTGAACGATCCTGATCGGTTGCTCACGCTCGCCCACGTCGATGATGTCGTCGCCTCGTTTCTTGACACGTTGACGACGGACGTCTCGCTCTATCCGACCGTCCCGGCGCATGAGATTTCCCTGCTCGACGTCGTCCGAACGCTCGAGACGTTCGAGACGATGCGAGTGGCGCACAGCGTACCGGACTTGTCGGACGCGTTCACAAAACAGCTGTATAGCACGTACACGAGTTACTTGCCGAGAGAGCGGATGGTGACTCCGCTCCTGATGCACCGCGACGCGCGCGGCTCGTTCACCGAGTTCTTGAAGACGCCGGACCGGGGGCAAGTGTCGGTCAACGTCGCCAAGCCGGGCATCAAAAAAGGGGAACATTGGCACGACACGAAACATGAGCAATTTCTCGTCGTCAGCGGAGAAGGTGTCATCCGGCTCCGGTTGGTCGACGACACGGAAGTCATGACGTTCCATGTGAGCGGGGAAACGCTCGAAGTCGTCGAGATCCCGCCTGGATACGTCCACAATATCGAGAACGTCGGCACGACCGACCTCGTCACCATCATGTGGGTGAACGAACCGTTCGACCCGGGCCAGCCCGACACGTACGCCGATACCGTCGCCCGAGCTGAAACCGAAGTGCTGTGAGGAGGAAACGCGATGATCATGGTCAGTATCAACTGCATCACCTATAACCATGAGGCGTATATCGGTCAGACGATCGAAGGATTCCTCATGCAGGAGACGGATTTCGACTTCGAGATCCTGATCCATGAGGATGCGTCGACGGACCGGACGGCCGAGATCGTCCGGGGTTACGAACGTCTTCACCCCGACAAGATCCGAGTCATTTATCAGACGGAGAACCAGTATTCAAAAGGCGTGTTCGTCAACTTGTTGAACGAAGAGCGGGCCCGCGGCAAATACGTCGCCCTCTGTGACGGTGACGACTACTGGATCGACCCGCACAAGCTGCAAAAGCAAGTCGACTACATGGAAGCAAATCCCGACTGCACGCTTTGCTTCCACGACGCCTACGTCGAGACGGACGACACGTTGCATACGGATTGGCGCGTCATTCCATGGATGCCCGAGAACCGGAAGTATGCGTCGTTTGAAGCACGGACGTACAACGCCGGTGAGCTGCAACTGCTCGGGTTCATCCCGACGATGTCGATGTTGTACCGAAACGGGCTGATCATGGACGGGCCGGACTGGTTGAGCGATGCGCCGGCAAAAGACGGGGCGATGAAACTGTACGTCGCGAGTCATGGCTACGCCTACTATATGCCCGAGGTGATGAGCGTTTATCGATATGGCGTCGCAGGATCGGCGACGACGATCTGGAACGAAGGGAACCTCGAGCGGGATATCGCGCGTCACGAGGCGTTCATCCGCTTCATCGATACGTTCGATGCGTATTCAAACGGACAGTATCATCAAGAGATGGAACTTTCCCGCATCTCGTTCGAGGTCGGGCTGCACCGGCTGAGACGAGACTATGCCGCTTTAAAGTCACCACGATACGACCGTTACCTTGACCGTTTCGTCGGGAAAGAGAGGATTCGTCCTTACTTGATGGTGCGGCATCCGATCGTCACCGAACTGTTGATTCGGCTTCGATCGCGGCAACTGATATGAGGGGGTCGTAAACTTGAAACTGGCTATCATGCAACCTTACTATTTTCCATACCTCGGCTACTTCCAACTCATGGCCGCGGTCGACACGTTCGTCATCCTTGACGATGTCCAGTTCATTAAAGGGGGCTGGATCCATCGCAACACGATCCTGCTCGAGGGTAAAACGAAACCGATCCTCATGCCGGTCGAGCACATGTCCCAACTGCGTTTGATCAACGAGCATGACCGTGTGCTTGATTCGAAGCAGCGGCACTCCCAGTTACGTCTCATCCGTCACGCCTATCAGCGTGCGCCTCACTTTGACGACGTCATGCCGATGGTCGAGCGGATCATGAAAGACGAGGAGCGGAACGTCGCCGCTTACTTAGGGCGTCTCTTGAGTGAGGTGCGTGACTATGTGGGACTCGACACATCAATCGTCTATTCGTCGGAGCTCACGAACGACAAAACGACAAAACGCGAGCATCTCGTTTTATCAATCTGTGAACATTTAGATGCGGACCATTACATCAACGCGATCGGGGGCACGGCCTTATACGATAAAGCGATGTTCGCCGAATCCGGGGTCGAGCTCGACTTCATTAAGATGGACCCGGTCACATACCGGCAATTCAATGAACCGTTCACACCGAACTTGTCGATCATCGATGTGCTCATGTTCAACTCGAAACCGAAAGTCCGCGAGCTGCTGAACGCCTACACGCTAATTTGACTTTATAGAAGGAGAGGGACTAGATGAACTTACCGAAACACGATCTGTCGCCGCCGATCGCCGTGACACGTCCGGCGATGCCTGAGTTCGAGGCTTACGTTGAGATGATCCGACCGCTCTGGGACAGCCGCTGGCTCAGCAATCGCGGCGAACACGTCCGCGCACTCGAAGAAGAATTGACGGAAGTGCTCGGTACAGAGCACGTCTCGCTCCTGACGAACGGACATTTGGCGCTCGAGACGGCGATCGACGTCCTCGGCCTCTCGGGCGAGGTCATCACGACACCGTTCACGTTCGCCTCGACGACGCATGCGCTCGTCCGAAAAGGACTGACACCGGTCTTTTGTGACATCAATCCGCTCGACTATACGCTAGACGTCTCGCAGCTCGAGTCGCTCATCACCGACAAGACGTCGGCCATCCTTCCGGTGCACGTGTACGGCAACGTCTGCCACGTCGACGAGATCGACCGCATCGCCAAACGGCACGGGTTGAAAGTACTGTACGATGCGGCCCATGCGTTTGGGGTCACGCATCAAGGACGGAGCATCGCCACATATGGAGACATGAGCATGTTCAGTTTCCATGCGACGAAAGTATTCCATACGATCGAGGGCGGTGCGCTCGCCTACGATGAGACGAGTTACCGAGACGCCATCGAACAGGCCGTCAACTTTGGCATCACCGGACCCGAAGCGATCGAATCGGTCGGGGGCAACGCCAAGATGAACGAGTTCCAGGCGGCGATGGGACGCTGTAACTTGCCGCTGTTCGAGCACGACGTCATGAAACGGCGCGCTATCGTCGAACGCTATGACGAACGGCTCAGGGGAATCCCGACGATTCGCTTGAACCGCCGAGGCGACGACACCGTCTCAAACTACGCCTACTATCCGGTGCTGTTTAAAGGTGACCGGCGCCGCCGCGACGAGATGATGGCTTGGCTCGCCGAGCACGGCATCTTCGCCCGGAAGTACTTTTATCCGCTCGTCACCGATTTTAGTTGTTACGCGTTCGACGCCCGCGTGCCGAACGCGAAATATGTATCCGACCGCATCTTGACGCTGCCGCTCTATCCGGACATGACGCTCGAGATGGTCGACCGGATTTGCGACTTGATTATTGAAGGAGGGAACCGGACATGAAAGGAATCATTTTAGCAGGCGGTAATGGGACACGGCTCTATCCGATGACGAAAGCCGTCTCGAAACAGTTGCTCCCGATTTACGACAAGCCGCTCATCTACTATCCGATGTCTGTGCTCATGCTCGCTGGGATCCAAGACATTTTGCTCATCTCGACACCGAAAGACATCAATGGCTATGAGCGGTTGTTCGGGGATGGACATCAGCTCGGGTTGTCGATCACGTATAAAGTGCAAGACAAACCGGTCGGTCTCGCCGACGCCTTTATCCTCGGCGCGGACTTTATCGGTGACGACTCGGTCTGCCTCATCCTCGGCGATAACGTCTTTTATGGACAGGATTTGACGCAGTTCTTACGTGACGCGAAACAACGCGAGACGGGGGCTACCGTGTTCGGTTATCCGGTCAAGGACCCACGCGCGTTCGGTGTCGTCGAGTTCGACGATAATCGCCGCGTCATCTCGATCGAAGAGAAACCGGCGCAGCCGAAGTCGAACTATGCCGTGCCCGGTCTCTACTTCTATGATAACCGTGTCGTCGAGTACGCCAAACAAGTCCAGCCATCCCCGCGCGGCGAGCTCGAAATCACCTCGATCAACCAGATGTACCTCGAGGCCGGTGATTTGAACGTCGTCTTGTTCCGACGCGGGATGGCGTGGCTCGATACGGGGACGCCGGAAGGGATGATCAAGGCGTCGGTGTTCGTCCAGACGGTGCAGGAGCGGCAAGGTTACTATATCGCCTGTCTCGAGGAGATCGCCTGGCGCCGCGGGTTCATCACGTCGACCGAGCTCCGCGATATCGGCCAAACGTTAAAGATGACGGATTACGGGCAGTATATCCTATCACTTCTTGAAGAGGAGCGTGTCGAAGATGAAGACTTTACTCGTAACTGGCGGAGCCGGGTTCATCGGATCAAACTTCATAAAGATGCTTCTGGAAAACGAGCCGTGGCGTATCGTCAACCTTGACGCGCTCACGTACGCCGGTAACCTCGAGACGCTACAAGACATCGACGACCCGCGTTACGTGTTCGTCAAAGGTGACATCCGGGACCGCGAGACGGTCGAACGCGTGTTTGCGACGTATGACGTGACGCGCGTCATCCACTTCGCGGCCGAGTCGCACGTCGACCGGAGCATCGTCGAACCGGACGTGTTCTTGACGACGAACGTGCTCGGGACACAAATGCTGTTAGACGCGGCGAAGCGGTACTGGAATTTACGTCCTGATGATAAACACTCACGTGACTATTTGGAAGGCGTCAAATTCGTCCACGTCTCGACCGACGAGGTGTACGGGACGCTCGGGCCATACGGGCTCTTCACCGAGACGACCCCGCTCGCCCCGAACAGTCCGTACTCGGCCTCGAAAGCGAGCTCCGACCTCATCGTCCGAGCCTATCACGAGACGTACGGCCTCCCGGTCAATATTACGCGTTGCAGCAACAATTACGGACCATACCAATTCCCCGAGAAGCTGATCCCGCTCATGATCCAACGCGCCGAGCGCGGGGAGACGCTCCCGGTGTACGGTGACGGTCAACAGATCCGTGACTGGCTCCACGTCAAAGACCATTGCGTGGCGATTTGGACGGTCGCTGAGCGGGGACGCGACGGCGACGTGTATAATATCGGCGGCAACAATGAACAAGCGAACGTGACGATCGTCCGCTTAATTTTAGAATTGCTCGGTAAAGATGACTCCCAGATCACATTCGTCACCGACCGTCCCGGGCACGACCGCCGCTACGCGATCGACAACACGAAGATCACGACCGAGCTCGGATGGCGTCCGGCCTACACGTTCGACCAAGGCTTGCGGGAGACGGTCGACTGGTACGTCACGCATCCTGACTGGGTCGACCACATCGTTTCTGGGGATTATGCACACTACTACGACAAGATGTACGCGAAAGGGTGACGGGGAATGGCTGAGACGACGAAGACGACGAAGACGACGTACGAATGGACGAACCGACGCTTGCTGTTCAGTCCACAACGAGATACCGACATCGATTGGATGGATGCATTCGCGCAGGCACCGTCCGTGCTCGAGCGTGATACGTATTTGCGCATCTATTTCAGTTGCCGGCCGAAACCAATCGATGGCCGCTACGTCAGCTATAGCGCTTACGTCGACGTCGATAAACGAGACTTCTCGATTTTACGTGTGAGCGAACAGCCAGTGCTTGCGCTCGGGGAGCGGGGCACGTTCGACGAGTTCGGCATCTATCCGTTCTCGGCGATCGACGTCGGGGACGAGGTACACGCCTACTACGGGGGTTGGACACGTTGTACGTCGGTCCCGTTCAACGTCAATATCGGTAAAGCAGTGAGTCAAGACGGTGGCAAGACGTTCGAGCGGATCGGACCGGGACCGGTTTTGTCGTATACGCTCGATGAACCGTTCGTCTTGAGCGGGCCGAAAATCCGACGCTTTGGAGACATGTGGTACTTGTTTTACATCGCGGGCCGGGAGTGGCTCATGCACGAAGGTAAACCGGAACCGGTGTACAAGATCCGTCTCGCCACGTCAGCCGACGGCGTGAACTGGGTGAAACAAGAGCGCGACTTGATTGAGAGCATCATCCCGGACGAGGCACAGGCGAGCCCGGACGTGTTTTATGAGAACGGGTCGTACCATATGTTCTTCTGTTATCGCGACGCGACCGATTACCGGAAGAATCCCGAACGGACGTATCGGCTCGGCTATGCGTCGTCTCAGGACTTGTTGAACTGGACACGCGACGATGACGTCATGCGCTTCACCCGCTCAGACGTCGGGTTTGACGACGAGATGGTCGCCTATCCACACACGTTCGTCGTCGGCGGGAAGCGTTATCTGCTCTATCTCGGCAACGAGGTCGGACGGGCCGGTTTCGGCATCGCCGAGCGGAAGGAGGAAACGACATGAAGTGGCGGAAACTCGGGCATGTTTTCGATCCCAAGCCGCACGGCTTTTTCGGGGACTATTCAGCGTTCGCTCAATCACCGCAAGCACTCGTCTTCGACGACTTCGTCCGCATCTACTTCTCGACCCGGGAGCCGGATGCGGACGGGACGTTCAAGAGCCATATCCGTTACGTCGATATGACACCTTCGTTCGAAGTGATCGCCGTATCGCACGACCCGGTCATCCCGCTCGGAAAACTGGGCACGTTCGATGAGCACGGCATCTTCCCGTTCCACGTCACGCGGACGGACGCGGGCCTGTACGGATATACGAGCGGCTGGAGCCGACGCGAGTCGGTGTCGGTCGAGACGGGGATCGGCCTGTCGATCAGTCATGACGACGGGCATACGTTCGAGCGGCTCGGTGATGGGCCGGTGCTATCGGCGAGTGTCGATGAGCCGTTCCTCGTCGGGGACCCGTTCGTCTTCACGAAAGACAAGCTGTATATGTACTACATTTACGGTACGACGTGGCAGACGGGCCCGGACGGCGTCGCCGAACGGACGTACAAGATCGCGCTCGCGACGTCCGAGGACGGGCGCACGTTCACCCGGTACGGCCGCATCGTCGATGATGTGATTCCAGACGAGAGCCAGGCACTCCCGACCGTGTTCGAGGCGGGTGGCCGCTATCACATGGTGTTCTGTTTCCGTGACACGTTCGGCTTCCGGGACGACCCGACGCGCGGCTACCGGCTCGGTTACGCTTATTCCGACGACCTCATGCAGTGGACGCGCGACGACGCCTCGCTCGGTTTCGAGCGGAGCGACTCGGGGTGGGATTCAGCAATGGAGTGTTACCCGCACGTGTTCGAGATGAACGGGCGGCAGTATTTGCTGTATAACGGCAACGCCTTCGGACGCGACGGCTTCGGTGTCGCCGTCTTGGAGGACGTATGATCACGCTCGGCCGCGGGTCGGTCGCCGACTACGAGGCCCACCTCGAGGCGTGTGATGCCTTGTTCCCGACGGCACTGTCGGAGAGGATCGACTTGCACGAATATGCGCGCAAGCTGCATGACCGGGCGACATCGTTCGAACTGTGGGACGACGACCGGTTGATCGGCCTCCTCGCGGCCTACTTCGATACGGACGTCGCCTTCATCAGCCATATCTGCGTCTTGCCGGAGGCACCGAAAGGGAGCGGGCATGACTTGTTGGTCAGACTGTTCGATGAAGCGGCGCAGCAAGGTAAGCAGTTGATCCGGCTACACGTCGAGAAGACGAATGAGCACGCCATTTCATTTTATAGAAAGCATGGCTTCATCGGGACGGGACTAGCGGGGAACGATGTGATTATGGAGCGCGAAGCGTGAAGGTTCTGATTAGAATCGTAGCGCTTCTTTTTGTTTGGCCCGGGGAGTGTCAACAGAACGTCACTCGAGTTTTCATAGGAGGCGTGGTATAACAGATGTATGTGAATAAATGAACAGAAGGACAAATGGAGGATGAGCATGAAACGTTTACTATTGATTTTACTCGGTGTGACGATGTTGGCGGCTTGCGGGACAAGCGAGGCGGATGAACGGGGAGAGCAGTTTACATATACGAGGTATGAGCTCCCGCTCGAAGATAAGGTCGCGCTCGGCGAGACCGGAGATCACGAGATCGTCTTCGTCTTTGACTACAGTTGCCCATGGTGCAAAAAATGGATGGAGAGCGTCTTGCCGGAGATCGAGTCGCGGTGGATCGAGACGGGAGAGGCGACGTTCAAAGGACAGCCGCTCGTCTTGTTGAATGAGCAGTCGCAACTGCTCGCTAGTGTCGATGCGAATGCGGAACGAGTGATGCCGGAACGGTACTATGCGTTGCAACGCCACATCGGGCTCGACGCCGAGACGGTCTCGGACTTTGGTACGGAGGCGTACGTCCAACGGCTCGCGGAAACGTTCGATGTGGACGCGGAAGCTCTGCTCGCGCCGCAAGTCGACGCGGGGATTCAAAACGCACGGCTCTATACACGTGACCTCGGCGTCGAATACGTGCCGACCGTGTATGTGAACGGGATCAAGTTGCTCGACGCGTTCAGCTTAGAGGAGATGGAGCGGGTCATGTCTGGCGAGATTGAGGCGGGGGACCAAGTCGAGATGCCGAAAGAATGAACAAGCGACACCCTCATTTCTACTGGGTGTCGCTCTGTCCGCAGGCGATGCCGTCAAGATCGGTGTCAAACGACAGCAAATAGGCGTCGTGCTCGAGTGGGACACCGTCCGGGTAGACTGCGTTCAAATCGAGGCAGGAGCCGTACACCTCGAAGAACGCATCCGTCTCGTCGGTCGTGGCGACTGCGTCGTCTTGGAGGGCGGCTAGTTCACTTTCGAGTTGCTCGTTCAAGGCGTGCGCTTCCCGCAATTCGTCTTCGAGCGCGTACATCTCGGTCCGTTGCGTCTTAACGACTTCTTCTAGATCTAACACTTTTTGAAACAAGTTGTCTTTCATCGTGTCTTCGCGGGCGGCAAGGCGTGCCTCGAGTTTCTCGGTCACGTCCCGCTCGATTTGAATCGCTTGCCAGGCGAGGGCGTCGGCATGTTGTTCCTCGAGGGCGAGCAGGGATTCGTCATAGCTCGCCTCAATCTCAGCTAAGTCGGCGCTGACGTGCAGCTTGTCTTGTTCCAAGTTGTAATAGTAGACGCTCGAGCCGACGAGCAGTAAATATAAGACGGTCGCGAAGACTTGTAGTTTGATCGGCTCGACCGGATGTTCGGCGAACCAGATGAACACGAGGCTGAGCGTGCTCGCCACGCATGCGGCCGTGATGAACGTCATGATCGTCATAGACACCCCTCTTTTCCTAGACTCTCTTTGACTATTCCTGTTTCGACTCGAAAATGAAGCGACAACGCAAGCATACTTTCAAGAAATCGGATCGACAGCTAGATATTGAACCACATTTATCACAGCAAATGTTCACGTGTCATACATATCGAAAAAGCAGGAGTTTCGGCAGATTCGTGGAATAAGTGCAAAAAGAAAAAAAGCGTTCGACTGTCGTCAAACGCTCTTCTTGTCTTCAAGCTGTTGATTTTTACGCCATTTCCAAATCACAAGACCGAGGACGAGGAAAATCGGAGCGGCCACCCAAGGACGGGCTTCGAGAATCGCGACAATTTCAAAGATGGACAACCATCCGCTGATCATGACGAGGATGAGCAACAAGGTTCGCAGTCCCCCCCGGACCGGAAACCAGTAATAGATGAATAACGTGATCAAAAAGAAAGCGAGCAAGCCCATGCGGTTATTCCTTTCTAGCATCATTTTGACCAATTATAGCAGACAACATTGCGAGAGTGTTAGAGGCTTCCCTTTAAGACGACTTTTCGCTACAGTTGAAGATAGATTATTTAAGGAGGAACTAGCGTGAAATTTGGAATCATCGGCTTAGGATATGTCGGATTAGCCACCCTGTGTGGCCTTGCAAAAGCGGGACATGAAGTCATCGGTGTCGAGAAAGACCAACCGAGACTGCGCCGCCTCATGAGCGGCCACGCACCGTTTCACGAGCCGGGTATGTCGGAGGTGCTCCAAGACTATGCAGACTCGATCACACTTACGGATAACACCGCCGACACAAATGATGTCGATTACTTGTTCTTAGCTGTCGGTACGCCGAGCAAGGAAGATGGCAGCTGCGACATGACGTTCGTCGATGCGGCTTTGTCTGAAATCAACACGAAGCAAAAAATCGTCATCCGCAGCACTGTGCCACCGGGGACGACCGACTTACTTAGCATCATGTATCCATCCCACACGTTCGCAATCGTGCCGGAATTCTTACAAGAAGGGCGTGCGCTCGCCGACGTCCTCAAACCGCACCGCGTCGTCATCGGCAGCGGGAATCTTGAAATCAGCGAAGAACTCGCCGGTATTTATGGCCGTCTCGGTGTTCCGATTGTTTGCACGACACCGATCAACGCCGAACTGATCAAGTACGCTTCAAATGCGTTTCTCGCCACAAAAATCAGTTTCATGAACGACTTGTCACGCCTCGCGGATAAAGCAGGCGCCGACATCGCGACGATTGCCGACGGGATGGGGCTTGACCCGCGCATCGGACGTTCTTACTTAAACGCTGGTCTCGGTTACGGCGGCTCATGCTTCCCGAAAGATATGAACGCGCTCTTGAACGTCGCGGCCGAGAACGAACTCGACTTGCCGGTCATCCGTGCGGCGATCCAAGCGAACGATGAACAGATCGCCTATGTCGCGTCGAAGATCGAACACCGGTCTAACCTGCGCGTCGCTTTCCTCGGTCTCGCCTTTAAACCAGGGACGGACGATATGCGTGACGCACCGTCGATCACACTCGCCAATCACTTACGGTTACGTGAAGTCGAAGTCGTCGGCTACGATCCGCTCGCGAAGTGGGAGTACCGTCAAGCGTTGACACCGGAAGAAGCGCTTAAAGGAGCCGACGTGGCGATTCTTGTCACGGAATGGGACGAACTCGTCAACTTGAAGCCGGAAGCGTTCGCCGGGATGCGGACGAAACGGTTGATTGACGCACGGAACGCATGGAAGTATGCGCGCGACCCAGAAGACGTCGAGTACGAAGGCGTCGGCCGCATGCAGGGCAAGACGAACACACCGTCATCGAAATGAACCATTCATATTGCGCTCTCTTTTCATCGAAGGATGAGAAGAGGGTTTTTTTTGAACAAGTGAGGAATATTATTGTTTGTTATTTTATAATTTTGTAGTCGTCTACAAGAGGTGTTATAATTACGTTGAAAGAAGGTGGCATCATGAAATCAAATACAATCATCGTGAACAATATAAAATCAAGGCTACAAGATCATCAACAGTCGCATCAATGGTTAGCCCAGAAAATCGGGGTCAGCAAGGCATTGGTGGGTCATATGTTGAATGAGAGCCGTGTCATCCAACCACAACGTATTGTCGCTATTGCGAAGGCCTTAGGCGTATCGGTCAACGAGTTGACAACCGACGATTCGATGAAAGAAGAGCGCATGACGGTCGAGTTGCGAGGGACACTCTCGAAGCGACGGTCCAAAATGGAACTTGAACGTTTGAAATTTGCGGTGGAAGACTATGTTGGTCTCAAGAGTGAGCAGAGATGAAGCCGTCAACACGAATTGCTGAAGACACGGCAGAAGCGTTCGCAGCCGACTTCTTAGAGCAAGTCATTGATAGTCACGTCTTCATTGGCGCTTACATCGAACAGGTATTGGCCAAACGCGCGAACCTCATTTTTCAATATGTCGAGGACGACTCTTATTACGGTGTCGCTATCAAGCATATGTCAGGAGAAGAGTTCATCGCATTGAATTCTTACCAGCCGCTGCGTATGCGTTACTTTACAGCGGCCCATGAACTATGGCATTTGTCTGAAGCAAGCGAGTGGCAAGTCAACGGGTTCGATCACGAGCGGGCGGCCGACCGGTTCGCAGCTGCGATCATGTTGCCGAAGAGTACGACAAAAGAAGTCTGGGAGAAGCTTAAAGACGGCTATGATACGAAGTCCGCCATCATCTATTTGGCCGATATGGCCCAAGTGCCATACGTCTCGGTCGTCCGACGACTCCGAGAACTCAATTATCGATTCTCTGACTTGAGCGAACAGGAAGTCGATTGGCGCAAGGAACGGAATCGTCTCGGGATCGCTCCGAGCCCATTAGATCAAGCCCAACGCTTCGAGTCATTTCCAGCCTATGAACAAGTGGTCGTCAAAGCAGTAGAAGAAGAACGATTGACACGATTGAGCGCTGCGAACAAGCTCTCCGTCTATCGACCCGAGCTGGCTCGAGCGTTTCAAGAAGATGAGGTCAGTCGTCTACAAGAGGATGCCACCCATGATTAATGAACCGGTGTTCATCGATGCGAACATCATCATCCATGCGGCAAGTTTTCGACAAGCCGACGTCTTTGATTGGATCAACAGCCTGTATGGACAAGTTCTTATCCATGTTGAGGTATTGAATGAACTGAAGACATCTTCGGTTAGAGAAAAGGTCGACGCGTTCATCAATGAAGGGACTTGGGTGCTATTCGATCCTGAATCGGAAGCATCGATTGCGACAGATGAACTCTATGACCTTTATCTAGTTTATCTGACAGAAGTTCGTCTTGCGTTTCAACAACTGGATGAAAAGAAAATCAGAGAAGGTCGGCCACTCAAACATACGAGTGACTTGGGTGAAATCCATAGCCTTGCTGCTACGCGATTGATCAGCGTTGGCTTAATTTGTAGCGATGACGCGGACATTCGAGAAGTCATCACAGACGCTGAACTGTACATCGTAGATCTAGAGGAGAAAGAAACATTGATTCGTCAGCATACCCTCATTGATTTCTGTATACATTTAAAGCGATTTGAGGTCGTGAAAAGGAGCGAGGTTCGAAAGTTTTTCAAGACGATTCGTCCCCGTGATGTGAACTACTCACCACTTGTTTGCTTTGCAACTTGAAGTGGGAGCTTCTTGGGAAGACCGTGCTTTGACCAGCCACGGTTGTGGACCAAGCTCGTCGGGCAGTCCCTGCCCTGGAGTGTTTCAGTCGGCGAGCCTCAACAGGTTGAGGCTCGCGTTGACGTCGCGGTCGTGGTGCGTGCCGCATGCGGCGCATGTCCACTCGCGGACGTGCAGGTCCTTCTTGCCGCCGTTCTCGCCGCAGGCCGAACAGACCTGGGTCGAGGCGAACCACGGGTCGGCCTGGATCAGTGTCCGGCCGTAGAACCTGCATTTGTAGGCGAGCTGGCGGACGAACTCGCCCCATCCGGCGTCCCCGATCGACTTCGCCAGGCGGCGGTCCTGCATCATCTCCCTCGGCTTCAGCGTCTCGACCACGACGACTTGGTTCTCGTCGACGATGCGTCTAGACAGCTTGTGGAGGAAGTCGTGCCGTCGGTTCTTGACCTGCTCGTGTTTCTTCGCGAGGACGAGCCGGGCCTTCTCGCGGTTCTTGCTGCCGGGCTTCTTGCGGGAGAGCGCGCGCTGCGCCCGTTTGAGCCGCGCCTCGGCCTCGCGCAGGTTGCGCGGGTTCGGGACCTTCTCCGTCACGAGCGCGTCGTTCGTCATGACGGCGAAGTGCCCGAGGCCGAGGTCGATCCCGATTTTGTGCTCGGCGGGGACCCAGGGCTCGTCGGCCTGCTCGACGAGGAGCGACACGAAGAACTTGCCCGTCTTCGTCATCGACACGGTCGCCGACCGGATCTCGCCATCGAAGATTCGGTGCTGTGTGAAGCGGATGAATCCGACCTTCGGGAGCCGGACATGGTCCCCCTCGATGCGGATCGTGCCGTGCTGGTTGTTCGTCGTGTAGGAGGCGCGCGCCTTCCGTCTCGACTTGAACACCGGGAAGCCGGCCGTCCCGGCGAAGAACTTCGCGAACGCCGCGTCGAGGTGAAGCTTCGCGTTGGCGAGCGCGAGGCTGTCCGCCTCGGCGAGGAACGGGAACAGGGGCTTGTACGAGGCGGGTGTCGGGGGCTTCCGCTTCGGGCCGGTCCCAGCCCTCGACTCCTCGTGGAGGGTGATGCGGTCCTCGAGCAGCTTGTTGTAGACGAAGCGGGCGCAGCCGATCGTCCTGACGAGGAACTCGGCCTGTGCCGCCGTCGGGTAGATCCGGTACTTGTAACCCTTCAGCATGTCTGCGCCTCCTCTCGGCCGATGATCGTGATGAACGTCTTCCTCATCCGATACCCGCAGCGGGGGAAGGGAAATCTGACGGAATCACGAACTTCTGTTCGTCATATCTGTCACAGGGGTGGCCAAGAGGTTTATGTACGGGCGATTCATCTCCCACCTACGCTGGGCTTCGCCCCAGACGCTTAGAGGTGGGAGAATTCTCGCTTAATTATGTTAAATGTGCTCGATCAACACATTGATGAGATATGAATACGATGTTGCATCATCAAGACAAAAAAGTACCCAATATGCGTCGACTTATGACGCGGCTTGGGTACTTTTCTTCATGTCAGACATTATCCGATAGCTTGTTTCGCTCCCGAAGAACGGCGAGTACGAACTGTTCCTGTAGGCGGTTCTCGAACGTCTCTTTTTAGTTTAGCAGTCACATGTGGTCGATGCCCGAGGTGATGAGTGCGATGGCGTCGAGCGGTTCGGTGAAATAGTAGCCTTCCTCGATCATGCGCTTCAATCCCATCAGCGACAGGTCAGTTAGCGGTTCGTCTGTTCTTTTGTCGGACCCATGACACCGGGAACGTGTTGTCCGGCTTGGCGTAAAAGTACCGTCATCTGACCACGGTGATGCGTCTGATGGTCGATCATCATGCGGAGGACGGCACCGCGCGGCGTCATCTTCCCATGGACGTCGACTTCTTCTAGCAAATAGTCATCTGTAAAACCGTCAGCGGCGCTTGAGATTTCTTGCGCGTATCGTTCGTACTGGTCGGCAATCAGGCCCGCTTGATCGGGCTGGGTCAGGCTCTTCAAAGCTGAGAGACGGAAGCCGAGCAAGTTCGTGAAGTAGCCGAGCGCGGTCGTGACGTGCCAACCGATCCAACCGAGCGAGTTATGGTCGGGGACGATTTTTTGGCCGAGCGTGTCATCGGTCATGGCACGGAGCACGTCGAGCGTGCCGGTCGATGATTTTGTCCAATCCTGTTTGAAGTCGTTAGCGGTGCGGTACATAAACTAACCTCCTCCTGCGTATTCTACCGCTAGTATACGCATGCACCTTTCGTTCACGCACGTCTGATGATCCGATGAAACATTTCGGTCGATTTTCCCGTAGAATGAAGGAGATAGGAGGGACTCGTCCATGTGGATTCTTGTATTTGCAGCACTACTCATGTTTGTCCTCGGTTTTGCCGTCCACAAGTTAGGGTGGCATTTTCTCATCTCGGGCTATAACACGATGAACGAAGCAGACAAGGCACGCGTCGACATCAAACCGGTCGCGCGGTTGATCGGTATCATGTGTTACGGCATCGGCTTCATCTTTCTCATCGTCGGCCTCATTGATTGGTTCGGGCTCGTCGTCCCAATCGAGCCGCTCTTTATCGTGCTCATCCTGTTCATCGTCGTCATCCTTTGGCGCGCCCAAAAGTATGACGGGAATATTTTTGACGACACGGGACGGCTTCGTCCGGGCGGGAAGAAGAAACTCATCCCGATCGTCCTCGTCTCTGTGCTCTTGCTCACGGTCGTACCGGGGCTCCTGCTTTGGTTCTCTCAACCGACCGAAGTGACACTCACTAATACGGAACTCGTCATCGAAGGCAGTTACGGGCAGACCGTGCCATATGACGAGATTGAAGCTGTGACGATGTCGTATTTACCGCAAATCGACCGTCGAACGAACGGTGCTGCGATCGCTTCTCGTCTGACGGGGCATTTCCGGACGATGAGTGGGGAAGATGTGCTGTTGTTCATCGACCGTCGCATTGAAGCGGTCATCCGTATCGATTGGAGCGGTCAGCCGATTTACTTGAATCAGGAGTCATACGAAGCAACGGAACAGTTATATGAGGAGGTGATCACTCGATGAGTCCATGGTATGCGCGCAACATGCCGTTCTTTTTCCTGACGTTCTTTTTTCCACCGCTCGCGCTGCTCTTGCTCGTCTGGCAGTGGGATAAATTCACGATGGACCGGGGCGTCAAACTGTTTTTTGCGGTCGGGATGACGGTGTTCATCGTGTTCGGTCTATTGCCGCGCGGCACGCTTCCGGTCATCTTGCCGATCATTTTCGGGTTGATTGCCTTAAAGCTCGTGCTGAACGTGATCAGACGAAAAAAAGGCTGACGCGCTAGACGTCAGCCGATCGGGACGCTCACTCAGAGCGTCCCTTTTCTTCGTTCACCCAAGCCTCGAACGCGTCAGGTTTGAGCGCCGGGGCGTAGTAATAGCCTTGCCCGAGCTCGACCCCTTCGGCGATCATCCGTTCAAGGTCTTCCGTCGTCTCGATACCTTCGGCGAGGGACGTGAGCGCCTGCTCGCTCGCGAAGCGTGAGACGGCACGGAGGAATGATGTGCTATCTTTCGCTTTCCCGCTGACATACATCCGGTCAATCTTCACTTCTTGGATTGGCAAATGCCAAATCGCTTCGAACGAGGCATAGCCGGTGCCGAAGTCATCGATCGACAAACAGTAGCCGAGGTCGGCGATGTCCTCGAGCCGATCGAGCTCGTTCGCATGTGACATGATGTCGGCCGACTCGGTCAATTCGATTTTCAAGCGGTCCGGCAGCCACGGATACGTCTCGATCAAATCACGCAGCTTCGTGACAATCGACGGGTCGACCGAGTGGGCAGACAAGTTGTACGACAACGAGACGCCGGAGAATGACGTATCGCGCCAAGCGACGAGCTGGTTGATGACTTGGTCGAGGATCGAGTGTGACAACCATAAAATCTGGTCTGACCGTTCAGCGATCCGGATGAACTCGTTCGGCGGGACGTGACCGATATCCGGATGCTGCCAACGGGCGAGCGCCTCGGCCCCGACGACGCGTCCAGTCTTCAATTCGACTTGCGGCTGGTAGGCGACGGTGATGTGTCCTTGCTCGATCGCCTCGGGGAGTGCCTGTTCGATCAAGGCGGCCCACTGCAGCTGTGCGAGGATGCTCGCGTCATACCAGACGAACGGTGTCCGCGTCTCTTTGGCGTGTTGGAGTGCTCGCGTCGCCTCGAACAGACA
Source organism: Exiguobacterium sp. SH0S1 (assembly GCF_004337165.1). Taxonomy (NCBI): domain Bacteria; kingdom Bacillati; phylum Bacillota; class Bacilli; order Caryophanales; genus Exiguobacterium; species Exiguobacterium sp. SH0S1. Next base: position 228,525 of record NZ_SJVC01000002.1, on the reverse strand, counting down.
GTCGGTATAGTTCGGCGTCGTGTGTGCCGCCCCGACTTGAACGTGGACGGTCTGCCGTTTTTGATTGATCAACAGTTCGGTCGGGAACAGCTCCATCAGCTCATGTTCGTCGAGCGTGCAGAACCCTTTGACGTACAACATGAGCGTGTCGTCACGATAGCGGCCGAACAAATGATGCGCATACTTCTCGAGTCGGTCCTCGACGTGACGGGCGAACTCGGTCATGAGCAGGTCAGCATAAATCGTATCGTACCAATCGACGAGATGATGGAAATCGTTCAACTTGATCAAGAGGAACGTTCCGTCGATGTCTTGTTTTTCCCACGCTCGGATAAAACCGTACTCGTTATACAGTTCGGTCGCGAGGTCGAATCGGACGAGGCGATCGACTTTCCGTTCACGCTCGACGCGCTCGGTCTCATCTTCGAGGATCAAATAGTACGTGAGCGTTCCCCCGCGCTTGAGCGGAATGATTTTCGCGTTCAAGAAACGGGCATGTTCTCCTTTTAAATGCAAAATGAATTGGGCGCTCGTCCCGTGCTCGGTCACACCTTCAAGTGCTTCCTGGAACAGGCGACGACCTGTGTTGGTGAATAGCTGGTTGATCTCGTACAAGTTCCGTGCGCCGAAGAACTGATCGAACACATCGTTCCGTTCGATGAAGTTATAGGCATCATCGATCAACGCGATGGCGAGACCGGTCTCTGAGAACAGGGACGACCAACGCTCGTGATAGCGAAGCAGGTCGTTCGATTGCGTCTCGAGCGTGTTGACGGTCGAATGGACGCTCACCGCAATCTCGCGGAGCTCGTCCTCGATGCCACGGAAGTCATGACTGGCCGGGAATGACGCCTCGACCGGTTCGGTGCTTGGGTCGATGGCGAGCGCACGGGCTTTCAAATGACTTAAATCATGGGCATACATTTTACGTGTACAGCAAAGTGCGACCAAGAGTCCGGTCGAAAGCAGCAGCGTCGCGAGCAAGACGAGGACGGCGAGCGTCCCATATCGGTTTCGTTCCTCTAGGAGCAATGACTCGGTCGACGAGCGGATGGTCTGGAGCACTTCATGCGAGTCTTCGTAAAACTTGGTCCCGTTGACGTAACGCGCCTCGAGCGTCGAGCCGGTCGAAGCCAGTCGTCCCAACGCTAGGGAGCTCTCCGTTAAATCAGCGGTCGATTTCGTTTGGAGAGTAGGATTCGTCGCGATAATCTCTTCAAGTAAACGCGCTTCAGTGGCGATGGAGGCGAGTTCGGCTTCTAATTTTTCTCGGTCCGGCGTCTCCGCCAGCAAGTTTGTCACGTTTTGGATGAACGTCATCTGCATCCGCATGACGGCATCGGTCAACTCGTAGGCCGTGTTCGCTTGGGCGGTCCGCTCTAAGCCTTGGTAGAGCCAACGCCGATCAATCGATTCGATGACGTCAAACGGGACGTTGTCGAATTCGCTCAACTCGCCGTCGAGCGTCTCTTCTAGTCGTTCAGAAAAAGCGAGGAGGGCATCCCGTTCGCGTTCGTGGACCCCGGTCTCGAAATCATCGAGCAGCTGGGTGTTATACTGGAGCGCGCGTTCGCGATAAGGCGAGGACAACAACGCTGTCGGCTGGCCCGAGTTCAGTTCGTACAGTTTCGCGGCCTGGTGGAGGACAAGGTAAGACTCGACGCCGGCAAGGTCGGATGCATGGTTCAAGTTCGTCACGGACTGATCGACGCTGACGTGTTTCTCTTTCCAGTAATAGCTTAATCCGAGACCGAATAACAACACACCGACGAGGCAGGCGACAGCAAGTACCATCGTATAGATCCGGTACGGAATTTTGGCGAATCGGTTGCTTCCCATCGTACACTCCCTTTCTACCTTTCCTATCTTATATCGCATTTCGAGTCTTTCAAGTGAAATCCTGCCAACTGAAAAAAAACCCGACAAAGGTCGGGTTTTCAAATGCGTCAAAGGTCACGGTCGCTTGTAGCCGATGAGGCGTGATTTCCAATATGGCTCTTTGCTGATTTGGTTGTAGCCGAGACCAAACGTCCCGGCGTGGATGAACGTATCGGCGTCGATCATGATGCCCATATGGGACGGACCGGCCGTATACGTGTTCTCGAAGAAGACGAGGTCGCCGGCCTGAGGCACGAACGATTTGTCGAGCTGCGGACCGAAGTAAGACCCGGCCCAATAGTTGGCGACATTCGTCCGCGGGATCGAGACACCTGCTTGGTTGAACGCGTAATAGATGATGCCTGAGCAGTCAAAGCCACCGTTGACCGGACTAGACGACGCCCAGATGTACGGCGTCCCGACGTATTTCTTAGCGACGGCGATCGTCGCGAGCCGGGTTGCTTGGGCGGTTTGCCCGTTGACTTGGGTGACGAACGCTTTGGCGACGAAACCTTGCGTCCCGTTCTCGTTGACACGGTAGTGTGTCGCCGTCTCGCCGACGACGTTCAACAGTCCGCCGCGGAGCGTCGACCCGACGACCTGGCTCGAATCGTTCGCTTGGGCGCGGATGGCGGCCGGACTTGCCGTATAGAACGTATGTGAGTCGAACGACCCGCTGACCCATGTCGGTGCCGTCGTTGAGCCTTTCGGTACTTCCTTGACGAACGAGGCTGCGACGAAGCCGGTCGTGTTACCGATATAAATCTGGTGCCAGCCGTTTGCCGTCTGGACGACGCGGAGCGTCTGACCGGCTTTGACGCTACCGACGATGGCGGAACTCGTCGACGCAGCAGCACGGACGTTCAAGGACGGGGTGTTGACGACGTAATCGACCGAAGTGTTCCCAGCCCCGGCGTCACCTAAGTTCGGTGCGACCGGTGCACTCGGTGCGGTCGTCGTCTGTTTCAAGTAGCCGGCACTGACGTAACCGCTCTTTCCGTTATACGTGACGTAGTACCAAGTGCCGCTCTGTTTCGTTGCTTGCACGGTCGCGCCGTTCGGGATTGTCGTGACGAGCGCGAAACCGATGCCTGCTCCTTTTCGCACGTTCAAGTTCGCCGTCGTGACGAACGATTGATTGACGCTCTCTTCTTTCGGCGCTGCCGGTGTCGCCGGCTGACTCGGTGAAGGTGTGGCAGGTTGACTTGGTGAAGGCGTCGCGGCGGCTTTCTTTAAGTATGTAGTGGCGACGAAGCCTGTCGTCGAACCGTACTTGATGTGCGACCACGAACCTTCGACTTTTAGGATCGTGACCGTTTTTCCTTTCGGGATCGTGACGAGTACGTTCGCCTTTGTCGATTTCGAAGCCCGGAGGTTCAAGTTGACGGTCGTCTGTGACGTCGATTGGGCGGTCGGGCTGACGGTGCTTGTCGCTGTTGATTTTGGTTTCGATGGTGCCACCGGCTTTGCTGTCGTTGCGGTGACAGTTAGAAAGTCGTTATGTACCCAGCCGGTCTTCCCGTTAAAGGTGACTTGCGACCACGCACCGCTTGTCTTGAGCGGTTTGAGCGTTTGACCTTTCGGGATGGTGAGCAAGACATTATGGCTCGTACCGGCACCGGCGCGAAGGTTCAATGCAGCGGTCGTCACTCGATTTTTGCTTACTGCCGTACTTGTTGTCGTGAGTACGGTCGGTGATCCGGCCAAGTGAAGCGTTTGTCCGATGGCGATTCGATCGGTCGTCAAGTTGTTCATCGACTTGAGTGTCGCGAGCGGGATGTGATGCTGTTGGCTAATCGACCAAAGCGTGTCACCGGCTCGGACGATGTGGGTGCTAGCGGCGGACGCTTCATCGGCCTGGGCGAGGACGCTTACGGCGGCGATTGCGGCGAATGAGTACATGAGGCCGGACTTGTGATCCATGGAGTCACTTCCTTTAAGGGTAATGGAGTCATTCATGACGGGTAACGATACACATTTATTGTACGGTGCCGAGAAACCGGGAAGCAATGGTGGAAAGGACTCATTCGAACGAGATTCCTTGAAAAGCAGGTCAATATTTTTTGATAGGTCTGTCGGATAGACGCCTCCTAAAAAGAGGGAAATTAAAAATTGACTTTCTGTTGAATTTTGGAAGGTCTCGTATTTGTGCTTCATGCTATCATTAAGGCAAAACTGTTTGAACGAGGGTAGGGGAATATGATCGAGGGGAACTTTTCAACACAAACATACCGTAAACATCAAGAGAAACTGTTCGAACTCGTACGGATGCCGGACGTGTCCGAAGCGACAGTCGAGCAGGCGATCAGCTACATGTGCGAAGTCGTCGCGGATATGCTCGAAGTCGACACCGTATCGATCTGGCATTTCGATGAGGCGCAACACTCGATCAGTTGTCAAGTCGCATATTCAAAAGATAAAGGCATCAGCAAGCCGGCATTAACGGTCTATCGTCAGGATGCACCGGTCTATTTTGATGCGCTCTGCACGAATCGTGTCCTCCTGTTTGAGAACGTCCGGACGCACGAATGGGTGAAAAATTTATATCAACAATACTTCGTCGAAGGACAGCGGGTTTACTCGATGCTTGACGCGCCGATCATTGCGGACGGACAAGCCCACGGTGTCATCTGCTGCGAGACGTACGAGCTTCGGAAGTGGACGTATGTCGAAGAGCTGATCGTGAGTACGCTCGCCGATTTTGTCGCTATTTTATATAGCCGGCTCGAACGTCAGTCGGTCGAACAACACATCGCCCGGCTCGCCTATACGGATGAATTGACAGGACTGATGAATAAGAATGCGTTCATCGAACGAGTCGACCGGATGCGGGAAGAAATCGATCATCACCTCGGGTCACTCATTTACGTGAGAATCGACGAGTTCCGCTCTGTCGAGGACGCGCTCGGGAGCGAGAAGGCCAATCAATTAATCCAGGAAATCGCAAATCGGCTCCGTCTCGTCGTCGATCCGTCGATGCTCGCCCGGAGTTCTCAATCAGGTTTCGTCGTATGGACACCGTACGGCGACCGGATCAAAGCGTACGGGATTGCCGACATGCTTTGTGAGACGGTGACGAACGAACCGTTTACCGTCGATGAACTGGATGTCGTCCTGACGATGAGTGCCTTTATCTCGATTGAGGATAAGGCGCGCTCGACGCTCGAGATGATTCACACGACACGGATCGCCGCTAGTCATCATCATGTCCAACGCGGTGGCATCATCTTCTATGAAGAGAAGATGAGCGAGAAGGCGACAGCCCGATTGACGCTCGAGATGAATTTGCGCAAAGGGCTCGCATTGAACGAGTTTGCGCTCTACTATCAGCCGAAAATTGACGGGTCGACCGGACAGCTCAACGGTTTTGAAGGGCTCATGCGTTGGATCCATCCGGAAAAGGGGCTGATTCCGCCGCTCGACTTTATCCCGCTCGCCGAGTCGACCGGTGTCATCATCGCCCTCGAGGAGTGGGCGCTCGAGGAGGCATGCCGCCAATTGAACGCCTGGCACGCCTCTGGCCGGACATATCACTTGGCGCTCAATTTGTCGGCCCGTCACTTCCTATCAGAAGGCGTTGTCGAGAAGTTCGCCCGTGTCGTTGAAAGAATGGGTGTCTGCCCGGACTATTTGACGTTTGAGATTACGGAGAGCGTCGGGATGGAGAATCAACAGCACGTCATCGAACGGTTCATCGCCTTCCGCAAGCAAGGTTTCTCGATTTCGATCGATGACTTCGGGACAGGTTTCTCGGCGTTCGTCTATTTAAAGCATTATCCGATCCATGAGATCAAAATCGACCGCCAGTTCATCCAAGCGACGGAGAACGACCCGACCGGAAACGTCATCGTCCAATCGATCATCGAGCTCGCCCGCGGCCTCGGTTTAAAGACCGTCTGCGAAGGCATCGAGACGACCGAGCAGCACGACGCGCTCCGTTTGCTCGGTTGTGATGAGATGCAAGGGTATTACTTCTCGCGTCCGCTCGCGATTGATGAGCTTGAGGTATGGATTGAAGCTTATAACAATGAAAACAAGGATTCGCTCCGTTGAGCGAATCCTTGTTTTCATTACGGCAGGTCAATCTGAATCGTCGTCCCGACACCGAGGTCACTCGTCACGGTGACCGTGCCCCCGTGTGCCTTGACGATGTCCCGGGAAATCGCCATCCCGAGCCCACTGCCGAGCGCGTCGGTCGTATTCGTCCCTCGGTAATAACGTTCGAAAATATACGGCAGATCGGCTTCATCAATGCCGTTCCCATCGTCTTGTACGATAATCGTCCCGCCTAGGACCGTGACATGTACCGTCACTGACTCGTCGTTATGGAGGAGGGCGTTATAGATGAAGTTGAGCAACGCCCGCTTCATGAAATGACGGTCGACGTCGCGTGACGCCGCGTCTGTGCTTGAGAACGTGATGTCGCGCGTCGCAAACCGCGGGTCGTTCAAGACGTCGATGACGAGCTCGCGGACGAACGGCTCGAGCCCGGTCGTCTCGCGGTTGAGCGGGAAATCACCGTGCTGCAGCCGCATCGTCAAGTTGAAGTCGTCGAGCAGTTCTTTCATATAGAGCGCTTGGCGTTCGATGACTTCAGCGTACTGGCGCCTTTCCGTCTCGTCGACTCCTGTATCCTCGAGCAGTTCGGCGTAGCCTTGGATCGAGGCGAGCGGTGTCTTCAAGTCATGGGAGACGTTGCTCATCCACTCTTTGCGGCGGCGCTCGAGTTGTTCCCGTTCTGACTCATATGTCGTCAGTGTCTGTGACACATCGTTCAAGTTGGCGAACACGGGTCGGTACATGCCGGGCCGTTTCGGTTCGACGGTCGAGAAATCGCGTGCTTTCAGTTGAGCGATCCGCTCGGTCAAACGATAGACAGGGCGTGTCAAAATCGAACTGAAGGCGAGCCCGATCAGTGCGGCGACAGCGAGGTCGACGATGAGCAGGATCAGTCCAGCTTTAGACAAATAAGCCAGGACAGACTGCGGATCGATCATCGTGACGAGCCGTCCCTCGGTCGCGTCGGGGAAACCGATGAGATAGCTGTAGTCCTCAAACTCTCCAATGAAGTAGAGGACGAGGTCGTCGTCTTTATACTTATAAATCTGGATCAGTTCGATTGGGGAGTAGGAATCGGGTGCGTCAACGGGCGCACCGACGTCGCTGACCACGTCACCTGAAGCATCGAGGATTTGGATGAACGCCCCGAACTCCTCAAGGGCGGTTATCCCGTCTTCGTTGACGACCGGTGCGCCGTCCTCGAGTGACATGTACTGGTTGAACGTGCGGGTGAACGTCTCTCCGGAGTTGCTCTCGACGTCATCAATCCCGGTCCGGTCGTTGACGAGCAACGTGACGAGAATGACGACGTTCAAGATGACGACGATGGCAACGATCGCAAGAATCGACACCAAGTAACGTCCGGTCAATTTCCATTTCAATTCAAACGCCCCCTATGCCTCAAACTTATAGCCGAGCCCTTTGACCGTCTTAATGTAGATCGGTTGTGACGGGTTCGGTTCGATTTTTTCGCGGAGCCGGCGCATGTGCACCATGACCGTATTGTCAGAGCCGTAAAAGTCCTCGCCCCAGACGCGGGTGAACAACGTTTCTTTACTGAGAATCCGGTTCGGATTACGCATGAAGCAGGCGAGCAGGCCGACTTCTTTCGCCGTTAATTCGAGCCGGACGCCGTCTTTGTACGCTTCTGTCTCGTCTACATTCAACCGGAACGGCCCGACGATTGTATCGACGGGTGCTGGTGCGTCGTACATCGAGACACGGCGAAGCTGCGCCTTGATGCGGAAGGCGACTTCTTTCGGACTGAACGGCTTCGTGATGTAATCGTCGCCGCCGATGGCGAGGCCGAGGATCTTGTCGATTTCGTCTGACTTCGCGGATAAGAACAAAATTGGAATGTTCGACGTGTCGCGGATTTGGCGGCACAGGTCATAGCCTTCACCGTCCGGCAACATGACGTCAAGGATGGCGATGTGCGGGGCGAACGTGTGGAACGTCTCCAAGCCGCTTTTGACGGTGTGGGCGGTCGCGATTTGTGTGAATCCTTCTCGCTCAAGCGCTTTTTGAATGAGTATACATAAGTCTTTTTCGTCGTCGACGATTAAAATACGTGGTTGGTCCAATGAAATCACCTCTTTTTGTAGCATATCATTTAAGGATTTCGTAAGGTACGCGTGATTTTCAGTTAAGGTGGCGCGTGTATCGTAGTGTTTAGAAAGAGGTGCTATTCATGGAATCATTATTACAAGTCAACGCAATCGAAAAAACATATGGGAAAGGCAACACAACGTTCAAGGCGCTCAACGATGTATCATTCACAATCGAACACGGCGAATTTGTCGGCATCATGGGACCATCTGGCGCCGGAAAGTCGACACTGTTGAACGTGCTCGCGACGATTGATACACCGACCGCGGGAGATATCCTCGTCGAAGGGAAAAACATCGCCAAGCTCGATGAGGAATCACTGTCGGACTTCCGACGCGACCACCTCGGTTTCATCTTTCAAGACTACAACTTGCTCGACTCGCTCACGGTCCGGGAGAACATCTTGCTGCCGCTCGCTGTCGCCAAGACACCGGTCCGCGAGACGCGCGACAAAGTCGATGCACTCGCCAATCGATTCGGCATCACGTCGATCCTCGACCAATATCCGTACGAGATCTCGGGCGGACAAAAACAGCGGACGGCCGTATGCCGGGCGCTCGTTGCCAATCCAAAACTTATCTTCGCCGATGAGCCGACCGGTGCGCTCGATTCAAAGTCGGCGACCGACCTGTTACAGACGCTCGCCGGGCTGAACGAGGCCGAGACGACGATCATGATGGTGACACACGATGCCTACGCCGCAAGCTTTTGTCGCCGTGTCCTCTATATTCAAGATGGAAAGCTATCGCGCGAACTGATTCGCGGCGCGAAGTCGCGCGACGTGTTTTATCAAGCGATTTTGGACGAGCTCGCAAAAGGCGGTGCGACCGATGACGTTATTTGATTTGGCGAAGAAGAACGTCGCCCGCAATCTATCGCGGTACGCGCTCTACGTCGGGACGACGATCTTCTCGATCATCATCTACATGACGTTCGCGACGCTCAAACATAGCGGGGAGATCAGTGCCCTCGCCGAGACGTCCGGACAGATCAGCGGTCTCATGAACGCTTCGACGTTCATTCTGCTCATCTTCGTCGCGCTGTTTATCGCTTACTCGAACGCCTTCTTCTTGAAAGGACGTAAGCGGGAGGTCGGACTGTATTCTCTTCTCGGGGTACGGAAAAAGCAGATTGGTCTCATCCTGTTGTTTGAGAACCTCGTCATCGGTGCGGTATCGCTCGTGATCGGGATCGGGCTCGGTTTGATTGGGTCGAACGTTTTGTTGCAGCTGCTGCTCAACTTGATGAACAGTGGCTTGTCAATCGGGTTCACGGTCTCGACCTCGGCGCTCGTCGAGACGACGCTCGTCTTCCTCGCCATCTTTTTATTCACATCGTTCCAAGGTTACCGGGTCATCTATCGCTTCAAGTTAATCGAACTGTTCCATGCCGACAAACAAGGCGAGGACGTGCCGAAGGCGAGCTCGCTCATGGCGCTCATCGGAGTCCTCACCCTCGGGACGGCTTACACGCTCGCGCTGCAAGACCTCGCGACGTCACCGCTTTGGGGTTATCTTGCGGCGGCGATGCCGCTCCTCATCATCGGTCTTACGGTCATCGGTTCCGGTCTTTTGTTCCATAGCGTCCTCATCTTTATCCTCGCCCGCCTAAAAGCAAACCAGCGTTGGGCGTGGCGCCGGCTCAACTTATTGACGACGTCACAACTGTTGTACCGGATTCGGGGCAATGCGAAGACGTTGACGCTTATCAGTATCATCAGTGCGACGGCGATCACGGCCGGCGGGGCCATCTTTAGCGTTTACTATTACGCGGAGCAACAAGTCACTTCGTACGCTCCATATACGTTCGCTTGGCAAGGCGATAAACAAGACATTGACGCCGACGTGTTGGCTGAGACGACCGTCATGCAAAAGACGGTTCGTGTCGCTGGTGAAATGGGAGAGCGGGAATATGGAGTCATCGACGAGACGACGTTCCAACGACTCGCCTCAGGCTTAGGATGGGTTGAGCCGAAACCGCTTCAAGAGAAAGACGTCTTCTTGATTGATCCGTTTTATGATGAACGGTTCTCGGAAGATGTGAACGATGTGACGCTAAACGGGGCGACGTACGCAGTCGCATCACGCTATGACGAGACACCGCTCAACGTCATGACGTTTGGCGGACTGTTGCTGGTCACACCGGATGACGTCTTCAAGACATTGTCAGAAGAAGAGACGATGTATCAAGTCGCGTCCGTCGCTGATTATAAAGAACAGACCGCCTTGTCAGACCGCTTGTCGACAGCAGATAACTTCTCGAGTGCGACAGCGTTATACGCTGAGACGATGGCCATGCACGGAGCGCTCTTGTTCGTCGGTAGCTTTCTCGGACTCGTCTTCCTCGTCGCAACGGGCAGCATCATCTACTTCAAGACGATGACCGAGGCTGAGGAAGACCGTTCGAAGTACGCGGTACTACGAAAAGTTGGGATATCGAAGCGGGACATTAAACGCACAATCCGTCAACAAATCGCAGTCGTGTTCCTCGCACCATTCTCGTTAGGGATTTTGCATGCCTCGGTCGCGCTCTTCGCGTTCTCGCGCTTGCTCGTCATGGACTTCACGGTACCGGTGCTCGTCTGGATGGCGGTCTATTCTGCCATTTATGCGCTGTATTACGTGTTGACGGTTCGACAGTTTACGAAATACGTTATCTGAAGGAGAGAATATTATGAAGAAACTAGTAATTGCGGCTTTCGCCCTCGTTATCGTGGCGCTCGGGCTTGTGAACATCGACTGGAACCGGCTTGGGAAAGAAGCACTCTACGTGCAAGTCGGGACAGCGACAAACGTTGAGGAGACGACGCTCGAATCGGGTGACGTCGTCCGGCGTTACGAGTATACGATGCCGGCGCTGACGAAAGATGGTGATCCGCAGACGGTCACGTTCACGGCAGCGAAGGAGCTTCGAAGCGGGGCATACTTGAAGCTATATGTGAAGGATCAAGACGTTATCACGTCTTACGATGAAGTAACGGTCGCAGATATTCCAAAGGCGGCCCGGGAGCAATTATAGGAAGAGCATCAACGAGCTGCGCGTACTTATTTCAAATCGAGATAAGTACGTTTAGCTCGTTGATGCTACAATTAATTTACCACCAAACAAGAAGCGTTCATGAAAGGAGACGGTGCGGATGTTTGAACGGATCACAATAAAAAAAATGGAGTTGGATCAAAAGCGGCCGTTACCAGTGTATACACTCCGAAGCCTTAGAGAGAAACTATTTTTAGAGTGGACGTATAATTCGAACGCCATCGAAGGCAACACGTTGACAATTAATGAGACAAAAGTTGTCCTAGAAGGCATAACGGTTGGCGGGAAGACGATGCGAGAACATCTAGAAGTTATCAATCACCAAGAGGCGATTGTCTACGTAGAAGAAATCGTTCGTCGGGAAGAACCGTTTTCAGAATGGCAAATCAAAAACTTGCATCGGTTGGTTTTGAAAGGAATTGATGATGCGTATGCAGGTGTGTACCGCGATCAACAAGTGTTCATCGCCGGGGCTGTCCATACGCCGCCACCTTCGTATATGATTCAAGAACAAATGGAGCAGCTGATTCACTGGTACGAAACAGAAGCAATCAACCTTCACCCGGTGGAGCGCGGAGCGTTGTTGCATGGTAAGTTTGTGGGGATCCATCCCTTCATCGACGGGAATGGACGAACGTCTCGCCTGTTACTCAATTTGGAATTGATGAAATCAGGATATCCGCCCGTCATCATCAGAGTTGAAAATCGTTTGGCATACTACAACGCACTGGATCGTGCACATACGACCGGTACGTATGATGATTTCATCGAACTCGTTTCAACAGAAGTCGAAGCGTCGCTTGATTTGTACTTGCGAGCCGTTGCCATTGACTAACAAAAAGCCTTTCCCGAAGATCAACGTGTCGTCGGGAAAGGCTTTTTGTGCGCGCTCATGCGAGTGAACTTTCTTGTTCGGCTAATTCGTATTGGAGTATGTACGTCAATTCTACATGCGCTTGTTCGGAAAAGTTAGTCTTTCGGACGTGCGTACGTGGTCGTAATCCACATTCCAAAGCAATATCAACGATTGTCCTAATCTGATTTTCCGTATAAAAACGTTTGCGTCCCATCGTGAACGGTGTCGGCGGTAAAACGCCGTCCGTCTCCCATTTGATCAACTGTTGTTGACTGCGAGGGATGCCGGCGACGGTGAAGGCGCGACTCAATTCTTTAAGCGGATAGACAATTAAATGGCGTCCGTTATATTGAAATGGTTTACCTAGTTCGGGACGATATGCATCCCATTCGGTCGCAAAGAACGTTAAATCGATCGTGTCAACTTCAAATTGAGCGGAAGGAATTGGCGTGGCGAGTGCGATGTCTAAGTTGTTCATCTAGTGTTAGCTCCTTCTTCAAGTCTGCCGGGTAGTAGTACCCTCCCTCGTATAGTACCCTATTTTCAAAAAATTAACTGTGCATTTTTTGAAAGCGGGGCAATGAATTTGTAGGACTTTCGATTCATTTACCGGGTTCGCGCAATGTTTATAAAAACGCCCTAAATGGTGTGGTGATGCAAGTTATAGGAATGATTTGAGGTGGAAATAATGAATGCTGAATAAGATGGTTCGAAAGTCACAGTGGGGAAATTTACGACTTTTGAGCAAAACGGTTTCCTCGTCGGTTAATAAGGGCGAAGGAGGTGAGACATATGGCAGTGTATCGAGAATACGCAAGCGTTTTTTATCTCGACACGAAACGGCTCGTTGACGGCAAGGAAAAACGTCAGCTCGTCCGCTTCGGTCCGCTCGGTGCGCGGATGGAGACCGAGGAGATCAAACAGTTTGGCGACTTGTTGATCCCGTTACTCGCGGTCGAATCCGCTACGTACGTCGTGTCGCGTGAATTCCACGTGACGGTCTAAATTGGAGGCTCCCACTTATGCTAATACCCCCTAGTCCCGTCGCTCACAATCGGCACGATGAGCAGGTGGTCACATGAGCTGGCCCGAACTCATCTCAAACCTCGGATTCCCGATCGTCGTCTCGCTCTATCTGCTCCACCGGATCGAGACACGTCTTGAGCGGATGATTCAGCTGCTCGAACGTTTGGACTCCACCTATCCGTCTGAATCGTAACCACTCCCCGAAAGGAGCCATCCCCTATGGCACAGCTGACAGAAAAGAAAGCCACGCTCGTCCTGACGACGCACCATGACCTCGAAAGTTTGAAACCGACGAAGAAGACGCAACGGTTCGGTCCGATTCGCGCTGCGCTCACGGCAGATGTTGCCGATTCATACGGTCAGCTCATGCTCGATCTTCTCGAACATGAAGATTTCACCGTGTCGGTCGTCCGCGAATACGACTTAGCCTAATCCACTCACATTCTAAGGAGGAAATGAATCATGACTGAGACAAAACTAGAGATTGCCTTTTTGGACACGTTTAACAAAGTTGCCCGCTTCCGTTTGAACAACGTCAAACAACCGGTCGACCCAGTGAAAGTGCAAGCGCTCGCCGACTTCATGGTCGCGAACGACCCGCTCGGCAAAAACGTCGTCAAGTGGACCGAGATCAAGATGATCGAAGGCACCGAGACGGTGTTGAACATCCAATAATCGAACCCGGAAGGTGACTGAGTTTTCAGTCATCTTTTTTTATTTTGGTCAATCCACTTTAAACTTCTCGACTTCAAGACGATAAATAATGAAACGTTGTACTTGAGAGGGGAATACATACATGGCATGGAAAGAAAAATGGTCAGCGGCTGTACGCCGATTGAACCTGCGTCGCATCGATGTCCGCCGCTTTACATGGAAACCGAAACAACGGAAACGACAAAAAGTAGAGACACCCGCGTCTTCGGGGAAAGGCCTGACGATTCGCAAAAAATTATGGGGACTCGTCATCCTCGCACTCGTCATGGTCGCCGGTGTCGGCGGCTACTCGCTGTTGTCACTCGCCGACGCGAACCGTCAAGGCGACGATATCGTCAACAACTGGAATAAAGGGCTCGACTACGCCCACGAACTGAACACGCTCGCCGCGAACTATCGTGCGCTCGAACTCGAGCATATCGTGACCGAGGACGCGGCCGGAAAAGAAGAATTGATGGCGAGACTGAAAGAGATTCGGACCCAAATCAATGAACTCGCGCCGAAATATGAGGCGACAGCGTCAGGCGAAACCGATAAAGAACTGTTCGCCAACTTCGCTCGCCAATGGGAGATGTATCAACGCGTGTCAGACAACATGCTCATTTTTAGTACATCGGGCAACAACGGCATGGCCCGCTCGTACTACGATGCCCAGTCCCAGTCTACATATGATAACTTTACGCAACGCCTGACCGAACTCGTCGATTATAACTCAGAAGGCTCGCGGCAAGTCGGGGCAGACATGGAGCGCGAGTTTCAACAATCGCTCATCGCCTTGCTGGCCGTGACGATTGGAGCGATTGTGATCCTCTTGTTCCTCGGGATGAGTCTACTTCGTTCGATCATCAAGCCGATGCGGATGCTCCAGACGAAATTCGATGAACTGGCGTCACAAGGCGGGGATTTGACAATGTCGATCCCCGTCACGTCGAACGATGAGATCGCGCAAGTGAGCCGTTCGTTCAACGCCTTCCTCGCCTCGCTTCGTGAGATTATGATTGATGTCGACGAGACGGCGAAAGTCGTGCTCACATCGTCGCGAGAAGTCGCCGCGGAAGTGACCCAATTGAGCCGTTATATGGAAGAGACGTCAGGTACGGTCGAAGAACTGACGGCCGGGATGGAAGAGACGGCCGCTTCGTCGCAAGAGATGAGTGCCTCGACGACCGAGATGGGCAGCTCGATCGATACGATCGTCGATCTCTCGAACGATAGTGCCAAAACAGCTGGACATGTCGAACAGCGTGCCCACGCGATGCGTACGCAAGCCATCGCCTCGAAGACGGAAGCGAACGCCATCATCCAGAAAAAACGCGTCGAGCTCGATGAGGCGATCAAAGGTGCCAAGTCGGTCGAAGAGATCCGCGTCTTGACGAGTGCGATCCTCACGATTGCCGACCAGACGAATCTGCTCGCCTTGAACGCATCGATCGAGGCGGCCCGGGCCGGTGACGCCGGACGAGGCTTTGCCGTCGTCGCGTCAGAGATCCGCAAACTCGCCGAGAACTCGCGTCAAACTGTGAACGAGATTCAAGCGGTGTCGAATACGGTCATCGATTCGGTCGAACGGCTCAATACGAGCTCGGCAGATATGCTCACGTTCTTGAACACGAACGTGCTCGCCGACTACGACCGGCTCGAGGAATCGGCAACGCAGTACGAAGAGGACGCTACCGTATTCGGCAAGACGGCGAACACGTTCGAGACGAACGCGTTGCAGCTCCGCCATATGACGGATAGTATCCTGCACGTCATCCAAGAGGTCGCGACGACCGTGACGGAAGGAGCCGACGGGACGCAGTCGATCTCAGAGAAAGTCCAACTGTCTGTCGAGCGGTTCAACGATGTCCAACAACGGATGAACGAGACGGAACAGCGGGCGGCCGAACTATCGAATCGCGTATCACAGTTCAAATTATGAGACAAGACCACAGTCAAACGACTGTGGTCTTTTATTGTGACAGAAATTGGAACACAAAACTGATAAAGGCAGTCAATAAGAAGTCAGACTTCTTTTATTTGGTACATATTAGGTTTCGTTATCCGATATAAGAGTGGCAATACAAAATTAGAGAGAAGTAGAGGTGGGAGAGGACGTGTTCCTCAAAAGAGATGAAACGATTGAAAACACTGTCATTAACGCAAAAATTATTTAGTGGTATCGGACTTATTTTATTGTTCGTCGCGTTCGGCATGGGTTATAACTTATGGACGCTTCAAAATATGACGACTCAGTATGAAGACATGATCAGCCATGACGTGATGAAGATGAAGGCGGCCGACGACCTGTCGCTCGGCATGACGCGTCAGGCGTATGGACTACGAGGTTACATACTCGAGCAAGAGGACTCGCGTCTCGAAGCAGAACAACGTGGGTCAGAAGACAAGAAACAGGCGATTCAGACACTCATCGAACTTGCCGAGACAGAAGAAGAACAGGCAGAACTTGAAAATCTTTTAGCCTATGCAACGGGCTATGATGAGTTAGCCGCCCAATTGATTGCAGCAATCGATGAAGGGGACGAAGAGTCGATCGACCGACTCGCGCTTCGACTCATGCCGGATGTGACAGCGTCAATCACGGAGACGGGCGAGCGGTTACAAGCCGAGTCAGAGGCGGAGATGTTCGAGCAGCAACGAAGACTTGAAAATTTAGGTGAACAGGCAGTCTTGTACTCCGCGGGAATCGCGATTCTCATCTTGCTCCTGACAATTGGTGCCGGTTACGCCTTGAAACAAATGGTGACCGTCCCGCTTCGGATGTTGTCAGACGAAGTCGCCGTCGTCGCGAATGGCGATTTGACACGCGTCGACTTGGACGCGCTGACGCGTGACGAGATCGGGCAGCTCATGGTCGGATTTAACCAAATGAAAGGCAACTTGCGTGAGTTGATCAATGAAGTGAACCGTAACGCCCAAGAGATCACGGCGCAATCGGAAGAGCTTTACGCCAGTACGGAAGAGATGTCGTCGCAAACTGAAGAAACGACTCGGATGATCGAGGCGGTCGTCGAAGAGACGATTCAACAAGCGAAAGAAGCGACGGGCAGTGCCAAAGCGGTCGCAGCGGCCGATGAAGGCGTCGAACAGATCGCCCGTTCAATCGGTACGATCAGCGAAGACGTCGCGATGAGTCTAAAGCTCGCCGAACAAGGGGACGAGACGATTCAACAAGCGAAACAAGAAGTGCTCGCCCTTGCAACCGAGA
The DNA here is from genome assembly GCF_004337165.1 of Exiguobacterium sp. SH0S1. Taxonomy (NCBI): domain Bacteria; kingdom Bacillati; phylum Bacillota; class Bacilli; order Caryophanales; genus Exiguobacterium; species Exiguobacterium sp. SH0S1. The sequence goes on along the minus strand of NZ_SJVC01000002.1, from coordinate 211,639 downwards.
CACGAATGACCGGGGAATCGATTGCGGCGTTGAAACATCAGTCGGACGAGATCGCCTTGATCACGGAAGTCATCCAGACGATCACGGACCAGACGAACTTGCTCGCCTTGAACGCGGCCATCGAAGCGGCCCGGGCCGGTGAACAAGGTAAAGGGTTTGCCGTCGTCGCCGAAGAAGTCCGGAAACTCGCCGAACAGTCGAAACAGTCGGCCGCGCGCATCGCCGGATTGATCGAATCGATCCAAGTCCAATCGAACGCCGTGCTCGCAAGGCACGAACTCAGTGCGAAGCGGGTCGAGGCGAATACAAAACTGTTGGAGAAAGCGACAAACGCGTTCCAACAAATCGTCGTCCAGCTCGAGACGTCGGTTGAGAACACGAAACATATTCGTGTCGCCTCAAACGAGATCGCTTTGACGACAAAACAAGTCGCTACGGCCGCCCTCGGGATTGCGACCGAGAGCGAACAGATGGCAGAGACGATGCGTTCGGTCGGTGAGACAGCCGATTCACAGCTCGCGATGATCCAAGAGTTGAACGGCGTCGCCGAGTCACTCGGGAATATGACGGGCGATCTGCAGACGTTGATCGGAAAATTCAATACGTGACTTTAGCCGTCCTCGGACGGCTTTTGTACGTTCAAAGGATTGACGATGCTACGTTTCGGGAATGACGGGATAGAACGCATTTTAGATGGAAAAGGGGAATTTGAATGAAATATACGGTCATCACAGGGGCAAGTTCAGGCATCGGCTACGAGGCGGCGAAGCAGCTTGCCAAGCAGGGTAAATCATTCGTGCTCGTCGCGCGTCGCACGGACGAGCTTCAAAAATTGCGTGACGAGATCAAGTCGATCTCACCAGACAGCGATGTCATCCTCAAAACGAATGACTTGTCATATAGTGAAAACGTCTATGCACTCTATGAGTCGCTCGCCGACCTCGATATCGAGACGTGGATCAATAACGCTGGGTTCGGGGACTCGAATCTTGTGAAAGACGCCGAAGTCGGGAAAATGGAAAACATGATTCGTCTAAACGTCGAGGCGCTGACCGTCTTGTCGAACTTGTACGTTCGGGACTACCACAAGGTCGAAGGGGCGACACTCCTAAACATTGCCTCGGTCGTCGGCTACCGCATCGCGGCGAAAGGGGTCACGTACAGCGCGACGAAGTTCTTCGTCAGCGCCTACACGGAAGGACTCGCCCAAGAACTTATCCAAAACGGCGACAAGTTGCGGGCGAAAGTGCTCGCACCGGCTGCGACCGAGACCGGATTCGCGAGCCGGGCCCGCGAGGAAGAGAACTTCGATTACAGTGAGAACGTCGCGAAGTACCATACGGCCGAAGAGATGGCCGAGTTTTTAGTTCAATTGCTTGAGAGCGATGAAACGGTCGGCATCGTCAATCACGAGGACTACTCATTTGAACTGCGCGGACCGATTCATCCGTATATGGGGTGAGTTAGACAGCATTCAATACCATAAGCAGACGACAGCCCGAACTCTTTTTGAGTTCGGGCTGTCGTTTAGGATTGTCGCATCGTATCCGCATAGCCCCCGGTCAGGCGGTGGGTCAGGCGATGATACCAGTAGCGCAGACGCAGGCGATATACATACGTTCGGGACGTGTTCGGTAAGACGACGTTATCGATATAGTCGGCGAACATGGCGCGGAACATTTTGTCCTCACTATCGTCGTACGTCGCGCTCCACATGCCGTGCTCTTCGACTTCGAGCAGCGTCGCGATCGTCTCGTCGTCGAGTTGACCGTCTTCCGGCAAACGTTTGACGAGCATCTCGACCCGGTGGCTGCAAATCGAGGCATAGAGCGAATGGGCCCGTGGGTTTCGCGGATTTGCGTTCAAATAGCCGATTGCGGCTTTGAGCAGCTCGTCGTTCATCTCGAGCGGGATCTCATCGAACGCTTGGAAGAATTCGAGCAACATCGGCACGGTCTCTTCGCTGAAACCGGCGAGACGGACGTAGTGCATGATGTGTAAGCCCGCTTCGCCGTAGAATTTACGATTGAAGTAATGGACGGCAAGGGCGCGCCGTGTCATCGGTACGTCCGGATAGCGCTCGACGGCGCGGCAGTAATGTTGCTCGGCCTCAAACGTAAACCCGGCGTCTTCGCTGAGGGCGCCGTGCAGGCAATGGATGAGGTAATGGTCGCCCATCGTACTCGCGGTTTCGAGCACTTGTCTGGCTGTCTTGAAATCGCCTTCGCGAATGAGCGGATAAGCGCGCATCGCCGGGAAGAACGGGTCGTTCGGGAAAGCCGTCTCGCCGCGGACGATGAGCGTCTCGATGGCCTCGGCGTTATAGTCTTCGATCAACTCTTCAAGGAGCATCATCTCAAGGAAGGTGCGCTGAAAGTCTGGGGTGTGTAAGTCGATGGTGTGTTTCAAATGAGGTCCCTCCCAGCTTTTGTGATTGTCGCTTTATTATACAAGTCAATCGCTTCACGAAGTAGCATTATTTGAAAAAATGGGAAAAGAAAAGAGGGGGAGCGCATTTGGGGGAAGGAGGGATCAACGTGGTCACGTTCACGGGCTATATCGTCGAACTCGAGGCAGCGCGAATTCGGGTCGCACCGAAGTTGGAGGCTGAACCGTTCGACGGCATCGTGTTTCATCTAGACGAGCAGATCGGGGACACATCGACGCTCACGGTCGGCCAATTCGTGCGGGTCGAGCATAGTGAGATGATGACGAAATCATTGCCGCCCCAGGCGGCGGCGCACCGGATTGATGTGCTATGATGGATGAGAGGTGAGTCATATGGGACAGTGGAATTTTCTTTGGCTCGGCGGCGTCATCGCGCTGAGCGCATTTCTCGTCTGGCTCTTGCAAGACGCGATCCCGTTTTGGATGCTATCGATTTTGCTGCTGTTACTCGGGGCCGCGGTCGGTAACGTGCAACGCAAATTGAATAAGGGCGAGTAAAAAGCACGTCTTCCGATTTAGTCGGAAGGCGTGCTTTCTTCGTCTCGCTCTGTGGCAGCCGGTTTAGCTTTTTCTTCTTTAGCAGGCTTTTCTTGTTTAGCAGGCTTTTCTTGTTTGGCAGGTTGTTCTTTTTTAGTAGGCTGTTCTTTTTTAACAGGCTTTTCTTGTTTAACGGGCTGTTCTTTTTTAGCAGGCTGTTCTTTTTTAGCAGGCTGTTCTTTTTTAACAGGCTTTTCTTGTTTAACGGGCTGTTCTTTTTCAACATGCTTTTCTTGTTTAGCGGGTTGGTCTTTTTTAACCGGTTTTTCTTCTGTGACCGGTTTCTCTTTTGGCTGATCTTTCGGTTTGCTTTCTTGCTTTTTGACTGGTTTCTCTGCTTCAGCCGCTGGTTTTTCAGGCGCCACCGGTTCTGCCGGTTCTGTCACAGGAGGTTCCGGCGTGACCGGTTCTTCTGTGACGGGAGGCGGCGTCGGTTCTTCAGCTGGCACTTCCGGTTCAACGACTTCAGGCTCTGGCGTTTCCTCTGGCGTTTCCTCTGGCGTTGCCGGTGCGTCTTCAACCGGCTCTTCGGCAGGCGCGACCGGTTCTGGTGCAGCTTCCGGGGCCTCGGCTTCTGGTTGCGGCGCTGGCGCTGGTTCCGTCACGGGTTGCTCATTTCGAGGTGGCGTGATTGGTGCGACCGGTGCTAGTTTAGCTAACGGTGGCGCTGGTGTGTCCGATTCAAGAAACGCGAGCACGTCTTGTTCGAACAGGGCGACCGGGAGTGCTTTTGACTTGAGGTGCATGGCGAGTACCCGTCCATCTGAAGCAACAATCGGACTGCCGATTGCCCGTCTCGGGATATCGAACTCGCGCTCATACCCGGTTTCATTGAACGTCATCTGGCCTTCGATCCGTTTAGACGGCATGAGCGTGATGAGCGTTTCGTCCGCCGCAGCAATCGCGTGACTGAACATGAACGGCGTCTCTTTCATTTGATTGATCCGGATGACGGCGATGTCGACGGTACGTCCGACGACGGTCCCTTTAATTTTCTTCCCATCGTGGTCGATTGTCATCGTCGTCAAACCTTCAACATTATGGGCAGCCGTCAAAATATCTTGCGGGCTGATTAAAAACCCTGTCCCGGCACCGACAGAAAACAGACTTTTCTCGAGCGTCGCCAAATCAATCATCGAAGTGTTATCGGCTGAGACGGTGTCTTCGGCGATGTTCAAGTTGACTTTGTCAGCGAGTGAATCCGTCGAACGAGGAGCTTCTTTCAAATAGGCGACTGTTAAAATAGAGATGAATGCGATAAGTGCAATCACGGTCGGAATGGCAATCCATTTCAAGCGACGGGGGCGATGGCCACACGTCGGACAAGCAGTTGTTTTTGAGCGGGTCTTCGTTCCGCAGCGTGGACAAGTCACGAGGGTGACACCTTCCTTCATATGCATAGATGATTAGCTATACCTTAAATGGAACAGGGATAAACAATATTTTGATGGGGTAAGCAGATGGGGTTGGAATGAACTTCCGGAAATCGGGAAAGAGATAGATATATTTCAAGAAAGGGGAAACGCCCATGCAGCCCTTTTGGACAACGCGTGCGTTCCGTAACGGCATCTGGGTACTGCTCATTTTGACGATCATCTTCATGGCGAAACAAGTCGAGTTTTTGTTCTATCCAATCGGTATCTTTTTCGCGACCGTACTGACACCGTTCTTGTTCGCCGGCATCTTGTTTTATTTGACAGTCGGTCTCGTCGATTTCCTTGAGATCAAATGGAAGCGACGGTCACTTGCGATTTTGAGCGTGCTCCTGTTGCTCCTCACCCTCGTCGTGTTGTTCGTCGTCACGCTCGGACCGCTCATCACAAGGCAACTGCTCGCGCTGCTTGACGCGTTCCCACGTTTTGCCGAAGGGAGCTATCGCCAGTTTTTGCTACTGTACGGACGGCTCGAGGAATACGCGTGGTTTCGGGACTATGCGGAGCAGAACGCGGCATCGATTGAGACGTGGATTCGTCAGTTGACCGACGCGCTCGGTTCACTCATCGGTACTGTCGCCGGTTCGCTCGGACGCGTGCTCGCGCTGATCGTGTCTGGACTGTTCACGTTGTTCATCGCGCTATTTTTGTACGTGTTCATGCTCATTGACGGGGGCAAGCTCGCGACGGCAATCGTGCGGTGGATCCCTGAGGCGTACGAACAAAACGCCCGCCATATCTTGCATGACATGCACGAGACGATCAAACGTTACGTCCGGGCCCAGCTCATCGTCTGTACGTTCGTCGGCTTCTTCGCGACAATCGCTCTTTGGCTACTCGACGTCCCGTTCTTCCTGCCGCTCGGTCTGTTCATTTTCGCGACGAACATCATCCCTTACTTCGGTCCGTTTCTCGGGGCCGCACCCGCCGTTTTGATAGCGTTCATCGACGAACCGGTCAAAGCGCTCTACGTCATCATCGCCATCACCATCGTCCAACAGCTTGACGCCAACGTCATCTCACCGCTCGTCCAAGGCAAGTCACTCCGTGTCCATCCCATCACCATCACTCTTGTCCTGCTCGTCGCGGGACGCCTCGCCGGTATCGTCGGCATGTTGCTCGCCGTCCCGTTCTATGCCGTCTTGAAAGTCACGTTCCTCAACTTGCAAAAACTATACGCGTTACGCAAACAGTCGAAGCTTCCGATCGAAAGGAGCGACTAATATGTCCTCGCGCATCACCCACACGTTCATGGAACTTGTACAAATTGATTCAGAGTCTTATGCCGAAGGTCCATTTTTAGAGTATTTAAAAGAACGATTCGATGGACTTGGTCTTGAAATTGACGAGGATGACTCGACAGCAGAGACCGGTCTCGGTTCGAACAATTTGATCGCCCGTCTAGCCGGCGACGCCTCGATCGCACCGTTATTCCTGTCGGCTCATATCGATACGGTGTCACCTGGTAAAGGCATCGTTCCGGTCATTCGGGATGATGTTGTCTATTCAGAAGGAGAGACGATTTTAGCGGCCGACGACAAGGCCGGAATCGCCATCATGATTGAAGTGGTGGAACGGTTGCGTGAAGGACGAACCCGGCACGGGCCGATCGAACTCGTACTCACACCAGGAGAAGAAGTCGGTTTGCTCGGAGCGAAAGCGCTCGATATGTCAACACTGAAAGCGAAGCACGGGCTCATCCTCGACAACGGCGGACCGGTCGGCGGCATCATCTTAAGTTCGCCGAGTATGTTCAGCCTGAATATCGATATCCACGGGAAAGCGGCCCACGCCGGACTCGAACCGGAGAAAGGCATCTCGGCACTCGTCATCGCGGCCGAGGCGATTCATCAGATGAAACTCGGACGTATCACTGAACAAACGACCGCGAACATCGGTAAGATCTCGGGCGGGACCGGCAGTAATGTCGTCATGGAACACGCGACGCTCGTCGGGGAGGCCCGGTCGCTCGATCACGACGCCTGCGTCGAACAAGTCACACACATGGTCGAGACGTTCGAACGAGCGGCACAAAACCATGGCGGCACGGTCGACATCAAGCAACAACAGATGATCCGGAGCTATCGGTTCGAGGAAGACGAACCGTTCGTCCGCCACGTCTCGGCAGCGCTCGCGCATACTTCGTTCCCGGTACGCTATGAGCATAGCGGCGGTGGGAGTGATGCCAACGTGTTCAACGAGTTCGGGAAAATCGCACTCAACGTCTCCATCGGGTACGACTCGATCCATACGGTCGATGAGTCGATCCCGATCAAAGAGCTCGAGGACAGTGTGACGTTCGTACTCCGGTTGATCGAGACGATGCAGTCGTTCAAAGCATGAGGGAAGGGGATGGGTTGTCGTGCGAAAACGAATCATCGACGTCGGCATCATCCTCGCCTCGATCCTCGTCCTCGGGTTAGCGATCAACTTGTTTTTAGGTCCTCACGAGATTGCGGCCGGCGGCGTGACCGGGATCGGAATTTTGTTAGAAGAAGTGCTCGGCATCGACCGCTCAATCGTCGTCTTCGTCTTGAACGGTGTCATGCTCGTCTTGACGTTCGTCTTTCTCGGGAAAAAAGTGTTTTACAATACGCTGCTCGGCAGCCTGTTCTTGCCGCTCGTTCTCGCCGTCGTCCCGAAATATATGGTCACGACAGACCGGTTCTTCTCGGTCGTGTTCGGCAGTATCTTGTTCGCTGCGGCGGTCGCCATGCTGTACCGAATCGGTGCCTCGAGCGGAGGGACGACGATCCCGCCGCTCATCTTGAACAAATACACCGGGTTGAACACGGCGATTGGCTTCTTTTTGACCGATGCGCTCATCGTCGTCTCAAGCTTGTTCGTCTTCGGGATCGAATCGTTCCTGTTCGCAATCGCCTCGATCATTTTGACGTCGGCGGTCATGGCGTATATCGAGCTCGGCCTTGACCGGAAAAAAGCCATCTTCATCATGAGCGAGTCGCACCTAGACGACATCAAGCAGGCGCTCTATCGGGACGTCGACCGGGGAATCACCGTCTTTGACGTGAGAGGAGGGTTTCAAGGAGAAAATCGGGAGATGTTGATGATTGTGTTGACACGTGGCGAATATCAGACGGCACTCAGAACGATCGACGCAATCGATAAACGTTCGTTCATGATCGTCTACAACGTCGCCGATGTGCATGGATTAGGATTCAGCTACCAACCGCGCGTCTAACTTTGGAAAGGGGAGCCCTTCATGAACTCCTTACTCGCCTTCACGATCGTCATGCTCATTTGGACGATCAGTGATTTCGTCGCCAAGAAAACGAAAGCGTTGCTGTCCTCGCTATTTGTCGCCTCTGTCATCTTTCTCGTCGGCTTCAAATCCGGATTGTTCCCGGAAGATTTGTTACCGTCATCATCTTTACTAGCCCTCGGTCAGACGGTCGTCGGACTCGTTATCGTCCATCTCGGGACGCTCATCAGTCTCGACGAGTTCAAGCGGCAATGGAAGACGTTCGTCATCGGTGTCTCCGCCGTGCTCGGCATCGGGATTTTTCTATACGTGATCGGGCAATTTTTCCTCGATACGAACTATATTTTAAGTGCCATCGCAGCCATCAGCGGCGGGACGATCTCGATCATTCTCGTCCAAGACGCCGCCGTCAACGCGGGACTCGTCTCGGTCGCTGTATTCCCGGTCTTGATCGCGGCGACGCAAGGGCTGATTGGTTTTCCGCTCACGTCGATCATCTTAAGGAAAGAGGCACTCCGCATCCGGACGGCACATCGGGACGGGACGCTCGTCACGCCTGAACAACATGCCGTCGTCCATGACGAGACAGATGACTCGATTTTGCCGGCGCCGTTCCATACGACGGCCGGGACGTTGTTCGTCATGGGGGTCGTCGTCTTGATTTCGACCGTCATCAGCGGATGGACGAACGGTTACCTGAACACGTTCGTCATCGCCTTGATCCTCGGTATCGTGTTGCGCCGCTTCAAGGTTTTGAAAGCGAACGCGTTGAACGGGATCGATGCGTACGGTCTCATCATGATCGCCATCCTGCTCATCATCTTCGGACCACTCGCGACGCTGTCACCGAGTGCGTTGTTCGATTTGATCGTGCCGATCACGATTTCATTCGTTCTCGGCGTGTCCGGACTTTTGTTGTTTGCGCTCCTCGTCGGCCGTTTCCTCGGCTACTCGAAAGAGATGTCGATGGCGATCGGGTTGACGTCGTTATATGGTTTCCCAGGAACACTCATCTTGAGCGAAGAGGCGGCGAAGAATATCGGGGAGACGGAAGAGGAGGTGCATATTATCGAGGATGAAATATTACCGAAAATGATTGTCGCCGGGTTCTCGACGGTCACGATCACATCTGTGTTCATCACAGGGATACTTGCTGCGTTCATTTACTGAGGAGGGAACAAGATGGCATTATCAACAGAACTCGGAAAGATCAAGCAACTGCATAACGCGGAGGCGGGCGTACTGAGTCTCTACTTAAGTACGAAGCCGAGCGAGCGCGACAAATGGGAGATTCATTTGAAGAACGAGCTGCGCCGACTCGAGCAAGAAATCAAGAGCGGGGACGAGGCAAAGTTGAAGGCGTTCAAAGGCGTCCGGGAACGGGCCGAGCGTGAGATTATGGGCAACGAACATAAGCTGTTGCGCAGTATCGTCTTGTTCGCGGAAGGAAACGATGGCTTGTTCGAGCTCCACTTCCTGCAACTCGATGTCGACAATGATTTCCATTACGGCGACAAGCCGAATTTGGACCAAATCGAGAGACTCGACGCTGAATTTCCGAACACAGGCATTTTGCTCGCTCAACTCGACAGTATCACGGTCTACGATACGCGGCTCGGTGAAGTCGAAGACATCGTCGTGTTCGATCTTGACCTCGACACCGATCAATGGAGACGGTATCAAGGCCGCGGCAAGGGCGGCGAGGCATCATCGAGTAGCCAAATCGACCAGTTCGACAGCCGGAAAGAAAAACAAGTCCGACGGTTTTACCGGGATATCGCCGGTGAGATTCGTTCCTTACACAAGAAACATAAATGGAACGAGGTCGTCATCATCGGGCAAGATCGGAGTGCGAACTTGTTGAAAGACGAACTCGACATCGACATCGAGCGCGTCGTGAACCGTAACTTAGGAAACGCCGAGGAAGAAGAGATTCTGCGCCGGGCGTTCGAACAATAAAAAGTAGCGAGTGACATCATGTCGCTCGCTATTATTCTGCCCAGCGATTGTCTTGTGTGAACGAGATCGTCAGCCATTTCTCATACGGCAGGAAGGCGAGCGCGTCCTCGATCTTTTGACGGATCCGGTCCTGCTCGGCGATTTTGTCATACGGGTAGTCTTTCGCCACGACGAGGTCGATCTCGATGAACAGAAGATTACCGGACTTCGTCGTCCGGACGTATGTTTTCGAGACGTCGTATTGATGGGCGACTTGGAGGATGGTGAGTGTGATCTGTTTACTGTACGGGGTCTCGGTGTTCATCCCAATCAATTCTTTGATGGCGCCCCACATCTCGATGAGCGGCGTCTTGACGAGCCAAAGGGTGATCAGCATGAGCATGACTGGGTCGACGTACGGAGAGATGGTGTCAAACGATAGCCAGACGAGCACTTGGGCGATCAAATAGCCGACGAGGGCACCACCGGTCAAGATGAAGCTGAGCCGCCATTGGACGATCTCGGCACTGACGAGGCCAGAGCTCGCTTTCATCTGGAACGTCCGTAAGTAGCGGAAGATCCCATACGTCAATGCGCCGCTGATTGTAAGATAGACGAGCGCCCAACCGAGGACGAGGTCATTGCCCCCGGCGCGGATATCATCGATCGCACCGAGGAAGGCGTTAACGATGACGAATAAGAGGACACTATATTGGAACAAGATGATGAACGGTTCGATCGTGCTCTTGCCGAACGGGAAGCGCTTGTCCGACGTCAGCATGAACACGCCGGCGCGGAGCGAGATCCAGCTCATGATGACGCTCAAGAACGAATAGACGCCATCGAACAGGATGAAGGCGGAAGATAACAAATAACCGACGATGATGCCGGCGATGGCGAAGAACAAAGAGCCAAATACAGAGACGCGTAGGACGAAGCGTTCGAGTCTAGGATCTTTTGGCATGGAGGTGGCCTCCTTACGAGGAAGACGGTGGTCGATGGTATATATTTTCCCGTTAGCCCAGTATCCTAGACATAACTCTTTTCAGCTTTCTACATTGTGATGGAGAAATGTGACATATAGCTATGGATAGGATAATATGTAAAATCAATTTACCGCTTTTGATAAATATCCATTTATAACCTTTTCGGTTGGAGTATACTATGAAAGTTAGTCTCACGGGACCAAGATGATTCGTTCCCAATTCAATTTTAAAAAGGAGTTATGATGAATTGAAAGCTTTACGATCTCGTTTCAGTATAGTTGTGATTGGAGTATGTATTTTATTCAGTTTCCTTATAACATCAGATTCTTATGCTAGAGGCTCTAAGGTAAAAGAAGGTATAGAGCGTCAATCGACCTTAAGCTCAAGTGCGGTCGGTAAAAAAGTTTCACAGTCTACTTATCCAACATCACTCCATAGAATGACGATGCAACAGTTTCAAGAGTATGGTCAAACCGATCGGTATCGGAGTGCTCCTGCATATATTCACCGGGGCTTAGTGAAAGTGAAAGGGAAATCTGGAACAGTTATCAATAAAAAGATGACTGTTGTTGCTAAACATGGAACCCCGCTTCAGGCAAAGCCGTCTGTAGATGCCGTTCCGCTAACGTCTCTGCCGAACCAAGCAAAAATTGAATATGTGACGCAGCTTACGACGGGTCACTTGACTTGGTATAAAGTGAAATACGGCACGAAACAAGGTTATATCTTATCTAGTGCTATCATTGGCAGCTCTACTATTTTAAGTGAGCCGCGTTTCGATTCTCATGGATATGGTCACATTAATCCAGGAGAAAAAATTGAGGTTATCGGGAAAAGGGGAAACTATTATCAGATTTCGTACCGCCGTCCTGCGGGTCACGATGTACGCATTTTTGATAATACTTGGCGAAGAGCTAGAATAAGTGATATTCGTGCCTATGTGGATCCCGGAAAAATCGCCCCTACCTCGGAAGCGTTCTATCAATTTTTAGATTTATCGAAGAGTGCGGGTACGACGGCAAAAACGTTGAATCGAGTGTTAGTCTCAAAAGGGACACTCTCAGGTAAGGGACAATCCTTTATCACCGCATCAAATAAATACAATGTGAATGAGATTTATCTCCTATCACACGCGTTGTTAGAAACGGGGCACGGTTCATCACGATTGGCCAAAGGGGTACCAGTTGATAAAAACGGCAATGCCCTTATTAACGCAAAAGGTGCCCGCATTCACCCAACACGTCCAATCGCTAAAACGGTTTACAATATGTATGGTATTCGAGCAACGGATAGCAATCCGCTTGGCAATGGTGCTAAATTCGCATTTGAACAAAAATGGTTCACTCCAGAAGCGGCGATTATAGGTGGGGCTTACTGGATCGGTGAAAGCTACATCAATCATCCTACTTATCGTCAGAATACGTTGTATAAGATGCGCTTTAACCCGGCTGCCCCGGGCTCGCATCAGTATGCGACCGATATTGGATGGGCTTCGAAACAGACAGCTAGTATCTATAACATATATCGTACGTTGGATCGATACACGCTACATTTCGATGTTCCGAAATTCCAGTAATTGAACGTAGGAGATACCTTTAAAGGCTGGAGGCAATAAGATGAAGTTGGTCATACTGATCGGTCCACAAGCTGTCGGCAAGATGACGGTCGGACAGGAACTCGCGAAGCAGACAGGATTGAAGTTACTGCATAACCATATGACGATCGATCTCGTCAGCCCGTTCTTTGATTACGGGACGGACGAGGGGCGCCGGCTCGTCCAACTGTTTCGGCACGAGTTATTCGAAGCGGTCGCGAAAAGCAATCAGCCCGGCTTGATCTTCACGTTCGTCTGGGCGTTTGATATGGAAGAAGACCGGACCTACATCGAAGGAGTGGCGGAACTGTTCGAGTCGCACGGGGCGGACGTCTACTACGTCGAACTCGAAGCCGACATCGAGGAGCGGCTCGCCCGCAACACGACCGAGAACCGGCTGGCACATAAACCGACGAAACGGGATATCGCTTGGTCCGAGGCCGAGTTGAAGCAGACGGCGACGCTGTACCGCTTGAACTCGCGTGACGGAGAGATCGATGTCGACAACTATTTGCGGATCAATAACACGGACCTTGATGCCGAAACGGTCGCGCGACAGATCCAACGCCAGTTCAACCTTTAGAAGTTTGAAGAGCGACGGCTGATTTGCCAAGCGGGACGAAAAGAGATAATCTAGCACTAGATAGTAATAATTACACTCTGTCTAGTCTATCCTTTGAAATGCGAGGTGAACAAGATGATAGAATTCAAATATGATACACAACTGTTGATCGAAGGGGAGCAACTGTCCGAAGATGCGATATTTGAGTACATCAATACAAGCTTCGCGGGAGATTGTTTGTTGGCAGTCGGGGACGAAAATCTAATCAAGATTCATTTTCACACGAACGAACCGTGGGATCTTGTTAAATATTGTGCGTCGCTAGGTGAAATCTATGACATTGTGATTGAAGACATGAGTAGACAAGAAAGAGGTCTACCTGGTTAATCTACGAACAGAAAAGAGAGTTGTTCGCCGGTAAACGGTGAACAACTCTCTTTTTCTACACCCACCAATCAGGGCGCTCATAGTCGATCAATAGCTGCTTTTCCAATAAGCGTTGCACGAGGTAAGACGTGACGCTTGGTAAAATCTCATCGATGTCGGCCGGGTGGACCATGACCTCGATCGAGTCGCCTGGTTGAATTGCGTCGAGCGTTGCCCGGGACACACCATCGCCGTAGAACTGGTCACTGAACCGCTCGGTCACCCACAAGTCCCGTCGTGCATCGAGTGTCGTTAAGGCCCGAAACGTCGTGTCGTATTCTTCGGCGAGACGGACGATGACGTCTTGGATCGCCGGCCAGCCATGGACGTGATGATGGCTGTCGAGGTGATGGAGCGACAGTCCCGTCGCGCGGAACGCCTCGATTTGCGCTTTCCACTCGAGATAGACGAGCTCAGCGTCGGGTGCCGCTTCCGTCAGAAACCGGTTCGTGTAGCGGAACGTCCCGTCTTCTTTCGTGAGCGGTGTACTCGTCTTTGCGAGCGGCCGTCCCCACGTCAAGGCGAGATGCACGCCGACGTGTAAGGCGGGATGAAGTTTTGCCAGTGCGACGGCCTCCTCGACGGCATAGCCGTTCATCATAAGTGTCGCCGAATTGACGATGCCGTGGACGTGACTGTCGATGATGCCCCGGTTCACACCGGTCGTCAATCCGAAGTCGTCGGCGTTGATCAAGACGTGCGTTTTATGCATTTTGCACGAGACCGAGCGCTTGGTCGAGCACTTGGTCGCCTTTCATGAGCCCGTAAGCCATATTGTCGATGACAGCGACCGGTACCGTGACGGATGCTTTGATCTTACCTTCGAGGTAGCGGACTTGTGGTCCAATCAAGATGACGTCGACGTTCGTTTGTTCTTTCAAGCGTGATTCCGGGATAGCTTCGATTGTCGCGTCCAGGCCGCGCGCTGCGGCCTCGGTGCGCATTTTTTCAACAAGGATCGATGTCGACATACCAGCCGAGCAGACGAGTAAGATGTTCATGTCAATTCCTCCAATTGGTTGAGTCGAGTGATCATATCGACCATCTCGATCGCAAGTTCTTTGACGGTCATCGCCGTCATCAAGTGATCTTGGGCGTGGACGAGCAAAACGCTCATGTCGCTCGTCGCCCCGCGTGCCTCTTCTTGCAACAGTTCGGTTTGAAGCTTGTGGGCTTCTAAAAACGCCTCATCCGCTTCTTTCATTTTCGCTTCAGCAAGTTCACCTTCGCCGCGTTTGGCGGCGGCAATCGCCTCGAACGCCGATGAGCGGGCGTTTCCGGCGTGTAAGATGATCATGAACGATAATTGTTGGATGCTTTCTGTCTTCAACTGATTTTCTCTCCTTCGTTGACTTCTGCTTTATTTTTATTGATTTCGGCCGTCATCGCTTTCGCCCCTGCCATGACGAACGGGATATACATCGCCGTCGCGATCGTCAAGTTGACGAGTTGAAGCAAGACGCCGCGGACGCTACCGCCGGTGACGAGGTAACCACTGATGATCGGTGGCGTCGTCCATGGGACGATGGCGACCGTCTTCGGTACCATGCCCGTCGAGAGGGCGACATATGACACGATCGTGAGCGTGACCGGTACCAAGATGAACGGGATCAACATGACCGGGTTCAACACGATCGGGAGACCGAAGATGACCGGTTCGTTAATGTTGAACAGTCCAGCCGGCGCCGACAGTTTCGCGACTTGGTGATACGGGTGGTTGCGCTGTTTGCGGACGACGATGAAGATGGCGAGAAGCAGGGCGAACGTCGTACCTGATCCGCCCATGAAGACGAATGAGTCGAGGAACGGTTTTGTCACCGTGTACGGGACGTCATACGCCGAGACGCCTGCTTGGAACGCGGCTAAGTTTTGCTCGATGAGCGGGAGATAGATCGGCTCGATGACCGAACCGATGATGTTCGTGCCGTGAAGTCCGAAGAACCAAAGGATATGGTTCAAGAAAGCGATGACGAGACCGGCCGCGAGCGAGTCGCCGAACCCTTGAAGCGGTTGCTGGATGACTTTGAAGATGACTTCAAAAATGCTGAGCTCGACTTGGAGTGTCATGAACAGTTGAACTCCGGCGACAAGCGTTAAGATGAGCATCGACGGGATGAGTGCTTGGAACGAACGAGTGACCCCGCCCGGCACGCCTTCCGGCATCTTGATCGTCAATTTCGTGTTGATGAGGTAACGGAACAGTTCGGTGACTGCAATCGAGACGATGATGGCAACGAATAATCCTTGGGCACCGAGCCAAGCGAAGTTAAGTCCCCAGTCTTCTGTGACCGGTACGAGCATGATGTATGACGCGACCGATAAAATCCCGGCGGCGAGCCCATCGACCCCGTACGACCGGGCCAGGTTATACCCGATCGAGAAAGCGACCAAAAGGCCTAATATGGCGAACGAGGCTGTCCAAATATTGCCGCCGAGCCCTTGCCAGTTCCCTTCGCCGAACGCATTGTTCATCATGCCGACGAAGTCGAGTGAGAGGCCACCTAAATTGATGGCCGGGAAGTTGTTAATGAGGACAGCGAGCGAACCGACGATGATGAGCGGCATGACCGAGACGAATCCATCACGGATGGCGACTAAGTGTCGCTGGGAACCGATGCGCCCAGCGATTTCGATAAACTTGTTCATGAGTAAACCTCCTTCTTAAATTGTGGTAAGTACGCTTCGTGCGCATCGAACAGCTCACGGAGGAGCGGATCGATTTTCTTCTCGTCTTGGATGAACGGGTTCATCAGGCAGGCGAGATAGGCATCGTTGTATGAGCCGGACATCGCTGCGCGGATGGCGAGCTGTTCAAACGTCTTCAAGTTGGTGATGAGTCCTTTGATCGGGAGCGGGAGCGAACCGATTGCGATTGGTCGCGGTCCTGCTTTCGTGATGACGGCGTTCACTTCGATTACGGCGTCGTCCGGTAAATCGCGAATCGTGCCACGGTTCAGTGTGTTCACCGTCTGGATATCGCCGCGGTCGTTGTAGATCGAGTCCATCAAGTTGCAGGCGGCGTCGGAATAATAGGCGCCGCCGCGCTGTTCGAGCTCAACAGGCTTCACGTCGAGATCGACGTCTTTGTATTTCTCGAACAGTTGCGCCTCGACTTGCTGGACGACCTCGGCGCGCGTGCCGTTCTGTTCATACGCCGCTAAATCTTTCGCGAGTACGTCCGCCGTTTGGAAATAGTATTGATGGTACGGGTTCGGCAACATGCGGAGCGATTTCAAGAACGATTCGCTCCAACCGAGCCCGACGATGTTCGCCGGCGAGTAGTCGGTGCCGGCGTTCAGTGACGCGAGCACGTCGTCCGTGCGATCGACGCCGTCGACCCAGACGTGGCGGCCGAACACGAAATGGTTGAGTCCGATGAACTCGATGGCGACACGTTCGACCGGGGTGTCTAAAATCTCAGCGACCGAGTTGCGCATGTTGAACGGGATGTTACAGACGCCGATGACTTTTTTGTGGGCCGAGTGTTGCAAGACGGCCTCGGTGACGATACCGGCCGGGTTCGTGAAGTTGACGAGCCACGCGTCCGGGCAAATCTCCGCCATCTCATTAGCGAGCTCGACGAGGACCGGGATCGTCCGGAACGCTTTGAACAAACCACCGGCACCGTTCGTCTCTTGACCGATGAAGCCGTGCTTGAGCGGGATGCGTTCATCCAAGGCGCGGGCTTTCAGGCCACCGACGCGGATCTGCGTCGAGACGAAGTCGGCGCCAACAAGTGCTGCTTTCCGGTCGAGCGTCCAACTGAGTCTGATGTCAGCGCCTGCCTTTTGAATCATCCGTTCGGCGAGACGGCCGACGATGTCTAATTTGTCTCTCCCTTCCTCGATGTCGACAAGAACGATCTCCCGAACCGGAAACGTCGCTTGTCGCTGGATCAAACCTTCAATGATTTCGGGGGTATAACTCGAACCTCCACCGATGATGACGACCTTGACTGCCATAGTGCCAACTCCTCCTTGTGAAAGCGATTTCTTTTTGTTGTAACAAATATAACAAATAGTACAACTTGCCGCAATATAAAAAGTACAAATAATACAAATTGTTTTTTGTATTTGCATTTGTATGTTTGCTGTATCAGAATAAAGGAAAGAAGGATGACATAAAGGGGTGACAGCATGTCGCAGTCGACGCTTCAAACAGCCATCAAAGAAGAGTTATTGTCCCGCATCAAGAGCGGACATTATACAGAAGGCGAGAAATTCCCGACCGAGTACGCGTTATGCGAAGAGTTCGACGTCAGCCGGACGACGGTCCGCGGCGCGCTCAACCAGTTGACGACGGAAGGCTATCTCGTCCGCCAGCAAGGGCGCGGCACGTTCGTCGCCGGGAAGAAAGTCCGGCAGACGTTATCGCATACGCCGAACAATTACGCGGCCCAGCTCGCCGTTCAAGGCAAGCGCGGCCAAGTGTCGCTCATCGACTTGTCGGTCGTCTCGGCGAACGCCCAGCTCGCCGACGTGTTCACGGTCGACGAACAAGCACCGATCCAAAAGATCGAACGGATCCGTCATGCCGACGGGGAGCCGACACAATACGAGGTCTCGTTCATCCCGTGGCAGATCGCGCCGGGTATCACGAAAGACCAGGCCGAGCATTCGCTGTTCCAAACGCTAGCGGAAGTCCACGACGTCCACGTCGCCAAGACGACCGAGGCGCTCGAGATTGCGCTCGCCGACGAACGGATAAGCGATCTTCTCGACTGTCCGCTCGGGACGCCGTGCTTTTATATCGAGACGGTGACCGAGGACGCGTCAGGAAAAACGATCGAGTACTCACGTTCATATTTCCGAGGGGACAAGACAAGTTTTGTCATCGAACGGAGCTACGCTTGAAAACACGCCGAAACCTGGCGTGTTTTTTTGTAGTCATATTAAACAAAAATGAACGGGTTTAGGATTTGTCAGCCTTGGAGATATCGCATTTATTGAAACCGAGGGTCATGTTGCGTACAGTTAACAGTAGGAAGGCGGGATGTCATGTTATTCAAGAAAAAAACAGACGAGGAAGTGACAGGGGCGACGCGTTTCCAAGTCAAATTGACGGAACAGTTGCCGGAACTTGGCCAAGTTATGGTACTCGTCGACACAGCGACCGGTGTCAACTACATCCAGACATGGGTCGGGACGGGTGGTGGCATCACGCCGTTACTTGATTCAAACGGTGACGTCGTGATCGACGACGTGTCTAACTTTCAGTAAATAGGGATCGGATCGAGAAAGGATTGAAGGCACATGCACATTATCGAATTCATTGGGGTCAGTCATAACGACATCCTACATAACATCACCGGCTACTTCCGCGAAGGCCGGATCACGACGTTCGTCGGACCGAGCGGCGCCGGCAAGACGACGTGCCTGAAGCATATTAACGGGCTACTGTCGCCGGACGCGGGCGACATTTATTTCAAAGGTGAGAACATCCGCGATATCGATGTCATCGCGCTCCGGAAACAGATCGGCATGGCGTTCCAAAGCGCCCCGATGATCGACGGGACGGTGTACGACAACTTGAATTTACCGAAAGCGATTTTCGGGGAGACGCTCGACCGGGCTAAAGCGACAGAGCTGCTCGGAAAAGTCGACTTGGATGGCATCTCGCTCGACCAACCGATCAAGACGTTGTCGGGCGGGGAGCGGAGCCGGGTCGCCATCGCCCGGACGCTCGTCAATAAACCGGACGTCTTGCTGTTAGATGAGATCACGTCGAGCCTCGACTACCGGACGGTGAAAGAGATCGAGCATTTGATCGTGCGCCTTCAAAAAGATTTCGGGGTCACCGTCATTTGGATCACCCACGACCTCGATCAAGCGAGACGGGTCAGTGACGACATGTGGTTTTTACGGAACGGGGAATTGATTGAGTTCGGAGACGCGTCGTTCATCGACGAGTCGGACAATCCGATGATCGGGCGTTTCGTCAGGGGGGAAGAGCTATGACGTTCATCGAACTGATGACTTCCTTGATTTTCGTGGCGATTCCGCTCGGGTTGGCGTTATTTTTGAAGCTCGGTCTCGAGCGTGACATCGTCATCGCGACGGTACGCTCGATCATTCAACTGTTGTTGATCGGCTACATTTTGACGTTCGTCTTCGAGAGCGATACCCCGGTGTTCATGCTGCTCATGATCCTCCTCATGATTGGCGCGGCGACGCAAAACATCATCAAAAAAGGGGACGGCATCCCTGGCATCACCTGGATGATCGTCCTCACGCTCGTCACGGTCGAGTCGCTGACGATGGGGCTCATGCTCGGGCTCGGCATCATCCCGTTCGAGCCGGAGAAAATCATTCCAATCAGCGGTATGGTCATCGGCAACTGTATGGTGTTGTCACTCCTGTTTTTGAACAAGTTCAAGGACGAGGTCGAACGGAGCGACGAGGTGATCGAGCTCATCCTGTCGATGGGCGGGGCACCGAAAATCGCAATCGAGCGGAGCTTGAAGAACGCCATCCGGACGAGTATGATCCCGACCGTCGAGGCGCAAAAGACGATGGGGCTCGTCCAGCTTCCCGGCATGATGAGCGGCCTCATCATCGGCGGCGCCGACCCGATGGAGGCGGTGTTGTACCAACTGCTTATCTTGTTCCTCATTTTGACGACGGCGACGATCTCAGCCGTCATGGTCGGCTATATGTCGTATCCACGCTTGTTTAACCAAAAACTGCAGTTTATCGGATTGACGTATCGGAAGGGGAAAACGACATGATCACAGGCATCCATCACGTCCAAATCACGATCCCAAAAGGTGAAGAAGCGACAGCACGCGCGTTTTATTGCGATGTGCTCGGCTTGAATGAAATCGACAAACCGGAGTCGCTTCAAGGACGAGGCGGGTTTTGGCTTCAAGTCGGCGACCAAAGCGTCCATGTCGGTACCGAGGACGGGGTCGACCGGCTGACGACGAAAGCACATGTCGCCTATGTGGTGACCGATCTAGCGGAGTGGGGACGGAAACTCGAAGCAGAAGGAATCGAGCGGCTCGAAGGGATTCCAATCCCTGGCTTTGACCGGTTCGAGTTCCGCGACCCGTTCGGCAATCGGGTCGAGATGATTCAGGCGATATGAGAAAAGGGAGCGCCCAAGTGGGTGCTCCCTTTGTCGGTTCACGAGATGCCGAACAGTTCCGTGACGGCTTTCCAGCTCGATGGGTAGGCGTTGCTGCCGGAATGGTGATGGATCAGTTTCCCGTGACGTTTCACAACAAGGCTCCACTGCGTCCCATCGGTGGTGTAATATCCTTTTTCTTCAAACACTTCAGGCCAACGATGTGAGGAGAGGGCGACGAATCGTTCGTGGACGCGTGTCGCATCCTCCTTCTCGTACCAACCTGAGCTTGGGATTGCTACGCTCAAGTCGTAATCTTCGCGCCAAATCACTTCTCGTTTGACCGACCCGTCTTCAAAGAACGTCAACGTGGACTCGTTGTGGACACCGAAGCCACCGACGGAGAACGTGACGGTGATGGACGGTTTCTTTTTACGGATGGCATCGAGCGGGATCGTCGGCTCGAACATCAACTTCTTTCGGCGTGACTCCATAAGCGCTAACTTCTCTTCTAACGTGACTCTCGGTCGTCGTGCGACCGGTTCAATATATGTATTCAATTTTGTCGACCCTCTCTTTTGGTGTCATTCATACGTGAATTATAGGACATCCGGACAAGGGGGGTGAGTAAAATAAAGGGTAAGGTGAACAGAAAAAAGGGAACGCCTAAATCGGCGCGCCCTATTTATCGTTATTGTGCAGGTGTCCCTTGATGGAATCGCATTTTCCATACGCCGTCAATCCTGACCCAAATCGAGCTGCGGAGAGCGATACGACCGCTTTGATGGTTTTCCGTCCGATACGTAGCCAAGACGACGTCGTCACGGATAACTTCGAGGTTGAAGTCGGACAGTGTGATGTCGATTTCTCCAAGGTCCATCGTATTCGTATCGGCCTCTTTATATAAAACACGACCGGAACTGCCGATTTCAAAGAAATCTTCCGTCAACAGTTCACGCAATCGCTCCGGCGACGTCCGAACTTCCGTCGTCAGCAACAGTCGTTCTTTCTCTTCGATCAATGGTGCGAGCATTCGCGTCACTCCTTTCTAAAAACGTTAGCCGTATACCGTATTCGTTTTCCCGAAATTCATGACGATGACACCGAGCACGATGACGATGAGCCCGATGCTATTCAGTGTCGAGAGCACCTCACCGTAGGCGAATACCACGATCAATCCGGTCGCGACCGTTCCAAGACCGGCCCAGACGCTATAGGCAATACTGAGCGGGATCGTCTTCAAGACGAAGCCCATGAGCGTGAACGAGACGGCGAAACTGAGCGGGATGGACAAGAGCGCGAGCGACAACAGATAAAACGCGGTCACGTATCCGAGCGCGACACCGAGGATTGGCAGTCGGTTCGTCGAAGTTGCGTTCAGTTTTAACATACTTGATCCGAACACTTCCGCGATAATCGCGGCAACTAGATAAGCAAAACCCATATAACCGTGCCCCCCAACAATGTCATCACTTCATGTACGTTGCTGTGAATGTAGCAAAATCTATAAGGGTTGTCGATAGAATAAGTGAATGGGATAATTAGGAAAAAGGAGGTGGTTGGATGACGAAACGTCATTATGCACCGCTTTACACCACGCTCGTGCTTTTTTTGGTAACACTGCTTACGCTGTTCACATTGAACGGCCGCGTCTTTCCGAATTTAGACTTGCTAACAGCGATTTGGGTGTACCTCGCCTTGGACCTTGCGTTACTCGCGACACTCATTTGGGGACTGTTTTCAAAAGACAAGTTTGTAAAAGTGTTCAGCCTCCTAGCGAACATCGGGTTGATCGTGCCGTTATCGATTTGGATTTTCCTGTTGCTCCTCGCGAATGGGATTTCGGAAGCATGAGGGGCGATAAATCAAACGTGCCATTTCTGATGCGGCCTGTCCCGTTCTTCATCTTATTTGCGCTATGCGGGCCGCTCGCGTTGGCACTCGTCGTGATCTACTGGCGCGATCTGCCGGAAGATATCCGGGGTCCTCATCTGATTATTGCCATCATCTTTTCGCTGTTTTTCATCGTGAAACTGCTTCCGGACGGCCTCCTGCAAATCATTCTCTTCTCGTTCACGTACACGTTCGTATTATTTCTCACTTACAGCATTCTCAAACGAAAACGAGACAGGCGAAATTGAACTTTAACTCTTTAGAAAGTGGTCGAGTACCACTTTCTTTTTATTTTGCATTAAATAGTAGGAAAAACATTTCCAATCCCTTTTTGAAAATTTGGCATTGCGCATCCTTTTTTTGTTTGCTATGCTTCTCAATGAAAACGACAATGATAATCATTATCAATGATAAAGCATTTCTGTTGCCTACATAGACAAGATCAACAACAGGGATGCCGTTCGATTGAGAAGGTTGTCGGCGTAATCAATACATATAGGGAGATGGAAAAAGTGGGGAAATTAAAAGCATCAATCATGGCGACATCGCTCGTCTTGTTGCTCGCGGCGTGCGGGAACGAGAATGAAGCAAAAGATACGGGTAACGCGGAAGCGGAAGCGAAACCGAAGACGGTGGAAATCACGGACGCACATGGCACGATCGAAGTACCGGTCAACCCGGAGAAGGTCGTCGCGCTCGACAACCGGACGTTCGAGACGCTCTCGGATTGGGACATCGACTTGGTCGCGGCACCAATCGGATTGATTCCAGCGGACTTGCCTTATAAAAATGATAAAGACATCGTTGACGTCGGGATGCACAATGAACCGAACTTAGAAGCGATCGCCGGTGTGGATCCGGACGTCGTCATCGTCGGTCAACGATTCGCCGACTACTACGACGACATTAAAAAATTAGTTCCGGAAGCAGCCGTCATCGATTTGAACATTGAGCTCCCAGAAGATGCGGGCACGCCAGGTGAAATCTTGGTAGAAGGCTTTGAGACGACGACGCGTTCACTCGGCCAAATCTTTGAAAAAGAAACGGAAGCAGATGAACTCATCAAAAGCTTCGAAGCATCGATCGACAGTGTAAAAGCTTCATACAACGGTGAAGACAAAGTGATGTCAGTCATCGTCTCAGGCGGCGATATCGGATTCTCGGCACCGAATACAGGTCGTGTCTTCGGACCGATGTATGACATCTTTGACTGGACACCTGCCCTCGAGGTAGCGAAAACGACAGGTGACCACCAAGGGGATGAGGTCTCGGTTGAAGCGATTGCTGAGAGTGACCCGGACTGGTTGCTCGTCCTCGACCGTGACGCGGCGATTACAAGCATGGAAGACGCTGTACCTGCAGCAGACGTGATCGATAACGCACCGGCACTTCAAAAAACAAAAGCCGTGACAGACGAAAAAATCGTGTATGCACCGAACGACACGTACATCAACGAGTCGATTCAAACTTATTCTGAACTATTCAACGATATCGCAGCCGCGCTTTCGAAGTAAGGGAGTTACGTTGTGCAAAAACCAATGACAGCAAGGGTTGAGACATTGTCTCAGCCCTCCTTTTCTAACATATGGACGAAGTCGTTTATCGGAGCAGTTCTCGTTGTCTTCATGTTGGCATGCCTCTCGCTCGTGACCGGCGTCTATGACATTCGTCAGGAGGGCGGAGCGGATATGTTTTGGATTACCCGCGTCCCGCGCACGATTGCCATCATGTTGACCGGTGCCGCCATGGCGATGTCGGGGCTCGTCATGCAACTGATTACGCAAAACCGTCTCGTCGAACCGACGACGACCGGAACGCTCGAATGGGCGGGGCTCGGTCTGCTCACTGTGTATCTGCTCGTTCCGGCGCCGACGCTCATGATGCGCATGACGGGGGCCATCGTCTTCTCGTTCATCGGAACGATGGTCTTCTTCTGGTTCCTGCGCTCGGTCAAACTTCGCTCATCGTTGATCGTCCCGATTATCGGGCTCATGCTCGGGGCGGTCGTATCGGCCGTGTCGACGTTTCTCGGCTTGTTCTTCCAAGCGAGTCAGACTATTGAAGGCTGGTTCGTCGGGTCGTTCGCATCGGTGCAGGTCGGACGTTATGAATACTTGTGGCTTATCATTCTCGTCACGTTCTTCATCTTCATCCTCGCGAACCGGTTAACGCTCGCCGGACTCGGCGAAGATATCGCGACGAGCCTTGGCGTCAACTATAGCCGTCTCATCTTGATTGCGACGGGGCTGATCGCACTTGCGGTCGGGGTCGTGGCGACGGTCATCGGTAATCTGCCGTTCCTCGGACTGATCGTCCCGAACATCGTCTCGATGTTTCGTGGAGACGATCTCCGCAGCAACTTGCCGTGGGTATGCGTCATCGGTATGGGCACGGTTCTCGTCAGCGACTTGATTTCGCGGACGATCATCATGCCGTTTGAATTACCGGTATCGCTCATTCTCGGGACGGTCGGGTCGGTCGTGTTTATCGCGATTCTCTTGAGACAACGGAAGACGGGAGGGGTACGATGAGCACACTCATCGAAAACAAGACGAAGCAACGGGAAGCGTATGACGTCGATGGTCGATCCGTGCATACGGAAGAGCGGTGTGCGACGGCGTTCCGTTCGAAACGAGAACAGCGCCGTTATTGGCTGTTCCTTGCATTCTTCATCGTGGGCGGACTGCTCTGTGCGTTCGGGTTACTCGTCTACAACAATCCGGTCCCGTTCGATTCGCCGTCGTTCATCCCGGTCGTCGAGCGTCGGGTCGTCGCCGTCGTTACGATGGCGATCGCCGCGCTCTGTCAAAGCTTGGCGACGGTCGCGTTTCATTCGGTGACGAACAACCGCATCATCACGCCATCCTTGCTCGGGTTCGATGCGCTTTATTCGACGATTCAGACGAGCATGATTTTCTTCTTCGGTGCGGGTGCGTTAATCGGTTTTTCGGGAACCGGTGCCTTTTTGACCCAGGTCGGCCTCATGGTGCTCATGAGCCTGCTCTTGTATGGCTGGCTCTTGTCCGGGAAATACGGGAATCTGCAACTCATGCTTCTCGTCGGGATCATCATCGGGACCGGTTTGAATTCGGTGTCCTCGTTCATGCGCCGTATGCTCGCGCCGTCGGATTTTGATATCCTTCAGGCCCGTCTGTTCGGATCGGTCATGCATGCTGATGCCGCGTACTTCCCAATCGTCATTCCGATTGTGATTGTCGTCGGAATCATGTTGTATAGCTTCTCAAATCGCTTGAACGTCGTCGCACTCGGGAAAGATGTAGCGACATCGTTCGGGGTGAACCATCGGGGGAGCGTCATCTTTACGCTCATTCTCATCTCGCTATTGATGTCGGTATCGACAGCGCTCATCGGACCGCTGACGTTCTTTGGATTCTTGGTGGCGACGCTCAGCTATCAGGTTGCTTCGACGTATGACCATAAGTATATGTTCCCGATGGCGTTCGCGCTCGGTTTCTTCGTGTTGACGAGCGCGTATTTCTTTATGTATCACATTCTCAATACACCGAGTGTCGTGTCCGTCATTATCGAATTGTTCGGCGGAATCGTTTTCTTGGCAATCATCTTAAGGAGAAAATCGCTATGATTCAACTTGAACAAGTACAAAAATCGTATACGGATGACGTCCGAATCGGACCGATCAATCTCGACATCCCGAAAGCTGGATTCACGTCGTTGATTGGTCCGAACGGGGCCGGCAAGTCGACGACGCTCATGATGATCGGCCGTCTGCTCAACTTGGACGAAGGACAGATCCAAGTCGCAGGGATGGACGTGTCGAGCACGAAATCAAAAGACTTGGCGAAAATCATCACGATCTTACGGCAAGAGAACCATTTCGTGACCCGACTGACCGTGCGGCAACTCGCCGGGTTCGGCCGTTTCCCTTACTCAAAAGGGCGGTTGACGCAAGAGGACGAGCGCATCATCTCGAAATATATCGACTTCCTCGACTTGACGAGTTTGGAGCACCGTTACCTCGATGAACTGTCGGGCGGGCAGCGCCAGCGGGCGTACGTCGCGATGGTGCTCTGCCAGGAGACGGAATACGTGTTGCTCGATGAGCCGCTCAATAACTTGGACATCGCTCGCTCGGTCCAGATGATGGAATACTTGCGCCACGTCGCCGACGAGTTCGGTCGGACGATCGTCACCGTGCTCCACGACATCAACTTCGCAGCCAAGTACTCGGACCGGATTTGTGCGATGAAGGACGGCAAGATTGCTGCCTTCGGTACGGTTGATGAGATCATGGTCGCCGAGACGCTATCCGATATCTTCGAGACGAAGCTTGAAATCATTCAAGGACCATACGGACCGATTGCGGTCTATTAATAGAAGGAAGGAGTGACGACGATGCAAATTTACTGGACACCGATTCAACGAGTTGTAGAGGAAGCGCCGGATACATACACGTTCCAACTCGAGCTGCCAGACGGCTTCACATGGGACGAGGGGGCGCATACCCACTTCGCGCTCGAAGGCTTCAACAAAAAAGACAAACCGAACCGGAGTTTGATCCGCCACATGTCGATCTCGACGTTGCCGCGTGAAGGCGCGATCGGTATCACGACACGGATCAAGCGAGAGTGCTCCGAGTTCAAGTCGATCTTGCGTGACATGGAGATCGGCGAACAAGTCGCCATCTTCAAGACGCATTCGAACGTCCCGCTCCAGCGTGACGGGAAGAACATTTACTTGTTATCGGCCGGTGTCGGGCTCGCGACGTTCCGCCCGCTCGTACTCGAATACCTGGAGAACGGGGAAGGTATCCCGCATCTCCACTCGCTGAACGTCGACTCATCGGCGAACTATTTGTTTGAGGACGTCTTCACATCGACAGATACGTTCACAGCTGATTTCGTCGACAGCCGCGGGCGTTACCACGAGACGGTCAAGACGCTCGCAGAGGATATGGACGGACTGTATTACGTCGTCGGGAGCGACGACTTCTTACGCGAGACGATTGCGACGCTATGTGAGCGGGGCATCTCGCGGGAACAAATCGTGCTCGACAAGCATGACTTCCAGTTGGATGAGTTTTTCACAGGAAAAGGCGAAAATTCTCTTTCTTCTTAAGTCAGAGGAGAAAAGAGTGGACGTGAGAAAATTGCCGCTATCCTATCGAGACGACGATCGAGCAATCTAGCTCAATAAAAGGTAGCTGATTCATTCAATATAGAATGAGTCAGCTACCTTTTATTTGCTATGGACGTCAGACATGTCTCAGATTGTGAACTCGATCCCTTTTGAGGTGAGCCAAGCGATTAACACGCCATATCCGAATATACTGATGGCTGAATAGATGAGAAGTGTAGAGCGCCTCATCCCAATCGAATGACCAATCACGCCAACTACCCATGATCCTAATAGAGGCGTGACGAGGATGATGGACCAACTGCCATGTTCGCGCATCAAATGACTGAATCGGTGTTTCTCTAGGCGGTCTAACCAGCCACTAAGACGTTTGAAGCGATGGAGCCAATCATAGAAATAAGCGAGCAGAGGAACCGGCAAGAAGTTACCAAGCCCGGCCCAAAGGACGGCAGAGACGCCGTCGAGACCGAGTAACATCGTACTCGGGATGGCTAGATAGATTTCGAACATAGGGAAGAAGCCCATGAACCATGCGGTGGCAGACAGACTAATATACTCAAAAAAATTCATTTTAACCCCCCTTTATGTTCAATCGTTTGACCATTTGTCTTCATGGTGAATGACTAAATTCAGATTATTGAGTACTTCAATCGAACCTTTGACATCAATCTATTCTTCCAAGAAATAATCATAGAATCGTCCCTCGTCTCGAATCAATTCCTTTGAGTTGGGCGGGACATCCTCGAGGAAGAGCTCCATCTGATGTTCATTTTCCACGTGTGAATAATAGTGTAAATCACCGATTAATCTTGGGTCTTCAATCACTTCGATTTTCATCAGTCCGCGTTCCTCGGCATTCGAGAGTCGCATCACAAAGAGCCAACAATACATACATTCTTTTCACTTTGACGGTCTTTACTAAAAAACACGTCTCGGAAGAATTATTGCTTAATCCATTTTGCACTCCGACCTAGTCCAGAAGGAGCGATTTCCCCTTCATCCCGCAATTCCCGAAGGGCACGGTTGATGGTCGCCTCACTAATGTCGGGGCAGGCGCTTCGGATATCCGACTTGGTAAACGGTACGATTCTCCCTTCTACGAATCGTCTAATCCGGCTACTCTTACTTTGACTTCCTGACGTGACGAGTCCTACACGATCTTCTAGCTCTTTATATGCGGCAAGGATCACGCTCAACAGATAATGAATCCATGGAAAAGGGTCTTGTTGGTTCTCATGCCAATCGATTGAGGACAATCGCAGGGATTCATAGTAATCTTCTTTCCGTTCCTCGACAATCTTCTCAAGACTAATATAGCGACCGACCTCGAATCCGAATTGATAGAGCATCAACAAGGTTAAAAGACGGACGATTCGTCCATTCCCGTCATTGAATGGGTGAATGGATAAAAAGTCGAGGACGAACATACTCGTCAAGATGAGCGAATCGACGTCTTCATTTTGCCGACGTTCTTTTACACTGTCACATAAGGCCTGGACAGCCGCTGGGGTCTCAAAAGCTGGGACCGGTACGAAACGCGTCCGGCGCGTGCCATCAGGAAAGGTCTCACTAATCTCGTTATCGACATTCTTCCATCTCCCGCCCTCAATCGGAACAAACTTGTAAAGCTCTTTATGGAGCTGAAGCAAGATGTTCGGGTTGATTGGGATGTCCTGGGCTGAGGCGTGAATCAAGTTCAACACATCCCGGTATCCGGCAATTTCAGCTTCCGAGCGGTCGGTCGGGTCAGAGGTCTTCGACATGATGGTGTGTAGGCGGCTCTCGGTCACGATGATTCCCTCGATTGCATTGGAAGCCTTGGTCGATTGGATGACAGCCACGTCACGTAATGTGTTCAAGATTTGAGGTGCCTGTTGTTTATACAGGTCTTGTTTGCCTTTGTATTCATTGATGTGGCCGATCAATCGTACGGTCTCCATCGGCAAGGAGAGATTTCTTAAATACTGATAATCGTAATTTCGCATAAAAATCATCCTCATTCATTATCAAAATTGATTAAACATATTCATTTCATCAATTTTTGACTATGTTTAGCTATAATATAACCTATTTATGATGAGTTTAAAATATTAATCATACTCATTCTCTTAATGGATGACTATGTTTAGGGATAGATGAGTTAAATTTCAAATGATGAACGTGAGTGACATGAAAAAGCGCATCTCCGATTTCCACGAAGACGCGCTTGGTTCATATGATCCATCGTATGTGTAGCATCAGACTTCTTCATCATTGTACGGAAGTTCGACATTCAGACTGGGGACACGTTCCTCGGTCTTTTTGTGTGGCAAATCGCGACGAACCGTTCGAATAGGTCCCGTCCGTCCGGTGTCCCGATCGACTCGGGGTGGAACTGGACGCCGTACGTCGGGTGTTCGGGATGTTCGAGCGCCATGATGACACCGTCCGCAGTCTTGGCCGTCACGGTGAGTTCCGTCGCTTGGACGACGAGCGAATGATACCGCATGACGTCCATCGGTTCCCCGTCGAACAAGGCACCGGATGTCGTCTCGATCACGGACGTCTTGCCGTGCATGACCTGTTTGGCCCGGCCGACCGTGCCGCCGAACGCTTCGGCGATGACTTGATGACCGAGACAGACACCGAGGATTGGGATTTGTCCCGACAGCTGTCGGACGACGTCGAGGGAGACACCGGCGTCACCTGGACCACCTGGACCAGGTGAAATGATGATACCGGACGGGTTAAGGGCGCGAATTTCATCGACCGTCAGCTCGTCGTTACGGACGACCAAGACATCGCTGAACCGGGCGACGTCTTGATAGACGTTATATGTGAACGAGTCGTAGTTATCGATCAGTAAAATCATGCGAACACCTCCAACAGGGATTTGGCTTTATGCAGCGTCTCTTCATATTCCGATACCGGATCCGAGTCAAAGACAATGCCGGCCCCGGCTTGGACGTACGCCGTATCATTTTGGACGACCATCGTCCGAATGGCGAGGGCGAAGTCGAAGCCGCCCCGGACGTCGAGATAGCCGACGGCCCCGGCGTAAACTTCACGTTTCACCGTCTCGAGCTCGTCGATCAGTTGCATCGCCCGGATCTTCGGCGCCCCGGAGACGGTGCCGGCCGGGAGACAGGCTCTGAGCGCGTCGATCGGGTTCAAGTCGTCACGCAGTTCGCCTTCGACTTCGGAGACGAGATGCATGACGTTTTTAAAGCGCTCGACTTCCATCTGTTTCGGGATCGTGACCGTGCCGACTTTGGCAACGCGGCCGATATCGTTCCGTCCGAGATCGAGCAGCATCCGATGTTCGGCCAGTTCTTTCTCGTCTTGGACGAGGTCTTCGGCGTGGCGCATATCTTCCTCGACGGTCTTGCCGCGCGGGCGCGTACCGGCGATCGGGTTCGTCGAGACGCGGTTCCCAACGACTTGGACGAGACTCTCAGGCGACGCCCCGAGGACGATCGCTTCGCCGAGGTCGATGTAGAATAAGTACGGGCTCGGATTTTGTTTTCGCAGCGTCCGGTAGAAGTGGAACGGGTCACCGGTGAACGTCGCGTCGATCCGTTGCGACAACACGAGTTGGAACACCTCGCCGGCAAGGATTGCTTCTTTCGCTTTCAAGACACGCTCGATAAATGCGTCCTTGTCGGTCAAGATCCGTTCGCTCGTTCGGACGACCGGCGCGAGTTCATGTGTCTTCGCCGTCTCGAGCTCGGCTTTCAACTGTTCGAGCCGGGCCGATCCGTCGCTGTCGCCGGTGTCGATCAAGATGACACGCTCCTCGAGATGGTCATACAGGACGACCGTCTCATAGCGTTGGAACAACGCGTCCGGCAAGTCGCGCGTCTCGGTCGGCGTGTTCGGGATCGGCTCGTACGTCCGCAGAAGGTCGTAGCCGATATACCCGACGGCGCCGCCGATGAACGGGTAGGGCGCGTCTTCCGTGTCACGTGCGATCAATGTGGATAAGACGGCGAGCGGGTCGTCCGTTTGGGTCGTACCCGTTGCATCGGTCACGGTGTTGCCGTCGACACGGATCGTCTCGACCGGGTTCGCCGCGATGATCGAGTAACGTCCGTGTTTGCCTTCAGCCCGGCTCTCGAGCAATACTTTTCGCTCTCCTTGTAACCGGTGGAAGATTGCCACCGGGGTCAGTTCGTCGCCGTTGATGATCAGTTGTTCCATGTAATCTCCTCCTCCAAATAAAAAAGTCCCCCGCCCGACATGTCTAAATAGACATGAAGGACGGGAGACCCGTGGTGCCACCTTCGTTGGGGGAGTTCCCCCCACTCATCGCGAACAATCATTCGCTATCCTCGGTAACGGGAGGACCCGTCAGAGCCTACGTATCGGTCTGAACGCTCAAAAGCCCATTCACGCAAGACACGTCACCGGTTCGCATCGACCACCGGCTTTCTGGAGACGTCCCTTCGCGCTACTCTTCTTTCTCATCGCGAGTTCGTATGATGTTATCGTCACTTTACTTAAGAATCCATGAACTGTCAATCAAAAACAAACAGCAAATCATTTATCGAATTCGATTTTCCCGGTTGTTTTATCAGACAGCGTGTATGTGACGACGTAGCGATTTCCTTTAGGTTGCAGTGTTGCTTTCGTGATCGTCTTTTTCTTCTGGTCCAGACGAATCAATGTGACGAACGTGACATCTTTCCCCGAATGGTAAGAGATGACTTGAGACCGTGGCTTCCATTCATAGTCTTTCACAGAAACGAAACTTGTGCTTCTTTGCATTGAAGAGTTTGGGCGTCGGTTCAGTTGCATGATTTGAATCGTGCGCCCACTTGTGTCGCCATACAAAATATTTTGATTCTGGAGCGAGCTTTGGAGCGGTTTCAACCCTTCTGCCAAATGGAAGCGTTGGACAAATTTTGAAGCCGTCGGTGAAGTGATGCGGTCATATACGACGAGTGTTTGGGCCTTATCGTAGACGAGCGTACGGCGGTGATTCGCGCCTTTGCCCATCAACTTGCTCTCACCGATCGCGACGCTCGTGCCTCCTGTGTCTTTGATGGAAGCGATGTAACTCTTCCCTCTCATGTCAGGTCGAAGATCTAAATTTTCTCCGGCGCGGTGTACCGTATTATGGGCCTCGACCCCAAAGACACGGGCGCGCTCTGGACGTTTCGTGTAGCCGTAGCGGCCTGTTTCCGTGATGAAGTCACGGCCGAGACCGTACACGTCGATGTTCAAGTCATCGGCATGCTTATGGACTTTACTGTTGAAACCGGCAGTCATCATCACTTGCGTGGCATTGTCGAACGAGCGAGGTGGCGCCGACCAGTACTCGCGCATGAAACTATATTGGGTGCCGACTTTTTTCAATGTGAGCGGTGGTTTTTTCCCGCGCTTGCCTTGCGTGACCGCATATGCGAGCTCGGGGTATTTCATAATATCCGGGATGATGCTGAGCGATTGGGTCACACCTGTCGTGTCACCAAAAATCGGCAGCGTCCCGTTCGGTTTCATCATATAAGTCAGTTGGACTGGCATTTTATCGATGCGTGACACATTGCTCGGTAGTGGGAACCGGTTGGCGTCTGCCCAAGCCTTCAACCGAATGAACGTGTAATACAAATAGGACTGATAGCCAGGCGAATGTTCCAAATGGACGCCATCACGGGAGATGCCTTGGTCGATTTGGACTTGGAGCCGTTGTGTCGCCAATGTCTGCCACTCCACACTTTTGTCGAATGACGGATGCTGTTTGGCAATCGCCATCAGCGCGATGTCTTGAAACATCCCGTGGTTATGTTGAGGCATGTAGAAACTTGGAGTTGCAAGCAACGTTCCATGTTCATGGATCGTCTTTAGGATCAATGCGGTGAAGGCAGGGTCTTTGTGTAATGTTGATTTTTTGTAGGCGTCCCAGTAATTAAGGAGATGGAACGTACGGATAGCTGTACTATGATCGTTATAAGGCCAACGATACTCTTTATACTTTGAGACGGGATGGGCTTTCGTCCAACTCTTCACGAAACGCTCACCATATTTCAAATAGGCGATATTTCCTGTATTATTGTAAGCTTGTGTCAATTGGTTCAATGTCACCCAATAATGAATTTGAAATGGAAACGAGTCATTTTCTGTTTTCGGGATCCCTGTATGCCAATCGAACGTATCAATGTTTTTTACTAAAAGTTGATGTGGCGCTGTCGGAATGGACCAATCACCTCGGACTGCACGGTTGGCAAGCTGTTCCGCATACGGCGACACTAAGCGCACATATTCGTATGGCTCGTAGACGCGTGTACTTTTTTCAAAGTCATGAGCGAGTTGTCTCGTCAAAGCGGAAGAGAGATGCGCACGTGTGAGTGGCTGGATGTGGAATAAACGGGCCTCGTTCTTCTTAATATATATTTTTTTCTTAGCCTCGCTGATGACAAAGTAATCACCTGATACGCCGGTCACACGATAACGCATGGACGTCCCTAATTTTTTGGTGGGGACGAGACGTGCGTATTTATATTCATAAAGCGTCGCGTTAGGGGTCGTGCGGAGTTGGAAGACGGCGTCACTCGATGCAGCGGCCGGTTCAGGATGGCTGAGGATAGCCCCGCCTGCCATGAATAGTAATAAGAGAGATAGAAGAATTCTTTTCAAAGTTAGACCTCACCGTCATGTTGGTTTTTTCGGTTTCTCGCTATTGAAAGGGAGAGACGAACTTAATTATAGGAGGCTAGGAAAAGATTTACCTTTTTCACGAAAAATAAAAAACGAGCACCAGGCGCTGATCAAGCGTCCGGTGCTCGTTTTCGTCAAAGCGACTTATACCCGAGGAAATACGTCCGCCACTGCGGATCGTAAATCGAGTTGATTTGGAGCGTCTCGCCCCCGGCATGGATGAAGAACTCGTTGTCGAGCATGATACCGATGTGGGACGGGCCGTTCCGGTACGTGCCGGCGAAGAAGATGATGTCGCCGCGGCGCCCGCTCGTGATGGCGGTCCGTTTGTTTTTGAAATGGTTGCTGCTCCAGTACCCGGCGACGTTCGTCCGTCCGCCGACTTTTCCGGCCTGGTTCGCCGCATAGTGGACGAGACCTGAACAGTCGAATCCGCCATTTAATGGCGATTGTGATCCCCATGTGTACGGTGTTCCGAGATGTCTCACCGCGGCCGCGACAAGCCGTTCTTGCTGCGTGTGACCACGTTTTGCGAGGAGTGGATCGACTTTCACCTGGATGTCTGACACTTTCACATAGACCGGGCGCCAGTTGTATTGGATCAAGTACGAATCACCACTCTTAGAACGGGGATAGACGCGGCGGTTCGTATCGAGATACCCGCTTGGCCGTGTATCATTCGGGTTCGCGTAAAACGGGGTCCGCTTTGTCGTCGCATAGTGCGCCGCGACGTTCACGCTCGTATGACGGATCGCTTTCGGTTGCGTCGTTGCGATGTACGGGTTGAGGACATAGGTGCTCTTCCCGTTCGGAAGACGCACTTGCCAAAAGTCGTCGTCAATTGAACGACTGCCGACGAGGCGCGTGCCGCGCTTCAACGTCCCGGCCGGACGCGCGTAGGCGACATCGGTCGAGAAGTGCGGTGTCCCGTCGAGTTGGACGTAAAATACGGTACCGGCCTTCGGTTTTGCGAGCGGCTTATTCAAGGTGAGATACGCGGTCGCCATGTAACGGTATTGACTTCCGACCCGGACACGCGTGTAATAACCGTTCGTGCCGAACGTTTCGACGACTTGACCGCGCTTTAGGCGGGTGACGCGTGACGTTGTTGATGCGGTGGCATAGACACTGACGTTATTGAATTTGACGAAGCGGTTGCCCGTCGAGTCAAACAGAGGTGGTTTTGTCGTGCCGATGACGTTCGTCGGGACGAAGTAAAAGATACCATTTACGAACACGCGCGTGTAGGCGCCTTCAGTCCCATAAATGTTCACGAGTTGACCCCGTTTGAAAGCACCGACAACTTTTGTAGATGAAGCGTGTTGATAGATCGGGGTCTGCTTCATGATGTAACGGCCACCCGTCTTTTTATAGGTCGGTTTCGTCGTCCCCATGTCTTTTGAGTCGACATAGACGAACTGACCTCTGACAAAGACACGAGTGAGCGCTCCCTCGGTCCCGTATATGTTGACGAGTTGCCCGCGCTTCAATGTGGCGACGATTTTTGACCGGTCGACGTCAAAATAGACGTTCGTATCTTGTTGAACGTAACGTTGCCCCGACTTTTGATACGTCGGCATCTGCATCGAGGTATGAGCGGTCTCGATAAAGACGAAACGGCCACCGGCATAAATACGTGTCAACGCTCCGGTCGTGCCATATACGTTGATTCGTTGCCCGCGTGGCAATGAACCGAGTACGCTCGTTTGGGTGAGGTCGCTGTAGATTCGCGTATTCGTCACGACGAAGCGCTGTGCGACTTTGACAGGAGACGAGCTCAGCTGACCCAACGCGATATAGGCGTAACCGTCTGCTGTTTGCAGACGGGCATAGCCGTCGATGTCGCCGGCCACGGTGAGTGTTTCACCGATCTCGACGTGACGGATTGGGTCACCCGTCTCCGGTTTACTGAATACAGGGGCTGCTTGCTTCGCATAACGCGTTTCGGTCACAGCGACAGGAATTGTCTCGCTCAGGGCGTCGCGGGCAATGTAAGTCCCGTCGATGGTTTCAACGAGATCGCTTCCTTGCCGATCATAGACGTCGACTTTTGTACCGAACGGGAGATAAGCGACGCGTCCACCGTTCGCATCGACTGCGTACGTCTCCCGTGCGACGTAGCGCGACGTTGCCGTCACGACATCTTCGTTACGGATATAGCCTTCCACCGAATCGGTACGGACGAGCGTATGGCTCGCCAGTCGTTCGAGCACTGTGACCGGTGTGCCGGCGGGGAGGACGTGGAGACTCGTCGTCTCGTCGATCGCCTCGAAGACAGACGTCTCGACAATCGTGATAGTTCGAGACTCGGTCGCGAAGACCGCCGTCGTCAAAAACAAACTAAAGAAAAACAGAAGACCAAACAATCGTTTCAATTAAAGCACCTCAATCAAATTTGTATAGTTAGCGTAAACATGTAAGCTTTCCATTTTTTAGTATACTGTTCAATCGGCAAAAGGGAAGGCGGTTTTAGGACATGAGGGAAACGGATAATTGAAACAGGAGCATCGATCAGCACTTTATGTGTTCAGTGTCGATGACCAAAAAGCGAACGCACTATGATAAAAGACGATAGCGGTCTATAAAACGAGGAACCACCTCCCGTTGACACATTAACGAAATCTTTTTGTTACATATTTGAAACATTAGCCGATATATTTCGTAGAAGCATCTAGAGCGAAATGCTCCAACTTTTAAGAAAAGAGGAAATGACTATGAAGCAACCGTTTCAACGCTTGATTGCGGTCTTGACCGCCCTCGTCCTCGTCGTATCGCTCGTGCCACCGAGCGCGTATGCAGACGCGGGGAGCGGGATGACCGAGGCGAAATTACTTACACCGGGAGAGGCCGTCGAATTTACGACGGGCACTGACAAGGTGAACACGTACTGGTTCAAGATGGAGCGAGAGGCTTCATCGATGACACATATGGAGATCACGCTCGACGCGTCGAAGTTGACGAACGTGTCTGTCTATCCGAGTGCGGACATGGCAGCCAAAGACGAGACGTTTGACCGCTACCGGTCGAGCGCGACGCAAGAGCAAGAACAGCGGACGGCGAAAATCGATTTGCCGTACGCGTGGGAAGGGCCGTACTACATCAAAGTCGAGTACATGCCAATGGAGATGATGGACATACCGAGCGGGGAGTTTCCTGAAGGGGAAGAGCCGCCGGCACCGGACCTCTCGGCCTTCACTTCGAACATCAAGCTCGTCTACAATCCGGTCAAGTTGCCGGTGAAGTATGAACAGGTCGGCGGCGAGATGTGTGCCGTCGAGTCGGTGCTCCAACCGGCACCGGAACGCGACACGATGCTCAAGCTCATCCGCCGCATCCAGACCGAAGTGCTCAACACATCGTCTGAAGGCCGCGAGTTGTCGGCGCTCTATTACCGGGCATCGCCATACGTCGTCCGTGCGGTGACGTTTGACAAGACGAAGCGTCAGGCGGCATACGCCGACTTAAAAACGCTCCGTCCGCTCATGACGGCGCTTGTTGACAAGAAAAGTTACACGCTCACGAACCAGGACGCGGCGGCCATCAACCGTCTCCACGGACTCGTCCGCTCGAGCGCCCCGGCCGCACTTCAAGCGGAAGTCGACGGGATCGCCGGCGCGCTTGGGATGAACAGCCTCGCGGGTGCATCACTCGTCGACTTGTTCGGCAATATCGGCATGAACGTTCAAGCAGCGGATGCACCGCGTTATATCGTCAAATACAAATCGTCACCGAACACGTCGCTCGGCAAGATGAACGCGATGCACGACGTATCGGCCGAGCGTCTTTCGATCGGCGCTCGAGGTGACCACTTCGCCTTGATCGATGTCGAAGAGGCGTCACCGAAGATGCAGGCGACGGCAAAAGCGACGCTCGAGACAGACACGAACGTTGAATACATCGAGCCGGTCCAAACGTATAAGGCGTTCGCATCGGATGTGAGCCTCGACTATCAATGGTCGATTAACGAGCGCTCGGTATTGAAACCGTTCAAAGGTTCAGGGGTCGGCCTCGACGCCTATGAGGCACTCAAGCTGCCGGGCCGCTCGATTAAAGTCGCGGTCCTCGACACGGGCGTCGACTATCGTCTGCTCGACTTGAAAGGGAAAGTCGATATCGTGAATGAGAAGAACTTCGTCGACCCGAACGGGGAAGGCGACGCGATTGACGACCATGGACACGGGACACACGTCGCCGGTGTCATCGGGGCGATACGTGACAACGGGGTATCGATGCGAGGCATCGTGCCGAACGTCTCGATTCTCCCGGTGAAAGTGCTCGATGCGAGCGGATCGGGTGACACCGACCAAATCGCACTCGGCATCAAATATGCGGTCGACGCCGGGGCGAAAGTCATCAACATGAGCCTTGGCGGCGGCGAAAGCCGGACGATGGGTTACATGTTACAGTACGCGCATGAGCGCGGCGTCATCGTCGTCGCGGCGACGGGGAACGACGGGCAGTCGCGCGTCTCGTACCCGGCCTCTTCGAAGTATACGATCTCGGTCGGGGCGACGAATACGTTCGGCCTCGTCTCGGATTATTCGAACTATGGTCTCGGTGTCGACGTCGTCGCACCGGGCTCAAAAGTCGCGAGTCTCGTCCCGGACGGCAACGTCGTCTACATGGACGGCACGAGCATGGCGACACCGCACGTCGCGGCCGTTGCGGCCCTGTTGAAATCGCAGCACCCGAGCCTCACGGTCGAACAGATGCGCTCGCTCCTGCAACGGACAGCCGACCCGGTCGCTTTCTCGGGCGGGGACGCACCGAGCGACCCGCGGACAGGGGATGGGCTCGAATACGTGCTCGAAGAAACAAACGTACTGCCACCGAAGTATTATGATGTCGTGAGTGGTTACGGGAAGGCGAACGTCTTCCGTGCCGAGTCGATGATGCAGCTTGCGCCGAAACCGGCTCGAGTCGTCGATAACGCACCGATCGTGAACGTCCAAGCGAAAACGGGAACGCAGGTCACCGCCTATGCGGGCACGAAACGGTTAGGAAGCGCTGTATCGAAAAATGGCCGAGCCGTTTTCTATGTACCAGCCCAAAAAGTCGGAACGGTCTTACGTGTCGACTACGCATGGAATGACATGCGTACGGGAGAACGTCTTGTCGTTGCGCCGGGAGCGCGTCCAGCAAAACCGAGCGTCGTTCCGGTTCGCACGAACGCTAGGCAAGTCACCGGCAAAGCGCCGGCAGGAATGACGGTCATCGTCCGTGACCGGAAGCGGCAAGTGATCGGGAAGACGACGGTCAGTCTGAGCGGCACGTATGTCGCGAAAACACGTCTCCTCAAACGGGGAGACCCACTCACGATCCATGTCGTGGATGCGAACGGAAAAGTCAGTCCGATCACCTATACGACGGTACGATAAAAAACAGCCGATCCTTTACGAAGGGTCGGCTGTCTGTATACAAATTAAAAGATTTCTGTGTTTAAATAGTTGACTGAAACTTTGAGG
This sequence comes from Exiguobacterium sp. SH0S1, assembly GCF_004337165.1. Lineage (NCBI taxonomy): Bacteria > Bacillati > Bacillota > Bacilli > Caryophanales > Exiguobacterium > Exiguobacterium sp. SH0S1. Next base: position 172,318 of record NZ_SJVC01000002.1, on the reverse strand, counting down.
TTGCCGTTCATTTTACGGAGCTCGTCGATAACGAGTTTATCGCTGACGCCGTCCTTGTTTTGGACGATGTAGACGAGTTGGATCATCGTACCGAGGTTCGTCGTCTCGATCGAACGGAGCGCATAGTATTTGTAATGCTCAGAGAGGACGCCATCAAACGCTGTCTCATCGTGTAAGTTTTCCGGTACGGTAATGGACAACCGTTTCTTGTCCGAGCCGCCGCGGCCGAAGTCGAACGTGTACAAGAGGATGATGATGACCGACAACGACACCGTGAACAGGATGGCAAGTATGTAGAAGCCGAGCCCGCATGATATACCGGCCGCCATACCGAAAAAGATGAAGGCGATATCTTTCGGGTCGCTCATCGCGCTGCGGAAACGGATGATCGAGAACGCCCCGACGAGACCGAAGGCAACAGCGACGTTGTTGCCGATAACGATCATAACGACCGATACGGTGACGCCCATGATGATGATTGTCTGGACGAACGACTGCGAGTAGCGGGCACCTGTATGTGTCCGTTTGTACAGATAGGCGATACATAGTGTCAAAACGAAGCTGAGGAAGATGGCGGCAGCTGCCTCGAGTACAGTTAATCGCGAAGTGACGTCAGCAAGCTGGCGAACTTCGTTAAAGAAATCGGTCATATAAGAATCCTACTTTCACTTAAGTTTTCTTGTTGTAACAATTCAACGCTCGTACAAAACTTCGAGACGCTCTGTTTGTTGCACTCGAGGTCGGACAGAATCCGGGCGAGCCAGAACGGCACGACCTCGGACACTTTCACTTCGAGCACGACGAGATTGGGATCTATGAAATGGTGTCCTTCTGGCCCACGTTCGATCCGGAGGTCATCGTTCCGGCACATGAGGTTGTAGTCGAACGTGACACGCAAGTCTTTCTCGAACGTACCTGAGAATGCTTGCCGGTCGTAGCTGACGACCGTGTCCGGCTTCAAATCATACAAGTGTTGGAAGTGAAGCGCTTCTTTCAAGATTTGTGGGTTCGACGCATCGACCGTCTCAAGCGGCATGCTCGGGTCGCGCAAGATGTCGTATGCTTGATGAAGCGGTAAAATTGTCCGGCGCTTGTTGACGACGTTCTTAAATTTTTGTTTGACTTCGATGAACGAGGTGCTGCCGAGATCAGCTTGGTCATAGACGCGGAGGCGCAGCTTCTGACGAAACGGGAGCTTGTTGCGCGTCTCATAATAAATTGACTTGGCAGTCGAGTCGAAGTAAAGACTGACGATGTTGTATTTACCTTCCGGATTGCCGTATGTGTCGTAGTGCATATAGGGCATGATCAATTCACGCAACTCGAGGTACTTCGAGAACGGAATTAAATACTTGATTTCGTAACGCTTGAAGATTTCTTGCGGCACCGAATCTCTCCTTTATCTCCAATCCGTTCTTGAGGATTGTTAATTATTTGTAAAGATATGCTATCCTGATAGTATACTGTTTCATGAATGGACAAGCAAATCACATTCATACGATGAAACGAATAAGCAGGAGGATTTACATGAAAGTAATTAAACTTAGTGTGCTAGCACTCATGCTCGCAGGGACATGGGGCGGGATGTATGTCATCTCAGAACGAGGCGTCACCCCGGACCCGACGTTCGAACAGGCGTTGGCTACCGAAATGAACATTCCAGTCGGGTCATTCAATCATAACAAGGTCCGTCACGTGACCGAACTCGACTTGTCAGGATACGGTTTAACGGATTTGACCGGGATTGAATACTTTGATTCACTCGAATCCCTGAGATTGTCACAAAACTCCCTGACAGCACTCCCTGATCTTTCGTCATTGACGAATCTGAAGGTGCTAGACGTCAGCTTTAACTTGTTGGAGCAACTTCCGCCATTGCCTCCGAATCTTGAAATATTGGATGTGGAACAAAACCGTCTCGAGTCACTCGAACGAGTCGAAGATTTGACGTTGACCCAGTTGAACGTTCGAGATAATAGACTTGAGACGTTGGCACCGCTTAATGGTATGGCTGGAACATTGACACATTTAAATGCGCGAGACAATGAGCTCGTTACGATTGAAGCGTTGCGCGGTATGGAACGCCTGACTGACATTAATCTTCGCAACAACCGCATCACAGACATGGCTGCGCTCAGCGAGCTCAAGGTCCGAGACCGTTTGTATGTGAGCGGTAACGGTTCGGTCGACTTAAATATATTGGCGCCGCTGTTGCGACATGTGTCGGACCATGACATAGACTTGACGCCTCGAAGACCGACATTCTCACTTGATAGTGGATTATACCCATCCGGACAAATGGTGACATTGTCTGGAGAAGGGGTGGTCTATTATACGCTAGACGGCACGGAGCCGACGCTTCAAGCGCAACGGTTTGAAGAGCCGATCCCGCTTGAACTACCAGACGTTCCGCGTCTATCGTCAGAATCGACGACACTCGAAGAGACGACGTCGGTTAAAGGCGACGTGCTCGATGCTCTCACTGTTCGTGCAGCATCTTACATCGATGGTGTATTCAGTCCAATAGAGACTCGAACTTACGTGTTAAAACCGGAAGCATTTGCCTCTTCTCTACCCGTCGTAGCGTTGACGGTCGACCCGGCCGATTTGTTCGATGAACGGATTGGTATCTTTACGAGTGGGGACGTCGAAGCAGGAACAGAGTGGATTGAAGGAAACTACTTCCAACGAGGTCAGGACTGGGAACGCCCGGTGACGGTTGAGTGGTTCGAAGAAAATGGTGAGGTCGCTTTCCGTCAAGACGCGGGAATCCGTGTCCACGGTGGCTACTCACGTGCCCACGCTCAAAAAAGTCTACGCCTTTATGCGCGTAGTGATTACGGGCAGAGCACGTTCCTTCATCCGTTCTTCGCATCACGTAACACAGACCGTTTCGAACGCCTGTTGCTGCGTAACGGCGGGAATGATTGGAATCATGCTTTACTGCGCGATGCATATATGCAACGGCTCGTCGAAGGACGCTCGCTAGATGTGCAAGCGTCCGAACCGGTCATCGTCATGTTGAACGGAGAGTATTGGGGAGTCCATAACGCACGCGAATTGCACGGCGAACACTATTTGTATGAGAAGTATGGTGTTATCTCTGAAGAGATGGCGATTCTTGAGTCAAATCGCTACGTCGAGGACGGGTTTGAGGTCGATCACGGGAAAAACGCCGATTTGATCCATTACCGGGAGACGGTGCGAATCGCGACCGATGCGACACTGACCGAAGAAGAACGTATGCGACAGCTCGAGGGGCGGATCGACATCGATAACTTCTTAGAATACGTCGCTTATCAATCATTCTTCGGGAACAAAGATACGTTGTACAACAACACGAAGATGTGGCGGAAGACGACGAATGTGTCAGTGGACGGCCCGGTCGGTCACGACGGCAAGTGGCGTTGGCTCGTCTACGACTTGGATCAAGGTTTCTCACAACTTCTCCCGATTGAAGAGGGGGTCGAGGAAGACTTGATCGCCCACTTTTTAGACGATCGACCGGAAACGGTATTGTTCCGGTCAATTGTTTCGACTGAGGCGGGTGAACAACGCTTCACAGATATCATGGGAGCCTTACTCGAGGAAACGTTGGATTCGGAGCGAATGGTTCAAATATTAGATGAGATGCGCTACGTAATCGAGCCGGAGCTACCTCGTTCAATCAAACGTTGGGACAACATCGAGTCGGTGAGTGCATGGGAGTCAGAACTAGATAAGATGAGAAAGTTTGCCCAGGAACGGCCGGACCGTGTCCGCGAGCAAATGAAGCGTGCCTTTGAGTGAGAGTTTGTGCTACACTTTCGCTGAAAGGGTGAAACTATTTTGAACACACAGACTGTACAAGAATTGGCGGTTGATCGCCTGAATGCCCAGCGGACAGGCGATATCGTGACGATGGGCCAAATGATGAGTGAGGTGTTTCGCTACGTCGACTCGAGCGGCCGACAGTTCGATAAAGAGACGTATCTCGATTTATTCGTCGACCCGGACGCCATCCAATGGATCAGCCAAGAGATGATGACGTACCAAGAAACAATCGCAGGAGATGTCGCGATCGTCGAGACGTTGCTTGAGGAGAAATTCATCCTCGGAACGAATGCTTATGAAGGGCGATTTTGGGCGCTCCATATATATAGGAAAGAAGACGGTGTTTGGAAGTGGCAAGGTGGCCAGACGACACTCGTCAATGAAGGTTGATTCCGAATGGGATCAACCTTTTTTGCTGAAACTAAAAAAACGGTTCACCTCTTAGAAGAAACGCTCCCCACTTCATGCGTCTGAATCCGCTACAATCAAATGGAAGAAGCTTACAAGGAGGTGGGTGGCCGGGTCAACGGTCACAAAACATGAAACAATCAATCAAACGAATCGGGGCGGGACTGCTCGCCCTGTCGCTCGTGACAGCGAGCCCGAACCCGATGTCATTCGCGCCGACGACGGTGTCGGCGGCGGCGGTTACGAAAGTGTTCAATAAAGACACGAATGTACAAGCGGGCGCGTACCGCGCGGCGAAAGTGCTCAAATCCGTCAAACAAGGCGAGGCGGCGACCGTGCTCGAAGTGAAAGGCAGCTGGACGAAAGTGAAAGTCGGCACTGTGACAGGCTGGGTCGCAGGTTGGGACTTGTCCGACGAAGCGGCTCCGGTCGTGACGAAAGTGTTCAATAAAGACACGGGCGTACAAGTGGGCGCCTTCCGTGCGGCAAAAGTACTCCAATCCGTCAAACAAGGCGAGGCGGCGACCGTGCTCGAAGTGAGAGGCAGCTGGACGAAAGTGAAAGTCGGCACCGTGACCGGCTGGGTCGCAGGCTGGGACTTGTCCGACGAAGTGACGGAAGCGTATGAGGCAATCGAAGCGTTCGTCCTTAAGGCCGGGCGCTATCAAGCGGCCCCGGTCGTCGCCAACGTACCAGCGTTTGCAAAACTTGACCGCGTCGCCGTCCATGGATCATGGAGCGAGGTCGTCTACAACGGCAAGCGCGGCTTCGTCGCCAACTGGAGCATCCGTCAACAGACGGCTGAACAGCTCGTCCACGGGAAGCGGATTCAGGCCATCGATGTTATGAAAGCAGCTGAGGCGTATAACCCACAGGGGGGAAGTCCCTTCCTCTTAGTCGAAAGTACGATTAGAGACGAAGTGTATAGAACATACAATGCGAAAACGCCTAAAAATGATAATATCGGCTTCTTTTATGCAGACGATGGGGCAAAGCGTAGGGCGTACTTCACCTCTTTTGTTCCGAGTATTTACAAAAAGGGACCAAATGCCCCAGAAGTCGTTCGCGATATGGTAGCGGTAAAGAAGTTGTCGCTTAACTATGGAGAGGTTTTATACGGAGAGGGGACGTTTGAATCTCGCTTGTTCGCTATCGAGGCCAATCACGTATATGATCAGATGCACCGACATACCGCAAGTGCATATCCGAACATTCCGAAGATAGAATATGGAACCCCAGGCACGTTCAAAGTAGGCGACGACGTGTTCGAGACGCGCTACTTCTATGGTACGGTTTGGATTGAATTTGAGTAATTGATTGAGGAGCCGGCTACAGTGTAGTCGGCTTGTTTTATTTAGGTGGCCTTCTTTAATAAATTATTTCAAAAAACTTAAAAAACGGTTTCCCCGTCGCAGAAAACGACTCTCATTTTATTCCACATATCCGCTACAATCAGATGGAAGAAATCGACAAGGAGGTGGGTGGCCGAATCAACGGTCACAAAACATGAAACAATCAATCAAACGAATCGGTACGGGACTGCTCGCCCTGTCGCTCGTGACAGCGAGTCCGAACCCGATGTCATTCGAACCGACGACGGTGTCAGCGGCGACACAGACGAAAGTGTTCAACAAGGCATCAACGGTGAAGGCCGGCGCGTACCGCGCGGCGAAAGTGCTCAAGCACGTCAAACAAGGCGAGGCGGCGACTGTGCTCCAAGTGAAGGGCAGTTGGACGAAAATCCAGGTCGGAAACGTGACGGGATGGGTCGCGGGCTCGGACTTGTCCGACAAGGCGGCAACCGTGACGAAAGTGTTCAACAAGGACACAAGCATCCAGGCGGGCGCCTTCCGCGCGGCGAAAGTCGTCCGGTCCGTCAAACAAGGCGAGGCAGCAAGCGTGCTCGAAGTGAAGGGCAGCTGGACGAAAGTGAAAGTCGGTACGGTGCAGGGCTGGGTCGCAGGATCGAGCTTGTCCGACGAGATGGCAGAAGCGTATGAGGCGGTCGAGGAATTCGTTCTCAAGGCTGGACGCTATCAGGCGGCGCCAATCGTCGCGAACGTGCCGGCGGGCGCGAAACTCGAACGCGTCGCCGTGCATGGATCGTGGAGCGAGGTCGTCTATAACGGCAAGCGTGGGTTTGTCGCCAACTGGATTATCCGCAAAGCGCTGAGTGAAGGGAAACGGATTGCCCCTAGCCAAATGTTCCAATCGACGATGGCACATCCGTTCGAGCAAGGGAAGAAGCCGTTTAAGTTTGGTGATATAGGTGGTGTGGAAGGATTGGAGTCGCATGTATGGGACGGAAATGACTTCTCCACTTCCTTCATCATCGAGCAGTTCAAGACGGAAGCGGGCAGAGATGGCGCAGCGATCAATGCCTTAACGGCCCACCTGTATGACGGAAGCGTCAGTCCGGCGAAAGCGAAACACTATCAAGGTGCCGTCCGCTCCTATTCCTTGGACTTTGGTGAGATTATATATGGCGCCGATACAATCGAGTCGGTCCAATTCGCGGAGCAGATGAATCGTCTGTATGATGAGTTTGGTGTACACATCAAGAAACATTTGCCTGACGATCATCCTGAAGTCATCGGGACATTTTTGATTGGAAGTGACGAGTTCGATTACAATTTCTTCAATGGTGTCTTGTACATTTACTTTTACCAGTGAGATGGGCAAAAAAGCCGGCTACGAGTGTAGTCGGCTTCTTTGCTGTTATCTGATTTTGATATATCCGTACAACTCATTTTTCTCGATGAGCCCGATCCCGCTTTCTAGCGGCATCGCATAGTCATAGACGGCGGGGACGAACGGTTTGCCGTTCAACCCGAGGTACCCCCACTGCCCATTCTGGTCTTCGAACGGAGTGGCCGCACTTTGGATCACACCGATATAGGCGTAGTTCGTATTTCCGACGGTCTTGCCTGTCAAGTTGATGAGGCGCCAATAATCCTTGCCTTTTGATTCGACCATAACTTTGGCGCGGTATTGGTTGAAGTCGGAGGCGTTATCATAACGTGGTGAGATGATGACTTTGCCATTACCGTCAGCATAGCCATACTTCCCGTTTTTGAGGATGAGAATTCGGCCGTTCTGGAAAGCGCCAGCGATATCATAATTTTGTTTATTCAAGGCAACGGAGGCTTTATGCTCGCGGCCTTTCGTGTCGATGATCCGTGTCTTGTTGTTGACATAGACCAACGCCAAGTTGTTGGTGAAAGAAGGTGTCGGGTTCCCAACTTCTTGGTCGCTTACATAAGGGTACCGCGGTGACACGACGACCTGTCCGCGTTCGTTAATGATGCCATATTTTTCTTTCACCGAGACGAAGGCGTGACCGCTTCCGAACGGATAGGCATGTTCATAGGTCGGTTTGACAATCCATTTCCCGGCTAGGTTGATATAGCCATAACGCGATGATTCGGATTTGACGAGTGCTACCCGTTCTTTGTTGAACTCGATCGGGATTGTTGAAACGGCGGGGAAGATGATTTTTTGGTTACGGTCCATCAGCCCCCAGCGATAGTTCGTCGGTGATTTGAACGTGATCAGCGTCGGTGAGGCGACGGTCAAGTCTGGATATCGCGGAGGAACAATCGTCTTCCCCTTTGCATCGCTCAAACCGATTTTAAAACCTTGGCTTGATTTGAAGCACACTTCGAGCAGGCCGTGTGTGAACGAGCCGATGCGCCCAGGACAACTGTCGCCAGACACGTCAAATAGTTTTTGGCCGTCTTGGTTCAAAACTTGTCGTTTTTGATCACGCGTCGAGACGAACATTTTGCCTTCTGTCGGCATCCCGGCATCTAAAAATAGTGGTTGATATAGAACGGCCGGAAGTTTGATTGGAAGTAGGCCATTTTTCTTCTCAGAGAAGACGCGAAGGAACGGTTCTGTCCAGTGTAACGTGTCACTTGCAGTCGTGACGGCCACCGTATGCTCTTCATTGGAGGTAAGTCGTTTTACGGGTGGCAAGTCGAGCCGTTCGGGCACTTCAGTTATGTCCTCTCCGATTAAACCCCAGCGCCAGACCGACCCGTTCGACGTGAGTGCTGTGACTCGATAATCGTTTACGGCAACATCGATGACGTTCGAAAGTGTCGGTACTTTGAGAAACGTCTCGTCGGAACGCTTCTGTTTGCTACCAGGATAGGGGGAACCGATCGACCAGAGCGTCCCGTCCTGCTTGATGACCCATGTACCAATGCTGTTCACGCGGACGTGTTTCACTTGATCGATCGAATGTTTCGTGAACTGGGGCGTTTCATCCCACCGTATCGCGGCGCTCCAAAGCGTCCCGTCCGTGCGGACCGCATAAATCCCCCAATTTCTGACGGCAATCTGTGTGACGTTCGTCAACGACAAATCGAGCTTCTCGTTCATGCGACGGTCGTAGATCGACAGCGAGCGGTCTTTATGAAGCACGATTTGATACAGCGCGTTCCCGGCCACAGCGGTAGCGTTCTGCATTGGGAGATCATCATACTTCCGTTGCAGTGACGACGTATCGATGACAACGACACGGTCGTTTTGCAATAAGTGAAGCGTGCCCCCGTCCGAGTCGATGTGACGGACGCCCGTGAAAGGCAACCGGACCCGTTTCGGCGGCGTGAGTGCCGATGTGATCGTGAACCGGTCGACCGTCTGGTCACTGTTCAAGACGAAATATCCGTCATACCACGGGATCATGGACGTCGCGGTCGCAGCATTCGCGTGTGCAGACGGCGCATACGTCAACAGGATGAGGAGACAGAGGATAGGGCCAAGCCATTGTTTTTTCATAAGGTTGTTCCTTTCGAATAGAAGATGGGGAAATAGACCAATCTCAGTATAGAACTTGAAGTAAGAGAAAAGAGTGGTGATTCCGTCGACAGGTCAACCATTTTTTGAGAAACCCGTTTCTGTTTTGTTGGAAAATCAAATCGTTTAAACAAGACGCACACTTACAATAGAAGGAACATGAATAACGGAGGGATGGATATGTGGCGTTTGATGCTCATGGTCGTCGTTTTGATTGGAAGTGAAGTACTGCCGAGGCGCATCCGACGATTCGAGAAGTGCGCGAATACGATTGTATCCCGAACTTTCCACCATACTTATGTAGGCTCTGTAAGCCACACAGCAGCGGGTCTGGAGTATTGGTCTGATGAATATTGCTATATTTTCCCCTATGACAAGACGAAGAAGCCGTATCGGTATCACTATAGTATCCAATGACGAGGACCGCCTTTTGCGCAAAAGGGCGGTTTTTGAATAACGAGCAAAGGAAATACTTAAAAATAATTCAATAATTTAGAAATTGCTCGTCAATTGAATCGAATGGTCGTATACTAAAAAATGTAGTCCAAATCACTCATTTATTAAAGGGGATCACGAACTTATGAAACGAACAATTCCAGCTTTAGGATTGACGGCAAGTCTGCTCGTCGGGACGTTTGTACCAGCGACCCACGTCATGGCGACCGAGTCTGCCCAAACACTGTCACTTAGCGTATCGACACCGACGACCGCTTCGAAATCGCTCGAAATCACGGGCGCGCCGAACGCGCTCGCGAAAATCGATTTCGGCTTCAAGGTGTATGACCGCAAACTCGACGCGAGCGGCAAGGCGACGTTTGCGATGAACACACAACCGCTTGGAAAACAGATCCATGTCACACTCGTCTCGGGCACGACGACGAGCGAACGCGTGACGGTAACGGTCGGACAAGACCCGAGCGCTGCGGTCGCACCAAAAATCGCAACGGTCTATAACACGTCACGCCAAATCGTCTTCACGGGGACGCCAGGCGCCACGGTGAAATTCTCGGTCAACCAAGGCAAGTTCACAGGCGTCTATGACAGTAAAGGCGTCTACCGCTTCAACATGTTACCGCAACGGGCCGGCTCGGTCATTCGAGCGGTGACAGTGACGTCATCAGGGACGAGCGCTGAGACTGTGTCGACGATCCTAGCTGACAAGACGGCGCCGGCCATCCCGGTCGTCACGAGTATCCTCAAGACGACGTCGACCTCGGTCAACGGCAAGACGGAGCCTTACGCGACGCTCGTGCTGACTAGCGGGACGAACGTGTATCGGGCGCAGGCGGACGCCTCAGGTGTGTTCACGGTGACGTTCCCACGTCAGCCGATCAACCGTCAACTCTCGCTCCGGGCGATGGATGGGGCCAAGAACACGAGTGCGGTCCGGACGATCGTCGTGCAGAGCGCGCTCTATGAGAACTTCTACCGGATCGACACCGAGGCATTCGGGCGTCTCGTCCTGCACAAGGACACGTTCAACATTTACGGGGCGCCGCGCCAGGCGTTGTCGGTCGCACCGATTTTCTTCGGACAGCCGACGAAAGACCGGATGGCGATCGAGGTGAACGTCTCGATCGAAGGGAACGAGTTCATCGAGATAGGGCGTCTCCGGTTCATCGTCGACGGCAAGACGTACTGGTTGCCGATGACGCGCGACAACGTCTTGTATTACGATGCTGAGATCGCGGATGATGATTCCGCTAACTATGAGATGGTGCAGATGGTTCCGGACGCCCGTCTCCTTGAGGCGCTCAAGGCGATCCGCAGCTCGACGAAGCACGTCACGGTCGTCGTCGACGGGACGAACGGATATACGACGTGGTTCCTGAGCGCTTCCGAGCGCCGGGCCATCAAAGAAGCCCTCCAATACGCCGGCTACTGAGTATAAAAAAGACTTCCTTCATTATATATGTGAAGGAAGCCTTTTTTTATGCGCAATCGCTGGTATTTTTTTCTTTTAAAGTTTGGTCAATGAGAAAATATGTTTTTTATGGATGGTAAATAATTTAACGACAGAAAAACATATGTAAATTTTAACTTAAAGAATAAAATTGAATAAAAGTTATAAAATTACAATTAAACTACTCTCTTATTGTCGAATTATGACGAAAACGTTGGTTTTAAGCTGTTTTTAGTCTTTTTAAAAAGTTGGCAATGAGATAATGAATTGTATAAAAAAACCCAAAATTCAATTTCATTACCCTTTTTGAGGAAAAAAAGTCTTGTGCTAACTGGAAGCGTTCTGTATATTATGAATGTAAGGTTTTCCAAGTCAATACTTGGTTAATACTGCAAGGCGAAAGCCTTGGTCTACCACTGGCTCAGCAATCTTTGAGGACGACGATCGTGTCATACATATTGAATGTTTGGCGTGGCTCAAGGAGACAAGGGGAGTTTTGGGACAGTGACAAAAAATGCACATAATTTAAGGGAGGATTTACACAAGATGGCGAAGTCTAAGAAGCTCGTAACATCGTTAGCAGCACTCGCAGTGACTGCAGCGGCAGTATCACCAGCTATTACAGCTGATGCAGCAAAAGTAAACCCAGTAGTACTCAAGGCACAATCATTCCGCGGAGGCGAAATCGTCCTTCCATCAACTTACGGATCTTCACGCATCGTGTGGGACCGTTCAACAATCAACTGGAACCAAATCAACAAGTTCCAAACAGTATACGGCGTAGTCGGATCACAAAAACGTCCGATCCAAATGCAAGTCAACTTGCTCAACTACCCAATCTTCGCTGAGAAGGCAGAACCACAAGTCATCAAACTTGGAGAGAAGCCAGTACTTCCTGAGCGCCTCGACATCAAGTTCGTTGATAAGTTCTACCCGAACAAGATCAACTGGGAAGAAGCACCGGTTGCTGATAAAGAAGGTACATTCTTCGTTAAAGGTTCATACACGAAAGACGGCCGCACAGTCGTAACGTCAGCGCTCTACACAGTAGAAGCAGACGCAGAAGCAGCGGTTGAAATTTCTGACGTACAGAGCGAAGTGAAGAAAGATAAACTTTCAGTCACGGCTAAAGTTGAAAACCTCCAAGACGGCGAAACAGTTGAACTCGTAATCTTGCCTGGTAAAGACGCTGACGAAGCGATCGAAATCGAAGCAGACGTCAAAGACGGTCTCGTAACAGTTTCAGCTGACGAGCTTCCAGTCGGCGAGCACTCGTTCTACCTCCGCTCTGGTGATGTAGAAACGAAATCATTCGACTTCGCGGTTCTTCCAACGTTCTCTAAAGTACAAAGCGAAGTGAAAGAAGATACACTTTCTGTCACAGCTGCAGTAGCGAACCTTGAAAAAGACGCAGAAGTTGAACTCGTAATCTTCCCAGGTAAAGATGAGTCGGAAGAACTCGCATTTGATGCTGAAGTTAAAGATGGCCTTCTTACAGTGGAAGCGAAAGACATTCCAAATGGTGAGCATTCATTCATCCTCCGTTCTGGTGATGAAGAATCAAAAGCATTCGACTTTGAAGTTAAAATGCCGACAGTTGAAGAAGTTAAGGCGATTAATGCTAAAACACTAAGCGTTAACCTTAACCAAGAGCTCACTTCTTTAGATGGACTTTCATTCTCTGTAAAACGTGGAGTAACTTCAGTAGTTTTAACATCTAAACTATCTGAGGACAAAAAGTCTGTTGAATTGTCTTCTTCAACTAACCTTGTTGCTGGTGAATACGAAGTTACAGTAACTGGCGGGAAATTTGAAGCAGGAACTAACTCTGCTAAAGCAATCGTTGGTTCACAAAAAATCGGTGAAATCGAATTCACTGGTGATGTGTTAGCTAAAACAGGAACTGGTACTGCAACTGTTGGATTCAAAGCTTACGATCAATACGGAACAGATATTACAGGTTCAGCTTCTTCGTTGATTAACAACATTAACTGGGCTGCAAACGTTGCTGTTGATAGCTTGAACGACTCAAATGGCGTGTTGACTATCGACCTCGCTGGTGCCTCTGATTTTGCTGCAAACCAGACGATTTTGATTACAGCTGTTGATTCAGTGACTGGAACAAGCAAAGCTAGCACGTTCACTGTAGGTGCAGTGTCATCTGTGAAAACGTTACAACTAGGTGAAGTTGTTCTTCCGAAAGATACTACACGTATTTACACTGGAGCCGCTTCTGCTGCAACAATTCCGGTTATGGCTAAAGATCAGTACGGTAACGATCTTGATAAGGCTGCTAAATTGAGCGGTGTAACTGTACTGTCTTCAGATGCTTCAGTAATTCCAACATTTGCGGACGTTGACGGTAAGCCAGTAGTTAACTTAAATACTACATCTTTGACTATCGCTAAATCAGTAACAATCACATTGGTTGTTAATGCAACTGGTGAAACAGTTACCAAGACTGTCGAAATCGTTAAACCAGCACAAGCTGACGTTGTAACATTAGGTGCACTTGAAGCTAATGTTGTCGCTGATGGTGATGTTGCTAACAAATTTGTCTTGCCTATCACTGTGGTCAACCAATTCGGTGAAACAATGACTGCTAAGCAAATCGCTTCTGCAGGACTTGTAATTACAGGAACAGGTTCATTTGCTGGATCTGCTCTCGCTATCGATACAGACTCAACAAGCAAGAACTATGGAAAAATTGTTAACACTTCAGCAATCGGTGCTGCTGGAGTAGGTACAATTGTAGTAACGTCACCAACTGGAAAAACTGCTTCGGCTAACTACGAAGTTAAAGCGGCACGTAAAGTTGTTGAAGTTGTTGCTCCAAAATCAGTAAAAACAAACTTGGTTTCTGGTGCTACAACTGCTGTTGCATATCAGTTCAAAGATCAATATGGTGATCTTGTAACTGCTTCTGACAATGCTGATCTCACTTGGAAAGTGTCAGTGAAAGATCTTACTGGTGATGCAGGAGTTATTACAGCCAACCGTACTACTGGATCTGATGAGTCAGCTCTTAACCCGGTTACAGTTTCAGCAACTGATGGTAAAGCTGGTACTGCAAAAGTAACAGTTGAATTATTAAACGCTTCTAACGAAGTTGTTAGTCAGTACGAAAATACTTTCACAGTTGTTGCTAACAATGCAGAAGGATTGACTTACTCTGTAAACGATGTACCTACCTTGTTTGCTTCTGACGCATCTGATACGCCAATCAACGGTTCAAGTGCATACGCTGCCGCTCTTTCTTTCACAGCTAAAGATGCAAATGGAAATGAATATGCTATTCCAGCTTCTCAAATCCTATCGGTAGACTCAGTGAAAGGTTACTTCGCTGACGCAACTCTTGGTAATGTGGTTATTGATGCGCAAGATAACAAAATTGTTATCGGAGCTGTAGATGCTGATGATATTGACTTTGGTACAGCGACAACGGTTACTGACACTATTAAAGTAACAATCAACACAGCAAGTGGTGTAAAAGTAATTTCAAAAGATGTAACAATCTCTAAAGTAGTACCTAAAGCAGTCGAAATGAGCATTCTTGATAACGCACCTACGATTGCTAACCCTTATGAATTGCCAACAGGTACAAAAGATGTTACTGCGCTAACATTTGATAACCGTGCAGCTGCTATCGCTGGAACTGAAATGGTTAATACTCCAGATGCTTCTAAAGTATTCGTTGTTACTAAAGACCAATATGGAGTTTACACTTCAGTTGCTAAAGATTTCATCTTGAATTCAGTGAACCTTCTTACATTCGGTGATGGAGCTGATAAATTCTCAACTACAAACCTTGGTGTATTCACTTTAACAGATGCTGATGCTAACACGCAGTTCAGTGCAGGCAAAGCTATCACGCTTAGTGTTGTTGAGGGAGGTTTAACTGATACATTAACTGTAAAAATCAATGCTGAAGTGCCACCTACTGTGACAACAGCTGCTGCTGCATCTATTGCTGCTGCTGGTAGTGATGATGTAGAGTTCTCAGAAGTATTGTCAGCATCTTCAAAAACAGCTGTTGAGAATGCGATCAAAGCTGCTGTTTCAGGTGTAACTGCAGACAAACTCACATTCTCTTGGGCTGCTGGAACTTTAACAGTAGGTAACACAGGTGCTGTTGCTGCAACATTTACTGCAGATGTAACAGTTGCGAAAGTTACTGACTTGTTCGGTAATGAAGCCGCGAGTCCTGTAGAAGTTATTACAGTACCTTAAGTTTAATTTCTAAATGAGGTATTCACTTTAAATGTTAATTGCGAGTGAAAAGTAATACATTTTATGAAAATTAAAAGGTAATATATTAAAAAAAGGAGTGCATTCTATTAGGATGTCACTCCTTTTTTTGTTCTATTTTCTCCTGTCTCATTGACTTATAGAAAGGTAAAAAGATTCAAACGATGCAATAGCGTGGAAGGATACTGGGAAACTTCCGCTCTATCCGAGCGTGAAAAGAAAAAAGGGGGATTGGACTAGACCGACCTAGCGATATGATATACTAATAAAAACACCTTGATTAGGCTGCCACCACACCGTATTTTATCGGTGTGAGGTAGCCTAATTTTTCTTGGATACGTTCTTCGTTGTAGTAAGTTAAGTAATCATTCATCCGTTCACGCACTTCATGGTCGCTTAACGAGTTGAATTTGACATACTGGAAGCCCTCAGACTTCAAGTTCGAATGAAATGATTCGATCACCGCATTGTCCCAACAGTTGCCTCTTCGAGACATGCTGCTCGTCAGATGTTTGCTCTTGACGAAATCTTGAAAGGCATATGAGGTATAGACACTTCCTTGATCTGAATGGATGATGACCCCTTCGGGGTTGCCCCGGCTCTCCAACGCCATCTTTAACGTATCGATGACGAGGGGCGTCTGTTGATGCTCGTATAGCTTATAGGCAACGATCTCATTGTTGAATAGGTCGATGATCGTGGAGGGGTATTTCGTCGTGCTCCCGTATTGGATATAAGTGATGTCCGTCACCCACTTCTTATTCTGTCCACTGGCCGTGAAGTCTCGTTTGAGAAGGTCAGGGGGGATGATGATGCTCTCACCCTGAGACCTTCATTTTCGTTTGGGCTTGATCCGATACTGGAGATGGTACTTTTTCATGATTCTTTGTACGGTATTCCGGTTCGCTGCCAACTCATTGCTTTGCTCTAACAGGGCCTTTATATTTCGATGTTCATATCGATACTTCGTAAGCTTACATATTTCGACGATTGTTTGCTCTAGCACCGAAGGGTGCTTCACCGGTTCTTTGACCCAACGGTAATAGATTGCCCGTGGCACGTCTAGTACACGTAGGATGGTCG
The DNA here is from genome assembly GCF_004337165.1 of Exiguobacterium sp. SH0S1. Lineage (NCBI taxonomy): Bacteria > Bacillati > Bacillota > Bacilli > Caryophanales > Exiguobacterium > Exiguobacterium sp. SH0S1. Next base: position 156,060 of record NZ_SJVC01000002.1, on the reverse strand, counting down.
TGTGGATTGTCAACACTTAATTAGACGATTTCGAAGAGGTATCTTTGTTTGTACTCCCTCGGCGTTAGGTAGCCCAATGTTCCATGAACTCTGATGTTATTGAATCAATGTATGTAATCACGTAATTCACGGTCGAGGACCGTTAGGTTCGGGAAGTTTCGCTTTCTGACGAACTCTGTTTTGATTACTTTGTACATCGCCTCTGACACTGTGTTATCGCAAGGACATCCTTTGTCGCTGAATGAGTGACGGATACCGAAGCTGCGCAACGTGTCGCTGACGAGTCTATTGTTGAACTCGCTCCCACGGTCGGTGTGGATTATCCCCACCCGCCGTAGTTCTCGTCTGGACTCGCAGATACGAGCGCTCGCTTTTTCTATGAGCGCCCTACAGACCGAGCGGGTCTGTTCACAGTTCGGCATCCGGATCAGCCACGATGCCGTGCTCCGTCTGGTCTACAAGACAAGCGTCAATGAGGCGACGAGCCCCTTTCGTCGGGATCGATGACTTTTCACTAAAGAAAGGACATACGTATGGGACGATCATCTGCGACCTGAGAACAGGTCGTCCAATCGACCTACTGCCGTCGCGAGATACGGGGGCCGTGTTGGAATGGCTCGACAATCAGCCACGGATCATTTTGGTGTCTCGAGACCGCTTCTTGCCTTATGCAGAGGCAGTCCGTCTGACATCCCATCCGGTCATCGACGTCCTCGATCGTTTTCATCTGGTCCAGAACCTTTGGAAATTGTATGAAACGGCGATCACGTCCATCCTGCCGAACAAGATTTTCCTGGATGAGGAAGAACGGATAGACGCGAACCCGCATCAGGATGAAGCAGAACGGAAAAGATGGGACCATCCGACCTGGCATCGCGCGCTTGAAATCAAAAGGGCAAGGGCAGAAGGAGAATCAATTGCCTCGATTGCTCGCCGCCTTGCGATCAGCCGGAACACGGTATACAACGACATCAATCGTGAAGCGCCGATCATATGGGGCAGGAGGAGCAAATCACACGTGGTCCAACAGTGGAAGGGACGCATCCTCGAACTGGAGGAAAAACACCTCACGGTGCAGCAAATCCTTGAGACAGTGAGGGGTGAAGGATACACAGCCGCCTCCCGGGCCGTCCGGCTGGCCGTGGAAGCAGTACGACGCGACCGCCGAAACATATCCTGTTATCCCGAGCCTCCGTTCATTCCCCGGAAACGCGCACTCGGATACCTGTGGAAATGGCATATGGGAGACGCTCCCGAGCGCAGAGAGGTCGTCGACAAGCTCTTGATCCGCTTCCCGGAACTTCGGCCTGTTTTCTGTTTCGTCCACAGCTTTCGCGAGTCGATCCGGCACATGGACGGATCGGGTATGCTCGTCCTGTTGACGTCAGAGTTCGAACGCAGGAATCGTTTCACTATCAGGTTCGTCCGGCGACTGCTCAAAGAATCAGCAGGAATCAAGAACGCTTGTGAAAATCCTGAGAGCAACGGTCTCGTCGAGGGTCACGTCAACCGGCTCAAATTGATCAAACGCATCATGTATGGGCGGGCCAGTTTCAGATTGTTGCGGATCAAGGTGTTGTATGAGCCCTCCTAAAATATATATTAATATATTAGTAGATTCTGTAGTGGTCTAGTCCGACATTATTCCCTAACAATGCGTAAGAGCCATTTTACTCTAGCGTTCGCGAGTGGAACGTACCGACGACAGAGTGATTTAAAGACAAGAGAGCAGTCGTGCGAGAATATTGAACTGTAGCCCGAATGGAAGCAGTTGTATGTTTCAACCTGCTGATTCAATCCTATTTTCCTCAAACGCCCAAAACCGAATGTTTTTTTCATTATTATGGGTTAAAATATAATTAATGAACAATATTGGAAATGAGGAGATAGAATGAGTCAAGTTATACACAAATCATGGAAGGTGATGATCATCTTTTGTTTGATCCTTGCCCCGGTAGTCCAAGGCATCCCGTTTGTCGGCGCGGCCGAGCTCGGCCGTGTCGAACCGTTTGCCGCCACCGACACGCAAATCTCGGGGCAGGCGCTGGCACGCTCGACTATCGGGCTCGTCTCGAACGAGTCATATGTCGAAACGACGGCCGATGCGGATGGGAATTTTTTGTTTGAATTGTCCGATCCCGTCGGACCATCGATCCGTCTGTTCACGACAGATGCGGACGAACCGGTTCGCGAACAATTCTTCTCGGCGAGCGTCGGGCAGTTGGAGCCGCCGCTTTATCTCGGGCATAGCGGAAGTGATGCCTACTTCTATTCGCATCAGACGAATCTGTCCATCCTTGTCGGAGGAAGCGTGTATGACGGGACGGGCGTCGTCCGTGTGCCCGCCCGTCAAGGAGAAGTGTATAAGGCGTACACGTCTTATAGCGGTTTGACGTCTCCGACGGTCGAATTTGATTTGTCGAAACCGTCCGCTTATCCGTTCGAGCTATTTGAGGCACCGACCGAACGCGCTCGGTTATATGGACGCAGTCTGCCTGGTGTCGAAGTGAGACTGGTGTTTCTCGAGGACGGCAACACGACGCCTCAGTCGGTCGCGCCGATCGCCCAGACACGGGTGCAAGCGGATGGGGTGTTCCAATTCGCCTTCGCCGAGAGTGCCTTCCTCCCATACGTCGGCAAGTCGGGCCGCTATGTGTTCACGGTGGCGGGCGTGATTCAGGACGAGCACACGTTTACATACGACCAGACGGTACCGGCAACACTGCCTCTCGTCCTGCCTGTCGACCAGTGGAACGGGAAAGTGTCAGGATGGCGGGCGAGCGGCGACGCGGTCTCGTATCGCACCGATTTATCATCGACCCGAAACAGTTGCTATGGCCAGCACCCGAATACGTTCATGTGCAGCATCGACAGCTTCCACGGCCGAGCACCGAGTATGATTTACCTCTCGGTCGGGTCAAATGATTTTGAAATCCCGGTAGAGACCCTCTCGTTTGAAGTCGATGAGCCGAAAGCGCTCGACTGGGTCGTCACCGGGAAGACGAAGCCACACACGTACGTTCGTGTCAATGACGGATCAGTGTTTGTCGGCAGTCGCGCGGATCAAGACGGGAATTTTTCTGTCAACGTTCCTCCGCTCGCCCATAATGCGGCGGTCACAGTCGAAGCGCTGGACGTGGCGCCACAATTATCCATGCAGACGAAAGTGTTCAAGCTCGTCGACGAGCGTCCGCTCCCCGAGCCGACATATACGTTGACGAACGGGGAGCTTCGTGTCTTACTCGCCCAGGAAAAGACGACCGTGCCGACGGCGAAGCTGTTGCTCGAGCGAAAGAATGGGGCGTTCGGACAGTACACACTGAATCGCACTGAAGCTCAAAACCGTAACTATATCTATACGCTACCAGGCAATGAGTTCGCAGAAGGAGACCGCTTCACGGTCGATATCGAGGACGAGACGGGGGCGCGTGTCTCGTTCTCTGACACGGTCACCGGAAAAACGGCGACGTTTGAACCGCTCACGAACGCGGACACCGTCATCAACGGCAAGACCGGGCCGAATTTGACCGTCTCGACAGACTACGGCGAAAGCGTGACGAGCGCGGCCGACGGCTCGTTCAGCCTGCCAATCGAACAGATGTCAGATGCGATGACAATCACGGTCACAAATGCGAGTGGGACACAGCGTTATAGCCATACGGTTCAAGTCAAGGACGTCCTTCCGCCGGTCATCGAAGCGGTGAAACGGACTAACTGGACGACGCTCATCATCTCGATGTCGGAACCGACCTCGACTTTGACGTATCGAACGTTTGACGGGACGGGGGAGTTGCTTCAGACAGGGTCCTTCCCGGGCTCGACGTGGAAACAAGAACACGAGACGGTACGGCTATATGATTTCGAATCTATACGCCGCGTGGAAGTCGAGGCGACCGATCAGAACGGCAATACCGCGACGACGAAAGCCGATGTCCCACGAATCGGGGCGGACGTCGTTCATCGTGGTGACGTCTACGAAGGGAGTCGTACCCTCTCGTTTGGGAGTGTCCAACTCGGTGATGTCGTCGTGGTCGAACGAGACGGGAAACGCTACGAACAAACCGTCGAGAGTCATGGCGGGACGCTCGATATCGATCTCGAGGAGCCGTTCCGAGACGGTGAGACCATCAAGTATTGGACGGATGGAAATGCCGACAATGTGAAGACGTTGACCGTCTCAGCTCGGACGTTCAGTTGGTATAAAAATAAGAAAGTAGTACAAGCCATCTTCACAAATCGTCCATTTAGTATGTCGGACGAGACAGTCGAATTGTTGGTGAAAGACGAGACCGGGAAAGAGACGCGGGTCGCGGAAGGTACGGTCGTCAACCAAGATGTGCTTTCCTATCAGTTCACGCATCCGTATGTCTCGACGCAGCAGTTCGTTCTGCGCGTGAAAGACCGAGCCGGCCGTGTCACGTATGAGGCGATGAAACGTTTCGAAGCAGAACGACTCCCGGTTAACTGGGATGATTATATCGACCGTTTGAAAGTGAGTGTCGGGCCTGGAACGACGTTAGAGGCGCGCCACGGTGACAAGCTCATGCTGACACAAAAAGCAGATGCAAGAGGGGAAATTGACGTCCCAATCCCGGCGAAGCTTGTCGTCGGTCAATCGTGGAAGTTCACATTAATTGACAGTTCGGGCATCCGTTCTACTTACGACGTGCCGGTCGAGGCGGTGATGCGTCAATTCATTAAACAAATCGACGTACCGACGTTGTCGACGCAAGACTTGACGGGCGTGGTCAAGCCTGGTGTCGGTCTGAGCGTCCGAAGCAATAAAGGGCAAGTGACTGTGTATCCAAATTCGAAAGGTGAATTCAAGGTCCCGGCTAGTCAACTCGGGACGGGCACGGTCGAGCTTCGCGTGATGGATTCGGGCAAAGGGACCAGTAGAGCCGTGATCTTGCCCCGGATTGTGACGTTGGACCGCATCGCGACGAAAGGGGATCTTCGCACAAAAGGGAAAGTCGTGCCGAGCATGCCAGGCGGAGAAGTGACCCTCGTCGCGGGGGAAGAGACGTACAAACAAGAGTTGGCAGGAGATGGGACGTTCAATATCTCGCACCTTCCTTTACCGTTAGATCCCGTCAACTTGCATGTGACAAATGCACAAGGGGATACGTTCCGCTTGAATAAACCGGCGATGTTGGACCGGTTTTCGGATTTGGCTGTGGCAACGTTCACAACTTCGAGCACGACGCTACACGGGCTGGCACCAGCCGGCACATTCGTGCAAGCAGTCGTGAGCGGCAACATCGTCAGCACGGCGACGGCGAGTGCCTCTTCTCGAGTCACCTTGAACATGCCGAGACAACCGCTCGGCACCTCGGTCGAGCTCCGCTATTGGAAAACCGGGTACCGGGGGGCGAAACAGACGATTCAGACGTTAGGGGTCTTACCAGTGATGTCGGTCCGTCCGACGACCTATCGCTCGGATGTGGTCAGAGGGGTCGGGATGATTGACGCGACGGTGACGGCCTATGCCGGGACGAAAGCCATCAGCGAGCCGACACCGGTCGGAAGAGACGGCGCATTCTCGATGGCGATTCCGCCGCAACCGGTGAGTACCGTGATTACGCTCGTCGAAGAGAAGCCGGGCTATGTGGCGCGAAGTCAGACTGTCCGTGTATTGGACTTGATCCAGACGATGACGGTCAATCCGATTCGCTCGACGCAGACGGTGGCTTATGGCATGGGACAACCCGGCGCGACCGTACAAGCCTATGTCGGATCGAAAGCCATCAGCAAACCTGACCGTGTCAGCTCGTTTAGCACGTATCGTCTGACGATTCCGAAACTCAAAGCAGGTACGACGGTGACGATCAAGATGACACATCGTGATTATTTGGAACGGAAGCTGTCGGTGAAGGTCGTGCGCTGACCGAGAACTATAGAGTAAAGGGAGGGCGTTGCATGATCAACGTCCTCCCTTTTATGATCAGGCAAGCACTAATTGAATGTTGTCCGGATTAAGAAAAACCCGTCATTCCTTGATTAGACAGGAATGACGGGTTTGTTGGTCGCTTTATACTTTTACGAATTGTTTCGCCTGATCTTCTAGTGCTCGCGTCAACTCATCGATTCCAGCTGAATGGAGTACATTCTCTAAATAGAATGGCAGTCCATGGAACGGAACCTGATCGATGTTTATGGTGGTCTCGTCTCTGTTCTGTATATGAATGACGGACCATTCGAACCCCTCACGTACCGCTTTTGGTAACGCGATTAATACAAACGGACTTTCCTCTCCATCTTTCGATGTGCTATGAAGAACAGGATAAGTGAAAAATTTAAGTCTGCCTTTTGTGAAGAAGAGGCGATTGAACAGCTTGTCCATTTCGTCATCGAATGTTGAGTCGAACATGAGGTCAGTGATTTGCTGGGGAACAGTCTTCCCTTCGATGTATGCTTCCCATGTTCGATAAAGGATCTGTTTGAAATCGGAAGGTTCATACATCGCAATGGAAGGGTCAGATGTCTCGACTATTCCTAGTTCTTTGTGGTTCTGAAAGTTGAGGTAGTTGGTGTAGAACACGTCAGCGTTGAAGCGCATTGATTTATCCAAATATCGGTTGACTTCCGAAACGAGACTCCCTTCCTCGTATAACTCTGTATTATCCAAATAAATATATAAGACGTCAGTGATTTCTTCCATGAATTGAAGAGATGCGCTGATTTTTTGTTCGTCATCCATCGAGCTGTTCTCAAACGGGGCAAATGGATTGTTGAGCAATGAAGATAAAGTCTTCCGGGCTAGTGTGTCTCCCAGCAACGAATTTAACTGATCTTTGTGTTCAACCAGTGCACTTTTATTCCAATAGGCAAGCGATGAAAAGTTAAGGTTTTTTGGAATTGGTTTTTCCTTGACGAGACATGTGACAAATATGACCTTGGTAAGGAATCTTGCATTCACCGATTTTCTAGCTGACTGTTGTTTGCTTGTTGAAAATGCTCCGCACATGTTTACGAAGTCTACGTGGGTTCGTTCTACTTGTTCCTTGTGGATTGGATTCATTAAAATTCCTCCTGGTTATTGAATTGGTTTTACCTTACATTTTTAGCTTATAACATAAATTCAGTCGATAATAGGATGGATTTTTAGGGGATATTTTCCCTATATCATGAACCTATCGATCACTTGAATCCCTAGCGTATAGTCGAGATGTAAGCAAGGCGCACAACATTCGACAGGAGGAAAACATATGACAACAAGCAACGGATTCACACTTGAACGGGAGGAAGGCTTCTTCATCGGTTCTCAATTCGATTATCTCGCTTTAAAAACGATGACTGAATTGGAGCAAGCCGGAAAAGAAGTCGTCTGGATTGATACGGTCGCCATTCGGCTTCGCAAAAACCTCACTCATTGGAGCGAACTGACACCAGGTCGCGCAAAAAATAAGGAAGCCATCGTACGCGGTTGCCTGTCACGATTGTACCGTCAAGGCGCGCTCTCTCGCCCGAAAAAAGGACGTTACATGTTGACGTTGACTGGACTCGAACGTTACGACGAGTTGGTCGAACATTTCGCTCAAGCACTCGATTTCGACTTCCCGACTTGTCGTACAGCAGACAGTGAGGCCGTGATTGCGCAAAAAATTGCGGCGCACGCCTTCTCCTACAACGACTTCAACAACTCGATTTTGAGCCAGGAAGACATGGCGTCGCTCGCAAAAGACGTCTATGTCTTAAACCAAGCCGTATAAGATAAGCCCGCTGATGCGCCTTCAGCGGGCTTATCTTATACAAGGGAAGAAGTAACTGACACATATGTTGAACCGATGAATGACAAAAGGGAGGTTGATGATTTTTCATCAGCCTCCCTCTTGTCATTTTTGGAGTACGATTTCAGCCGCGCGCAGACGGACGAGGGGGTCCTCATGGTCGAGCAAGTGATCAAGTACACGACGGGCTTTCTCATGTAGTGTGACCGATTCACCTTGCGTGACGCCCGTTGTATCCTCCTCGGAGATGAGCCGCTCAACAATCTCATAATGCTTCGCGATGTTCGCGATGGCCCCAGGGAAGCGGAGCGAGCTGCGCAGCTCGTCCGGTAACGTCTGGCGTGCCAACGGTTTTTTATCGAAGTGCCAGCGGACGGCGCGTTGGTGTGGATACCCTTGGTCCTTCGAGTCGAACTGACCTTCATAAATATAGTCGGACGTCACTTCGGCGATATAGACGTCTTGCTGATTATCATCCGGCACGATGACGTAGTCACCGATCTCAAACTTCAGCATGAACTGCGTGACATTTTTCAAGCTCGTCTCCCATCCCTTCTGTTCGAGGGCGAGACGCAAATCCTCGACACCTTTGTTGGCAAAAGACGTTCCGGCCGGATAGCCGATGGCGATGCGGTCTTGTTGTAAGAACTCCTGCATGCGGTTCTTGCCGTGCGGTAACGGGCGGACGATCCATACTTGTTTATCGGTATTCATTTTCCCCACTCCTTAATATGTGATTAGATGTGATTACAAATTAACTATATTGTATTTTGTAACGGTTGGCAAGCAAAAAACGGAGAACGCTTCTTCTCCGTTTCTCTGATTTGATCCAGCTCACGATTGCCGCATCATCTTCTCGACGGCGGCCCGTTTCTTCTCCTCGCTCGGCATGACATATTGTCGTGTCGTGTTCAAATTCTCATGGCCGAGGATGTCGGCGAGGAGCATCTCTTCACCTGTCGCCTCTAAAAACTGGGAGGCGAAAGCGCGCCGCAGTTTGTGCGACGTTTTCTCGAGCCCGGTCGCTTCAAGGGCGGCCGCCTTCAAATGGCTGTTGAGCGTCGTCGTGCTGATCACGCGCCCGCGCTTCGATGGGAAGACGTAGGGGACGTCTTTCTTTCGGGGACGGTCCTCCTCGATGTACGTCGCCAAACACGTTTCGAGCGCCTGGCTCATCGGGACGGTCCGCGTCTTGTTCCCTTTCCCTTTGCGGACGAGGAGCACTTTCCGGGTCCAGTCGACATCGGATAACGTCAAGTGCGTCACTTCGCTGACACGGAGTCCGGCGTAGTATTGGACGGTGAGGAGGGCGCGGTAGACCGGGTCGTTCACCCGCTCGAGCGTCGCCTCGACTTCGGCCTTCGTGAGCGGGATATCGCTCTCGCCGCGCTCGTCTTTGACATAAATCTTCTTGAACGGATTGGTCGCGACGTGTCCTTCTTCGATCGCCCAATCGTAAAACGTGCGCAGGGCGCTTAAATAGTTGTTGAGCGTCCGTCCGCTCCGCCCGTGCTTCATCTCGGTGACGTACGGGATCACGTCTTCTCGCTCGGTGCAGGCGGACAAGAGGAGCGGTGCCCCGTGAATCGGCTCCATGATCGTCTCGAACTGGTTGAATTTGTATGTCGCGTTTTTGATCGTGCTCGGCGCATGGTTCGTCGCCTCCAAGTAAGCGAGATGCCTTGCGACCGCATCTTTAAATGTCATCGTCGTTCCTCCTCGATCAGTTTTTTTCTTAACTCGGCCTTATAGGCACGGAGGCGGCTCGGCGAATAGCCGAGCTCCTCCTCCCGGCCGTCTAAGAGATGACAGAGTAACGTATAATGTCGGGGCGGTAAAACGGACGAGGCCCAGTCGAAGAACTCGACGACGGACATGTCGCTACAGGCGACTTCGGGCAGCACCGTCTTCGTCACTTCATGCTCGAGGGCGCGTTTTCGGCTCGCGCGATAGTTGAGGACGGCACCGCGTATCCGGACGTAGCAGTACGTCTTCGAGAGCGTGCGCCCGTCGAGGAGCGCTTTCCATAAGGCGATGCGTGCAGCTTGTGCACAATCGTCGACTTCGTTCGGGTGGACATGCAGCATCCGGATCACGTAATAAATCATCGGTTCCCAGTTTTCAATCTGTTCGTCAATCGTCATCGGTCGGTCCTGACTCGGGCCCGTATTGGATTCCTAGGTGTTTCGAGCATAATGGATGTTATGGCAAATCGGCACCTCCTGCACCATGATATAGCCTAAAGCCTTTCGACCGGCATCATTCTGGACGTGTGTGCCAATCCGTACTTTCTAACGTGAAACAAGCCCTGATTTACACATAACATCCATTATGTTGAAAATTTGTGTCTAAATCCGGTTTTGAAATAAGGGGAACGGGTATTTTGATAGAGAGCTTATTAGACACGCCAGTCTTGCGGCGACCGAAACTCCCTTCGGTCGCCTTCTCTTTGGTCATTTGAAAAAAACGGGTATAGTTATTTGAAAAAAACGCATATATAAGGAAAAGACTGTTCTATTTCGTCTTAGTTATGGTAAAATCAAGTGGCAAACCTTCCCTTAGGTTACGCATATAGAGGTTTGAAATGGGTTAATGACCATCTTGTGTAAAGGACGGAGCAGCTAAGTCTGCTTCGTCCTTTTGCGATGACCGCCGAGGCGATCCGATGTGCTTTTAGAAACACAGGTATATAATAGGAAGAAGACAAGCGTGTGACGTTTGTTGACCGAAAATGTAGTCATGTTGTAATTTGACCATGACCTGCCGTTGCGGTAGAATTTCTCCTATGTGAGATTGAATTGAGAGACAGTATTGATTATCGGACTGTACGGTAGTATAATCTGTTTGCTTTGTGTTGATCGAAAGAGTAAACGTGCGAAAACCGTACGGATTGAAAATGGAGGATATGAATCATGAAAGTTTGTACAATCGGATTAGGATATATTGGACTCCCGACGTCTGCAGTCTTCGCGCAATATGGCGTCGACGTGCTCGGCGTGGACATCCATCAGTCAGTCGTTGATAAGTTGAACCGTGGCGAGATCCACATCGAAGAGCCAGGCCTCGGGGACGTCGTCAAAGACGTCGTCGCGAAAGGCAAGTTCCGTGCATCACTCGAACCGGAACAAGCGGACGCGTTCATCATCGCCGTCCCGACACCAAACAATGACGACGAGCATAAATCGTGCGACCTTACCTACGTATTAGAAGCGACGAAACGCGTCCTTCCGTACGTCGAGAAAGGCAACGTCATCATCGTCGAGTCGACGATCGCCCCACGTACGATGGACGACCACGTCAAACCGCTCGTCGAAGCAGCAGGCTTCACGGTCGGCGAAGACATCTTCCTCGTCCATTGCCCAGAGCGTGTCCTTCCGGGACAAATTCTTCATGAGCTCGTTTACAACAACCGCATCGTCGGCGGCATCACGCCTGAGTGTTCAGAAGCCGGCGCGAAAGTATACGGCACGTTCGTAAAAGGCGAGATCATCAAGACGGACGCGAAGACGGCAGAGATGTCTAAGTTGATGGAAAACACGTTCCGCGACGTCAACATCGCGCTCGCGAACGAACTTGCGAAAGTATGTAACGCACTCGACATCAACGTCCTCGACGTGATCGAGATGGCGAACAAGCACCCGCGCGTCAACCTTCATAGCCCGGGACCGGGTGTCGGTGGGCACTGTCTCGCAGTCGACCCGTACTTCATCGTCGCGAAACAGCCTGAACTTGCAAAAATCATCAAATTGTCACGTGATACGAACGTGTCGATGCCGGCTTACGTCGTCGAAAACGTTCAAAAACTCGTATCAGGACAGACCGACGCGAAAATCGCGGCGTTCGGCGTGACGTATAAAGGAAACGTCGACGACATGCGCGAGAGCCCGGCCGTCGAGATCATCGAGATGATGATTGAGCAAGGCATGAACGTCGCCGTCCATGACCCGCACGTCCCTGTATCTTCATCGAAACACTTCGACCTCGTCTCGAAAGAAGCAGCGCTCGAAGGGGCGGACCTCGTCCTCATCCTCGTCGACCATAACGAGTTCAAAGCGCTCGACTTCGCCGAGCTAGAGCGTTCGATGCGCCAGCCGATGATTTTCGACACACGCAACATCGTCAAGGGAGAGGGAGACGTCACCGTCGTCAACTACGGCAACCTCTACAACCATACGAAAGCGAACATCACGCTCTAAGGTGAAGATGATGCAATCTGCGAAAAAAGTGTTGCTCGAACTTTACGAGAACCTGTACCTCATTTTCAGATTGTCTTTATATGAAGCGAAAAGTAACAACAGTATGCAATACCTCGGTTTCTTTTGGGAACTGTTCACCCCGACGCTCCAAGTCGCGGTGTACTGGTTTGTATTCGGATTTGGAATTCGAAGCGGCGCGCCAATCGATGGTGTGCCGTTTCTTCCATGGCTCGTCTCCGGGATCGTCGTCTGGTTCTTCATCAGTCCGGCGATCACGACGGGGGCACGGTCTGTCTATTCGAAAGTCGCGATGGTATCGAAAATGAGCTTCCCGCTCAGCACGATCCCGGCGTACGTTATCCTTTCGCTCTTTTATCGACATCTCGGAATGGTGCTGATCACGTTTGTTCTGATGTTGGCGTATGGCTATGTGCCAGGACTGCATTCGCTCTGGCTCATCTATTTGGTCGTGTCTTCACTCGCGCTCCTTTATGCGCTTGCGTTGCTCACGTCCGCCCTCACGACGATCGTTCGCGATTTACAGAACCTGCTCATGTCCGTCATGCGGATGATGATGTACTTGACCCCGATCTTTTGGGTGCCGACCGGTCTGTTCGCGAAGATCTTGATGATCAATCCGCTCTATTATCTTGTCGAAGGCTATCGTTCCATGTTTCTCGGGACGTCGTGGCTCGCCGACAATTGGCAATATGGGCTCTACTATTGGGCTGTCGTCCTCGGTGTCTTTTTCCTAGGCGCAGTCGTTCACGTTCGCTTCCGCCGTTACTTTATCGATTACATTTAATCCGTTAGGAGGATCCTTATGAGCGCACATGTGAAGTTTGAGAACGTATCGAAACGCTATACGCTCTATCGTAAGCCGATGGACAAGCTGACGGAAATGATGACCGGTAAGGCGCGCGGCAAACAGTTTTATGCGTTGAAAGAAGTCACGTTCGAGGTGCCGCCCGGTGAAGTCGTCGGCATCATCGGCATTAACGGATCGGGAAAGTCGACGATGTCGAACTTGCTCGCTGACGTGATGCCGCCGACGCATGGGCACATCACGCTCGCCGGCAAACCATCGCTCATCGCCATCTCGTCTGGCTTGAACGGGAACTTGTCGGGGATGGACAACATCGAGCTGAAAGGTTTGATGCTCGGGTTGACGAAAAAAGAGATCGAGGCGTTGACGCCTGACATCATCGAATTTGCGGACATCGGTGACTTCATCCATCAACCGGTCAAGACGTATTCGAGTGGGATGAAGGCCCGGATCGGTTTTGCGATCTCCATCAATATCGACCCAGACATTTTAATCGTCGATGAGGCGCTTTCGGTCGGTGACCAGACGTTCACCGACAAATGCATCAGCCGGATGAACGAGTTCAAAAAGCAAGGCAAGACGATCTTCTTTATTAGTCACTCGATCAACCAAGTCCGCGACTTCTGTACGCAAGTGCTCTGGCTCGAGTACGGGGAGATCCGGATGTACGGGCCCTCGAAAGATGTCATTAAAGAGTATAATAAATTCCTATTTTGGTTCAGACATTTGACGAAAGAGCAGCAAGCACAATTCAAACAATCCAAGCAGGCGGTCCGTACGACCGTTCTCGCGGACACGGGCTTAGGGGAGACGACGATCCTCGCCCGGTGAGTAGTGGCGCATCTTTTGCGAATCAACAAGGTGAGAGTGCCCCTCGGCGTCGAGGGGCTCTTTTTTAGGAGAAGGGGAGAAACATGAGAACGATCAACATCTTACCGGCCATCTATAACTACAACCCGAACGTCGGGGTCAAGGACAAGGTACGTGCCACCGAGAAAGGATGGGCGGCCGTGTTCGAGCTGCGCCCGACATCGCTCGACGACAAACTGTACATCCAATTGTTCGATCAACCGTTTAGTTTGCCGCCAAGCAAAATTTATCGAGATGAGTTGTTCGTCCGTGGCGAAGGAAACGTGCGCATCAAATCCTCGTTCCAAATCAACTCGACCGAACCGCACGAATTTGAATTGTTCTTGCTTCAATACGACGAACGTCGTAAGCTCGACATGGATGTGCGTACACTCGTTCAAAACGGGAATACGTATGACATCGAGGAGACGTTTGAGCTACGGCCTGAAACAAAGTTTCTTAAATTTGCCTATCGTTACATTTTGCATGACGTCAAACCTGTCGATGTCACCCTTGGCCATGCTTCAATCGAACTTTTTTGAATAAAGGAGACCCTACTTTGGATAGACAACAAGAACGGAAGTACTTGAACGATTATATCGAAAGCCTCCGTCTGAATGAGGAACTCATCAATCGTGTCGTCGAGACAGAGGCGCGCCTGCGCGACCTCGAAGTCGAGTATCAGAAGCTCGAGGCCGACTATGAACGAATCGATAAAAAATATGAGGCGCTCGCCGGGTCGAAATTTGGCCGCTTGAGCCGCTCGTATTGGACGTTCAAACGGAAAGTCGTCAACTATAAAAACAAAAAGAAAAGGAAAAAGTGACCTATGCTAGATTTGGACTTTAACGCCCTGCAACGAAAAGTGAAAACAGAGCTCGAACGTGCGCTCAGAAGACGCGATGCGTTAGACGGGATCATGCAAAACGATGCCTCAAAACCGGTGGTGCGCAAAAAAGTCGTCTTCGCCGGTCACGACCTGAAGTTTATCCGTCCGCTCCTGTCTCGTCTCGAGTCAGAAGGGCGCTACGAGATTCAAATCGACGACTGGTCGAGCCATAGCGTCCACGATGAAGCGCGGAGCCGAACGTTGATCGAATGGGCCGATATCATTTTCTGCGAGTGGGGACTCGGGAACGCCGAATGGTACTCGCGCTATAAGCGCCCGCATCAAAGACTGATCGTCCGGATGCACGCCCAAGAGCGCAAGACCGTGTTTCCGAAACGGTTCACGTATGAGAACATCGACGCCATCGTCGCCATCTCACCGTACATCTTAGAGGAGTTCCGCCGGATATTCAAAATTGATTCGGAGAAGATGCGCCTGATTACGAACTACGTCGACACGACAACGCTCGCTCGTCCGAAAGATTGGGAGAGCGCCCGCTTCACGATCGGTGTCGTCGGCGTGTTGCCATCTTTGAAGCGCCTTGACCTCGCTTTGGATACGTTCGAACAAGTGTGGAGCGAAGACCCGCGCTTCCGCCTCGTCATCAAGAGCCGTCGCCCTGAGCAAGTGCCTTGGATTTGGAATAACGCAGATGAGCGCTACCATTACCAGACGATTCAGAAGCGGATCAACGAGGCTGCTTGGGCCGACCGGGTCGAATGGTCGGGACACGGGGACGATATGGCGTCTTGGTATGAACAAATCGGTTTCATCTTGTCGACGAGCGACTTTGAGAGCTTCCATTTGGCGGTCGCCGAAGGGATGGCGAGTGGTGCTTATCCCGTCATCCGTCATTGGGACGGGGCCGAGACCATTTATCGCCGGGAATGGATCATGGACGACTGGTCACAAGCGCCTGCACGCATCTTGACGGTCGACCCGGAAGCGGCGTCCGAGGCAGTGAAGCAATTCGTCCACGAACGGTATGATATTGACACGGTGTATGAGGAGATGGTCTCGCTCATGGAAGCGAGCGCCGTAGGCACGGGAGGAACGTTATGAATACGACTGCATCAACCCATTTGACTTGTCCGACGATCTTCTTGCCGGAACGCTTCCCGCTCGCGGGGCGCGTCAGAACGAGTGAAACGGTTCAAGTGGACGGGGATACAATCATCGCGTCGCTCGGTGAAGCGGCTTATCAATACATCGAATTGACCGAGGCACCTATTCCGGTCCTCGGCGAAATGTCGATCGTGTGCGGGTTCGAAGGGGAAGTCTCTTCACCCGGCGGCATCGATCTCGTCGTGGAAGTTAAAGCGACGAACGGCGTGACGAAGCGTCACATCGTCGAGGCGGGCGAGGCACGGACGTTGCAATTCGGAGCGTTAGACAGCTCGTTCACGCTCAAAATGAGACTGAACGGAGCAGGGTCATACACACGGATTGAGGCCCTCTATCAAAATATTGCCGTCTTGCCTGACGAACGGATCAGCCTGCCGATCGATGCACGCCAATGGTACGGAGGCGCTTATAACGCCAACTATCGCCTACACGACGAGGACGGTGTGCTCCATGCGAGTGTCAACCTGCCGAGTGGGAAGAAAAAGTACATCTCGTTCCGCGAGACGAACAATAACTACGCCCTATTACCAGACGAGCCGTTCGCACAAGTGACACACGACGGCTACTATGAGTTCTCGATCCTCGGCTCGCGCTCGCCTGACATCGACGTCATGCCGATGCTCGTTGGATATGAGTCGAAGACGAAACGAAAAGTCGAGATCGTGAACCTCATGTTCAATGGTGTGACACGCGTCCGCCCGAACCGTGACGTCGATACGTGGCGTCTCGCCCTCAACGTCAAAGGGCAGGGGACGTTCACGATTCGAGAAGTCCAACTATCAAAGATTGAAGAGGAGATTTCTGTGAACAATCAAGAGAAAGAATGGGTCAACGACCACGAAGCCTATCAAACAGGATATCTCGCACCGCGCGAGCTCGGTCGCATCAAGATCGGTGTGATCATGGACAAATTTACGTTCGAAAACTATCGTCTTGAAGCAGACTTGTTGCCGCTGCACCCGGATTATTGGAAAGAACAGATCATGACCGAGCGTCCGGACCTCGTCTTCATCGAGTCGGCTTGGGAAGGAAACAACGGGTTGTGGAACAAAAAGATCGGTTATTACGGAGAGACGAACGCGGAAACAATCCGTGAGCTCGTCGCTTGGTGTAAGAGCCGTAACATTCCGACGGTCTTTTGGAACAAAGAAGACCCGGTCCACTACGCACGTTTCATCGAGACGGCAAAGCTCGTCGACATCGTCATGACGACCGACGAGAACCGTGTCCCGTCTTATCAAACAGATTGCGGCCACGAGCGCGTCTATGCGCTCCCGTTCGCCGGACAGCCGAAGCTACAAAACCCGATCAGCTTGAAAGAGGGACGGATTCCAAAAGCATGTTTCGCGGGATCATACTACTCCCTTCACGAGGAACGGGCCCGGGATATGGATCGTCTGCTCCGCGTCGCGAAGCCGTACGGATTGACGATCTATGACCGCAACTATGAAAAAAACCAATTCAACCTCATGCCGAACCATCGCTTCCCGGCCGAGTTCGAGGACGATATCGAAGGCGTGCTCGAATTTTACGAGATCGACAAGGCGTATAAAGGCTATAAAATCATGTTGAACATCAACACGGTCAAACAGTCACCAACGATGTTCTCGCGTCGCGTGTTCGAGGGTCTCCTTTGCGGGACGCCGATCATCAGCACGTACTCGCTCGGTGTCGAGCAGATGTTCGGTGAGCTCGTCAGTGTCACCGAGGATGAAGCGAAGATGGAATCGGCGTTAAAAGAGCTCATGACGGATGAAGCGGTCTACCATGACAAGCAAGTGCGCGGTATTCGTGAAGTGCTCGAGCACCACACGTACGAACACCGGTTAACGTTCATTCTCGACAAGGCGGACATCCCGTATCGTGTGCACGTCCCTTCAGTGGCGGTCGTACAAGAGGCGCAAGCTGACGAGGTCGATCGGATCGTCGAACAGTTCAAACGTCAAACCTACGAGGCGAAGACGCTGTATTTGATTGTCGAGGCGTCTGAAGACATGAAGGACTTGTATAAGCGGTTTGAACAAGATGCATCGATCCAAGTCTACTGGAAGGACAGCCTATCGAAGTATCAGACGCTCGGCAAGATGATCGGCGATGATTACGTCACGAGTTTCAACGCAGCGTACGAGTACGGTGGCGATTATTTGAAAGATTTGATGCTCGCGACGAAATATAGCACAGCCGAGATCATCGGGAAAGCGTCTTATATGGTCGCTGAAGCGGGCGCGACGCAGATCATTAACGAGGATTCGGAATTTTCTTACGTGCCGGCGCTCCAGTTTGATAAAGCTGTGGCCAAAATGAATATCTTCTTGAAAGAAGCAATTGATGAATCGGTCAAGAAAATCACGACCGGGCAATCGACGGCCGAATATGGAGTCGAAGGATATCGGATGTTGAGCATCGATAACCAAAACCTGAAGGTGCATCGATGAACTGAATCCATTACGCGAAAGGACTTGACTCACATTTGTGGAGTAGGTCCTTTCGTTTCATCTCAACATCTTTTGTACATCGTGAGATTGTTTGGCATAATGTAAGAGAAGACATTGATGAAGGGGATAAACGTATGCGTGACATCGATTGGAAACTTGAATATGAGGCGCTTGAACGTGATATCGAGAACATGATGCAAAAGACGTTGGTCCGCTATGAGCGGTATGAAGCCGAAATCGCATCTTTAAAAGAAACCATCGCCGATTCGACGAAAACGGTCGGACGCTATGCACGAGACGTGAAAAAGGTAACAGAAGAAAAAGAGAAGCTAGAACGGCTTCTCAACGAGCAACAGCAAAAGTATAAACAGTTGCACACAAGCTGTGAGGCGACTCGTGAAGCGCTCGAGGCAGCCGAGGCTGAAGTGAACCGGCTCACAATCGAGAATGAGACGATGCAACGGCGGTTAGAACACTTTGAGTCGTCGGTCTTCGCTCGCTTCGTGCGAAAGGAAGTACGCTGATGGAACGGCGTGTCGATCTCGTCGGCCGGACCGTCAAGCGGCGGTTCAGCCAAGAGGGCGACCTCGAATTTATGAAGACGGACCCGGCGACAGTCGTCCACGGGTTTGAAAAGATTCCGCAAAGTGGACTTCGTTGGCTCGCGGTCACGTTCGATGCGTCCGTCGACCCGCGACTCTCTGTCCGTTTCTTACTTGAACAGATGACGTCCGACGACGTGACGCGGACGACTGTCGTCGAGCCGGGCAAGACGAACTGGGTCGCAATCGATCGAGATACGGTCCAAGTGAAACTTCATTACCGCCTCAGCGGGGAAGGGGTGCTTCGTGTGTCTCCGTTACGCCTGCGAGGGGAGACCGAGAGCGAACCGTTCACCGTCCCTGAGGCCGACACGCTCGTGATTTCGACGGCTTACCCGCACGCCAGCCACCTTTATCGTCACGGGTTCATTCATACGCGCCTGCGAGAGTATGTACGGCAAGGTGTGCGCCCGCTCGTCCATATCGTTCGGACCGAAGACGATGTGGTCCGGACGTATACGCACGAAGGGATTGACGTCATCGAAGCGGCACCGCGCTTCGGGGAATGGATTGCCCGCGCAAGTGGCGCGACTTCTCTGCTCATTCATTTCCTTAACGAGACGATCTATGAGATGACGCGTTCGTATCAACCGCGCATCCCGACAATCGTCTGGATTCATGGTGTGGAGACGGAAGCATGGTACCGCCGATGGTTCCAGTTTTTAGACAACGCGGACGATTTACGACATGCACTCGAATTGAAAACGCGTAAAGAACAACAACTCGGGCTGATGTCACGGCTGTATCGGGGCGATGATCCCTACGTGTCGTTCGTCCACGTCTCCGACTGGTTCAAGACGAGAGTGGCTGAAGTCGACGCGAAACAAGTGACCGAGCGTAGCACGACGATCCCGAACCCAATCGATGACCGTCATTTCCGGTATCAGCCAAAAGACGGAGACGCTCGTTTCCACGTCCTCTCGATCCGCCCGTATCATACGACGAAGTATGGGAATGATTTGGCGGTGGCCGCCGTGCTGCGGTTACAGGATGAGCCGTGGTTCGAAGACGTCACGTTCTCGTTCTACGGGGACGGTCCGCTATTTGGCGAGACGCTCGCCCCGGTGCGCGAACTGCCAAACGTGATTGTGAAGCAGCAATTTTTGACGAGTGACGAGATTTACGCCCTCCATCAAGAAAACGGCATCTTTTTATGTCCGACCCGGCTCGACTCGCAAGGTGTGTCGATGTGTGAGGCGATGAGCAGCGGTCTCGTCCCCGTCACAAACGACGTGGCCGCTATCGCTGAATTCGTGGAGGATGGCGTGTCGGGGCTGCTTGCCCGATCTGAAGACGTCGAGGGTCTCGCCGATCATTTGAAGACACTGATTGAAAACGAAGGACGATTCCTACAACTTTCGGCTGAGGCAAGCCGCCATATACAGGATCGATGTGGAATCGATCGGGTCGTCCGTGACGAAATCGCGTGGATTTCTACAATGTCATCATCTTGTAATTGATTCACAAGCTGAAATAGGCGTATAATGCTCATGGATTGTACGGTGGAAATTTCCATATTCGGCTTCTATATCATTTGTTATGATCAATTGTTGGAATTTTTCATGGAATAAATAGGCTATTGCATCGAAGTTGTACAGATGCAATGGGTTAAATAGAAGGGGATTTTTTAAATGATTAAAGTAATGACTGTATTCGGGACACGTCCTGAAGCGATAAAAATGGCTCCGCTCGTCTTAGAGTTGAAAAAACGCTCAAATATCGAGCCGATCGTCGTCGTGACAGCGCAACATCGTCAAATGCTTGACCAAGTACTCTCACTTTTTGAGATCAAGCCAGACTATGACTTAGATATCATGAAAGACAAACAGACACTCTTTGACGTGACGACGCGCGTTCTTCACGGTTTAGACGAGGTGATGAAAGAAGCGAAGCCAGATATCGTCCTCGTTCATGGAGATACGACGACGACATTTGCCGCCTCACTCGCCGCATTCTACAACCAGATT
This sequence comes from Exiguobacterium sp. SH0S1, assembly GCF_004337165.1. NCBI lineage: Bacteria > Bacillati > Bacillota > Bacilli > Caryophanales > Exiguobacterium > Exiguobacterium sp. SH0S1. The sequence continues at coordinate 135,441 of NZ_SJVC01000002.1, read as the reverse complement.
GCCATCGGACATGTCGAGGCAGGACTGCGGACGTATAATAAATATTCACCGTATCCGGAAGAGATGAACCGTCAACTGACAGGCGTCATGGCGGATCTTCATTTCGCACCGACCGAGACGTCGGCTGACAATTTGAAGCGGGAGAACAAGACGGAAGCAGACATCTTCGTGACGGGGAACACAGCGATTGATGCGTTGAAGACGACTGTGCGTGACGATTATGAGAGCGTATTGCTCGATTCGATCGTCTCAGCGGACAAACGGCTCGTCATGTTAACGGCACACCGACGCGAGAACTTAGGTGAGCCGATGCGCAACATGTTCCGTGCCGTTCGCCGGTTGATTGAAAAGTATGAGGACATCGAAGTCGTCTATCCGGTTCATATGAATCCGGTCGTACGCGAGCTCGCGAATGAGATTCTCGACGGACTAGACCGCGTGCACTTGATTGAACCGCTCGATGTGTTCGACTTCCACAACTATGCTTCACGAGCGCACTTGATTTTGACAGACTCGGGTGGTGTTCAGGAAGAGGCGCCTTCTCTTGGTGTACCTGTCCTCGTCCTACGTGATACGACCGAGCGTCCTGAGGGTGTTGCTGCCGGCACACTCAAACTCGCTGGTGTGGACGAAGAGACGATCTTCGGCCTTGCCGATGAGCTGTTGTCAGACAAAGCCGCACATGATGCGATGGCGAAAGCGTCTAACCCGTATGGGGACGGAGAGGCTTCGCGTCGGATTGTCGATGCGATCATCAACCGATTCGAAGCGTAAGATGATAAAGACTGCTTCTTAAGCAGAAGCAGTCTTTTGTCATGTCAAGGAGGATATACCGATGCTCTTTAGTTCAACAATCTTTTTATTTGTCTTTTTACCACTGACTTTATTCATTTATTATGTGTCACCCCGATTTTTAAAAAATACGATCCTGTTGATCGCGAGCCTCTTATTTTATGCGTGGGGAGAACCGGTATATACGTTCGTGATGATTACTTCGATTATCATGAACTACACGTTCGGATTGCTTGTCGACCGCTATCGTGAGGACATTAAAATTGCCAAATGGCTAGTCGGAGCGATGGTGCTCGGTAACGTGCTGTTACTGTCTGTCTTCAAGTACACGAGCTTTATCATCGAGAACGTGAATGCCGTCTTTAGGTTAGGCCTCACCGACCCGATGATTCCGTTACCGATCGGCGTCTCGTTCTTTACGTTTCAGGCGATGAGTTACGTCATCGATGTGTATCGCAAAGAAGGGAAAGTGCAGCGTAATCCGCTCGATTTGGCGTTGTACATCTCGCTATTCCCTCAATTGATTGCCGGACCAATCGTCCGCTATCAAACCGTCGCCGACGAGATCAATGAGCGTAAAGAGACGCTTGATGATTTTGCGTCCGGCGTCCAGCGGTTCGTCATCGGATTAGGGAAAAAGATGATTTTGGCCAACAGCTGCGGCTATGTGGCAGATCAAGCATTCTCTCAGTCAAGCGGCGATTTGTCGACCGGGTTTGCTTGGATCGGGATCATTGCCTACTCGCTACAAATTTACTTTGATTTCTCCGGTTATTCGGATATGGCGATCGGTCTCGGTCGTATGTTCGGTTTCCATTTTCTTGAAAACTTTAATTATCCGTACATTTCACGTTCGGTCTCTGAGTTTTGGCGTCGTTGGCACATCTCGCTCGGAAGCTGGTTCCGTGATTATGTGTACATCCCGCTAGGTGGGAATCGCGGCGGCGCGGTTAGTACGTATCGCAACTTGGCCGTCGTTTGGCTGTTGACCGGGGTATGGCATGGGGCGAGCTGGACGTTTATCGCATGGGGGGCGTATTACGGAATGTTCATCATGCTCGAGCGCGCCTTCCTCGGCAAATGGTTGAAGGCGCTCCCGTCTGCGCTTTCTCTAGGATTGACATTGTTCATCGTCATCATCGGCTGGGTGTTCTTCCGCGCTGACAACTTCGGTTATGCGATCACTTATTTACAAGCGATGTTTGGATTGAGCGAGGGCGGCTTGTGGGATTCGCAAGCGATGTACTACTTATCCCAATACGGTATCATTTTGCTCATCTCAATCATTGCCGCCACACCGCTTCCTAAGATGTTAGGCGAATATATACTGACGCTTGAAGAACGTAGTAATAAAACGTGGGTCGTTGCATCGGCTGGATTCTTGCGTTACGGGTATTTGTCGCTCGTCTTGGTGTTTGCCGTGTCTTATGTCGTCGCGAGCAGCTTTAACCCGTTCATTTATTTCCGTTTCTAAATCATGTAAAGAAAGGTATGGAGTGGGTTTCCATACCTTTTTTGGATAGAACGGTATTCCAAAACAAAAGGAAATAACGGAATATTTACAAAAAAAGAATTGTGTTTAAGTGTGTAATTGCGTATCTTTAAAGTGAAGTCGTACCACATTATTGGAAACGCTTCCATCGGCTGTTTATAAAGGGATTCTGTTGGACGTTTGACTTCAGGAACGGTCATTCTTGTTACATCTAAGGAGGAAAAAGTATGTATCAAAAGAAAACGCGCAAGCTGTATCAGGGGATGCTTGCCGCCGCAGTAACGGTATCGGCGATTGCGCCGGTTGTTGTCACAGAGGCGGCGCCAGCGAGCAAGACGACAAAGCTTAAGGCAAAAATCGTTTTGAACGGTAACTTAAATGCGGTACTTGATCGTACATATCGGGGACATAAAATCGAATGGTACACGTCATGGGTCGATCAGAAAAACGTGTACAGTTATCAGTCGATAAAAGGCAAAGTGCTGGGCACGAACAACTATGTCGAAAAGCAGATTCGTATTTTAAACTATCCTTCGGCCATTTTACCTCCAACAGAACCGCTTTCATTTAGACAAGGAGACAAAATCAACGGGACGTTGAAAACGCTTCTTGTGAAATTCGTAGACCGTACCGTACCGCAGCCGGTGAAATGGTCGAACCTGTCAACGGACAAGATCGGGCAATTTACGGCTACGGCATCTTATACGCACCGAGGGAAGACGGTCTCGATTGAGATCCCTTATGAAGTGAAAGGGTATGAACTTTCATTCATGCACACGAACGACACGCACGCTTCGCTCGACTTCGCACCGAACCGTTCTGCCGTCATCAATGAACTCCGTTCAGAGAATCCGAACCGAATTCTTATAGATGCGGGAGATGTATTCTCGGGTTCACTGTACTTCAACCAATTCAAAGGACAAGCTGACTTGAAGCTGATGAATTATATGAAATATGACATCATGGTACCGGGGAACCATGAATTCGATCTCGGCACGGATGCGGGGCACGAAGAGTTCTCTGAATTTGCCAAGAACGCCTCATTCCCGTTTGTCAGCTCGAACGTCGATTACAGCAGCGATCAATACTTGAAAAACTTGTATCAAGATAAAGTGACAGATAAACCATACGCTGGTCATCTTTACGAAGGCATCATCAAAGTCGTGGACGGCAAAAAGGTCGGATTCTTCGGTTTGACAACGGAAGACACGGCCAATATTTCAAGTCCTGGCCCGATCAAATTCCAAGATTATATCGCAGAGGCTGAGAAGGCGGTTGCCGCGTTCAAGTCGAAGGGTGTCGATCAAATCGTTGCCGTATCTCACCTTGGGTTTGATGACAACCCAGCGATTGATAACGATTTAGAGTTGGCAAAACATGTAGAGGGAATCGACATCATTATCGGAGGTCACTCCCATTCGCAGTTGGATGAACCTGTAGTCATTACCGAGGGCAAACAGGCACCGACGGTCATCGTGCAAGCGTATCAATATGGAGACTACTTAGGAACATTAGACGTCGTCTTCGACAAAGATGGTAAAGTCGTCTCACAAGCCGGGAAGTTGATTGATGTGAAGACGTACGCTCCGGACCCGGAAGCAGTCAAACTCCTTGCCCCATACGCTGAGGAAATCAAAGAACTGAAAAATATGGAAATTGGTGCGAATGCACTCGCTGAGTTCGAAAACCTTCGGGACCGAGGCGATGTGACGAAACCGAGCGTACGTAAGAACGAGACAGCGCTTGGGAACTTGATCACAGACGGGATGCTCGACCGTGCGAAGCAACTCGACCCGCAAGTCGTCGCGGCAGTCCAAAACTCTGGCGGGATTCGTGCTGCCATTGATGCAGGTCCGATTACGGCAGGTGAAGTTTTAACGACACTTCCGTTCGGAAATACGCTTTCCATCATGTCTCTCCAAGGCAGTGAACTGTTGTCGGCACTCGAGCGTAGTGTCAGTGTCTACCCAATTGAGGACGGGGCATTCTTACACATGTCTGGGATGAAGATCGAGTTCGACAGTTCGAAGCCGGCCAATAGCCGAATTACAAAGGCACAATTACTACAAGATGGCGTGTACGTGGATGTCGATCCAAGCGCAACATACAAGATTGCAACAAATTTCTATACGGCAAAAGGTGGAGACAACTACGCTGACTTCGAAAAAGCTTACGTAGAAGGACGTGTCAACGATCTCGGTCTGATTGATTGGGAGATCATGCGCGACTATCTCGTGAAGCTTAAAGATGTAGAGCCGAAGCTTGAAGACCGCATCGTCAACATCAACAAATAAGAAAAAATAGACCGCAGATCAGGTTCTCCCTGATTCGCGGTCTATTTTTGTTAAATGCCCAATTTTTCGTGATAGAGCGGGATGAAATCTTTTAAGTTCACGTTATGAATGAACAGCACGGCATCCATCTCGTTCGCCTCGACGTACTGACGGATCGTCTCGCCGTTAAAGTGACGGACGTCGATGACGGAGATATGACCGAAATGTTCCGGCAATAGCGTCAACATCGGATTGGCGTATGAATCCTTTAAGACGAGCAGACGTTTGTCATTCTTTGGAGTCACCTGATCGATTGTTAATAACGGCCAGTTGCGGTGTAAGAAAACCGTGTACAGTTCGTTGTAGACTTCGGAAGAGGCAAGGGGAGCGGTGTTGATCAGTTCAAGGCCGCACTCGCCGTCATGACAAATGTTGGTCGGCGTGAAACCGGCTTTCGGTTCAAACCATTCAAATGCATCACCTTCCTTAACATACTGTAACGTCGTACTTCTGGCGTAAGAACCGTAATACGGTTGGTCGTGTGTATACGTCGTCAACTGTTGCTCTGTCAAAGGGGGGGCAATGTCTGAAAAGTCCGCTTGCATGGCTTTGATGGTGTCCATGTAGGCATAGTGTGCCCCCTTGGCATTCCAATGGTAGTCCGTTTTGTAGAATGCCTCACTTAAAGAGTCGAGGTTCGAGAGACTGGTGCGGTAGTCGATGAAGGACACGTTGTCGATAGCAGAAACTTCTTGCTTGATTGTGTCATACATGGCCGGGGCTTCATTCGTCATGTACTCGGGCAGACTCGAATCATACGTCTCGAATGTAGCCTTGTTCGGAGCCAATCCGAAATAAATCGGAACGTCGGCAGCGTTCATTTCCGTCGCGAAGCGGGCTAGATCTGAGACGAAAGGTTGTGGGTCTGTTGATACCCCGATCGGCGAGTTCATGGTACCGTCGTCGGCGACGTACACCCCGTTTTTAATCGACTGTTGCAGGACATCTTTCGTGAAGAAGGCGTGCAGGCCGATCCATGTGTCCCGGAACACGACTTGATCCGTGACGAACGACTCAAAAGCACGCATGTAGCTTCCTTCGGTCATGCTATCGATTGAGAACGTTGGGGCAGCGGCTAATTCACGATTTTCCATGACGGACATGGCACGTTTTTCGCCATAGTATGTCAAGTATGCCCCGCCGAATATGAAGGCAAGAAAGCTAATTATGAGAATGATTTTTATCATACGTCGGACGAGTCGCAGTGGGTCGTGAGACAGTAAAGGTTCGGATTTATGAAGAACGGGTTGTTGCATAGCAAATCTCCTTTAGCAGTAATGTCAAACACTCAAGAATTCTAACATAAAATGGCTTCATACTGGTTAACAAAAGTATGTCATTTACAAAATGAGAGGTTAGATTCCGATTAATGTTTGACGAATGACAAGATAGAGAAGATTTGGTCTTTTGACTTAAAATTAACAAGAGGCCAGAGACGATAGAAGGCGCGTCGCAGCGCGTATGCAATCGACTTCTTCACGGTAGGTCTGTTTTACATCAGAGAAGGAGCGAGGGAGCGTCAATGAATCGAAAGGTCCATGCTTCATCCACGATCCGTGGCTTTGTCCGATTTTCGTTGGATAAATCACAAATTTATAGGTTGAATCTTTGATGACGATGACCTCGATTTCAGCTAATAATTGTAAATCACGTTTATATAGAAAGCGTGTAGATGAAAGAACCTCAGGATTCATGATTATATGTCATTTCCTTCCTTAAATACTTTATATTTCTCATTATAAGGCTATTCGACATAAAAACAAAACGTGTATTTTCATTTTATGGTAATTGTTAATGTGAAAAAATATAGTATAATTTTCCTATAACAAAAAAGAATCAAATTACTTTAAATGTAATAATCAGTCATTTATATCTTCTATGTTGACTGCATGCCTTATTTCGGCCTAAAACATAAAGAGAGTGGAACCCATCGTGAATAAAAACAGATTACAAGCAGACATAGGTCTATTAGTAGAAAAATATAGTGACGACTTGTTTTTTGGAGACGAGCTAGAGATTCTCTCCGAACGCATTCATTCACTAGAAAGCAGTATTGCCGTCATCGGTCAATTCTCCGTCGGCAAATCAGCATTACTCAATGCATTATTAGGAGAAGAGATTCTATCTACACGACGGATCGAATCGACTAAAGTGCTCACTAGAATACGGAATTGTCCGTCCCGAAAAGAGGCGAAAGTAGCGCTGACCTATCTAGAGGGAGGCTCACGAACATTTCCAATCGATGATATTGACGACTTAGAGAAGTACACGACGTTTCAAGGTGATGAGGTCACGGATACGTTGGCGGCGGTTGATCTTTATTGGCCAGTCCGATTTTTAAACGAAGAATTGGTTTTAGTCGATACGCCAGGGGCGAATTCTCTTACCAAGTCTGCCTTCGAGACAACGCGAATGCAGCTCAAAAAGTCTTCTGCTATTCTCTATTTGTTCAACGGACAGAAAGGACTTGAGACGACAGACCATGAACTTTTAAATGAATTTGTCTCGAATGGTAAAAAAGTCTTTTTAGTTGGTACGCACATTGACCGAATGAATAGTTCACACGAATGGAACGAAGTCGTAAAAGAGGTCCAATTCAATCTTGACGATATGTCCAACTTCGATATTATCGGCGTGTCCTCTACCTTGGCACTAAAAGGAAAAATGGATGCGGACGATGCCCTGCTGTCTGAATCGAATATTGCAAGCCTTGAAGATGTTTTGGGTGAATACATGGCTTCTGGAGAATATCATCGAGCCGAGTTACGCTCGATTGAAAGTGATTATATTCAATTAGATGCGGAGATTAAGGAAGTCGAGGCAGAACAGTTCAAAGGAGAACAAGAAAGAGAAGACGAGCGAACAAGAAGACACGAACGACTCACCGCGATTACCGAATTAGACTATGCCGACGTAGAGAACTACGGGAAGACGTTATTACGTCGCCGCGGAAATATCGTGCGGGAACTAGGCTCACGTCTAGAAGAGAATATTTTACGTGAAGGGAAAGACATTTTACATAAAGTCACAGCGTCGTATTCTTCTTTCAGTCAGCAGTTGAACGAAAAGATGGAGAATCTTGCTAAAGGTACAATCGATATTGAATCATTAAAAAATGATTATATCGGCCACCTGAATCATGTCGAACAAATTTATATACGGTGGGGAAAATCGATTGAGGATTCCGGATACCACTTTATTGAAACGTTCGATCTCGAAGTGAGGCGTGACGATAAAAAGTTTTTGAACGCGCTGAAAACGATGGAGAATGATGTTGAGATCAAATGGGAAAACTTTGATTCGATCTTGATGTCGATCTCCTTCGAGCCGCTGCGGCTAGACTTAGATCTTTCCGACTTTGACGTTTACGAGTCACAAGTCGATAAAGAGGAATCGAGGCGGAAAAAACTCAAGACGAAGCTCTCTACGGTCGAAGGGGAGCAGAAACAGATTGCAAAAACGCTCGACGAACAAGTATCTGAGGTCGAGAACAAAAAGAAAAGTGTCCTGTCCGACATTGGAGAAAGACCGAAACCGGAAAGGCAATACCGGGAAACAGGAATTTTATTTTGGAAGAAATCTGTCCCTGATGGCTATGATTACTCACGCCCGAACCTATGGGACGAACGTTACAGAGAAATAACGGCAATTTATGAACAAGACCTAGCACGAATCAACGAGGTCAACAGAGATCTTTCCATGAAAAACGAGAGAAAACGAACACGTGCGTTGAAGGAGATTGATGATCTTGAAGAGGCGATCCATTCAAAACGCCATGCTTTCTTGAGCGCCCTTTATTCAATCATCAATGATCAATCAAAAATTGTTCTCGAGACGCACAGTGAGCGATTAAATGATATTCGCCAAGAGTGGGAACGGTTATTAATCGTACAAGAGGAGCGTCATGATGCGCACCTTCAGACGATTGAAGACCAGTTCGTGAAATTTGTGAACGATTCGAAACAGGTAGCAATCAAAAAAATCAGAGTATTGTGAGGATCATCCTATGATAAGAAATCAATTTGTCGAAAGAAAGCAAGAACTACAGGAACGGTTCGACGCCGCGTTACAGATCGGGAAAGAACTTGAAGGACGTTATCCCGAAGTTTTATCAGTCCGACCTGTGATGGAAGACCTTCAAACATTAAGAGAAAACTGGGAGAACGAACGATTTGAAATCGTTGTGGTTGGGGAGTTCTCGACAGGGAAATCAACGTTCATCAATGCTTTATTAAAACGTGAGATCCTCCCTTCGAAGGTAACCCCTACCACGGCGACAGTCAATTTCATCAGACACTTAAATGAACTTGGTGAAGATTGCAAAGAACCGATCGCCAAAGTTCACTTCAAAAACGATGATGTCATCGAGATTCCATACCGCGACCTTCCTGACTATGTCACGGAAATGAGTGAGAAGGTGAATGTCAGTGAAAACATCCGCTATGTCGACCTCTACGTTGATTCGCCATACTTAGAAAACGGAGTCGTCCTTGTGGATACACCCGGCCTGCAGGCATTGAATATCGAACACGAGCGAATCACGAAAGAACAAATTAAAAAATCGAATGCGAGTATCCTTCTATTTAATATGGAACAACCCGGAAAACTTACAGAAATCAAGTTTCTTCGTGACCTCTCGGAGTCAATCGATCGCATTTTCTTCGTCGCCAACCGACTCGATGGTGTTCCTTATGACCAAGTGCAGGAAGTGAAAGAACAGCTCGAAAAATCATTGCGCGAGAACGACTACCAGCAGATTGCTCCTGCCCAGGCGATCGTTTATCCAGTCAGTGCTTTGCAGGCGTTGAAGGCGCAAGATGAGCTGGTCGTTACGAAGCACTGGGAAGACGTTCCTGCCGACGAGTTAATGACCTCATCGCGCTTTCCTGCATTTTTAGATCGCTTGGAAAATTATCTCTTTGCAGGTGAAAAGACGAAGGACTTCTTAAATGTCCCTTACGTTTCGATCGAAAACTATTATGAACAATTGATTCGTCAGCTTGAGCAGTACAAAGAAGCGCTCGAACGGGACGATGACATGGAAGAGCTTGAAAAAGCCCATAAGTTGGCCAAGGATGAAGCGGAACTACGTAATTTGCAGCTTAAAAAAGAAGTCATCCGTTTGAAGAATCTCTTCTCGAATACAAAACGGGAGAACGAAAAACAGTTCAATGAAGAATTCGAGCAATTGACGACAGCCGCTAAGCTAGCGGTGGGTGCTATCGAGTCATTTGATCGACTCGAGAGCCAAGTGAACGATGAGCTCGAATTATTCAACAAAGATTATCAGGCCCTGTTCGACCGAAAACTGTTCGATCTTGCAGAGGAATTGAACACTGCGATGAGACATGAACTTGAAGAATTTGAGCTTAAACTGGAAACACCGCACCTTGATGAAGTACTAGATGTGCGTATCGACATTCATCGACCGAGAGCGAAGACAGCTGAGGAAATTGAGGCAGAAGTGAAGAAGCAATTCGCCGACAAGAAAGAAGAATTGGCAGACGAAAAGCGTAAACTTGACCTCAAGACCAAGCAAGAACATCAACTGAGCGTTCAAAGACGCGAACTCCAACGTAAAGAAGGACATCATAAAGATGACTTGCGTTTCTATGACATGATGATCAACAGCACCCCTCAAACCGAGGAGCGTTACGGCGTCATTAAAAAACGACGCTTTTGGTTCGACAAACATGGCACGGTTAAAGAAGAGAATAAACGATATGATCAACTGATTGCACAGCGTCGAGAGGAAGTTGTAGCCGCGCGTCGTGGAATCGACGAGCGTACCGAACAAAACATGCACATCGAAATGGAATTAGGGAACTTCGATGGTGTTTACGCTGATCGTGACGAGATCCTTGAGGAGCAGAAAGCGCTCAATGAGAAAGAAGGAATGGCCCTCATCAGACGGATGAATGAAGAACTAGCGGAAACCGGTCGCTTGTTAAGCAATCAAAAGCGCAAAGTGACGAGACAGCTAGATTCCACGTTCACACAGTGTAAACGTGATTATCGAGACTTCATTCGGACGTTGGACACGTTGAAACTAGCCGAGCAACAGATTGAGGAGTACATCCGTAAACAGGATGAACTATTATCGTCGAGTATTCGACTGGCCGCACAGCTTGCCGAGCAAATTGACAGTTCTCAAGAGACGCGAGCATCTGTCGCACAGGATGTCGAGACTGTGAAGCAAAGAGTGGAAGAAGAAAAAATGTTGCTGATGACAGCACTCATTTAAAAAGGAGAGACTAGGCATGATCGAAGCGTTAAAACATCTTCCTCTTCTGAAGGAAGATATTACTTTTCTGGAAACGCTTGAAGCTCAGGCATCAGCGCGCAAAATTGAAATTGCAATATTAGGATCTTTTAGCGTGGGGAAATCAGCCCTGATCAATACCTTAATTGGAGAAGGAGAAATTTTACCGACACACACAAATGAGACGACTGCAATCCCAACGTATGTTTCAGGTGCGGACGAGGATAAGGTGGAAGTCGAACTCGTGAATGGCCAAGTTCGCGTGATCGCTGTTGACGAGTTAAAAGGGTTTGTGGCAGGTGGAGACGTAGAAGGAGTATTAAGTATTCGACTATTTAAAAAGTCGCCTGAGTGGTTACAGGGGATTACGTTAATTGATACGCCGGGACGTAATACAAAATTCAAGTCGCATATCGAGGCTTCAGAGTCGGCACTTATAACGTCCGATGTGGTTTTCTATGTGATGCCGTGGCAAGGATTAACGTTGGAGGATGTCGTCTATCTTAAGCACATCCTGCTCTATCAACCTAACCTGCACTTCATCATCAATAAAATCGATCGAGTCGATGAGGCTCAAGGTGTATCAATCGAAGAATTGATAGCGAAAGTCACAACTGACCTTCTCACTCAACTCGGGAAAGTGTATCCGGTCCATGCGGTCAGCGCGACGACGGGATATAATATCGATGCCATTTTACATGTTCTCTCTGACTTGAAGAACGAGATGATGGCGGTCAAGACAACACGTTTTGATCATGCGATTCATCAGTTCCTTTTACGTGAGCAGGGCCGAGTGAATCAACAGATTAAAATGCTTGAGGTGGCACTTTCAAAAGACGAATCAAAACTCGAGGCTGAGAAACAAGAGCTGCTCCTCCAGTTCGAAGAAGTTAATCTTGAAATCGTTAACCGAATCGATGCGATGCAAGAGTTGCTATATCGTGCCGGTGAAGAAGTAGAAGTGTTTATTCATTCGAATTATGTTGCTCTCGAGTCACGCTTGAAGGCATTGGTAGACCAAGATCTTTCCATCGATGTTCTGACCCTTAAAATCGAAGATGAAGTGTTGACGACGCGTAACGCCATATTTGAGACGGTACAGGAAAAACTTAAAGCCGTTGCGGGAGACGGGCTCATCATTACATTGAACGAGGAAATGGACCAGGGTGTCAATCTTCAGATTACAGAGCCTGACCTGTTCCATCTTCAGCAAAAGCACGAGGCCGATCGCGAACGACTGTTAAAAAGAGTCGCATCAGTAGCCACAGAGCTTCAGTATTTACCGGTGGAAATTGTGGATGAGGAGAGACATCTTCGTCTAACCCAAGAGATCGAAGGATTGACAGATGAGTTAGTCGAACGGTTCGTCCCGCAATATATCATTGATGAGTCTGCCGATGACCAAAAAGCAACGAAGATTGCGTCGGCGATTGGTTTTGTCGGGGATATTGGACTCGCCATCGGACTCGCAGCCGTGACGGCCGGCGCTTCAGCAGGGGTACAAGTTTTGGCGAAAGGTGCCGGTAAGGCCGCGACCAAACAAACAACGAAAGCGGTCGCTAAAAAACTCGCAAAAGAAGCTGCATTAAAAGCGGCTAAAAAGGCGATGAAAGATTCTGCGAAAAAGGCCACGAAAAAGTTTGCGGTAGAAGCGACCGAAAAAATCGCGATTATGGGAGCAGAGATGGTCGATCGAAAAGCAGGTGGGGAAGTCGATGAAGATAGTCAGCTTCTTCGAGCGGTGAAGACGTTCGATCAAGCAACAAGCCCGGTTCAGACGTTAGCGAAAAAAATCGGAAAAGACATTGATGAACAACGTCGACAGCCGCCAATAGAAGATACCCAACATCGTCGTGATTTCTTTGCCCGCAAACATGAGCTTGAAGTCGAACGTGATAAACGCGTGTCACAATTAAAAGAATTAGAAGAAAAAGCGACGACAAGCGAAAAGATCCGTCAGGACTTAGAACTCAGACGCAAAAAAATCGAAACGAGCGTCGAACAAGAAATTGCGCGCGTCCAAAAAGAACATGATAGGATGCTTCGTGAAATTAAAATTCGGCACATGCACAAGGAAATTGAGCGACAAATCCAGACTGTGCTCACAGGAGAGCAAGAGAATGTGACAGTCTGGTTCAAATCAGAGTTTGGGACCGTCTTGAATTCAGTGGAACAGATGATACCTGTTCAGCTTTCCAAACAGCTTGAAGAGCGGAATGAACAGATTGAACAGATTGAACAATTTAAGAAACAAGGCAGTGAGCGGGTGGAAGCGGAACTTCAAGTCTCACGGAATTCCCTGCAAGAAATCGGTGTGCTATTGGATGGAAATCGACATGGACTATCAATCTGAGATTGCTTGGTTAGCCCATCAATTGGAGAAACGGATGCTTGATGATGAACCGTCGATTTGGAAGGCCATACGAGAAGCAGAGTTCAACGACACGCGACGGTATAGCGATGGCGTAAGACAAGTCTATATCGTCGGCGAACCAGAGGTTTTATTTGAGCATACGAAACTTTTTGATTCAATCCCGACATCAATGGGGCGGATAGAATGGACAGAGGGACACCCTGTTTTAAAATGGTTGACAATTCATTATTATCTTCCATCCGAGATCGATGAGATACCTGTAGGGGTCAAGGTGAGTCTGTTTGTTGAGGATAGACTGCCGAGTTGGTCTCGTCCGCTGTTTCGGTCTGAAACGGTCGCAAATGTAGTCAGTGAAGTAGAGATAAAGGCATTATCACGGTTGAAAAATGTGACAAGCTGTTTAATCGAAGAAATGACGATCAACCACCTCATCGATGACTTCATGTCCAGTGAGCCAGTTGAGAAAGTGTCAGAGGAGCTTTATCCAGACATACCACGACAGCATCTGATCAGGCTATCGACATTGACCGAACAACATGAACTGTCTGATGTGATGGACGAAGCGGCGGCGGATATGTTAAACACTTACTGGCTCCAGAACCGACCGAGCTTTCCAGAATGGATGCCGATCCTTTCCAGAGAGGTCGCGCATTTCTTAACAATCAAGTCGGCAAGCTCTCAAGGTGAAGCATTGATAGAACGATTGAAAGTGTGGGGAGAACGTGAGAAACGAATTGATGGAAAGTGAGAGGAGATATCTCATGTTGAGCCATCGCCTGATTGAAATCACGGCTGGCGATTATCCTCATATGCTTGAAGATGTAAAGGAGTTCATCGATGGGCTTGATACTCTGAATGTGTTTGAGCGTACGCTGTATGTGGCAGAAATATTTGAACTGTTAGACGCTCACGAAGACAGTGTACGGTTCGATAAGACGCTAAGCACTTTGAAGTCTGAGGGAATCAGTGATGCCGTACTAACGCTGTTTATGCAATATAAGAAATGGATGATATGAGGTGAAGGATATTATGAATAAGTTGTATGGTTACATGTTTCCTGTAGCACTAGGCGCGTTTGCACTTGTCACGACGCCAGTCGCCGATTCGAATCTTATGATTTCGGCCTTGGTTTCGGTTGTCGTAGTGACCTTGTGGTTAGGGATCGTGTCTTTCGCGAAAAAGACAAAAGAGAGTGAGCAGAAAATGAACTTACTTCTCAGCAGCATCGAACAGCAGACAGACGTTGTCCGAGAAACCGTTACCGAGTTACGGAAAAATGGTGAGGCCGTCGAAGCCCGATTGAAAAACCTGTCTGATGCGGCTGCTGATTTTAACGATTCAGCTAAAGAAAACATTAAAGCCATGAAAGCGAGCACGGAGACCATCGTAACGGAATTGGTCAAGTTCAAAGAAAGCAATCAGACCGATAATCAAGGGCTGCTCAAGAAGCAAGAGGGTATTTTGCGACTAGTGGAAGAACTTGTCGATCTACAAAATGAGCTTCCGAATGAGTTTAAAGGCCTTCAGGACACGATTTCCCAAGCCAATGATGACCAGGTTGGTATTATTCAAGGAGTAGAGACGCATATCTACGAAATGAAGAATGAAAAAGAGTCATATCATGAACAACTTCTTGAATTGAACGGTAAAGTGATCAATGCAGTGAATTCTCGCATGGACAATGTCAGCATGTACATCCAGGAAGAAGCAACGACCTTGATGAACCGTTCTGAGGAAGCCCAAAAACTTGCGGTGAAAGAAGTTGCGACGTTCGGAACATTGATCAAACAAATGAATGAACTCAATCAGCAGATGCATCATGTGGCTAAGGGGAATCAACAGGCAAACATGTTGGAGTTGGAGAGATTAACCGAAATCAGTGCAGCTCTCTTGGAAGGCGTTAGCCAACTCACGAATTCTAAAAGTGCGGAACGTAAAAAACTGTTACTTGTGCAAAAACAGCTTATTGAAAAATTTGCGGATCAGCCTTGATGAGTGGGTGATGGATTATGACTCGACAGACAGCAGACGGTACGTACCGGTACGTCCTCATCTTAGGGGCGAAAGTGAACGGGACGGCACCGTCACGGGCGCTCCGAAACCGAATCGACGTGGCAGCTGCATACGCGCATCAACATCCGCACGTCATCCTAGTCGCCTCCGGCGGGCAAGGTCCGGACGAAGGGATGGCCGAGGGGCGCGTCATTGCCCGGGAATTAATCGACCGCGGCATCGACCCGGAACGCATTCACGTCGAAGCCGACTCGACGTCGACGTATGAGAACTTTTTATTCAACCGCGATGTGTGGGCAGGCGAGACGGGACTGACGGTCGTGACGAACGACTTCCATGTGCGCCGGGCCCGGCTCGTCGGGCGGCTCTACTTCGGTCTCGAGACGGACGCTCTCTATGCCCCGACGCCGACCGCGGCGAAAGCGAAGTATGTCATCCGCGAACAGCTCGCCTATATCAAGCTGTTGATCAACTATATGCGCTGGAAGTGGCGCCC
The DNA here is from genome assembly GCF_004337165.1 of Exiguobacterium sp. SH0S1. Taxonomy (NCBI): domain Bacteria; kingdom Bacillati; phylum Bacillota; class Bacilli; order Caryophanales; genus Exiguobacterium; species Exiguobacterium sp. SH0S1. Next base: position 119,679 of record NZ_SJVC01000002.1, on the reverse strand, counting down.
ATGAAAACAAGGACTTAGCGGTTGCTAAGTCCTTGTTCGTCGTGACAGCCGATTTCTTCAGACAACAACTTCCCGAACGCCTCGGCGCCGTCGATGTTCAAATGGACGCCGTCGCTCTCGAAGTAGTCGCCTTTACCGTCGGACGCTTCATGCCAGTCAATGAGCGTGACGAAGTCGTGCAGCTCGCTCGCGCGCTTGAGCTTTTCGTTCACTTCGCGTTCCCACGGGCGCGGGACATGCGTATTGATGACGTACACGTGATCGGCCGATTCAAACATACCAATCAACGTGTCGAGCTGTTCCATCTTGAAAGCCCCGTTCGTCCCGAGATGGAGGAAGACGACGTGGCCGGGGGCATCATAGTCGCGATATCTTGCCGCGACGTCTTGCGCGTCACGGACTTGGCGGCCGACTTCGGCGTCGATCGTCATGTTCGGGAATGCGGTACCGAGATACTCGTTCAAGCCGAGCAAGACCGAGTCGCCGATGGCAAGGGCGGGCGGACACGACTCGACCGGCCGTACGGTCGTCGCTTCTTTTGGCTTCGGCTTCGGTGCTTTGACGACCGGGAGCTCGTGTTGCCGGTCCGAGTTATCCGTGAACGCGAGGATCGTCAAATTCCCGACGAGGACGAATGACAAGGCCGTCGCGATTGTGATCGCGAACAGTCGAGCCGGTTTGATGTTGCGAGTCGGGATCAGGTTGCGGATGACATCGCGGAACCCGTCGCGACGAATCGGTGTCTCGACGTAGCGGTAAGACGCTTCAGCGATGAGTAGCGTGAGCCCGACTTGACCGAGCGCGAGAAGGGGATCGAACGAGCCGATCCGCTCAAGCGGGGTCGTCAAGATGATGACCGGATAGTGCCATAAGTAGATGCCGTACGTCCGTGTCCCGATCAATCGAAGCCAAGCGCTTCCAAACAGACGAGACCAGAGCGTCGACGGATGGGCCGTCGCAGCAATCAACACACCTGACGCCACGGCGACGAGCAAGAAACCTCCATAATACAGGAACGCATCATAAGCGTTCGCTGTCATCATGACCGTGACGAGCGTTATGAGCGCTCCGGCACCACCGACGTTCAAAATACGAAGACCGAGTGCTGGCATGTCGCGCTTGAACGCATCCGGTCGCCAACCGAACGCGAGCAGTGCCCCGATAAGGAGCGCGAACAGGCGCGTGTCGGTGCCGTAATAGACGCGGCTCGGATCGGTCCCGGGTGTGAAACTGATCGCCATCCAAACGCATGAAGCGAGTAAGACGATACCGGTGAGCTGGAGGAAGCGCTTCTTCACGGTCAGCCCAAAGATCAACAGCAACGGCCAGAACAGGTAGAACTGCTCCTCGATCGAGAGCGACCACAGATTTTGGAGCGGTGACGGTTTGCCGAAACTCTCGAAGTACGAGACGTCATGGAAGATATACCACCAGTTGTTCACGTAGGCGAGCGCGGCGAGCGTGTCTTGGCGTACCGTATCGAGCAGTCCGCGCTCGAACAACGTGACGTACGCCATGACGACCGAGAGCATGAACACGAGCGCCGGCAACAGGCGCCGGAACCGGGCGATATAGAACCGCTTCAAATTGATCCGTCCGTGGTTTGCTTGCTCGCGAAGCAAGATGCCGGTGATCAAATAACCGGACAGGACGAAGAATAAGTCGACGCCGAGAAAGCCGCCGGGTATGTATGGTGCGTTCAAATGAAAGAGTATGACTGCAAAAACGGCGAACGTGCGCAGACCGTCGAGACCTGGCATATACGTTGTTTTATGGTGTAAGGGCTGCATGACCCCACTTCCTTTCTCAAATCCAAGCGGACGTTTCCCTCTTTTGTAAAGAGACCCATACTCCAGTATAGCGAGCGCTGGACTTGAAAAAGTTTCAAATGATTAACAAAAGGGCTTGATGCACTAGGAGAATAGAGGATATGAGACGAGAAAGGGAGAGAGTAGTTAACAATGGAACAAAATAAAACAAAAAAGATAAAAATAAATAATAATTTTATCTGAAAACGTTTACAAAGTTTCGTTACGGTGCTACTATATGGGTGTGGATAATGAATAAAGAAAAAAAACAAACAATTAAGGAGATGTTTCGTATGACGAAAGATGAATCAGCACTCGTAGGTTTAGAGATTGTCGCCTATGCTGGTGACGCCCGATCCCACTTGATGAAAGCGCTCGAAGCTGCTAAAAACGGCGATTACGCAGAAGCGGAAGTGTCAATCAAACAAGCGGACGAGGCGATCTCTCACGCCCATGCTACGCAGACGAGCATGATTCAAGCCGAGGCCCGTGGTGAAAGCGCAGAGTTCGGCTTCATCATGGTGCATGGCCAGGACCATTTGATGACGACGATGTTGTTGCGTGACATGATGCAGCACATGATTGAGTTGTACCGCCGTACGAACTGAATCTAAATAGAAGGCCAGCAATGCCCTTCCCCATTACTTATCCGTTAGGAGGAAAATCATGAACGGCTTAATCGCACGTATTGAGAAAATGAAACCGGTGTTCGAGAAGATTTCGAACAACCCGTATCTCCGCGCCATCCGTGATGGCTTCATCAGCTTGATTCCTGTCATTTTATTCTCGAGTATCTTCTTGTTGATCGCATTCGTACCTAACATTTTTGATGTTTACTTAAGTGAGGAATGGGTCAATCGCTTGATGAAAGCGTACGGCTACTCGATGGGACTCGTTGGTCTCCTCATGGCGGCCACGATTGCCAAGTCGCTGACTGAGACGTTCAACGGCCAATTGCCGAAGACGCGACAAATCAACTCGACGTCGACGATGGTCGTTTCCATCATTGGTTTCGCTTTGATTGGCGTCGACCAAATCGAAGGTGGTCTCTCGAACGCGTTTACTGGGACGAAAGGCCTTCTGACTGCGTTTGTCGTCGCGTTCATCGTTCCAAATATTTATAAGTTCTGCGTCAAACGCAATATTACCATTAAAATGCCAAAAGAAGTACCAGGAAATATCGCTCAGACGTTTGCCGATTTGATTCCGCTTGCGACATCGATCGTCTTCTTCTGGGTGTTCGATATGGTCTTCCGCAGTGTGACATCAGAAGGATTTAGCGCCTGGATCATCGATGTGTTCCAACCGATTTTCTCGGCAGCGGATGGTTATCCGGGATTGGCCTTGATTTTTGGAGCGATGGCATTCTTCTGGTTCGTCGGGATTCACGGCCCATCCATCGTCGAGCCCGCTGTGTCCGCGATTTACATCACGAACGTGGAAGAAAACTTGCAACTGTTCCAAGCTGGAGAACACGCGACGAACGTCCTCTCGCAAGGTTCACAGTACTTTATTGCAACGCTCGGTGGTACGGGCGCGACGCTCGTTATCACGCTCATGATGGCCTTTATGGCGAAGTCGAAACAATTGAAGTCGGTTGGCCGTGCTTCTTCTATCCCGGTCATGTTCGGAATCAACGAACCGATTCTCTTCGGGGCGCCAATCGTCTTGAACCCGGTCTTCTTCATTCCGTTCATCGCGGCCCCGATTGTTAACGTTTGGCTATTAAAGGCGTTCATTGATATCGGCGGCATGAACGGATTTATCTACAACTTACCTTGGACGACGCCAGGCCCAATTGGTCTTATCCTCGGTACCGGATTTGCACCCCTTGCGTTCGTGCTCGCCCCGACGCTCATCATTATCGATTTGTTGATTTACTATCCGTTCTTCAAAGTGTACGATAAGCAGCTCGTCGAGGAAGAACGTCTCGCTGTACTCAAAGGTGAGACGAATCCAGTAACGGACGAAGCAGAAATTGCAACGACAGCAACAGAAACGCTTGTGGTGAAACCGATCGATCCAAACAAACAACTGAACGTCCTCGTGTTATGTGCGAACGGTGCAACGAGCGGTATGCTCGCCAACGCGATCGCGAAAGGCGCGAAAGAGGATGGTGTCAACTTAGAGTCGACTGCCATGGCGTATGGACAACATAAAGGTATGATTTCCGAGTTCGATTTGATTATCCTCGCACCGCAGATGGCATCGATGTTAGGTGAACTTGAAAAAGATTCCGAGTCGAGTGAAACAACAGCCGTCTCGACGTCGGGAGCAGAATACGTCTCGCTTTGTCGAGATCCGAAAGGCGCGCTCGCGTTTGCAATGAAACACATGAACTGATTGACAAGGGGCTGCCATAAGACAGCCCTTTGTCTGTTTGACAAATCTTTGAATGAGGTGACTTGATGATGAGACAATTTCCTGAACAGTTTATTTTTGGAGCAGCGACAGCCGCGTATCAAGCTGAAGGAGCGGTGAATGAAGGCGGACGTGGTCCGTGCTATTGGGACGAATTTCTTCATCGTCCGGAAAGTCGATTTAACGGCGATGTGGCAAGTGACTTCTATCATCAATATCCGGTCGATTTAAAATTGTCGAGCGAATATGGAGTGAACGGGATCCGCATCTCGATTGCCTGGAGCCGAGTCATTCCGGATGGTAAAGGAGAAGTGAGTGAAGAGGGTCTTGCTTTTTATGATCGCTTGATTGATGAATGTATCGCCAACGGTGTCGAACCGTTCGTGACACTCCATCATTTCGATACACCGCTCCCGCTCTTCAAAGATGGGGATTGGCTGAATCGGGACAACATCGATCACTTCGTTCGTTTCGCTGAGGTTTGCTTTGATCGCTTCGGCGACCGGGTGAAGAAATGGGTGTCTATTAACGAACCGTGGTCGGTTGTCGCCGGACAATATATCATTGGGCACTTCCCACCAAACATTAAGTACGACGTCGCGAAAGCGATTCAAGCGATGCACCACATGATGGTCGCGCATGCGCGGGTCGTCGAGACGTATAAAGCAAAAGCATTAGACGGTGAAGTCGGCATCATCCACATTCTCGAATCGAAATACCCGATTACAAATAGCTCGGAAGATATGGAGGCGGCGCGTATCGAGGATACACTTGCGAACGCGTTTATGCTAGACGCCTGTTTCAAAGGTGGATATAGCGAAGCAACGCTTCGAACCATCAATCAGTTGATGGGCGTGCAGGATCAAACGCTTGAGATCGAACTAGGGGATATTGAACTACTTCAACGCGCGAGTCGTCTGAACGATTTCCTTGGGGTGAACTATTACGCGAGCCACTTCATCGCTCATCATGAAGGTGAGAGCGGGATTCACCATAACGGGACTGGTGAGAAAGGGACGAGCGTCTTCGGTTTGAAAGGCATCGGTAAGCGTGTCGCGAATCCAGCCGTCCCGACGACCGATTGGGATTGGCCGATTTATCCCCAAGGTTTGACGGACATGTTGAAACGAATTGATCGTGAATACCCAACATATAATAAAGTGTACGTAACCGAGAACGGAATGGGATACAAAGACGATTTTGTGGATGGCGAGATTGATGACACGCCACGTATTGACTATATCGCTCAACATTTGGATGCGATTTTAGACGCAATCGAAGCCGGTGTGGACGTAAAAGGCTATTTCCTATGGTCGCTCATGGACGTCTTGTCTTGGACGAACGGGTTCAATAAACGCTACGGCCTTTTCTATGTCGATTTTGAAACACAAAAGCGGTATCCGAAGAAAAGTGCACGTTGGATGCGTGAAGTGGCTAGCCGTCGCCAATTGCCCCGTCCTGAAGAAGTGAAATGAACAAAAAGCCGGTTCTCTTCGAACTGGCTTTTGTTTGTTTCTGTTCCAAAATGATAGTCAAGGAGGCAGGAAGTTGAGTATACTGATAGAAAGAAGCGGGGGGAGTGTCAAAATGCTAAAAGAACAGCGCTGGGAGCGGATTATGGAACTCATTGAAACGCGAGGTGTCGTCAAGACGACAGAAGTGACGGACTTGCTCGGCGTCACGCCGATGACGGCGCGTCGAGATTTGCAGACGTTAGAAGAGCTCGGTCGACTCGAGCGAATTCATGGGGGCGCCAAATCGCTCAATATGGAACGTATCCCTTCTTACGAAGAATTGTCGCATATCGAAAAGAAGCAGTTACGCTCTGAAGAGAAGCGGAGCATCGCCAGGAAAGCGGCCGAACTCATTAAGGAGAATGCGACGGTCTACATCGGACCTGGGACGACGAATGAGTTGATTTATGATTACATTGACGTGAACGCGCGAATTTTCACGAACTCCTATCAAGTGTTTGAACGCTTTAAAAATGATAGCCGTTTTGAACTGATGCTGATTGGTGGCCGCTACCGCGAACGGACGGGCGCATTCGTCGGCAGTTTCACGAATGACATCATGTTGCGAATTAACGTATCATTGGCTTTTGTCGGAACGAACGGAGTTCACAATGACCGCATCACGACGGCGAATGAGGAAGAGGGCGCATGCCAAAAGATCATCCTCGATAATGCACAGATGAAGTATATTCTTTGTGACTCAAGTAAAGTAGGTCGGGTCGACTTGTTTGATTTCTATCGTCTCGACCGGGTGGACGGCCTGATCACAGATGAGAACATAAACGAACCGACGCTGCATCACTATTCTGCCTATACCGAAGTGATTGTGGGCGTGAATGAACAGGTGAGCGTTCGATAGTGCGAGCGTATCTATTCAAAGACTAAGTGGTTTCACAGCGATGTGAACGAACTTAGTCTTTTTTTGATAAAAAACAAACAAATAATGTTCGTAAATGATTGTATTTTATCTTATGTGTGATATTATAAAGGTGTAAATAACGAACAAAAAAGAACAAAAAGAAAGAAGGTATCGTTCATGAAAATAGCTCTAACATCAGACCGCAAAAGTGAAGCGCGAAAGCAGCTGGTTATCCAAGTGATTGAAGAACTCGGCCATGAAGTCGTCGATTATTCGCAAGATGATCTTGTCGAAGCAGTGACACAGGCAGCGCAGGCAGTCCGTGAACAGGAAGCAGATCGCGGTATTCTGCTAGATGAATTCGGATCTTTATCTTACATGGTGGCAGCCAAACAGTCGGGGATTGTCTGCGCACAAGTTTCAGATGAACATTCGTCGAAAATGACAAGAGACCACAACAATTCAACATTGATCGCTATGGGGACGGGGATTATCGGAGACGTGCTCGCGAAAGAAATTGTAAGCGCATTCCTGCATGCGGAATACTCGGGCGGTCGTCATCAAATCCGTGTAGATATGCTAAATAAATTGGCTTAAGGAGGAACTGTAATCATGAAAATCGCAATCGGTTGTGACCATATCGTCACAGATATTAAAGATACGATGGTGGACTACTTAAAAGGTCTCGGTCATGAAGTCGTTGACTGCGGCACGTACGATTCTGAGCGCACTCATTACCCGATCTACGGACGTCGCGTCGCGGAAAAAGTGGTGACGGGTGAAGTCGAGCGCGGAATCGTCATCTGTGGTACGGGCGTTGGAATTACGACGTCTGCCAACAAAGTGAAAGGAGTCCGGGCTCCGCTTGTACGAGACGTGACGACGGCGAAGATGGCGCGTGAGCAACTGGATGCCAATGTCCTAGGAATCGGGGGACGCATCACGGGTCTCGGTCTTATGGAAAATATTGTGGACGTCTTCTTAGAGACACCTTACATCGAGACGAAAGAGTCGAAGCGTACGATCGAAGCAATTGATGCGCTCGCCTCGGAAAGTCGAGGGCTTGAAGGCGACGAGATTTTTGATGAGTTTTTGGAGAAGTGGGAAGCTGGCTGTTACGTCGATAGCAAATAATCGGATGAGGTGACTAGACATGGAAATGACAAAAACAGGTGTGATGAATACGAAAGAGATGTTGCTCGATGCGCAGAAACACGGCTATGCTGTACCGGCCTTCAACATCCATAATTTAGAGACGGCTCAAGTCGTTGTTGACACAGCGGCAGAACTTCGCTCACCAGTAATCTTGGCGGCGACACCGGGTACGTTCACATATGCGGGTCGTGATTATATCCAAGCGATTGCGGATACGGCGGCACGCCGGTATGATATCCCGATCGCGTTGCATCTCGACCATCACGAAACAATCGAAGACATCAAAGCATCACTCGACCTCGGTACAAAATCAGTCATGATCGATGCATCACACCATGCGTTCGATGAAAATATTGAGACGGTCCGGAAAGTCGTGGAGATGGCCCACCAATATGATGCGACTGTCGAAGCGGAACTCGGTCGGCTTGGGGGCCAAGAAGACGACCTTGTCGTCGATGAGGCAGATTCATTCTACACTGACCCAAATGCGGCTGCGGAGTTCGTCGAACGTACGGGCATCGACTCGCTCGCCGTAGCGATTGGGACGGCCCACGGCATGTACAAGGCAGAACCAAAGCTCGATTTGGAACGGTTGTCTCAAATTCGTGAAGTGGTCGATATCCCGCTCGTGCTTCATGGCGCATCGGGTGTACCATTCGATACGGTACGTGAATGTATCCGCCGTGGGTGCTGTAAAGTGAACATCGCGACCGAATTGAAGATGCCGTTCGCGGCGACGCTTCGCAGTGTGTTGACAGAAAATCAAGAAGAGAGCGATCCGCGTAAATATTTCGGTCCGGCAAAAGCGGCGATGAAGACGGTCGTCGAAGAAAAAATCCGGATGTGCATGAGCGACGGTCGCTATTGAGGGCATGCCGATGATTCTAACCGTCACATTGAATCCGGCGATCGATGTTCGTTATGACTTGGACGGCTTTAAGCTCGCCCGATCGAACCGAGTCGAGACTGCCCATAAAACGGCAGGTGGAAAAGGTTTAAACGTAACTCGTGTCATCACTCAGCTCCAAGAACCGGTTCTCGCAACCGGACTCCTAGGCGGGAAAACCGGGGAATGGATTGAGTCAGAGCTCGATGCCTCAAACATTTGCCATGATTTTTACCATATCAAGAGCGACACGCGCTCTTGTCTCGCATTCCTTCATGACGGATTACAGACGGAAGTGCTAGAGGCTGGTCCGGTCGTCAGTGAGGAAGAGTGGCACGGATTTCTCGAGCATTTCGTCACACTCCTTGGGGACGCGTCACTCGTCGTCGCGTCTGGGAGCCTCCCAAAAGGGGTCCCTACCTCGGCCTACCGTCAACTAAATGAACTTGTCAAACGGTCAGGAAAACGGCTTATTCTGGACACGAGCGGGGAAGCGCTGCGCGAAGGTGTAGCCTCTAAACCGTTCTTAGTCAAACCAAACGAGGACGAGTTGGCCGCGCTTGAACCGCATACACCTGTAGACGAGGCGCTTAGAACGCTCGCAGACCAAATTCCCTGGGTATTACACTCGAAAGGAAAGGATGGCGCTGAGGCGCATATCATGCGAACGAGATATGCGCTCGCAGTACCGGAAGTGGAAGCCATCAACCCAGTTGGTTCGGGAGACGCAATGGTTGCCGGGCTTGCGGTTGGTTTACAGCGAGGATTGTCCATCGAAGAGACGTTAAAACTTGGGAGTGCGACAGGAACATTGAACGCACTCGAGCCAGGGACCGGGATGATTTCGATGGCGGCATTGCCTGAGATGCTTCAAAAAATCGATGTCATGGTCCGGTGATGTAAAACGAGACGCAAAAAGCGACAAACGGTATCATCCGTTCGTCGCTTTTTTTATTAAATCATCCCGAGCACCGTCCCGCCGATGACGCCAGCGATGACGAGTGCCCAAGGCGGCAGTTTCCAGTAGGCGATCATGACGAACAAGAGGGCGGCGAAGACGAAGTCGACGGCGCCGTTCACCGTGCTCGTGAAGATCGGCTGATAGAACGCGGCGATCAAAATCCCGACGACGGCCGCATTGACACCAATCAACGCACCGGCCACTTTCGGGTTGCGCCGGAGTGCATCCCAAAACGGCAACGCCCCGAGGATGAGCAGGAACGCCGGCAAGAAGATGGCGAACGTCGCGAGCAGTCCGCCCGGGACACCGTTGATGACGGTCCCGAGGTACGACGCGAACGTGAACAGCGGACCCGGTACGGCTTGGGCCGCCCCGTAGCCGGCGAGGAACGCCTCTTCGCTCAAGAATCCGGCCGGGACGAGCTCGCGCTCGAGGAGCGGCAAGACGACGTGACCACCGCCGAAGACGAGGGCACCGGCCCGGTAAAAGCTGTCGAACATGGCGAGCGACTGGCTTTCTATCGTCTCGCGCAAGAGTGGCAAGATGACGAGTAAGGCACCGAACAGACCGAGCAGCGTCGCCCCAAGCCGTTTCGAGAGCGGGAACGAGGCCGACTTGACGTCGAGGTTTTGCGGCTTGAACAGCAAGAATCCGGCGAGCGCGGCCAAGACGATGACGAGCACTTGGCTATACGTCGTCTGCCAAAGGAGCACACCGGCGAGCGCGAAGAAGGCGATCGTCCGCGTCTTTGCGTCCGGTGTCAGCTTGCCGGCCATGCCGAGAATCGCGTGGGCGACGATGGCGACGGCGACGACTTTCAAGCCGTATAACCAGCCCGCGTCGGAGACGTCGAGTCCTGAGACTAAAAGGGCGAACAAGATGAGGGCGATGACGGATGGTGCCGTGAAGCCGATGAACGAGGTGATACCGCCGAGGATACCGCCACGGACGATGCCGATGCCGATCCCGACTTGACTGCTCGCAGGGCCAGGTAAGAACTGACAGAGGGCGACGAGGTCGGCATACGTTCGCTCGTCCATCCATTTCCGACGCCTTACGTATTCCTCATGGAAGTAGCCGAGGTGGGCGACCGGTCCGCCGAACGACGTCAAGCCGAGCCGGGTCGATACGAATAAAATCTCCAGTAACGTCTTGAACGTCACACGTTGATTGGCCATTGGTTTCACTCCTTGATCTCTTTGAATAGTTCGTGCGCTTTTTGACGGGCTTCGGCCAAGACGACGAGCCCTTTTTCGGTCGTCGTATAGTTCTTGCGGATGTGACCGTCGACCAACTCGTTCGTCCGCGCGAGCAGGCCGTCTTGTTCCATGCCGTGCAAGATCGGATAGAGCGTCCCGGCACTGATCGAGTAACCGTGCTCGCGCAGCTCTTCGACCATCCACGCCCCATAAACCGGGTGTTCGGACGCATGGTGTAAGATGTGGATATGAATAAAACCAAGAAACAGCTTACGAAGGACGCGGTCTTCCACTTGCTTCATCTCCTTGAAATCGATTTTCGATATCGGTTTTCGTAATCATACTAACAACGGGGAGGGAACCGTGCAACCTGTGAGGTGGGATTTACAAAAACTTAATGTGCGCACATCGGCAGGAATCGATTCGGAAATTATAGGGAATTCATCGAAAATGAGGTAAACTAAAATGTAGAAAAACAGCGTAGGAGGAAATGACGTGACAGAACGAGACAGCACCCAATACAGATCTTTGTTGCGCCATATGCCCCAAGGCTACGTCGAATTCAAAGTCATCTTCGACGGTGCCGGGGAGCCGGTCGATTATGAGTTTGTCGAAGTGAACGAAGCGTTCGAAAAGATGATGAAGGCGAAGCGCAAACAGTTTCTCGGCGGACGCATCACCGAGCAGTTGAAAGACTTCGAATACAGCGAACGCGAATGGATCGTTCAAGTCGCGCGGGCGGTGAACAACGGCGAGACGATCAAGTTCGAACACTTCTCGCGCCGGAACAAAGCGTGGTATGAACTGTCCGTCTTCAGCGAACGACCAAGTCACGTCTCGACCTTGTTCCATGACATCACTCCGCACGTCCAAGAGAACAACGCCTTGAAACAACTCGTCAACGTGTCACATCGCTTCGTCGCCACGGGCCGGGAACTGTTGATGAACCAACATTTCCTCGACCAGATCCGGGACTTCACCGGTGCGAAAGCGGTGACGCTCAACTTGGTGAATGACGATGGACAAACGTACTCGACGGTCGCGATTTCTGGGATTGACGAGCTGCTCGAACGCAGCTTGGATGTCCTCGGCTTCCACCCGGTCGGCAAGAAATGGCCGATGAGCCGGAAACGCATCGAGCTGTTGGAGTTGCCTAGTCCGATCATCTTGGACGAGATCGAACCACTCATGGACGGGGTGTTGCCGAAACGGCTCGTCAAAAACATTTTACGCATCTTCGACCTCGGGCAAGTCATCTTGTTCAAGATTGAAAAAGACGGCGTTTTTTACGGTGATTTGACGATCGTCATGCAAGGGAAGAAACGGGCCGACCGTCTCGGTCTCGTTGAGCTGTACATCGTCCATATCCTTGAACAGATGACAAAAGTCGACCGTCAAGTCGGTGAGGCGAAAGAATCGATGTTTGAAGGGTTCGCCACCGTCGACCTCGAGTGCATCATGTCATTGACGACGCGAGACGTACTGCATTTGAATAAGGCGTGGGAGCGTGTACTCGGCTTCCCAATCGAGTCACTCGAGAACATGGACTTCATCGGGCTCGTCCATCCTGACGATCAGGTGAAGACCGAAGCGGCCTTTGGTGAGCTCGATACGGCGCGTGAACTGTTCCGATTCGTCAACCGCTTCCGGACGATCGATGGAGATTACCGCTCGATCGAATGGCATTGCAAAGTCCAAGGCAACTACATCTACGCCGTTGCCAAGGACGTGACCGAACGCGTCCAGCTCGAAGAGGAACTCGCTGAGCGCGACCGTCTGCTGACAAAGTTGTCCGACCAGGTCCCTGGCGCCATCTACCAGTTCGAGCTCCGGCCGGACGGGTCGTTCTACTTCCCGTTCTTCAGCCGTGGCTTTGAAGTGTTGACCGGGGTCACGGCGGACGAGGTGAAACGGGATGCGAATCTCGTCTTCTCAAAAATTCATCCGGACGATTATCCGCAAGTGATGGCGAGCATCCAAGAGTCATATCGTAGCTTGACGATTTGGGACGCCGAGTTCCGGGTGTATACGCCGGACGGGCGGACGAAGTGGATCCTCGGGTCGTCCCGTCCCGAGAAGCTCGCCGAGGGGCACGTGCTCTGGCACGGATACATCGGGGATGTGACCGAGAAGAAGACGTACGAGATGGAAATCGAGTATTTGAGTTATCACGACCAGTTGACCGGGGTGAAAAACCGCCGCTACTTCGACGAGGCGCTCGTCACGTTCGACGAGCCGGGCTATTACCCGCTCGCCCTCATCGTCGTCGACATCAACGGCCTGAAACTGACGAATGACGCGTTCGGCCACTTGGTCGGAGACCGTCTCTTGATCGAAGCGACGAATATTTTGAAGCGTGAAATTAGCGGTGTCGATACGGTCGCCCGGATCGGCGGTGACGAATTCGTGATCATCTTGCCGAATACGTCGTTATCTGACGCGCAGCAGTTGTCCAATCGATTGAGCCGTTTATTTCTTGAAAAATCGATTGAAGGGTTGCCGATCTCGGCATCGTTTGGAGAAGCGGTCAAAACCGACGGCGCACTGTCGATCATGGACGTGTTCAATTTGGCTGAAGACCAGATGTACCATCATAAAGTGTCCGAGAAGCAGAGCCGCCGCCATTCTTCGATTCAATTGATCATGCGGACGCTGTATGAGAAAATCCCGCGCGAAGAGGCGCACTCGCAGCGTGTCGCCGAGCTATCCGGTCAGCTTGGCGAGGCGATGAACTTGACGAGCAGTGACGTGAACGAGCTGAAGACGGCCGCCATCTTGCACGATATCGGCAAGGTCGCGATCAGTAATGAGATTCTCGACAAAACGGGTGCTTTGACCGAAGCTGAGTGGCGCGAGATCAAACGTCATCCCGAGGTGAGTTACAATATTTTGAGCACTGTCCCTGAGTACGGGACGCTGTCAGAGATCGTGCTGTCGCACCATGAGCGTTGGGACGGGAACGGTTATCCGAACGGCATAAGCGGATTTGATATTCCGCTCGCCTCCCGGATCATCGCGCTCGCCGACACGTTCGACGTCATGATGACGGGCCGACCGTACCGCCAAGCGAAGACGCTCGCCGAGGCGCTCGCCGTCATCGAACAAGAGGCAGGTCGTCAGTTCGACCCTGTGCTCGTCGAGGTGTTCTTCCAAAAGATTGTTCCGACGTTACAACGCTAAAAGGAAAATCTTTACTAAAGAAACGGTCTCCAGTAATAAAATTCGACAAAAATATATTTTTCTGTCGAACGATTAATATTCTGAAAATTTATCTATATAAGGATAACAATTGAATCAATGGTATACTCCTATAGAATATATAGCATATAGGAGGTTTTACCAGTTATGAAAACAATTCTGAAGATTATTATCGGCATCGTCCTTGCATTCGTACTTCTTGGAATCGGAATGGTCGCTTGTACAGGTCTGTTTGTCAACGAGGTAGACAAAGAAATCACGAAGACAACTGAGGAAGCAAAAACGGATACGTCAAAACCAGGACTCGCTGAATTTGAACAAGTAGAGGCAGGAATGACACTTGAAGAAGTGAACGCAGTTCTCGGGGAACCCCAAGACGTCACTGTGTCGGAATCTGACGGCTTTAAAATGGAGATGGCCACATATGATGCTCGTGGCGATTTGGGTGCCAACATTCTCATCACATTTGAAAATGGTGAAATGTCGTCGAAGACACAAACGAGTGTTACTGAATAATCAAGCGCATAGATCATAAGCATAAGAAGACTGCAAACCACTGAGGCTGCAGTCTTCTTATTTTTTTTCGTTTCTTGTCACGTGAGCGGTCGTTTTTTCAACGCGAAGACGGTCGCCGCGAACACGACGAGCGCCATACCGACCATGACGAGGACAGACAGCGTCGGGAACCGATCGTCATACATGTCGGCGACCCCGCTATTGAACCAATAGGTCGGCAAGAAGCGTCCGACGAGCTGGAGCGACTCCGGGAGCCACGTCAAGCTGATAAAGGCGCCCCCGGTGATGGCGGCGGCCATCGTGACCGACGTCTGCCAAATGTTTGCCTTGTCCCGATTCGTCGCGAGGACCGCGATGAGTGAACCGATCGCGAGACAGACGAACAAATAGACGGTGAACAACAACGTGAGCACGGGGAGGTGAGCGATGATGTCTTGCCGATAGAGGACGGCGCTAAAGACGAGCAGCATGAGCACGTAGATGAGCCCGACGGCGCAAAATGATAAAAACAGCGACCCGACGTAGCGGCGCGGCGTGACCGGTGCCGCGAACAAGCGCGAGTAGATCAATTCATCCCGGTCGTCGGCGACAAAAAGCGGAATGAATTGGAGGAACGCCGACATCATGACGAACGACAACAGCCCGAGGAACGCCTGTGTCCGCGCGGTCGTGCCGACACTTTCTTGGAACGGCTCGCTCGAGAGCGTGTAACCGTTCATTGTCTCCGCTTCCGCCAACTCGAGGAATCGCCCTTCGTCAAACTCACTCGCCGCGAGCAGTTGCCGCTCGCGGGATAGATGGGAGTTGAGCGCCTGTTCGATCAAGGCGGCGTCACTCCCTTCGGTCGCGCTGAACGAGAGCCGCGGAATGTCGCCGGCGAACAAGTCTTCCGTAAAACCGTCCGGGATCGTTAAGACGATATCTTGTCCTTCGAGCAGCGCCTCGTCGGCCTCGTCCGTCTCAAGCGGTGTCACCGAACCGAACCGGCTCGCCTCTTCGATGACCCGGCCCGACAACGAGCCGCCGTCACGGTCGAGAATACCGATCGAGACGTTCAAAGCAGACGTCGAGTTGAGGAACGACAGGACGAGGGCGAATCCGAAGACGGATACGAACGTGAACACCCATAACCCTTTTCTTCGGAGCATCCGTTTGGCGACATGCCTAAACAAGACCACGGCGGCTCACTCCTTTCCATAACAGCAGGCTGATCACGGTGAAGACGGCGACGTGCAGGGCGAGCCAACCGAGACCTTGCCAAAACAAGGTGACGTCCCCGCCTCGGAGCAGCACTTGGAGGATGCCGTCGCGCATAAAGATCGGCATGAACACGTACTTCGCCCACGGTGCGACGCTTAACGTCACTTGGTCGAATCCGGGGACGTAGCCCCCGGAGAGGATCATGATGATGGCGACGCTACCGTTGACGATCGCGTCTTTCGTGCCGCGCGTGACGCGAGGCAAACTGGCGATTATAAATCCGAACGCGGTGCCGTAAAGGGCGAGTGCGACCCAGGCGAGAAACAACAGTCCGAAGTGGACGTAGTCGAGCGAGAAGCTTCGGTAGACGAAATGGCTGAACCAAAAGACGAGCACGAGCTGCAGGAAGATGAGCACGTACCGGCTGAACGTGCGGGCGAGCCGGTAGTCGATTGTCTTGACCGGAGCGGCCTGGATCCGGAGATAGCTGCCTTTCATCGGTTGTTCCTCACTGAGCATGCCCGTGATATAGAAAGCGCCGAACAAGGCGGTCATGATCGAAATCGTGACCGTGAAGTATTCGAGCGAGGTCGGGGTGCGGCCCGACAAGTCGACGCTCTCGCTGTCGATGAACGTCTCCGGTTCGAACGGGACGGCGACGCCTGACTCGGCGAGCATAATCTGTTGATTGGCGACGTCGGTATATTGCCGGATGACCGCCTCGAGCACATCGAACTCGATCGTCGTCGGTTCTTCATACAAGAGACGCACGTTTGACCCGTCGAGGTGCAAGATGACGTCGGCATCGCCGTCGTTGACGCCACGTTCGGCAGCGGTGACGCTGTCGTACGGGACAAGGTTGACGAACGCCTTGATGTCATCGTCGGCGAGAAACGTCTCGAGCGGTACGCGATAGTCGTCGGTCGACTGCTCGACATAAGCGACGTCTGTGACCGGGAGTGAGAAGTCGTTACTGAAAATGGCAGACAGCATCGTGCCGAGCCCGAAAATGAGGATGATCGGGAACAGCAACATCCAAAACAAGGTCGAGCGGTCGCGCAGTTGTTGTTTGACATCGTATTTGATGAACGTCCACGTCTTCATGACCGTCACTCCCTTAGCGTCTTGCCGGTCAAGGCCAGGAAGACGGTATTCAAGGACGGGCGGTCGACAGTGATCGACGTGAACCGGACCTTCGCGTCGTGGAGCACGTCGAGAAGCGGGGCGAGCGGCGTGTCTTTCTCGAGCGACACCTCGATGTACGGCTCATGATACTCGACTTTCTTTACTTGACTGAGTGCGCCGAGACGTTCGATGAGCCCTGGCGTCAAGGAATCAACTTTGATGCGAGCCGTCTCGAGCGTCATGACTTGGTCTTTCAACTCGTCTTGCGTCCCTTCGGCGATGATCTTCCCTTCGTCGACGATGGCGACGCGGTCGCACAGCATCTCGACTTCCTCCATGTAGTGGGACGTATAGATGATCGTCGCCCCGCGCCGGTTCAACTCACGGATGTTCTCGAGGATCGTGTTCCGCGACTGCGGGTCGATGGCGACGGTCGGTTCGTCCATAAAGATGAGCTCCGGTTCATGGACGATGCCGCAGGCGATATTTAAACGACGCAGCAGCCCTCCGGACAGTTCCGGCGGACGTTTCTTTTGGTGAGCGGTCAGCTCGACGAAGTCGAGGGCGGCCTCGGTCTTTTGTTTCGCCTCGGTCGGCTTGAAGCCATAAAGTTCGGCGAAAAATTGGATGTTCTCGAACACGGTCAGCTGGTCATAGACGGAAACGTGCTGCGGGACGATGCCGACGCGTTGCTTGATCGCCTGTTCGTCTTTCGGCATGACGCGGTCAAAGATACGGATCGTACCACTGTCGGCAGGATATAGGTTGAGCATGACGGAGATGGCGGTCGTCTTGCCGGCCCCGTTCGGACCGAGCAGACCGAACAGTTCGCCTGCTTCGACGTGGAGCGAGAAGTCGTTCAAGGCGATTGTCTCCCCGAAACGCTTCGTGACATGGTCGAGTGCGATGATGGACACGTGGACGCAACCCCTTTCAGATGGACGGACAGAAAAAGAGCATACAGAGATTTGTTCCCGTTTGCAGGGATTTTGAACGTGTTGGCGAATCAATTTGTTATAGTCCGATTATTCAGACAATTATAAAAAGAGGGAAGTAGGGATTGAGTATGAAAGGGTGGCAGTTCAACAAAGGAGAAGCGGGTGAAAAATTTCCTGACGAAATGGCGTGGGCGTTATTTTGCACGGTCGAGCCGAAGCGGATGGATGCGACGCTCCCGTTTTATTATGACGAGTCGGTGTTCCGCTTCACGAACGGGAAAGAGTCGTTCTATTTTAAAGTCTCCCCAAGCTACCACGAGTTCGAGGTGAACGTCAAAGGCGAGACGGGCGAACTGCTCTACTATCAACTGCTCCGCACCGTCAGCAAAGTCGAAGTGCTCGAAGACCGGCGCGACCATGGGGAGCTTTTAATCGTCATGACCGAGGACCGGACTCGGACCGTGACGACGATCGAGCTGACCGTCCGGCCGCGGTTTCGTGTGCTCGTCAAAGAGCACTATGTTTGAGTTTTTTTCAGAGTGGTAAATTGTTTAGACACGATACCACGAGGAGGAGATTCATATGAAAGACGGACTAAACAAAAAAGTCGACGGGTTCATCGATAAAGCGGCCGGAAAAGCGAAAGAAGCAGTCGGCAAATCGTCGGACAACCAGTCGCTCAAACGTGAAGGTCAAAAGGATCAAGTGAAGGGCACGGCAAAAGAGAAGACGGGCCAAGCCCAGCAAGATCTCGAAAGCTTGAAAGACGAGCGCCGCTAATCAAAATGGAGGAACGCCATGGGGCGATCCTCCATTTTTCATTTCGTCAAAAACACTTGGACATGAATCGTCGAGCCTTGTGCGTTTTTCGCTGTGCCGACCCCGAGATGCGTGAAGCGGCCGTTCAAGATGTTGGCGCGGTGCCCGCTCGAGTTCATCCAAGCGTCGACCGCTTGGCCAGGGTCGCTCGACCCCATATAAATATTCTCGCCCCAGCCACGATAGCTGACGTTGTAGGCGTCGAGCGTGTCACCCGGGCTGCCGTTCTCACGGAGTTGGTGCGAGAATTGACCGGTCCGTGCCATCTCATCGGCCCGGACTTGGGCGACGCGGTTCGCTTCGCTCGAGGCGGCGACTGAATAATCAGGACGTTCGACTCAAAAATAATAAACGCTTGGATGCGATAACCAACGCCAGCCCGATCAAGACAATGCTAGTGACGAGCGGCCAAGCGAAATTGACGTTTTGGATGAGCGCCTCGCCCGACAATCCGCCAAGGTTCCAAGGCAACCAGTCCCAATCGATCCAACTGAGCAGGAGCGATAAGACGAAGTGGACACCGAGTGTGATGACGAGGGCGACGAGTCCGCTCTCGAGCAGCGCGGCAAATAAGAAGAAAAGCGACAGTTGCACGACGAAATGGACGATCAACAGCCCCGTCGAAATGGCAAAGTCCATCATATCGAACGAGTCGAACAAGATGATTGTGTAATAGGCGGCAGTGCCTTGGGCGAGCAAGATGGAGACGGCGGAAAGTAACGTGTAGTGTGCCCATTTACTCATGACGATGCGAGAAGCCGGAATGTTGAGCGACTTGAGCCAAGCGAGCGTACCGAGTGTACGTTCTTGGCTGAACGTATGCATCGCCGACAGCAAGACGACGAGCAGGCCGATCTGTCGCAGCTGCTCGCTGACCGATAAGAGTACTTCGGCCGGTGTCGGCGTCGGGATCTCGATGACGGTCCCGTCCGGCAAGTTGCCGCCTGACGCTAAAATGTCTGGTAAGAAGTAGAGCGTGAGCGGCTGGATCGCAGCGAGCAACATCAGAGCGACCGGCACCCAAACGAGCCGTTTATTGCGCCACGATTCTTTCCATTCTTGTTTAAAAATGGCCGTCCTCATTAAGCGTTCACCTCCAAAAACAGTGATTCGAGCGACGGATGACCGACGTGGAACGATTGGATCATCAGTCCTTGGGCGAGGACGCGTTGCAGAATCGCCCGCTCGGACATCGTTTTATCGGACGTCTCGAACGTCCATGTCGTCCCCGTCCGCGAGACACGGACGACACCCGCAAGCGCGCTCCAATCGTCTTCCGTCGTCATGTCATCGAACAGGCGAATTTGGATGGACGATTTGGCCCCGAGCAAATCGGTGACGGTGCCTTCCATGAGTAGGCGTCCTTGCCGAAGCAGGAGCACCCAGTCGCTCGCCTCCTCGGCGTCAGGGAGCACGTGCGTCGAATAGAGAATCATCCGCTCGCGCTTCAAGTCGCTCAAGAGATCGAGCACTTCCCGGCGGCCGCGCGGGTCGAGCGCCGACACCGGTTCATCGAGCAACAATAGTTCAGGGTCATGGACGAGCGCTTGGGCGATGCCGAGCCGTTGCCGCATCCCGCCTGACAAGTGCGCCGCCGGGCGGTCGACCGGTTCTAAGCCGACGCGTTTTAAGAGGTTCAAGGCGTCGACGCCGGTCGTGCCCGTCAAGTCGGCCGCATATTTAATCGTCTCGACCGGTGTGAGGGAAGGGTAAAGCGCCGGCCGTTGCGGTAAATAACCGACCCGGATCGTGTCGTGACCCTCGATCTGTCCGGACGTCGGCGTCGTCACACGGGCGATCATGTTGAGGAGCGTCGTCTTGCCGGCCCCGTTCTCGCCGAGGAGCGACGTGCAGCCCGGGCGCAGCGAGAAGCTGACGTCATCGAGCGCGGTGAACGTGCCGAATCGTTTGGTGAGATGGCTCGCATTCATTGTTTTGTCCGTCCCCAGAGGAAATAGACGATCGGACCGAGGATGTTGATAAAGACGATGACGAGGAGCCACACCCATTTCGGTCCGTTCGTTTCAGGCCGCTTGAATAAATCGATCATGGCGACGACGAGGAGGATCAGTTGCAGTAACAATAAAGGCAGTAA
The DNA here is from genome assembly GCF_004337165.1 of Exiguobacterium sp. SH0S1. Lineage (NCBI taxonomy): Bacteria > Bacillati > Bacillota > Bacilli > Caryophanales > Exiguobacterium > Exiguobacterium sp. SH0S1. The sequence goes on along the minus strand of NZ_SJVC01000002.1, from coordinate 99,045 downwards.
AATTAAAAGTAACGTGCTCGGGTCGTTGACAATCTCCATGAAAGCTTGCCTCCTTAGTTAGTTGTACATACACTAGTTGATTCCACACATAGGACGTTGTTCCTGTATAAGACACAAAAAATCCCTTTCTCGAGTCGAGAAAGGGAGCAAGTTATTTGACGATGATGACGGGTGCTTGCGCCCGTTTGGCGAGCTTGTGGCTGACGCTGCCGAGGACGAACTCTTGGAACGTATTGAGGCCGCGCGAGCCGACGACGACGTATTCGAACGGATCGCGATTGGCGTATTTGACGAGCTCGACGTCCGGTTCGCCGCGGAGTTCGACGTATTCATAGGCGATGCCTTCCGCTTCGATCGTATCGAACAACGGTTGCATCATGCGTTTTCGTTTCGTCTCGAGATCGATCTTGCCGGTCGAGTTGAGCGCGGCCTCTTTCGATTCTTTCGCACTGACGACGTGAACGATATCAATCGATGCGTCTGATGCTTTGGCGAGTTGAATTGCCTTTGTTAAAGCTCGTCTCGAGTGATCCGAGCCATCTGCCGCTAAAAAGATTTTACCCATTCTTTCAACGCCTCCTCTTGTACGCTTGCTACTACAAGTATATGCGATTTTTTATGAAAGCGCATTCGCAATTGTGTCGATTCGAGATACAGAAAAAGGAAGTGAACGCTGAGGTTCACTTCCTGTCTGATTATCGGACGATGACGACCGGCGCGAGCGCGCGTTTGGCGAGCTTATGGCTGACGCTGCCGAGCACGAACTCTTGGAACGTGTTCAAGCCGCGCGAGCCGACGACGACGTATTCGAACGGTTCATGGTTCGCATACTTGACGAGCTCGACGTCCGGTTCACCACGGAGCTCGATATATTCGTACTCGAGTCCGGCTGCTTCGATCGCTGAGAAGAAACGTTGCATCCGCTGCATCCGTTTCGCCTCCAGGTCGATTTTGCCTGTTGATTGCAGGGCACTTTCTTTTGACTCTTTCGAGCTGACGACGTGAACAACATCGATTTTGGCGTTCGAGACTTTCGCGAGCTCGATCGCTTTCGCGGTCGCGCGCATCGAATGGTCCGATCCGTCAACGGCTAAGAAGATTTTTGTCATGTGAATCCCTCCCGAATTAATGTCCGATGCCGGCATCTTGTTGTTTCAAGTGAAGCGCGAGCGTATTGAGCAGCTTCTCTGAATCTTTGTTCAAGTTCAACAGTTCTGGCTCGATTCCATTCGCACGGTATTTGAAGACGACTTTGTCGATGGCGCCGATGGCCGAATCGTCCCAAAGGTGTGTGTTCGAGAAGTTGATTGTCACATGTTTGATGCCTGCCTCGACATCTTCTTCGACGTCGAATTGGTTGACGAACTCAGACGTTGATGCGAAGAACAATTGACCGTTCACGACGTAGTGGGCGTGGTCGGCTTCGACGTTGCGGTCGAGTTCGACTTTCGAGATTTTCGCGGCGAACAAAATCGCAGCTGTTAAAATCCCGGCGAACACACCGATTGACAAGTCGTGCGTGAGCACAGTGACGAGCACGGTGACGAGCATGACGACCGTATCCGACTTTTGTGCCGTCCGGAGCGCTTTAAGTGAGCCCCAGTCAAACGTCGCATACGATACGAAGAACATGACACCGACGAGGGCGCCGACTGGAATCAACATAAGAACGTCACTGATTGTCATGATCATGATGAACAACGCGAGTCCGGCGACGAACGTCGATAGACGGCCACGTGCTCCAGACGAGACGTTGATAACCGATTGGCCGATCATCGCACAACCTGGCATCGCGCCGAAGAAACCGGCGATGATGTTGGCGATCCCTTGACCTTTTGACTCACGATTCTTGTTCGAATCCGTTCCTGTCATGTCATCGACGATTTGAGCTGTGAGCAACGACTCGATCAAGCCGACGAAGGCGAGTGAGAAGGCATACGGCAAGATGATCATGAGCGTCTCGAGCGTGAACGGAACGTCAGGGAATAAGAATTCCGGCAACGTTGCTGAAATCGTCCCCATGTCGCCGATGTTTTTCGTATCGAGCCCCATAAAGACAGCAAGTAGCGTCATCGCGACGATGGCGACGAGCGGTGCCGGGATTGCGCCCGTGATACGTGGGAACAAGAAGATGATGACGAGTGATGCGGCGACGATCGCCCACATGATCCAGCTCTCGCCTTCAAAGTTTGGTAATTGAGCTTGGAAGATCAAAATAGCGAGGGCGTTAACGAAGCCGACCATGACCGCACGCGGGATGAACTTCATAAGACGCGCTATACCAAAGAACCCGAGCACGATTTGAATGATACCGGCTAAAATACCGGCTGCTAATAAATATTGGAGACCGTAATCTCGAACTAAATCGACAACGAGGAGCACCATGGCCCCGGTTGCAGCTGAAATCATCGCTGGTCGACCGCCCGTGATCGAAATGACCATGGCGATAATGAATGAAGCGTATAGACCGACCATCGGGTTCAGTCCAGCGATGAGTGAGAATGCGATCGCCTCAGGGATGAGGGCGAGCGCGACGACGATCCCCGCAAGGACGTCAGCCCGGACGTTACCGAGCCATTCTTGTTTGACAGTATTCAATTTTTCCAAAAAGAACACACCTCTCTTTATAGTTTTGACTTTGACCTCCGAGTCTCACGAAGATCAAATGCGTCATTATATGAAGGAAGCGGTTAAACCGACACATGTTTTCACAACGTGTTTTATCATAACGAACTTTTTCAGAAAAGACAATTGCTTATCATTAAAAACTATGGTAATTTCATAACGTAAAGGTTATATAACGGTTTTGTTATACATGGAGTAAAGGAGAATGACGATGCATACCGCAGAAGAACTGAGTAAAGTGCTCAAAGTGCTCGCTGACCCGACGCGGTTGACGATGTTAAAGCAGATGCAGGATGGGGAACAGTGTGCCTGCAGCTTCGTTGACTGCTTCGACATCTCGCAGCCGGCGATCAGCCGTCATTTGAAGATGATGCGGCAAGCGGGACTGCTGCTCGAGCGCCGGGACAAGCAATGGATCCATTATCGGTTGAACGAAGCGAGCCCGTTCTATTCGATCGTCGTCGATCTGCTCGGACAAGTCGAGATGGTCGATGCGAGCTGTGACTGTGACGCCGAGTGTGCCATTTAAGGAGGAATAAACGATGAAACTTGAAGTATTCGAACCGGCCATGTGCTGTCCGACCGGACTATGCGGGCCGTCGATCGACCCGGAACTGACGCGGATCGCGACGATCCATTACGTGTTGAAACAACGCGGTTTCGACGTCGAGCGTTATAACCTCGCCTCGGAGCCGAACCGTTTCGTTGAAAACGCAAACGTGCAAGCCGAGATCACGAAAGGGCTCGACACGCTCCCGCTCACCGTCATCGATGGTGAGATCGTCAAACGCGGCGCCTACATGACGAACGAAGAGATCGCTGAACTGACCGGTCTCCCGGTCGCGGCGTTCGCGAAACAAGACGGCGAGAAACCGAAAGTCCGCATCACGCTTAAAAAATAAGGAGGCGCGTCATGATGAATCGCTTTGATTTTAATACGATTGAGCCGACCCGTTACATGTTTTTGACCGGAAAAGGCGGCGTCGGGAAGACGTCGACCGCCTCGAGCCTCGCTTTGACGCTCGCTGACCGTGGCAAGCGCGTCTTGCTCGTCTCGACCGACCCGGCAAGTAATTTGCAGGACGTGTTCGAGATGGAACTTGACGAGACGCCACGCCTCGTTCCTGGGACGGAGCTATTGATTGCGAACTTCGACCCGGAAGAAGCGGCAAAAGCGTATATGGAACGCATGGTCGGCCCGTATCGCGGCGTGCTCCCGGACGTCGCCATCCAGTCGATGGAAGAGCAACTGTCCGGTGCCTGTACGGTCGAGATCGCGGCGTTCGATCAGTTCACCGAGCTGTTGACGTCAGAGACGGCCCGTGACACGTACGACCATGTCATCTTCGACACGGCACCGACCGGGCATACGCTCCGGTTGCTCACGCTCCCGAGCGCGTGGGACGAATTTTTAGAGACGAACACGACCGGCGTCTCGTGCCTCGGTCCGCTCGCTGGTCTATCAGACAAGCAACACCAATATAAACGGGCGGTCGAGACACTCTCGAACGGGGACGAGACGACACTGTTGCTCGTCGCCCGTCCTGAGACGTCGACGCTCGTCGAAGCGAGTCGTGCCGCGACGGAGCTCCACGCCATCGGGATCGAGCGGATGCAACTCGTCATCAACGGTGTCGTCGACCCGGCGGAAGGTACGGACCGTTATACGAGACGGTTCATCGAGCGCCAACAAGACGCGCTCGACAACTTGCCACAAGGCGTCGACACGCTCGAGACGTTCACGCTCCCATACGCCTACGAGAACTTGGTCGGCGTCCCGGCACTGCGCCGCTGGGTGAACGGGGAGACGGTCGACGTACCGGATATGACATATGATGCGAGCCGTTACGGTTCGATCGATACGCTCGTCGATGAAATCGAAGCGGACGGTCCGAGCGTCATCATGACGATGGGCAAAGGTGGGGTCGGCAAGACGACACTCGCCTCACTCCTCGCCGTCGCTTTGAGCGAACGCGGCCACGCCGTCCATTTGACGACGACCGACCCGGCGGCACACGTCGCTTTCACAATCGGTGAGGACGTGCCCGCCACGTTCACCGTCGACGCGATAGACCCAAAAGTCGAGATCGAGAACTATCGGGCCGACGTGTTCCATGAAGCGGGGGACATGACCGACGAACAGCACGCGATGCTTGAAGAAGACTTGCGTTCGCCGTGTACGGAAGAGATTGCGGTTTTCCGCGCTTTCGCCGGTCAAGTCGCCAAAGCGAAAGACCGGTTCGTCGTCATCGACACGGCACCGACCGGACATACACTGCTCTTGCTCGACGCGACCGAGAGCTATCACCGTGAGCTCGAACGCTCGACCGGTGTCGTCCCGGAAGCGGTCCGCGAACTGTTGCCGAAGCTCCGTGACCCGAAACAGACGCACGTCGTCATCACGACGCTCCCTGAAGCGACACCAGTGTATGAAGCCGAGCGGCTCGTCACCGACTTGGAACGGGCCGGCATCCGTCCGTTCGCCTGGGTCGTCAACCAATCATTCACACCGCTCGACGTCGAAAGCAAACTGCTCACGGCGAAAGTCGCGAGTGAGGCGATTTGGCTCGAACGGGTGAACGCGTATCCGCGTCCGACGCTGCTCTCGTGGCAAGAACACTTGCCGGTCGGCTATCCGGCGTTATCACAACTATTGAAGGAGGAAATCAAATGAACATCACAAACGAAGCAATCGATTTTATGAAAACAGCACTCGAGGATGAAGAAGTGAAATCAGTCCGGATCTGTACGGAAGCAGGATGCTGCGGCCCGACGCTCGGTCTGCACATCGCCGCTCCGGAAGCGACGGACGACGTGAAAGACTATGACGGCCTCACGTTCGCCGTCGCGAAAGACGCAGAAGCGATGGCGGAGAACGTCACACTCGACGTCGAAATGACAGAAGACAGCGCGAGCCTCGTGCTCCGTGGTCTTCAAGAAACGTGCTAACAAAAATAGAGATTATTGGAGGAACTCATTGTGCAGTGGATTGCTAGTATCATCTTTTTAGTGACGCTCTTCCTCATCATCAAGCAACCGAAAGGCCTCGGCATCGGTTACTCGGCGATGGGGATGGCGGTCATTGCCCTCATCACTGGGGTCGTCAATTTTGATGACGTCGGTACCGTATGGGGCATCATTTGGAACGCGACGTTTACGTTTATCGCCATCATTCTCATCTCGCTCATTTTGGATGAGATCGGATTCTTTGAGTGGGCCGCTTTACATATGGCTCGGATCGCCGGGGGCGGCGGTGTCAAACTGTTCGTCTACATCACGCTTCTCGGTGCGCTTGTCGCCGCATTATTCGCGAACGACGGGGCGGCGCTCATCTTGACGCCGATCGTGCTCGCGATGGTACGGGCGCTTAAATTACCGGACGCCGTCGTCTTGGCGTACGTCATCGCCTCGGGCTTCATCGCCGATACGGCAAGTTTGCCGTTCGTCGTCTCGAACCTCGTCAACATCGTCTCGGCCGACTTCTTCGGTATCGGCTTTGCCGAGTATGCGGCGCGGATGGTGTTCGTCAACGTGTTCGCCGTCGCCGGCAGCCTGCTCGTCTTGTACTTGTACTTTAAAAAAGACATCCCGAAGCAGTACGACTTGTCAAAACTCGTCGAGCCGAGCACGGTCATTAAAGACCATAAGATGTTCCGCTTGTCGTGGGTCGTCCTCGCGCTGCTCGTCATCGGCTACTTCACGAGCGACATCATCGGCATCCCGGTCTCGCTCGTCGCCGGTGTCATCGCCCTATTTTTCCTGATCATGGCGAACCGTTCGCCTGCTGTGAAGACGGAGCAAGTCGTCAAAGGCGCGCCGTGGGCGATCGTCTTCTTCTCGCTCGGGATGTACATCGTCGTCTACGGCCTACAAAACGCGGGGCTGACGCAAGTGCTCGCCAACTTCATCGACTGGTTCTCAGGTAGCGTGTTAACGGCCACGTTCGGGATGGGCTTCTTGGCCGCGATCTTATCGTCGGTCATGAACAACATGCCGACCGTCATGATCGACGCGCTCGCCATCGATTTGACGAATACGTCGGGTCAGATTCGCGAAGCGCTCATCTATGCGAACGTCATCGGTTCCGACCTCGGACCGAAGATCACACCGATCGGGTCGCTCGCGACGCTCTTGTGGCTTCACGTGCTCCGCTCAAAAGGACTCAAGATCGGTTGGGGACAATACTTTAAAGTCGGGATCATCTTGACGATCCCAACGCTTGCCATCACGTTGCTCGGCTTGTATATCAGCTTACTACTATATTGAGGAGTGGATTTTTTATGAAGTTAGTCATCATCGGTTCAGTCGCTGCCGGTACATCGGTCGCGGCGAAAGCACGTCGTAACAACGAAGACGCACAAATTACGATTTACGACCGCGATTACGATATCTCCTACTCGAGTTGCGGGATCCCATATTACGTCGGAGGCGAAGTCGAGTCACGCGATGACTTGACGCCACGCGACGCCGCTTTCTTCAAAAAGCGTTACAACATCGATGTCATGACGCGTCATAATGTGACGGCAATTGATGCAGACGCGAAGACGGTCACGGTCGAAAACCTGGAGACGGGTGAGACGTTCACGGACAGCTATGACGTCCTCGTCCTCGCGACCGGCGCCTCGAGCATCGTCCCGCCGATCCCGGGCGTGAAGTCAGATAACGTCTTCCCGATCCGCAACATCCAGAACGCGGAAGCGACACGCAACTTCGTCGACGCAACGAACCCGAAACATGCGACGGTCATCGGAGCCGGCTTCATCGGTCTTGAGATGGCCGAGCAGCTCAAACTTCGTGGCATCGACGTCACGATCATCGAGCGCATCCCGCAAGTGATGCCGCCGCTCGACAAAGACATGGCGTGCCGCGTCGAGGACCACCTCGAGAAGAACGGCATCGAGCTGCTCTTAGGTGAGACCGTGACAGAGCTCGTCGGCGACGGTCACGTCGAACGTGTCGTCACCGCGAGCGGGAAGACGGTCGAGACCGACCTCGTCATCCTATCGGTCGGTGTCCGTCCGAACACGGAACTCGCCAAGTCGATCGGTGTCACGATCGGTGAGACGGGTGCGATCGCCATTAACGAACGGATGGAGACGAACGTGGACAGCGTCTATGCTGCCGGCGACGTCGCTGAAAGCGTTTCGCTCGTCACGGGTAAACCGATTTGGCGCCCACTCGGCTCGACGGCGAACAAGATGGGACGTTCACTTGGTGATCTCCTCACGGGCGGGGAACTCGAACACCGCGGCATCCTCGGGACGGGCATCTTCAAAGTGTTCGGCCTCGCGGTCGCGCAGACGGGCCTCTCGGAGCGTGAAGCGCGTGACCTCGGCTACGACGTCGAAGTGCTTCACAACACGAAACCGGACAAGCCGGCCTACATGGGCGGGAAAGACATGACGATCAAAGCGATCGGCGACCGGGCGACACGTCAACTGCTCGGCGTCCAAATCGTCGGCTTCGAAGGCGTCGACAAGCGTATCGACGTGTTCGTCACGGCGATCACGTTCAAAGCGAAAGTTGATGATTTGTTCCACCTCGATCTCGCGTACGCACCGCCGTTTTCGACGACGAAAGACCCGGTCATGTACACGGGGATGGCACTGGCGAACAGCATGAACAAGTCGGCCCGTCTCATCACGCCGGCTGAGCTACAGCAGCGGATCGACGCGGACGAGGACATCCAGGTCATCGATACACGGAAAGCGGCGCAGTTTGAGAAGGCGTGCGTCGACTGTGCGGTCAACATCCCGCTCGGCAAGCTTCGCGAGGCGTCAAAAGACCTCGAGAAAGACAAGCCGACGGTCGTCTACTGCAACGGCGGCGTCACCGGGAACGCAGCGCAAAACGTGCTCCGTAACCTCGGCTTCACCGACGTCTACAACTTGTCAGGCGGCAACAAGAACTATCAACTATTCAAAAAACACGGGAATTAACAAACAGGGCGTCCGAATCATTTTTTCGGACGCCCTGTTTTGATATGCTTATCAGTGAGGTGAATATCATGAACTACCGGATGTTGCATGAGAAGTTTGAGCGCCGGAAGCAGTGGCTCATTTTTGAAAAAGAAGAAGTCGTCCGTCGAGTAATCGTCCGCTACAAGGCACGCATCATTCCGAAAAAGGATATTATGGACCTCGTGAATGATGATCAGCTGTCGTATGAGCATATCTTCTGCTGTTTGACGATTGATGACCCGCGTATGATCGATAAAATTTTTACGGCGAAGGAAAAAAAGGACCACAAATGGGAACGTGAGGATAACGCACGGCGTGGGATGGTATATAAACATAAGGACGAAGAACATCGTCGTTACAATCAACTGATCATTGATGAAATGGAAGGTCGCCGGCTCGATATCGTGCTCGAGAGTAAGGACGGGAAGTTCGTGACCGGTTTTTTGACGCGCGATATGTGTGAACAAGTAGGGTCTTATATTTATGCTCATACAGGCGGCGCGAAGTTCACAGGACTCATCCCGAGAGCGATGTGGCCGCCAGATGTGACGGACGAGGAGTTTAAACTGAGTTATCGGCGGTATTTGGAATCGTTAGACGAATTCAACAAATTGTGAACTAACCCCCGATGCGCTGACATCGGGGGTTAGTTCGCTTGTTGCTGATTCCATTTACTGACCCGGTTGCGACCGCTACGTTTGGCGACGTAGAGACCGAGGTCGGATTTTTTGGTGAGTTGTTCGGACGTGACGATCTTTGGTTCGGACGTACTCGCGACACCGATCGAGACGGTGATGTCGAGCTGTTTGCCGTCCGGCAGTAAAAATGGACTTTCCGCGACTTGACGCAAGTAGCGGTTGGCGATGACGAACCCTTGCGACAAGTTGCAGTCCGACAACAGCACCGAGAACTCTTCGCCGCCATGGCGACACACCATGTCATCGGTACGGGCCGTCTCTGTGAGCCGTTTGCCAAGCTCGATCAAGATGGCGTCACCGGCGTCATGACCATACGTATCGTTCACCGATTTAAAATGATCGATATCGAGTAAGAGCAGCGTGATGTCGTAAGGACTCGAGAACACTTCCTCGTCGACGCGCTTCATCTCTTCCTCGAAGCGACGACGGTTGCCAAGACCCGTCAATGCGTCGGTGTAGGCGGCTTCTCGATATTTTGTGATCTGCCGTTCCGAGCGCTGCATCTTGCGGATGCCCCCATAGACGATATGAAGGACGAACCCGGTTGAATATCCAATCGTGACGAAAGCGATCAACGTATAGACGTACATTTTTGGAGCGGCATAGTTACTAAAATTTAAGAACGAGAATAAAATGATAAATCCGAGGCTGATGGCGTTGACGATGCGGATGTCCCGCGTCGGTTTGATCCGCTCCCGGAGTTTCATATAGACGACTGCGGTTGTGGCCGCGACCGTATAGTCGAGAAAAACGATTAACAGCAACGTATCCGATATGATGAACGGGAGCAGCAGTATGCTCGAGACGTACGTGATCCGGACGCCTTGGAGGCCAAAGTAAAGACCGGCAATGATGATGGGGACAAACCCGTACTGAAAGTCGGCTTGGGCGTTCCAGAGCACACCGTGCAACGTAATCACGATCGTCAGGCCGGCGAGGAGTAGTGAAATCGTGATTTGCCGTCTTAACGGGAGCTTGCTCGTGAACCCGAGCTTCGTGAGGCGCGAGATCATATAAAGGCCAATCAGCAGTAAGCTGGCGTTGGCAATCAAGTTATTGATTAAATTGGTCATCGACATTTTAAAAATTCCTCCCTATCTTCTATATTCAGCAGAAAAAGGTAAAAAAGCAATCATTTTGTGATGTGAAAATAACTTCGAACCAACGAGTGGCTTGATATGGGAAACGTTAGTCGTTGATTTAGAAAAGAATTGAAATTAAGGAAGCGAACGTTTACAATTTTTTATGTAAGCGTTTTCCTAAATTCGCGCTACAAGGAGGGACCCACATGGTCAACAAACAATGGAAACCAGTATGGGCAGTTGTGCTAACGTTTGCACTGATTCTGTCGATGTTTCCGATGTCAGCGTCTGCCCTTGATAAAGAGTCGACACTAGTCGTCATCCACTATCAAGAGGCGCCAGACAATCAAATGGATTGGAACTTATGGCTTTGGGCGAATGGCCCAGATTATTTCCCGAACAAAGGCTTCGCCTTTAACGGCGAAGACGATTACGGCAAGGTGGCGGCCTACGAATTCCCGGTCGACTCACCTGAACAGATCGGTCTCATCGTCCGAACGGACAATTGGGACAAGGATAAAGGGTCGGAAAACGACCGCCTGATCACGAAAGACATGATCAAGGACGGTGTCGCCGAAGTGTGGATCAAGTCGGGCGACTCGAAAATCTACACGTCGAACCCGGACGGAGAGACGGCGAAGACGGAAGTCGACATGAAAGTCCACTACTTCCGCTATGACAATACATACACGGACTGGGGTGTTTGGACGTGGCCGGACGGCGGCGACGGTCAAAGTATCAACTTTGATGAGACGGACGCCTACGGCGGTGTCGCGAACGTGAAATTTGCGAACCCGAACGCGAAACAACTCATCGGTTTGATTACGAAAAAAGGCGAATGGTCCGACAAGGACGGCGAAGACCGCTTCGCGCTCAGCACGGCGAAAGAGATTTGGCTCGTCGAAGGTGATTCGACGATTTACTATTCAGAGCCAGAAATCGACCGCTCACCAAAAATCGTCTCGTTCGAGGCAAACACGTTCCGTCAGGCGGAACTAACGCTCAACCGGGCGATCGATGAGCAGTTCCTTAGTGAATTGAAGGTCGATGGCGTGGCAGTCGAGTCGGTCGAGAAGGCTGGCGACAAATCGGTCACGGTAAACTTCAGCGCTGACCTCGACTTGGCGCAAGTCATCACGGCGTCGCACCCGACGTTCGGTGACAAAGTGCTGCAAGCAGGCGACGTGCTCCGGTCACCGGAATTCGATGCGAAATACGCGTATGACGGTAAGCTCGGCGTCACATACAAGCATTCGAAGACGAACTTCGTGCTTTGGGCACCGACGGCTCAAGACGTTTCACTCGAGCTGTGGAACATGCCGAAAGACCGTCCGGCGAACGATAAGGACATCAAGAAAACGATTGCGATGAAGCGTGGCGAACGTGGCACGTGGACTGTTGAAGTCCGCGGCGACCTCGACGGCATCGGCTACACGTACAACGTCAAGCATGCGTCAGGCAGCGTCCGTGCGGTCGATCCGTATGCGACAGCGGTCGGCGTCAACGGGGACCAAGGGGTCATCGTCGACTTGAACGAGACGAAACCGAAACGGTGGAACTCGATGAAACCGAAGCTTCAAAACGCGACGGACGCGATCATTTACGAGACACACGTCCGTGATTTGTCTGTCTTTGACGTCACGTCGGACAAGTATGATTCAGGCATCACGAATAAAGGGAAGTACCTCGGTGTCGTCCAACCGGGTACGCGTCTCCTTGTCGACGGCAAGAAGACGGCGACGAAGACAGGACTTGACCACGTTAAAGATCTCGGTGTGACGCACGTCCAGTTCATCCCGGTGTATGACTACAACACGGCCTCGGTCGATGAGACGAAACCGGAAGCGACATACAACTGGGGCTATGACCCGAAAAACTATAACGCGCCGGAAGGTTCATATTCGACGAATCCTTATGACGCGAAAGTCCGGATTCGTGAAATGAAACAGATGATTCAAGGTCTTCACGACAACAACTTGCGTGCCGTCATGGACGTCGTTTATAACCATATGTTCGATGCGCAAGCCTCGAACCTTCATAAGATCGTACCAGGCTACTACTACCGTTACACGGCAGGCGGCGACTTCGCGAACGGGACGGGCGTCGGCAACGATACCGCTTCTGAGCGCAAGATGATGCAAAAACTCATCGTCGATTCAGTCGTCTACTGGGCGCAAGAATATCATTGGGATGGTTTCCGCTTCGACCTCATGGGTATCCATGACGTCGAGACGATGAACCAAGTCCGTCAAGCGCTCGATAAAGTCGACAAATCGATCCTCGTCTTCGGCGAAGGTTGGGACCTCAGCACACCACTCGACCCGGCGCTGAAGGCGAATCAAAAGAACGCCTATAAGATGCCGGGCGTCGCGCACTTTAACGACAACATTCGTGACGGCTTGAAAGGCAGTGTCTTCATCGACACGGACAACGGTTTCATCAACGGCAAAGACGGTCTTGAGAACCGCATCAAGACAGGAATCGTCGGTGAGATCGACTACAACGCCGAGATCAAAGGATTCACGAAAGAGCCGACACAAGCAATCACATACGTCGAAGCGCATGACAACCATACGCTTTGGGACAAGCTTGAACTCACGAATAAAGAGACGTCGGAAGCAGACCGGACGAAGATGCATCGTCTCGCGTCAAGCATCCTCTTGACGAGCCAGGGGACGACATTCCTCCACGCCGGCCAAGAGTTCATGCGGACGAAAGAAGGCGACCACAACTCGTACAAATCGCCGGACCGCATCAACCAAATGGATTGGAAACGCGCCGCCGACCGTAAGGCGGACGTCCAGTACATGACGGGCTTGATCGAGATGCGTAAACAAAATCCGGGCCTTCGGATGACGAAAGCGACCGATATCAAGAAAAACTTGAAGTTCTACAAGGCAGAAGCGAACGTCATCACGTATTTGATCGATGACAAAGCTCCAGGGCAGAAGAAAGATTTGTTCGTGACGCATAACGCTAACCCGTCGCAAGTGACAGTGAAACTTCCAACCGGGCAGTGGAACATCATTGTGAACGGCAAGCAGGCGGGCGCGAAAACAATTAAACGTGTGTCAGGTTCGGTCAACGTTCCGGCCTACTCAACGTTCGTCTTAAAACAACCATAATGCGCGAGACCACGGAGCAAACGTCCGTGGTCTTTTTTACGTCGTCATCGTGTGGAAGGAGTAGGTTAACAGCATATTAAAACATGACATTTTTTTGAATATGTGTTTGTAAATAGGTTTATTTCCCTTATTTGCAAAATGCAGAAGCGCTTTCAACTGGTCAATCTTGTATAATCAAGTTAACACGTATCGAAACGTGACATTTGTCACACGAAGGAGTGGTGCACATGGGCTTCTTCCGTAACTGGAAGCATGTATTGGAATCAAACGTTGAGCAGGCCGAGCATGAGGGTCAAATCAATATCGATCCGTTATTGCTTGATCAATATCCGGACGCGGTGTACGTCCTGGATCGAGATTTGAACTTCATCGACTCGAACGAAAAGTTGTCGCTTCTCTTCAACAGGGAAGAGGAACGTTTCGTCGATCCTGCCTCCTGGCTTCCAAAAATTGAAAGCGAACGTGTTCACGCCTTTCATCAGCGGGCGCTCCAAGGGGAGACGGTCCATTATGAACTGAAGGCGCTGAATGCGGACAAGCGACGCATTCATCTGTCGGTCACGAACACGCCGCTCTATACCGGGCGGGTCATCACCGGACTGTACGGCGTCGTCAAAGACTTGACGACCCAGATGGAGCTGCGCGAACGGTACAATCGGATGAAAGTTGGACGGACGCTGTTCGAGCGCATCCCGGGCCTTATCCTGATCGAACTTGACCTCGAGTCCGGCGAGTTTTACCATTCACCGCAGACGGGTGAACTGCTCGGGCTGTCTAAACGTCAGTTAGGGGGGATGGAGCGTGAGCATTTCCGTAATATGATTCATGAGAATGAACGTGAAGCATTTGCGGCGGCGGTCGAGTCGCTCATCAATGACCCCGAACAGCACGATTATGAGACTCAAGTCAAGGCGTTCAATCCGAAGCAACAAAAATATTTGGACTTGATCGTCCACGTCGGGATATCGAAAGATCGGAAATCGGTGACGTGGGCGATGTTCGACCTCACGAACTTGGTCGATGCCGAATCGGCGCTCACGAAAGAACGGTTAAAAGTGAAACAACTGTGCGAAATCGTCGACTCGGTTATTTTTGAACGTTACTTCGAGACGAAACAGTTCAGATTTTTGACACCGGGCTTCTCGCTCATCTTTGGCTATACGGAAGACCAGTTCAATACGCACCCGGACTATTGGCAGCGTGTCGTCGTTCCTGACGACGTGCCGAAAGTGAACCAAGCTCGAGAAATGACGCTCAGCGGCAAACCGGTGACGTTTTCATACAGAATCTTCGCCAAAGGGAACGTCAAGTGGGTCGAAGAGAACCGGGAACCAATTTTTTCAGAAGACGGGATCGTCATCGGGTTTCGGACGCTCGTCAAAGACATTACCCAACTGAAAGAACAGCAACAAGAGATCTGGCGCCTCGCCTCGCTCGACCCGATCACGAACATGCCAAACCGTGAGTCGATCACAGGATCGGTCTATCAACTCACGCGCAAACGCGACCCGTTCACGTTGTTCTCGCTTTCGTTCAACCGGATTGCCGAGATCAACAATACGTTCGGCTACGAGCTCGGTGACGAGTGGCGCGTCGCGACGGTGAACCAATTGATTCGTCTGTTGCCACAAGACGCCTTGCTCGGTCATCTCGATGCGGATAACGTCTTGATCGTGTTGCCGCGCCGGATGGAAGACCCAGAAGTGATTGCGCTCGGAAAAGAGTTTGGGACGCTGTCGAAATATCGGTTCCATATTGACGTGTACGACTTGTTCGCGCGCATCTCGATCGGCGTGAGCCGCTATCCTGAAGACGGGGCACAGGCGAGCGAACTGATCAAGCACGCGTGCGTCGCCATGAACCGGGCCGATAAAAAGTTCGGGACGCAACTCGAACTGTATTCATCGCAAATGGACATCGAGTCGCTCAAACGCTACGAGCTGTTGCGTGATATGCGAGGTGCGCTGCAAAACAACGAGTTTTATTTGATGTATCAACCGAAAGTGAACGCCTGGACCGGTCAAATCGTCGGAGCCGAGGCGCTCATGCGTTGGACGCACCCGACGTGGGGCTCGATCTCACCGGCCGAATTCATTCCGCTCGCTGAGGAGAGCAGCCTCCATCTCGATTTGACGAACTGGTTGATCGAAGAGGTGTGCCGCTATATCACGTCGCTCAAACATCGAGTCCCGATCTCGATCAACGTCTCGGCCAAATACTTGTATCAAGAACGTTTTGAACGCGTGCTCGAAGAGATGTTAGACCGTTTCCACGTCCCGGCGTCGTATCTCGAAGTCGAGATCTCGGAGACGTCACTGTTAGACGACTCCCAGCAGATCACACAAGCGTTCGAACGGTTGAACAACCTCGGTATCCCGATCGCGTTTGACGACTTCGGGAAAGGTTATTCGTCGCTTGCTTACTTGCAGGCGTACACTGCCCAGACGATCAAAATCGACCGTATCTTCGCCCATAACGTCAACCAAAGCCGAAAAGCCCAAGGCATCATCCGGAGTCTGCTCCTCATCGCCGAAGAGTTCGGGATGAACGTCGTCGTCGAGGGTGTCGAGATGATGGATGACCTGCTTCGACTCCGTGAGTTCGGTTGCCATGTCATTCAAGGTTTCATTTTCAGCCGACCGTTGCGAGAATCTGATTTTGAACAAGCGCTCGAAGCGGGAACGCTCATCCCGATCGAGGAGTACGTCGAGACGATCCAACCGTCGAACCGGTTGATCCACGCCGGCATCACGATCACGCGGCTGCGCAATCAAGCGGTCGCGGTCGGGACATCGCCGATCGTCATCATGAAGCGCGGTTTTAAAGCGATTGCCTTTTATGGCTCGATCCGGCTACCGGTCGATAGTGATATCAATCTCGTCATCTTGCTTGATGACGGGCAGCCGTCGCTGCCGATTCAAGTGACGCGATTGACCGAGCTTGCGAACGGATTGTATCAATATGAAGCGACGTACGAACAGACCGTCGAACTCGAGAAACGGTTGACCGCGCTCGAGAGTGACAAACCGCGCGGCTTCACGATTCAACAAGCGAAAGATTTAGTCGAAGGATGAGACACAGCGAGCCGGATTTGCCGGCTCGCTTTTTGTGCGCCCTAAAACTAGAAACGGGACGTGATTTTCTCTAAGATGGAAGGGACAGATTAGAAGAGGAGACAGAAACGATGGATCGACTACAGGCAGCCCGCCACTTTTTCTCACAACTTGAAGGGGAGCATACCGAACGGTTACAGGAGATTGAAGCCGAAATCGAGCGGACCGGGACGTACACGCTCACGACGGACGAATTGGCGTCCGGGGCACAACTCGCATGGCGCAACTCGAACCGTTGCATCGGTCGCTTGTTTTGGCAGACGCTCACCGTCCATGACGCGCGTGACGCGGAGACGTTCGATGACGTATTCGAAGCAATCGTCGCCCACCTTCGCTACGCGACGAACGGCGGAAAGATCCGCTCGACGATGACTGTCCTCCCGAACCATTTTCGGATTTTGAACACGCAACTCATCCGTTACGCGGCGTACGAGACGACAGACGGCATCGTCGGTGACCCGCTATCGCTGTCGATGACGAGACAGGCGATGCGTCTCGGTTGGGTCGGGGCTGGGACGGCTTTCGATCTGTTACCGCTCTTGCTTACAGACGGGAACGAGATCCGCATGTATGAACTGCCAGCCGATGCCGTGCTCGAGGTCGATATTCGCCATGACGACGTCGATTTGTTCGGGGGACGTGACGTCAAGTGGCACGCCGTCCCGGCCATCGCTGACATGGAGCTTGAAATCGGTGGACACCGCTTCACATCGGTCCCGTTCAACGGGTGGTACATGGAAACAGAGATCGGGGCGCGCAACCTCGCCGACGTCGAGCGCTACAACCTGCTCCCGCTTGTCGGGGCATCACTCGGTCTCGATACGACAAAAGAGCGGACGCTCTGGCGTGACCGCGCCCTCGTCGAGCTGAACGTCGCCGTCTTGCAATCGTTCGAGCGCGCCGGCGTGACGATTGTCGACCATCATACAGCGGCGAAACAGTTTAAACGGTTCGAGAAAAATGAGACGGACGCCGGTCGTGACGTGACCGGACAGTGGAGTTGGCTCATCCCGCCGCTGTCACCGGCCTCGACCCACGTCTTTCATCGGCACTATGATGACAAGATTGTGACGCCGAACTTGTTCGCGCGGTCAGGTTGTCCGTTTTCAGCGTTTCAAGCCAAGCCAAAAGAGGAATCTAAAGGCTAGGAAACGAAACGAAAGGATGATGAACGTGGCAGTCCCAATCTGGAAACGCGCTGTAGCTAGTCGAATCGATAAAATCCTATTAGAAGCACCCGCGAAACTCGTCGAGAAGACGATCCGTAAAAAAATCTGGCCGGATAAAGAAGTGAAGCATTATTACTTACCGACAATCGTCTCCATCGCAGGAGAAGCCTACTTCTTGCTCAACCGGGACGGGCAGACGATCGGCGACAAAATCGTCGGGATTAAAGTTGTGAGCCAAGACGGCCGGCCGCTAACGCTCGAACAAGTCATGAAACGGACGCTCTACAAGGACGTCGTCTATCCGGCGACGCTCGGTCTACCACTTCTTCGTGCGCTTCAACAGATGAAGTCGAATAAAGACCTCGAACTGCCGCACGATGAGTTCGCCCATACAAAGCTGATTTCGGCAAAATGAACGGGAGCAGGGCGATTCCGCAATCGTTCTGCTTTTTTCTTCGGGGAAGTGGCGGGGAAAATGGGTTATAATGAAAGAGGAAAAAATTGAACGACTACTGGAGGACTACTTGTTATGACAAAAATTGCATGGATCACCGATAGTATGGCCAACTTCTCGAAAGAGGAGGCCGCCCAGCTCGGCGTCGAGATCGTCCCGATCCAATTGATCGTCGATGGGAGCGGCTACAGTGAAGTCGATCTCTCGATTGAGGAATTGCACCGCTACATGATCGACCAAAAGAAAGAAGCGAAGACGTCGCAACCGATTTTTGGTGACTTCATCTCGCGTTATGAACGCTTAAAAGAAGAAGGGTACGATTGCGCCATCGCCGTCCACTGTTCGAACGGATTGAGCAGCACCGTCAAAAACTCGAGCGCAGCGGCTGAGGCGGCTGGGTTTAAAGTTTATACGGTCGACTCGCACGCGGCGCTCGAGGCGCAGCAAGAGCTCGTCCGTCTCGGTCTCGCTGCCGAGAAGGAAGGCAAGTCGGTCGAGGAGATCGTTGCTCTTCTCGAAGCATGGCGTGACAAGAAAAACTTCTTCATGATCATCGGGAACATGGAGACGATGCGCCGGGGCGGACGTGTGTCATCAGGTGAGATGTTCCTCGCGAACATCTTGAACATCAAACCGATCATCACGCTCGACGAATCTGGGAAAGTCATCCCGTTCAAGAAAGTGCGTTCGATCAAAAAAGCGTACGCTGAGATGGTCACCGAACTCGAACGTCTTCATGCGGCGAACGGGATCTATAACAACCGCGTCTTCGTCCAGACGGCGCTCGCTCCAGAGATGCAAGACAACCTCGTCGCCCTCATCCAAGCGAAATTGCCGGAGGTTGACGTCGTGAAGACACGTTTCTGTCCGTCGATTGCGGTCCACGCCGGCTTTGAGACGGTCGGTGTGCTTTGGCTCGACGCTTAAGTTGAAAGGGGGGAGACAGCATGGAGGCTGTGAACACACTTTCGATGTTGAACGAACGGGTCGCTGAGGCCGAGCAGTTGCTCGTCTACGTCTCGCACCCGGGATGCAGCGTCTGTCACTCGCTCAAGCCGCAAGTCGAGGAGATGCTCGTTGATTTTCCCGACATCGAGGCGGTCGCGGTCGATTCGGATGAAGTGCCGGATATCGCCGGCGCCTATTCGATTTTCACCGTACCGGTCGTCTTGTTCTTCATCGACGGCAAAGAGATGCTCCGCCGGGCCCGGTTCGTGCCGATCGGTGAGTTGACCCACCAGCTCGAACGGCTCCAAGAGATGAGAAAGTAAATCCACAGACGTGTGTCTGTGGATTTTTTGATTGTCGTGATGATGTAACGGGAATTAATGAAGTGGTTCTGTCACTTTTGCAACGAAGGAACGGAGGAATCTGTGATGGAGATGATACGCCACTCGGAATGGGCTGAGACAAAGCTCACGCTCCATTTGCTGTCGCAAATCTTGGGGAAAATCAAGTTGGCTTTGGCTCCGCAAGAACCACAATGGACACACGTCACGTTGCCCGTTGCGCTGAGCGGCTTTTCGACTGGCCCGCTCGTGCAAGGGGAGACGTGGCTACAACTCGACGTCGATGTCTTTCAATCTCATATTAGAGTCCAAGTCGGTGCCGACACGTCGGTATTCCCGCTCGAAGCAGGCAAGTCGATCAGTACGTACTATGAAGAAATCATGGGTGCCCTGCGCGCAAACGGCGTCTCGGTCGCCCTCAATCCGAGAACGCAAGAGATGCGGGAGTTACGGATGTTGGACCGTGATGACACACAGCTCGCTTATGACGCCGTGGCGGCGCAACGAGGCATCCGTCTGTTTCAATACGCCGCGCGGGAGCAATTGGCATTTCTCGCGCCGCTCCGCTGCCGGAAAGTGAAGCCGGGCCTGTTTTGGGGAACGTTTGACGTCTCGTCGCTCATCGTCTACGGACGCCCTGAGCCGTTCCCGGAAGATAAAGTCATCGAGAAGGCGGCGTTTGACGAGCACATGGTCGAGTTCGGGTTTTGGCTCGGTGATGAAGCGGTCGATATTCCGACGTTCTTCATCTTGCCTTACCCGTTCCAGTACACCGAGATCGGGACGGAGCGGCTCAAACCGCAAGACGCCTATTATGATGCCGGCAAGAGCGAGTTCTTTTTATCGCTTGAGAACGTAGGAGAAACGAGAGACGTGCAGGCGTTCTTCCGGACGTCGTTCGATATTTTGAGCGAACAGCTCGAGTGGGAAGGGTGCGACCATTACTTTATGCCGCTCGACATGCCGAAACAACAAGAGCCCACAGACGAATGATCTGTGAGCTCTTGTTTACTTTAGGGGCTGGTAGCGAGTAGATGGGCCATTTCCGACACGGATGATTTTCCGTTCGGCTATTAGCTGTTCGATTAGTTTTCGTACAGTGCCTTTACTTTTATTTAAATAAGCTTCGAGTTCTTTCGTCGTGAATTCAGACTGTTGATCAAGCCATTGTTCGAGCATGTTTTCTTCCGAAGATGGCGCTGCAATCATTTGTTTTGGCAACGTCACAACGAAGGCGTTCGGACTGGTTGTCCAGAATGGTCGTTCTAGACTTTGCTTATAACTTTCCTTGATTCGCTGCAAGCCTGTGCCGTAACTTTCAATCCATTTCAGTCGGTACAATACATTCGCTAGCCTTGGATTTCGGCTCTGAGAAATACCTAAATTGATATCTTCAATGGTTAAGCCTTTCACAAGGCCACCGACAGATACGATTTCAATTCGATTTTGGAACAAATGAATCAAGATGCTGCCGCTAAAGCTATAGTCGCGGTGTGTGACGGCATTGACAAGCGATTCTCGTACAGCGTAGCTGGGATAGCTTTCTGTTTCAACACGTGTGAGACCAATAAAATGTGCTGATGTGGCGTTGTTCAAACTAATATACTCATAGACAGATTCGACCTGTTTCAGAATAGATCCGCTGAACTCTTTCCGATCTTGAAATTCTAGTTTGTCATTTCCTAAATAGCGAGCACATTTGATTGAGTGTTCGCATTGGTCGGAAAGGAGAAGTCCTAAATTTGTGTAATACCCATCATCTGTCAACAATCCGAGCGTACGTTGTTGTTCAATGCCAAACTTTACGTTAGCTTGGGTGAAGAAGTGAGAAGCCTCATCGAAGCTCAAATCTTGTTTTAGGCTGCGCATCGTTTCAAAGTTCGTTCCATCAGATTCAATAATCATCTGACGAATATTTTCTTCGGATGCGTTGGTCACGGACGTTCCGGATCGGATGAAGATCCCCGAGGATTTCATACCTTTCTTTTTCAAATGGTATGGACGCCTCGTGCCTCGAGATACTGAAATTTGAATGACGTCTTTTTGTTCCAATTCGATAACTTCTAAAAAAGTGTGTACTAAGATATCGGGTTGGATGGTGTCATGTAGTTTGTTTGACACAGATTCGAGTACTTTATGTGCTTCAGGAACCCCGACGACTGTGCCATCATCCTCAATTCCTATATAAAGGACCCCACCTTGTGTGTTTGCGAAGGCGATCACTTCATGAACAACAGCCTCTGTCAATTGTCGCTTAAACTCAACAGTAGGAGACTCTTTCACATAAAACACCCCTTATCGATTATTTTTATAAATAAATAATAATCGATTATAATCGATTATTCAATAAAAAATGATCGATCGGACTCAAGTCCAAATCGATCATTTTGTTTATCATTCAGTTGTCTGTGGCACGAGGTAGATCAAGCCGAACGGGTTATGGAGCAAGTTGTCGATTGACGTGCGCTCGTCTTCGCCCATCTCGACCGTGAACGTCTTGCCGTCCTCGAACGTGAAGCTGTCGCCGTCACCGAACATTGATCCGCCTGCGATCAAATGGAAGTTGAACGAATGGATGACGTGGATCGCGTCTTCGATCTCGAGCGTTTCTGGTACGGCGACGTCGGCATGGCCGAACGCTTTCATGCCCCACGACACGTACGCCGTCTCTTCTTCCGTGATGGCGGTGAGGAGCGAGTAGTCGAGGGCGAGGTCTTCTTCTTTCGACGCTTGCCATTCGTCTTTCGAATAAGCGACGCCTGCCGTCTCGACCATGACACCGAGTCCGCCGGCGTTCAACAGGGCGTTCGCCCCGCGGCGGGCCGCGGCGATGTCTGTCACATCATTGACGTCGCCGATCAAATAGACGATGTGCGTGTGGCGCGTGAGTCCTTTGGCGATTTTCGGTGTGAAGCCGCTCGTGCTGGCGTGAATCATCGCCTCGGCGAGCGCCGGGTCGCGTTCGACGACTTCGACGGTGAACGCTTTTCCGGTCTCGTCTTCTAACAGCAACAGGCCGGCCATCGTATAGCCTTCGCTATGTAAACTGATCTTTTCGCTCACGGCCTCGGCCGATGGCCAGTTTCCTGGGATGGCGAGCAATACTTGTGTACGGTTCATTAGAATCATCCTCTTCTGCAAATAGTTAGGCCCCTCAAGCGAGAGGCCTAGTCTCTTCTCTTATTATGCCCTATTTCGAGCAAAATTATTCTTGATACGTCTTCAACACTTCTTGGAGCGGGATTTGATCGATCTTGCGCCGGCTGACGAACGTGCTGACGAAGAACAAGAGCGTGACGGCCCCGACCGTATAGAGCACGTAGATCCATTCAAACTCGAGCGGCAAGACGAGCCCGTAGTCCTCGGCGAAGACGACGATGATGATCCGGAGGACGACGAGAGCGATCGGGATGCTGAGGAGTGCCGAGATGAGCGCGTAGACGAAATAGCTGTCGAGGATCATCGAGCGGACCTCACGTCGATTATACCCCATCACTTTGAGGAGCGAGATGACGTAATAGTTCTTCTCGACCGTGAGCGCGGTCAAGACGAACAAGATGCTGAAGGCGATCAAGGCGGAGCCGCCAATCATGACGTTCATCATCAAATTCATATACTCGTTGATCGACTCGGACTGTTCAATCAAACCGTCGCGCGACAGAATCGTCGGATACACCGACTCGTCCGGCCGTTCACTGGCGTAGACGCCGTTGAACAAGTCGCTCGAGGCGCCGTCTGTCAGCTCGTTGCTGAGCATTTCAATCGGCAAATAGACGACGTCACCCGTGAAGTCGTCGGCGATGCCGAGGATCGGGTACGATAACGTCTCCCCGTCGAGCTCGAGGTCGATCGTGTCGCCGACGTCAAAGCTCTGTTTTAAGGCGAGCGGTTCGGTGACGATGACGCCATCGGTTGCAGGGGTCAATTCGTTCCCGTCCCGGTCTCGCAGCCGGTAGAGCGTGTTGTCGTCGCTCAAGCCTTTAAGGGTGACGAGTTGATCATCGACGAACGCGAACGGATAGGCGAGGAACGGTTCCTGACCGTCGGCGAGCATTGGCGGCGATTCCGTGTTCGCATACGCCTCATACGCATAGTCGACGTCGTTCAATCCGCCGACCGTCATCCGGTCGACGGCCCCGTTCATCATGAGCGCGAACACGATCAACAATGTCGAGAACAAGATACCGAGGAAGAAGATGATGAAGCTGCCCGTGCTTTTGACGGCGTATAAATATTTGAACTTCGTTTTCCCGCTGGCCCGGCTTAGCATTCGGCTGACGAGTCGGCTGAGCCGATTGAGCGATATGTTGTCGCGCGGTGATAACAGTGCGAGCGCGCTCTCGCCCATGAGCTTGTAGATGACGGCACCGGCGACGATGCCGAAGAACAGGAGCGGGACGAGCACGGCGGTCAAAAAGACGAGCGGGTTTTGAGCGATCGTGATCGATGGCAACAGATAGAAGTCGAGATACAGGTTTTTGAGCGGGTCGGCGAAGTAGAGGCCGAGGAAGTACCCGATGACGAGCATGAGCGTCGCGAACACCAAGATCAGAACCAAGTAGGGGGCTGAAATCTGGCGCCGGTTGTAGCCGATCGCTTTCAACAGCCCGATCTGACCGCGTTCGGTCTCGAGCATGTTCGAGATGAGAATGGCGACGATGATGACGGCGATCGAGACGATGAATAGGCTAAGTCCGAGCGCCATCGCTTTCCCGGACGAGATCTCACTATAGATGGCCCCGCTGCGCATAATATTCTCCGTCTCCATGACCGAGACGACGAACGGGAGCTCGGCCGTGTCGATCGCGCCGTCCGTGACGCCTGAGAGCCGGAACGATTCCGTCCCGACGACCGCTTCATACGCCTCGTCGGTCATGAGCAGGAGCGTCTGCGTCCCGGCGTCGAGATTGAAGAAGTTCTCATCGAACAGCGGGAGCGTATAGTCCGGGAACAAGACGAAACCGCTCACCGTGAACGGCGTGCCGAGGTCGATCGTGTCACCGATCTCGATCCCGTTCTTCTCGGCGTATTTGGCGTTGAGCGCGACCTCGTCGTCGGTCGTCGGACGCGAGCCCGCTTCGAGGTAAGACTGATTGATCGTCATTGTTTCTTTTAAGACGAGCCCCCGATGTTCACTGCCCGCGAATGGATAAGTGATCAGTTTGGATTCGCGAAGTTCGAGTGTCGCCTCGGGAATGACGGACTCGACCGCGTCGATCCGGGCGCCGATCAAGTCGTCGAAGCGTTCCGGGTCGACCTGTTTCAAGTCGGCGAGCGTATACGTGCCCGAGGCGACGAGGGAGGCGATTTCGGGATCGTTCGCTTCGTCTGCGGTGACGCGGTTGAGCATCTCGACGGCGAAGTCCTCTTGGTTCGACGACGCCAAGTAGTCCTCGGTCGGGACCTCGATCCCGCTGATGCCGTAGAACATCATCGTATAGGTGAGCGAGCTCATGACGATGATGACGGCGATGGCGACGAGCTGCATCCATTTGCCGACGAGCGTCTTCAAAACGTTTTTATACAGCATGGTCGAAACCTCCTAACCCCAAGCGATATCGCGCGCGGCTTGTCGGACCGGGTTGTGCGTCAGTTCGACGATGCGTCCCGAGTTCATCTTGATGACGTCGTCGGCCATGGCGCTGATGCCGGTGTTGTGGGTGATGACGACGACGGTCTTGCCGTACGTCGTGTTCAATCGTTCGAGCAGCTCGAGCACTTTCTTCGAGTTGTCCTCGTCGAGCGAGCCGGTCGGTTCATCGCAAAAGATGATCGACGGGTTTTTGGCGAGACTCCGGGCGACCGAGACGCGCTGCTGCTCACCGCCGGACAGTTGGTACGGGTACTTGTCGCGCGCAGGCGACAGCCCGACCTGCTCTAACAGCTCGTCGATACCGAGCGGTTGCGTCGACAGGTCGGCCCCGATCTGGATATTTTCGTAGACGGTCAAGTTTTGGAGCAGATTGTATTGTTGGAAGATGAAGCCGAGATGGTCGCGCCGAAACGCCGTCATCTGTTCCGGGGACAGGTCGGTCAAGACGGTGTCATCGAACGTGATGTTCCCGGACGTGACCGTATCAAGCCCGCTGATGACGTTCAAGAGTGTACTCTTGCCGCTGCCGCTCGGGCCGAGGATGACGACGAACGCCCCGTCGTTGATCGTCAAGTCGACGTCTTTCAGGGCGGCCGTCTCGATGTCACCGGTCTTGTAAATCTTATTGACGTTCTCGATTCGAATCATAAAAAAACGCCTCCTTTGTCCATGTTATCTTTTACCCGTTTCGGGCGGATTGTGGACCTGGGAGGTTTGAACGTTTGACGAAGACGGGTACATTTTTTGAAAAATTAGTGAAACCGTTTCACCTGTGATAAAATCATACTACCAGGTACTAATCACGATTTTAAAGGAGAGGCTCACATGAAAATTGCCTACATCACGGACAGCACGGTCGTCTTGCCAGATTCGATCAAACACCACCCAGACATCCATATCGTCCCGCTTTACGTCGTCAAGGGCGATCAACCTTATAAAGACGGCATCGACGTCGACGCCGAGACGGTGTACGACTGGATCGATGCCGGCGAGCGCGTCTCGACGAGCCAACCGGCAATCGGGGATTTCGCCACGTTGTATGAAGAGTTGAAGCCGAAGTATGACATGGGCATCGCCGTCCACCTGTCGTCTGACTTGAGCGGCACGTACTCTGCGTCGATCCAAGGAGCCGAGATCGCCGAGTTCAAGCTGCTCGCCATCGATTCACGGTCGGGTATTTATACGATGGGTCTGTTGCTCGAAGAACTGATCGAGCGCGTCGAGCGCGGAGACGCCCTTGATGACGTCGAGGCGTACATGAAACAGCGCGTCGAGGACGTCCGGATCGAACTGACGATTCAGAATTTGACGCAAATGCAAAAAGGTGGACGCATCTCGAAATCAAAAGCGCTCATCGGCAACATGCTGCAGCTGAAGCCGGTGCTCCGCTTCGAGGACGGGCTCATCGTCCCGTATCAGACCGTACGGACGTATAAAAAGGCGCAAGCCCACTTGTTCGAGGTCATCCGGGCGGCGATCGAGTCAGGCGAATGCACGGACGTCTCGATCTTCCACGGGAACGTCCCGGAGCTTGCGGAGTCATGGAAACGGGAGCTCGGCGACAAGGTGCCGATCCGCGTCGACACGCTCGCGCCGCTGCTCGGGGCCCATACCGGGTCCGGCTCGATCGGTATTTCTTATTTGAAAGCGAAATAACGGACAGACCGTGGCGTGCGCCACGGTTTTTTCATTGTCACAACTTTCAAACAACGACTGGAATGTTTCCCCAAAACCCTTCATACTATTAAAGAATGTTACAAGAAAAGGGGTGAGACGATGCGATTTCGGAAGTATCTCATAAGGAGCTGGCTCTCATGGTCGCTCGTCTTCATCGGGATCGCCTATTACACGTGGACCGATCTAGAAACGTTCGATTGGGCGTTCTTCTGGTTCATCTACACGCTCGGTGCCTTGTTCGTCATCAACCCGTTAAAGCGGCGGCACCTGCACTTCACATTCCACGAGCTGTTCGTCTTCATGACGTTCTTCTTGTACGGGCTCGTCCCGGCAATTTTGATGGGGCAGTTGCTGTTGTTGACATTCCAGGCACGGACGTTCAACAAAAAAGTCGGCCGCCGGCGCTTCTTACACTTTTATCCGCTCAACACGCTGATCGAGGCGATGATTCTCGTCATCCCGGGTCTCGTCTACTTTTCACTCGGAGGTGAGATCGGGTCGACCGTCCACTTGCTCGAGCAAGGAGTGGCACTGATCGGTTTCTTCGGAGTGCTTTATCTCGTCCTCGGCTTCAGCTTCGTCATGTCCCGGTTCTTGATCGGGGAGCGGATCCCGCTGCCGATCATGTGGCGGCTGTTACGGTTCGATTGGCTCGTCATCTCGCTCGAGCTGTTGTTCACGATGGTCGCGCTCGAGGCGTTCCAACTGTTCGGGTATGTCGGGTTGATGGCGACATTCCTGCTCTTGTCGATCTTGAAGATGGGGTTGTCGAAAGCGACGCAAACAGAAGAGACGCAATCGAAGATCGATCAAGTCGAGCGGTTGAAAGAACAGCTCTATCGCGTCGACAGCGAAGCGCTGTTAATTGAAAAGTTTTGGAACGGCTTACGGGAAATCGTCGAGGTCGAACGCGGTTGGCTTCAAATCAATCGAGACGGGGAGCAAACGTTTTATGATGTGCGGGGGCAAAAAGCGGAAGTGGTCGCTGATGCGTATACGCTCGAGCGGCACCGTGACGCGAGTGAGCCGTACTTTCTGTACGATTCGCTCCACGAGTGGCACCCGGAGCTTCAAGTGAACCAAAGCGAACTGCATCATTCCGCGCTCGTCATTCAACCGGTGACGAGCACGACGAACGCGGTCAGTTGTATGATTTCGACGACGGCGAACGGGGCCTATGATGAGGCGCTCGTGGTCGAGATTCACCGCTTGCTCAAGACGCTATCGTGGTCACTCGAGCGGATCGATGAACGGGATCGGCTCCAGCACGAGAGTCTGACCGATCCGTTGACCGGGTTGCCGAACCAACGGGCGTTGAAACGTTGGACGAAAGAGCGGCTGAACGACGTCGCGTCGTATCCGTTGTCGGTCTTTTTAATCGACCTCGACCATTTTAAATCGATTAACGATACGTACGGCCATGCGTTCGGTGACGAAGTGTTGATTGAAGCGGGGGTCCTGTTCAACCGGCTCGTCCGGAGCAGTGACCTCGTCACGCGTTACGGCGGCGAAGAGTTCGTCTTCGTGTTCCCGAGGACGAACGAGGCGGCGGGGATTGTGACCGGTGAGAAAATTCGGCAAGCGCTCCGGTCACATGCTTTCGGGACGGAAGGGATCCGGGTCCAAGTGACGGCGAGCATCGGCATCGAGACGATTCATGAGTACGAAGAGCTCGATACGGTGTTGCGACATGCCGACCGGGCGATGTACGTCGGGGCGAAGTTTAACGGTCGCGACCGTGTCGCCCATTACCGGGACACGTCGACCGAACGAATTCAATGAAAAAAAGGAGGACCGTTAAACGGTTCTCCTTTTTGAATGAATGATTATGATTTCTGGCTGAACATGTCGGACTCGACCGCATGGATGGCAGCGGACCAAGACCCGTAACGATGCAAGATCGCTTTCGTAGATGGCTTGTTGTTGCGTTTCGCCCATTCTCGGTACGCCTCGAATGAAAGAGAGAAGCCCATCTCATGAATCGCTTCTCGAAGAGCGTTCGACAACTCTGACTTCGAGTAAGTCACGCTCGCCTCAAGCCCGGCTTCGGCGCAGGCGTCATGCCACGAACCGAACGTCTTGACGATGTGGTAATGGCTCGGTGCTTTCGGATGTAGTTTCCGCCATTCTTGATATTTCTTCAGCGTGATGATCGAACCCATGTCCCGTGAATAGAGGGCAAGCGTCTCGACGATATCATCGCGTGTATATTTTGGCATTTTATCGGGTAAATCAACGGCGATTTCCCCATGCCATTCATAGCCGGCGATGGCGAGTGCCTCGGCCCATGATCCGAACTGTCGAATGATCGATTCGGGAGACGGCCAGTTTTGCTCCATCGCGAAACGACGATAGACAGAGCGACGAGGACGTTCCTTTAATAAATCCCCGAGCAAACGAATACAGTGAATCATGCGTTGCTGTTCGGTTGATAAGTGATGAGTATTAGTGGATAGCGTTTGACTCAATGATGGTTCCTCCTTCCATGGACTCATATCTGAACCGACAATGATGACGAAAGTGCTTCTACAATCATACTATCGGATAGTTTTTACGATTTATAAGCGCTTTTGTAAGTTTTTTATGTTAAAAATGGGACGTGATAGGTCTAAAGTCGGATGAAAGATTGAAAAAAAAGGTAACATGTATATTACAAATTTAATATTATATGGGTTCATTTGTAAACAAAAAGTTTTATATTTGGTAAATTATACGAATTCCATACAAAAATGTACCCAGCTGGACAATGGGGTCATCACCGTTGTCCAGTTGAGTACTCCTCTATAATAAATTTAATTTTCAGACTAATCAATAAAAGTTTTCAAAATATACGAAAAAATTTTAAATGGTGGTCAATGAAACTGTGATTCTGCTAAAATAGCCGCATTGAGCGAATTTGAGAAAAGAGGATATTATGATATGACAATATGGTTATTTTACTTGCTACTTGGTCTCGTCCAAGGCTTCACGGAGCCGATCCCGATTTCGTCGAGCGGTCACTTGGTCATCTTCCAAGAGCTGTTCAATATCGAATTACCTGGGCTGTCGTTCGAGATTTTCGTCAACTTTGCGTCGCTCCTCGCCGTCTTGACGATTTATCGCCAAGATGTCGTCCGGCTCGTCGTCAGTCTGTGGACGTTCTTATTTAAGAAAGACCGCAGCGAGGATACGATGATCGACGTCAAATTCATCGGTCTCTTGCTCGTCGCGACCGTACCGGCCGGCGTGCTCGGCGTGTTATTCGGCGATTGGATCGGTGAGACGCTCAGCGGTGTCGCAACGGTCGGCTATACGTTGATCTTGACCGGGGTCGCACTTTGGTTCATCCGCAACATGCGCGGGAATAAAGGTGACGGCGGTATCACGTTACGTGACGCCATCTTGATCGGTCTCGCCCAAGCGGTCGCGCTCATTCCAGGGATCAGCCGCTCGGGTGCCACGATCGTCATGGCGATGTTGCTCGGCATTAAACAAGAGTCGGCGCTCCGGTTCTCGTTCTTCTTGTTCATCCCGGTCAGTCTCGGGACGATGATTTTGGACGGGCCGGCACTCTTCACCGACCCGGCGACGCGTGATCTGTTCGGTCCGCTCGTCTTGGCGTTCATCGCCTCGTACGCGCTGACGGCCATCTCGCTCAAATGGTTCCAGCACATCATGGCGAAGGGTGAGCTCAAGTACTTCTCGTTCTATTGCTGGATCGTCGGTTTGCTCGTCGTCTTGTTCTTGGCTTGATTGGAAGCGCTGCTCATCAAAGTGGCGCTTTTTTTGCGCTTTTAATTTTGCCTTCGATTCTTTTTTGCGCTAAAGTAAAGGAGTACAAACAAATATTCCTTCGGGGTCGGGTGCAATTCCCAACCGGCGGTGATGGGCGCGAGCCTTAAGTCCGTGACCCGGGCGCACGTGTGCGAACGGTGGATCTAGTGCGATTCTAGAGCCGACAGTATAGTCTGGATGGGAGAAGGAAAAAAGACAGGTCCTCGTGACCTGTGCTTCGTCGTACGTTTTTCTGTAAAGAAAACGTTTATTTGGCTCGCCCAATGACGACTGAAACCTCCCGCCGAGACCCTAAGGACATCCTTAGGGTCTTTTTGTTTGTACGAAACAAGGAGGGAGAACGATGCAACAGTACATGCAACAAGCAATCCAATTGGCCAAGTCCGCTACCGGACAGACCGGTGTGAATCCGCTCGTCGGGGCCGTCGTCGTCAAAGACGGTCGCGTCGTCGGATTCGGTGCCCATTTGAAGGCCGGTGAACCGCACGCCGAAGTACACGCCATTCGCATGGCCGGTGCGTCCGCATACGGTGCGACGATTTACGTCACGCTCGAGCCGTGCTCGCACTACGGGAAAACGCCGCCATGTGCCGACTTGATCGTCGAGTCGGGCATCAAGCGCGCCGTCATCGCGATGAAAGACCCGAACCCGCTCGTCGCAGGGAAAGGTGTCGCCCGTTTGAAGGCGGCGGGGATCGACGTCGAAGTCGGTCTGCTCGAAGACGAGGCCCGTGCGCTCAATCCGGCGTTCCTACGTTCGCTTGAGACGAAACGGCCGTACGTCGTATTGAAGACGGCGACGAGCCTAGACGGGAAAGTCGCGCTCGACACGGGTGAGAGCCAGTGGGTGACCGGGACTGAAGCGAGACGTGACGTCCACGAACTACGGGCGACGGTCGATGCCGTCTTGACTGGAATCGGGACCGTGCTCGCCGACGACCCTGCCTTGACCGTCCGGCTCGACACGCCGACACGTCAGCCGCTTCGGGTCGTCCTCGACCGCGAGCTCCGCTTACCGCTCTCGAGTCAGCTCGTCCGGAGCGCGAAAGACGTGCCGGTGCTCGTCTATACGCTGTCCGATGATGAAGTGAAACGGACCGAGCTCGCTCAAAACGGTGTCGAGCTTGCCGACTATTCGACACTCGACAACGTCCTTCGTGACTTGCATGGTCGCGGCGTCGGCCGTTTGCTCATCGAGGCGGGACCGACGCTCGTGACGTCACTCTTTGACGGACGATACGTCGACGAATGGGTCATGTATCAGTCACCGCGCGTGTTCGGTGGGAACCGAGGCGTCTATCGCTCGAGCCAAGCCGGACCGTTAGATGCGATCGAGCGCTTCGCGATCGGCTCGGTCGAGACGGTCGGTACTGACATCAAGCTCGTCATGAGAAAGGGGGAGTCCGATGTTCACGGGAATCGTTGAAGAAATCGGCAGTGTGAAAGCAGTGAAGCGGAACGGGCCGTCGCTACGGCTCACGCTCGCGGGCAAAATCGTGTTAGAAGACGTGAAGCTCGGCGACAGCATCTCGGTGAACGGGATTTGCCTGACCGTGACGGCGTTTGATCAAACGAGTTTTGCCGTCGACGTCATGCCGGAGACGCTCAAAGCGTCCAGTCTAGATGGGGTCCGCCCTGGAACGGACGTCAACCTCGAGCGGGCGATGCCGGCGAACGGTCGCTTCGGCGGTCACTTCGTCTCGGGACACGTCGATGGGGTCGGTCGCATCGTCAAGAAGCGTCCGCTCGCGAACGCGGTCTACATCGATATTAGTTGCGAGCCGTCGCTACTCCGTTTCATCGTCCCTAAAGGTTCGATCTCGGTCGACGGGACGAGCTTGACGGTGTATGAGGTCACTGAACGCGGCTTCACGCTGTCGCTCATCCCGCACACGTACAGTGAGACGGTGCTCGGGATGAAGCAGGCTGGGGATAAGGTCAATTTGGAATGCGATATGTTGGCTAAATATATGGAAAAGCTAGTGAATCAAAAAGACATGACGCTCGAATCACTTGCGTCGATGGGATACGGAAAGGCGGGATGGTGATGTTTCACACAATCGAACAAGCAATCGAAGATTTGAAGATGGGGCGTCCGATCATCGTCGTCGATGACGAGGACCGGGAGAACGAAGGTGACTTCGTCGTCCTCGCCGATAAGATGACGGCCGAGACGATGAACTTCCTCATCACGGAAGGGAAAGGGCTCGTCTGTGCCGCCCTGGCGGAAGAAGTCGCCGTCCGGCTCGACTTGTCGCCGATGGTCGACAACAGCACCGATCCACACGGGACGGCGTTCACCGTCAGTGTCGACCATGTCGACTCGACGACGGGCATCTCGGCGAGCGAACGGGCCCACACGGTCCGCGAGCTGGCCAATGCGAACGCGCGACCGGCCGATTTTCAACGGCCGGGACACATCTTCCCGCTCATCGCGAAAAAAGGCGGCGTCTCGGTGCGCCGCGGCCACACCGAAGCGTCGGTCGATTTAGCCCGACTGTCAGGGAGTGAGCCGGTCGCCGTCATTTGCGAGATCATCCGTGAAGACGGCGAGATGGCTCGAGTACCGGACCTGGTCCACGTCGCGGAACGTCACGATTTGAAATTCATCACGATCGAGGAGCTCGTCCGCTATATGGAGACGGACCTCGTCGAACGAGAGGCGGACGTCAATCTCCCCTCGGCTAAGGGTGAGTTTCGCCTGATCGGTTATCGAAACGTCCTTGACCGCGAAGAGCACGTCGCGCTCATCAAAGGCGAACTTGAACATGCACCGCTCGTCCGCATCCATTCGGAATGTCTGACCGGTGACGTGTTCGGTTCTTACCGCTGCGACTGCGGTCCGCAACTTGATGCGTCACTCGCTAAAATTGAAGAAGAGGGCGGCGTCGTGCTCTACATGCGTCAAGAAGGGCGCGGCATCGGTTTACTGAATAAATTGAAGGCGTATGAACTGCAGGAGCAAGGGCTCGACACGGTCGAGGCGAACGTCGCGCTCGGGTTGCATACCGACTTGCGTGACTACCGGGTGAGCGCAGGCATGTTGCGTGACCTCGGCGTCACGAACGTGCGGCTCATGACGAACAACCCAGAGAAAGTCGATGCCTTGGAGGCGTGCGGCATCACCGTCGTCGAACGCGTCCCGATCATCGTCGGGGAGCACGCCGAGAATGAACGCTATCGCTTGACGAAACAACAAAAAATGAATCATTTTGGAGGAGAAGAATAATGTTGCATACATTTGAAGGTAACTTGGTTGGTAAAGGCTTGAAAATCGGGATCGTCGTCGGACGGTTCAACGATTTGATCACGATGCGCTTGCTCGACGGGGCGAAGGATGCGCTGAAGCGCCACGGCATCGAGCAAGACGACGTCGAGATCGCGTTCGTCCCGGGCGCGTTCGAACTCCCACTCGTCGCCAAAAAGATGGCGATGAGCAAGAAGTATGACGCCGTCATCACGCTCGGCGCGGTCATCCGTGGGGCGACGCCGCACTTCGACTACGTCTGCAGCGAAGCGGCGAAAGGTGTCGCCCAAGCGAGCTACCAGTCGGAAGTGCCGGTCATCTTCGGCGTCTTGACGACCGAGACGATCGAACAAGCGATCGAGCGGGCCGGCACGAAAGCCGGGAACAAAGGCTGGGAAGCAGCGACAGCGGCGATCGAGATGGCGAACATCATGAAACAATTTTAAAAAAAGGGCGAAGCGATTCGCCCTTTTTTTAGGTATTTGTAACTACATTCGCATATTGAATAGTAATAAAGACTCAATAATCACTCCGATTATGCCGATACTCATATACACAAGATCAGTTAAGGGGTGTAATCATGAGTCAAACCGTTGCAGAACTAGAGAGTCAGCTTCATAAACAAGAAAAACTCCAACATCTCGTTTCGTTATTGTTGAATCGATTTTTGACGACGTCATCAGCGGATTTTGCTTCCCGTGTCAACGAGTCGTTGGCCGAATTAGGCGATTATTTTCAAGCGGACCGCGTGTACGTGTTTGACTATGATTTTAAACAAAATGTTTGTCACAACACGTTCGAATGGTGTGCCGCTGGAATTTCTGCTGAGATTGATCATCTTCAAAACGTACCTCTTGACGCGTTACCCGATTGGTTGAATACCCATATCCGAGGCGAGACAATGTACATCCCGAGCGTTCAAGCCTTGTCGATCGACAGTGGGATCCGCCAAATCCTTGAACCGCAGCAAGTTCAGAGTTTATTGGCCGTCCCAATGATGAGAGGCGACAGCTGTCATGGGTTCGTAGGTTTTGACTCGGTCTTGACAGAACGGACGTACTCCTCATATGAACGACAAGTGCTAGGCGACTTCAGTAACGCGCTTCTAGGTGCGGTCGAACGTCACCGGATTGAAGAGCAACGTGAAGTGATCTATCAAGAACTCATCGAGGCGAAGCAGCTAGCGGAACAAGCAAACGTTGCGAAGAGTGAATTTTTGTCGAACATGAGCCATGAGATCCGGACGCCGTTAAATGCAATCCTTGGATTTGCCCATTTGATCAAGCGCGAAGTGACCACTTCGAAAATCGAACGTCGAATTGATGACATTTTACAGAGCGGAGAACACTTGTTGACGCTCATTAACGAGATTCTCGATATGGCGAAAATCGAATCGGGAAGTGTGCAAGTCGTTAAACGTGCCATTCGTCTACACGATCTGATGGAGGAGCTTCACCGGACGTTTGGCGTGATGGCTCACCAAAAAGGAATCGATCTTTCATTTGAGATTCAAGACGGGGTACCGCCCCACGTTGTCAGCGACGAGACCAAAGTAAAACAAGTTTTAATGAATTTGATTCAAAACGCCTTGAAGTTTACGGATGTCGGTCGCATCACGGTGTCTTTGGATGAGTCAGACCACGCCCTCCGTTTCTCGGTCGCAGATACAGGGCGAGGAATTAGTAAGCAAGAGCTCGGTATGCTGTTTGAGCCGTTTTATCAAAAAAAATATACGGATCAACCGCAAGGGACGGGGCTGGGTCTCCCGATCAGTAAACACTATGCTCTCATGCTCGGGGGAGACATTCATGTCGAGAGCGAGATAAAGCGAGGGAGTCGTTTCACATTCACGCTCCCGATAGAACCCGGACCACACATCGAATACCTCCAGACCCAGGCGGCGGAGTGGACAACGGTCAGTTTCTCGAATATTCATACGTTAGTCGTCGATGACACGCCGGCACATCGGGAAATCCTCTCAGACTTACTCGTCCCGAGTGGCTGTACGATCCGTCTTGCATCGACAGGGACGGAGGCGATCGAACGGTGGCAGTCGGAGAATTTCGATTTGATTTTACTCGATTTACGCTTGCCGGATATGGGCGGGATTGATGTGCTCAAACAATTCAAACGACATATCGACTGTCCACCGATCCTCATCATTTCGGCCAATGCGTTTGAAGATGATCGACGGATGGCGCTAGAAGCCGGGGCAGACGAATTCATTCCGAAACCATACCATCCACATCAATTGTTTGATGCGATCCGACGCCATACGAGAACGTCCCGCAGAAAAGAACCACAGGTGATCGCTCAACTTTTGGCGGCGGTGCAAGAAGGTGACGTGACCACGATTGACTTTTTATCGACGAAGTGTAAGCAAGATGTGCCTCACATCAAGACGATTCTTGAAGCTGTGGATCGGTTTGATTATGAGACGGCGATTCGTTTGCTACATTTAGAATTGACCGGTGTTGACGATGAGTGAACTGAACACGAGAACGGTTTTTGTGGTGGATGACACGCCTGCCAACCTACGTCTGCTCTACGAAATATTAGACGAAGCAGGATACAAGGTGCGGGTTTTCCCGAACGGACAGCTCATGCTCCATGTGATGGGACGTATCCGGCCCGATGTGATCTTGTTGGATATCATGATGCCTGACATGGACGGTTATGCAGTATGTGAAGCGGTCCGTGAGCGCTTCGGTCAACAAATCCCTATCATTTTTTTGAGCGCACTGACGAAGGCGTATGATAAGGTCCGTGCTTTCGAGGTCGGGGGTCAGGATTATATCACGAAGCCGATCCATCCCCAGGAAGTGTTGTTGCGTGTAGGGGCGCAGTTGAAACAAGTGAATGAACGCGAACGCTTTTCATCTAACTTGGCGGCGAAAGAGACAGAACTGAAAGAGTATCAAGAAAGCCTTGTGAAAACGTTGCTCCGATTATCAGAATTACGCGACAACGACACGGGAAACCACATCGAACGCGTCCAAGCGTTGGCGACAACTTTTGCGGAACTTCTAATTCAGGAGCCGAGGTTTCAAGTGAGCCCTTTGTTTGTAGAAGCGATCCGTCTGGCGTCTCCTTTGCACGACATCGGAAAAATCGCAGTCCCGGACTCGATTTTATTAAAATCAGGTAAGTTATCGGATCAGGAATGGGAATTCATGAGAGAGCACGTCCGATTAGGCGGAGCAGTGCTTCAAGAGCTCCACCATCAATTCCCGAATAATTATTTTATTTACATGGCGATGGACGTCGCTCTATATCATCACGAAAGATGGGATGGCCAAGGGTATGTACACGGTCTTGTTGGTGAGGCGATCCCACTCGCTGCCCGGATCGTGACGATTGTGGATGTATATGATGCGCTTCGAACATCAAGACCGTATAAAGTGGCGTATTCGCACGAACAGGCGCTAACGATCATGAGGCAAATGGAAGGCGCGTTCGACCCGAACTTGTTCGAGGTGTTTACTGCCCACGAGTCCCTTATGTCCGATACGTTTGAATCAGTTCTTGAAGTGGACACACAAGTTCTAATACTAAAATAATAGACGCGACTCCTCGGAGTCACGTCTATTTTTAAAGCTATTTAGAACGTCTCTGACGTCGTTTTCGCTTGCATGTGGAGCTGGATGTAATCCGGCCCGCCTGCTTTTGAATCGGTCCCTGACATGTTGAAGCCGCCGAACGGCTGATAGCCGACGATTGCGCCTGTGCAACCACGGTTGAAGTACAAGTTGCCGACGTGGAAGTTTTGGCGTGCGTATTCTTGGTTCGAGCGGTCACGCGTCAGCACCGCGCCCGTCAAGCCGTACTCGGTGTTGTTGGCGATGTCGATCGCTTCTTTGAAGTCTTTCGCTTTCGTGAAGGCGACGATCGGCCCGAAGATCTCTTCTTGCATGAGACGTGCTTTCGGTGCCACGTCGGCGACGACCGTCGGCTCGACGAAGTAGCCGGTCGAGTCGTCCGCTTTACCGCCCGTGACGATGCGTCCTTCTTCTTTCGCGACGTCGAAGTACGACGTGACCTTCTTGAACGCGGCCGCATCGATGACCGGTCCCATGAAGTGTTCGTTCTGCTCGGTGTTTCCGACTGACAGTTCGTTCGTCAATTCGATGACGCGGTCGAGCACCGTGTCATACACGCTGTCGACGATGACGGCGCGTGAACAAGCTGAACATTTTTGTCCCGAGAAACCGAACGACGATTTGACGATCGACTGGGCCGCGAGTTCGAGGTCCGCTGATTCGTCGACGACGATCGTGTCTTTTCCGCCCATCTCGGCGATGACACGTTTGAGCCAGATTTGGCCGTCGTTCAACTTCGAGGCGCGCTCGTTGATGCGCAGACCCACGTCGCGTGAACCAGTGAAGCTGATGAAGCGCGTCTTCGGATGGTCGACGAGGTAGTCGCCGACTTCAGCGCCCGGTCCCGGGATGAAGTTGAGGACGCCTTTCGGGAGACCCGCTTCTTCCATGACCTCGACGAATTTCGCCGCGACGATCGGTGTCGTCGAAGCTGGCTTCAAGAGGATCGTGTTACCGGCGACGATGGCCGCGACGGCCGTCCCTGCCATGATCGCGAACGGGAAGTTCCATGGGCTGATGACGATCCCGACCCCGAGTGGGATGTAGTCATAGCGGTTGTACTCGCCCGGGCGACTCTCGACTTTCTTACCGGGTTTAAGTTCGAGCATTTGACGCGCATAGTACTCCATGAAGTCGATCGCTTCCGCCGTGTCCGCGTCCGCTTCGTTCCAAGGCTTGCCCGCTTCTTTGACGAGGTAGGCCGAGAACTCATGCTTCCGTTTACGGACGATGTTCGCCGCTTTGAACAAGACGTCGGCACGGACTGACGGGTCGACGTGACGCCACGTGTCGAACGCTTTGAGCGCTTCTTGCATCGCACGTTCCGCGAGTTCTTGGTTCGCTTTCGAGACGTGTCCGATGACTTCGTCTTTATTGGCCGGGTTGTAAGACGTGATCTTACCTTCCGTCGTCACTTTTTCCCCACCGATCACGAGCGGATAGTCCTGACCAAGCTCCCCGTTCACTTTCTCGATCGCCGCTTGAATCAAGGCAGCGTTCTCTTTGTTTGTAAAGTCTGTGAATGGTTCATGTTTGTATGGAATCATTCTCGTTCCCCCTTAAAGTGATTATGCAGTTAAGCGCTTACGTCTGTATTGTATCGGAATTCTTCATGAAATCCTAGTGAAACAATTTTCCGGAAAAGCGTGTCGTTTCCGCTCTAAATTCAGTCGTGGTAGGATGGTGAAAAGAGATCGATCGAGGAAGGAATGATTGGATGAGAAAATGGATGTTGCCGCTGGCGCTCACACTCATGCTCGGCGCTTGCGGGAATGAAGAGGCAGCACCGGTCGAAGAGACGAAACGACCGCTCCCGGACGAGGTCGAGAAGGTGTATGAATCGTATCAACAAGCGCTCCGTGACGGGGACGCCGATGCGCTCGCGGACATCGACTACGCTGCTGCCCGGACCGACATCCCGGCGACTGGTGCCGCGACGCGTGACTTGACGCCGGGTGACATCGTCGAGAGTTGGGTGAACGAGGATGAGGACGTCGCCTATATCGTCCATGAGATGGAGGATGGTGACGGGAACGAACTGCCGAACCGGCTCGCCAAAGTCGCGATCAAGGAAGGCGACGATTGGTCGCTCGTCGTCACACCGGCCTTAGTCCCGGCTGACGTGATCGGTGAGGTCGGGGAGTTGTTGACGGGGATCGAAGCGAGCGAGTACGGGGTGAACGCTGAAGCGAACGCCCGTCTCGCCGACGTGCCGGAAGATGAGGCCGGACCGATTTACGACCGGGTCAACGCCCAGACGGACTATGTCGCGCTCGAGGCGGACAATAACGTCTTCCTGCTCATGTCAGAGACGCTCACCGTCCCGGAAAACCAAACGATCATGACCGATTATTTTAAAGCGTATCAGACGTGGTATATCGACAATGAGGCCGCGCTTCGCGACGCGGCCGCGACGGAAGACCCGGTCGACTATCTCGAAGTGCTCGACCCGCTCAAACAAAAACTAGAACAAGCGATCGACGGATATGACGAACAGCTCGTCGACCCGTCGTTCGGATAAGGAGGAAATCAGATGTTAGCACCAACATTTACACTACCGAACCAAAATGGGGACATGGTCGCACTCGAAGATTATCGGGGCCGGAAAGTCGTCCTCTATTTCTACCCGAGAGACGCGACGCCGGGCTGTACGACCGAGGCGTGCGATTTCCGTGACGCCGCACCGAAGATGAGCGGGGCCGTCGTCATCGGCATCTCGGCCGACAGCCAGAAGAAGCATCAAAACTTTATCGAGAAGAACGATTTGCCGTTCGACTTGCTCGTCGACGACACGCATGAAGTGTCAGAGCTATACGGCGTCTGGCAGTTGAAGAAGAATTACGGCAAGGAATATTACGGCATCGTCCGCTCGACGTTCCTCATCAACGAGGACGGCTATATCGAAGAGGAGTGGCGCGGCGTCAAAGTGAACGGTCACGTCGACGAGGTCGTCGCGGCGCTCGCCAAATAAGTTGGACCCAACCGATTTCCCAATAGGGGAGGTCGGTTTTTTTGATGAAGTGAATCGTTACATTTTTATTTCAAATACTAAAGTCGGAAACAGGATAAAACCGAGCGTTGAACAGATATATTACAAAAACATTACGCAGAATCGGTATGATTTCACCCCGCGTCAACTTGACGAAGTTGTGAATGTTCTGAAAAATATAAACCAGCAGTCAAGCGAATACATACATAGGGGGAACATCACGTGAAGCAGTTTGAAAGTTGGGTGACGAGTCTATCGAACCTCGTCTGGGGACCACACTTGCTCATATTATTGATCGGGACGGGCATCTTCTTGACGTTCCGGCTCGGATTCATCCAAGTGACACGGCTCGGGTTCGGCTTGAAAGAAGCGTTCATCCCGAAGCAAAAGACAGGCGTGGAAGCCGAGAAACGAAAACGGCAACGTGGGGACATCTCGCACTTCCAAGCGCTCATGACGGCGCTCGCGGCGACGGTCGGTACCGGCAACATGGTCGGGGTCGCGACCGCGATCGTCCTCGGAGGACCGGGTGCGATCGTCTGGATGTGGCTGAGTGGCTTCATCGGCATGGCGACAAAATACGCCGAGGCGATCCTTGCCGTCAAGTATCGTACCGTCGACGAGCGGGGCGAGGTTGCCGGCGGCCCGATGTACTATTTAGAACACGGGCTTAAAAAACGTTGGCTCGGCATGACGTTCGCCTTGTTCGCCTCGATCGCCGCGTTCGGTATCGGCAATGGCGTCCAGACGAATTCGATCAGTTTAGCGCTGAACACGTCGTTCGGTGTCCCGATGGTTGCGACCGGTATCATCATGATGGTCCTGACGGGGTTCGTCATCCTCGGTGGCGTCAAATCGATCGGGAAAGTCGTCGGGATTTTCGTCCCGGTCATGATTTTCGCTTACGTCGGGGCCGGGCTCGTCATTTTAGTCACGAACTTCGACTTGATCCCGTCCGCGTTCGCGACGATCTTCTCGAGTACGTTCAGTGCCGAAGCAATCGGCGGCGGAGCGCTCGGTGCCGCGATCCGTTACGGTGTCGCGCGCGGCGTGTTCTCGAACGAGGCTGGGCTAGGGTCGGCACCGATCGCGGCCGCGGCCGCGAAGACGGATTTCCCGGGACGGCAAGCGCTCGTCTCGATGACACAAGTGTTGATCGACACGCTCATCGTCTGTTCGATCACCGGGTTGACGATCGTCATGGGCGGTCAGTATACGGAAGGGCTGCAAGGCATCGAGCTGACGCAAGCGTCGTTCGCTTACTTCCTCGGCCCGATCGGTGAACTCATCGTCACGATCTCGCTCGTCTTCTTCGCCTTCTCGACCGTGATCGGCTGGTGTTATTACGGGGAACGCTCGGTCCATTACCTGCTCGGGGAGCGGGCGATCGTCCCGTACCGGATGGTGTACATTGTCGTCGCCGGACTCGGTGCGATGACGACGAACTTGAACTTGATTTGGGCCGTCTCGGACGTCTTCAACGGTCTGATGGCGATTCCGAACTTGATCGGGCTGTTGTTCTTGTCGGGTGTCGTCGTCGCCGAGACGAAGCGGTTCGAACTTGAGATACGGAAAGAGCGGCAACAGTCGGCCGCATGACAAAGGACGCATTCCCGAGGGAGTGCGTCCTTTTGTTTACACTTTAAATTGGCCGATCAACTCGCTCAACTCGTCCATCTTCCGTTGCGACGCTTCGGTGACACGGTTCAACTCACTGAACCGGTCGACCGACAGCGTCACTTTCTCGGCGATGTCTTGCGTCCCGAGAGCCCCGTTATTGACCGTCACGGCGACGTCTTGAATGACACCGATCATCCCGGACGTCAATTGTTCGAGTTCTGTGGCCGCTTCGGCGAATTCAGAAGCGGTCGCCTCAAAACGTCCGGCGTCTTCGCTGTAGCGTTCGGCCGCTTCTTCGAGCTGGTCGTAATCTTTCAATACGTTCGTATCGAGGAAACCGAGCATCTCGCTCGACGTCTCGTTCAAATGGTCGACCGAATGGAGCACGGTCGTCGAGATTGCTTGGATCCGTTCGACGGTCGTCCGGCTCGTCTCGGCCAGTTTACGGATCTCGTCGGCGACGACGGCGAACCCGCGTCCCGCCTCACCGGCTCGTGCCGCTTCGATCGAGGCGTTGAGCGATAACAGGTTCGTCTGCGCCGCGATGTCTAAAATATCGTTCGTGAGCGTGGCGATCTCGCGGACGGCTTTGGCGTCATGCATGGCCCGTTCGAGATTGTGTCGTGTCGAGGACAAGACGTCGATCGCTGACGCTTTCGCTTCGACGGCGTGGGTACGGAGTGCCATGGCCCGGGCGTCGACTTGTTCCGCCTCAGTTT
Organism: Exiguobacterium sp. SH0S1; assembly: GCF_004337165.1. Lineage (NCBI taxonomy): Bacteria > Bacillati > Bacillota > Bacilli > Caryophanales > Exiguobacterium > Exiguobacterium sp. SH0S1. The sequence goes on along the minus strand of NZ_SJVC01000002.1, from coordinate 56,312 downwards.
TTCGTTCAGCCGCCATCGTCACGATGTTGTGAAGCGTTCGTTCCATATCCGACGCGGAGGCGTTCATTTCCTGGGCACTCGCCGCGGTCTGTTGCATGCCGGCCGTCAAGTCCTCGGTCGTTGCGGCGGTCGTCGTCATATACGAATCAAGCGCTTTCAATTCTTCATACATGTGGGCGGATTGCTCGGTCACTCCGCGTGAGACGCCGTTCACTTGCAAAATGAGCTGGCGCAGGTTGGCGATGAATTGGTTGAAGTCGCGTGCGAGCCCGGAGAACTCATCACGTCGCTTCACCGGGATCGACGTCGTCAAATCGCCTTGGCTCGTCGCAAGTTCGCGCATTTTCAGTTTGAACTCTTTCAACGGCTCGAAGATGGAGCGGAAGATGAACACCATCATGAGTACGGTGAACAGAATAGCGGTGATCATGATGACGATGAGCGTGAGTTGGACTTGTGCAAACAACGCTTCACCAGTCTCGATGTCAGAACGAATCCCATCGCGGTTCAAGTTGACGAGGAGACCGAGCGTATTCGACAGGGCGTCTGCGCTCGGCGTAGCCGTGTCCCGGATGTAGGCGTCGGCCGCGGCTTGTCCTTCTTCATTCGAGATGCGAATCAATTCCTCAATGTTTGTCTGGAATGTGGTCCATTGTGTCGTCGCCTGATCGAACAGTTCACGGGCGGCCTTGTTGATGATCGTCGACTCATAGCCGGTCATCTGTTGTTTTAAAATCGTGATACCGGTCTCAATGCTGATTTCGACATTTTGCTTTGTGACCTCGTCCTCGACTAGTGCGTGACGCATCATATGCTGGCGAATCTCGAGCAACTGCTTGTCGATTTGATGAATTTGGTCCATGCCGGGCACCCAAGAGACGTTCATGTCTTGTTGGGCTGCCTTCGAGGCATTCAACGCATAGAATGAATAGCCGCTCACACCGAGTAATAAGACTAACAGGACGGTGAAGGCGACGATCAATTTGTTACGGATTGACATAGTGATCCTCCTCGGGAAATGTTTGCTACTCTCTTAGCATAATGAGATTTGTCGGTGTACCGTATAGCTGTTTTTTGAAACGAGTCAATATTCTAGCGCGATTCCCTAACTTTCAAAAAATGATCATCTTTGACCGGATTGGATTTTCTTTTTTGTCTTATGGAAAAGTGGTATGATAATGAACGATGTATTGAAAACTGTTGGAGGTGGAACCTTTGGCTCGAATCACTGAAGCTGAAGTTCGGCACGTCGCCGGACTCGCCCGACTTGCGATCACGGAAGATGAAGTGACGCACTTCACGGAGCAATTGACAAAAATCCTCGAGTTCGCCGAGCAACTCGATGAACTCGATACAACGGGCGTCATCCCGACGACCCATGCCCTAGATTTGAAAAACGTAATGCGCAAAGACGAGGTCCGCCCGTCACTTCCTCGCGAGGAAGTCGAACGGATGGCGCCTGATTGGGAGAACGGCCAAGTCCGCGTCCCAGCCGTCTTTGAGTAAGGAGGCCCTTCATGACACTATTCGATCACGGTGTAGCCAAGCTACATACCTTATTAAAAGAAGGTGAGGTCACGGTAATGGACCTCGTCAAAGAATCATTTGACCGCATCGAAGCGACCGATGACAAAATCGGTGCTTTTCTCACGTTGAACGAGGACGCGTTCGAGCAAGCAAAACGGATGGACGACCTCGCCAAGACAGCGGACAACCCGCTCTTCGGGTTGCCGATCGGTGTCAAAGACAACATCGTCACGAAAGGGACACGCACGACGTGTGCCTCGAAGTTCCTTGAGAACTTCGTCCCGGCCCATGACGCGACAGTCGTCGAGCGTCTTCACGACGCCGGTGCCGTCACGATCGGGAAGTTGAACATGGACGAGTTCGCGATGGGTTCATCAAACGAGAACTCAGCGTTCAAAGTCGTCCGCAACCCGTGGGATACGACGCGCGTGCCAGGCGGCTCGTCAGGCGGTTCGGCCGCGACGGTCGCAGCCGGACAAGTGCTGTTTAGCCTCGGTTCGGATACGGGTGGCTCGATTCGCCAACCGGCAGCCTACTGTGGCGTCGTCGGGATGAAACCGACGTACGGTCTCGTGTCACGTTACGGTCTCGTCGCGTTCGCCTCGTCACTTGACCAGATCGGTCCGCTCACGCGCTCGGTCGAAGACAACGCCTATTTGTTGAACGTCATCTCAGGTCATTGCGACATGGACTCGACGTCGGCGACAGTCGACCTTCCGGACTATACGACGTCACTTCATGGCGACATTAAAGGTATGAAGTTCGCCCTGCCGCAAGAGTTCATGGCAGAAGGCGTGTCAGCCGGTGTCCGCAAACAAATCGAACAAGCGGTCGAGACGCTCAAGTCGCTCGGTGCGACCGTTGAGACGGTATCGCTCCCGACCGTGAAATACGCGCTCCCGACGTACTACTTACTCGCTTCATCTGAGGCGTCTTCGAACCTCGCTCGCTTTGACGGCATCCGTTACGGACGTCGCGCCGAGGCCGATGCGCTCGAAGAAGTGTTCACGTATTCACGCGAGCAAGGGTTCGGCGAAGAAGTGAAACGCCGCATCATGCTCGGGACGTACGCGTTAAGCTCAGGATATTACGATGCGTTCTACAAGAAGTCACAACAGGTGCGCACACTCATGAAGCAAGACTTCGCGCGCGTGTTCGAGAACTATGACGCGATCATCGGGCCGACTGCGCCGACGACGGCGTTCAAGCTCGGCGAACAACTCGAAGATCCGCTCACAATGTACGCCAACGACATTATGACAATCCCGGTCAACTTGGCTGGCGTACCAGCCATCTCGGTGCCGGCCGGTCTCTCAGACGGCCTCCCGGTCGGTCTACAGATCATCGGGAACCACTTCAGCGAACCAACACTCTACCGCGTGGCCCATGCTTTTGAACAAGCAAACGGCGGTTTTAAGATGCCACAGCTTTAAGGAGGACAACGATGAACTTTGAAACGATCATCGGGATCGAGGTGCACGCCGAGCTGAGCACGAAGTCGAAGATTTGGTGTGGCTGCTCGCGCACGTACGGTGCCGAAACGAATACGCAAACGTGTCCGATCTGTCTCGGACACCCGGGCGTTCTGCCTAAATTGAACGAAGAGGCGGTCAACCTCGCCATCAAGGCTGCGATGGCACTCAACTGTGAAATCGCGACCGATACGAAGTTCGACCGCAAGAACTACTTCTATCCGGATACGCCGAAAGCGTATCAGATCTCGCAGTTCGACCAACCGATCGGCTTTAACGGCCACGTCGATGTCGAAGTCGACGGCGAGATGAAACGGTTCCGCATCGAGCGGGTCCATCTCGAGGAAGATGCTGGGAAGATGAACCATACGGGCGAGAAACATTCGGTCGTCGACTTCAACCGGACCGGCTCACCACTCATCGAGATCGTCAGTGAGGCCGACATGCGGTCACCGAAAGACGCGGTCGCTTACCTCGAACGCTTGAAAGAAGTGCTCTCGTTCGCGGGCGTCTCGGACGTCAAGATGGAAGAAGGGTCGCTCCGTTGCGACTGTAACATCTCGGTCCGTCCGTTCGGCCAAGAGCCGTTCGGCACGAAGACGGAGCTCAAAAACTTGAACTCGTTCTCGAACGTCTTGAAGGCGCTCGATTATGAGGAAGAGCGTCATCGTAAACTCCTCATCACGGGCGGCGTCATGCGTCAAGAGACGCTCCGTTTCGATGAGGCGGCGAAGAAGACGATCCTCATGCGCGTCAAGGAAGGGGCGGCCGATTACCGCTACTTCCCAGAGCCGGACCTCGTCCGTCTCGAGATCGACGAGGAGTGGAAAGAGCGCATTCGCAAGACGCTCCCTGAACTTCCGGTCGAACGTCGCGAACGTTACATGAATAACTATGGCTTGTCGGCTTATGACGCCAAGGCGCTCACGTCGACGCGCGAGTTCTCGGACTTCTTTGAAGCGACGACAGCGGCCGGTGCCGAACCGAAAGCTGCCGCGAACTGGCTCATGGGCGAAGTGCTCGGCCACTTGAACAAGTCGAACGAGACGGTCGAGACGATGAAGTTGACGCCGAGCTCGCTCGCGGAGTTGATTCGTTTGATTGGAGAAGGTACAATTTCTTCGAAGATCGCGAAACGCGTGTTCACGGCCATGATTGAAGAAGGCGCCGAACCGAAGGCGTACGTCGAAGCGAACGGTCTCGCCCAAATCTCGGACGAGAACTTGCTGCGCGGCTACATCCTCGACTTGTTCGAAGCGCATCCGCAGATGATCGAAGACTTTAAGAACGGGAAAGACCGTGCCAAAGGCTTCATCATCGGGCAGATCATGAAGCAGACGAAAGGGATGGCGAACCCGGCGCTCCTCGATGGCTTGTTCCACGAAGAGATCGCGAAACGTTAAGCAGCAGCGAGGCACTTGTGTCTCGCTTTTCGCTCGAAATGAGCATAGGGGAGAGAAACGATATGCAACGAAAACGCGCACGGGTCATCTATAACCCGACATCTGGAAAAGAAGTGATCAAACGGGAGCTCCCGTATATCTTGAACCGCCTCGAGGATGCGGGTTATGAGACGTCGACGTACGCGACGAAAGCGATCGGTGACGCGACACTCGAAGCCGAGCGGGCCGCGGCGGCCGAGTTCGACTTGATCGTCGCGGCCGGCGGGGACGGGACGTTGAACGAGGTCATCTCGGGACTCGCTCCGCTCGATGAACGTCCGACGATCGGGCTCATCCCGGTCGGAACGACGAACGATTTCGCCCGGGCGATGCGGATCCCTTTGAGCGTCGTCGGTGCCCTCGACGTCATCTGTGACGGTTTTGAGATGCCGGTCGACCTCGGGGAGATCGAAGGCGAGGCGGGTGACATCCATTACTTCATCAATATCGCCGGCGGCGGCATCATGACCGAGCTGTCGTACGAAGTGCCGTCGAAGTTGAAGACGGCGCTCGGCCAGCTCGCCTATTACGTCAAAGGGATGGAGAAGCTGCCGCTCATCAAACCGACGTACATCGAGCTCGAGCATGACGAAGGGACGTTCAGCGGGGAAGTGATGATCTTCCTCACGTCGAACTCGAACTCGGTCGGCGGCTTTGAGAAGATCTCGCCGCACGCGTCACTCAATGACGGCTTGTTTGACTTGTTCATCTTACGGAAATGTAACTTGTTCGAGTTCATCCACGTCGTCCGCTTGTTGCTCCGGGGCGAGCACTTGTCGAGCCCGCTCGTCGAGCACGTCAAGACGGGCCACGTCAAGATGAAGACGACGACGGAGCGGATGAGTCTCAACATCGACGGCGAGTACGGCGGCGAATGCACGGGTGAGATGCGGAACTTGTTCCGCCATTTGACGGTGCTCGCACCGAACGCGCGCATCCGCGAGATGGAAGAGTTGAACGCTCAGTACGAACGCGAACAGATGATCAAGCAATTGTTCAACGTGTCGAATGAGAAAGCAGAATAAGTCGGCTCGGCGTGGCGCTCACGCCGAGCTTTTCGTTGGCCTCTGAACGGGTAATGAACCAATACGTACTTCTCGAATCGGGAAAGGAGAGACTCATGCTACCAGTAACTAAAAACGACCGTCTCGACGTCCACATCCATGACCTCACACACGAAGGGGCAGGCGTGGCACGCGTCGACGGTTATACGTTGTTCGTACCGAACGCGCTCCCGGGTGAGACGGTCGAGATTGTCGTGACGAAGACGAACAAACAGTACGGCTTCGCCCGGCTGATCGAAGTGAAACAAGCGAGCACGGACCGGGTCGAACCGCCGTGTCCGATCTTTTATCAATGCGGGGGCTGTCAGCTCCAACACTTCAGCTATGACGGCCAGCTCCGTCAAAAACGGGACCGCGTCGTCGAGGCGCTCCAGCGGCTCGGCCAGTTCGACGTCCCGGTCCACGAGACGATCGGGATGCCAGAACCGTGGCGTTACCGCAACAAGGCGCAAGTGCCGTTCAAGCAAGAAGGAGATCGTCTCGTCGCCGGGTTCTACCGCCCACGCTCGCACGACATCGTCGAGATGAAGGAATGTCTCATCCAAGACGAGCGGAACGATGAGGCCGTCCAAGTCGTCCGCGACGTGCTCGCGGCGCACGGTGTGCCGGCGTATGACGAGAAGACAGGACGCGGCGTCATCCGCCACGTCATGGCCCGTTACGGGTACCATTCCGGTGAATTGATGATCGTCCTCATCACGAAGACGACGAAAATCAAAGGCGTGAATGAGATCGTCGCCGACATCTTGAAACGTCTTCCGGACGTGACGTCGATCATGCAAAACGTCAACCCGGACAAGACGAACGTCATCTTAGGGGCGACGAATAAGCTGCTCTATGGCCACGAGACGATTGAGGATAAGATCGGTGGACTGACGTTCACGATCTCGCCGCACTCGTTCTTCCAAGTCAACCCGGTCCAGACGGAGAAGCTGTACGGCAAGGCGCTCGAATATGCGCAGTTGACCGGCACGGAACAAGTCGTCGACGCCTACTGCGGCATCGGTACGATCAGTCTGTTCCTTGCCCGGAAAGCAGCGCACGTGTACGGCGTCGAGGTCGTGCCGGAAGCGATCGAGGACGCGAAACAGAACGCGCTCGTCAACGAGATCGATAACGTGACGTACGCCTGTGGCGCGGCCGAAGATGTCCTTCCGAAGTGGAAGCAAGACGGCATCAATCCGGACGTCATCGTCGTCGACCCGCCGCGCAAAGGCTGTGCCGAGTCGTTCCTCGAGACTATGGTCGAGATGAGTCCGAAGCGGATCGTCTACGTGTCGTGTAACGTTGCGACACAAGCGCGCGATATGCGTTACCTCGCTGACCGCGGCTACCGCCTCGTCGAAGTGACACCGGTCGACATGTTCCCGCATACGGCGCATGTCGAGACGGTGGCGTGGATGGAACGACAAAAATAAGTAAACCCCTTGGAGATGGCGTAGGCATGTCATTTTCAAGGGGTTTTTTCATCTTTAAATTTAATATGTTTTCTAAAAATATAAATTTATAATTTATATATGGAAATTTTATTATTTAATTGTCATACTTTATAAATATATGGAACGATAGTTTGAGGAATTAGAGACAAAATAATCCATACCAAACGGAGGTAGAACATATGTGGAAAATAGGGAGTATCTTGATGTCAGCTGCGTTAGTGATGATGTTAGCAGGATGTGGTGATGGAGCAAATGACCATAAAGGCGAAGCGAAGACACCTTCAGCATCGAGCGTTCAAGAGGGTAGGAACTATAAAGAAGTGGTGGATGAATTCGAGGCTAATGGATTCACAAACGTCAAAACAGAAAAGCTCGAAGATTTGATCACGGGTTGGATCACAGAAGATGGAGAAGTCGAAGAAGTGTCCGTCGCGGGCGACGTCGAGTATGCGCCGGATGAATGGATGCCGGAAGGAACGGAAGTCGTGATTACCTATCACACGTTTAAAGAAGAGGAGACAGACGAAAAAGTAGAAACCGAAAAACCGGAGGAGAAAGAAGCCGATCATGAGTCTAGTGATCAAGCTGACGAAGAGGCAGAAGAAACTGAAGTGCTGACCGCGGACAATAGTCCTGATTTGAAAGAAGTACTCAGTGTAAGCTCTGAAGCAGATCCTTTAATTGCAGCATTTGCTGATCAGTATGCAGGACGTACAATCGAATTCGATGCGCATACGGCATATGTGAATAATCATGACAGTTATGACACCCGATTCGATTATTTGATTTTAGTCGGAGATGATACGAAAAATGAACCTCCAGGCCCGTACTTCCAACTTCGAGACGTGAACTATTCTGATTTGAACTTAGAAGGTAACAATATACCGGATCCGTTTGGGATTGGACATCATATCCGTATCACGGCCGTGGTCGAAGAGTATGAAGAGCGGTCAAATCTATTCCTAATCAATCCCGTGTCGATTAAAATGAGATAAATTGATTCGCATGATTGTCAGGAGGGTCTTCATGAAGTGGACCGGTGAAGTCGAGACAAAATTGAAGCAAAACAATCAAATTCTATTTACTAAACGCAGCGACTTTCTGGCTGACTTAGAAGCCTTGATTCGAGCCCAGACCCGCCGCACGATGGTGCTATGGGCCTTTGAACTGGCGGAGGAAACCGTCGATGTGTTGAAGCAACGTTATCCAAACGAAACGCGACTTGAAACGGCTGTCAGACTGTCGAAAGGCTGGGCTGCCGGGAACGTAAAGATGCCAGTCGCCAAACAGGCGATTCTAGAAGCCCACGCGGTGGCAAAAGAACTCACTTCGCTCGAAGACATCGCGCTTTGCCATGCGGTCGGACAAGCGTGCAGCGTCGTGCATACGAAACGTCATGCCATCGGCGTTTCGCTCTATGAATTGACCGCGCTTGTCAGGTGCTACGGCTTACCAGCGTGTATCCGAATCGTCGAACAACGGAAGCAACAGTACATGGAGCGAATCGCATATTGGCGAGACCGTGACCCTGAGTAGGAATGGGCAGGGTTTATGTTGAGAGATTGAATTAATGAAGCCTTCCGATGATTGAAAAGCGGAAGGCTTTTGCATTTATTATTTTAGATAGAATTTGGATTAAAAAGTTAATAATTCCTTTATAATAGGGTTGTAACTTTCTTTCTACAAAAGTGTTCTGGCTGTGGTTGCAGTAGAAAAAACTATGAATATGAAGCGGAGTGAGTGGAGTGAGGTTAGAAACTGTAAAAGCGTACGGATCATTCGTGAAGCGAGGCAATCATGTATTTCGAACGTCAGCTTATTTACAATGGGGAGACTCTTCAGAATCTTTAGGGGCATGCTTGTTGTTGATGGATCCAACGATGGAAAATCAACTCGTTAAAATTGTCGAATCGATCTATCAACAGCCTGAACAATTATCGGGTCGCTTCCACATCTATAACTTATTCAACCTGCGAGAGGGAAACAGCGGAAAGGCAATTGAGCAATTCGAGTCGCTCTGTCAAGCTAATCTCTACGAAGTTGAAGAGTCACTGGCAACGGTTGAAGAGTTGCAGCAACATCCGTGGATACTGATGGGTTGGGGTGTTAATAAGAAACAGAAGTGGACGAATCTTCAAACCATTAAACAGAAGTGGTTACATCAACTGGCACAGGCTGATTCGCTCGTCATCGGTAAAATGAAAAGTGGGACTAAGGAATATTATCATCCACTTCCTCACTTGCAAATGAATCGTGCAGCGTTTGTTAAAGACATTGTGGAAATCTACCAACAGCAAAACAGATGATCCAGGGTTAAGGATGAGAAACACTTGATACTTAAAAGGAGGAAGTTAAGTGAATTCAGGGTGGGAGACGATTATATCATTGGGCGGAGAAGGTGGTAGCCTCTGCTTGGCGGGTCGGAGATTAGATGCACAGACATGGGAGTATGTCATGGTGTCTGATGAGTCTACATTGAGTGACACATTTCATGATGAGCAGTTAGAAGCGATTCGTCGCTCGAATATCGTCAGTCGATGGTCAGAAGCGATTGAACTATTAGGCAGGTATTGGATGCGATTAAGTCCGAGATATGTACATCCTGAATTTAAAGAGCGATTTTTAGACGAAATTGAGAAATCAGGTGTCAGGAACGTATCGCATAGATGGATAAAAATTTTTTCATCAAGCGAATGACAATGTGAAAATGAAACAAAATTCTTGTGACTGCTAATTTTAAAAAGACCTGTTTCCACGACTTCGATGCAACAATCTCGATAACTAGATTGATGATTAGATTTTGGTTAAATACCCCAAAGTAAGAGGTGAATACAATTGAATAAAAAATTAGCTTTAATATTCAATTTATTATTTTTTCCTGCATTATTAATGGGCTGTTTTCAAAATGAAGATATAGTAAGAAATAATTCATCAGTCGATATAATAGTTTCAAATTATTTTCCCGAAGTTGGATTGGAAAGAACTTATATTGAATACGGTAAAAGTGGGGAAACTCTAATATCTAATGATACAGTTAAGTTAGAAATTGATTCTTCTGGCGATGAAGTATTATATATACATGCAAAAGATGGGATAGCAGGAGAGCGAATAGTGGAGTATGAAGTAAGTAAAAATTCAATAAAGAAGGTATATATAATTAACGCTATTTTTAACAAGAAAATAGATGAATTAGAACTAACCAATCAGAGGAGTTGGAGTACGGGAGATTCAGATAATGCTTTAAGATATCTAACCGACGATAAATTAGAAGTTACGGTACCCGCAGGTATATTTCAAGAATGTATAGAGGTTACTGAGGTATTCAAGTCAAAAGAATATATTTATACTAGTATATATTATTATGCTCCAAAAATTGGATTGATCAAAACAGTTTTTGAGGTAGATGATGAGAGATTTACTTATACTGAATTGCAGAGCTTCTCAAATGGTACAGAACAAACAAAAGAATTTGAGAGCAATACTCAAGAGAAATCTTCAGGAATAGAAGAAGCTCCATCTCCACAATTAAAATCAGGTGATTTACCCCCTGATACGAACTTGACATCATCTTTGAATATTAATGATTATGTAAACCTTGTAAACCAACACTCGATTAAACAAGTTAATTATAATTTATTGCACAGACCTACTTTTGAAGAAACTGAAAATGAAGTTATCCTTTACTTTACTGAAGATATTAAAATCAGACATGATATCAATGGGAACATTAAGGAAGTTTTCATGAAGCAGGATTCTATGTTAGATGAAGAAAAGCTATTCTATATACAGTGGTTAATCTTAGGTCTCGACCCTCAAATGACTCTTGATGAGGTCAATGAAATCATTTTTCCAAAAGAACCTAATGATTTTTTTGAAGTTGGAGAATTCTATATTGGAATCAAAACTGATTCTAATGGGTTCACTTTTAAAGCCACTCCGAAGTAATGGTAATTGAGTTCGGTTATATCATAGCTAAACTAAGTAAAGTCGAAAGTATTTTACTAAAACGATTTGTCAAACTAAGCTTAACACTTTACTGCGAAGGCCTTGTGCGCTCACTCATTCTAGACATTCCGGTAGATGCCTCCTGCTATTGAAGAGCGCGTCAATGAATGACGTCCGGATGCGCTCCTTAAAGTTGAATACTTGTCGCCAACTTGAATGCTCCCTCTGGAAAAGTGCCTTTGAATGTGTATATTGCCTCCGAGAAATTATCATCCATTTCCTCACTTGAAAACGAATCGTGCAGCGTTTGTTAAAGACATTGTGGAAATCTACCAACAGCAAAACAGATGATCCAGGGTTAAGGATGAGGAACACTTGATACTTAAAGGATGGAAAAAAGTTTGCTCGTCTAAGACATGATAACAATCAGGTCTGAGAATCCCATGACGATGGTCACGGGATTTTTTATTTTTGTTCAAACTTTGTATGTGAGAATAAGTTTTTCAACGCGGACGATGTGTGATGTAGTGGTCGAGAATTGCTTGCTTCAATTGACCCGAAGAGACTTCACCTGTTTCGTATCGCTCCAACAATTTTTGTGTGAAAGAACTTGTTATTCCACCATCAATTTCTGCCATTCCAACTGCAAACTTAACTTGTTTTTGACGTTCGACGTATGAAAGTTTGTCCATATCAATCACCTTCCTTAGTCTGATTTTTATTATAATGATAGCACATCACAGGGGAAGGTTATGCCGTCTAGATGTCTTAAAGATGATTGATAGTTGATACATTCCCCCGTCCATAATAGAATGGATAAAGTGATTTTATTGGATTGATTACGAAAGGGAATGATTTTATATGAACGAAAACTTCTGGCGCGACCTTCCGCGTCCATTCTTTATACTTGCCCCGATGGAAGACGTGACCGACGTCGTCTTCCGTCACGTCGTCGCCCATGCCGGCCGACCGGACGTCTTCTTCACCGAGTTCGCCAACTCGGACAGCTACTGTCATCCAGAAGGAAAAGGTAGCCTGCGCGGACGCTTGACGTTCACCGAGGACGAACAACCGATCGTCGCCCACATTTGGGGCGACAACCCGGACTACTTCCGCGAGATGAGCATCGGCATGGCCGAGATGGGTTACAAAGGTATCGACATCAATATGGGTTGCCCCGTCCCGAACGTCGCTAAGCGCGGCAAAGGGAGCGGTCTCATCTTGCGTCCCGACGTCGCAGCCGAATTGATTCAAGCAGCAAAAGCCGGCGGCATCCCGGTCAGCGTCAAGACGCGTCTCGGCTTTTCGAAGCTCGACGAGTGGCGCGACTGGTTGACGCACATTTTGAAGCAAGACATCGCCAACTTGTCGATCCACTTGCGCACACGAAACGAGATGAGTAAAGTCGACGCGCACTGGGAGATGATTCCGGATATCATGAAACTGCGTGACGAGATCGCACCGGATACTTTGATCACAATCAACGGGGACATCCTCGACCGTCAAATGGGTCTCGAGCTCGTCGAGAAGTATGGTGTTGACGGTGTCATGATCGGCAGAGGGATTTTCAAAAACCCGTTCGCGTTCGAGAAAGAGCCGCGTGAGCACTCGATGGAAGAGCACCTCGACTTACTTCGCCTCCAGCTCGACCTGCAAGACAAATTCCAAGAAGACGTGCCGCGTTCGATCTCGAACTTGCACCGGTTCTTCAAGATTTACGTGAAAGGGTTCCCCGGGGCGAGCGACCTCCGTGTGAAACTGATGGATACGAAATCGACAGATGAAGTGCGGGCCCTGCTCGCCGAATTTGAAGGAAATAAACGAATAGAACAGCTGATTGAAAGCTAATTTTGGAGCGCATAGTCGCTCCTTTTCTATATTTATTAACAGGAGGACGAACAGATGATTCCAACTCGACAGACTGAGCGGCTGGTATTGAGGTCACTCACTCAAGAGGATTTAACAACATACGCCGCCATACTCGGTCAACGGGAGGTGAGCCGTTATTTAGGGGACGGGAAACAGAAGACTCGAGAAGATGCCGCGCACTTGCTGGCTCGTTTCCAGGAGCAGTGGATGGAATATGGCTACGGGGTCTGGGGTGTGGTTGAACGGTCGACGAACCAACTGATCGGTCATTGCGGTTTCTCACGGTTACCGACTGGCGATGTCGAGTTATTGTATGCTTTCGATCCGACCACATGGGGGAAAGGGTACGCGGTCGAGTCAGCTCAAGAGGCACTCGAGTTTCTCGATTTGCTGGCGGGAATAGGACCAATCATCGCGCTCAGCTATCCTGAAAACGAGCGTTCGCAACGGGTCTTGGTACGTCTCGGTTTTACGTATATGAAAGAAGATGATTATGCAGGCGTCAATTTGTTGGTGTATCAGCGCCACACGACAGGATGAGCAACCTATGGGAACATAGGTTTTTTTTGTAGACAATTATTGAAGATGAGCGTACACTCATTATATCGGGAGACGATATAACGGTAGACGAAGTAAAGGAGATAAACTATGACACAATCAGCAGGAACCGTCGCGTTGACGGAAGCGGTGTATTACATTTTATTGTCGCTACAAGTTCCGCGTCACGGGTATGGAATCATGCAATTCGTACAAGAATTGAGCGATGACCGTGTCCAGTTGGCGGCGGGAACATTATACGGCGCGTTAAGCAACTTAGTTGAAAAAGGATGGATTGAAGCAGTGGAGAAAGCGAGCGGACGAAAGAAAGAGTATGTCGTCACACCTCTAGGACAAGCAGTGCTTGAGGCCGAACTCGTCCGGCTCGAAGAACTCGTCACGAATGGAAAACAGTGGATTGGGGGAAACAAATCATGAAAACCAAAACGGTATATCGCTTTTACGCGGATTACGAAAAGGAAGAGGCTTGGTTGAACGATATGGCGGGTACAGGGTGGTTTCTTGAACGTTTTAGACTTGGGCGTTACACGTTTGTGCAAGGGGAGCCGAACAAATATACTTATCGAATCGAATTGATTGAAGAGGCACCAAGTCATCCGAAATCGGTCGCTTACTTTGAATTTTTGGAGGAAATGGGCATTGAGGTCGTCGCGACGACATTTCGTTGGGTCTTTCTCCGAAAACTAACAACTGACGGACCGTTTCGACTCTACTCAGACATTGACTCGAAGATTCGCCATGAACGACGGATTTTTCATCTGTATAGTTTTGTGTTGTATCTCAATTTATTTGTAGCATTCCTCAACCTGTCGAACGGTATCGAATCTTTCCTCTGGGTTCCTAATTTGTTAGTCAGTATACTATTTATCACATTCGTGCTGAAACAATATCGGAAACTTTCAAAGTTGAGGGAGGCGCGTCAACTGGTCGAACGGGATCAGTGATGGAGGAGAATCTGTTGGAACGTCTTCAAGGCGGGGACTTGCGTTCCATCGGACGGGTCGATGAGGTCGTCCAATTCGTTGGCGACGATTCAGAACGATTCGCGGAACTGATGGTCGGGTTGACCGATGACCGTCCTGTCGTCCGAATGCGAAGCGCGGATGCGGTCGAGAAGATCACGCGACGCTATCCTGAACTGTTGAAGGCACATCAGGCGCCGCTCCTCGAACTTTTGCCAGCGTTCACCCAACAAGAAGTCCGTTGGCACGTCGCCCAACTGATGCCGCGGTTGCCGCTCAGCGATGACGAAGCGGGGCAGGTCGTCCGTGTTCTAAAAGCATGGATTGCTTCCGAGACGAGTAAAATCGTCATCGTCAATTCGCTCCAAGCGCTATTCGACTTGAGCGTCCGCTATTCGCGCTTCCATGATGAACTGATTGATTTGCTCCACAAACAACTCGATACAGGAAGTCCGGCTGTCCGTAGCCGTTGTAACACATTGTTGGCTAAATGGGGAGAGTGAGTGGGAAATGAAACGTTTTTTTAGATGGATTCGTATGTAGTGAGCGGAAGGAAGGTGGCGATGGAAATGAACGAATGGCGTGAATCAGCGGTCGGGCTTGGCCTTATTTTCGGAACGGCTGCCGGGATGATCATCTCTCTACTATTCGATTTTACGGTTGCATACGGGATTGTCATCGGCTCGATAATCGGCTATTTGATTGGACTCATCATTTCCATTCGCGCGATGAAACAATGACTATGATGATATAAGAGTGGGAGGCAAATAACATGAGTGAATTTCAATTTATGACGAGCGATAGACCGCTAAAAGAAGTCGAAAATCCATATATCGAATTCTTATCCATCAACTAGGCCATCAAAAAAGGTGTCGTGTTGCCTGAAATGCTCACAGACGACGAAGACCTCGATCGCGACGAAAAGATTTTGATGCACGTCGAGGCAGAAGAGCAACTCGACGAGATTGAGGTCAAACGAGAACTTTATTATGCAGAGGAAAACGTCGAAGCGTACTCGAAAAAACCGCACGTCGCTGAATTGCGTTGGCGCTACACCGAAACGAGAGCCCAGCAACTCGTTGACTACATCACCGACCATCTGAAGACGACGGACGAAGTCGAGATTTGGAAAGTGTGGGTCGATGAACAGAGTGAGCCGAGCGTTCGTTCGATCACGCTCGACGAGCTGACGATTGATGAGTTGCGGTTTTTAGGGGATGTCGGGTTTGAGCGGCCAGAGTGTCTCCTTGTCGTGAAATCGTGATGTTTCTCAGATTTTCCGGACGTGGCATCACGTCCGGTTTTTTGCCTCCTCTTGAAAAAAAACTGCTACATAACAAGAGAATGGTTGGAGCGGGAGTGGGGACACGATTATTCGGTTGTTCACTCTTTTTATTTCTTGTGCGAATTGACCGATGTCAAGTGGGCGGGTAGTGCGATGCCATCGTGAAGGAGGTTTCGAAGTCGCTGGCGAATTGTAGCAACATCACGTATTGACAGAGACTGGATGCTGTTCAGTGGAAATTTTATAGAGGGGGTGGCCTAGTGATCTCATTTCGACCGTATTCACATGAGCCTTATGTATCGGAGGAT
The DNA here is from genome assembly GCF_004337165.1 of Exiguobacterium sp. SH0S1. Classification (NCBI taxonomy): domain Bacteria; kingdom Bacillati; phylum Bacillota; class Bacilli; order Caryophanales; genus Exiguobacterium; species Exiguobacterium sp. SH0S1. The sequence continues at coordinate 40,441 of NZ_SJVC01000002.1, read as the reverse complement.
GCTGTAAAAGTAAGAGACTTTCTCATCAGAATCAACTTAACGGAGCTGCAGGCACCACGTCTTTTATGGGGGGCGTGGGACTGGGCGGTGAACCATGCGCTTCGTGATCAAGAACATGTGCATCGGATTGGCATGTGGGAAGATGAGGGGCGCCTTGTCGCCCTGGCGACGTATGAGCTCAATTTAGGGGAAGCGATTTTGGTCGTGGAGGAAGGGTACGACGCATTGAAGCCTGAACTCGTTGCCTATGCGGTCGAGCGATTGCATAGTCATGGTGATTTGCGACTATTGTTACCGGATGAGGATGAGTGTTTGCAACTGGCCGCCTTAGAGACAGGATTTCGACCGACGAGACACATCGAGCGGTTCGCGAAAATCCATGTTTCCCGGATAAGTAAGGAGTCGTTGCCGCACGGGTTCTCCTACGTATCTCTCGCGGATGAATGGGATTGGCGACAATACAACCAAGTGATGTGGCGTGGCTTTGACCATGATGGGAATGCGCCGGATGATGCCGCGACCATCGCTGGACGGAAAAAAATGTTGTCGAGTCCTGCGATTCTACCCGAACTGATCCTTGCCATTGCCTCACCTGAGGGGAAGTATGTGGCACATTGTGGTGTCTGGTATCGCCCGGGTGATCGCTATAGTTACGTCGAACCGGTCGTGACGGACCCGACATACCGAGGGAAAGGCTTTGGGAAGTCGGTCGTCTATGAGGCAATCATACGGAGTGGGAAACTAGGGGCAGAACAGGCGATTGTCGCTTCAGACCAGATGTTTTATTACAGCATCGGCTTCGTTCCGTTTCGGACGATGACGCAATGGCAATTGCACAATTAAGCGACTTAGGATAGAGAGAAAGGGGAGAATGAAACATGGAACGCACCATCACAGTCAAAGGAACGGGAAAAGTATCGGCCAAGCCAGACTTGATTGTCGTGAAAATGGAGTTGACCTCGAAGGCCGTGCGTTATGAGGAGACGATGAACGAGGCGGCGACGGCCGTGGCGCGTCTGCAAAAGGCGCTTGGACAGGCCGGCTTCGATAAGACCGCTCTAAAGACGACGGACTTCTCGATTGATACAGACTATGAAAGTTACCGTGACGAGGACGGAAATTATAAATCTCGATTCCGTGGCTATGTGTGTGAGCAACGAACAAAACTTGAGTTTGATCTCGACACGAAACGCTTGTCTGACGTCATCCAAAGCGTCACGAATTCAATGGCGGATCCGAAACTGTCCATCAAGTTCACAATTAAAGATTCAGATGTGGTTAGCGATGCACTCCTCGCCAGCGCGGCGGAGAGTGCGTTGCATCGGGCTGAACTGTTGACGAAAGCGGCCGGTGCGAAGCTTGGGGAATTGAAACGGATTGACTATACGTGGGCCGAGCTCCATCTTTACTCGCCAACTAATTTGGTATTCCATGAAGAGGTATTCCATTCACAGGCGTCGATGCCAGAGCTTCAGCCGGACGATATCGATTTGAGCGATACGGCGACGTTCGTCTGGGCAATCGAATGAAACGAGTCGTTTGGATGGTGGTGTTGCTGCTGTCCGTCTCAGTGTCGGTCCACGCCTTGTCCTGGGCGTATGCGTTCGTCGTCTTGGACGGACGGGTGTATGAAGTGACGGACATTATGGTCTCGGAGGCTGATCTTGGTGACGTCGTCGGCGAGGTCGAGACGTTGGCTGACGATATGACCGGCGACTATTATGGGGACGCCTCGAACATGTATCCGATCGGCACAGAATATCGTCAAGTGGAGGGGGAGTCGGTCGAAGACGTGCTCGCGGTTGAGGATGAGACGGAGTGGAGGCGGGCCGAATTCGTCCATGAGGCGCCGTTTGACAGCCGGAATCATGTAGACGTGATCGCCTATGCGGCCATCGGTGTCGGGATTGCTGTGTTTGTATATGGGTGGTTGAGGAAAAGAAGAGTAGTAGGCTGATTTTAGGACGAATATGTATTGCCCATAGATCAAGTGACATCATACGACTTGTCGTTCGACGACTCTCACATGGAGGAGACGATCACTATGTTTGAAACTTATTATTTTATACTAGGGATTATCAACAGCTTATTATTGATCACGATTTTTTTGTTAGCGAAATTCTCTGACATGTCGAAACTGAAAGTTGTAGGAATGGCGTATTTATTCCTGGCGATCCCGGCGCTATACGGAATCATCATTGCGCAACAGCAACAACAGCCGATCCAGTACAGTATTTTTTTAGGGATATTCATAGCTTTTCTCATTCTCGAAGGACTTTATGATTTCGTATTGAAAATCTCGTTCCGTGAGAACTTCCGAAAATATTGGAAACAGTTGACGCCGTATTTGATGCTGTACTGGTCGATGAATTATGGGTTTATCATTATGACATGGAGACATTCCGTCGTCCAAGGTGGCATCATGTTAGGGCTATTTGTCGTGCAAGTGATCGCCAATATGATGTCACACACGAAAAAAGAATGAGCATGTAAATTGGTATAGAAACGCCAAGAACGGGAACAGATTCGTGTAGGTGTTAAATGGTCTTGGAAAGAGAGAAGGGACAGTCATGAAAATCCTCATCACTTTTGACTCGATGTACGGATGCACAGAAAAAGTCGCCCACGCCATCAAGGACGGATTCGGCGAGCTTCATCAAGTCGAGGCAGTTCACATCAGTCATATCGGCTACGGGGATCTCGCCAACCTTGATTTGCTCGTCGTCGGATCACCGACACACGGCGGGCGCGAGACCGAGGACGTGAAGACGTTTCTCGACGGACTGTCGGATCACGCGCTCCGCGGAGTGCGGGCCGCAGCGTTCGATACGAGCATGGCCGAAGAAGACCAAGGCTTTTTCGTCGGGAAGATCGTCAAGTGGTTCGGCCACGCCTCGACCCGGATCGGCCGGGAGCTTACGGAAAAAGGGGCAGAGCCCGTGCTTCAAGAATCATTCCTCGTCCTCGACAAAGAAGGACCGCTCAAAGATGGAGAGCTCGAGCGGGCCCGCGACTGGGCAAGTCATCTGTTCGATAAATAAAGATAGCGCATTCCCGTTCGAGGAATGCGCTATCTTTATTAGTAAACTGTTTCAGCACCGATCAATGGAACTGTGATGTCCCACCCAGCTTGCGATGTGTAAGTATGATCACCGATAATATAGCCGTCGACCGTGACGACATCGTCAGTGAAAAAGTCTGTCAATTCTGGATAGTAGAGCATGATAATGTCATTTGGACTCCACCCGTAAGATGTTTGCGTGACGGCCAGACGAATTGTTGTCCCTTCTTCGTCTTCTTGGATTTGTACGATCTCTCCTTTGAAGCGAACTGCCTCACCCGCGTATCGATCCGCACCTTTACTCAAATGCTTGAACTCAATGGTCGAGTTTGCAAAAGCTGCCTCTTTTTCTTTCGCTTCCTCAGCTTCGCGTAGCTTTCGCTCCTCTTCTTCTTGTTTTGCCTTGGCTTCTTCTTCAGCAATTCGTGCGGCCTCGGCTTTTGCCTCTTCTTCAGCGATTCGTTTTGCCTCTGCATCTGCCTTTTGTTTTTCTTCTTCTGTCAGTTCAGGTGCCTGTTCGACTTCATTTTCTGCAGATGCAGTTTCCGCCTGAACATCTGTCACGTCCTCAGTAGGGATGGTTGCGCCAAGAACGATCATTCCAATTACAAATGATGCGGCAATCAAAGGAAGCATCACGCGTTTTTTACCTTCGCGCTTCCAAAGTTTGTAAATCGGTAAAAGCCCTGCTACCAAAATAAGTCCTGCTACGATTGCCCCGTCTGCCATGGCGAGAAAACCGAGTAATAGAAATAAAGACGCTACAATAATCAAAGAAATGCTTTTAAATTTTTTCAAAATAATATAATTCCTTTCATCTACAAAAAATTGTTTAGTGAATGCTCACAAATACGTACGATACTACAAATCTATTAGGAAGTAGATGGAAAAACGGAAATTATATTAGAAAATCGTTCGACAGTTTGCGAAATCTGTCGAAAATCGTGCTTGTAGACCTATGGAACGGGTTAGAAAACGGGTAAATACAAGTGTAGCTCTTTTTCTAAAGAATGGAGGGAGAAGGATGAAAAAATGGGAACGAGATGTGCTTGTCGGGTGGATCGTCGTCTTGCTCGTGTTGATTGCTCATTACGTGATCACCGTGTCGCTCGGCAACACCTATTTTGCCGAATCGACGTTGAATCGGATGCTCTGGTTCAGTAGCTTCCCGGCTTTTTTGATCGCGTTTATCGCAGCACTCTTCCAAAAAACGAACACGATCACCCTTGCCGTCCGGCGCGCCGTCATTTGGACAGCCGAGCTCGTCGTCGGGTTTTCACTTGTCGCCTTGTTCTTCCGCGCGTTCGAACCGTTGTTCGCAAGCCCTGGTGCGTATTGGCTGTTCGGTGCCCTCTTGCTCGCCCCGCTCGTCTACTTGTTTGCGTTCCGCCGCCAAGACCGCGGCACGAAAGCCGGAGCCCATTAATCGAAACGCCTTCCTCGGGAGGCGTTTTTAGCTTGCCTCGAAATGGGAAAGGGGTACAGAAGACATGAATGGAGGAAATCATATGAGTACTTATTTTTCATCATCTTACGACGAGTCGCGCGAGAGGTTTCTCGATTTGCTCGACACCGTCAAACAATACTACCCGAGCGCGCGGACGATGTCGCATTCGATCGGGGAAGATACGATCGACGTGATCATCGGCGAACCGGCCGGGTCACGTGAGGCGATGCTGCTCATGACGATCGGCGAGCATGGGATCGAAGGCTACGCCGGTGCGGCCGTGACGCAGCAATTCATCGAGACACAGCTCGGCAACGTCCGCCATGACGTGACAGGCGTCTGCTTCATCCATGCGGTCAACCCATGGGGGATGAAACATTTCCGGCGCGTCAACGAACATAACGTCGATTTGAACCGAAACTACGTCGTCGACCGGGAATCGCTGCCGCGAAACGTCAATAAAGAGTACGAGGTGATGCGCCACTTGTTCGTCCCGGACGGTGTTATCGACGACTACCACGAGGCGCGCGAACACATTTATTCGTTCCTCGGCTCTGGCATCAAGCTCGACGGGTTCGACGCGATGACCGAGGCGAAAGGGATGGGCCAGTACCAATTCCCGAAAGGCGTCTATTATGGCGGGGACGCCGACGAACCGTCCGCCGTCTTCATGAAAGAGATCCAGCACGATCTTCTCGACCGTTACGACCGGGTCGTCCATATGGACTGGCACACCGCACTCGGACCGACGAACGAAGTGACGATGCTCGTCAGCGAGCGGGACGGACGCAGCGCCGAGCAGTTAAAACAGACATACGGGTTGAAGAACATCAAGACGTACAATCCGGATGACGTGCTCGGCGACTCGACGAACCATTTCTATTACGTCCGCGACACGCAGCATCCGGACAAGCAGCTCGTCTCGGCCTTGTTCGAATTCGGGACGTTCGGCACGTCGACGAAAGCGCTGATCCGTGAATTTTTGACGATCATTTTAGAGAATCGTCTCTATTTCGAAGGTACGAAAGACCCGGAGGCACGGAACGGCATCAAAAAAGAATTCATGGCCATGTTCTACCCGGAAGACGAGACGTGGAAGACGTCCGTGTTACGAGAAGGCGCGCAAGCGGTCGAGCATATCTTGAAGGCCGAATCGCTCTGGCGCGATGGTTGACAGGTTTTCAGTTCGCTCAAACGGGAACAGATGGGTTGTGGGCAAACGTACGGCGCACAACGCTCAACAATACGATTGGGGGTTTTGAATGATGGGGAATTACATTACAGCACATGACGGGACGTCTATTTTTGTCGAGGACGTCGGAACGGGCGACGCGGTCGTCTTCTTGCACGGCTGGCCGGCGAACAACAACATGTTCGAGTATCAGAAGAACGCGCTGTTGGATGCGGGCTACCGCTACGTCGGTATCGATTACCGCGGTTACGGGAAGTCGGACGCACCGGCTACGGGCTATGACTACGAGACGATGGCGTCTGACGTGAACATGGTCGTCAACGGCCTCGGTGTCAAAGACTTCACACTCGTCGGCTTCTCGATGGGTGGGGCGATCGCGATCCGCTATGCGGTCGATTATCCGGACGGTGGTTTGAAAAAACTCATCCTCGCCGGCGCGGCGGCACCGGTATTCACGCAACGCCCGGACTATCCGTACGGCATGACAAAAGAAGAAGTCGACGCCTTGATCGAAGATACGAAACGCGACCGTGCCTCGATGTTGACCGGGTTCGGCGAGATCTTCTTTGAGAAGAAGCATCCAGAGCCGCTCCAAAACTGGTTCCACAGCTTGTCACTCATCGCCTCGAGCCACGGGACGATCGCCTCGGCGAAAGCGCTCCGCGACGAGGACCTTCGTGAAGACTTGCCGAAAGTCGGCGTCGAGACGCTGATCATCCATGGCGTCCACGACAAAGTCTGTCCGTTCGAGTTTGCCTTAGAGATGGAAAAAGGCATCCCGAACGCGCGCATCGAGCGTTTCGAGGAGAGCGGTCACGGTACCGTGCTCGACGAGATGGAGAAGTTCAATCAAACGATGTTACATTTTATCTGATTAGACGAGACGCCTTGATCGAAAGGCGTCTTTTTTTATGGACTCGGACGGGTAGAATCGATGCGTACAGGGTATAAATAATTGGAGTTACTTTCCAGTTTTCTGTTGATGACGTGTCACGCCGGTCCTGTTCTTGTAAAGGACTTTTTTCTGTGACAGCAACTAATGAAGGGAGGGTGAAACAATTGTGGGGTGCGGTCAATTATTGCGGTCAACCCTACGATTCATGGTACAATAGCGTGGTGGATTAACAGATTGAGGAGAGATTATATATGAACATCGCTTTCTTTTTATATCCGAAAGAAGACGTCAAATATTTAGACCCGGAGTCGACGGTGCGGCAAGCGCTCGAGAAGATGAAGCATCATCGCTTCACCTCGGTGCCGCTCGTATCCGAGAACGGCTTTTACGCCGGAACGATGACGGAAGGAGACTTACTGTGGGCACTCGCTGAACAACTTCGCGGGGAAGAAGATTACGAGAAAGTGCTCCGGACTCGCCTGAAAGACATCAAACAACGCATACGCTATAAACCGGTATCGATCACGGCGCAAATCGAGGAGCTCGTCGATGCGATCACCGATCAAAACTTCGTGCCGGTCGTCGATGACGGCAAGTATTTCATCGGTATCATCCGACGCCGTGACATTATCGAGTACTACTCGACGAAGTTGAAACAGCTCGAGAGCGAAGTACGCTAACGCAGTGGCTCGGCCCTTATTAAAGGGTCGGGTCATTTTTTGTGTCGATTATATCCCGTGTAAGTCGGGTACAGTGTCAGAGACAAGGAGGCGATCACATGGACATGTCCACATATCGGTTTAAAGATGACGGCTCGATCCCGAACAACCCGTATTTCCCGGTGCTGTTATACCGACGCGTGTTCGATGAGGCGGACGGCATCCAGGCGACGTTCGAGCATAACGGTTGGGGCAACAGTTGGGTGAACGGTGTGTTCGACTATCACCACTATCACAGCAACACGCACGAGGTGCTCGGGGTGAGGTCAGGCCGTGCGACCGTTCAACTCGGCGGCGCGACCGGCGATCTCGTCTCGTTGAATGCGGGTGACGTGTTGATCCTGCCGGCAGGGACGGGGCACCGCCGACTCGAGGCGAGCGATGACTTCGAAATCGTTGGGGCGTATCCGGAAGGACGCGACTATGACACGTTGACGGGCAAGCCTGAAGAACGCCCGGACAACGTCCATCGAATCGAACGCGTCGACAAACCGGCGACCGATCCCGTCTTCGGGACGATAGGGCCGTTGCACGATCAATGGATCAAGGAGGAAACAACATGAACCGAATTCCACACACACTGATTTTGGCGGCATTGAAACAACACGTGGTCAAATTGCCGGACGGGCGCGAGATGCGCGCCCTCGGTCAAGGCACGTGGCGCATGGGCGATGACGCATCGAAACATGACGCGGAGATCGAGGCGTTACAGACAGGTCTCGACTGCGGATTACACGTCATCGACACGGCCGAGATGTACGGGGAAGGCAAGTCGGAGACACTCGTCGGGGAAGCGATCCAAGACCGGCGCGAGGACGTCTTTCTCGTCTCGAAAGTGTATCCACATAACGCCGGGGGCGACAAGCTCGTACAGGCGTGCGACGCGACGCTCGAGCGGCTCGGCACCGACTATCTCGACCTTTACTTGTTGCATTGGCGCGGCAACATCCCGCTCAAGGAGACGGTCGACGGGCTCGAACAGCTGAAAGCAGACGGGAAGATCCGGGCGTGGGGCGTCTCAAACTTTGACGTCGACGACATGAAAGAACTGCTCGCCTTGCCGAACGGGAAGCATTGCGCGGTCAACCAAGTGCTGTATCATCTCGGCAGCCGCGGCATCGAGCACGACTTGTTGCCATTTCTAGAAGAGCAGGGCATCCCGATGATGGCCTATTCGCCGCTCGCCGAAGGCAGCGACGTGAAAGAGAAAATCTTTAACGATGAGACGGTGAAACAAATCGCCGAGGCGTATCATGCGTCGGTGGCCCAAATCCTGCTCGCGTGGACTGTCCGGAGCGGCAACGTCATCGCCATCCCGAAAGCAGGTCAGAAAGCGCACGTCGAAGAGAACGGGGCGGCGCTGCTCCTCAATTTGACTGAAGAAGATTTCAAAGCGCTCGATGAGGCGTTCCCGCCGCCGAGCGGGAAAGAACCGTTAGATGTGATTTGAGGACAAAAAGGGTGAGCCCATGCGGACTCACCCTTTTTCTATCTTCAGTTCGCTAACGGGTGCTTCAATAGATAGTCTTCAATCTGTCCGAGCGTGTCTTTTAACACACCGTCTTCGAACGGTGACTTCAGTCCGGCCAGTTCGACGAGCTCGAGGAACGAGCGGCTGCCGCCGGCCTGACAGAGTGTGAGGTAATCGCTCCACGCCGACTCACGGTCCTCATGCATGCGCACCCAAAACTGGAAGGCACAAACTTGGGCGAGCGTGTAGTCGATATAATAGAACGGGCTCTGGAAGATGTGGCCTTGTTGGTGCCACCATGCGCCCGACTCGAGGTAGTCGTTCGTCTCGTAGTCGCGGTGCGGCAAGTATACCTTCTCAAGGCCACGCCACGCCTGACGACGTTCTTCTGCCGTCATGTCCGGCTTCCGGTAGACGATGTGCTGGAACTCGTCGACGAGGACGCCGTATGGGAGGAACGTGACGCTTCCGGCCAAGTGGTTGAACTTGTACTTGTCGACCTGGTCGCCGAAGAACAGCTCCATCCACGGCCAGCAGAAGAACTCCATCGACATCGAGTGGATCTCACACGCCTCGTACGTCGGGAACGCGTATTCCGGCGTCGTCAAATGACGGCTCTCATATACTTGGAAGGCGTGACCGACCTCGTGCGTGAGCACGTCGATGTCGCCGGCCGTGCCGTTGAAGTTCGAGAAGATGAACGGGAGACCTTCAGACGGTAAGTACGTGCAGTAACCGCCGCCAGCTTTGCCGGGCTTCGCCGTAAGATCGAGGGCGCCGCGCTCTTGCATGTACTGGAAGAATTCGTCCGTCTCGCCCGAGAGCTCACGGTACATCTTGTTGCCGCCCTCGATGATGAACGACTCGTCGCCTTGCGGTGTCGCGTTGCCGTCCGGGAAGACGAACGATTCATCATAGTAGCGGAGCGTATCGACAGCGATGCGTTTCGCCTGCTTGTCTTTTAACGTCGTCGCGAGCGGGACGATGACGTCGCGCACTTGTTTACGGAAGTTGTCGACCATCGACTCATCATAGCCGACGCGTTGCATCCGGGCGTAGCCGAGTTCGACGAACGACGGGAAGTCGAGCGCGTGCGCGATCTCGGTCCGGACGCGGACGAGTTCGCCATAGATGCGGTCGAGCTCGTCACCGTTGTCGGCGAGGTATGTATAACGCGCCTCGGACGCTGCTTTTCGTACCGACCGGTCGGGTGACTGTAAGTATGGGCCGAACTGTGACAAGTTGAGCGTCTTGCCATCGAACTCGATCTGTGCGGCCGACATCACTTTTTGATAGCTCGTCGCGAGTCGGTTCTCTTCTTGCAGTTTCGGGATGAGCGATTCGTCGAACGTTTTGAGTGCCCGTTCCGCGAGTTCGAACAATTGGCTGCCCCATTCCGCTTCGAGCGCACTTCGAAGGTCGTGCTCCGTCAAGACGCGATAGTACGCCTGGACTTCTTTCTCGTAGACCGGCAACGCGTCGTCAAAGAACGTCTGCTCGGCTTCGTAGAACGCATCACGCGTATCGATCGAGTGGCGGATCGCGACGAGCTGACTTTGCGTCTCGAACGCGTTCCGTTCCTGGTTGATTTGGCGAATCAATTCGTTCGCCTCTTCGAGTGTGCTCGCTTGCTGCAATTCGACTGAATAGTCCGACAATCGGCTGTTTAAAGCGTCCACGTCGGGCCGTTCGTATGACAATTTTGTGAAAGTCGTCATTGTAAGCGCCTCCATCATGTGAAATTTTTATAAAGTGTAAAAAGGGCTTGCAAAAGCGATTGCACACTCGTATTCTTACGATGTGTAAACGAATTCGCACTACCTTAATACAACTATACCGTGAATAGGGTAGGGATTGAAGTAATAGCTTTTCGGGTATAAAAGCTAAGACTTTGATTAACAGAACATGTTGGAGGGATTAAGCTATGGGATTCTTTAAAAAACTTTTTGGTGGTAAAGACGAGCAACTGAACGCGGTGTCACCACTTACAGGGAAAGTCATCGATATTACGAACGTGCCTGACCAAGTGTTCTCACAAAAAATGATGGGTGATGGCATCGCCATCGAACCGACAGACGGAAAAGTCGTGTCACCGGTCAACGGGACAATCGCGACGGTCTTCCCGACGAAACACGCAATCGGCATCAACGCGGACAACGGTGCGGAGTACTTGATCCACATCGGTCTCGACACGGTCAACCTTAAAGGTGAAGGCTTCGAGACGCACGTCACTGAAGGCCAAGCCGTCAAAGCGGGCGACCCGCTCGTCACGTTCGACCTTGACTTCATCAAAGCGAACGCACCGTCGACGATCACACCGATCATCATCACGAACCATGACAGCTTCGCTGTGAACAAACTTGTTGCTGAAGGCGACAACGTTACAGCCGGTTCATCTGAAGTCGTCGAGTTGACGAAAAAATAATTAATTCGACCACTTGCTCGGAAGCATACGCTTCCGAGTATTTTTTTGTGGATTCGGGAACTATAATGGAAAAGAGGGGGTAGAATTCAATGGATGGTAAAAATGCACCGTACCGGGGTTATGGGGACCGGATCCGAATCTTGCGTGAGCGGACGGGTATCTCGATCGAGGCACTCGCCGAACAGATCGGTGTCGCTCCGTACTTTATTCGCCGGACCGAGCTCAGTGAAGTGTACCCGACGATGCCTTACATAGAGGCGCTCGCCGAGGCGCTGAAGATTGACGCGAACTACTTGGCACGGCACATTTGGACGGGGGAATCCTTGAAGGTGCTCATGAAAGGCAAAGCCCCTGAACTCGAACAGATGAAGCTCGCCTATGAAGAAGCGATGCACGGGAAGTCGACGGAAGACATGCAGCATCAGCTCGAGACGCGCATGCGCATCTTCGACTTGATGCACGAAGAGGAACTGCGCCGCATCTTTGAAGAGGACGAGGAACCGACGTCGCACCACGCGTTAGAAGCGTTGGTCGATGCCGTGCTCGACCTCGGACGGACGCATGAGGCGACACATCGCATCGTCCCGTTTGCCCGCTACGTCGATCAGCTCGTTCCGGAGCAGTTCGTCGATAACTCGTTCCAATATACGGAGTTTGGCATCGTCGATAAGTCGTATAAGTTGCAGTGAGCACAAAAAAGCAGCCGTTCTGAGCAGAACGGCTGCTTTTGATTTAACGCATTGGTCTTGCTTCATAACGCACTTTCGGTTTCGTCCCGGCAAGCAGGAAGCCGAGCACGATGTTGAGAATCGTGAGCACCCAGCCGATGTAACCGAACGTATAGGCGAGGCTCGCGAGCATCGTCTGCCAGTCGAGTAAGGAAGCGGCATCACCGCGAACGGTGAAGCGGATGACCGTGAATCCGACGAGTGTCGTCAGCGTGATCAAAATCCCGATCCACGCGCCGCCGAACCTTGACGTCTCAGAACGTCGACTGACCGGATACCAAAACGCGAGCGTTCCGAGGAACGTGCTGCCCGCGTATGCGAGCAAGATTTGCCACAACGCGTCGGCCTCTAAGAAGACGGTATAACAGATGAACGTCGTGAGCGTCGTCATGAATGTAAAGATCAAGGCTGCGAGTAATCGTGATCGCATAGTTCGTTTCCTCCTCATTTTGCACATTCTTTAGAGTATACGAAAACGAAAATGCTGTAAACGTTATTGACGATTTTGTAATATTTGACGCCATTGTTTAATCGCGTTGTTCCCGTAGAACAGGACGCCGCCGCGATAGAACTTCGAACCGATCCAGAGAATGACACCGATCGAGCCGAGCATGATGCCGATCGACAAGGCGACTTCCCAGACCGGTACGTCAACGAGCATGACGCGGAGGAACATGAGCATCGGCGTGAAGAACGGGACGAACGACAAAATCGTGACGATCTGCGCTTCCGGATTGTTCAACCCGAACATCGCGGCGAGGAAACCGGCGACGAGGAGCATGATGACCGGCATCGTCATCTGCTGCGACTCTTCGACGCGGCTGACGAGCGAGCCGAGGACGGCGAACATGGCCGCATAGAGCAGATAGCCGAGCGTGAAGAACGTCAATAAGTAGATGACGGCCCGGGCGTTGCCGGCGTTGTCGATGACCGATTGGGCCATCTCATTGCTGCGGGCGCTGAAGTAACCGAACCCGAGGAAGATGCCGATCTGTAACAGGGCGAGCGTACCGATCGCTGAGATCTTGGCGAGCATGTGCGTCACCGGATGCGTCGTCGAGATGATCAGTTCCATGACGCGCGACGACTTCTCGGTCGTCACTTCGGTCGAGATCATCGAACCGTACGTGATGATCGATACGTAGAGCAGCATGAGCATGATGTAGACGAACGCGAATGACGAGAACAGCTCTTCTGAGTTCTCACCGCCACGGCCGAGGTAAGATTCCTCGATCGGGACCGGCTCGTTCAAAGCGGCGAGGACGGTCGGGTCAATGTTCGACGTCTCGATCAGCTCGGCGTTGCGGACTTCGCGGAGTGCCGTCTGCAGGAGTGTCGTGAAATCGGGCTCCGGACGGTCGGACAAGACGCGGGCCGAAGCGCCGTCGATGAAGGCGACGATCTCGTAATCCCCATTTTCGAGTCCCGAGCGCGCCTCGGTCTCGGTGATATCGGCCGATCTGACCCCTTCGTAACCGAGCGACTGCATGATTTCAGTCAGTTCGGCGTTTTGCGTGACGAGGAGCGCCTGGCCTTGATCGGTGTCCTCGAAGTTCGCGAGCAGGCGGTCGATGTTCGTGAAGCCGAGGATGAACACGATCGTCAAGATCGTCGAGATGAGGAACGCCTTCGACCGCAGTTTCGAGCGTAGCGTGAACGCGTACAATGGTTTGAAGTTATGAAACATGGCTGCCTACCTCCTTGATGAAGATGTCGTTGAGCGAGACGGGTTGGCGCATGAACGTTTTGACGGAAGCGCCTGCTTGCACGAGGGCGCCGAGCACCGCGTCGCTGCCTTCGAACGAGTCGAGCCGGACGAGGTGACCGTCGCGATGAGGTTCGACCGCTTTGACGATCGGGAGTGCAGTGAGGACGTCGACGCGATCGGTCTCGATGAAGAGCACGGGCTCGGCGTAACGCGACTTGATCGTCGGGACGTCGCCGCTGACGACGGCGCGGCCGCCTTTCAAGATGCCGATATGTTGGCACAGCTCTTCGACGTGCTCCATCCGGTGACTCGAGAAGACGATCGTCGTCCCTTCGTCGCGCAGGGCGAGCACTTCACGCTTCAAGATCTCGACGTTGACGGGATCGAGGCCGCTGAACGGCTCATCCAAAATGAGCAGTTCCGGGTTGTGGAGCAGCGCCGCGATCAACTGAATCTTTTGCTGGTTTCCTTTTGACAGCTGTTCAACACGCATCGTTTCGTACTGCGGGATCTCGAGCCGTTCGAGCCACGACTTGACGGCACGTTTCGCCTCAGCCGACTTCATGCCTTTCAGGCTGGCGAGAAAGACGAGCTGGTCGCGGACGGGCGACTTCGGATACAGGCCGCGCTCTTCCGGCAAATAGCCGACGATGCGGTGGTCGACGTTGCGTCCGTCCCAGAGAATCGTGCCGTCGGTCGGCTTTAAAATGTCTAAGATCATCCGAAACGTCGTCGTCTTGCCGGCACCGTTCGCCCCGAGCAGGCCGTACATCTCGCCACTGGGGACGTGAAAGCTCAAGTCGTCGACGGCCGTGAACTCCCCGAACTGCTTCGAGACACGGTCAATTTGTAAAGTCATATGTAAGTCCTCCTTATTAGGTGTCTACTCTTAGCGTACGGCATTGTGAGCAAAAAGTTTCACTTTTCATCAGAAATGATTTATCTTGAAATCAAGATAATGAAAAAGGGGGACACGTCATGACGACACACTCAGCAGGTATCCATCACATCTCGGCGATGGTGAAAGACCCACAACGCACATTAGATTTTTACGGTAACGTCCTCGGACTTCGTTTCATCAAGCAGACGGTCAACTTCGATGACCCGGGCACGTACCACTTTTACTTTGGCGATGAAACCGGGACGCCGGGGACGGTCATCACGTTCTTCCCGATCCCGGGTATCGGGAAAGGCAGCGTCGGCAGCGGGCAGGTCGGTGTCACCGCGTATCTCGTCCCAGTTGGCAGCCTCTTGTTTTGGGAGAGTCGCCTGCAAGCCCACGGTGTCGCGACGGTCGCGACCGAACGATTCGGCGAGCCGTCGTTGTTGTTCGAAGACCCGGACGGACTCGTCGTCGAGCTCGTCGCGCGGGCGAGCGCGAAACAGACGGACTGGCTCGTGCCAGGTATCACGAAACAAGAAGCGATCACCGGGTTCGCCGGGGCGACGCTTTTGTCGAAAGACCCGGAGGCGACGGTGCGGCTATTGACCGAACTGTTTGGCTTCACGAAGACGGGGGAAGATTCGGAATGGGTCCGACTTGAGGGCGAGGCCGATTACGGCAACGTCATCGACGTCAAAAAGGCCGTCCTCCCGAACGGCGTGCCCGGTGCGGGGACGGTCCATCATATCGCCTGGCGCATCGCGGACGGCGACGAGTATACGACGTGGCAAGACGCAATCTTTGACCTCGGCCTCCGTCCGACCGAGGTGAGAGAGCGGCACTATTTCCGCTCGGTCTACTTCCATGACGAAGGACGCATCTTGCACGAGCTCGCGACCGACGCACCGGGGTTCCTCGTTGATGAAACGATCGACGAACTCGGCAGCGCGCTGAAGCTGCCGGACTGGCTCGAAGTCGACCGCGACAAGATCACACGAACGCTACCAACCATCACAATCCCGAGAGGAGACAGAATATGATTCATCAATTCATTAAAGGCACGACCGAGACGACGCTCGTCTTGTTGCACGGTACAGGCGGGACGGAGCAGGACTTGATCCCGCTCGCCCGTGAACTCTCAACTGAAGTTAACATTCTGACGCTCCGGGGCGACGTCCTCGAGAACGGCATGTCCCGGTTCTTCCGCCGTCATGCGGAAGGCGTGTTAGACCTTGAAGATTTGAAGAAACAGACGGAGCGCTTCCTCACGTTTCTTGACGAGGCGGCAGCTAAATACGGCGTTGCCCGCGACAAGATGATCCCGCTCGGCTACTCGAACGGTGCCAACTTGATCGGATCGGCCTTATACCGGGACAACGCGTTCAAGGCGTCGCTCTTGTTCCATCCGATGGTACCGGACCGCTCGCTCACGCTCCCTGACTTGACGGGTGCGACCGTGTTCATCTCGGCCGGCGAGCGTGACCCGATTTGTCCGAAACAAGAAACAGAAGAGCTGACGTCGACGCTACGGGAAGCCGGAGCGGACGTCGAGCTCTTCTATCACGGAGGCGGGCACGAGCTGCGAATGGAGGAAGTCGAAGCAGCTCGAGCATGGGTTGTGCCGTTAATCGATTGAAACGGTCAGGCCATTTTCTTCGGTTTGGACGATCTCGAGTAGACGACGAGGACGCCACGATCAATCAAATAGGCAGCGAACATGCGTTTCGCTTCTTCAGCACGAACGGTTCGGTCGATTTGGATGTACAATCGGCCGAGCTTTTTTTGTGAGGTGCGGGTCAACAACCAGATCGAGTCGAGCGTGTATTGCCAGCTCCGGAGTGTGTCCGCCCCGATATACATGTACCGGTTCGACGTGCGCTCGAGCAGGTAGTTGAGCCACCAGACGTCACGGGCGAGCTTCATGACGACACCGACCACGAACGAGATGCCAATCAGGAACAAGACTGAAGCGACCGGATGTAAGGCGCTGAACCGTTCACGGAGCGGTTCGAAAGCGATGATGAATAAACCGATCGAGAGCGCGCCGATACTCCACCAAAATCCAAAGTTAGAGAACGAACGTTTCGGGTCATGGACCACGTGATGACGGTTACGGATGACAGAAGCCATTCTCCACACCTCCTTTATTAGAATATTCTGATTATTTAGTAAAACCACTATACTATACTCTACCCACTCTCGTCCATTTGAATACGCGCAAAACCTGCTCGCGCATGAAGATTTGTCGACGATTCGGCTTGCAAGCGGCAGATACGGGGAATGATGACAATGACGTCATCATTTTTTTGTTGAATCGTAATTTCACCGGGTCAAAAAATCGGCTATGATAGTGAAGCAAAAATTGAAGTGAGGGAATTGAATGAAAAAGATGAAGGTGGGCGAGTTGCGAAACGAGCTCAAACAATTCGACCAAAACGAGTTGATTGAACTCGTCGTTGGCCTGTATAAACAACATGCAGAAGTGAAGACGGCCTTGAACCGTTATTTCACCGAAGGGTTTGAAAAAGAGGAAGCGGTACGATTGACCGAAGCCATCCAGAAAATTGGCACGCCTACTCCGAGAACCATGTTTCAGTTTGACCGATTACGAGAAGGTGCCAAACTTGTCAAAGATGCAAACGCGTTTACAGACCCGATCTTGCGAAATTACGTCCGTGTTTTTTACTTGCATTATTTCGTCGAGTACGTGGAGCGGCAGGCCGATGTCATCTATTCTGTCTCTCCAGGGGAATTGAAAGCGTTCTTTAGCGAGTTCGAGCGTTTGATTAAAACGATTCAGACAGAACCGGAACACGTCGTTTTTGAATTTAGTGAGGAAATCGATTTCTTGATGGTACATGTCCCGACCGAAGACAAAGAAGGTTTGCTTAACTGGTGGGAACAGAAAAAACGGTCACTCGACCATACGTGATCACCTTAGAAAATTGCAAGATGCGAGGAAGAATTATGCGAAATCATTGGTACGACAATATTAAAGGCGTGCTCGTCTTGCTCGTCGTCTTCGGTCATTTGCTGACCGATGTGCGCGGCGCCTATGACGATTTACTGCCGAAGTGGGTTTATTTGTTCTTATATACGTTTCATATGCCGTTATTCATTATGCTGAGCGGTTACTTCTTTCGGGAGAACCGTTATTTGCGTGTCATCCAGCTATTCGTCGTCTACGTGATCTGGCAAGTCATTCTCGGCTCGTGGTTCGCCTTCACGGAAGGGATCCCGCTCTTGTCGCTCGAGAACCCGGGACTGAACGTGCTCAAGCCGTACTGGGCGCTCTGGTATTTGATGGCGATCGTCATCTGGTACGTCATCACGCCGTACGTGACCCAGTTGAAAGGGTATGTGCTCTATGCGCTGTTGTTCGCCCTGTTGTTCGGCTTCCAAGAAGAATCGACCGGATTCTTCGCGCTCCGGAAAGTCATCATGTTCTATCCGTTCTTCTTGATCGGCAACTGGATGAGTGAGCGCAACACGATGAACTTCTTCGAGCTGCCGAAGCGGGCCGAGCAACGGAACCGTTACCGGATCGGTGGAGCGGTCGTCTTCACCGCGCTCACGCTCGGACTGCTCGCCTCGATGAGCTTCCAAAAAGAAGACACGTTCTACCACGTCGGCAACTTGTTCAAATTCCGTTTCGCCTACGAGACGGCGGTGCCGGAGGCGATTTGGAGCGGTCCGTTCGCTTTCTTGATCGTCTATACGGTGTCGACGCTCATGGCCGTCAGCTTCGCGCTCATCGTGCCGGGGCGTGAGTTGCCCGTGTTCACGCGGGCGGGGAAGTATAGTCTATACGTCTACTTGGTCCATGTGTTTTTAATCGTCGCCTGGAAGGCGTTCGTGCCGGTCGGATTCATGCCGACGTCATGGCAACAGTTGCTCGTCTTGTTCGGTGTCGCCTGCCTCATCGTCCTGCTCATCATCAGCCCGCCGGCCGTCCGGATGTTGAGGCCGCTCGTCGAGATCGACGTCCGCCGCGCGCAGGACGTGAAAGACCCAAAATCGTAAACCCTTTTCTAAACCGCGGTTTTCCGCTACACTTTAGATGGGAACCGAAACTAGAGCTAAGGAAGTGACAGCATGCCATATGAAAATGGAATGAACAGTACAGAAGGAGACGTCAACGTCTCACGCCACGTCGTCGAGATGATCGCCGCGGTCGTCGTCAAAGAAACGAAACACGTGTCGTTCACACAAGAAGACACGAAACTCTCAGAGCGTGCACTCATGAAGCACGTCAAAGTCGATGAGTCGTCGGAAGGCGTCATCATCAACTTGTCGCTCTACATCGCTTACGGTCAATCGATCGTCAAGACGGTGACGGCTGTCCAAGAGCGGATCACCCAAGACATGGATACGATGCTCGCGATGACACCGCTAGCGGTGAACGTGAAAGTCGTCGGCATTCAATTGTAAAATGGTAGGAGGAGCGAAGCGCTCTTCCTATTTTTTAATTTTTCTGCGAAAGCGGTTGCATAGATGAGGCGTTATCCGATATAATAGAAATCGAACAAGTGCAACCGTTTGCATCATTGACCAATCGTGCAACGGGTACTTGTCAAGTTCCCTAAATGTAGTCTGAGGACACAAACATTTGAAGGAAAGGCGGAAAGCATGTATGTCGACGATTGAAGCAGTCATTTTTGATTTGGACGGTGTCATCACTGACACCGCGGAGTACCATTACCTCGCTTGGAAACAACTCGGAGAAGAGCTCGACATTCCATTTGACCGCGAGTTCAATGAGACGCTCAAAGGGGTGAGCCGGACTGACTCGCTCGAACGCATCCTTGCGCTCGGCGGAAGACAGGACGATTTCACACCGGAGGAAAAGGCGGAACTCGCCCAGAAGAAGAACGAGCATTACGTTGAACTCATTCAGCACATCTCTTCGGCCGATTTGCTTCCTGGCATCGTTTCATTTCTCGATGAAATTAAAGAGGCCGGTCTCAAAATCGGAATGGCATCTGCTTCAAAGAACGCATTCGCGGTCGTTGACGCACTTGGTGTCCGCCATTACTTCGATCACATTGTCGATGCAGCAACTGTCGCCGACTCAAAACCACATCCCGAAGTGTTTTTGAAGGCTGCCTCTGCCCTTGGCGTGAAACCCGAACATGCCATCGGCGTTGAAGACGCAGCCGCAGGCGTGACTGCAATCAAAGCGGCAAACATGTTTGCTGTCGCCGTCGGAGAAGAGTCGATGCTTGGTCATGCAGACCTCATCGTCGCTTCGACCGATGAACTCTCGCTCCGACGCATCCTCGAACGCGTCGGCGCGTAACAGACTACGTTCATCTTCCGTGAGATGACGACTGCCCCGAACAGTCGTCATCTTTTTTCGTGGTCCAAAAGTCCTAAAAAGACAGAAATGCCCAAAAATAGATGACAAACACATTACATCTCCGTTACACTTTTAGAAGATAACAAGTAATAATTAGAAAATCTTGATTTAAAATAGGAAATCAAGAAGTTCAATTGGATGTAGAAGGGGAATTGTGTATGGAATCTACGAACGTCAACGAACATATCTATCGCGAACTGATGGAAATCGAGGAGTCGTATCGTCAATTACAGCGCCGGGCCGAATATTTAATTTCTGAACTGAGCCGGGACAAACGGGAAGAGGAGCTGTCGACAGACCCGTCGAAACGGCTGCGTCCGCGTCGCGTCAATCAACGTTATCCGCTCGAGGTTTATGTCCATCAGGTCACAGACCTTTTGAAAGAACGGAAGACGATGAGTGTGCGTGACATCCAGATGGAGCTCGAGCTTCGCTACCGTCACCACATCAGCAACATCTACCAATTGATGGTGAAGATCGAGTCGGTCAATCCAGAAATCAAGAAAGTCGGGCGCGGACTGTATACATATGCATCAGCTGAAGAAGTCACGACTGAACCGGCACACGCTTGACTTTTATCCGACGAGACCGCTCGTCGGATTTTTTGTTGTAACATTTCTGATACGATTTTGGTGACGGGAAATATGCTATAATTCGCCAGAGTCTATTTTTTTGAGAGAGGAAAGTTGGCCATGTTATGGATTGCCATGTTGGTCAGTTTTGTGATGGCCATCTTGATCACGCCGCTCGTTCGCAGGTTCGCTTTTCTGATCGGAGCGGTCGATCACCCGAACGCCCGAAAAGTACATTTACGGACGATGCCGCGAATCGGCGGCCTCGCCATCTTCATCGCCTTCCTGATCGGCTACGCCTTGCTGTTGCCGACGAGCCGTTATAACGAGGCCATCTTGATTGGAGCGGTCATCATCATCTTGACCGGCCTGGTCGATGACCGGTTCCAGTTGAACGCCCGCATCAAGTTGATGGGGCAGATGATCGCGACGGTCGTCGTCTTGAACGCCGGGATGCGGATCGAACTCATCAACTTGCCGTTCGACCAACAGCTCTATCTCGGCGCTTGGAGCATCCCGGTGACGGTGCTTTGGCTGATCGGGATCACGAACGCGATCAACTTGATCGACGGCCTCGACGGTCTCGCCGCCGGGGTCTCGAGCATCGCGCTCGGGACGATCGCGCTCCTAGCCATCATTCAAGGGAACGTCTATTTGACGATGATGGCGCTCTTGCTGCTCGCGAGCACGCTCGGGTTCCTCGTCCACAACTTCTACCCGGCGAAGATATTCATGGGGGACACGGGTGCGCTCTTCCTCGGCTACATGCTCGCCGTGTTCTCGCTGATCGGCTTCAAGAACGTGACACTGTTCTCGCTCGTCGTGCCGGTCCTCTTGCTCGGACTGCCGATCTCGGACACGATCTTCGCGATCGTCCGCCGGCTCGTCCAAGGGCGCCCGCCGATGTCGCCTGACAAGTCACACATGCACCACCAATTGATCGATATGGGGTTCACGACGCGCCAAGCGGTGCTCCTCATGTATGGGATGACGTTCTTCTTCGGCATCGCCTCGATTTTATTCGCGAAGACGACGATGGTTGGTGCCGTCATCACGTTCGTCATCGTCTTGATCGTCATCGAACTGATCGTCGAGTCGACGGAGTTGATCCACCCGAACTATAAGCCGATCATCCAGACGTCACGCCGCTTGCTCGGCCGGGCGAAGACGTGACCAAGACACATAGAAACGACCAAGGAAACCATGTCCTTGGTCGTTTTTTAGGTCAGTACGTCGTCGTCTCACTCAGACCGTCGCCTGAGTCAGGTCCAGTGTCTTCGGCCGTGACCGGAAGACCGAGCTCTGTTTTCAACAGTGCCCGCTTATCGTTCAAATCCGCCTGGTCCAACTCATAATAGTAGACGCCACCGATCGTCAAGTCGCCGCCTTCTAGCGTCTCTTGGTTGAACGAACGGAGCGATTTCGTATACGGCTGGAGCTGGGACGCCTCGGAGAGCGACATGTTCGTTCGGATATTATTGCCGACCGCAGTCATGATCCGGTTGAGCTTCGTGAACGAATTGATCGTCGTCGCCTCGTTGATGATGGCCTCGAGCACTTGTTGTTGGCGTTTGGCCCGGCCAATGTCGCCTTCAGGGTCGTCTTTCCGCATGCGAGCATAGGCGAGTGCTTCCTTGCCGTCTAGAATCTGGACGCCCGGTTCGAGCTCGACGTTGCCGGTGGCTCGTCCTGAGATCGGGATCAACACGTCGACTTCGACGCCGCCGACTGCGTCGACGAGGTCTTCGATGCCGTCAAAGTTGATCGTCGCGTAATAATCGATCGGGATGTCAAACAGCGTCTCAACCGTGGCGATTGTTGTGTCGATGCCGCCGTACGCATAAGCATGGTTGATCTTGTCCTTGAACTCGCCGTCCTCCGTGATGATATCGACGTACGCGTCGCGGGGGATACTGACGAGCGTCACTTGGCGAGATTCCTTGTTGAACGTCGCCACCATCAGTGAATCGGTCCGTCCTTCTTCGAGTGAGGCACCGCCATCGACGCCGGCGAGCAGGACGGAGAAGTGATTTTTTGTCAAATCGATCGTGTCGTCGCGGCGTTCCGATTTGTCGCCGCGTGCCAGTTCGCTGTTCGTGGTCTCTGCCGTCTCGTTCGCCTTGAAGACGA
Organism: Exiguobacterium sp. SH0S1; assembly: GCF_004337165.1. Lineage (NCBI taxonomy): Bacteria > Bacillati > Bacillota > Bacilli > Caryophanales > Exiguobacterium > Exiguobacterium sp. SH0S1. The sequence goes on along the minus strand of NZ_SJVC01000002.1, from coordinate 17,851 downwards.
AGTAGCCGAAGGCCGAACCGCCGATCAGCAGGACGAGGCCAAGCACGAGCAGACCAATTTTCCACACGGAGCGTTTCTTGCGGGAGTCTTGTTCCATATCGTCTCCTCATTTCAGTCATTTCTTTTAGTATACGGGACCTAGCGCACAAAATCACGTTCGATGATACGGACGTCCTGAGTCTCGAGTCCGCCTTGACCGTTCGTCAAGTCGACGAGCCAGGCGAGCGCTTCCTCGGTCGCTTCGACCGGTACCGAGATGTGGAACGTGACGGTGTCGGCATAGACAATCTCGTCAAGCAAATAAGCGGACTGGCGGAGCTCGTTCTCGACTTTCCCGATCCATCCGTAGTCGACCGTGAGCGTGAGACGTTGCATCGGCAACCGTTCGACGATCCCGACCGCATCGATCCCTTCGCTCACCGTCCCGCCGTAGGCACGGATGAGTCCGCCGCCGCCGAGCTTGATGCCGCCGAAGTAGCGGGTGACGACGACGACCGTGTCTTTCAAATTGCGTTTACGGAGTACTTCGAGCATCGGCAGGCCGGCCGTCCCGCTCGGCTCACCGTCATCGTTCGCTTTTTGGAATTCGTTTCGGGCTCCGATGATGTAGGCTGAACAATTATGATTGGCGCTCCAATGCGCTTTTTTGATCGTTTGGATGAACGTCTGGGCTTCCGCTTCGGTCGTGACGCGTTTAAAGTGAGCGATAAATTTTGATTTTTGTATGACGACCTCGTATTCTCCGTCTTGTTTTATAGTATAATTTTGTTCAGTAGACATTTCTGAAAATTCTCCTTTCTATTTTCATGTATTTTTTTTGAAATCGAGTAGGCGTCTGTAGATTAAGTGGCGAATTGTGAAGATAGCCTCTGATTCTTACTGGAAACGAACGCTTCTGCAGTCGATAATAGAAACAAATGAGGACTTACTACCGAACTATTAGGGGATGGCATCGTGAATCATATTACCGATCGTACAGCATTAGAGCATATCATAACAAATATGATTGATACGGTGACGGAGAGTAAAGAGGAGATCGTCCGTATAACTGAAAATTCAGCTAATGAGTATTCGTCGATCCAAACGGAGCTAAAAGAGTTGACGCAAAAGATCGAGTTTTATATTCAAGAGTCCGAGCGCCTCGATCTATTAGTGAAAGCGGCGAAGAATAAACTTGTTCAAGTGAGTAAGAAGTTCCATATACATAGTGAGCAAGAGATCCGCGAGGCGTACGAACTCGCCAACCAGATGCAGCTCGAGCGGTTCCTCATCCAAAAAGAGGAGATGGCGAGCCAGCAGCGCCGAAACGACCTCGAACGGCGGTTGCTCGTCCTTCAGGATACGATGGAGCGGGCGGACCGGTTAGTGAGCCGGGTCTCGGTCGTCCTCAACTTTTTACGCGACGACCTGCAGCAAGAGTATTCGGACATGATGAAGAAGCAAGAGATGGCGATCAGCGTCTTCGAGGCGGCCGAGCGTGAGCGGCGCCACCTGGCCCGGGAAATGCATGACGGACCCGCGCAATCGCTTGCCCATATTTTGATTCGGGCCGACTTGATCAAGAAGACGTTCGACCGAAGAGGCAAGGACGAGGCGTTCGCCGAACTGCACGAGCTGAAACGGCTGATTCGTGGGGCGCTCGTCGACGTGCGACGCTTGATTTACGACCTGCGGCCGATGTCGCTTGACGACCTTGGCTTCTTGCCGACGCTCGAGCGTTATTTACATCAGACGGAAGAGTACACGGCGATCAAGACGCGGCTCAACTACCGCGGCAACCGGGCACGTCTCTCGGAAAAGCTCGAGATCAACGTCTTCCGGCTCGTCCAAGAGGCGGTCCAAAATGCGATCAAGCATTCGAAGACGACGGAAATCATCGTCAACGTCGAGCAAGCGCTAGACGTGATTCACATTCACGTGCGCGATCACGGGGTCGGTTTCGTGCCGAGTATGATTGGGCAAGAGTCGTTCGGCATCGTTGGGATGCGCGAACGGATCGAGCTTGTGGATGGCAGTATCAATATCGATTCGGAAATCGGCAAAGGGACGGTCGTCCGCATGTCGATCCCGATTTTGTAATACAGATAAAGGGGAGTGTACGATGGAAACGACTAATACAATCCGCATCGCAATCGTCGATGACCATGAGCTGTTTCGAGAGGGCTTGAAGCGGATCTTTGATTTAGAAGACGAGTTCACCGTCATCGCTGAAGGGCGGACGGGTGCTGATGCGATTCGCATCGCCAAAGAGGAGAAACCGGAAATCATGATCCTCGACATCAACATGCCGGACTTGAACGGGATCGAGGCGACGAAACAGTTGACCGCGGCATCGTCGGATACGCGCGTCCTCATCCTGTCGATCCATGACGATGAATCTTACATAACGCATGCGCTCGAGGCCGGGGCATCGGGCTTCTTGTTGAAGGAAGTCGCTTCAAGCGAGCTCATCTCGGCCGTCCGTTCGGTCGCGAAAGACGGGGCGTACTTGCATCCGAGAGTGACGACGAACGTGTTGAAAGATTACCGCCGCCTGCTCCAGTTCAAAGGAGAACAAGCCGAACGGAGCGTCGTGAACCGGACGGACGATCCCGTCTATCGGTTGCTGTCGCGCCGTGAGGTCGAGGTGCTCCACTTGCTCGCCGATGGCCGCTCGAACCGCGACATTAGCGACATGCTGTTCATCAGTGAGAAGACGGTCAAGAACCACGTCTCATCGGTCCTGCGCAAAATGGAAGTGAACGACCGGACGCAAGCCGTCGTCGATGCGATCCGCCGCGGGTGGGTCGAGGTTTGACCTTGACCGATGCAATACATCGCTTTTGTGCTACAATATGGAATGGAATCTTAATTCAATTGGAAAAACGAAACGATGTAAAGTGAGGATATAGTATGGGAAACATAGCGATTTTGACCGACAGTACCGCCTATTTGCCAGCCGATTTTTGTGAGCGCCACGACGTCCACGTCGCACCGCTCAGTGTAATCTTTGGTAGAGAATCGTTCCGTGAGGCCGTCGATATCACGACGGAGGCGTTTTATGAACGGATCGAGGCGGGGAATTTGCCGACGACATCGCAACCGATCATCGGGGAGACGGTCGAGCTGATCGACAGCCTTCCGGCTGAAGTGACTGACGTCATCGCCATCACGCTCTCGAGCGGGATCAGCGGGACGTATCAATCGATGATCGCCTTGAACAACATGGTCGATGTCAACGTGCACGCGTTCGACTCAGAGATCTCGTGCATGCCTCAGGCATTTCTCGTCGAAGAGGCTGTCCATATGCGTGACAATGGTGCCTCGGCCGAGGAGATCATGCAGCATCTCGAGAAGACGCGTGAACGGATCCGCGCCTATTTCGTCGTCGATGACCTCGACCACCTCCAACGGGGCGGAAGGCTCAGCGCGGCGCAAGCGCTCGTCGGCTCGTTCCTGCAGATCAAGCCGGTCCTTCATTTTCAGGATAGACAGATCGTCCCGTTCGAGAAGATCCGGACGTACAAGAAGGCGGTCCGCCGCATCGAAGAGATGATGGACCAATCGATCGTCGGTGACGGCGCGGGCTATTGCATCGGCATTATCCACGCCAACTGCCCGGAACGTCAGGCCGAAGAGATCGCCTCGATGAAACAGAAGTTTCCGCAAGCAAAAGTCACCGGCGGTCATTTCGGACCGGTCATCGGGACACACCTTGGACCTGGCGCGATCGGCATCACGTGGTATCACTGCGAACGATAAACAGAAGACGGCCAAATGGTCGTCTTTTTCGATGAAGAAAGGAGTGGGCTTGTGGCCAAATATCGTCAAATCTACGAACGGCTCGCCGAGCGGATGAAAACGGGTGAGTACGAGGCGGAGTCGAAACTGCCGTCGGAGACAGAACTCATGCATGAATACGAGGCGAGCCGGGGCACGGTCCGTAAGGCGCTCGATCTGCTCCAAGAGCACGGCTACGTCCGCAAACATCACGGCAAAGGGGTGTTCGTGCTGCGCCGCGACCAGATCGAGTTCCAGTTCAACGGCATCGTCAGCTTCTCGGAAATATACGCCAGTATGCTCGGCCGTTCGATCGAGACGAGCGTCGCCTCGTTCGAGGAGATCGAGGCACCGAGTTGGCTCGCCGAGCGGATGGGTCTTGAGCCCGCCACGCTCGTCTACCGGATCGAACGGGTCCGCAACTTCGACGGGGAGAACGTCATTTTAGACGTGAACTATTTCGTCAAAGACCTCGTCCCCGGTCTGACGAAACAGATTGCTGAGCGCTCGATCTATCAATACGTCGAGCGCGAGCTCGGGCAACAGATCAGCTACGCGAAGCGGAAAATCGCGGCCGAGGACGTGACCGAGCTTGACCGGTCGCGGCTCGACTTGGGTCATTATGAATATGTCATCGTCATCACGAACGACACGTTTTTGTACGAGGGGCGACAGTTCGAATATACCGAGTCCCGTCACCGGCTCGACAAGTTTCAGTTCAGCGATGTGGCGCGTCGATAAGGCTCCTTCTTCAAGAAGGGGTCTTTTTTGTCGTTTTGAATCGGGAGGAGAGGGAACAAAATTAGTGAACGCTTGTCACACATTCGTCACGATAAACTTATATAGATAAGTTGTTGACAGAACTCGTCTATATAAGTTAAACTTTGTTTGTAATCATATGTAATCGCTATCAACAAACGCTTTCACACAAAGGAGGCCTATCTTATGAAGGCAGATTATCGTCAAATCGCCGCGGATATCCTAGAAGCCATCGGGGGCAAGGATAACGTCGATAAAGCGGCGCACTGTGTCACGCGACTCCGTCTCTCACTGAAAGACCAGTCGCTCGTCAATGAGGCAAAAGTAAAAGAAGCCGATCTCGTCAAAGGGGCGTTCGAGAACTCGGGCGTGTACCAAGTCGTCATCGGTGCCGGTGACGTCGAGCGCGTCTACGCCGAGTTCATCAAACTCGCCGGGCTCGAGGCGGCAACGGTCGCTGAAGTCAAATCGTCAGGCGGCAAGAAGATGAACCCGCTCCAAAAACTCGTCAAAGTGTTCTCGGACGTGTTCATGCCGATCATCCCGGCCATCATCGTCGCCGGTCTCTTGATGGGGATCAACAACTTGCTCGCGTCGGAAGGACTGTTCGTCGACGACGCGACGCTCATCGAGGCGTATCCGAACTTGCAAGGCTTATGGGACCTCATCAACATGATGGCGAACACGGCGTTCGTCTTCCTGCCAGCCCTCGTCGGTTGGTCGGCAACGAAGCGTTTTGGCGGCAGCGAAGTGCTCGGTATCGTCATGGGTCTACTGCTCGTCCACCCGGACTTGTTGAACGCATGGGGTTACGGGCAAGCGGCGCTTGAAGGCGATATCCCGACGTTCGACATCCTCGGGCTGTTCGAAATCGAGAAAGTCGGCTATCAAGGTCAAATCTTGCCGATTTTGGCCGCGGCCTTCATTTTGAGCCATATTGAAATGTTCTTGAAAAAACATGTTCCGAACGCGATTCAGCTACTCGTCGTGCCGATCACGACAATCGTTGTCACAGGTTTCCTCGCCCTTGCGATCGTCGGACCGGTCACACGTGGAATCGGTAACGTCATCGCGACGAGCCTCGTCAACGTGTTCGAAGCGGTACCGGTCGTCGGTGCGCTCTTGTTCGGTTTGTTCTATGCACCGCTTGTCGTCACGGGGATGCACCACTTGTTCATCGCGATCGACCTGCAACTCATCGCAGAGACGGGCGGCACGTTCATCTGGCCGATGCTCGCTCTGTCGAACATCGCCCAAGGTTCGGCGGCGTTCGCTATGTTCTTCGTCTACAAGCATAACGCCAAACAAAAGAGTATGGCGTCGACGTCAGCGATCTCGGCTTACTTCGGGATCACCGAGCCGGCCATGTTCGGGGTGAACTTGCCGAACAAGTTCCCGTTCTACTCGGCGATGATCGGGTCGGCAATTGCCGCCGTCTTCATCACGCTGAACGACGTCCAGGCCATTGGGATCGGCGTCGGGGGACTCCCTGGCTTCCTGTCGATCTTCACGGACAAGATCTTGCTCTTCATCGTCGGGATGATCATCGCGATCGTCGTCCCGTTCGTGCTCACGTTCGCCTTGTCAAAACGCTACATGAAAAAAGGCGAGCTCAAAGCAGACAAAGTCGCATAATACGGGGATTCATCAAGGGGAGGGACGGAGGTTCTTCCCCTTTTCCTATCGAAATGAAAACTCTTACAAAAGGAGCTGTCGTTCATGACACAAACAAACTGGCGTAAATCCGTCGTCTATCAAATCTATCCAAAAAGCTTTTATAGCCCGGAAGGCAACGCTACCGGCTCGATTAAAGGAGTGACGTCGAAACTCGATTATCTGGCCGATCTCGGCATCGAATATATTTGGATGACACCGGTGTACAAGTCGCCGCAAAACGATAACGGGTACGACGTGAGCGACTATTACGCGATCGATCCTTCGTACGGGACGATGGAAGACCTTGACGAGCTCGTCCGCGAGGCCGAGGCGCGCGGGATCGGACTGATGATGGACATCGTCGTCAACCACTCGTCGACCGAGCATGAGTGGTTCCAAAAATCGCTCGCCGGTGATGAACGGTACCGGGACTATTACATTTGGCGCGACGAACCGACGAACTGGGAGTCGAAGTTCGGCGGCAACGCCTGGAAGTATGACGACAAGAGCGGTCAGTACTTCCTCCACTTGTTCGACGAGACGCAGGCCGACTTGAACTGGGAGAACGAACAGATGCGTGAGGACGTCTATGAGATGATGCGTTTCTGGCGCGAGAAAGGCATCAAAGGGTTCCGCCTCGACGTCATCAACTTGATCTCGAAGCAACAGGACTTTCCGGAGGACGAGTCGGACGGCCGCAAGTTTTATACGGACGGACCGCGCATCCATGAGTTCTTGAAAGAGATGAATCGCGAAGTGTTCGAGGGGCATGACGTCATCACGGTCGGCGAGATGTCGTCGACGACGCTCGACCATTGCGTCCGCTACTCGAGCCCGGACGAGCGTGAGCTCAGCATGACGTTCAGTTTCCACCACTTGAAAGTCGATTACCCGAACGGCGAGAAGTTCGTCGCCGCACCGTTCGATTTCGTGCAGCTGAAAGACATCATGTCGACGTGGCAGGAAGGGATGCACGGCAAGGGCTGGAACGCCATCTTCTGGTGCAACCACGACCAGCCGCGCGTTGTCAGCCGCTTCGGCAACGATACCGACCACCGCGTCGAGAGCGCCAAGATGCTCGCGACCGTGCTCCACGGCCTACAAGGGACGCCGTACATCTATCAAGGCGAAGAGATTGGCATGACGAACCCAGGGTTTGACTCGCTCGACGAGTACCGCGACATCGAGACGCTCAACATCTATAAGCTGAAGCGCGACGAGGGCGTGTCGCACGAGGACATGATGGCCGCCATCAAACAGAAGTCACGCGACAACTCACGGACACCGATGCAGTGGGACGCGACGCCGCACGCCGGCTTCACGAGCGGGACGCCATGGATCAACGTGGCGCCGAACTATACGGAGGTCAACGTCGAGACGGCGCTCGACGACCCGGATTCGGTGTTCTACCACTACAAGAACTTGATCTCGCTCCGCAAAGAGCTCGACGTGTTGACGGATGGAGACTATACGTTGTTGACGAAACAGGACCTAGACGTCTGGGCGTACACGCGGAAGACGGACGACGAGGAAGTACTCGTCGTCGCCAACTTCTATGGGCCCGAGACGACGTATGAGATCCCGGAACGGTTCACATGCGCCGACGTCGTCAGCCATAACTACGACGTGCCGCAGCTCGACGGGACGACGTTGTCGCTCCGGGCGTACGAGGCGGTCATGTTCTATAAACGTAACGCATAAAGCATAATCAGAAAAACTCGCCAGACGACTTCGTCTGACGAGTTTTTCTGATTATATGGTAAGGTATCACGTCGGTCCAATGACAGGGAAACGTCCGACGAGACGCTCGCGGCATCTCCGAAATTGTCGTCCACGACTTCCCCCGCTCGAGTGACGCGCACCCACAATTCAGTGTCGACATGGGACGGGGACGCGTACAACACGTAATACTTCGCATCGTACAGAGATAAGTATGTCACACCAATCACGTTAAGTTCCAGCTCGGGATACGTCATATCGACATAGGTTTCGGCTGCTCGGACGGCTCGTTGTTCGGCCGCGTCGCTACCGTTCAACACATACCAAATCCACCAACCGAGGCAAAACACAGCAATCATTCCTAAACCGGTTAGTACGTTATGGATAGGTCGTTTAAACATGAAATCCTCCTCATTTCCAATTAATGGTCTACTCGTAGTATAGTCGGTAACTTTATTTTTCACCTCCGTCTGTCGCATGATATGACTTGATGTATTAGCATTAACCGTTCCTGTTCCATCAACGAGCATGACCTGTGGACTTAACGGTTATATGCTAGTGTCAGTGAAAAAGGACTGATTTTATTGGGACACCTCGTTGTTAGTCCGACCGGGAGACCGGCCATCCGCTTCGGCGTCTGTCAGCGCTGTCTGAGCACCGATATCCGCGCGTTCACCTGTCATCACGGCGCCTGTCAGTATTGCCGCAACTGCTTGCACCTCGGGCGGGTATGCCGCTGTGACTTTTTAGGAGAGATCGACGTCACGACGCCGGTCGAACCGACTGAGCTCGTCATGCCGTTCGACCTCGCAGATGCGCAACAACGTGTCAGCGAGCAACTGCTCACGTGGTGGGAGAAACGACAGACCGGTCTCGTCCACGCCGTCTGCGGTGCCGGCAAGACCGAGATGGCGTTCCCGGTCATCGCTCGCATTGTCAATGAAGGGAAGCGCGTATTGATCGTCTCCCCGCGGCGTGACGTCGCCATCGAGTGGGCCGACCGGCTCGAGGCAAGCTTCACCGTCCCGGTCACAAGGCGTTACGGAGGCGGGGATAAGGAATCGATCGGGATGATCACCGTCGCGACGGCCCCGCTTCTTGTGAATTTGCGCGACGTGTTCGATTATGTCCTCGTCGATGAGTCGGACGCGTTCCCGTTCGCCTTCGACTTGTCGCTCTGGTGGACGCTTTGGCGCGCGGGGAAAGGTGTCTTCTTGTTCGTGACGGCGACACCGACGCTCTGGCAACTTCAGTTCCCAACCATCCACTTGTCGCGCCGCTACCACGGCCACGACTTGCCGGTGCCGCGGCTCGTCAAACAGAGCGATGATGCGATTCTCGACTTTTGCCGGAGCCATGTGGCACCGCGCCTATTGTTCGTCCCGACGAAACCGGACCTTGCCCGTTATGGAAAGCTACTTGAGATGGCCGGGCTCGACTACCGGGCCGTCTCGGCCGACACGGACGAACGGACGGATGTACTCGAGTGGCTCGAGACGACGAACGGCATCGTGCTCGCGACATCGATCTGGGAGCGCGGCATGACCGTCCGCGGCGTCCATGTCGCCATTCTCGATAGTGACCATCGGCTGTTCTCGACGCGCGCCCTCATCCAGATGGCGGGCCGGGCCGGGCGTAAGCCCGACGCGCCGACCGGGGACGTCGTCTTGTTTTATTCCGAGCGGACGTTCCGGCAAGACCGGACCATCCACGCGATCGAGGAGGTGAACCGGCGATGAACTGCCTCGTCTGCCGCCAACCGATGACGGTGCCGTGGAGTCCGTCGACTTTATTGAAACGCGACTGGGTCTGTCCCGACTGTGAAACGATGTTGACCCCGCTCGAGGTGGGCTGTCCGCGCTGTGGTCACCCGAGCACGGACGGGCAGACGTGCCCGGACTGCGTCCGTTGGCTCGCGCTCGGTCTCGATTTGACGGTCCGTTGCCTCTACGCTTACGACGAGACCGGTGCGACTTGGCTCCATCGCTTTAAGTTCGGTGGGGACGTCGCCCTCGTCGGTCATATTCGGGACACGTTGCGAAACGTGCGTGAGCCGGGCGTGATTTATGTGCCGATCCCGCTCGGGGAGGAGCGGCTTTTGACGCGTCGCTTCAACCAGGCAGACGTGCTCGCCCGATTGATCGGACCGACAAAACAACTCCTTCAAAAAGAAGAGGTTTCAAGTCAGCGTGAATTTGGGAAAGGAGAAAGGCGGCACCGTCCAAACCCGTTTGCTGTACATGCTGCGACTACATATGGGAAAATCGTGCTCGTCGACGACGTCTACACGACCGGCACGACGCTCCACCAAGCAGCGTACACATTGAAGAAAGCCGGCTATGCAGAAGTTTCTGCGGTTTGCCTGTTCCGGGCGCTAAACAAATCAAAAATGCGTCCGATATAAAAGGCAGAGGTGAATGACATTGGAAGCAGCAACTTGTCAAATGTGTGGGCGTTTGTTCATGAAACAAAGCCGCTCGCCGTACTGCCCGTCATGCAGTGAAGTCGATTTCCAAAACTTCTTGAAAGTCCGGGACTTCATTCGGGAACCAGCCAACAAACAGGTAACAATCGGAGCCTTAGTCGAAGCGACAGGTGTCTCCGAACTTGATATCACGCGATTTATCCATGAAGGACGCTTGATCATCAAGGATAACCCGGCAATGAGCATCACTTGTGTGCGTTGCGGCAAGGCGACGAACGAAGGAAAAGTTTGTTCGGCTTGTCAGGCAGATATGCAGCAAGAACTACAAAGTTTACAAGCAAGTGTAAACAAGACGAGCGCTCGCGCTTATCGTTTGGACTAACACAACATGAAGAGGGGGGACACGCATGCGCATCGATTCTGCAAAGTGGGTACATTTACCGAACACTTACGAGAAGAAAACGCAAGCCGAGACGAAGCCCGAGCTAACACGCCAAACGGACCGAATATCGATATCGGCGGAAGCCCGCGCCCGGTTTGAAGAACCGGTGAAAAATCCGGACCGTCTTGAGAAGATCAGCGCCTTGAAGGCGGAGATCAACGCAGGGACGTATACACGGGACGCGCGCGACATCGCCAAACGCTTTCTACAAGGATGAATGGAAGCGAGGTCCGCTTGAGGCCTTCGCACTTATAACACGGCACGGAAGCTGACTAGACAAGGGGACCCCTTTTTAGTCGGCTCTTTTTTTGGAAAAAGGAGACCATTATGCTCACATTACATACACGTTTACTCGAACTCGCTTACGCAAAAGAACAACTACTCATCAAAGGCGATATGCCCGCTTTCAGCGCGCTCGTCAAAGAAGAAGCGACGATTGTCCGACAAATCGGACAAAAAGAGACGGAACGACTTCAAGGTTTGCTCGTTTTGGACGATGAAGAGAAGGAAGCGCTACGACCGGTGCTGTTCGAACTGAAGCGACAGAATGAACTGAACGCGACGTTGCTCGAACAGTCGCTCCGGTATATCAATTGGCATTTGGATATGCTCATGCCAGAAGCAGACGATTTCACATACGGGCAACAGGCGTTCGAGACACGCTCGTTCAGCCGTGACGTATAAGGAGGAACATTCATGGGTTCAACATTTATGGGATTAGAGACGGCGCGCCGCAGTTTGACGACGCACCAGTGGGCGCTGCAGGCGACGGGGAACAACGTCGCCAACGCCTCGAACCCGGGCTACTCGCGTCAACGACTGACGCTCGGTATGACCGAACAACTGAGTGTCAACTTCGGTGGCACGAAGGCCGGTCAATTTGGTACGGGTGTACGTGGGGAGACGCTCGCCCGCATCCGTGATTTGATGGTCGACCAACAGTACCGTGACGAGACAGTCAAAAACTCGTTTTATGCGACCAAAGAAGCGGCGTTCGGCCGGATGGAGGACATCATCAACGAGCCTTCTGAGAACGGGCTCGCCGAGTCGCTTGACATGTTCTGGGGCGCACTTCAAGACTTGTCGGTCAACCCGGATGACACCGGCGCCCGCAGCGTCGTCCGTCAACGGGCGATGACGCTCACTGAGACGTTCAACTATATGTCGTCCTCACTAACGAAAGTCCAAGCCGATTTGAAGTCGGAAGCCGACGTCGTCATCAAGAAAGTGAACGACCTGTTGACGAAGATCAGCGACGTCAACCGCCAAATCGGGGACGCAGAACCGCTCGGCGCCCTACCGAACGAACTGTATGACGCACGTGACCGCTACATGGACGAGCTCGCGCAATACGTTGAGTTCGAACGCAAACCGGTCGACTATTTGAACGGTGAGACTCGGGGGAACTCGCAGCGGATGGCAGAAGGACGGATTGATATCGTCATTAATGTAGGAACGGAAGCGGCACCGAACAAAGTCTCGTTCGTCAACGGATTAACGGGTGGTGTCGGCTCGTTCGGTCAATCCAGTTATAAAGCGGCAGGAGCAGCCGCAGCTGACCCGATGCTTCCAATGCCGTTCAACCAGATGCCGAACGGAAAACTGAAGGCGCTCGTCGAGATGTACGGCGATGCGACGCCCGAGGGCGGTAGCGTTTCTGGTAAGTTCGCGAAGATGCTCACCGATTTGGACGAGATGGCGAACAAGTTCGCATCGGCGTTCAACACGGCCCACAGCACGAATCGAGACGCGTCCGGCGACCCCGGGACGGCGAACTTCTTCGAACAGACGGCTAGCGCCTCCACGATCAAAGTGAGCGCCGCCATCATGAACAACCTTGACTTGATCGCCGCCTCAAAAGACGGCAACATCGGTGACGGCAGCGGGGCGTTAGCGCTTGCCGATTTGAAAAACCAAGCGTTGGCGTTTACGGGCGGCTCGGTCACGACCAATTCGTCGATCGGCAAGTATTATCAGAACGTCATCGGCAACATGGCGGTCGAAGCCAGTCAGAGCGGAAGCCTCGCCAAGAGCACGTTCGCGCTCATGGCGAGCTCGGACCAGCGCCGTCAATCGGTCAGTGCGGTCTCGCTCGATGAAGAGATGACGATGATGATCCAGTACCAGCACGCCTATAACGCGGCGGCACGGAACATCACGGCGGTCGACGAGATGCTCGACAAAATCATTAACGGCATGGGTGTCGTAGGGAGGTAATGAGTAATGCGTGTCACACAGACGATGCTCACACAGACGAACTTGAAACATTTATCGAGCAGTTATAACACGCTTGCCCGCGTCCAGGAACAACTGATCAGCGGGAAACGGATCCAAAAGGCGTCCGAGGACCCGGTCGTCGCGATGCAAGGCATCCGTTACCGGACCGAGGTGCGCGAGGTCGACCAGTTCCGTCGCAACGTCAGCGAAGCGACGAGCTGGATGGACTTGACCGACTCGACGTTGAACGAAGTGACGGAAGCCGTCAAACGGATCCGTGAATTGACGACGCAAGCGGCGAACGACACGTACGAGTCGTCGCAACGCGAGATCATCAAGAGCGAGATCGATCAACTCGTCGAACATATCGGTTCGCTCGCGAACTCGAAAGCCGGCGAGAAGTATATTTATAACGGGACGAAGACGGATCAGCCACTCATTAATATCGCCAATCTAAAAGCATATTTGGCGAGTACGGACCCGGCTGCGCCTGTGGCCGATATTTATGAGAGCGGGGCTGTTCCGGCTGGTAGCGGTGAAATCAAATTTGAAGTGTCAAAAGGAATCACGGTTCAAGTGAACATGCAGCCGGAGACCGTCTTCGGTGAAGAGTTGTTCAAAGGATTGCGTGACTTGAGTTTGGCGCTTCAAGACTCGACGAAGAGCGGACAAGACTTCTCGACAATGCTCGGGACGCTCGACACGCTCGGGCAAAGCTTGATCACGGAGCGGGCCGAACTCGGGGCTCGCGCGAACCGGCTTGAACTCGTCGACAACCGTCTGCAAGACCACGAGATTATCGCCAAGACGATCATGTCGAACAATGAAGACATCGACATCGAGAAAGTCATCATGGAGCTAAAGTCACATGAGACGGTACACCGGGCCGCATTGTCGGCCGGGGCCCGCATCATCCAGCCGACGCTCCTCGACTTCCTTAGGTAAGCGCGGATGAACCTGGCGAGACTTGAGATGCGGCAGACACAGGCCGCGATCCAGATGACGTCGAACCGCCCCGTGCTCGAGATGAGACAAGGGCGGGCCGACTTGTCGATGACGCAAGGCAAGGTCGAGATGATGCAACAGACGAGACAAGGCACGCTCGAAGTCGACTCTTCGGTCGCACGCAGTGAGAGTAACTTGAAAGGCGCGCTCGAACTCGGCCGCTATTTCGGCCAGCTCGGTGAACAAGGCGTGCGCGAGGCGACGAGTCAGGCGGCACAAGAAGGCGATCAACTGATGAGGATTGAGAACGGTAACCCGATCCCGAGCATCGCCGCGAGTAAAGTGAACGACCCGTACCCGATCGTCGACATGGGCTATATGCCGAAGTCGATCGACCGCGTCAAGTTGACGTATACGCCGGCGGATGTCAAAATCGAATGGAACCTGACGCCGGCACAAATAGATGTATCGCTTACCCCGGCCGAGATTTCGTTCACACCATGGACGACGGACATCTCGCTTCGCCAAGAGGCGTCGCTCGAGATGTGGCCGGTCGGTGGCATGTATGATGAGACGCGTTGAAAGTGAGGACAATCCATGTTCATTGAGACAGATTATTTTGGCAAGATTGAAGTGAATGAAGAAGAGACGATTTCGTTCGTCAGCGAGGTGCCCGGTTTTCCGGACTCGAAGACGTTCGTCCTCATCCCGTACGGGGACGACCTCCCGTTCTGGTCGTTGCAGTCGATCGAAGATGCGGCTTGCGCGTTCGTCGTGACGAACCCGTTTTGGCATAAGGCGGATTATGCGTTCGAACTGACGGACGGCACGAAGGAGCAGCTCGCGATCGGGGAGGCCGAGCACGTCTCGGTATATGCGATCGTCACACTTCGCGAACCGTTCGACGCCTCGACGCTCAACTTGAAGGCACCGATCGTCATCGAGACGAAAGAGCGCCGTGGCAAGCAAGTCATCCTTGACGACGCCTACTCGGCCCGCTACCCGCTCGGTGGCCAGAAAGCGGAGGTGCGCTGATGCTCGTATTGAAACGAAAACAAGGTGAGGCGATCCATATCGGCGACGATGTGACGCTCACCGTGCTCGCCATCGAAGGCGACCAAGTCAAGCTCGGCATCGACGCCCCGCGTCACATCGACATCCATCGCCACGAGGTGTATGTCCAGATGCAAACCGAGAATGAATCGGCCCGCGATAGTGCCAATTTGATGAAACAAATGCTTAAAAACAAGTCGGAAGCATGAGCTTTCGACTTTTTGGCTGGCAGAATTTTTGGA
Organism: Exiguobacterium sp. SH0S1; assembly: GCF_004337165.1. Classification (NCBI taxonomy): domain Bacteria; kingdom Bacillati; phylum Bacillota; class Bacilli; order Caryophanales; genus Exiguobacterium; species Exiguobacterium sp. SH0S1. The sequence continues at coordinate 2,634 of NZ_SJVC01000002.1, read as the reverse complement.
TAGGCTGACACGTGTCGCACGGGTACGATAGGATAGACAGGAAGAATGGGGAAAGGATTGGGTCGATTGGGTCAGGTTGTAAATATTTTTTTCATCAATATCAGCATCATCTATTTGCTCATTTCGTTGACGTTTTATGTGATGCGTGACGTTTTGCCGATTCAAGTGTCATCACCCATCTCGATCCGCATCGGGTTCGGGCTGTCGAACGGACTGATCGCTGTGTTGCTGACAATCAACTCAATCATAGTCGACGGGGCCAAAATCGACCTGCGGATCATCCCGTTCGCACTCGCGGCGGCATTCGCCGGTCCGGTCGGGGTGACCGTCGCCATCATCACATCTGTCGCGGTCAGGTTGATGACAGAGGGATTCAGTGCGGTCATCATGAACGCCTTCGTCATGATCGGCATTTTTTGGGTGATTGCCGTCGGGCTCGGTCGCCAATCGGTGCGTCGAGGTCATTCGTTCGCGGTGTACATCGCGATCGGCATGGCGCTCGTCCTCGTCCGCGTCGTCGGCAACGTCTCGCTCGATACGTTTATTGACGTGTTCATCCCGTATTTCCTGATGACATCGCTCGGGGCTTGGATATGCTACTGGGGTGCCAAGAAGTTGGAGACCCACCTTTGGATGTTCCGTCTGCATACCCATCGGGCGACGGTCGACGAGTTGACGGGACTCCCGAACCGCTACATGACGCTCGAACGGTTGAGCGAGGTGGAACTGTCGGGTCGGCCGTGGGCACTCTTCGTCATCGATGTCGACCATTTCAAGCAGTTGAACGATACATATGGCCATCGTGCCGGCGACGAGGCGTTGCGTCAAATCGGTGAGACGTTACGCCTGAACTGCCCGGACGGGGGATTTGTCGGGCGGTACGGCGGCGAAGAATTTTTGATGGTCGTCGAAGGTGCAGGGGAGGCCGTCGTGGCGCTTGCCGACGCGGTCGTCGATGTCGTCCGTGAGACACCGTTCACGTTTGAGGGGGAAACAATTCCGATGACGATCTCGATCGGGGCGTCGGTCACCGACGCCGAACCGAGCATGCTTGTGTTCGAGCGGGCCGATGCGGCGCTTTATGCGGCGAAGATGAGCGGACGCAATCAAGCACGTTTAGGATAACGCAAAAGGTCGGCCCCGGGGCCGACCTTTTTAGTGAATATTTTTCTTTTTGAACTGTCCGCCCCGGACGTCGTGGATGTTACCGATGGCGAGGAACGCCTTCTCGTCATAGTCGTCGAGGATGTCTTTCAATTTCGTCTCCTCTAGCCGGCTGATGACGGTGAAGACGACTTTTTTGCCGTCACCCGTATACGCCCCTTCGCCGTGAAGGTACGTCACACCGCGGCCGAGTCGGTCCATGATGGCTTGACCGACGTCGTCCGGCGACGTCGTGATGATCCACGCCGCTTTCGACTGGTCGATCCCTTCTAACACGATATCGATCGTCTTGAAGGCGACGAAATAGGTGATAAGCGAGTACATGGCCCGGTCCCAGCTGAAGACGAAGCCGGCCGTGCCGAGGATGAAGATGTTGAAGAACATGACGATCTCGCCGACCGAGAACGGGAGTCGGTCCGTGAACGACACGGCCAAAATCTCGGTCCCGTCGAGTGAACCGCCGGCCCGGATGACGAGCCCAATCCCGGCACCGAGCAAGAAGCCGCCGAACACGGTCGAGAGGAGCAGATCGTCCGTGAACGGTTCGATCGAGTGCAACAAGATCGTGAAGCCCGACATGAGTAAGATGGCGACGAGCGTGACGACGGCGAACGTCTTCCCGATCTGACGGTAGCCGAAGTAAATGAACGGCAAATTGAACAGGACGAGCCAGATGGCGATTTTTGTTTCCGTCAGATAAGAGACGATGATCGAGACGCCGACGATGCCGCCGTCGATGATCTGGTTTGGGACGAGGAACGCCTCGAGCCCGATGGCGAAAATGAAGGCGCCGATCAAGAGGAGCAGCGCTTTCGCGAAGAGCTCGGTCGGTTTGATTGGATTATGTTCCCGCTTTAAGCGGAGCACTTCCTCCGGGGTCGGGGAAGGCATCGGTGGACGCTGCATCGCGTATCGCCCCTTTCCTTTTTGTTTTAGTATAGCAAACCTCACAACGGATTTTACGGTCGAGGCAGGAAATCTGACACAAATTATGGAACAAGTCGAGATTCAGGAAGGAGAGATTGTATGCGTCCATATGGATTGTTCGGCAAGTTGACCGCCGTCCCGGGGGAGCGTGACACGTTGCTCGCGATCTTGCTCGAGGCGGCCGAGGCGATGAAACAGGAGTCGACGTGCGCGATGTACCGGGTGAACGTCTCACTCGATGACGACTCGATTCTCGTCTACGAGGTGTGGGAAAGTGTAGACGCCCATCAGCAGTCGCTCTCACTCGAGACGACGAAGACGTTGATCGAGCGGGCGCGACCGGTCTTGGCCAAAGTCGAGCGCTTGGCCGTGTTCGAGCCTAGAGGCGGGCATTGAAAAACATCCACGTCCGCGGAGAGGGCACTGAAAAACTTCAAATAATTTTGAGCAGAGGAGCGTCATCCCGGATGGGATGGCGCTCCTCTGCTTTCATTTCCCTTCAAGCCGCCCTGTCCGGCACGCCGCTTTCCTGGGGGCGGTCAG